>DLHP01000036.1 GCA_002483285.1 Flavobacterium sp. UBA7665
GGAAATTTGGTAATTTTTTCTTAATGGACGGTAAACCGTTGGGATGGTGATTATTGAAGGATTGTTTTTTTAATGTGAAGACGTATGAAGATGGTACACGTTGCATCTAAAATACCTTTTACTACGCCCGGCGACTAAGGTGCCAACCAGAAAACTAATGCCCTAGCCCCGATAGTAGCGGTTATCCTTTGCCGCCGGGGTTTGGCGGCAAAGATAATAGCGGATAGCGGGAAACAGCTTCTAAAAAACAAAACCGAACCATGAACGGTAATCAGTCTTTTATGATTTTAATAGTTTTGGAAGTATTGTCTGTTGACAATTTAACCATGTAGATACCAGACATCAATTGGGACATATCGATTTGGATGGATTTTGATTGGTACGTTTTACTATGAACCGATTGCCCAAATGCATTGATAATTGTTACGTTGTTTATGGTTTTAGAACTGGTCAGGTTTAAAACACTGTTTACCGGATTGGGAAATGATTCAAAAGCAGCTGACTCGAACGATTCTTTCGCTAAGTTGTTGCAGGTGGCCGAAACGGGTTGAAAGCAATTAACGCCCGTAACATTTGTAAGTGTAAACGTAACGCTTTGGCCTGGAAGCACATCGAAAACCTCATAGTGGGAAATGTTGGTTGAACTACTGACAAGCGGCCCATTATCTATAGAATAAGTAAACTCAAAACTTGTAATCCCAACAATATTTCCCCAATCGAAGAACACTGACGTTGGCGTGGTAACGCCAGACGGATCACAGAACAAAATGGTGCTCAACGATGGATCTACCATTATATTGCCCGATGAAGAACCGTTGCCGCAAGGCCCTAATGCTTGTACCGTATAAGAAAAAGTTCCCGTCACAGTAGGTGTTCCTGAAATTGTAAAAACTCCCGCCGCAAAAGATCCTGACACGCCCGCCGGTAAACCAGTTGCAATGACGTCAAACAAATACGAACCGCTAATAGTGTAAACAATGGGAGTAATAGGCGTATTGTCGCAAGCCAGTTGATTGGCGGTGATGGGATCTGAGGTCAAAACAATGATTGGCGTTGCCGAGACAGTGACGTCCCTCACAGCGGTTCTGTCCGGGCAACCTCCTGAACCAGCGATTGTATAGGAGATTGTGGTAACGCCTGGAGCGCCACCTAGAACAAATCCGGTATTATCGACCATCGCTACTGCATTATTGGAGGAACTCCATGTCCCGCCAGGCGGATCTGCTGTAAATACGGTCCATGAGCCTACACAAATGCCTTGAAAACCTTGGATACTAGGTTGCAGTGGCGGCGCATTAACCGTGACCGTTCTTGTAGCCGTTTCGTTTACGCAAGGTGCCATTCCGGTCAGCGTGTAGGTTATTGTTGCTGTGCCCGAAGACATCCCAGTAACTATCCCCGTCAACGCATTCACAACAGCTACTGCAGGATTTGACGAAGACCACGTCCCTCCTGATAAAGTTGCTGAAAACACGGTGGTCAATCCCACACAAATATTCTCGTCGCCCGAAAGTATTGCGGGAGATGGCTGAGCGTTAATAACAACCGTCGCAACACTCGAGTCATCAACGCAAGTCCCAACTCCGGTAATGGTATAAACAAAATTGCTCGTGGTAGCTCCTACGGCAGGTGTAAATGTGCCAGCCGCGGCGTTGAAAACACCGCCTGTTCCTGTTGCTCTGGTCCATACGCCACCGGTTTGTCCGCCTGCAATCAAAGAAAACAAATCGATTGGGGACGATGATGAATCGCAAACCGTGGTGCCGCCGTCTGTTCCGGCATTGCTCTGGGGAAATCCGATTGTGACTGTAGTCGACTCGGAAATACAACCCGCTGCGTTTTTAGCATTTATTGTATGTAAAGAACCTGCGCTCAGTGGGGAATAAACCAACGAAGACGAAAATGGCCCTGAATCAAACATATAAGTTTCACCAGGCACACCAGTGATTACAATGGTACCCGTTGGATTGGCGCAAGTAGGCTGTATTATCGTAAATGATGGCGCGGCAGGTGAAGGATTTACGGTGATGTCGATGGTTACAGTCGATGCGTCTTGCCCGGCGGTTGGCGTAAACGTGTAGCTCGCGCTGGCGGTATTGTCAATGACCGATGGCGACCAGGTTCCGGTAATGCCGTTTGTTGAAATGGTAGGCAACTCGGGTGCTACCGAACCTGAACAAATGGGTGCGATGGGATTAAAAGTGGGGATAACTATAAGGCTGGATTGCGGGCCACCGATTGGATTTTTTATAAATGTTGCCGAGTGGATCTGGAAAACCACAAAAAACGCAACCGCAACAAAGTAAATTTTTTTCATAAAAAAAGTGTTTGACTGTCGTAAAAATAGATTTTATTCCAATCAAACATTTTATTATCAGGAAGTTTATTTTTTGGCCTTGGCTTCCCAGGCTTCAGAAAGATCATCGTAATTTACTGGGGTCGCCGATTCCTGCCTTACCAACCTGCCGCTGTTGAAGGCGCGATACAATATGGTTTCAATCAGGAAATCCTCGTTGACATCGTAAGGAGAATATTTGGTCTTGATATCAATGTCGTAGAGCTTCCCAACATTGTTGTACATGAACGCCTTGAATCCGCTTTTGAGGTCTTTTATCAGGTCAAAGGTTGTGCGACCGGTTTGTCTATAGATAAGCTTGGATAGGATTTGGCCTTGCTTGCGCGATAGTTTCTTTAGCCTGGCCTCAAACTCGTTGGTCATATAATCCTCCACTATTTTGAAATATTTTTTCTTTTCCCGATTGGTTTTAAGCGATGCCATTGTTTTGTTGAGTACTGTTAGCCTTTCTGAGGCGACTTTGGCATACGGGTACACTTTGTATACGCGATTTTGAAGGAGCAGGAATTGCTTTTTTTCTTCGGGATTGAGATGTTCCTTGTAGACTATAATTTCTTCGAGTAGAATGGGTTCGGATATCGTATCGGTATCCTTAATTACATAACCCATTTTTGTAGTGTCTTGTTCTATAATTTGCGCTTGGGTTGTGACCGTGACCACGAACAGGAATACCAAACAACTGAAAATCTTCATACTCGAAATTTTAGGGTTCAAAATTATAATTAATTACGCAACTGTAATGCCAATATTTATAAATTAGCCAAAAAAACAATTTATGAGCACCGCACCAATACTTACCCCTGCGTCATTGGCCTTTCTTGAAAAATATCTGAACAACGCCTCGCCTACCGGATTTGAAGCCGATGGGCAAAAAATATGGATGGAATACCTCAAACCCTATGTAGATACATTTATCACAGACACCTACGGTACTGCCGTGGCGGTCATCAATCCCGACGCCAAATACAGGGTCGTTATTGAAGGCCACGCCGACGAAATCTCATGGTACGTCAATTATATTACCGATGATGGATTGATTTATGTCATCCGCAACGGCGGTTCAGACCACCAGATTGCGCCTTCCAAACGCGTACACATCCACACCAAAAAAGGCATTGTAAAAGGTGTTTTTGGTTGGCCGGCAATCCATACCAGGAATCGCGCGAAAGAAGAAGTGGCGCGGATCGACAACCTGTTTATTGATATCGGCTGCAGTACCAAGGCCGAAGTAGATGCGCTCGGTGTACACGTGGGCTGCGTCATCACCTACCCCGACGAATTCATGATCCTCAACGAAAACAAATTCGTTTGCCGCGCGATTGACAACCGTATGGGCGGATTTATGATTGCCGAAGTGGCGCGACTGCTCAAAGAAAACAAAAAGAAATTGCCTTTTGGGCTGTACATCACCAACTCGGTACAGGAAGAAGTCGGGCTGCGCGGTGCCGAAATGATTACCAAAACCATCCGCCCGAATGTGGCGATTGTAACCGATGTCTGCCACGATTCTACCACGCCAATGATCGATAAAAAAATCGAGGGCGAGACCAAAATCGGGAAAGGCCCCGTAATTACTTATGCTCCGGCAGTACAAAACAACCTGCGTGAACTCATTGTCAAAACAGCCGAAGACAAGAAAATCCCATTTCAACGGCTGGCTTCGTCGAGAGTCACCGGAACCGACACTGATGCGTTTGCCTATAGTAATGGCGGTGTGGCTTCGGCGCTAATCTCTCTTCCTTTGCGTTATATGCACACCACCGTAGAAATGGTGCATCGCGATGACGTAGAAAATGTAATCCGGCTCATTTATGAAACGGTACTCAAAATCAAGGATAAGGAAACCTTTACATACTTCAAATAAAAAAAGCGCCTGATTAGGGCGCTTTTCTTTTACTAACTCAAACTTTATTTAAACCTACTTATTCTTAGTTCATTCCAAGGAGCAAACTGTTGTCTTTTTTAAAGATCAATTGGCTTTGGTCGATTGCCGTGAAATCCAAAGGCTGTGCTTCAATTGCATTGTTTTCGATGATGGCGTTGTCTTCTGCGATTCTGTCTTCAATCGTCCTGTCTAAGTACAACGGGCGAATTTCGGCGGTATTGGGAGCATCGGTGATGTTTCTATCCATTGCGATGATTTCTTCTGCCGATTGCTCGATGAATAAAAGTTCGCCATCGCCGGTTAGATTGTTTTCGGTAATTCTGCGGTCTTCGGCAATGACTTCTTCTATTGACCTTTGATTGGTGGTAACAAAAACCGCCGAAGGGTTCAACACGGCCTGGTCTTCAACAGGCGCAAAATGTTTTTGTTCTGTAACAAGAGAATCGGTTTGGAAGGATTCGCCTTGTTCATGGTCTGTACTTTTTACAGTAGTTGCATTAACGTGGCTTAAAGCGATTAATGCGATTCCGAAGGTGAGTAAATTTCTCATGGTAATAATGATTTGATGATGATTTATTTTCTTGTACTAATTTCTTATACAAAGATAAGTATACAAACAGGTATCTTGTTTTGCATAGTACTTAATTTTAACTTATATTTAACATTAATCGAAACCCTAGAAACAGAAGAAAAAAAGGCATCACGATGCGCGATGCCTTATAAAATTAAGCCTGCTTTAGTATAAGCGCGGCGTCGGTAGCCAGTGAAAGCTCGGCATACTTCAAGGCCGTAAATCCTTTGCTGTCTTTAAAATCTACCTTTGCGCCGTGGGCCAAAAGGAATTTGATGATTTCTACTTTGTTGTATCGCGCCGCTACCATCAGCGGAGTCATTCCCGACGAGATTTCGTTCACGTCGGCGCCATACTCGATCATTTTTTTGACAAGGTCGATTTCTCCTTTCTGGATAGCGATGTGTAATGGACCGGCTTTAGAAGCGTTCAACACTACAACTGGTTTTTGG
The DNA here is from genome assembly GCA_002483285.1 of Flavobacterium sp. UBA7665. Taxonomy (GTDB): domain Bacteria; phylum Bacteroidota; class Bacteroidia; order Flavobacteriales; family Flavobacteriaceae; genus Flavobacterium. The sequence continues at coordinate 5,265 of DLHP01000036.1, forward strand.
ATTAGATTAGTCTGGGCAACCGATGCAAATACTATCGTTGAGCATGCAACCAAGGCCACGGTGTAAAAAATTGATTTCTTCATGATTGATTTTGATTAAGATTTTGATTAATGATTTTAAACATAGACGCCAATCAACACCCGAACGTTACGGGAATCACCTATTTTAACATATTTTTAGTTCGACTACAGCCATAAAAAAAAACCGCATCCTGGGACGCGGTTTGTATTTTTAGGGATTACTCGCACTACTTTTTATTGAGATAGTCCGTTACATTTTTTTCTATGCGCGCGTCAATTGCGGTAATATCGGCCTTCACAAACGGCTCTCCTATTATATTTTCATACAATTCTATATAACGTTCTGAGACGCTTTCTATATAAGCATCGGTCATTTCAGGAATCTGTTGCCCGTCTTTACCCTGAAAACCATTCTCAATCAACCAACGCCTCACAAATTCCTTAGACAATTGTTTCTGCTCTTCGCCCGCGTCTTGCCGCTGTTGGTAACCATCTGCATAAAAATAGCGCGACGAATCGGGCGTGTGGATTTCGTCAATCAATACAATCTCCCCGCTTTTGGTTTTGCCGAATTCATACTTCGTATCTACAAGGATTAACCCACGAGCTGCCGCAATTTGCGTCCCGCGTTCAAACAACGCACGTGTGTACTTTTCGAGTACGAGGTAATCTGTCTCGGAGACAATTCCTTTAGAAAGAACCGCTTCACGTGAAATATCCTCATCGTGTTCCCCATTGTCGGCCTTTGTTGTCGGTGTAATAATCGGAGTCGGGAATGGGTCATTTTCTTTCAAACCCTCGGCTAAGGCGACGCCGCAAAGCATTCTCTTGCCCGCTGCATACTCACGGGCCGCGTGTCCCGAAAGATAACCGCGAATCACCATCTCCACCTTAAATGGTTCACACAAATGACCAACAGCGACATTTGGGTCGGGTGTGGCAATAAGCCAGTTGGGGACGATGTCCTTGGTAAGTGCCATAAACCTAGTGGCGATCTGGTTCAGGATTTGGCCTTTGTACGGAATCCCTTTGGGAAGCACCACATCAAAAGCAGAGAGCCGGTCGGTGGCCACCATCACTAAAAGTTCGTCATTGATGTTGTAAACCTCACGGACTTTGCCGCGGTAGACTGATTTTTGGTTTGGGAAATGGAAATCGGTAGTAGTAATTGTTGTGTGCATCGTAGTGTTGTGTTGTGAGGCACAAAAGTAAGATGTTTTCGCGCAATGCCAAAATTCCTATCGCTTTAAGGTGAAATGCCCCTTGAAAATTTTACCGTCTTGCCGATGCGCCACAAACCAATAATCATCCGAGAAGATTTCACGTCCGTTATAACGGCCATCCCAGCCTTCGCCCTTGTGTAAAACCTTTAGCAATTTTCCGTAGCGGTCAAAAATTTCAACAGAGAATTTGGATTCATTTTCTGCATTTTCAATCGACCACAAATCATGGTATCCATCACCGTTGGGCGTAAAGAACTTGGGATAATTGAGCAGCCAAACTTCCTTTGTTATTTGACCACAGCCAAACTTATCCCTGATTGATACCGTGTACAATCCCGGTTCAAGATACACAAAGATGTTCTCGGACTGAAAGTCACTGCCGTCGAGCGAATACTCAAACTGCTCCGGTGTAGCCGAAACTACACTGATCGAATTTTCATCATCGGTCCAATCTACAGTGTCGATGCGATCGATTTTTGGCGGTACCGAAATGATGACCTCTATTGTCTTGGTCACCGAGCAATTTAAATTCCCATAAACGTTGGTTGCCGTCACCGTTAGATTGGTAATGCCAGGCTGTGTAATTGAAACCTCTGCATCGGTCGAACCGTTAGACCACAAATAAGTCGTCGTTGGCAGGTTATTTCCCACGGCATTCACTGTCACTGGATTGTCATCGCAACCCAAATAACTTTCATTGAGGTCGATGGTTGGCGTTTGTCCGGCAAACAGCTCAAAACTTGTGAGTTCATAACAATTCGGCAAGGCATTGAAACGCACCGTGGCATAAACCGTCTGCGGATTTGCAGGCGGATTGTATGTCGTAAGGTTCGTTATCGGATTCACATTCGCTTGGGCATCGGCAGCCGAAGTATAATAAGCGAGCGTGTAATCTGTTGGAGACTGGCCGCCTAGTATTACACTGGTTTGCACCGATAAATCGAATGTCTCGTTGTTGGTTACAACCGCCACGCACTCGAGCATGTCATCGGGTTTGTTGATTATCACGAGCGACCCCAACGCGCCTACATCAAACAAACGGTTAACGATGTTTCCGCAATTGTCCTCTACCTGGAAGGTAAACACCGCAGCGTCAAGGTTCGAAAACACATTCGACGTACCATTGTCGAAAGCAAATGGTACTCCGTCTTTTTCGGTAATCGTAAAATGCAGGGGCTGGGCGCCGTTTACGTCGACTATTACATCGAGGTTTCCGGTGGCAGAACACGGCATTCGGTGGGCGTCGACAATCTCAAGCGACTCTTCAAAGTGCAGCGTGGGTTGCAGTATCTCAATACAATTTTTGTCGATGGCCGCACTGGTATTGATTGCGCTGCCTTTGTTATAACTGAAAAAACTGCGCACAATCCTGAAATCCCCGTTGAAAGCGAGATTGAAATTGGTAGCGTTATTATTGACACGATAAGAATTCGTGTCATCGGGAATGCTATTTTCTGTATACGGATTTTCGGTAAGCGGGTGGCCCCAACCGTTAATGGCTCCGGTCAACGCCTTCTGCAGCCAAAATGTTTCACCAAAAGTACCATTGCTTACAAAGTCAAACAACAGGTCGAAAGTTCCGCAGTTGGTTTGCAAGGAAAAGTTGCTCGCGGTCACAGCATAGCCTGTCACATTTATGGTTGCCGAATTGGTGAAATTACACGCGTCGGTTGCGGTAAGCTCATAAATTCCGGCAGGCAGATCGTCGAGGTAAAAAGCGCCCTCGGAGGTGATATTTGTCGTGCCATTGTAAGGCAACGCAAAAGGAAAACCAGTTGGAGCCGCCGTTATAGTTACCCCAATGAGTTCCGAGGCATTTCCCGAAGCAAGCTTAAGCGAACTACGCTGCAACGCACAACCCGGCCTGAGGTCATAAATCAGCGGTTGGTTGACATAAGCGGGAATCGAAACTTCTATAGGCGAAATGACGCTTGCGCAAAAATCGGTCACTGCAATCGTATAATCGCCCAGCGCAACCGGATCGAGCACCAAAATTCCCTCCGAGTCAATCAGACCTGAGACATCGTGTGGCAAAGCAAACGGATACGATTCGGGTGCAACAGTAACGATTGCCGTGGCCAGTTTATAACTGGGGATACCAATAACAATGCGTCCTGTATTGGCAAGACAGCCGTTGTGCGTGACAATAATTTGAGGTACCGGCGGAACATCCAACACATCAAAAGTGATGGTTTTAGATTTGCCGCAGGCATCGAGGATTGTAGCCGTGTAGGTTCCCAACGGCACCGGATGGTCGTCATCGCCAAAAGCAAGTTCGGCATCAGTAAAAGGTCCGGGATAAGAAGTGTTCGCCACCGCTGGATCAAATCCCGCCGGAAAAGCACTGAAATTCAACGTATATGGTGGTGTAAAATTAACCGCCTTAAAACCGAGATAATTGGTGTTGCAGACCAGACTTACGATTGTAGGCCGCAAGTCGATATCCTGATTGCTGACAAACGAATTGGCGGTAACGGTATTGCAGGCGTCGCTGATATTCAGGTCGTACTGATATTGCTGGTTGGGATAAGTGGGCAAGGTTGCCACAAGGCTTTGCGATTGCGGATCGCCCGAATTGATGGTCTGGTTGATTGTAATCGGCGGATCACCATTGGGTGGATGCACCGTATATTGCACCGTGAGCGGATAAGCAATGACCGTTCCCGGATTCGGCGCAAGGGTTTGTGTAGTCACTACCGTACTACACGACGGCAGCAAGGTGCTTGTAAAAACCGGTTGTCCTACCGATAGTCCCGTCGGGTTCAACGTTACGGTAAACGTACTCACCACACCAACGCCACACGCATCAAAAACCCTGATTTTGTAAACGCCCACAGGCAGATTCCCGAATACGTTTGAAGTTTGCGACGGAAAAGTAACCGGCCCGTCGAATATCTCATAGCTTACAGCAGTTCCAGACGTTACCGCAACCGAAATATTACTGACTGCCGCGCACGCCTGGTTGACGCTCTGCACCGTGAACTCAAGTGGCACCACGGCATCGGCGATAGTCACTTCCTGTTGCTGTGTCGTGGTGGCAGATCCAATGGTTTCTATGGCAACTACCCTATAATCTCCCGCGGTAAGCCCACCAAGCGAATTGGAAGTCGTTGACGCATAAGGAACCGAAGTGTTGGGCAATTTATAGATGAAGTATTCCATGCTACCCGTTGGATTGGGATTGGAAACACTAAAAGACAAGGTGCCATTTCCCAAGCAGGTCTCGGTGGTTGGCGTTACGGTCAAAGTAAAACCAAACGCCATCGAATGCGCGAAAATGCCCAATAAGGCCGATAAAAATTTCAATTTAAGCATGGGGCTTATTTAATTTAAATTTAATCTGTTGCGTACGTTTGAAGAAATTTAAATCTCTGGTTGCAGGTCTAAGTCAAACGCCTTAATTGTTGATATAGTGCACTTTGGGAATATTTTATGAATAACCAATAGAAATACGACGTATTTCGCTACAAATAAACGAGCATTCAATCACTCCCTTTTTTATGATACCCAAAAAATGAAAAGGTTGCCCGTTTTTTCCAATAAAAACCAAATGGAATCTTATAACTTAAAAAACTAATTGTATAAGCGCGCGGCGGCAACTATTTGGCTAACTTTAACAAAATAAAAATCACAATAATCTGGCCTTGAAGAGGCCGTCATTTTTTTGCCGGTTTGATTAAAAATAAGTACGTACGCAAAAGCTTAAAAATACTACTATGGACTGTCGGTTCGCTAGTAGGGATTCTTTTATTGGTGGCGCTTTTGATTCAGGTTCCGTACGTCCAGGACAAAATAAAAGACAAAGCGGTGACTTATCTTGAGGGTAAAATACACACCAAAGTCAGGATCGGGCACATCAATTTGGGTTTGCCCAAAAATGTTGTCATTGAAGGCGTCTACCTCGAAAGCCAACAAAAAGACACCCTACTCTACGCCGGTAAAATAGACGTGAACATTTCGCTTTTCAAATTAATCGACAACCAGCTAGAAATCAACTCGGTCGAGCTCAATACCGTTACCGCAAACATCAGTCGCAACAAGGATTCTATTTTTAACTTCGACTATATCATCAAGGCTTTCGAATCTAACGAAGCGCCAGATCCCGAAGCCAAGCCGATGAAGATTGCTGTCGACAAAATCCGACTCGATAAAATCCGTTTCAAATTTGACGATGCGATTACCAAAAATGACCTCACGGCTTATGTGCACCATTTCGATACGCGCTTCGAGAAATTTGACCTCGACAAGCTATTCTTCGACATCCCAAAAATACAGCTAGACGGGCTTACGGTAAAACTCAAACAAGGGCAGCTCGTACAGGAAATCGCGCAGAAAACCAACCAGATTGCCGATTCGCTGGCCAATACCACGCCGTTGCAACTCAAGCTCGGCGACATTGCCCTTTCAAAAATAAAAATAGGTTACGACAGCGAAAGCGCAAAGCTCAACACCGGACTGATGCTCGAGAAATCGCTAATCCGATTCAACAATTTCGACATCCAAAAACAAATCATTGACCTGCAAGGGCTCGACATCACTTCGCTCAAAGGCAGGCTCACCATCGGCAAGTTCGAAAAGAAAATGGCCAAAGACATCGCCGCTTCCGACACCATTGTCACGACAAAACCCTGGAAAATCAGGCTCAACCAGACAAGCCTCAAAAAAATCGCTTTCCGGTTTGATGATGAAAACGCAGCGGCAACCAACAAAGGCATCGATTTCAGACACCTCGACATCCGCAATTTCAACCTAGACGGCGAGAAATTCCTATACACCGGCGACTTGATTTCGGGGAACATTTACGCGTTTACGGTCATGGAAAAAAGCGGGCTCAACGTACAATCGCTCAAAACCGAATTCTATTACGGCAAAAAATCGGCGCACCTCAAAAAATTATACCTTAAAACGCCACAGACTTTGTTGCGCAATGAATTGATTGTGGGCTATCCATCGATTGAAAGCTTAAGCAAAAATATCGGCGAACTCGATGTCAACGCCTCGTTAAAAGGCAGCCAGGTTGGGTTCAAGGACCTTTTGATCTTCGCGCCCGATTTGGCTAAAAACAATCCGTTCAAAAGCCATCCCAACGCCATTCTAAAAATCAACAGCCGTGTGCGCGGCAAGGTAAAAAACATTGAAATCCCGAATTTGGAAATTAGTGGAATCGGCACTACCAAAATGGCAGCGAGTGGCAGGATTACCGGTTTGCCCGATGTACAAAAAGCGCAGTTCGACCTGGTCATCCGCGACTTTAATACGTCGGCCAAAGACGTGAATTCTTTTGTGCCGCCCAACACTTTGCCAACCAACCTGCAATTGCCTGCACAGCTCAGTGCGCGTGGGACTTTCAAAGGAAAAATCAACGATTTCATCACCAACCTCAATGTAAACAGCAGTTACGGCGCGGCAAAGGTCGTAGCCAAATTCAACAACAAACGCAAAAATTTTGAGCAATACGATGCCGATGCCGAACTCAAAAACTTCGATGTCGGGAAATTAATCAAGAACAAAGACCTCGGAAAAATCTCGATGCGCGCCAAAGTCAAAGGAACGAGTTTGGACCCAAAAACGGCCAATGCGGTCGTCAGGGCAAAAATCGGCAGTGCGACTTACAAGCGATACAACTACCGCAACGCCGACCTCAAAGGCAAAATTACCAACGGCGTTTTTGAAGCCGATGTGGCAATGGCCGACCCGAATTTGACTTTCGATTTGGTTTCGAGCGGCAGTTTCCGAGACAAATATCCGGCGGTCAAACTCAAGCTCAATGCCGATATGGTGGATCTCGAAAAACTCAACCTGCATGCCGGCCCGATGAAACTCAAAGGCCAGCTCGAAGCCGATATCGCCACCGCCGATCCCGATTACCTGAACGGAAACATCGTGCTGCACCAATTCAGGATGGCCGATGGCAAACAGGATATTGCGATCGATTCTGTCGTGGTTATCGCCACGGCCACTGCCCAAAGGAACACCATAGCCATCAAATCGCCAATACTCGACGCGACGGTTGATGGGAAATACAAGCTCACGCAAATTGGCGATGCCATCACCAACTCGGTATCGCGCTATTACGATTTTAACTCCAAAGCCAGGAAAACCAAAACCCAGCCACAGTTGCTTGCGTTTAATGCAGTCGTGAAAAACAATCCGGTACTTTTTCAGTTGTTGCCCGAACTCAAAGGCTTTGAACCGATGGTGATCAACGGCCGTTACAATTCAGAGAACGACACGATCATCCTCAACGCGGCAATGCCCAAAATCATCTACGGCGCCAACAACCTCACCAATGCGATCGTCAAAATCGATACGAAAGACGAGGCGCTCTTGTACAATATTTTTATCGACGACCTCAAGAATGCACAGGTCAACTTGCCTTATGCCAACATTTCGGGGACGGTCAAGGACGATGTAGTGGCCTACACCTTGCTGCTCAAGGACGTTAAAGACAAAGACCGTTACCTGCTTGCCGGGCAATTGCGCAATGAAAATGGCGATACCGAAATCAGGCTCGCCGACAACCTGATTCTCAATTACGAGGCTTGGAATATGGTGCCCGACAACCGTATCCGTTTTGGCCGAAATGGGATTTATGCGCAGGATTTCGTACTCAGCAAAGACGCAAGTTCGATTACCATCCAATCGCAATCCGCAACGCCGAATGCACCGCTTGCAGTAGATTTCAAGGATTTCAAGATCGAGACGATCACGAACATCATCCAGAAGGATTCGCTCGTGATGAGCGGCAACATCAACGGGAATACGCTCGTCAAAAACATCAACACCAATCCGGTTTTTACAGCCGATTTGAAAATTTCGGATTTCACGTTCAACAACAGTCCTGTGGGCAATATCGATGTTAAGGTGAATAATGAAACTGCTAACACCTATGCGGCAAACGTCGCGGTTTCGGGCCAGGACAACCAGGTCAACCTCGATGGGAAATACTTTGCCTCGAGCAGCAGTTTTGACCTCGACCTCGATGTACAAAAACTCAACGTCAAAAGCATTGAAGGCTTTACGATGGGCCAAGTCACACAAGGCAGCGGGTATTTCAACGGCAAATTCAGGATTACAGGAACCGCCAATGAACCCAAAGTCGTGGGTAACCTCAAATTCAATGACATCGCCTTGCGCGTTACACAGCTCAACTCCTATTTCAAGTCGATGAACGATGAAATCGTAGTCAATGACAAAGGCATCAACTTCGATACGTTCTCGGTCAGCGATGAAGAAAACAACCTGCTCATTGTAGACGGGAATTTAGCTACGACAAACTACACCAATTACGGTTTCGACCTCACCATCAAAGCCGACAATTTCAAGGCCGTCAACTCCAAAGAAAAAGACAACCAGTTGTATTATGGGCAATTGTATCTCAACACGCGATTGCAGGTAAAAGGCGATTTGGACAAACCGATTGTGGAAGGCCGTATCAAAATCAACGAGGATACAAAATTTGTTGTGGTGTTGCCGCAGCAGGATCCATCCATCCAGGATCGCGAAGGCATCGTGGAATTTATCGACCAGGACAATCCCGAACTCAATAAAACCGTGACTGTGAACGACTCGATCGGAAAGACCAAAATCCGCGGCATCGATGCGTCGGTGAATATAGAGATTGACAAGGAAGCCGAACTGAGCCTCGTGATTGACAAAAGCAACGGCGATTACCTCAAACTCAAAGGCGAAGCGCGTCTTACCGCCGGAATGGACCCGTCGGGAAAAACCACGCTCACCGGGAAATATGAATTTACCGAGGGTACGTATGAGATGACCTTCAACCTGTTGAAACGCAAATTCGACATCAAGGAAGGCAGTTATATTTTGTGGACGGGCGAACCCACGCAGGCCGACATCAACATCACGGCGATTTACAAAACCGAAGCCGCGCCGATTGACCTTGTGGGCGACCAACTCGGAAACGTGGCCGAAGACGTGCGAAACACCTACAAACAACGCATCCCGTTTGAGACCAACCTGATTATGAAAGGTGAATTGCTCAAACCAGAAATCACTTTCGATATCGTGCTGCCCGAAGGCAACAATACTGTGTCTACCGAGATCATCAACAATACTCAGATCAAGCTTACCCAATTGCGCCAGGAACCGTCGGAGCTCAACAAACAGGTTTTTGCGCTGTTGCTTTTGAACCGTTTCATCGGCGAGAATCCGTTTGCAAGTGAATCGGGCGGTGCGACTGCCGAAACCTTGGCGCGTCAAAGTGCGAGCAAGATTCTCTCGCAGCAACTCAACAACCTCGCGGGCGATTTGATCAAAGGCGTCGAGCTTGATTTTGACCTCGAATCGACCGACGATTATACCACAGGCCAACGCCAGAACCGCACCGATTTGAATGTCGGCGTTTCAAAACGATTGCTCGATGACCGTTTGAAAGTGACCGTGGGCAGCTCATTCGGGCTCGAAGGCGAACAACAGGCCAACCAGGAATCGAACAATTTGGCGGGCGACATTTCGGCCGAATACCAACTCACGCGCGATGGCCGCTACCGCGTACGCGCCTACCGAAAAAACCAGTACCAGGTAGCGTTGCAGGGACAGGTAGTCGAAACCGGCGTGGCGTTTACCATTACGATGAACTACAACAAATTCAAGGAGTTGTTTCGCAAATCGAGGGAACAATTGCGTGAAGAGAAAAAGGCTAAAGAGAAAAAAGCAGCGGCTAAATTGAAAAAAGATGAAAAGAAATAGGTTTTTATATTACACTTTCCTCGTGATTTTCCTGGCCTCGTGCAGCAACACCAAGTACCTGGCCGATGGCGAACTGTTGTATGTTGGGCCAAAGGTAAAAGTCGAAGGAAAAGACATCAACCGCAAACAACGCAAGGCGCTCAAAAAGGAATTCACAGATATGGTGCGTCCAAAACCCAACAAAAAGGTATTGGGATTGCGTCCGAAATTGTATTTCTACCATCTCGCCGGCGAACCCAAAAAAGACAAAGGTTTCCGTTATTGGTTGCGATACAAAGTGGGTGAAGCGCCGGTGTTGTTCAGCAAGGTCGATTTAGAATTCAACAAAAAGGTATTGCAGAGTTACGCCGAAAACAAAGGTTATTTCAACACCCAGGTTTCGGCCGACTCGACACGCAAAGGCAAAAAGGCCACTGCTGATTTCGTAATCAAACCGCAGGTGCGTTACAAAATCAGGCAGGTTATTTTCCCCGGCGACTCGACCCAGTTTGAAAAAGCGGTGACTTATGAGGCCAAAAACACCTTCCTCAAACCAGAAGACGGCTACGACCTCGATATCATTAAAGCCGAACGCGAACGCATCGACACGCACCTAAAAGAAAAAGGCTATTTCTTTTTCAATGCCGATTACCTCAAAGTGCAAGTAGACAGTACCGTAGGCAAGCACCAAGTTGATTTGCTCGTCAAAGTCAAGCCCGAAACGCCCGACCAGGCCAAAGAAGTGTATCGCATCAATAATATTATCGTTTACCCTGATTATGCGTTGCGCAAAAAGGCGTTCAAGACTAACGACACAATCCGAAAGTATCATGATTTTACTATTGTCGACCCAAAAAATACGTTCAACCCCAGGATTTATGACCGCACACTGTATTTCAAGAAAGGTGACATTTACAACCGCACCAACCACAACCTGTCGCTGAACCGCCTCGTAAATTTGGGCGTTTTCAAATTCGTCAAGAACCAATTTGAAGTTAGCGACACGATTGGGAATTACCTCGACGCGTATTATTACCTCACGCCGATGCAGAAAAAATCAATCCGCGTAGAAGTGTTAGGCAAGACCAACTCGGCCAATTATACGGGAACCGAACTCAACGTAAGTTGGAGTAACCGCAACACGTTTAAAGGTGCAGAATTGCTTTCGATCAGCGCTTTTGGCGGGCTCGAAGTACAGCTTGGCGGACAGAACAAAGGTTTTGATGTCTATCGTGTGGGAACAGAAACCTCTTTGGTTTGGCCACGTTTCGTGTCTCCATTTAAATTCGAAACCGCCAGCGGATACATGCCACGCACCAAAGCGACGATTGGTTACGAATACCAGAACCGCGCGAAATTGTATTCACTCAATTCGTTTAAGGGATCGTTTGGGTACATTTTTAAGGAAAACATTAGAAAGGAACACCAGCTCAACGTGACCGAAATCAGTTATGTAAGCCCTACGAATGTTTCGGCATTGTACGAGGAAAAAATGAATGAAAATGAAGCGCTGCGCAAGGTTATTGAAAAGCAATTAATCTTTGGTCCGACCTACACTTACACGTACACCAACACCATGGAAACCGCCAAACGGCACACGATTTATTTCAAAGGCTCGGCCGACATTGCAGGAACCGTCGCCGGATTGGCCTCGGGCGCCAATGCCAAGAATGGCGAAACCAAAGAGGTCTTGGGTGTTGCGTTCAGTCAATACGCCAAGGCCGAGTTCGAATTTCGGCATTACATGAAACTCACCGAAACCACGCAACTCGCCAGTCGCATTGATGTGGGCGCGGGTTACCCATACGGAAACTCGACCTCGCTACCGTACATCAAACAATTCTTTATTGGCGGAACCAACAGCATTAGGGCTTTCCGCGCGCGATCTATTGGGCCGGGAACTTTCAAAGAACCAGTTGATCCCGATGCATTCTTGCCCGACCAATCGGGCGACATCAAACTGGAGATGAATACTGAATACCGCGCAAAGCTAATCAGCGTAGTGCACGGTGCTGTTTTTGTCGACGCCGGAAATATCTGGCTCATGAATGAAGACCCGGATAAACCCGGCGCAAAATTCTCGGGAAAATTCATTGATGAACTCGCTGTAGGAACCGGCGTTGGTTTGCGTTTTGACCTGTCTTTCCTGGTATTGCGTACCGACCTTGCTTTCCCGCTTCGCAAACCTTACCTGCCTGCAGGCAAGCGCTGGGTGTTGGATAAAGTCGAGTTTGGGAGCGGACCTTGGCGTAGGGAAAACTTGATATTCAATCTGGCGATTGGTTATCCGTTTTAGAGCACGGGTCGTTTGCACTATTCTTGAAAAGAATACAGGTTTACTTTTAACAAAGTATGCAGAAATCCTGCACTTTACAATCATTTTTATTTTTTAGGGAACGCATCCGCCCCTTCCCTGAAGGCAAAATACAACTTTCCCCATTCACCACATTACTGAAAAACTACCGCTATCGTTAAATTAATTCCGATGGCGGCCGCACACTTTTGGCCAGGTCACAAAAAAAGCGAAAAACCAGAATGGCACAACTGGTTTCTCGCTTAAGGGCATTCAATTGGAATCTAATCTTAATCGGTATTTTCGATTTGCTTGTACGCATCGATGACTTTCTTCACCAATCGGTGGCGCACGATGTCTTTGTCGTCGAGATAAATGATGCCGATCCCTTCGATATCCTTCAACACCAAAATAGCTTCCTTCAAACCAGAAATCGTCCTTCTCGGTAAATCCACTTGTCCGGGATCGCCGGTGATGATGAATTTGGCATTTTTTCCCATCCGGGTGAGGAACATTTTCATCTGCGAATGTGTGGTATTCTGCGCTTCATCAAGGATTACAAAGGCGTTGTCTAGCGTACGTCCGCGCATGAAAGCGAGCGGTGCAATCTGGATAATTCCCTTTAGGATGTAATCTTCGAGGGTTTGCGGAGGCAACATATCGCGCAAAGCGTCATACAACGGCTGCATGTACGGATCGAGTTTTTCCTTCATGTCGCCGGGAAGGAAACCGAGGTTCTCGCCGGCTTCGACCGCAGGACGCGTGAGGATGATGCGCTTGACTTGTTTTTCCTTAAGTGCTTTGACCGCGAGTGCCACGCCAGTGTAGGTTTTCCCGGTTCCGGCTGGGCCAACGGCGAAAACCATGTCGTTTTTGTTGATGTTGTCAACGAGCAATTGTTGGTTGGGCGTCATCGCCTTGATGATCTTGCCACCAATACCGTGCACGAGGATTTTCTCGTGGTCGGGCATGCGCTGCTCGTCCTGCGAATTGCTTTGGATGACGCGCTCGATCACATTGTCATCAATGCGGTTGTAGCGGTTGAAATGCTGCATGAGCCTGTTGAAGCGGACTTCGAACTCATCGAGCACTTCTTTTTCGCCAAACGCCTTGATGGTCGTACCGCGTGCTACAATCTTGAGTTTGGGATAGTATTTTTTAATGGTCTCAAGGTGAGTATCCTGTGCGCCCCAAAAATCTTTAGGCGCTATATCTTCGAGTTCAATAGTTCTTTCGTTCAAAAGGGAGTGATTTTAATTAGTAGAAAATGCTTTATAATTAGTAGCTTTGTTCCAAATTTACAGCGTTTTTAGTTCGGTTTCCTTTTTATTTATAAACAATTTTATGTCAATAATTACCCTGACGACAGACTACGGATTGAAAGACCACTTTGTCGGTGCCTTAAAAGGGAAAATAGTTTCGGAGTACGCCGACGCCACTATAATTGACATTTCACACGACATCGACCCGTTCAATACTGCAGAGGCGAGTTACATCATCGGTGCGGCTTACAAGAGTTTCCCAAAAGGAACCGTGCACCTCATTGGCGTCGACGCCGAACGCAATGATGAAAACCAGCACATCGCCATCCAATGGAATGACCACTACTTCATTGGCGCCGACAACGGGATTTTGGGTATGCTCACGCAAAAAATCGTCCCGCAGAAAATGGTGGCGATCAACATCCATGACCGTTTGCCTGTAGATACCACCGATCTTGATGTTTTTGTCACCGTAGCCTGCCACATTGCCAAAGGCGGACTTCTCAATGTGATTGGAAAGGAAATCACCGCGATCAAACAAATGACCGAATTGCAGCCCGTAGTTTCGGCCGATAAAAACGCAATCAAAGGATATGTCGTCTACATTGACCATTTTGGCAACGTAGTCACGAACATTTCGCGTCAATTGTTTCTCGATGTCGCCAAAGGCCGTCCGTATGAGATCCCGCTAATGCAACACAAAAACCAACGTCGGTCGAGCCCAATCAAGAATATCTGGGCCAAATACTCTGACATTGCCAGTACCGGAAATTACGGCATCAAGAATTACGAAGGCGACAAACTCGCTATTTTCAATGAAGCCGGGTTTCTTGAAATCGCCATCTTCAGGAGCAACCCGATGAATGTGGGCAGTGCTTCGAGCTTGCTGGGTTTGGGTTATCGCGATGTCATTACGATTCAATTTTTATAAAACGGATTTTGTAAATTCGCCACGCCAAAAGAAAAAAAACATGTTTGTACGCATCGTAAAAATGAGTTTCCACGAAGAACATATCGCGGCTTTCCTAGACAATTTCGAATTGATGAAAACCAGGATACGAAATGCCCAAGGCAACCGTTTACTTGAATTGTACCAGGACAAAAACGACCCGCGGATTTTCTTTACCTACAGCTATTGGGAAACCGAGGAAGACCTTGAAAACTATCGCCAATCCGAATTGTTCTACGACGTCTGGGCGTTCACCAAGAAATTGTTCAATGCCAAACCCGAAGCCTGGAGCGTAGACAAATTAGTAAGCTTACAATAAGTATTAATCTCAAAAGTAAGGCCTCAGAACCTCAGTTCCTTAGCGCCTCAGCACCTTAAAAATGAAATCCATACTCCTCAGAGAAATAAAATCCTTCTTCGGATCGCCCGTCGGTTATCTCGTCATCGCGATTTTCCTGCTGTTCAACGGCCTGTTCGTTTGGGTGTTTGAAGGCGATTACAACATCCTCAACAGTGGTTTTGCCGATATGAGCCCGTTTTTTACCATCGCACCCTGGATCTTAATTTTCCTGATTCCCGCGGTGACCATGCGGAGTTTCTCGGACGAAAAAAAACAAGGAACACTTGAATTGCTTTTAACTAAACCACTGAGCCTCTGGCAGATTGTTTCAGGGAAATTTTTTGGTGCGATGCTGTTGATTGTCATTGCGATTGTCCCGACTTTCATTTATGTCTATGTGATATCCAACCTCGGCATGCCCGCCGGCAATATCGATATGGGCAGTACGATGGGATCGTATTTTGGACTGTTGTTTTTGATTGCGGCTTATTCAGCTATCGGAATTTTCACTTCGACACTTTCAGAGAATCAGGTTGTGGCGTTCATCTTATCGGTTTTTGGATGTTTTGTTTTCTACTTTGCTTTCGAGGCTGCTTCGACTTTATCGCCCGATTTTGAGAATATCATTGCCGCCGTAGGCATGGACAGCCACTTTAAAAGCATGAGCCGCGGCGTGATTGACACCCGCGATGTCTTGTATTTCGTGAGTATTGCCGTGGCCTTCCTCGCCCTGACTGTTTACAAACTAAAATCGATCAAAGGCAATGGATAAAAGACACCACCTCAAGGCCTTACTTTTTACGCTCGTTGTACTGATAGTGCTCAACGCGGTCGGGACGCAGTTTTTCTACCGTTTCGATTTGACCCAAGACAAACGTTACACGCTCTCGCCTACTTCGCTTAAAATTCTCAAGGACGTTAAGGATCCGCTGATTGTGGATGTGTTCCTCAAAGGGCAATTCCCGGGCGAATTCAAGAAACTACAGACCGAAACCCAACAACTACTCGAAGAGTTTAAGGCCTACAACAAGAATGTAACCTTCCAGTTTGTCAATCCGATAGAGAATGAAGAAGAGCGCGATACGATTATGCAATCGTTCCTCGACCGTGGACTAACGCCGGTTAACGTCACCATCGATGACAAAGGCAAACAAACCCAGGAAGTAGTTTTCCCTTGGGCAATCGCAACTTACAATGGCCGAAGCGTCAAGGTACCGTTGCTCAAGAACCTCATGGGAGCCTCAACTGCGGAAAAAGTAGTCACTTCGGTACAACATTTAGAGTATGCATTTGCGAACGCCTTCAACACGATTTCGAAACCCAAGGAAAAGAAAGTGGCCGTGATCAAAGGCAATGGCGAGTTGCACGATATTTTGATGGCTGATTTTATCAAACAGGTACGCGAGAATTATTTCATCGGAACCTTCACGCTCGATTCGGTTGTCAAAAAACCCAATGAAAGCCTGGCTTACCTCAAGAAATATGACCTAGCCATCATCGCCAAACCCACCGAGAAATTCTCGGATGCCGAAAAGTTGGTGCTCGACCAGTTTGTCATGAACGGCGGCAAGACCTTATGGCTCGTGGATCAGGTGAATATTGAGATGGACAGCCTCTACAACGACCAAGGCGCATCATTGGCGTTCCCGATGGATTTGAACCTCAATGATATGCTGTTCAAATACGGTGTGCGCATCAACCCGGTATTGGTCAAGGATGTCATGGCGGCGCCCATTGCGCTGGCAACCGGTGAACAAGGCAGCGCGACGCAATACACCCAGTATCCATGGTTCTATGCGCCATTGGTGTATCCAACGGTCAAGCACCCGATTGTGAGCAACCTTGACGCGGTCAAATTCGATTACGCCAACGCGATCGATACGCTTAAAAACGGCATCAAAAAAACCCTGCTCCTGCAGTCATCGCCTTATTCTAAATTTGTGGGCGCGCCGGTTGAAGTAAACCTTGCAATGGTCAATGAACGCCCGGAACAAAGCGAATTTAAAGGAACAGGGAATATCCCTATGGCGGTTTTGCTCGAAGGGAAATTCCATTCGGTGTATGAAAACCGCGTATTGCCGTTTGAAGAGAAAGGCTTCAGGCCTATCGGCGCCGCAAACAAAATGATTGTGATTTCTGACGGTGATGTGATCAAAAACCAACTCGATAAAAACTTCCAACCGCTCGAGCTCGGCTATGACAAATGGACCAACAAGCTCTACGGAAACAAGGAATTTCTAATGAATTGCGTGAATTACCTACTCGACGACAGCGGACTTATTAACATTCGCAGCAAGCAAGTCAACCTGCCTTTGCTCGACAAGCAAAAAGTGTATGACAATTATACGGCGACCCAAGTGATAACTGTCGGACTACCAATTGTACTTCTGGCTATTTTCGGGCTTTTGTTCACGTTCTTGCGCAAACGCAAATACGCGGTTTAATGTTAATAAAATTCTTTTTGATATTTGACGGTTTAGGATATATTTGTAAAATGTAGCACCGAGCGGCTACGCCAAAAAATTATATGCAAATGAAATTTATAGTATCGAGTTCGTACTTATTAAAACAACTTCAGGTATTGGGAAGTGTGATCAACAGCAGCAATACCTTACCCATCTTAGACAATTTCCTTTTTGAATTAGACAATAAAACGCTGACGGTTTCGGCTTCTGACCTTGAAACCACCATGTCGGCTACCTTAGAAATCGATTCTACAAGCAAAGGAAGTGTTGCCGTTCCTGCCAAACTGTTGCTTGAAATCCTCAAGACGTTCCCTGAACAGCCACTCACCTTTACCGTTGAGGAAAACAGTACGATTGAGATTAGCTCGAATTCTGGTAAATATGCTTTGGCTTACGCTCCGGGTGAAGAGTTTCCAAAATCAGTGAGCTTAGACGATCCTTCTACTACTTTGGTTCCGGCCGATGTTTTGGCAACAGCAGTAAGCAAAACGATTTTTGCCGCCGGAAACGACGATCTGCGTCCGGTGATGTCTGGGGTGTTTTTCCAATTTTCTCCCGAAGGTTTGACTTTCGTGGCCACCGACGCACACAAACTCGTAAAGTATGCACGTACGGATGTGAAGGCTTCTCAGGTTGCCGATTTCATCATGCCTAAAAAGCCTTTGAATATTTTAAAAAGCATCCTTGGCGCTTCTGATGCCGAGGTGAAAATTGAATACAACGATTCGAATGCGACGTTCTCTTTTGACAATTACATTTTGTTGTGTAGGTTGATCGATGGGAAATACCCCAATTACGAAGCGGTAATCCCAAAGGAAAATCCGAACAAATTGGTAATCGATCGTACGCAGTTCTTGAATTCGGTGCGGCGTGTGGCGATTTTCTCGAATAAGACCACACACCAAATCCGACTCAAAATTGCGGGTGCCGAGCTCAACATTTCTGCCGAAGACATCGATTACTCGAACAAAGCAGAAGAGCGTTTGACCTGTGATTACCAAGGTGACGATATGCAAATTGGCTTCAACTCGCGTTTCCTTACCGAAATGCTTACGAACCTGCAATCGGACATGATCATGCTTGAAATGTCGTTGCCCAATCGCGCCGGAATCTTAACACCCGTCGATGGACTCGAAGACGGTGAAACAGTGACCATGCTGGTCATGCCGGTGATGCTCAACAACTAACCTAACCAACCTTTATACCTAAAACCGTTCAGCCTTGCGTTGGACGGTTTTTTTTTGCTTTGTTTAATCCCAATTGAGGATTGATGCTTCTATGTGTTTGGTGAATGTTAATCCATACGCAGCAAAATGCACTTACTGTTAAATTACCGCAATGTGCATAAGTTTTGCGTCAAAAAGTTTTGTAATCCATCTTAAATTATTAAAATTACATTCCAATATATTAACCCACATGGCGGAACCGAAAAGCCTTACGAGTAGGAAAACAACCAAAAAATTAATACAATAACTTATGAAGAAAAATGTACTTGCAGGTTTGATTTGTATGGCCGTAGGATTTTCGGCAAGCGCCCAAAAACTCGATAAATTCGGGGCAGATTTGGCTAAGAAAAGTGTAATGGGAAAAGAAATCAGAGTTCCTTACACTGACCTCTCAAGCTATTACGGATACATCAAGCCGGGTTCGGCTCCAGACGAAGTAAAAGGTGGTAAAAAAATGTACTATGTATACGTTTGGATTCCGGTTGCTGCACCAGAAATCGGTGTTCGTATGATTTCTCCTGTGCCAGACAGCATGAAACCATCAGACAAGGATTACGTAACAGCAGATTATACTGCAAACGCAGCCGATACTAAAAACTTCTTCGATACCTGGGTTTCTCTTGAAAGAGCCGATGGAATCCTAAAATTAGAAGACGTTGCCGCTAAAGCCAAAGGAGCCAAATGGACGGTAATCGACCAAAATGACGACTCGAGCGAAATGCCAGCACAACCTTCAGGTAGCAAATACAATTCATTGATGCGTATCACTAGTGAGGTTTCTAATCCTGTAAAATCTTTGGTTATGGGATTGTACAGAATTGGTTTCACTACTTACAAGCACGGAGAAGTTCAGGGAAGTTTCCTTGCACAAATCGGCGCACCAGTTAAACTACCAGGCGTTGCTATTGCTGCAAAACCTGCTGATTTGGCTGCCGCTGCCAAAAAATAAACCCAATTATTTTGATAGGATAAACCGTCGGATTGCATTGCAATACGGCGGTTTTTCTTTTTTAGTCGTGTAGCGCGAGTATGGGAATCTTAAGATGGAATGCGAGTTTTTTGGTAAGGCTTGTATGAAACATTCCCTCGAAAAAACCCTTATGGTGTTTGGGCATGGCAATCATATTGATTTGGTGGGACGCAATAAAATGCAAAATTTCGCCTTCGACATCCTCAGAGCGCGTGATATGGAAATCCATTTTTTCATAAGCAATTCCTTGTTTCCAGGCTTCAATGTCACGCTGGCCTGTATTATCGCTATTTTCAACGTAGAGACAAGTGATCCGCGATTTGAAAGCAATGGCCAATGCAATGACCTTATCCAGTAAAGGGCGGTCTTCTGCTTTGAATTTGGTTGTAAAAAGGATGTGGCTCGCCCGCTCGTAGGCGCAACCTTCGGGAATAGCCAAAACCACCGATTTGCTGTGGTGCATCACTTTCTCGGTCACCGAACCCAAAAATGTCGACGCCAATCCCTGCGCTCCTTTGGTTCCCATTACAATATAGTCGATTACTTCCTGGTCGGTGATGCGATGGATGCTATCAATTAAGTTGCCGCTCTCCAATACATTGCTGATCTTGATGTGCCCTAGCCCATTCTTCTCGGCAATCTCGCGCAAAACCGGAATATGGTGTTTGTAATTCTCAAAGTTGCTGAGTTCGGTCACCTCATAAATATCAAGCAGATATACCGGCACCTGTATGTAGTCTACTTGCGGCAGTTCGTAAACGTGTAGCGTAATGATTTCGGCGCCGATACTTTCTGCAAATTGCAAGGCGTAAACAAAAGCATTGTTGGCTGTTTGGGAAAAGTCGGTGGGGAACAGTATTTTTTTCATTGATTTTTATTTTTCAGGGTTACTTACATTTGAAATATATTCCATTTGTGGCCGTCGGGATCCGAGAAAGCGAGGTCCCAAAGCAGTGTAAAACGTCCTTGTACGCTCGACATCCAACACAGTGAGGTTTTCCCAGATTTTTTTCGGTTCCATAAAAATACATTTAGTGTTAACGACTCTTAAAGTTAAGCAACCCATAGCGAATAGTAAACTGCGAAGCGATTTTTATCTTTTATTTAACCCGGTCGCAGCCGAAAAGAGCTAAGATTAATTTATCGTTGGCATCGGTAGAATTTACCTATATTTGACGCCAAACCAAAACAAACTTTATGAAAATTTCAAAATTAATGGGCGGCTTGGCTGCGTTAGCGTTGTTGTCTATCGGATGTTCATCAGATTCCGACAACCCGCCTGCAAACAACGTTGTCATCCCAACCTACGCCATGACCTGGAAAATGAACGGTACCACATTCATGCGCAACAATACCTGGGGTAGGAATACCGCAATTTCTAATCTCTACACTTATTATCCTGATGAAGAATTCATCCGTTTGCAAGGAACGGGAACGTTTACCAATGCCGATGGCGTAGAAATCAACATCATGATCAAACGCTCTGATCTTGTTGT
The DNA here is from genome assembly GCA_002483285.1 of Flavobacterium sp. UBA7665. GTDB lineage: Bacteria > Bacteroidota > Bacteroidia > Flavobacteriales > Flavobacteriaceae > Flavobacterium. The sequence continues at coordinate 26,200 of DLHP01000036.1, forward strand.
GGGCACCTATCCCGTTAGCCATGACACCGAGGATGGCGTGGCCACCCATATCGACCTGATTAACAACGCCAATGACGAGTCTGAGAACACGCGCGAAGGTTCAATTACAATCACCGAAGTGAACCCTGTAGCCAAAACTGTCAAAGGCACCTTCCATTTCAAAACCAGCGACAATTCTGAAGGAACGCCTTACACGGTCAACTTTGATGTTACACAAGGTACTTTCAATTACCGTTATGACATTGTAGAATAATGCAACTTCGATAAAGTAGTCAAAAGAACCCGAATTTTTTCGGGTTTTTTTATGCCCTACAGTTAGCGCTTAAGTTGGAGTTATGAATTTATCGCTCGTATTTGCTTACTTTTGCCAAAAAAAGATGATGCATCAGGACGCCATCGTGGCATTGGCAACACCTTCGGGCGCGGGAGCCATCGCCGTCATCAGGGTTTCTGGCGACGACGCCATCGCAATCGGGGAAAGCGTTTTTCAATCCGTAAAAGGAAAAGACCTCACCAAACAAAAGTCGCACACTTTGCATTTGGGACATATCGTTGATAACGGCAAAACCTTAGACGAGGTTCTGGTCTCAGTGTTCAAAGGCCCGAACTCCTACACCGGAGAAAATACCATCGAAATTTCCTGCCACGGATCGACCTACATCCAACAACAAATCATACAATTGCTTTTGCGCAACGGCTGTCGAATGGCCGATCCTGGAGAATTTACGCTGCGTGCCTTCCTCAACGGCAAACTCGATTTATCGCAAGCCGAAGCCGTAGCCGATTTGATTGCGTCGGATAACGAAGCCTCGCACCAAATTGCTTTGCAACAAATGCGCGGCGGCTTTAGCAACGAAATCGCCCGTTTGCGCGAGGAATTGCTCAATTTTGCCTCACTCATTGAACTCGAACTCGATTTTGCCGAAGAAGATGTAGAATTCGCCGACCGTACGCAATTCACAGCCTTACTCGAACGCATCGAACTTGTGCTCAAACGTCTCATCGATTCGTTCGCCGTGGGCAATGTAATCAAAAACGGGATTCCCGTGGCGATTGTGGGCGAACCCAACGTAGGGAAATCAACCTTGATGAACGCCTTGCTCAACGAGGAACGCGCGATTGTTTCTGACATTGCGGGCACCACCCGCGACACCATCGAGGATGAACTCGTGATTGGCGGCATCGGTTTTAGGTTTATCGATACGGCGGGAATCCGTGAAACAACCGATGTGGTAGAAAGTATGGGAATTCGCAAGACTTTTGAAAAAATAGAGCAGGCACAAGTGGTGATGTATCTCGTTGACGGATTTCAATTATCGGTTGATGGTACAATCGGAAACCTGCCGACTGCGATCGGAAAAATCAGGAACCAATTTCCGATGAAACCGTTGGTTATTGTTGCCAATAAATCAGACCAGATTAACGAAGCCGACCGTAAACTATTAGTCGATACTTTGTCGGATACAACCAACCATCCCGCAACCGACAACCGACAACTGACAACCTTTTTATTGATTTCGGCCAAGCAAAACCTAGGAATCGAGGATTTAAAAAACCAACTGTTATCCTACGTGAATACAGGTGCCTTGCGCAACAACGAAACCATCGTCACCAATACGCGCCACTATGATTCATTGTTGAAGGCGTTGGATGAAATCCAGAAAGTGAAATTTGGCATGCAGTCTAACCTTTCGAGCGACCTGCTCGCCATTGACATCAAAGAAGCCTTGTACCACTTTGGGATGATTACCGGACAAGTAACCAATGATGAATTGTTGGGAAATATTTTTGCGAATTTTTGTATCGGGAAATAACCCAACTACAATATACGTTTCATGACGGCAAACTTGCCCTCGGCGTCGAAATCTACTGCAAGAAGCCGCTCCACTACGGTTCCTTGTTGGTCTTGCTCCGAAAATGAATTGGTAATGCTCCAATCGTGCGAATCGGGAATGTACGCCATCCTCATTTCCCTGGGCAAGTAAAGATGGTTGGTTTTTAGCGAATGCCGCACTTTTTCATCGGCTTGAAGGATCATGTCGTTGATTTTCTCTACACCCATTTTTTCGAACGCGTTTTGCTGGCAAACCACGCTTATCAAAACAATACGACAGTCATTCTCATTACCAATTTTACACGGAAAATCGATAACACGCATCCTACCTTCTAACAATTTAAAGTCTTCTTTCTTTAAAAGTACGGCAGTAGTCAATAAGGACGTCTTACTGAAACCATCGGTCTCTGGCATCACCATCTGCTGGGCGTATCCGATAGAACAAAAGAACAACAGTCCGTAAAACAAAAATTTCATAGTGGTGAGTGCAAGCTTTTTTGAGAACGGAAAATTATTAAAAATATTGGAATCTTGTAACCAAAAAGGGTTAAATCGCAAATTTTCCTGACCATCAGCATGGCATTGCACAAAGCCTTCTTGTTGAAAGTCAATTTCGCGAAATACTATAAAAAACGAAATCAATCCCATAACGAAGTCGGCCGCAATTGAATGATATTTGTAGCGAGGTTTTAGCGACCTCAAAAAAAATTGCAAAATCAAATACCACTATCATGGAAACCAGAAAAGACGGATCAATGGGCAAAACTGCCGCACAACTGATTGCCGAAGACAACCAACGCAACTACAACTCCAACCAACATGCCTATCGTACGGCTCTGAGTTATGACAATGACGAAGAGGCATTCGACATCGAAGACGTAGAGGATATCGATGATGATTTTCTCGACAATGACGACTTTGATGGGAAAAAATCGGACGAAGACGATCGTTAGTATTTTTGATCGTATCCCATCTTTACAGTATTTAATGAAAAACAGAGAATGGGATAGGTTATCGCATAAAAAAAGCCGCCCAAAATAGACGGCTTTCCTTGTAAATTTATTTTGTTTATAAGATGGCGCTCAGGAGGTAATAAACCAGGGCAGCCAAAACGGCCGAAACCGGAATGGTCAATACCCACGCCCAAAGCAAGCTCACTGTTACACCCCAACGCACCGCAGAGATTCTTTTGGTAAGCCCAACACCGATAATAGATCCGGTGATGGTATGGGTGGTAGAAACCGGAATCTTAAAATGCTCGGTGGCAAATAAGGTAATCGCTCCGGCGGTTTCTGCAGCCACTCCTTCAAAAGGCGTGACTTTGGTAATCTTAGAACCCATGGTTTTAACGATTTTCCAACCGCCGCTCAAAGTTCCCAGTGCAATTACGGTATAACAAGCCAGTGGAATCCATCCGGGAATGTGGCCTTCATAGTCGCCATCTGGTAAAGCAACATCAAGCCAAGCCGGCATCGTTCCCGGAGCAACGTTTGCCGTATGGATGTAAACCGCAACAGCAGCCGCGATGATTCCCATTACCTTTTGCGAGTCATTCCCACCATGGCCCAAACTAAAAGCCGCCGACGAAATCAACTGCATCTTTTTGAGTCTTGAGGTTGCTTTTACCTGGCTCAGCGAACTAAAGGACAGGCAAAAAATACCAATGGAAAGGATAATGGTGGCAAACAAAAACCATTTGATGTTGTGTGGCTCTGTGGCGACGCTCCAAAAATGCGATTCAAAACGCGGCTTTTTTACCTCGAACACCATCTCATTGTATACAAATAAAATCGTGGCGAGCATGATTGCTACAGTCCAGATTTTAGGCGCGAGCATCTTTCTCGAAGCATGCAAAAGCCAGATAGACAATAGATAAGACACAATCATCCCGATCAAAGGCGCAAGCACAATGAACGAAACGATGACCAAAACGCCCGATGGCATACCGCCTTCTTTACCCGGCGTATACCAAACCACGCAGTCAAAACCGGCATGGGCAATGGCCGCTCCGGCAAAACCGCCAATGAGCGTATGCGAAGAACTGGACGGGATTCCGAGCCACCAAGTAAGTAAATTCCAGGCAATGGCAGCGATGATTCCCGATAAGATGACTATGAGGTTGATGTCCATAGTATGGGCGGTTTTCGCTACCGTATCGGCAACGCCAAAACCAAACACCCAATAGGCCAAAAAATTAAAGAAAGCTGCCCAAAGTACCGCCTGGAAAGGCGTAAGAACTTTAGTAGAAACAATCGTAGCGATAGAATTCGCAGCATCGTGAAATCCGTTGATGTAATCAAAAATCAGCGCAAGGACAATGATTGTAATGAGTAGCGTAAACTCCATACCTGAAAGTTATTAGGAATGTTTAACTACAATCGATTCTAAGACGCTCGCTGCAGATTTGCATTTGTCGGTTGCCGTTTCAAGCGCCGACAGTACTTCCTTGTATTTGATGATATTCTTGGCATCGGTTTCATTCTCAAAAAGCTCAGATACGGCTTTATCGTAGACATTGTCTGACTTGCTTTCGAGTTTGTTGATGCGGTTACACGATTCGATCACCTTTTTAAGGTTCTTGAAATTTTCGAGTTCCTTAATCGCGATGTCAAGGTGTTGGCAAGCCTCCAGGTTGATTTCTGTGAGTTTGCGGATAGACTTCGTGATTTTATCTACCTGATACAAACGCATCCTGCTTGAAGCACCGTGTATGTAATCCGAAACGTTATCCAATGAATTGACCAAAGAATAAATGTCCTCGCGGTCAAACGGAGTAATGAAGTTCTTGTTGAGTTCAATGTAGGTCTTGTGCGAAATCTGTTCGGCGATTTCATTGAGCTCAGTCATTTTATTAAACAACTCCTCGCGCTGTTGCAACGGTGCGTTTACCGCTTCGTGAAGAATCTCGGCGAGTTGGATCAGGTTTTTCGTGGATTGCCTGAATAATGGGAAAAATTTCTTGTCCTTCGGGGTCAAGAATTGGAAAACAGTGTTTAGATTAAAAGACATATGCTTGTTTTTGATGGTGCAAAGTTAAACTTCCAATGTTAAGCCAATATTAACTTTAGGGTTTAAACCCAATTCATTTTGGTACTGCACCGCAAAACGCCTGCTTTTTTATTTCAATCGTTTTCGTACTTTAGCCGATGGAAATTTACAAACAAAATTCTAACTTACACACCCAAACACAACGATCTTTTACAACCGATTTTTATGGACATCAACTTCAACAAAAACGAAGACTTCAATAAACTTTCCCTATCCGATTTAAAACAAAAACTCGCCAAAGTCAAACTCGGTGGCGGCGAAAAACGCATCGAGAAACTGCACAGCGAAGGCAAGATGACCGCACGCGAACGCATCAACTACCTACTCGACCCCAAATCAAAAAGCATTGAAATCGGTGCTTTTGCCGGCGATGGTATGTATGCCGAACACGGCGGCTGTCCATCGGGCGGCGTAGTAATCAAAATCGGTTATGTCAAAGGCAAACAATGCATCGTTGTGGCCAATGACGCCACGGTCAAAGCAGGAGCTTGGTTTCCTATTACGGGAAAAAAGAACCTGCGCGCACAGGAAATCGCCATGGAAAACCGCTTACCTATTATATACCTTGTAGACAGCGCCGGTGTTTATTTGCCCATGCAAGACGAGATTTTCCCCGATAAGGAACACTTTGGGCGCATCTTCCGCAACAACGCCATCATGTCATCTATGGGCATCACCCAAATCGCCGCCGTCATGGGAAGCTGTGTCGCAGGCGGCGCTTACCTCCCAATCATGAGCGATGAAGCCCTAATCGTAGACAAAACCGGTAGTATTTTCCTCGCCGGATCTTACCTCGTCAAAGCCGCCATCGGTGAAAACATAGACAACGAAACACTCGGCGGCGCCACGACCCATTGCGAAATTTCGGGCGTGACCGATTACAAAGCCAAGGACGATAAGGACGCGCTCGATACCATCCGCAACATTGTGGGGAAAATCGGCGACTACGAAAAAGCGGGATTCAACCGTGAAAAACCAGAAAAACCAGCGTTGCCCGAAGCCGATATCTACGGTATAATCCCCAAATCCCGCGCAGACCAATACGATATGACCGAAATCATCAAGCGTTTGGTCGATAATTCCGAATACGACGAATACAAGGCCGGTTACGGCCAAACCATCATCACCTGTTACGCTAGGATCGACGGTTGGGCTGTGGGCATCGTCGCCAACCAACGCAAAGTCGTCAAATCCAAAAAAGGCGAAATGCAACTCGGCGGCGTGATCTATTCTGATTCTGCCGACAAAGCCACGCGTTTCATCGCGAACTGCAACCAGAAAAAAATCCCATTGGTTTTCCTACAAGACGTCACCGGATTCATGGTGGGTTCTAAAAGCGAACACGGCGGCATTATTAAAGACGGCGCCAAAATGGTCAACGCGGTATCCAATTCGGTCGTACCAAAATTTACCGTAGTGATAGGAAATTCTTACGGTGCTGGCAATTACGCCATGTGCGGCAAAGCCTACGACCCGCGATTGATTTTCGCCTGGCCCAGTGCCGAACTCGCCGTCATGGGCGGAACCCAAGCCGCAAAAGTACTCGCGCAAATAGAAGCCTCATCGCTCAAGGCCAAAGGTGCTGTCGTCGACGAGAAAGTAGAACAGGAATTGTTCGACAAGATCAAGGCCCGTTACGATGCACAAGTTTCGCCGTATTATGCGGCCGCACGACTCTGGACAGACGCCATCATCGACCCGCTCGACACCCGAACCTGGATTTCTATGGGTATCGAGGCGGCCAACCATGCACCTATCGAGAAAAAATTCAACCTTGGCGTAATCCAGGTGTAACAATTCAGCAGATTTTTTACTAATTTTCAGGGCGAACGGCCGGGCTGTACGCTGTAGTCCTCGCCCAAAAAGGGCTGCGGGCTGCCGCTGCCATCCCTGTCGCACTTTTAGCTCAACTGTAACCCAAAACCATGAACAAATTTTCTCTCCTCTCCGTATTCTTATTGGTCCTTGCCGGATGTTCCTCGGTCAAAAAAGACAATGCGCGCCTCTCAGTCCTGATTCCCGCCGCCAAACTGCAATCCGACGTCACTTACACCCAACGCAAACTCGAGCGATTGCATCCCAAATTGCACTGGTACATCAGCAAACCCGAACTCGACCGCAAATTCGACAGCCTTAAGGCGACGATTACCCAACCCATGACAAGCGTCGATTTCCATAAAAAAATCAGCCCGGTCGTCTGTGCCGTTCGCGAAGGCCATATGTACGTCTATCCGCCGGTGAAGGGTTATACCAAAAAGCAAAACGATTCGATCAAGAAGGCCGGTGTAGCTCCGCTTCAGCAATTCGATTTAGAATACAACAGCGGTAAACTCATCGTGATCAAGAACAAATCCTATGACAAATCCATCAAACCCGGATCCGAAATCGTGGCCATCAACGGCGAGAGTCCGCTAAAGGTTATCAATGAATACGACAAATATTACACATCGGATGGTTTCAACACCACTTTAAAAAGCAACTTTGCCGGGACGAGATTCTCAACTTTTTATACCTACAAACACGGCGTCCACGATGCCCTTAAACTCGATTTTAAATTCAAGGACAGCCTCAAAACCGTCAGTATCAAACGGCGCATCGCCGATACGACTGGAACCGGAAAGAAAAACACCAAGTCGTTAACGAAGGCCGAAATCGCCAAACAGAAAGCCGACCGCAAAGCGCTAAGCAAAAAGAAAAACTACAACGGCTACGATGAATTGTCTAAACTCTACAACCGCAACCTGCGCTTTATGGAAGCCGACAGTAGCATTGCCGTGATGAAAATCCGTGGTTTCACCAAGGGAACGCCGGGTCCATTTTATGAAGAGAGTTTCAAAAAAATAAAGGAACACCAATCAAAGACCTTAATTATCGACCTTCGCGACAATGGCGGCGGCAGGCTTTATGAAATCGCCGACCTCTACTCCTATCTCGCCGACACCACTTTTGTGTTTATAGACGAATCAGAAGTGGTTTCAAAAACCAGTCTCGTTGCCAATACACCATATTTTAAAGGCGGCGGCATTGTCTTGGGCGCAGCGAAAGTAATTGCGGCACCATTTTTTTACACCTATACCTTTTTTAAGGTGCGCAAGAAAGGTGATAAATATACCTATGCCATGAATTCTAAACCAAAGAAAATCGAGGCCGACGCGTTTAAAGGCAAGGTCTACGTATTGATTAATGGCGGGAGTTTCTCGGCTTCGTGTATTTTGTCCTCCAACTTAAAGGGGTCAAAACGTGCCTATTTCGTAGGCGAAGAAACCGGCGGAACCTACAATGGCAGCGTCGCAGGAGTGATGCCTGCAATCGAATTACCCACATCGGGAATCAAGATCCGCGTGGGTCTCGTGTACATCGCGCCGCATTACAAAACCGAAAAAGACGGGCGCGGCATCTTCCCTGACAAAGAGATTATCCCCACAATAGCCGATCGTATCGCCGAGCGCGATCCCGAAATGGAATGGATCTTAAACGACATCAAAACCAAGCCTACAACCGGCGCGTCGGCCAATAAATAAAAGTCATGAAAAAGCTGCAACTCCTTATTTTAATTTTCGCCTTTCAATGGGCATCTGCACAAAATTACACGCGCCGCGACTCGCTACAAGGCGGTTTGCGGATTGAAAGGACTTGCTATGACGTATTGCGTTACGACCTCAATATCAAAATAGACCCGAAACAAAAGTCAATTGCGGGTTTCAATGACATTACGTTCAAGGTGGTCGAAAACACCAACCGCATCCAGGTCGATTTGTTTGCAAACATGGCTATCGACAGCATTGTAAGCAACGGTAAAAAATTGAAAGCCACCCGTGAGTTCGACGCGGTTTTTATCGATTTCCCAGAGCCCATGCAAAAAGGTACCGAGCATCAAGTCCGATTTTATTATTCAGGGAATCCTTTGAATGCCAAACATGCGCCTTGGGATGGTGGTTTTGTTTTTAGCAAGGACAACAACGGCAAAGACTGGATTGCAGTAGCGGTACAAGGAACCGGCGCGAGCCTTTGGTATCCGTGCAAAGATTCACAAACCGATGAACCCGACAACGGCGCAACAATCAAAGTGGCCGTACCCAACGGATTGATGAATGTGTCCAACGGCAGGTTGCTTGGTTCTCAAGACCTTAAAAACGGCTACACGCGTTGGGATTGGGAAGTCAAAAGTCCGATCAACAATTACGACATTACCGTAAACATTGCCGACTATGTCCACTTTGGCGAAAACTTCAAAGGGCTCGACCTCGATTATTACGTACTGCGCGACAATGAAACCAAGGCCCGCCAGCATTTTGAACTGGTCAAACCCATGATGGATTGTTTCCAGAGTAGGTTTGGCAAATACCCGTTTACCCAAGACGGTTACAAACTCGTGGAGACGCCTTACCTGGGTATGGAACACCAAAGCGCCGTGGCGTATGGCAACCATTACCAGAATGGTTATTTGGGGCATGACCTATCGTCGAGCGGGATTGGGATGAACTTTGATTACATCATCATCCATGAAAGCGGGCACGAATGGTTTGGCAACAGCATTACGTCTAAGGACATCGCCGATATGTGGATCCACGAAGCGTTCACCATGTACAGCGAATGTGTTTTTGTAGATTGCCTGTACGGACCCGAAAAAGCCAGCCAATACATCAACGGCATGAAGCAAAATGTACGCAACGACGAGCCGATTATTGGCCCATACGGTGTGAATAAAGAAGGTTCGGGCGATATGTACCCAAAAGGCGCATTGATGCTACATACCTTACATCATGTGATCGGCGACGCCAAATGGTGGCCCATGTTGCTCAAATATGCCGAGACTTACCGGCATCAAATCATCGATACGAAAACCGTGGTCGATTTCTTCAATACCGAAAGCGGACGTGACCTCACTCCTATTTTCAACCAATACCTGCGGCATACAGGAATTCCGTCGCTTGATATCCGCATAAAGAAAAACAAATTGCAATACCGTTGGCGCGCCGATGAAAAAAGCTTCAACATGCCCGTTGATGTTGTTGTAAAAGGCAAAAAAATAAGGATTGAACCCACCAGTGATTGGAATACTTCACAGGTTTCGGTTTCTAAATTGTCGCAAGTCAAAGTCCTCGACCAAGATTTCTACATTACCGTGTCGCGCTTTTAAACACTTCGGATGCATTCGATTTTTTAATGCACCTTTTCTATTTATCTGGCTTATTTATAGTAACTTAGACTGTAAATTCTAAAAATAAGCATTATGGAAACATCTGTAAAAGGTTTGAACAAATGGGCCAATGCGCATACTTATTACGTCGTGGATTTGTTGCGTATCGCGCTCGGTGTTTTTTTGTTTGTCAAAGGAACCTCGTTTATCACCAACAGCCAATATCTGGTAGATTTGTTGTCGCCGCTGAGCAATGTCCCGGGCGGTATGCTTACTTTTCATTACATCGCCGCAGCCCACATTATGGGCGGTGTCATGATTGCCGTGGGTTTACTGACACGCTGGGCGATTATTGCTCAACTCCCCATTTTGGTTGGTGCGGTTGTCATTAATTTCATCGGCCTGATGCAAATCCCCAATCTACTCATCGCCACCGCAACCCTTGTAGCGTGTTTGTTTTTCCTCGTTTACGGTGGCGGTAAACATTCTGCCGATTATTTTTTTAAGATGCAGAAGTAAAGGGAGAGGAAAGAGAAAAGACCGCTGCGCTGATAGAAGCAAGAAAAAAGAGCCGAAAACGATATACTTGTCTTTGACCCTTTTTCACGTAGCATTTTGTCGTCAGGCTTACTGCCTTTCAGCGAAGCGGTCTCTACCCGATCTCCTTCGCCGTTTCCTTTCGCATGATTTTCCCTGTTTCGGTATCGACAAACTTCTTGAGAAAAATCACTTCCTTGGGTTTTTCATATTTGTCAAGTCCGTCGTAAATCGCTGCATCAATCGGCTGATTTTCCCCTTCAATGACGAGCACCAATTTCTCTCCGAGTTTCTCGTCGGGTTGGCCGGTGACAAAAAAGCGCGCGTTGATTTTGCCCGAGAGTTTTTGCTCGATCTGTTCGGGAATCAGCTTGATCCCGCCGCTATTGACAATGTTGTCATAACGCCCCATAAAAATGAACTGATTCTCGTTGACCAATTCTACAATATCGTTGGTTTTGATGATTTCCTGCGAAATCCGCGGCGCATGGATCACCAGGCAGTTGTGCTCGTCATAAGAAATGGTCACGCCGGGTAAAACCGTAAATGCCTTTTCGCCTACTTTGCGTGCGGCAATATGTGTAATGGTTTCGGTCATGCCGTAAGTTTCATAAGCATCCACGGGCAATTTAGACAATTGTTTTTCGAGCGCCTTATTAAGTGCCACGCCGCCTACGATCATTTTCCTGACATTCTTGAGTTGTTTGAGCGAGTTTTGCGCCTGCAACGGAACCATCGCAACGAAATCGTAGTTCGTATCGTTATTGTACAAAGGCGTAGAATTGGGCGCCACAAAATCCATGTCTAGCCCGAGGATAAAACCGCGAACAAACATCATTTTCCCTGCGATATACTTTACTGGTAAACATTGCAGCGCTTTGTTTCCCGGCGTTAGGTCAAAAAAATCACCGGTCGCAAGCGCCGAATTCACCATGGCTTGTTTATCTACCCGAATGGTTTTGGGTTTCCCTGTCGTTCCAGAGGTTTTCATCTCGATATATTCGCGGTCGTCAAACCAATCGAGCAGGAAATGCCCCACGGGTTTTTCAAAGTCTTCGCCCTCTTTGATGAAACTGTAAGCCACGCGGCATAAATCCTCACGGTCGAGGTGGAATCCGTCAAGTTTAAAGCTATTGTGTACGTTGTGGTAAGTAGGACTATTCATCATTTTTAAAAGTTTCGGTTGGTGTTGTTGGTTGCGTGAGGTGAATGTCTCCGGTGAGTTTTTCCTGCCAGCCCGTCCATTTGTATTTCCTACTAAAGATAAACAATAGTATGGGATAGACAATCACCACAGGAAGGATGATGTCAATGCCTGCCGAAGGTTCGGAAACATCCTTGAGTATGGCGTGGGTTTTAAAAGCCGACCAATCTGCTGTTACGAGCAGCGCGCCAACGAGGTTATTGGCTGCGTGGAAACCCAGCGAGAGCTCCATTCCTTCGTCCATGAGCGTGAGGATGCCAAGGAAAAAACCAGTTCCGATATAATAAATCAATACGATGTTACCCATCTTATCTACTTCGGGATTGGCGATATGCAGCAACCCAAAAATTACCGAGGTCAACACGAGCGGAATCCATCGGTTGCGCGCCAAACCGCCAAAACCCTGCATCAGGTAGCCTCGAAACAGGAACTCCTCGCTGCTGGTTTGGATTGGTACCATCAGAACGGCGATGACAAACAAGATTAGGAAAGGGACGGGTTTAAATTGTATGACAAAATCGGCCGGGTTCATCCAATAATCGGCTAAGGCCGATAGCGCAGACAATACCGCCCAAACAAGGAAAGCAAAAAAGATCCGGTTCCAATCGAGTTTTGGCCGCGCCGTTAGCATCGATAACAACGGCTGCTTGTGGATGAAACGTTGTGCAATGTACACGCCCGCGATAGCAAACACTGTAGAAAGCATCAACAGAAATAAGGTCGTGTTAGAATCGAGTGTGGTCATCAAAGTCGTTTCATCGAGCGGGAAACCATTGCCATCGGCCATTGACTTGACCATCACCGCAAACAGCAACGGAAGCTGGCCAATCGTCCAAACGACAACAATCAGCACACTGCCTATGATGTATTTCCAAAATTTATTATCCTCGCGGATGCTTTGCTCGATAAACATACCCTTGTGTTAAAAAGTTCGTTACGCCTAATTTAGTTTAATTTTTAGGATTAAATGGATTTCCTTTGCAAAAAATATCTGTTGCAAATGATCCAAATCCTGCACAATGCACGCTGCTCCAAATCAAGGGAATGCCTCGCTTTCCTAACGGAATCCAACAGCGAATACGAAATAATCGAATACCTTAAGACGCCGCCAACCGTTGCGCAACTTCAGGAAATCATCGCCAAACTCGGCATTAAACCTATCGAACTCATTCGACGCAAGGAACCGTTGTGGATCGAGAAATTCGAGGGTAAAAAATACACACCTGCATCGCTCCTAAAAATCATGGTAAAAAACCCAATCCTGATCGAGCGGCCCATTGTCATCAACGGCGACAAGGCCGTCATCGCGCGTCCGCTCGAAAAAGCAGCCGATATCATTTAACAAAGCTTTGTGAACCGACCTTTAAACCAAATCCTATTTTTGCCTTCTATTAGCGAAACTTGCTTGTCATGAGAAACCTGAAATTTTTACTTTTCCTTTTACTGTTTACATCGATCACTTTTGCACAGGACAACCCTGAACGAAAAAAAGTCAAAATTACCGGAACCATCATAGAAAAAACCAGCAAGCAACCGCTGGAATACGCCACCATCACTTTTATCAACACCAGAAATCCAAAAGCCATCGGCGGCGGTATCACCAATGCCAAAGGCGAGTTTGAGGTCGAGATTAACGCAGGAAGTTATACCGTAAAGGCCGAGTTCATCTCCTTTAAAGTCATTGAAATCAAAGACAAGCGTTTTACAGAAAATACCAATATGGGTACCATTGCCCTGGAGGAAGATGCGCAACAGCTCAACGCCGTCAACGTGCGCGCCGAGAAAAGTACCGTAGAGATCAAGCTCGATAAGAAAGTGTACAACGTGGGCCAAGATCTCATGGTGAAAGGCGGAACCGTGAGCGATGTACTCGACAACATCCCGTCGGTTGCTGTAGATGTTGAAGGTAACGTGACTTTGCGTGGTAACGACAACGTCAAGATCCTCATCGACGGGCGGCCATCTAACGCGATTAATGTATCGGATGCGTTGCGATTGATTCCCGCCGACGCAATAGACAAAGTAGAAATCATCACCAACCCATCGGCGCGATACGAAGCCGAAGGTGGCGGCGGTATCATCAACATCCTACTTAAGAAAGGAAAAAACCTGGGCGTTAACGGCACCTTAATCGTTTCGGTAGGTTCACCCGAAAATACGGGTGTTTCCACAAGTTTCAATATCAAGAGCGCCGAATCGAACATTTTTGGGAACCTGGGCTACAGCAAACGCAGCAATCCGGGAAACACCAAAATCAACCAGGAAAATTTTGACAGCATCCGCAACCTTAAGAGTTATATTGAGGAACGCCGTAAAAACCAGCGCGCCAATGAAGGCTTCAACGGCAACATAGGGATTGAGTTGTACCTCGACAAATCCTCGTCCTGGACCCATACGCTTTCCCTGCGCAGCAACGATGGGGAAAATCCAGAAGAGGTGTTGTACAATAATTACTATGTCGACTCTATTTACTCTAAAACGCGCCGTTACAATGCGGTGAAGAGTTCGAGCAACAATATCGAATATGCCACGAACTACACCAAAAAATTCAAGAAAGACGGACACAAATTCACCATCGATGCCTCGTTCTCCAAAAACCTCGACAACGACAGTTCTACGATTTTAGGAACCAATTTAATTCCCGCGTACAGCCTGGTCTCGTCAGAAAAAACATTGAACGACCAAACCCAGAACCGCAATGTCATCCAGGCCGATTACGTATTGCCGTTTGGCAAAGGCAGCCAGTTCGAGGCAGGTTTCCGAGGCGGCTATTCTAAATTACTGACCGATTATCGGGTACTCGAAGACACCAATTTAGACGGCATTTTCACCACCAATTTTGCATTTACCAATACGTTGGAATACAAGGAAAATATTACGGCGGCTTATGTAAATTTCGGGTCGAAACTCGGCAAGAAATTCTCGTATTTACTAGGCTTGCGCTTTGAAGATTCAAACATCAAAATCAACCAATACACTTCACAGGATTTCAATACCAAACACTACCAGAATTTGTTCCCGAGCGCGTTTTTGAATTATGAAATCTCCGAAGGCAACAACCTCACGCTGAGTTACAGCAAACGCATCAACCGCCCGCGCGATCGCTTTATCAACCCGTTTTCATCGTATTCGAGCAATGTTAATTTGTTTCAGGGAAATCCCAATCTCGACCCTACTTTAATTGACGCTTTCGATATCGGTTACCTCAAAAAATGGAACAAAGTCACGATGAGCGCCTCATTGTACCACAACCGCCGCAAAGACGCATTCCAGTTTGTGCGTTATGAATCGGGTACGTTTGTCAACAATATTCCGGTCATCATCAACTCGCCTTTCAATTTGGGCAACAGCTACAACACCGGTTTAGAGATCACCGCGAATTACACGCCGTTCAAATGGTGGCGCCTTAACGGGAACGTGAATTTCTACAATGCCGAAACCAGCGGCAGCTTCACCTACCTCAAAACCGATTTGACCAACAATACGAAAGTACCTACGGTCATCGATTTCAACAACTCGGCTACGACCTGGACCGCGCGCGCCTCCTCCAAATTCAACCTGCCCGCCAAGATTGACCTGCAACTCAACGGGAATTACGATGCCGAGCAAAAAACCGCACAGGGAAAAAGCAAAGCCAATGCGAGTATGAATTTCGCGCTCAGCAAAGATGTTTTAAAAGACAAAGCTACTATTGCCTTCAACATCAACGACGTGTTCAATTCGAGGAAAAGGATCAATGAGGCCCAGTTGGCGCAAGTAAATTCTTATAGCGAAATGCAATGGAGGCAACGCCAGTTCACGCTATCATTCACCTACCGTTTCAACAAACAGAAAACCGACCGTGACAAACAGCCGACCAAGCGAGAGAATAATGGTGATGAAGAGTTTGGAGGATAATGAGTTGAAAGTTAAAAGTCAAAAGAACCCCGATTGCAGTTACTCACTTTTGACTTTCTACTTTCGACAAAAAAAAGGAACCTTATTCAGGTTCCTTTTTTTACTGCTGCTTTTTCGCTTTACGCTCTTTATACATTTCCCAAAGTGCGCCACCAATCCAATACTGGACGAAACCCACTAAGAAAAACATCAACCAGAACCCCATCGTGAGGACGGTCAAGAAGAGCAAAAAGCCTAAGTACTGTGAAAATTCAAACATGTTTTCCGGAATTTTTTTGAATTATAAGCAAATGTAAACTTATTATTTTTTACCGCCAATTAAATCCAAATCAATTTTTATAAAATAACATTTATGCTTAATTTTGGGCAGGTTTTAAGGAGCATAAACCTGCTGTCCGCTGTATCTTTTGTCCGCTAAAGAAGCGGAACAAAAGGATGCCGCTTCCATCAGGGCTAGGCCGCCTTCAACCTCCAAGAATCACGAAATAATCAACACCAACACTATGGAATACAGAATAGAAAAAGACACAATGGGCGAAGTGAAAGTCCCAGCCGACAAATACTGGGGCGCACAAACCGAGCGTTCGCGTAACAACTTCAAAATCGGCCCTTCGGCATCGATGCCAAAAGAAATCATCGAAGGTTTCGCCTACCTCAAGAAAGCGGCCGCTTATGCCAATTGCGATTTGGGCGTACTGCCGATTGAAAAACGCGACGCGATTGCTGCCGTCTGCGACGAAATCCTCGCGGGTAAACTTGACGACCAATTTCCGTTGGTCATCTGGCAAACCGGTTCGGGTACGCAAAGCAACATGAACGTCAACGAAGTCATTGCCAACCGCGCACAAGTACGCGCCGGATTCAAGATCGGTGAAGGCGAAGCGGTCGTCAAAGCCAATGATGACGTGAACAAATCACAATCGTCTAACGACACCTACCCTACCGGAATGCACATTGCCGCATATAAAGCTGCCGTTGAGACGACGCTTCCCGGTGTCGAGAAACTCCGCAATACCTTAGACGCCAAAGCCAAAGAATTCATGAACGTGGTGAAAATCGGCCGTACGCACCTTATGGATGCCACGCCTTTAACGCTCGGTCAGGAACTTTCGGGTTATGTGGCCCAACTCGATTACGGCATGAAAGCGCTCAAAAATACACTGTCGCATTTGTCAGAGCTCGCGCTCGGTGGAACGGCAGTAGGAACCGGGCTCAACACGCCTGCAGGTTACGATGTGAAAGTGGCCGAATACATTGCCCAATTCACGGGACTTCCGTTTAAAACCGCACCCAATAAATTTGAGGCATTAGCCTCACACGATGCCATCGTAGAAAGCCACGGCGCACTCAAGCAACTCGCGGTGTCGCTCAATAAGATCTCTAATGACATCCGGATGATGGCTTCTGGACCACGTTCTGGAATCGGCGAAATACTGATTCCCGAGAACGAACCGGGTTCATCAATTATGCCGGGCAAGGTCAACCCAACACAATGCGAGGCGCTTACGATGGTTTGCGCGCAGGTTATGGGTAACGACGTAGCCATTTCGGTTGGAGGCATGCAAGGCCACTACGAACTCAACGTTTTCAAACCGGTCATGGCGGCCAACTTTTTGCAATCGGCCCGGTTGATTGGCGATGCGTGTCTTTCATTTGATGAACACTGCGCACAGGGAATCGAACCCAATTACACGAGGATTAAAGAATTGGTAGACAATTCATTGATGCTTGTGACGGCGTTGAATACCAAAATTGGTTATTACAAATCGGCCGAGATTGCCCAAACCGCACACAAAAACGGAACAACCTTAAAAGACGAAGCCGTACGTTTGGGTTATGTCACAGCCGAAGATTTCGATGCTTGGGTGAAACCTGAAGATATGGTGGGAAGCTTGAAATAATTGACAATTGATAATTGATAATGACCCGCTGCTGAGAAGTTTGCGGGTTTTTTATGTCTAAAAAAATTGGCCTTTTAACAATTGTATTGGATTCTTATTTGTAAATTTTGGATACTTAAATGGTGGTTACCTAAATTTTTAATTCGATAGCAAATGCCCGACAACAAAGCCCTTATTGAAAAAGAGTTGCTTTTGCAGCGCAACAAGTCGTGGACCGAGGCGCAGGTTTTGCAGCAAATCAGGTTGATCTTCGATGAACAAGATGCGGGACGCGATCGCATCAGGGAAAATCTTGAAGATAGCGGTGACGATGCGCAAAATCTTTTCGATGTGGATTTGCTCGACACCGATAAGATTTTTCACCTTACGCAAATCAGGAACGTTTGTATCGACTATCGGTTAAGGTTTTTAGACAGCCGGTTCTTTAAAAATGGCGTTCCCGAGGGAGCGGTTTCAAAAATCAATGCGCTCGAAAAAACGCACCAAATCGAACTGCGTGGGTTTAAGATTATGGCACCCAGTAAAGCGTTCCAATTGTTGAGCTATGACGATCCGTTGTTGTTTGCACCCATCGGGGACGATTATTATTACTTGGTCCACAAATGGGGAAATGACCTCACAATCAAAAGGAAATGGCTCATGAAACCCTTCAAAAACCTGATGAATTTTACTTGGTTTTGTGTTATCGTGAGTCTTTTGATCACCTGGATGACGCCCGAGACTAATTTGAGCAAATCGGTGCCCATGGCAGGAATTATCATCTTTTTGTTTGCGTTCAAGTCAATCGTTGCGGTATTCCTGTATGCCTTTTTCATGCTGGGCAAGAATTTCAACGTCGCCATCTGGGACCGAAAATATTTCAACAATTAATCTCCAGAATCTTCTTTTTGCTTCTCAATCGTCTTTGCGGTTTGCGCTACCTCGGGATCATTGATCAACTTCGCTCCTTTTGCAATCGCGCCCAGCACAATTCCCGCAGCAATCAACACGGCGTTCTTGATAATGTATTGCCCTTCGAGCGTAGGTACAAACGGTGGGATTTCCCAGGTTTCGTTGGGAAAAATGACCAGCGGCAATAGTGTTCCTGCCATTTGAAAATACAATAGCGGAATCACATATTCCATATACTTTTTGGTGAGGATGCCAATACCGATACCACATTCGAGTACGGCAAGAATCGGCATCGAAACTTCGGGCCGGAGTGTGTCGAAAGTGAGCCACGAAATGGTTTTGGACGCGATGGCTTCGGCTGCGCTCAGGTTGCCAAAAAATTTTAGGAAGCCGAACCAAAAGAAAATAATTCCCACAGCAATTCGAAGGACCGCTATTCCTTTTTTTTCAATGGCTTTCCGCAACTTCTCCAAAACAACAGCGATTTTTTCCATATTCCTGTTTTGTTTAAAGTTACAAAAAATGGACTGCGTTGTTTTTCGAAATTCCTATTATAGTTTGATGAATTTGGAAGTTGAAGTATGTCCATCGGCATAAGCCTGAATTAAGTAAGTTCCGGGTTGAAGCATCGAAGCGTCGATAATGTTGACCGAGGCAACAGACAAAACCATTTGCCCCAAGACGTTGTAAATATGTATGGATTCGATTGGTGTTTTCGATTCGATGTGGAGCTCGTTGATTGCCGGATTCGGATAAAGCGTTAAACCATCCGCAACATCGAAATCAGCGGTCGACAAATTGCAATTGTCACTCACCACACAATTCAGATAACCATATTGCGATGCTTGATTAGAAACTGATGCGAGTTGCGCGGTATCAGCACAGATAAATTGTAGGTTGGGATTGGCATTAAAAGTGAGTGTTGTTTCAATCATTCCATTTTTGAGATTCAAATTAGTAAGTTGGTTGCTGCGGCAATTTAGCAGCGTAAGTTGCCCCAGGTTAGAACAGTCCAAAACTTCCAGCTGATTGTTGTTAGCATACAACGTTCTGACATTGGTCATGTCGCTTACATTTATAGCCGTCAACTGGTTAGCGCTGCATGTAAATTCTGTCAAGCCAGACAATCCTTCAAGTGTCAACGTGGTGAGCAAGTTTGAGTGACAGCTTGCTATATTCAGACTCGACAATCCGTTTAGGTTTAGCGTGGGAAGCCTGTTGAAGTTGCAATATAAAGTTTGTAATAGTGTAGACTGGCTTACATCGAGCGAGGTCAATTGGTTTCTATCGCATTCTAAGATTCTTAAAAAAGGAGGTGTTTGTAATGATGTCAATTGATTGACAACGCAACGCAACCAGGTAAGTTGGTTGAGTCCGGTCAGGTCGAGCGTTGTCAAATCGTTATTATGGCAAAAAATTTCATTCAGGTTCGTGCAGCCGCCAACATTGAGTGTAACGATATGCGCTGCAAAACAATGGAGCGCTACGAGTGAAGCCATACCTGAAACATCGAGCGAAGCGATGTTGTTGTTGGCACAATCCAGCCATCTTAGCTGTGTTAGGTTCCTCACATCCAGTTGTGAAAGATAGTTGTCACCGCATAGGAGGTATTTAAGGTTAGAAAACTGGGCAATGCCTGTCAAGTCAAAAATATCAGAACTGTAAACATATAGCTCTGTCACCTCAAGGGCTTCTGAAATTTCAATTTCATCGTTGCCATTGGCGTCGATGGTCATCCATTGGCCTTGCGCATTCTTGGCTACAAAATGGGTAGCATCGGCTTGCAACAACTTGAATTTAAAAAATTCGTCAGGAATATCGACGATTTGCGCCGAAACACCAAACCAAAAAAAGCAAGACAGCAAGCAGTAAAGTTTTTTCATGTTATTGAATTGATAATCAAATATATCATAAAAAAAGCTTCCGCGACTGAGGCTTTACTTATTTGTGGGTTTTATTAAAAAGCAACACGCCATTTCGTTTGCTGCGTAATCCGAGTTTGTTTCTATTTATTGATGAGCGCTTTTGGCTTATCGACATTCATCTTAACCCGGATTAATTTTTCGAGTGGTTTTTCGAGACTGTAGTAGAGCAATACCGCAATGACGTTGAGCAGTAGAAATTCAAGGAGGTACAAATGACTGCCATAATCAGCGATTGCAATCAGGAACCAGATATGGATTAAGTAAAACGCATAACTGCTTTTGCCCAATACCTGCAGTAGTTTAGACGAGAATATCTTAGAAATGAATGTTTTTTCGGTTACCAAACCCCAATAAAAAGGTAAAATCCCAAAAATCGGAATTATAAAAGTGTTGAGCAGTTTGCCGAATGGTTGTTCGAACCGGTCAATGCGAGAGCTTTCTTTTATTGACAGCACGTAGACACCTAGGAAAATCACACCCAATCCGATATAGGTAAAATATTTTGTGTCGTGTCTTTGATGGTATTTCTTGAATAAGACCGCGAGAAACATGCCTGCGATGAATTCAGAAATCCGCCCAAATATGGTGTAATTAAACATGAACGAATCATCCCGTAAGAAACCGCGTAAATCCAAAACACCTACCAAACGTACCAAAATCAATCCGGTAATTAAGAAAACGACCGGCACCACAAAAAGATAGGAAACCCTTTTTCGCATCAGTATAAACAGACCGGGAACCATTACATAAAAAATTTCCTCTAAGGTCAACGACCAACCCGGCGCAATTCCCGACTGGAAGAAGTCGTAGAAAAACCCCTTGAGCATGGAGATGTTCAGCAGGTAGAGTTTGAAATCAAAAAAGGTAAAATCCTGTTTTTGAACAGACAGGTAACCAAAAAATAGCGTCGTCAGGATAAAATACATGGGGTAAACGCGCGCAAATCGCTTGACCATATAGCTCCTGAAATTGAATTTGGGGAGGCTGTAATATCGGTACGTGATTAAGAATCCGCTGAGGACAAAAAACATGGCAACGCTCACGTACAACTCACTGAAAAAACAATTGACACGGTGCGAAAAAACGTTGGGATAAAAAAAGACGAAATGGCACAAGTAAACCAAGTACGCCGTAAATGCCCTGACTCCGGTTAGCGCCGGAAAAAATTGGTTTTCAATGTTGCCGGCGGCGGTTGTCTGCATGTTCAAATGTAGTACAAAAAAGCCCTGCAATGCAAGGCTGTTGTTTTAAAATGCTACGTTCCACTTGGGAAGTTTGCCGGTCTCGTCGAGGAATTTCTGTAAAATCAAACCTTCTACATAAGTAGGGATGAATTTGTTCTTCGCGTTGAAAGTCTCATACCAAAATACTTCAAGGCGGTCGCGTTTTTCGAGTTTCATTTGCGCCGGCCAAGAATATTTACGCCCGGTTTTGGCGAATTGGTGGCCATTGACAATCTTGTCGTAAAGCCCACCATTCTTGCTTTTTAGCGTACCGTCGTTTTGCACAGTTCCGGTAGAACCTACCATGATGAGTTCCTTTTCTTCACTAGTCGCATCGTAGACGAGGAAAATGCCGCTACCGTTTTCGGTGGCATTGCAAACTTCTTCCAAACTATCGTTCGCTGTGAAATTGAAATTATTGTTGGTTTTGAACTTTGTTAATTCTTTGTACATCTTGATTGTATTTACATTAAAAAAAATACCCCACGAATCCGTGAGGTATCTGTATGCTTATTTGGGATATTATCCCATCACTTCTTTCACTTTTTTCCCGATCTCGGCAGGAGAATCCACCACATGGATACCATTCTCGCGCATGATGCGTTTTTTGGCTTCGGCTGTATCATCCGATCCACCTACGATTGCTCCGGCGTGACCCATCGTTCTTCCTTTTGGCGCGGTTTCACCAGCGATGAACCCAATAACGGGTTTGCGGTTGCCATCGGCCTTGATCCATTTGGCAGCGTCCGCTTCGAGTTGCCCACCGATTTCACCGATCATCACGATGCATTTGGTTTCTGGGTCGTTCATGAGCATCTCTACGGCCATTTTGGTCGTGGTTCCGATAATCGGGTCGCCACCGATTCCGATTGCTGTGGTAATGCCCATTCCTTGTTTTACAACCTGGTCTGCAGCTTCGTAAGTCAGGGTTCCTGATTTTGAAACGATCCCTACGGTTCCTTTTTTAAAGACGAAACCCGGCATGATGCCCACTTTTGCTTCGCCAGGAGTAATTACTCCAGGACAGTTTGGCCCGATGAGCGTACAGTTGCGGTCTTTGATGTATTCATTGGCTTTAATCATGTCGGCCACCGGGATACCTTCGGTAATCGTGATGATTACTTTGATTCCGGCGTCGGCAGCTTCCATAATCGCGTCGGCGGCAAAAGCTGGCGGAACAAAAATAATGGTTGTATCGGCACCGGCTTGGTCTACCGCTTCCTTAACGGTGTTGAAAACCGGACGATCCAAGTGCGTTGATCCTCCTTTACCTGGAGTAACACCGCCTACTACGTTCGTTCCGTATTCGATCATTTGTTCAGCATGGAAAGTTCCCTCGCTTCCGGTAAAACCCTGCACGATTATTTTTGAATTCTTATTGACTAAAACACTCATGATTTATTTTTTATGTTGTTTTTAATGCCTGCAAAAGTAAGTTTTTACAAACTGTTTTTAAAGCTTTTTACTAAAATAATTTAAGACAACTGGCTCATCTGGAATCCACGGAACAATTGGCCGTCCTTGAGTTCCCAAATCACCATGAAGTGCGCCAGGAGCATTTCCTCCCTCGGATTTTCTATGGTTTTGATGTAATGCGAGTAGCGTACGGCAATACAATCGTTGTCCTGTAAAATGTGGCTGATGCGCGCTTTCGAACGTACATAAGCTTTGCTCATCTCGGTCGTCATCGCAAGGATTTCGGCTTTCGTGAGCTGGATGAATCCCTTGCTGCTGTTCCAGTCGAGGGTAATTTCGGGATGAAGGTAAGTGTCCATGACCTGCGGGTCAATCAATGCATCGGATTTATAAAAATCCTGGACAATTTTTTTGGCAGACTTCATTATTTGAGTTTGTTTAGTATTTCTGGTATGCGTTTGACGTTGGCCAATTGCTTGAGTTTCTCGCGCGACTCCTCGATGGGCGTCCCAAAATAACTCTTGCCGCCTTCTACCGATTTGGTCACACCGGTCTGGCCCATAATCACCGCTTTAGCTCCAATCGTGATGCCACTCGTAGTGCCCACTTGTCCCCAAAGGGTCACTTCGTCCTCAATGATGACACAACCGGCGATTCCCGTTTGTGAAGCAATCAGGCATTTTTTGCCTATTACGGTGTCGTGACCTACATGCACCTGGTTGTCTAGTTTAGAACCTTCGCCGATGATGGTGTCGCCGCTTACGCCTTTGTCTATCGTACACAACGCGCCAATCCCAACATTGTCATGGATGACGACGCGTCCGCCAGAGAGCAATTGGTCAAATCCTTCGGGACGCTTTTTATAGTAAAATGCATCACCGCCCAAAACGGTCCCAGCGTGGATGATGACATTGTCGCCAATCACGGTATGGTCGTAAATCGAAACATTAGAATGGATGGTACAATTCTGGCCGATTTTCACGTAATTCCCGATAAAAGTATTGGGCTGGATCATCGTGCCTTCGCCTATCTGCGCAGACTCCGAAATCGCTACATTAGAAAACCGGAACGGCCTGAAATGCCTGGTAAGTTTATTAAAATCGCGAAACGGATCGTCAGAAATCAGTAAGGCTTTCCCTTCAGGGCAATCCACTTCTTTATTGATCAAAACCACGGTCGCGGCCGATTGCAAGGCCTTGTCGTAATATTTTGGGTGGTCCACAAAGACGATGTCGCCAGGTTCTACGACATGAATCTCGTTCATGCCGTGTACCGGGAAATCTTTATCGCCTACGAATTGGCATTCGAGTAAATTGGCGATTTCTTGTAGTGGGAAAACCTTTGGAAACTTCATAGGGTTTGGTTGATGGTTGTCGGTTGTCGGTTGTCGGTAAACTTGTCAACCGACAACCGACAACCGGCAACCGATAACTAATTTATTCTTTCACACGCTCCATATAATGGCCGTTGGTGGTATCGATTTTAATCTTATCGCCTTCGTTGATGAACAAGGGTACATTGATGGTCGCGCCGGTTTCTACCGTTGCCGATTTGGTGGCGTTGGTGGCGGTGTTTCCTTTCACGCCTGGTTCGGCATAAGTAACTTCAAGTACTACCGATGCTGGCATATCTACCGATAAAGGCAAATCGGTTTCGGTATTGATACTCACCATTACGTTTTCGCCTTCTTTAAGCAATTCTGGCGAATCGAGGATGTTTTTGTTGAGTGAAATCTGCTCGAATGACTCCACGTTCATGAAATGAAACAAATCACCT
Source organism: Flavobacterium sp. UBA7665 (assembly GCA_002483285.1). GTDB lineage: Bacteria > Bacteroidota > Bacteroidia > Flavobacteriales > Flavobacteriaceae > Flavobacterium. The sequence continues at coordinate 50,992 of DLHP01000036.1, forward strand.
TCTGGGTAAAGGAACTGGAATTTGTGGTTCTCTACGCGTACTTCCTCAATTTTATGACCTGCAGAAAAAGTATTGTCTAACACTTTACCGTTGGTGAGGCTTTTCAATTTGGTCCTTACGAAAGCTGGTCCTTTGCCCGGTTTCACGTGAAGGAACTCGATAATTTTATAGATATCGTTGTTGTATTTGATGCACAATCCGTTTTTAATGTCTGATGTAGATGCCATGCTTTTACTTTGTTGATGCGGTTTTAATTTACCGCTGTTTATGATTATTGTATCTGTTTTGTTGTGACGAACGGCGATTAAGAATTGCTTCCGGTGTAGCCTTTCATGATTCCCCTTGAAGAGTTCCTGATAAAGTCGAGTATTTCATCACGTTCGGGAGTCGCTTCCATTTCGGCTTCGATAATGCTACAAGCCTGGGTGGTATTGTAATTTTTCTGGTACAAGATCCTGTAAATGTCCTGGATTTCCCTGATTTTATCAGTGGAAAAACCACGTCTCCTGAGCCCTACCGAGTTGATCCCAACGTAAGAAACCGGTTCTTTCGCCGCTTTGCTGTACGGAGGCACATCTTTACGCAACAACGATCCGCCAGAAATCATGGCATGATCGCCAATACTGATGAACTGGTGTACGGCCGATAATCCTCCGATAATCGCGTAATTCCCTACCGTTACATGCCCGCCCAACAGTACGCCGTTGACAATAATGGCGTTGTGCCCAACATGGCAATCGTGTGCCACGTGGGCAGTAGCCATAATCAGGCAGTTGTCGCCTATTACGGTCTGTCCAGAAGCGATGGTGCCCCTGTTGATGGTAACGCATTCGCGGATGGTACAATTGTCTCCGATAATCGCGAGCGAGTCTTCGCCTCCAAATTTTAAGTCTTGCGGTACGGCTGCTATTACAGCGCCTGGAAAAATATTGCAGTTCTTCCCAATCCGCGCGCCTTCCATGATGGTGACGTTGGATCCGATCCAGGTTCCGTCGCCGATTACTACATTGTTATGTATCGTGGTAAATGGCTCGATGACCACATTCTTTGCGATCTTGGCGCCCGGATGAACATATGCTAAGGGTTGATTCATTGGTCTTTGTGTTTTTATCGGTCGGGAGAAATGGGATTCTTTCTATGCGTTTCTCCTAACTGCTCTTTTATTGCTTTTTTGAAATTTGTGCCATCAACTCGGCTTCGGCAACCAACCTGCCGTTGGCGTAGGCATTGGCGTGCATGTGGCAGATTCCGCGGCGTATGGGTGAAATCAAATCACACTTAAATACCAGCGTATCGCCGGGCAATACTTTGTATTTGAATTTCACGTTGTCGATCTTCATGAAATAGGTGAGGTAATTTTCAGGATCTGGAACGGTACTTAAAATCAGGATTCCGCCGGTTTGCGCCATCGCCTCGATAATCAAAACGCCGGGCATCACTGGTGCGCCTGGAAAGTGTCCTACGAAAAATGGCTCGTTCATGGTGACATTCTTCAAGCCAACCACGTGCGAATCCGACAATTCAAAGATTTTATCAACGAGCAAGAACGGCGGACGGTGCGGTAACATCGCCATAATTTTATGGATGTCCATCAACGGTTCCTGGTTCAGGTCGTAAACCGGAATCTGGTTCTTTTGCTCGATCTTGATGATCTTAGACATTTTCTTGGCAAACTGCGTATTGACAAAATGTCCTGGTTTGTTGGCAATGACTTTTCCTTTGATGCGTGTCCCAATCAAAGCCAAATCACCCACCACATCCAGTAGTTTGTGTCTTGCGGCTTCATTTGGGTAATGCAAGGTTAAATTATCAAGGATGCCGTTGGGTTTTACCGATATTTTGTCTTTTCCAAAAGCCACCCTTAAATTCTCCATGGTCGAAGGAGAAATTTCCTTGTCTACATAAACAATCGCATTGTTAAGATCGCCGCCTTTGATAAGGCCGTTTTCAAGCAAGGACTCGAGTTCGTGAAGGAAGCTAAAAGTCCTCGCCTCCGAAATTTCGGTCTTGAACTCAGAAATATTCTTCATTGTGGCGTTTTGTGTACCCAATACTTTGGTTCCAAAATCTACCATGGCCGTCACTTGGTAGTCATCACTTGGCATCACCAGGATTTCACTTCCGGTGGCTTCGTCTGTAAAGGAGATGACTTCCTTGACCACATAATATTTTCTTTCGGCCTCGAGTTCAACGACTCCGGCTTTTTCAATCGCTTCAACGAAATATTTAGAAGATCCGTCCATGATGGGCGGTTCGGGAGCATCCAACTCAATAATTACATTATCTACGTCGCAACCTACAAAGGCGGCAAGTACGTGCTCGGAGGTTTGGATTTTTACACCCAGTTTCTCCAAGTTGGTGCCGCGTTGTGTGTTGACCACGTAATTGGCATCTGCCTCGATAATGGGTTGGCCTTCAAGGTCTACCCTTACAAAGGTGTAGCCGTTATTGGCCGGAGCCGGTTTAAAGGTCATTTTCACTTCCCTACCGGTGTGGAGCCCAACGCCCGTGAGTGAAATTTCATTCTTTATGGTCGTTTGCTTCGCCTGTTCGCTGTAGCTAGGGTTTTTAACCATCTTAATCCTTTTTATTTATTGTTTTTTTTAATTCTTCGAGTTCATTGACAATCTTGGGCAAGTTCTTGAAATGCACGTACGATTTGTTGTAGTCGGCATAACCAAACGACGGACTGCCCTGGATGGTCTCATCATCCTTAATATTTTTACCGATGCCCGATTGCGCCTGAACCCGCACGTTGTTTCCTATGGTAAGATGCCCTGCAATACCAACTTGTCCGCCAATCATGCAGTTCTTTCCGATTTTGGTTGAGCCTGCAATTCCGGTCTGCGCGGCAATCACCGTATTTTCGCCAATTTCTACATTGTGCGCTATTTGTATCTGATTGTCGAGCTTCACACCTTTGCGGATAATGGTCGAACCCATCGTAGCGCGGTCTATCGTCGTACACGAACCAATGTCTACATGGTCTTCTATGATGACATTGCCGATTTGGGGTACCTTTTTATACGTGCCATCCTTATCAGGTGCAAACCCAAAACCATCTGCACCCAAGATTACGCCCGAGTGGATTTCGCAATCATTTCCTATCACCGTTTCAGAATAAATTTTTGCGCCCGCGTAAATCGTTACATTATTGCCAATGCGTACATTGTCTCCAATGAAACAGTTGGGGTAAATCTTGACGTCGTTACCAATGGTTACGTTGGTTCCGATATAACTGAAACTGCCTAAAAACAAGTTATTCCCATAGGTCACATTGGCCGAGATTACCGAAGGCTGCTCAATGCCCACCTTACTCGCTTTGCGCGCCTGGTCATAAAACTGCAGCAGTTTGGTGAACGACATATAAGCGTCCTCGACCTTAATCAAGGTAGTCTTGATTTCTGATTCGGGAACAAAAGTGTTGTTTACGATCGTGATCGAAGCCTCTGTAGAATAAATGAAATTAGCATACTTTGGATTGGCCAGGAAGGTGAGCGAACCGCTGGTACCTTCTTCAATCTTAGACAACTTATAGACTTCAACCGCCGGATTTCCAACGACTTCGCCCTCTAAGATGCCCGCTATTTGCTCTGCTGTAAATTTCATTGGCTCGGATTGTATTTTCGGCTTCCGCGAAAACAAAAAAAGGATTCGTTTCCTGAGAATCGGCAACAAAAATATAAAAAAATAGGTTTGAAATCTTAACTTTCCAATAGTTGTTTCGGAAAACAAATATAATACTTGGTGACTGGTTTTGACAAGGCTTTCAAACTTAATTGGTCCGACACCTCGACAACATCCTCTATCGTACGGTCTTTCTTATAAATATGAATGGGTTCGGCCTCTTTGCTGTACGCCTGGTTTTTGATTTTTCCCTTGAACACAAAGTAGCTGGCCTCTTCTTTTGAGAGCTGGTGTTGCGCCGCAAAACGTTCGATCAAACCTTCTATTTCTTCCTTCGGGAATTTTTCGCTGCTAAGTCTTACCTTGAGCAAATCGCGGTTGATGATCATTTTGCTCAACGAACTGAGTATAAAATCATCATGGTGTTGCCACGATTTGAGTGCGCTCACAATGTCATAGTCATCGAGTTGCGAGAACGTATCGAGTACCGTTTCACTAAAATCCTCGAGTTCGATTTTCTGTTGCATGAAAAACAAAAGCGGCTCGGATGCCGGAAGCATTATGCCTTTCTGAGTGAGTTCTTTGGCACGTTTGAGAATTTTGGTCAGGATTAACTCGGCTACCAAACTTGTTTTGTGCAAGTAGGCCTGCCAATACATCAGGCGCCTGGCCATGAGGAATTTTTCTATAGAATAGATGCCTTTTTCCTCCATCACGAGCACATCGTCTACTACGGTCATCATTTGGATGAGCCGATCCGAGTTGATATTGCCTTCGGCCACACCGGTATAAAAGCTGTCGCGCTTGAGGTAATCCATACGGTCCATGTCGAGTTGGCTCGAAATAAGCTGCAGCATGAATTTGCGGTGATAATCACCTTTGAAAATCTGGATGGCGAGTGAAAGTTTGCCATCGAATAGTTGGTTGAGTCGATCCATGAAGAGCAACGAGATGGCTTCGTGGTTGACATTCTCTACGATGCTGTGTTCCATTGCGTGCGAAAACGGCCCGTGACCGATATCGTGTAACAGGATGGCCACATACAAGGCGTTTTCTTCATCGCCCGAAATGGTCACGCCCTTAAAACGCAACACCTCCACAGCTTTCTGCATGATGTGCATACAACCCAGCGCATGATGGAAACGCGTATGGTGCGCACCCGGATAAACCAGGTAAGACATGCCCATTTGCGAAATCCGACGCAAGCGTTGGAAATACGGATGTTGGATCAGGTCGTATAATAGTGGATTCGGAATGGTGATGAATCCGTAAATCGGGTCGTTCAGTATTTTAAGTTTGTTGATGTTACTCACGTGGCTTGGAATTTTGAGGAACAAAGATAAGGTATTTGGGTTCAGGGTGCAAGGTGCAGGGGCTTCACTAACCCAAACCTTGCAACCTGTACCCTGAACCCTCTACCCCAAAAAAAAACACCAACATTGCTGCCGGTGTTCCTATTGATTTAAAGTGATTTTAAAATCCTGTTGATTGGGATTCCCAGTCCTTGCTTGAGCACGACGCGGTTGTCGGTAACGGCCCAGACGGTCGTTTCTACCATCTTTGGCGATTCGTCATCTTCAAAGAAAATCTTGATTTTTGAATGTTCAAGGTTGCCTAAGGACTGTGCGCGGAACAACTCAATATTGCGTTGCAAACGGGCATCCTTGTCTTGTAAAACTTCTGTATTGGGGAATTTTAAGGAACGGATGTGCTCCTTTTCAATGGTTTGAAAATTAGTAGTCATGGGGTTAAGATTTAAATTAATAATAGATTTGGGATAGTGAAAGTAATCAAATATATTTACAAATCACAAAATCAACCACATTTTTTCATTTGCTGCCTTGTTAACAACCATCACAAAATCAGGTTTAACGGCCACTGTCGATACCAAAGGTGCCGAATTGGTCTCACTCAAAAACACCGCAACCCATCGCGAATACATTTGGGAAGGCAACCCCGATTTCTGGGGCAAGCACTCGCCGGTATTGTTCCCGATTGTGGGCACCTTAAGAAACGGAAGCTACAGTTATAACGACCAAACCTACCAGTTGTCGCGCCACGGATTTGCCCGCGACTGCGAGTTTGAGCTTATTGAAAAATCACCGGATGAAGCCGTTTTTTCTCTGCAAAGCAATGCCGAAAGCCTAAAGAAGTATCCGTTCCGGTTTGAGCTGCAGCTGAGTTATACTTTAACCGAGAATAGTTTGGTTGTTGGCTATAAGGTAATCAATAACGAACCGTTTACGATGCCTTTTTCGATTGGTGCACATCCGGCTTTTGCGTTTCCGCAGCCATTTGGCTCGTACGCGTTGCAATTTGAACAACCCGAAACCCTAACAAGCTTCGAGCTCGAAAACGATTTGTTGTCAAACAAAACCAATCGCATAGCCACCAACAACGGCATCTTGCCACTCACCTACTCATTATTTGAAAAAGACGCACTCATCTTTAAAAAACTAGCATCCAAAGCCATCACCATCCTTGAAAACCAACAGCCGCTATTGCGATTCAGTTTCGGTGACTTTCCCAATTTTGGTATCTGGACCAAACCAGGCGCGCCATTCCTTTGCCTCGAACCTTGGGTGGGCTATTCGGACCCGGTAGATGCTAATGGAGAACTGGTCCAAAAAGAAGCCATTTGGTTACTTGATGCAAAAAGCAGCTGTTCATTTGAATTTAGCATGGAAATCTTATAACACTATCGGTACTGCGTGTAAGCTGTTGTCATGGCGCGGTTTTACTTTTGTAAGACCCTGCACAAATCAGGAGCAAGACCATGCGTTACATCCCCGTTTTCCTTTGTTTACTATTTCTTTTAACCGGTTGTGCGACCCGAAAAAATCCCGAATACCAGGTATTTTATAAAACACAAGAACGCGCCGATTATTTCAAGGCTTACGACGCCACGCTGACGTTGTGGGACGCGCCCTACCAGCAACAGGATGTGACGACGAGTTACGGAATTGCGCATGTCGTCGTTTCGGGGCCAGCAACGGGCGAGCCAATCGTGCTCTTCCATGGCATGGATGCTAGTTCCACGATGTGGTACCCGAATGCCAAAACATTGAGCCAGCAGTATCGCGTTTACGCCATCGACTTTCCGCTCGAAGCCGGCAAATCGGTAGCCTGCCGTAATCCGCTCGACGCCAAACAAATCGTCGCATTTTACAACGAAATTTTCGACCATTACAAACTCGATAAGATTACCCTTGTTGGTGCCTCACGTGGCGGATGGATGGCTACCAACATTGCCTTACTGTCGGGCAAACGCATCAAGAAACTGGTGTTGCTCAGCCCTGCGCAAACCATCGGCGGACTCAAAAGTCCCCTGAAGGTTTTGTCGGCCGTAAAACTCAAATTGTTTCCCAGCCGCAAAAGGCTTGCGCATTTCTTTGACACCTTTTCTACGCATCCCGAAAACATCGACGCGCGCTACAAGGAACAATTTTACCTCGCCAACCTGCACGGTGACAGCAATCCACAATACGTCAATATGCTGCGGTTTTCTCAAAAGAAATTAAGAACTTTGGGCATTCCGGTTTTAATCCTCGCTGGTGACCAAGATATCGTCAACAGCCAGAAAGAGCTTGACAAAGCCCACGGATTATTCCAGGACGTCGAAACGATCATGGTTAAAGATGCCGGGCATTTTTTAAGCATTGACCAATCGGCTGTTGTCAACCAAAAGATTCTCGATTTCTTAAACAAAGACCACCATGCTGACCATACAATTTCTGCCTTTTAAAAACCTCGAAAGCGAGCGCTTGTTACTGCGCGAAATCACCACAGCCGATGCCCAGGAAGTCCTCGAACTGCGCGGCAATCCCCAAACCATGAAATACATCCCGCGGCCACTGGCAACCAACCATGAGGACGCGCTCGCACATATTGCCATGATTAGAGAAAAAATCAAGGACAACACCGGAATCAATTGGGCAATAACCTTAAAAGGCAACCCAAAAATGTTGGGCATTATTGGGCACTATCGCATCCAGCCAGAGAATCACCGTGCCGAAATCGGCTACATGCTGTTACCCGAATACCAGGGAAAAGGCATCACGTGCGAAGCCATCCAACTCGTTACGGCCTATGGTTTTGATGAGATGCAATTGCATTCTATAGAAGCCGTAATCGATCCCGAAAACACGGCTTCAGAAAAAGTACTCCTCAAGAACGGCTATGTCAAAGAGGCGCACATCCTCGAAAATGAGTATTATGGAGGCAAATTTTGGGATACGGTCATCTATTCTTTGCTCAAACGCAATTTTAAAAGGTAGTTACGACCCGAATTTGGGAATCGAGCGCACATATAACGCTTCGACTTTAGTACGTGCCCAAGGTGTTTTGCGCAGGAATGTGAGGCTCGATTTCACACTTGGATTGTCCGAGAAACATTTGATTTTAATCAGTTCAGACAACGTATCGAAACCGTAAAAATCAACCAATTTTTCGAGCATCATTTGAAGCGTTACGCCGTGCAAAGGATCTTTGGAGGTATTTTGCATTCGGTAAAAGTAAGGGTTCCAAACAAAAAAACCACCAATCTGCATCGGTGGTTTTTTAAAGGGTTGTGATTTACTTATTGTACGGCGAGCAGCGCGTTGATGTTGCCGTAACCAAATTCTGCATTTTTATTGGGATAGAAGTTACCCGCCTGGCGCATTTTGGTCAAGACCTGAGTCCTGGTCCAGGATGGATTTTTAGACCAAACCAAAGCAGCAATCCCAGCAGTGGTAGCCGTTGCCACCGATGAACCGCCGACGTAATCGGATTGGTTGTCGTAATAACTGTCTACAGGAACCGTATTGCCCGACGCTGCCCTTTGCATGACGACCGTAAAATCGATTTTGCTGCCCGAATGGCAATCGTCGCATTTTTGGATGGTGGCTCCTTCTTTTACTCCGGTAACGGCTACACATTCGGCCATCGACGCAGGAAATATTACTCCAACGAACGTTGTAAAACTCGTAGAAGTTCCGCCGGCGCAGAAGATTAATTTTCCTTTTCCATAAGCGTATCTCACGCCATCCTCGATTTTCCCCACCGAGAAAATATGTCCCATAGACATGGATATGATTTTCACCTTGGCGTTGTTGCCCAGAGCGGTAAAGGCATTTTTGACACCGTTTTGTTCGTGGTAACCGTCGAGCACCACATTCGATGCGGCGCGGTAAACCACAAGGTTGGCATTATAAGCCACGCCTACCGGAAGCCCATTGTCGTTTCTCGGCGCACAGGCCACAGACGACATGCTTGTACCGTGGCCACATTGGTCGTTCGGGCCATCGGTTCCGGTGCTCCAAGGCCAGATCGAATCGACATAGGCACCATATTTTTGGATGGTCCTGCCGGTCGACAACCCGTCGTTAAAATTGGCATTGAGCAAGCTTTGGTTGGGAGAAACGCCAGTATCTACAATCCCGATGGTGACGCCTGCTCCGGTGCTGTAGTTCCAGGCCGATGGAATATTGTGCTGGTAAAACGTCCAGGGCGCTTTGGCATTGGGCGTGATCGTCGTGTAGTCGGCGGCGCTTAAAGCAGTCGCTTCGAACCCGCAACCCGAAGAACCCGAACTCGATGCCGAACGTTCTTCCGAATGTTGTACGGCGAAATAGCGATAATCGGCTGGTTCAATGTAACGGATCAGGTTGCTTTTGCGCAAGGCGATGATGGTTTCCTGTTTGGTAATCACGACATCGATGAGATTGAGGTAAGGATCGGCAGAAACGAGTGTTTTTTCTAAAGTGCTGTCTTCGTACTGCATAATGAGCGAAAGCAAACTTTGCTGGATTTGTGCACTGTTGGCCGATTTGGCGCGTTCAAAATCATTTTTGGAGTTTCCAAAACCAATGGTTATTAGGTTTTGCCCGTTGACTGAGGCACTCCACAACAAATGGTTTGAGGCGTTATTCCAGTTGAATCCGCCACGCGAGAACGCTTCGTCTATCTGGGCATTGACCTGTTTGGCGGTAAGTGGTTCTTTTTGGATAATCGGGACGGCAATCGTGTCTTGTTGTAGGGTTTCATCCCTCGAACACGAGGCAAAAATCAAAACGAATACAATCGATAATTTTAGTAATTTACTTGACATATTGGTTTGTTTTGTTGGATTGACAAACGAATATAACCAAATATTTAATCCAATTTATGAATTATCCATAAAAAGAGAATAGCCATTGCGTTGCCACAATGACTATTGTTCTTCCCTAATCCAGGGATCCTTAAAGTATGAAACTAAAATAAGAACTTGACACCAACTTGTAGGTTACCCAATGAACGGTCTGCCACAGAATTCATAGGATTGGCAGAAAATCCAAACTTGGTTGTTTTGTCGCCTATGTTTGGCGTAGCGCTTGAATATCCAACGTTAAGAATGGAGAACGAAGTTTCTACGGTCATCCATTTGTTTATAACATAATCAAAACCAGGAGCCAATTCGAGGTTTACCGACATCGTTTTAGAATCGGCAATCTTATCTTTTCCAAACATTACCGGCACTGCTGCCTGTCCGTAGAAAAAGAAACCGCCTTTGATGTTCCAATACTTACGCACCAATGGTTTTACTACGAAGGTGCTGTTGTCTGAAGTGGTTACCCCTAAATTATTGTCGGTTGAGGAAGCGATGTTCCCAACGCCCACACCGACCGTTACAGATGGAGCGATAAACACACCCACAATCGGAAGAATCATGTTAGAATCGGTTTTGGCATCTCCGGTTTTTTCGCTTGAAAACGAAACTTGTCCGGCAACCCACCAGGTTCCTTGTAATCCTTTATCTGCAACCTTTTCCTGTGCTTGAGCTGTTAGTCCTAACATTAAAACTCCAGCGGCTAAAAATAATTTTTTCATTTGTTTTGGTTTTAAATTATAGGTCAAAATTACAGGCAACTTTGTATGCAAAAACTGATAAAAATCATATACCACACTATTTTTTTTCAAGATAATTTTGGCTTTTTGCGCTTTTTACGACCCGTATTTTGTCTTACATTTGCAACATCATGGTAAAAACGGTCAACATTCTCAACAAGCGGGCGAAATTCGATTACGAGGTGCTCGAGACTTTTACGGCAGGAATTGTACTTACAGGCACTGAAATCAAGTCGATACGCCTGGGCAAAGCCAACATCACTGAAAGTTTCTGCGAGTTCAACGACAGCAATGAACTTTTCGCCATCAACACCTATATAGAAGAATACGCGTTTGGCAACCAGTTCAACCACAAGGCGCGCAATGAACGCAAGTTGCTGCTCAATAAACGTGAACTTAAAAGTCTCGCAAAGAGCGTTCAGGCAAAAGGGCTTACCATTGTGCCGCTTAAACTCCACACCAATGAAAAAGGTTTGGCCAAACTAGACATCGGCCTGTGTCGCGGAAAGAAAACCTATGACAAACGCGAATCGCTCAAGGAACAGGATACCAAAAGAGACCTCGACCGCATCAAAAAAGCCTACAATTAAGACATGAAATCCTTGCTTAGGAATGCCCGCGAGAACAAAGGACTTGGCACACGTGAAGTGGCCAAATTGCTCAAGATCGATGCGGCGCTAGTGAGCAAATTTGAAAGTGGACAGCGCAATCCCACCAAAAAGCAACTCCAACAATTCGCCGAACTTTACACGATTAACCTGGATGAACTGACGCTATTGTGGCTAAAGGAAAAAATCCTACGGACAATCGACGGTGAGCCATTGGGCGTTAAAGCGCTCGAAGCCGCACAACAAGAACTGCAACCCAATCCAATCAAACCCCAAGCTACGGCTATTGACGCGTTATTTGAAGAAATGAACGCACTCAAAACCAAAATCGAAAGCCTGCGTGACGGCCATAGCTAGCGTTCAACCATATCGGTACACCACCATCGGCCAACCCGAAACTAGGACTAAGAAAGAAAAGAGCTGAATTACTTCAGCTCTTTTTTATTTGATGATTTTCCTGACTGCATGAATTTTATCCGATTCGACACTAAGGGTATAAATGCCCGACCGAAACGCCGAGGTATCGATAGGCGTTAAACCGTATATCTCGGTTTCTAAAATCAACCTTGCAGCCGAATCGTAAATTTTTACGTGGGCATTTTCAAATCCGATGATTGTGATTTGCTGGTCAAAAGGTACCGGAGCCACTTCAAGCGTCGTTGTCTCAAAGTCGGCTACCGAAAGTAAGCAGTTGGGGGCGGTTCCAGACGTTTCAGCAATGCCCGAAGCGCTCGCTGTCCAATGTTGCCAAGTGCCGCCAGACCCGGTTTGCCAATCAGACAATTCAAAAGAATGGGCGCCGTTCATGGTTCCAGGTATCTTGTAAACTTTTACCGCTTCGCCGTTTCGATTCCAGATCAATGGCAGGCTCGCACCGCAGGTTTCGGGCGCAAAATTGAGTGTGCAGTTGGCTTGCAGGAAATAGGCGAACTCCTGGTAATTTGGGTAATCGCCGTAAACCGACGCTTTTCCGTTAGCATCGATACAGATCGCAACGTATTCATTTGCCGCAACGCCAAAAGAACGTACGCCACTGTCAGTGGCAATCCTTCCGAGGAACGTCATCAATCTTCCTTTGCGATCGGGATTGTCAAAATGCGTATCGGTGGTCACATTTTGCAGGTATGGAATTGCAAGGAAATCGTTATTACCCAAAGTAATCAAATGGTCGTACGGATTGGCCATAGCCTGCGCCGAATTCACCGTACCGTTTTGCGCAGAGAAATACCGTCCGCATAAAATAGCCATACCGGCGCTCGTCCCGCCAATCGGGGCATGCTTGACATTGACATGCGCGTTGATCAAATCCTCGAGCGCATTGTTTTTGAAATAGGAAACGTAATTGTATTGGTCGCCGCCTGCAAACCAAATCATCTCGGCGTTTGCGACCTTATTCAAAACATACGGATTTGTAGCACCGGCGATTGAAGTAATCACCAAAGTTTCGACCGAATTCACTTGGACACCCAATTCCGAATACAAATAATCATTGTACCCATTACTTCCCGAACTGCGCAACACCACAATGTCTCCGCCATTTGCTTTCTGTAAAAGCCAACGCATGGCATTGTCGTGCTCGGTGGCGCCGCCCATAAGGCAAATTCCGGGTTCAGGACTGGTGGTTACGTCGGTGGCATTTCCGGTAAAATAACTCGTGTAACCCTGCGCCAAAAGCGAAATCGGGAACAGTAAGATGAGTAATATTTTTTTCATTTTTAGTTCTTGTTTTCCAATAAAGGTACAAAACGAAATTCGCCAAATTCGTGTTTTTCAAACTGGGTTTCGTTTTTCCTGATGAGCATGGTCATAATCTGGTGGTCTTCGCCTAGCGGAATCACGAGCCTTCCTCCTACTTTGAGTTGCGCCATCAGCGGTTTTGGAATAATCGGTGCGCCGGCCGTGACGATAATACTGTCAAATGGTGCATGGTTGGGCAAGCCTTTGTAACCGTCGCCAAACGACAAATGTTTGGGACGGATGCCGAGTTTGGGTAGTAAAATCGATGTCTGTTTGAACAACTCATTTTGCCGTTCCACACTGTACACCTTGGCGCCCATCGTGCACAAAACGGCGGTTTGGTAACCCGATCCGGTGCCTATTTCAAGGATTTTATCGTCCTTTTTCACCTCAAGCAACTGGCTTTGGAAAGCAACGGTGTACGGCTGCGAAATGGTTTGCCCGGCGCCAATCGGGAACGCCTTGTCCTGGTAAGCGTAATCTTCAAAACTCGAATTCAGGAACAAATGCCGTGGAATTTTTTTAATGGCATCCAAAACATGTTTATCGGTGATGCCTTTTTCTTTGAGCAGCGCCGCCAATTGGTTCCTAAGGCCTTGATGTTTACTCGTATCTTTCAAAATATTGGGGATTTTAATCTTGTAAAAATGGCTGTCGCAAATATAATTTTTTGAAGCTGTATCCCGCTATCCGCTCTATCTTTTTTTTCCGTTCCTCCAAAAAAAGGATGCCGCTGCCACCCGAGCGAAGCGAACGGACCGAACACAAAAAATCCAATAAATATTTTGTGAGGTAATCGGGGCTATGGCATCCGTATATTTTCAAAACTTCCGAATCAAATTCATCATTTATATTTCATAATTTATTCCGCTGCGCTCCATACCGTTCGACTGCGCCTCGGGTCGCAATTTGGCAATTAAAAGTAGAACGCATTAGCAATTATCTATTTCAATTTTCTATTTTTGTTCACTCGAGGCCATAAGGCCGAACTGTACGAAGTAAAAATCATTTTTTATGCTAAAAGTTGGCGTTTTAGGTGCCGGGCATCTTGGAAAAATCCACCTGCGTTTGTTGCAGCAATCCGATAAATATGAACTCGTTGGTTTCTACGACGAGAATCTTGAGAACGGCGCGAAAATCGAAAAAGAATTCGGCTACAAGCAATTCCACACCATTGCCACGTTGATCCATGCGGTAGATGTGATCGACATTGTCACGCCGACGCTTTCGCATTATAAATGTGCAAAAGTCGCCATTAAGTCGGGCAAGCACGTTTTTATCGAAAAACCAATCTCGAATACCGTTGCAGAAGCCGAAGAAATTATCGCGCTTTCTAAGGAGTATAATGTCAAAGGACAAGTCGGCCATGTAGAAAGGTTCAATCCCGCCTTCATCGCCGTCAAGGACTCGATCAAAAACCCCATGTTCATAGAAACGCACCGCCTTGCCGAATTCAACCCGCGCGGCACCGATGTTCCAGTAGTTTTGGATTTGATGATTCACGACATCGATGCCATTTTAAGTGTGGTTGGTTCTAAAGTAAAACACATCAATGCAAGCGGTGTTTCGGTCATTTCAGACACGCCCGATATTGCCAACGCACGTATCGAATTCGAGAACGGCTGCGTGGCCAATCTCACGGCAAGTCGCATTTCACTCAAAAACATGCGCAAATCGCGTTTCTTCCAGAAAGACGCTTACATTTCGGTCGATTTCCTCGAAAAGAAATGCGAGGTCGTCAAGATGAAAGATGCGCCCGAAACGCCAGGTGATTTTGACATGATCCTGCAAAATGCCGAGGGCGTCAAAAAGCAAATCTACTTCGCTAATCCCGATGTGGAGCACAACAATGCCATCCTCGACGAACTCGAAACCTTTGCCGACGCCATTACCAACGACACTACTCCGGTCGTTACGCTTGAAGACGGTACTGAGGCTTTGCGTGTGGCTTACCAGATCATCGATTGCTTCAAAAAATAATTTAAAATTTAAATTCCCAAAATGAAAAACATTGCTGTAATCGGCGCCGGAACCATGGGTAACGGAATCGCGCACACTTTCGCTCAAAGCGGATACACCGTAAAACTCATCGACGTTTCAGAAAAATCACTGGATAAAGGCATGGCTACCATCGCCGCAAACCTCGACCGCATGGTCGCCAAAGGAACCATTTCTGAAGAAGACAAACTCAAAACCATCGGCAATATCATCACCTACACCGACCTTAAGGATGGCGTCGTAGGAGCCGATGTGGTCGTAGAAGCGGCGACAGAAAACGTTGACCTTAAACTCAATATCTTTAGGCAGCTCAATGAACACTGCTCGCATAGTACGATTCTTGCAACGAACACCTCGTCTATTTCAATTACGCAAATCGCGGCGGTTGTAACGCATCCGGAAAGGGTGATTGGAATGCACTTTATGAATCCGGTGCCGATTATGAAACTCGTGGAAATCATCCGCGGTTACAACACATCATCCGAAGTTACCAAAGCCATTATGGAATTGTCGGTGAAACTCAATAAAGTTCCCGTTGAAGTCAATGATTACCCGGGATTCGTCGCCAACCGGATCCTGATGCCTATGATCAATGAAGCGATAGAAACCCTATACAACAAAGTAGCCGGTGTTTACGAAATAGATACGGTGATGAAACTCGGTATGGGTCAACCCATGGGACCTTTGCAACTCGCCGATTTCATTGGGCTAGATGTTTGCCTGGCCATCTTAAACGTGATGCACGATGGTTTCAAAAACCCGAAATATGCACCTTGCCCGTTGCTCGTGAATATGGTTCGTGCGGGGAAACTCGGCGTGAAATCGGGAGAAGGTTTTTACGATTATTCGGAAAGCAAAAAAGCAGAGAAAATCGCGAAAATGTTCGCTTAATTCAATGGCCACAATCATCCCATTCAAAGCGGTTCGTCCAGCGCCAGACAAAGTCAGCCTCGTAACGTCGCGTTCGTACGACGAGTATTCGGCTGCCGAATTGGCTTCGCAGCTCGATTTCAATCCGTTTTCGTTTTTGCACGTTTTGAATCCGGCGTATGTGAACCAGCAGAAAATCGGGCTCGAGAAACGCTTCAAACTGGTCGCGCAAAAGTACCACGATTTTAGGTCGGAAGCTGTTTTGGTACAGGAAGACAAACCTGTTTTTTACGTGTACGAAATACAGGCCAAGAACCAAACTTTTACCGGAATCATTGCTGGAACTTCGATTACCGATTACCAAAACAACGTCATCAAGAAACACGAGGATACCTTGCAGTACCGCGTAGAATTGTTCAAGGATTATTTGCATCAGACCGGCTTTAATACCGAACCGGTCTTGATGACCTACGCCGACAATAAAAATCTAAATGATTGGATTAGTCAAAAAAAGGTAAACCCTTCATTATATGAATTTTCGACGACAAGAAAAGAAAAGCATATTCTTTGGAGAATAGACTCAGAATCCGATATCGAATGGCTCAAAAACCAATTTGAAAACATTGGGGATTTGTACATTGCCGATGGCCACCACCGCTCGGCTTCGGCCCAATTGCTTTACGAGCAGGACAAGGCTTCGGGCAATGCGCACCTTGATTATTTTATGAGTTTTTTGATTGCCGAGAGCAACGTCAAGATTTATGAATACAACCGCATCATCCGGGATTTGAACGAACATTCAAAGGAAAGTTTCCTGTCAGAATTGTCGCAAAGTTTCTGGATCAAAAACAAGGCGCAGGAATTGTGGAAACCTACGCGAAAGTTTGAATTTGGTATGTACCTCGACGGCGATTTTTATTCGCTCACACTCAAAGATGAGAACAACTTCAGCTCGGTACTTGAAAGCCTCGATGCCCAGATCCTCTACGAAAAAGTACTGCACCCCATTTTGGGCATCACCGATTTGCGCAATGACGAACGCATCGATTACATTCCGGGTAACCAATCGATCATGACGATCAAGGAAGTGGTGGATGAAGGCGAATTTGAAATAGGATTTATGTTGTTCCCTGCAGAAATCAACGAAATCACGGCGCTCGCCGACAACAACCTGATCATGCCGCCCAAAAGCACGTACATCGAGCCCAAGTTTCGCAGCGGGCTTGTGATCTACGAAATCTAAAACCCCGAATCATGTCTATCGCCCAAAATCTACAATCCATAAAATCACAATTGCCCGAGAACGTCACACTCGTGGCGGTTTCTAAAACCAAACCCGTCGCAGACCTCATGCAGGCCTACGACGCTGGCCAACGCGTTTTTGGAGAAAACAAAATCCAGGAGATGACCGATAAGTTTGAGCAGCTGCCAAAGGACATCGAGTGGCATATGATTGGGCACGTGCAGAGCAATAAGGTCAAATACATGGCGCCTTATGTAGCTTTGGTTCACGGTATTGACAGTCTCAAATTGCTTTCGGAAATTAACCGTCAGGCGCAAAAAAACAATCGTGTGATTGATTGCCTTTTACAGGTATATATCGCAGAAGAGGAAACCAAATTTGGACTCGACGACGATGAATTGCGGGAACTGTTGTCTTCGGATGAATTCTGTTCGATGATACACGTCAGGATTCGCGGCCTCATGGGCATGGCCACTTTTACAACAGACCAAAAACAGATTCGCAAAGAATTCGACCATCTGAAAGTGGTTTTTGATACCTTTGCAACCGAATACCAATTCGATACCCTTTCAATGGGCATGTCTGGCGACTACCAAATCGCGATATCCAGCGGAAGCAATATGGTTAGGATTGGCAGCAGCATTTTTGGTTCCCGATAAGGCAACCGCCCCATTTTTAGCCCCAAAACCTACAGCATTTGTACGCAATACTTGACATAGAAACCACCGGTGGACAATACAACGAAGAAGGCATTACCGAAATTGCCATCTATAAATTCGACGGCCACGAGATTGTAGACCAATTCATCAGCCTGGTCAACCCCGAAATTCCCATCCAGCCGTTTGTGGTGAAACTCACCGGCATCAACAACGCCATGCTGCAATCGGCGCCCAAGTTTTTTGAGGTGGCCAAACGCATCATCGAAATCACCGAAGGCTGTATCGTAGTGGCACACAATGCCGTTTTTGATTACCGCATCCTGCGCACCGAATTCAGGCGACTCGGCTATACTTTTGAAGCGCAAACCCTTTGTACGGTTGAACTCGCAAAAGTGCTCATGCCCGAACAGGAATCGCACAGTTTGGGCAAACTCGTACGCTCGCTGGGTATCCCAATGGCCGACCGACACCGTGCCAGCGGCGACGCGATGGCGACCGTGAAATTGTTCAAGATGTTGCTTGACAAAGACCTCGAGAAAGTAATCGTGAAAGGGCTCATCCAAACCGAAGTGGTTAAAGGATTGGCACCAAAACTGCTGGATATCGTGGATAACTTACCTTCGAGAACCGGCGTGTATTACATCCATCGCGAAGACGGCCAAATCATCTACATCGGCAAGAGCCGAAACATCAAGAAACGGGTCAACCAGCATTTTACGGGTACCACGAGCAAATGCAAAAAAATCCAGCGTGAGGTATTTACGGTGACTTTTGAGGAAACCGGTAGCGAGCTTATCGCGTTGTTGAAGGAAAGCGAGGAAATCAAGGTCAACCAACCCGTATACAACCGCTCGCAACGCAAGACGGTTTTCCCGTGGGGATTGTACGCCCAGGAAAACGCAGATGGTTACCTGCAACTGTTGGTTAAAAAAATAGATCCGAGACAAAACGAACTCGCCTCATTTGCGAGTTTCCTCGAAGCAAAGAATTTCTTGTTCAAAACCACCACCGATTATGCACTCTGCCAGAAAATCAATGGGCTTTGGGAAGGCAGCGGTGCGTGTTTTGCGCATTCGGTAGCGGCTTGTGATGGCGCTTGTTTGGGTGAAATCGGTACTGAAGTTTACAATTTGCGCGTAGAGGAATTTATCGATAAAACCAGATTTGGGAACAAAACGCTCGTATTACTCGACCGCGGTCGCAACGTGAACGAACGCAGCGCGATTTTAATTGAAGACGGCGTTTACAAAGGATATGCCTTTTACGACCTCAATTACCAGATACACAATCTTGACATCCTGCACAAAATCCTGGTGCCGATGGCCGACAACCGCGATACACGGAGCATCATCCAAAACCACATCAGGAAAAGCAAGCACGTAAAAATCGTTACATTATAAAACCGTATTTGCGATGACGCTTTCACGGAGTTTGCTTATTTTTGAATAAGTACTAAAAAGAAAGCCTTGCGTCCTATTTCACCCGATCAATTGCGCCGAAAATTCCACCAGGTCATCTACGAGGCCGATACGCCTGCGGGAAAGATTTTCGACCTCGTATTGCTGCTGCTGATCATCATCAGTATCGTTACGGTGATGTTGGAGAGCGTGGCCGAAATCAAGCTCAAATACGGCACACAACTCGAAATCATTGAATGGGTCATTACGGTTTTCTTTACGATAGAATACATCGGGCGCGTCCTTTCTGTGGGCAAACCGCTCAAATACATCTTTAGTTTTTATGGGGTTATTGATTTGCTCGCGACGCTTCCTGCTTATATTGACCTATTGTTTCCTGGTTTGCATTTTCTTTTATCACTTCGCGCCATTAGGCTTTTGCGGGTGTTCAGGATCCTGAAACTGGTGCATTTTGTAGGTGCGGGAGATGCGCTCATTGAAGCGCTCCATAAAAGCAAGAGAAAGATTGCCGTTTTCCTATATGCCGTGGTGGTACTTTGCATCATTCTGGGAACCATCATGTATATGGTGGAAGGCCCTGAGAATGGTTTTTCGAGTATTCCAATCAGCGTCTATTGGACGATTGTTACATTAACGACCGTGGGATTTGGCGACATTACGCCGCAAACGCCACTGGGACAATTCATTTCGGTGCTGATCATGATTTTAGGTTACGGGATTATCGCCGTGCCTACCGGTCTGATCACCGCACAATTCATGTCAAGCCGCACCGAACCTGATACCAATACCCAATCCTGCCCCAACTGCACCATTTACCACCACCGCGATGACGCCGAATATTGCTACCACTGCGGCTTTGAACTCAACAAGAAATGAAGACGTTAATTACCATCGTTGGACCCACTGCCATAGGAAAAACCGCTTTATCGATTAAACTCGCGCAGCATTTTAGCTGTGAAATTGTGTCCTGCGACAGCCGGCAGTTTTTTAGGGAAATGCGTGTTGGTACTGCCGTCCCTGACGATGATGAACTCGCCGCCGCGCCACATCATTTCATCCAGAACAAGTCCATTTTTGAGCATTATACAGTGGGCGACTACGAGAAAGAAGCGATTGCGAAACTAGATGAGTTGTTTGAAACCAATGATTTTGCCATTCTGGTGGGCGGATCTGGTTTGTATGTGGATGCCGTTTTGAAAGGTTTTGATAGTTTCCCTACTATTGATGCCGCTGTTCGCGAAGCGGTTTCTAAAAATTATGAACTGCACGGAATTGCTTGGCTGCAACAACAATTACAGCAATTCGATACAGATTATTATACTAAGATTCAGTCCGAAAATCCGCAGACTTTGATGAACCCGCAAAGGCTCATGCGTTTTGTGGAAGTGTGTCTTGGAACCGGAAAACCTTATTCGTCTTTCCTCGACCAAAAGAAAAACCAGCGCTGCTTCGCTCCTATTTTTATTGGATTGGAAGCCAGTCGCGACGTGCTGTACGACCGCATCAACCGCCGTGTGGATTTGATGGTCAACGCTGGTTTGGTGGAGGAAGCGCGGCAATTGTATCCCAACAAGGAATTGAACGCCATGCAAACCGTGGGTTATCGGGAGTTGTTTGATTATTTTGATGGAAAAATTACGCTCGAGAGGGCCATCGAGGAAATCAAAAAAAATACACGTCGTTTTGCCAAAAGGCAGTTGACTTGGTTCAAGCGCAATGAAAATGTCCAATGGGTCGACTTTAAAACTGATAGCCAAACAATTATACAATCAATCGAATGCCAATAGCTGAAAATTTCACTTCTGTCTACGAGCACGAATGGGAAATCAATTTCACCCAATGTGCGCCCAACGCCTATCTCAAGTACGTGGATTTGTGCAACCTGTTGCAACTCACCGCAGCCGAACATTCGATTCTGGGCGGATTGAGTTTCAATGATATGCAGGTATTTCACCAAGCATGGGTGCTCAGCAGGATTCGTGTAGAAATTACCACATTGCCCAAATGGCAAGACAAGGTCACTGTGAAAACCTGGATTGAAGATTTGCATGGTGCGCGGTCTGTGAGAAATATTGAGATGTACCTTGACGGAAAGAAAATTGTGGGCGCCACGACCTATTGGGCCGTTTTCAACACGCAATTGCGAAAGGCCGAGGCACTCGCGTTGCCTCACGAACACTTTGAGAAATTCCCCGATTGGCACGCCACCGAAAAAGGGTTTTCAAAAATTGATTTGACGCGTGAAACCGAGTTGGTGCAACAGCATCGCGTGGTGCTTTCGGATTTGGATATCGTGAATCATGTGAACAATGTGAAATATTTGGAATGGTGCCTCGATACTTTAGCACCCGAAGCCATTTTGAAACAGCAAATCAAGGCGATTGAAATGAATTTCATGCGCGAATTGAACTTGGGGGAATCTATCGCTATATGGCGTTCGGAGAAGGAAAAGCCAGAATTCTTTAAGGTTGAGAAAGAGGGGAAAAATTGTTTTGCTTTGGAGTTGGAGTGGAAATAGTTCATTATTCAATATTCGTTGTTCAAACTTCAAAAAGGATAAAGAATGTTGATTGTTGAGCAACGAATTTTGAAACGAGGACGATGCCCTAGCCCGGATAGAAACGAAAATCCTTTTGAAAAATGGATTGCCCGGAGCAAAGCGTAGGGCAATTCATTTTTCAAAAGATTGCAGTGGATAGCCGGATTAGCTCCTGACAAAAAACAAAAAAGCCCCGAAAATTCGAGGCTTTTATTTATTCTGCTACTTTGTTCTTGACGACGAGCCTGAAACCTTCGCCGTGGATGTTGAGGATTTCTACGTCCTCATCGGATTTGAGATACTTACGCAGTTTGGCGATGTAAACGTCCATACTCCTTGAAGTAAAGTAGTTGTCGTCTCTCCAGATTTTGGTAAGTGCCAATTCACGTGGCATGAGGTCATTTTCATAAACGGCGAGCATTTTGAGCAATTCGTTTTCTTTTGGCGAGAGTTTAATCGGCTCATCATTCTTGTACGTTAGGAAACGTAGCTTTGAATTGAGGTGAAAATTCCCGATTTGGAATTCGAACTTGACATGATCGGTTTTGACATCTGACGCTTTGCGCTGGATGATGGCTTTGATCTTCATGAGTAACACTTCTGAATCGAAGGGTTTGTTGAGATAGTCATCGGCACCCACTTTATAGCCTTTAAGTACATCTTCCTTCATCGATTTGGCGGTCAAGAAAATAATCGGCACTTCTTTGTTTTTCTCGCGAATTTCCTTGGCCAATGTGTAACCGTCTTTGTACGGCATCATGACGTCGAGTATGCAGAGATCGTAAGTATCCTTTTTGAATTTTTCGAAACCTTCCATTCCGTTTTTGGCCAAAGTGACGTCGAAGTCGTTTAACGTCAAGTAGTCTTTCAGGATTGCTCCGAAATTCTGGTCATCTTCTACCAAAAGAATTTTTTTGTTTTCAGTTTCCATATGCTTTTTTTTAATTGATGAGTGGTATTTTGATAATAAATGTACTTCCTTTTCCTTTTTCACTTTCCACGAATATCTGGCCGTTGTGGTCGTCGATGATTCTTTTAACGTAGGCCAGTCCTAATCCATGGCCTTTCACATTGTGCAAATCACCGGTGTGTTCGCGGTAGAATTTTTCAAAAATTCTCTTTTGTGCCACTTTGCTCATTCCGGCGCCTTGGTCTTTGACTTTTATGATAACGAAATCTTTGACGTTTTCTGTATAAATGTCTATGCGAGGCTCCTCGGGCGAGTATTTTATGGCGTTGTCAAGGACGTTTACAACGACGTTCGTAAAATGCACATCATTGAGCAATACGGTTGTCCTATTGGCATTGAAATGCGTGGTAATAGTTCCCTGACGGTCTTCTATAATTAAATTGACGTGCTCAATGGCTTCCTCGATAATCTCATGGATGTTGCTTGATTCCTTGTTGATTTCGAGTTCTCTTTTCTCGAGTTTGGATATCCGCAGTACGTTCTCAACCTGGGCGTGCATGCGCTTGTTTTCGTCGCGAATCATTTGCAGGTAACGGTGTACCTTATCTTTATCTTCAATTACCTTTGGATTCTTGATCGCGTCGAGCGCTAGGTTGATCGTGGCAATTGGCGTCTTGAACTCGTGTGTCATGTTGTTGATAAAATCTGTCTTGATCTCCGAAATCTGCCGTTGCCGGATCAATTGGTTGAGCGCACTTGAATAGGCAATGATGATAATCAACGTAAAAACAATCGAGAGTATGGTTATCCCTACCAGATCTGAAAAAAGAAATTTCTCTTTTTGCGGAAAACAAACCAACAACTGGTATTTGTTGTTGCCTTCGTTGTCTGTAAATATGGGTATGGTATAGGTGTCATTCTTTTCATACCTGAATTTATCCGATTGGATTTTTGTGGCCAAACCGTTGCTATAAACCGCATATTGAAACGGGGTTTTGACGCCGTATTCATTAAGCTCATTGTACAACAACTTTTGAAGGTTTTCTTTAGTGATTCTTTCTTGCAATGGCTTAGCCGCAGCTATGTCTTTAAAAAAAATCTCAAATTGCGCATTATCGAGTATATCGAGCTTTACGTTTTTCTGTGTTTTTACATCGGGCGTAACTTTGTGCTGTACATTCGAATTATCGATGTTGGCATTGTTGTACACTTCGGTCACACGTTTGGACGAAAAATTCTTAAGCTTGAGGCTGTCAATTTTTTTATCAAAGAACGAGGATGAAATATTGTAATCCTCAGAGATGATATTATTAGAAT
Source organism: Flavobacterium sp. UBA7665 (assembly GCA_002483285.1). Taxonomy (GTDB): domain Bacteria; phylum Bacteroidota; class Bacteroidia; order Flavobacteriales; family Flavobacteriaceae; genus Flavobacterium. The sequence goes on from DLHP01000036.1 coordinate 74,785, forward strand.
AAATAATGGTTTCGTTGGTACGCGAATCTCTCTGATAATAACCGAACTCAAGGAAATCACTCTTTTGCGGTTCTTTCCCGATACTGTCTTTTAGCTTTTTATATTTGTCGATAAAGCTATACGCTTCCTCTTTTTCGAGCTTGTCGGCGACATTGCCAATTACCTGCTTGACGTGAAATCGGAATTGCTCTTCGTTATTCTTAAAAGACGTGTTAAACCAATAAACTTGCACTAAAATTATCCCGATTAAGGACAAACTCATAAGTAAGACAAGCAATCGGAAAAACAATTTATTCATCTTAACAAAGTTATCATTTTAACATTTGTACCTTTAATACATTAACCAAAGATTAACATCTAAACTGAATTTTAGCAAATTGTCAGTTTTTTTAATATTTTGTCTGCCTGCGCTTTGGCTTCGTCCCAATTTTCGTTGTCGATTACATAATCGCTTTTTGCGATGCGTTGGGCATCGGTCCATTGGTTGGCAATCCTTCTTAAGACTTCTTCGCGCGTAACGCCGTCCCTTTTCATTACACGCGCTATCCTGACTTCTTCGGGAGCGGTAACGGTGATTATGGCATCACAGTTTTTATAACTTCCGGATTCAAAAAGTACTGCAGCTTCCTTGATGGCGATGAGTGCATCGGCATGTTGGGCAAGCCATACCTCAAAATCAGCCTTTACTGCGGGATGAATGATGGCGTTGAGTTGTTCTAACTTCTCGGGATTCGAAAATACCAGTTGTGCAAGCTTTTGGCGATTCAATACAGTACCTTCAAAAACGTCTGTTCCAAACTGATTTTTGATTTGGTTGCGGATTTCTGGCGATTCTGTGACATTCCTCGAGGCATCATCGGCAATATAAACCGGAATTCCGTGAGATTTAAAGTGGTTGGCAATGGTCGACTTGCCACTTCCGATGCCGCCTGTCAAGCCAATTATTTTTGTCATTTGGTAAAGAATAATTCAGGAAATGCTTCCTGTGGTTTCTGGTTAAGGATATTAATCTTATAGAAGGATGTAATAAAGCCAGAGCCGTAACCAAAAAATTGCTTCCAAACCGCCACTAAAGAAAGCCAGCCGATTTTAAGACTTTTATTCTGTACGGTTGCCACCACGAACAATACCACAAAATACAGAGAGTACAACTTGAAGAAGAAGTCAATCTTGAAAAAAACCAGTACTACTGATACCGCAAGTCCAACAATAAAAACCGCTGGAAAAAAATAGGTGAGTTTACTGTATTGTGGGTGCCAATGGTTTAAAATGGGTCGCGCCTTTCCGAATTTATTGACTTGGATGGAAAACTTGTCCCAATCGATACGGCGTTTGTGGTAGACGTAGGCCGAAGCGTATAATTTGGTTTCAAACCCCAAATTCCAAAGCCGGATTGACAAGTCGGGATCTTCACCCGGATGGATGTTTCCAAAACCACCCGAAGCCGCAAAGGCTTTTTTAGACAATCCCATATTAAAACTACGCGGTTGGAATTTGTTGATTTTTTCGGATCCGCCGCGAATGCCTCCGGTGGTCAAAAATGAAGTCATCGCAAAATTAATCGCTTTCTGGATGTCAGAAAAAGAATCCAGTGCTTTATCAGGGCCGCCAAAGCAATCGGCATAATTGTGTTCGAGTTGAAGCGCGACAGCTGTGAGGTATCCTCTTGGGATAATACAATCCGAATCGAAAATGATGAAATAATCGCCTTTGGCTTTTTGCATTCCAAAATTTCGCGAATCGCCTGGGCCGGAGTTTTCCTTGTAATAGTAAGATGTGTTGAGTTGGTCACTGTATTGCAAAACTACAGATTCGCAGGTATTGGCAGATCCGTCCTCGACAATAACCACTTCAAAGCCCATGCTGTAATCTTGTTTGGAGAGGCTCTCGAGAAGCTCAGCCACTTCATCCGGACGATTGTAGACAGGAATCACCAATGACAAAAACATATTCTTTTTTTAACAAATATAAGGTTTATAAAAACAAAACCACCCATTTGGGTGGCTCTGAATAGGGTCGGTTATTCTTTAATCACTTTGAGGGTTTTGGTCTGGCCCGCCGCGGCAACCCTAACCATATAGGTGCCTTGTGGCAACGAACTCAGGTCAACTTTTGCCTGGTTGCTATCAACGGGAACCGTTATTACCTGTTGCCCGATTAAATTGTAGACTTCGACATTTGTGATGTTTTGTTTGGCCGAGATTTCTAAGACATCCTTCACCGGATTCGGGTATGCTTTGAACGAGCGGTCCTCAAAATCGGCAGTAGCCAAAGTCGCGCTCCAAGCAGCAACCTGGAAGGTTCCATATACATCATTGCCATATTCCCAAACCCTAGCATAAATAGTTTCGCCGGGAGTCAATCCCGTTAAAGTGAGTTTTGAAAAGGCACCGACGCCATCATCGTCATTGCATCCGATTACGTTGAGATTTGTGCAGTCTCCTGTAAAAGCCATAAGCACGGTATCATTCAGCGCCGATCCCGGATTGGGTTGTACTTCTATGGTGATGTTTCCGTCGGCTGGGACAACGACATTGTACCAAACGTCTCCACCAAAACCAAATGTTGCACAAGAAGGACCAGGAACTCCGGTCGTTTTTGTAGCGCTGACGTTGGTTCCTACAACTGGGTATTCTTCAAACGTGGCACCCGGAGTCAAGTTTACAGCACCGTCACAATCGTCGTTTAAGGGAGCTGGTGCTAAGGTGGTAAATATTACCGGCGCCGACCAATTGCTGTATCCATTTACACCACAATCGGCTCTTACATAGGCTTCGTAAGTGGTTCCTGCTTCCAGGCCGGCAATAGCGACCTGCGAATTTACATTTGGATTAGACGGTGCGCCTGTAGGCACGCCACCACCAATTGGTGTAATATGCAAATCCCAATCGGTTTGGCTGCATACGCCTTGCCACTCCAACTCTACCGTGTCAGACAATAAGCCGCTGGCGACGAGTCCTATGGGAATCTGGCAACTGGTAGTCGCGGTAATCGTAATATCATAATCTTCGACTTCTCCGTATCCGTAATTAATGCAGGGATCTATAGTCCCAGCGCCCGTACTCCAAACATCACGGATACGCATCCTGTGAACACCCATTGGCGCATCGCAAGACAGTGTGATGGTAAAAATACCGGTGCCGTTAGCTACAATTGGTGTCGAAAACCCAACCCTTTCGGAAAGACTAAAAATACCATCGTCGTTGTAATCAATCCAAACGGCTATGTTTTGATTTTCGTAAGTACCAACCGTAACGTTCACTTCATACGATACACCGGCTTCAAGAGCTGCGGTGAAATTGTCTTGCCCGGTAAAATAGGTATAGTAAGGATTCACCGGTTCGGTACCCGTATTGTTGGCTAATGTTGTTCCGGTGATGACTACGTTTGAAATAAGGTCACCGTCGGTTTTGCCATTGGTGTATGTTGGTGAACAATAGCAAGCACTGACGTCATTCATTGTGACAGCAATTGGATGACTGAATGCCACATTTCCCAAACAGCTAACTTGGCATTTGTAGCTCGTTGCAATGGATTGGCTCGTGATATAACTGGATGAAGTCGCATTAGCAATAGTAATGTAATTGACGCCGTCTACCGCCGAATACCATTGATAAGTAATCCCGTAACCCGGAGTGAAATTCTCCAGTCCTAAAACAAACGAGTCGGCAGCACAAACAGCAGCCAAAGTTGTGGTACTGTTTCCTGGCGTTGGCATCCCTGAACATTGGGGTTGCGGTACAAAACTATAGCGTTGCCCTAAAAGAAATGCCGTAGCGTTGACACCATTATTGGCGACTGTCGATGAAGCAAAAGCGATGGCCTCGGGTGTAACACTTAGAAAGGAAATGGCATCATTCAAGCCAATGGAAGCCGATGAAGGCACAACCAAATCCATTGTGGGACCATAGATAAAGGAGATCTCTCCCGAAGTTTCGCGCAATCGCATTTTAAAAGAGCCAAATGCAGTTGCACTAATATTACCGCCATTACCAATATTGATATTGTCCCAACCAATTTCAAGTGTTCTGTTTGGCGCAAGGCCAGATACCACGTACTGGATACTTCCTGTCGTACGATTGTGGTCGTCCCAAAAAGCAGCGATAACAGGTGCTTGTGGATTTGTGTTACTCAGGGCATTTATCCAAGATTGGCCACCCACGGGAGCGCCCAGACGAATCCAGCCATTGACATTTATACTAAAAGTAGTGTAGGTGATTCCGCAATAACTGAAATCAAAACCTATTGGAATATTGTTCTCACTACCATCGTCACCAGTGGCAGTTGAGTTGATCCCAACAACGGGCGAATACGACTCCGTTGACTGCGAAAGCAAATAGTCAGAAGCATTTTGGCAATGACTATTGATTGCAGTGAAAAGAAAAAAAACGATAGCAAAACAGGTAATTTTTTTCATGGATATTATTGGTTTGTTTGATTTTTTTCTAAAAGTAGTAAAAAAAAGAAAACAATCATCCATAAAAAAAGCCACCCGAAGGTGGCTCTTAATTTTCATCGTTAAAAGGTTATTCCTTTACAACTTTGATTGTAGTTTGTTGATTGTCAGAAGCAACTTTTACCATGTAGGTTCCAGCAGCCAAGTTTGACATATCGATTTGAGAGAGGTTAGCATTCACCGCTTTGGTAATTACTTCCTGACCCAACACATTGTATACTGCAACATTCGAAATTGCTTTGTCGTATGAAAGGTTCAAGATGTTTTTAACCGGGTTAGGATACACTTTGAAGTTTGTCATGTCGAAACCTTTTGTTGCAAGGTTTGGATCTGTCAATCTCAAGCTGAAAGTTCCTTGCTCAGCAGCGTTACTCCAAACTTGCACGTAGTAAGTATTGGTTGCTGTTAGTCCCGTTAAAGACTCGGTTGTTGCTGCAGTTAAATTTGAGTTACAAGTTGCTGCAACTTCTGTCAACACAGCACAGTCACCAGAATATACGGTAAAGTTAGCCGAAGTCATTGAAGTTGGTGTAATCAATACATCAACTGTAGCCGATGGTGCAACGAATGAGAACCAAACGTCTTGGATTGAACCAAATGGATCACAAGTTGGTTGTGCCGCACTTACATCTCCATAAGAGTTGTCTGAGCCTACATCAACACCATCAACATTCACAGGTAGTGCCGTCGCACAAGCTTGATTGTCAACTGCTGGAGGATTCACTGCAGCGCAAGTAACGTCCATAGTATAGGCACCAACCGATCCAACATTATATCCTTCGATGGCAATGTAATAAGTAGTAGTTCCGTCTGAAACGAAAGACACTCTTGAACGGATATCTGCAGGAGCAGGTCCACAAGTTGCGTCATCATCGTTACCTGCAACCAAAGCCAAGTTACCAGAAGTTCCTGTGTAAACCAATACCGAAGTATCGTATCCAGAACCGCAAAGGTTTAAAGTTACTGTTTGTGCAGCACCAGAACCTGTAAATTTGTACCATACGTTTGGAGCATCCATATCAGCACCAAATCCGTCAGGAGCGTTATCCTCATCTAAAGTAGCGGTAGCCGTAGATCCAGTGTAGTTACCACCACAAGAAACAGCTTCTGCATCTACAAAATTGTCGTTTGCCAACGGAACAAAAGTACCGCAGTTTACAGATCTTGTGCGGTCAATATCTTCTTCACCACAAGTGGCATCAGCATGAGTGTAGAATCTAATAGCTCCTGAAGCAACAGCAGTCCATACCAATGGAGTAGCACCGTAAGCTGTCACAGTAGCACCGTCATCAGCACTGATAGTCAATAAATCAGTAGCATTTGAACTTGCGAAAGTGTACTCGGTACCTGCTACAACGTTAACAACAGAATATTCACCTCCGTAACCTACAGTTGTGATGTTGTCAATCGTACCGTCGCAAGTTGGTGTGAAAGCGGCCGCGGGCCATTGTCCGTTTGGCTCAGTTAAACATCCTACAAAGACTGCTTCGGTAGTAAATGAAACGGTAGACCAAGAGCTCAATCCTGCAGCGTCACAATTATTTCTAATATGGAAATAATAAGTCGTGTTTGAAGACAATGATGCTGCATCGTAAGACAATGAAGTAGTCGAAGTTCCAGCACCTGCAGGATCACCTGCATTCTGATCTAAAACGTACTCGTAGTTAACCGAACCGGCAACAGCAGGCCATGAAATAGTAGCCGAGCTTTCTGTTACTGCAGAAGCAACAGGATTTGGCTCAGAACAGAAAGGCAAAGCATCACTGACCACATCGTCAAGGTCAAAAATGAACATATCAGCAGTTGTGGAGTGGAAACCTACGTATACAGTTTGTCCCACATAAGCCGATAAATCATAAGTATATTTGTAAAAAGCAACACCACTTGCAGGCGCTACATTGGATTCTAATGTAACAGTAAAAGCAGCAGCAGTCGGAGTTGTTGTTGACAAAACAACATCAATCATTTCTGGGTAAAGCGGGTCGCGACTTCTTGCCCAGAAAGAAAGCCTGTCATTTACTCCTGCAGTAACGGCAATAGCCGGAGTAATCAAATAATCGTCGTGGGCTGTAGGAGTCGTATAAACGATACCCGCCACGTAAGTTCCGGTGTGACCGGAAATGGTGGTAGATGCCGATAAATCGATACTAAGCCAAGTATTGGCATCTCCTCCGTTCAGAACAGTCCAGTTAGCTGGCAATGCCGCAGCTTCGAAACTTTCTGAAAATTGTGCGCTACTTTGTGTGACAATTGTCAAAAGAAACGCGATTACAAATGTAATTTTTTTCATATTGATATGATTAGGTTAATAATTTTATAAAATTAGAAAAAAAAACTCAGGAAAAAAACTCCTGAGCGTATTAAAAATGTTAATTTTTATTGACTATTTCTTAAACAAATCAAGCACTTCCTGGCTTACACCCATGTTAGAGAATCCGCCATCGTGATACAAGTTTTGCAAGGTTACCATTCGGGTAAGATCAGAAAACAAGGTAATGGTATAATTGGCGCAATCAAGCGCAGATGCATTTCCCAATGGTGACATCTTATCAGCGTAGGAAATAAATCCGTCGAAACCTTTTACGCCTTGTCCTGCGGTGGTTGGCGTAGGCGACTGCGAAATGGTATTGACCCTGACTTTTCTATCCGTGCCAAAAAAATAGCCAAAACTTCTTGCAACCGACTCCAAATAGGCCTTATTGTCGGCCATGTCGTTATAATCCGGAAAAACACGTTGTGCCGCCATGTACGTTAAGGCTACAATACTGCCCCACTCATTCATCGCTTCTTTTTTGTACAACACTTGCATGACCTTATGGAAAGAAGCTGCCGAGACATCCCATCCTTTTTGTGTAAAGTCATAATCCTGGTCTGTATAGAGGCGACCCTTTCTCACATTGACCGACATCCCAATCGAATGCAATACAAAATCAATCTTACCGCCAAGGATTTGGGTGGCTTGATCGACAAGATTTTCAAGGTCTGCAATGACGGTAGCGTCGGCCGGAATAACTGTAGCATTGGTCTTGGCCGCCAATTGGTCTATCGTACCCATACGCATCGCAACCGGCGCGTTGGTGAGCACAAAAGTACCGCCTTCTTCATGAACCCTTTCGGCAGTTTTCCAGGCGATTGAATTTTCATCGAGCGCACCAAAGATAATACCGCGCTTGCCTTTAAGTAAGCTGTGCATTTTCTATGAATTTATACTTGAAACACCAACCATTTCATCGGTGTCGGCACTGTAATCCACAGCATCAAATCCAAAACCAAACAGATGATAAAAATCGCTGCGGTATCCGGCAAGGTCTCCTATTTCTGCTACATTTTCGGTAACGGCCTGAGACCACAAACCGGCCACTTTGTCCTGTACGTCTTTGCGCATTTCCCAATCGTCAATGCGAATCCTTCCTTTTTCATCCGTGGGGATTGGTTTTCCAGTATACAATCTTTCGCGGAACAAACGATCCATTTGCTCAATACAACCTTCGTGGACCCCTTCTTCCTTCATGATTTTATACAACAGCGAAATGTAAAGCGGAATCACGGGTATTGCCGAACTCGCCTGTGTAACCAAAGCCTTATTCACAGAAACATAAGCCTTTCCGTGCAAATCTTTCAAGGTATCGGTAATCTTAAACGCGGTCGCTTCGAGGTCGTCTTTCGCGCGGCCTATTGTTCCCTTGCGGTAAACTGGCTCTGTCAATTCAGGGCCTATATACGAATACGCTACGGTCATGGCACCGTCAGCGAGCAATTCTGCATTCCTGAGGTCATCCATCCACATGGCCCAATCTTCACCGCCCATCACAGCAACGGTGTTTGCTATATCTTCCTCGTTACAAGGCTCAATACTGATGTTTGAAACCACGCCCGAGTGAAAGTCAACTGTTTTATTAGAATAAGTTTGGCCTATGGGCTTGAGAACCGAACGATGCAACACTCCCGTTTCAGGGTGCTGGCGCACAGGCGAAGCCAAACTGTAAATCACTAAATCTACCTTTCCAAAGTCTGCTTTGATCAAATCGAGCGTTTGTTGTTTGATTTCTTTGGAGAACGCATCGCCATTGATGCTTTTGGCGTATAGGCCGGCAGCATGCGCCTGGTCTTCAAAAGCAGCAGAATTGTACCAGCCAGGAGAAGCTGTTTTCCCTTCTGTAGGTGGCTTTTCAAAAAAAACACCGATGGTCGCGGCGCCCGAACCAAAAGCACTTGCAATACGCGAAGCCAACCCAAATCCTGTAGAAGCGCCGATGACCAAAACCTTTTTCGGGCCATCTATCGGGCCGTTTGATTTGACGTAATCAATCTGGTCTTTTACATTTTGCCGGCATCCGTCAGGATGAGAAGTCAGGCAAATGAAGCCGCGCATTCTTGGTTCGATAATCATAGTGTGGTTTTTAAAATTGAAGTGTAAATATAGCTTGTAATTTTTAATTCAGCAAAGCTTTTGCGTGATTTAAGGCCGAGTCAGAAACCGTAGTTCCAGAAAGCATTTGGGCTATTTCCAGCACCCGTTCGTCGTCTGAAAGTATCTTAAGTTCGGTATAGGTAACGTCGTCAAGCACCGATTTGTATACCTTGAAATGCGTGGCTCCTTTGGCCGCAATCTGGGGTAAATGGGTGATGGCAAAAACCTGCATGCTCGCGCTCATGTTGCGCATGATCTCACCCATTTTGTGCGCGATTTCTCCAGAAACACCAGTGTCGATCTCGTCAAAGATAATCGTTGGCAAATGCGAATACTCGGCCAGAATGGCTTTTGTGGCCAGCATAATCCGCGACATTTCTCCCCCCGACGCTACTTTTTTCAACAAACCAAAATCAGAACCTTTATTGGCAGAGAATAAAAATTGCAACTCGTCTTTCCCGTTTGGTGTATAATTGGAGATTGGTGTAATCTCTATCTTAAAACGTACGTTGGGCATGCCAAGATCGGTTAATATCGATGACCATTTTTGGGTTAAGATGGGAAGCGTTTGTAGGCGGTTTTGATGGATTTTATCGGCTATTGCGTCGAGAGATTTTTCAATTTGCGCAATAGTACTTTCAATAGCAGCTATGTCGCTTTCGAGACTGGCAACCGAGGTTACTTTTAACTCCAAATCAGATTGGATGGCCAGCAATTCCTCCACAGTATTCACCTGGTGTTTTTTCTGCAGATTGTAAATCGATTGCAATTTCTGGTTGGCGGTTTCGAGCTGCTCGGGATCGGCAAAAAGGTTTTCGGTTAGGCGTTCCAATTCGGCAATTACGTCCTTGAGTTCAATGCCCATGCTGTCCACGCGCTCGAAAAGCGATTGGTAATCTTCAGAAAAACTGGCGGTTTTCTGCAAGGCAAGTTTCAACTCGTTGAGATTTAAAAGCACCCCATACTGCTCATCGTTAGCGATGGCGACCGATTTATCGAGGTTTTCGCGGATATGCTCCACGTTGGCCAATTGCTCCCGAACCATTTCCAGTTCTTGTTGCTCACCGGGTTTCAGTCCGGCAGATTGCAATTCTTCTAACAAGAAACTGTTGTAATCTTGCTCCTTGATACTGGCATGGAGTTGATCGGTTAATGCCTGCAAACGCGACTTGCTTTCTTTGAGAAGCTTGAGCTGGGCACCATATTCCTGTAACAATTCCCTATTAGAGGAAATCGCATCTATGATTTGAAACTGGTACTGGATTTCTGAAAGTTCCTGTGTCTGGTGCTGCGAGTGGACATCGATCAAAAAAGTGCTCAAGTCCTGCAATTCCTGGAGGTTGACCGGCGTATCGTTAATGAAAGCCCTGGATTTCCCAGAAGGCAAAATCTCCCGCCGGATTATCGTATGGTCTTCATAATCCAGGTCATTGGCTTCAAAAAAAGGTCTGAGGTTGTAATCGGCTATGTCGAACTGTGCTTCCACGACGCACTTTTCTTCTTTATTTTTCAACGAGGTCAAATCGGCGCGTTTTCCCAGTACCAAGCCCAAAGCGCCCAGCAAGATTGACTTTCCTGCGCCGGTTTCGCCGGTAATAATCGAAAACCCGCCAGAAAAATCAATAGCTAATTTTTCTATCAAAGCAAAGTTATTGATGGATAGCGAGGTAATCATTACGTAAAGAAGTATATAAAGGCGGTTCTATTAGAATTTAATCTGAGTCCACTTTGCTGAGTTCAGCGGAGAAATCCTATTGAGTATATCTACAAGTTCTGTAATCGGGATTTGCGGTCCGCCCGAAAATATCGAGACAATCTCATCGGCCTTGGCATCAAAAAATACGCGGGTCAAAAAGGCATTGGGACGCACCTTGTGAATTTCGGCCAGCTTTTTCACGGCTTCAATTATTTTTTCCTTGGCCAATTGTTGGTCCTTTGCCATTTGGTCAATGCCTTGAAAGTGGTAAATGTACATGGCTTCCCGAAAAGGAGAATAGGTTTCCGAAAACAAATCGTTCGACAAAAAGTAGCGGTTTTGTGTGCCATCACTTTGGCTCCAACCTTTATATCCGGCCGATTGCGCAACATTCACCGCTTCCTGCGCCAATGCATAATAAGGGTCGCCGCCTTTAAGCGCAAACGTATCGGCATCCATGGCAATGATCATATAGCTGTAAAAAGCAACGACCGAAACCAGGTTCGACTCGAACGCAGTCGCATTGTAAGTGAGATTCTGGAACTCGGTGTAATCAAAACTGAAATCCTTGTCATTATAATTGAAAATCGGCGAAGAGTAGGTAGAATTGTATCCCGGACGCGACGAAGAAACCTGTATCGTACCCGAAAACTGTGGCGCATTACCTTCAAGGATGGTAATGAACATGGTACAGTTGATGCGCTCGTTGACCTTATAGGTTTGGGTAGTCCAGCTCGTCTTATTCACAAAATCCGACAGTGATTTCTCAAGGGTTTTGTACACCTGCATATTGGTTCCTCCTACTTTTTCTGCGTTGACCTTCACGGTGCAGTTCAATTCCTGTGCCTGGGCGTAACCCAAAAAAAGAGCAAACAATAAGCTAAATAATTTACGCATAATGGGCGATGATTTTATGGATGATATCTTCTGCAACGGCTTCTTTAGATTTTAATTGCATGGGCTCAACTAAAAACGATTGGTCGATAAAGGTAATTTTATTTGTCGGTTTTCCAAAACCGGCGCCTTCATCATTGAGCGAATTGAGGACGATCAAATCTAGGTTTTTTTTTCGGATCTTTTGCTGTGCATTTTCTACCTCATTTTCGGTTTCAAGTGCAAATCCAACCAAAAACTGCTCTTTTTTGATTGCGCCGAGCGATGCCAGGATGTCTTGGGTCTTTTCAAGTTCAATGGTAAGGCTCGAATCGGCCTTTTTAATTTTCTGAAGTGCAACAGTTTTAGGTCGATAATCGGCTACGGCAGCGGCAGCAATCGCCACATCTACCAAAGCAAAATGGGCATGACAAGCATCATACATTTCCTTCGCCGAGGTTACACGAATCGTCTGAATGCGATCAACATTGGTTTCTAAATGCGTAGGTCCAGAAACGAGCACGACTTCTGCCCCATTCCTCGCGGCACTTTCGGCGATGTCAAATCCCATTTTACCAGACGAATGATTACCGATGAACCGCACCAGATCGATGGCTTCATAAGTTGGACCAGCCGTAATCAGGAATTTCTTTCCCTTGAGTGGCAGTTTGCTTTCAAGGTCGGCTTCAAGGAAAGTGACGATATTTTCGGGTTCGGCCATACGCCCTTCGCCCGATAATCCGCTGGCCAACTCGCCCGACTCGGCAGGAATGATGGTATTCCCAAACTGCTTCAATGCGGCAAAACTCTCCAGCGTAGACGGGTGTTTATACATATCCAGATCCATCGCAGGCGCGAAATAAACAGGGCATTTGGCAGAAAGGTAAGTGGCGATCAGCAAATTGTCGCAGGCGCCAGAGGCCATTTTTGACAGCGTGTTTGCGGTGGCCGGTGCGATGACCATGAGGTCGGCCCAAAGACCCAGCTCTACATGGTTGTTCCATTTGGCATTGTCGTCCTCTTCATTGTAAAACGAAGAATGCACCGGATTCTTAGAAAGTGTAGACAGTGTAAGCGGCGTTACAAAATCCTTAGAAGCCGGCGTCATGATCACTTGGACCTCGGCGCCGGCTTTGATAAAGAGTCTGACTAACGATGCAGTTTTGTAAGCAGCAATGCCACCGGAAATTCCCAGTACTATTTTCTTACCGCTTAAGACTGACATGCTCAGATTATTTTGTAGTATCCCTGTGGTAGATTTTACCGTCTAACCACTCTTGGACTGCCAAGGCATGTGGTTTTGGCAATTTCTCGTAGAATTTTGAAACCTCGATTTGCTCTTTGTTTTCAAAAACTTCTTCCAAACTATCGTTGTAAGTAGCAAACTCCTCGAGTTTTTCGGTCAATTCCTTTTTGATTTCAGAATTGATTTGGTTTGCCCTTTTAGCCATAATGGTGATTGCCTCATACACATTTCCGGTTGGTTCCTCGATAACGCTTTTGTTATAGGTGATTGTATTTACCGGAGCATTCGTCTTTTTTAAATCCATGACTTTAGTTTATATTAGAATATTGTTGTAAATTTTTGTCGATTTGTGCCAACATTTCGTCGGCCTTTTCTTTGCGTGCCGCGCTCAGGTTGACTTTCATGAGGTTGGTGTACGCTATTTTGGCATTGTTGAGCCTTTCCTGCATTTTAGAAGGCACACTGTTGACGGCCAACTGGTAGGTAGAATCAAACTTGTAGAAGAGCGCATCTTCGCGGAAAATCGTTCCCGGATAATCGGCAATAAAATTGTCAAGCGCTACAATTGCCGATTTGTAATCCTGGATCGTATTGTATTGCTTGGCGATTTCAAAAGCCTTTTTCTCTAGCTTGTCGGTAAGTACCTTGAGCGTTGCGTTGGCTTCTGGCAGGTACTCAGAATTTGGGTAAGTATCAATAAAGGCCTGTAATTTGCCAATCGCTTTATTGGTATCGGTCTGATCCAAGCTATAAACCGGTGACAATTTAGAGTAGCTTTTTGCAGCCAAATAAGAAGCTTCTTCTATTTTTTCGCTTTTTGGATAGCTCGAAACAAAGCTTTCAAACTGGTAACCGGCAAGGTAAAACTGCTCAGTTTTGTAATACGACTGCGCGAACATGTAAAACATTTTCTCGGCCTGTGGTTTTCCCCTGAAAGCAGGCGCAATCATCTCAAAAAGCCTGATTGCCTTGGTATATTTGCCTTTTTCGTATTGCTTTTCAGCGACATTGTATTTGATGGCGACATCTTCGGTCTTAAGGGCTTTCTGGTATTCACTACATGAGCCGAACACCAAAACGATAAGCAATACTGATAAAAATTTCTTCATTTCAAGATTTGAATTGCACCCGGTTTATCGGCTTTCTAAGCCTCTAAAATCCTTGTGTCCCGAAGCCTCGGGATAAGGGAGCAAATTTAGTTAATAATTAGACACTGCAAAATATTTTTTTCGGCAACCGATTAGCGGTTTTTCTGCGTAAAATCGTGGATTCTTTTAGCGAGGCTCTCGTCGGCATTCACGAGCGGCAATCGAACGGTATTCTCTGACAAACCCAATGATTTAAAGACTTCTTTGATCCCTGCGGGATTGCCTTGCTCAAAAATAAGGTCGATGCTTTCAGAAAATTGATAGTGCAATTGGTAAGCTTCATCAACTTTGCGTTGCAAACCCAGGCGAACCATTTCAGAGAATTGGCGTGGAAAACCTTCACCGATTACAGAAATCACACCGCTTCCGCCAGCCAAAACCATAGGCAAGGTAATCATGTCGTCGCCAGAAATGACGAGGAAATCCTTGGGTTTGTTTTTGATGAGTTCCATCGCCTGGACTATATCTCCTGCGGCTTCCTTGATGGCAACGATGTTTTTAAAGTCATTGGCGAGCCTGATGACGGTTTCTGGCGTCATATTGCTCGCGGTCCTGCCAGGAACATTGTACAAAATCACAGGAACCGGCGAGGCTTGCGCAATGGCTTTAAAGTGTTGGTAAATCCCTTCCTGAGTGGGTTTATTGTAATAAGGCGACACCGAAAGTACCGCTGCAAATTTTGACAAGTCGCGGGTTTGGAGTTCTTCTATCACTTCTGCGGTATTGTTGCCGCCGACGCCCAAAACCAACGGCAACTTTCCGTTGTTGGCATCGATGATGGTTTGGATGACGAGATCCTTCTCTGCTTTGTTGAGCGTAGCCGATTCTGCGGTCGTACCTAAAACAACGAGATATTCGATGTGGTTGTCTATTTGGTGTTTGACGATACGCACGAGCGCATCAACATCTACCGAGAAATCTTTTTTGAATGGCGTAACGAGCGCCACACCAGTGCCAATGAGTGATTGCATGTTATATTTTGTTTAGTATTTTAAGGTATTTGAACAATTCCTCAACAAAGACTTTGTAATTCTCGGCGTTGGTGTTGATCATAAAATGATTGAGCTTTTTATCGATGGAAGCGAAACCTACTTTAAACGCGGCTTTGGATTGGTTGGAAACCAGCAATAACGCAGGTTTTTCGGTATCGTAATAATTGAGGAGCAGGTCAAATTTTTGGGCGATGAATTCCTTGACTTCGGATTTGTCGAAGGTGGCAGTCCAACTCAAATCCTTATTGCTGAAAACAGGGTAATCGAAATGTTCATTTTTCTTAATTTTATCTTTGAAAACCAGCACTTTAATATTTTGCTCTTCAATCCCGTTTTGAACCAATTCCCTAACGAGTGCTTCGCGTTCGTAGAAGTAGGTTTCGTCAAAAATAATCCCGACTGTTTTTATGGTGGATTGGGCCGCTGTGTGTTTTACGTTTGCTAAACTTTCCTTAACTATTTTTTGGGTAAAAAAATTTTTTAAGTAATTTAAAAACATAGTATTTTTACTTGATTTACAAATTTAAATAAATAAGCGGCATTTGCGATGGTAAAACTAAAAAACTATAACGTTGCAGTAAAGTATTTTGTTTTATTCTTAACATTTACAGCCAGCGTTTCCTGCGGGCCAAAAAAGATTTACGTTTCGCGCATCGAAGGCAAGGAAATCGGGATCACCGATAAAAATGCCGAAGACCAAAAAATTGCCGATTTCATCAAACCTTACAAGGAAAGTATCGATAAAGACCTAAATACCGTTTTGGCCTACGCACCACAAACTTTAGACAAAAACGGCCAATGGCAAAGCCCAATGGGCAACCTGTTTGCCGATGTGGTGATGGCCAAAGGCAACCCGGTTTTTGAAAGACGTGAAAAAAAGTCGATGGATATCGTTTTGCTCAACCACGGAGGCATACGCTCGATAATCCCGAAAGGCGACGTGACCACACGCACCGCTTTTGAAATCATGCCATTTGAGAACAGCCTTGTAGTGATTGCCATGAAAGGCGACGCTATTATGGACATGATAAGATACATCATCACCGAGAAAAAACCGCATCCATTGGCCGGAATGACTTTTACGATAACCAAAAATAACGAGCCAACCGCTATCATGATTCAGGGCAAGTCTTTGGAATTGGAGAAAACGTATTTTGTAGGCACTAACGATTACTTGTCAAATGGAGGCGACAATATGGTTTTCTTCAAGAAAGGAACTGCGAAATATGACCTGGATTACAAACTCAGGAATATACTGATTGATTATTTTAAGGAAGTCGACACGATTCCACTAATCACCGATGTAAGAATTACAGTTGAAAAATAGACTGCTGCCCTAGCCCTGATGGAAGCGGCATCCTTTTGCGGCCGTAGCGCAGCGGAGGCGTAAAAGATATAGCGGACAGCAGGATTCAGCTCCTAAAAAACCTCAGAACCTTAGCACCTTAGAACCTCAGTACCTATAAAATGAAAAGACGCGAATTCATACAAAAAACAGCCGCCGGAACTGCACTTGCAGGATTGGGGCTTTCCCTGAGTAGTTTTGATTCTCTAGCGGGATTGGCTGCCGAAACCTCGAAACACCTCACGATTTTGCACACCAACGACGTGCACAGTTATATAGAACCGTTTGCAGCAAACCATCCCAAAAACCCGAATATGGGTGGCGTGGCGCGGCGTGCTACCTTAATTGAGAGCATTCGTAGGGAGAACCCGAATGTGTTGCTTTTGGATGCCGGCGATATTTTCCAGGGAACGCCGTATTTTAATTATTTCGGTGGCGAACTCGAGTTTAAACTCATGAGTATGATGCGTTACGACCTGGCCACTTTGGGCAACCATGATTTTGACAATGGTATCGATGGCTTCCTTGCGCAATTGCCCAACGCACAGTTTGGTTTTGTATCGGCCAATTACGATTTTAGAAATACCGTGCTCAATGGTTTGGTAAAACCTTATAAAACTTTTGACAAGAACGGGATCAAAGTGGGCGTTTTTGGCCTGGGCGTTGAGCTTGCGGGTTTGGTTGACAAGAAAAATTACAAGGAGACGGTGTACAACGATCCGGTAACCGTTTCGCAGGATATGGCGCGTATTTTAAAACAACAAGAGCAATGTGATCTCGTGATTTGCCTCTCGCACCTTGGCTATCAATACAAAGACAATT
Source organism: Flavobacterium sp. UBA7665 (assembly GCA_002483285.1). GTDB lineage: Bacteria > Bacteroidota > Bacteroidia > Flavobacteriales > Flavobacteriaceae > Flavobacterium. Next base: position 91,774 of record DLHP01000036.1, read on the forward strand.
CTGATAAGATTTGCGATACCAAATTGGCGGCGCTTACCAAAGACATCGACCTGATTATTGGTGGGCATACCCATACGTTTCTCGACAAACCCACGGTACTCAAAAATGCAGAAGGAAAAGACGTATTGGTTAACCAGGTAGGTTGTTATGGCGTGAACCTGGGCCGAATTGACTTTTATTTTGAAAAAGGGAAAGCGGCGTCAACCCAAGGCAGGGCTATCGTCGTTTAGGGAGCCATTTGTTTTTTGGCTTTCCGAAATTAGCACAAACTTATAATAGGCATAGTGCGCCCCGGCAAAAATCAATGCCGAAATGGGCTGGAAAATGTCATTGGGCAGATAGTACTTTTGTATCATAAACAAGTACACCAAGACGATGGCCAATAATGTGCTGATGGCGAGCCAGGAATTGTTCCTGCTATCATCGAGTATGTAGTTGGATAGCGAAATCCCCGACAGTATCGAGATTAATACCCCATTGACAATGACGGGATAAAAACTCGCGCCAAGTGCATTCATGGTAAGGTTGATCAGGCAGGAAAAAATAAATACAAAAGGCACACAGGCAATCAGGAATGGCAGCACCGGTATTTTTTTAATGAGCTTAAGCACAATGATTATGGATAGAATCCTGTAAAACATAAAAGCCAGCATACCGTAAAGTAGAAAATGTGGAGCAATCGATAAAAAGAAGATGTTAGAACACATGGCGAAAAACAATGCGGCGAAATACAATTTGCTTCTGGTTTTGGATGTGAAGAAGTACAGCAACATCAAAGACGGAATCAAAAGCGGCTTGAAAACAATAAGTAGTAATTGCGGATTGAAAGGTACACCAGCCGGTTTTCCCGCCAGAATCTCGGCAATGACCAAAATGAAGGTGATGCCAAAATAAGCTGCGGTAATGGCTCTTGAAATCATATTTGGATGGGATTCGGCCATTGGTTGGGGTTAAAATTTTTCTTACTCTTTTCTTTCTTTCTCGGCGGCGTTTACAAATTTATAGAAGGTAAAAAAACCGACCGCATTGAGCACCACGCCGATGAGCCCAAAAACACGAAGTGAAATGACCGTGAAGAAATACCTTTCGATAAATAGCACGAACTGCAAGCCAACAAATAATAATATACTGATTAACAGCCAGGAATTCTGCCTGTTGTCGTTGCGCAGATAGCTAGAAACAGACATCCCGCCCAATAAAGATACTAAAATACTTTGAAAAAATAAGGTATTGAATTCAAACAGGGTGAACTCACTTGTAATGGAATTGAGGTAGTAAAAAATCACCAAAAACGGTACCGACGCAAGAAAAGTGGTTGCATAGCGCATCTTTACCACCGTTTGGAAAACAATCAACAGCATGACCAACCGCTGCACCACCGATATCACTAAGGCTAAAGAAAAATAAGGTGACTCTTTGTAAAAAAATAAAATATTGGTCATGAGCAAAAGCCCAAACAAAGTGTACACCATTGGATTGGCCCTGGTTGCATTGTGCCGGTATATGGCGATGAGCAGAAACGGAGCGGCAATCCTGCACAACAGCACCAATGGACGAAAGCCAAAAAAGCCAGAAGCCAACTCTACAAAAGTAGTGGCAAAATACAGCAGTATAAATACATTTACCAGATTGACTTTATCTTTGGTCTGCATGGATGGCTTCTTTTAGGATTATCATGATTTGGGGTTTTGGGAATTGATTTGCTTGTACCGACGCTTCTTCTTTTCTTCAAGCAATAAATAGCTCAGAAGCAAATACTGCCCAAATACATAAGCGATCATGGGTAAAGGCAAGAAAATAGTAAAGGAAATGTAAAACATCTTAAGCAATGTAATGAATTGAGCTGCCGTAAACAATACGGTGCTCGCCAGAAGATAAGAATTTGCCTTACTGGATTTTAGGATGTAGGCACCCAGGCAAAATCCTCCAAAAAGCACCAGGAAAATACCCTGAAGGATGAACAATGGAAAACGCTCTCCCAATTCCTTATAAGTCAATGTAGAAACAAAAATATACAAAAATAGGAAAGGCAAACTACCAATAACCATAGGCAGTGTTCCAGGGAATTTGGTGATACGCAATACCATCAGTATGACCAGGATTCGATAGAGGAGAAACATAATGGTACCGGTGATGATCATATCCATCGCGCTCGAAATCAGGAATAGATTGGCACACCAAGCCGCGACAATGGCCAGTATAAACAAGACGTTTGGTTTTCTCGAGGCACACCAATACAAGATCAAAAGTATGGGCATCAAGAGTGGCTTGGCCATACTTATCAGCGCCAGGTCTTTATTGGATTCGGCCACAATTTCAACTAACGCCACAAAGAAATAAACTGCCGTGAGCGGAACCACGAGCTTGGTTTTGTTAAAGCTTTTAAAAAAACCCAATAATTCTTCCATATTTTTTTTTAATAGCAGCGGTTAAAAATACAATTTTTTGCTTCAACTAAATTTGTAGGAGTCAATTCTTTCTCAGTACCGCATATTTAACGATGAAGAAATACGAAAACATTTGCACCGAAAATTCAAAATAATTGAAGCTCGGGAAATGAAAAATCAGCGAGAACATGATATAGAAAACGTCAGACACCACACACATCAAACCCGCAATGGCCATATAAAATGCCGCCGTAGAGTTTTTAGCGTAATAGCAATAGCCGGCAAGTGTCACAAATACACCCAACACCAACCCATAAACGGTAACCGGATAAAGCAATTCGCCGTTACTGTCTATAAATAGCACAATCAATTCGTACATGGTATACATCAGGAATATAAAAATCCCAATTGAAAGCAACAGACCATGCTTATTGAACCTGATTTTCTGTACATCCAATATCGCAAACCGAAGCAGCAGTATATTGGAGATAAAATAGGGAATCATGATGATTTCTGTTTGCTTGACTTCAAGCAAAACGATTGTATCACCAATGAAATTGAGCAATAAAATCGCGAGAAGATACGGGTCGCGCTTTTGCTGACGCTTGACCGAAAGGTAATAAAAAAATATCGCCGGGATCACCGCCGGAATCGACAGTAATTTTAAGGTGTCGCAATCAAAAACGGTTGCCAAAGTCGCCAGTACGCTTGCGACTAAATACAATCCTAAAGCGACTTTCCAGGTTCTCATGCGATCATCTGGATAAAATCCTGTTCGGACAGAATCGCAATTTTGAGTTGGCTCGCCTTCTCGAGTTTGGCAGGTCCCATGTTTTCTCCCGCGACTACAAAATCGGTCTTGGCCGATATGGAACTTCCTACTTTTCCGCCGTTATCTTCTATCGCCTTTTTGAGTTCATCCCTTGAAAAACTCGAGAAAACCCCAGAAACCACAAAGGTTCTGCCGCCCAGTTTATTCGTGGCGTTGGGGTTGATCTTTTCAACAGTTTCAAACTGGACACCGAAGGATTTGAGTCGGGCTACTATCGAATTGTTGTCGGCATTTTGGAAAAACTCCATTACGCTTTGGGCGATGCGCTCACCGATTTCATCAACCAGGACCAAATCGAGCAGCGTCGCCTGGCTTAACGCTTCAATGTTTTTATAATGTTTGGCCAGTTTCTTCGCGACAGTTTCACCTACAAAACGAATCCCGAGCGCAAACAATACGCGTTCAAACTGAATTTCCTTAGACTTCTCAATTCCATTCACAAGGTTCTCTGCCGACTTCTGCGCCATACGCTCTAAAGGCAACAGCTGCTCAACCTTGAGTTCATATAAATCGGCATAGTTCTTTACCAGGCCATTGTTGTAGAGCAACGCAACGGTCTCTCCGCCGAGTCCTTCAATATCCATCGCTTTGCGAGAAATATAGTGTTGGATGCGACCGATAATCTGCGGCGGGCAACCATAAAAATTAGGGCAATAATGTTGCGCTTCGCCCACATTCCTGACAAGTTGCGTTTCACATTCGGGGCAATGGGTGATGTAATGTGTGGGTGCTGAATTTTCGGGGCGTTTGCTTAAATCGACTGCGATGATTTTGGGTATGATTTCTCCTCCTTTTTCCACAAAAACAGTATCTCCCACCCGAATGTCGAGTTTTTCAATCTGGTCGGCGTTGTGCAATGAGGCGCGTTTGACCACCGTTCCGGCTAGTTGTACTGGCTCAAGATTGGCAACCGGTGTGATGGCTCCGGTCCTGCCGACTTGACAAGAAATCGAGTTTAAGACGGTGAAAACTTGCTGGGCCTTGAACTTATAGGCAATCGCCCAACGCGGAGACTTTGCAGTGTAACCCAGTTCTTCTTGATGGTGCAGGTTGTTGACTTTGATTACTACGCCGTCAGTTTCATACGGCAACTTGTGGCGATTGATGTCCCAAAAATCGATGAATTCAAAGACGTCATTTATGCTTTTGGCGAGGCGCGCTTCTGAGGGTACTTTAAACCCCGATTGCCGCGCAAACTCCAAAGCTTCAAAATGGGTATCGAACGGCAGGTTGTTCCCAACGATTGCGTACATCAAAAACTCTAATGGGCGTTTCGCGACTTCGGCACTATCTTGTAATTTCAAGCTTCCAGACGCCGTGTTGCGCGGATTCGCATAAGGCGTTTCACCTATTTCTATAAGCTCCTGGTTCATTTTCTCGAAACCTGAAAAAGGCAGGATGATCTCTCCACGCACATCGCATCTGGCTGGCGCTTCTTTGGATTTGAATGATAAAGGAATCGATCGAATGGTTTTTATGTTATTGGTCACTTCATCACCCTGGAAACCATCGCCACGGGTTAAAGCGCGAACGAGTTTACCATTCTCATAAGTAAGGCTCATGGAAGCACCATCGTACTTTAGTTCGCAAGTGAACACGAGCGGAACATTTCCCAATGCTTTCTGGACACGTGTTTCCCAATCGAGTAAATCTTCTTTGGAGTAGGAATTGTCCAGCGAGTACATTCGGTTTTCATGTACAATGGTTTGGAAATTCTTAGTGACCATGCCACCAACCCTTTGCGTTGGGGAATGCTCGTCGAAATATTCGGGGTGTTGGTCTTCTAGCGCCTGCAATTCCTTGAGCTTAATATCGAACTCAAAATCCGAGATTGTGGGTTTATCCAACACGTAATAGTTGTAATTGTGCTGGTTGAGTTCGTCGCGAAGGGATTGGATTTGCAAATGAATGTCCATGGGTGGATTTTTTGGTTAAAAGTAAAATTTCAAAACCCAAAATCCAAATACTAAAGTTCAAATTACCGAGACCGTTTATGGGTTGGTTGTGGCCAGCAAAATTGCGTGGCTCAAATCAACTTGATTTTAAGATTGTATGGGTTGCGGTCGAAATAAAGTCTATATGATGCCCTCAAAATTGGCACCGAATTGTACCGTCATCCCAGTAACCATTAGCTGTAACCGTTTAAAACAGCGTAAAAAACAGCACGATTTTGCAGCTCAAACAATTTAAGGATTGTTTAAGCTGATTATTAGAAAATTAATATATATTTGTTTGAAAATTATACGATTGGATAATTTTAGTAATCCCTTTCGTATTTAATTTTGAATAGAAAGCCCCTACTTCTATTTAGACGAAACCCGCTAGAAAGTCGCGCCAAAACCAAACTTGGTGTTGTTTTCAATATGTTTTAAAAAATACCACGATCCGTGAATATTTTTTTTAAGGAATGCAAATCATATCCGTTGGCGAAAACGGATTTGAATGAGTTTTTAAAAAAATATTAACCTTGTACTTTTATTTCCGCAGCTAAAAGTACTGTTCATTTTGCGAATATGCAAGAAAAAAATTCACTAAACGCGAGTTTAATTTTAAAGAAAATAAAAAAGTCGCTCAAAATTAGTACAGATATTCAACTTTCTGAGTTTTTGAATGTTAAGCCGAATACCATTTCTACCTGGAAAAAGAGAAACTCTTTAGATTACGCCGCCTTGATTTCTATTTGTGAACTCTACGAGATAGACCTTAACGAAATCTTTTTTGAAAAGGAGAATATCAAGAAAGGAAACAACTATTCTTCTGAAACGCCGCTGATTTGCCGTGAAACGCAATTTCAATACTGCGTTGGTGGCGGCAATGTGGAGAGCCTTCCAAAATACAATTTCCCGTTTGTCAGGGCCGAAAACACCCGCGCTTTCCAAGTTCTGAGCAATAATATGTCACCACTTATAGAGGAAAACTCCTATGTGGTGTGTGAATCGGCCAGTCTCAATGAAATCGCCGAAAACAGTGTGGTGGTTATTGTAAGCAAATCAAAAGGACTCTTTATCAACAAATTTAGCAAGGGCGATAAACCCAATACCTATTCGTTGCATAGCGAGAAGGCATTTTTCAACCCGGTGACATTGACCAGCGATGAAATCAACGAAACCTGGCTTATCAAAGGAATACTATCATACAGTATTAATACCGAGCAATCGACCCAAGCGGTAAAAAAGAAAAACAGCAAATCGACTACCTAGAAAATCCAAGCCATAATATAAAAAGCCTCATCTTATAATGAGGCTTTTTTATTACTGCTCAATAATGGATTGGATTTGTTTGTACAACTGGCCATCGCTTAAAAATGCACCTTGCATGATCAGCTGGAAAATAGAACCGTTTCGTTCTTCGGCGTATAGCTTCTTGCCTATTTTCATTTCGATATCGTCGGTAAACATATGGTCGCTGAGCCATTGCAGACCTTCTTTTGTCAGGAAGTCAATTTCGGGGTTCATTGTCTTGAGTACGATAGACCGGATGTCGTCTGGTTGGCAATGAAACAAAAAGACGTGGTTCTTTGAAAAATGCTCGAGGTATTCGGCGCGTGTTAAAACGCCTTCCCAGATTAGGTCTGAGAAAACGTCGAGTTCCTGTTCGGCGACTTCGGGTTTTTCGGCTTTGATTTTATCCCACTCGGCTTTGTCGATAGATTGCGTGGCGAGGAAATTGATGAACTCGGGATGGAGTTCTTCGAATTGTTCTTTGGTGAGTCTTATATACTTCATATATATAGGTGTTGGATTTTTGAGTGAAGCCCTAGCCCGGATGGTAGCGGCATCCTTTTGCTTTTTTCTCTAAAAAGCAAAAGATAAAGCGGACAGCCGGATTAGCTTCAAAAAAAAATCCCGACTTTCATCGGGATTCTTCTATCATTTGCAATCGATTACTTTTCAGCAACGATTTCGTAAGGCAAATCAACAATCACGTCTCTGTGCAAACGAACGGTAGCATTGTATTTACCAGTACGTTTCACGATTCCTGAAGTGATGAATTTTCTGTCGATAGATTGACCTGCTTTCTCCAAAGCCTCAGCGATGTCGATGTTAGTGATCGATCCAAAAAGTTTCTCACCACCAGCTTTTGCTGTAATTTTGATTTCGAGCGCTTTCAATGTTTCGGCCAAAGCTTTTGCATCGTTTACAATCTTAGCCTCTTTGTGTGCTTTTTGCTTAAGGTTTTCAGCCAAAATCTTTTTAGCTGAAGAAGTTGCCATGTGTGCGTGACCTTGTGGGATCAAGAAGTTACGTCCGTAACCTGCTTTCACAGTCACTACATCATCTTTAAAACCTAAGTTCTGTACGTCGTTCTTTAATATAAGTTCCATAATTAGCCTCTTTATTATTTTAGTAAATCAGCCACATATGGCATTAACGCTAAGTGACGTGCTCTTTTCACAGCTACCGACACTTTTCTTTGGTATTTCAATGAAGTTCCGGTTAGACGACGTGGTAAGATTTTACCTTGCTCGTTTACGAATTTCAAAAGGAAGTCTGCATCTTTATAGTCAACATACTTAATTCCTGACTTTTTGAAACGACAATACTTTTTAGTTTTGTTGGTTTCAATGTTTAAAGGTGTAAGATATCTGATATCTCCATCTTTTTTTCCTGAAGCGGATTGTTGTAGTGTTGCCATGATTAGTTCGCTTTAGCTGCTTTTAGTTTTGTTCTTCTTCTTTCTGCCCAAGAGATCGCGTGCTTGTCTAAACTTACGGTTAAGAAACGCATGATTCTTTCGTCGCGTCTGAATTCAGTTTCAAAAGCAATAAGGACTTCGCCTGGCACTTTGAATTCGAATAGGTGGTAAAAACCACTTTTCTTGTTTTGGATTTCGTAAGCCATCTTTTTTAGGCCCCAATCTTCTTTTGATATCATTTCTGCTCCTCTGGACGTAAGAAATTCTTCGAATTTGCTCACTGTTTCCTTTACCTGAACATCAGATAAAACGGGATTTAAAATGAAAACAGTTTCATAATGATTCATAATAGTACTATTTTTATAAATTTTCGCGAAAGTAGTGATTTAATTTTAATAAACAAGAAAAAAACATTTTTTTTCGTTTAAAAGCAAAAAAACCCGATAATCGTTAGGTTTGTTGGAAAAAACTTTTACCTTTACAGCTCCAAATCTATAATAAATAAAAATTATGAAACTAAATTGTGTTGTAGTAGATGACTCCTCCATCCAACGGATGATCATCGCAAAGTTAGTGAATAATCACCCAAATTTACATTTGATAGGTGATTTTTCAAATGCAATTGAAGCAAAAAATTGCATGTCGGTACACACCGTAGACCTTATATTTCTAGATATTGAAATGCCGGTCATCAGCGGTTTTGATTTCTTAGACGGATTGAAGGTTAAACCTCAGATTATCTTCATTACCTCTAAAGCAGAGTACGCAATGAAAGCGTTCGATTATGATGCAACGGATTACCTACAAAAACCGATTGCCCTTGATCGTTTCAACGCTTCTGTAAAACGTGCCATGGATTTCCACTTACTTAAGAAAGAAAACCAAGAAGAAGACGGAGAACACATCTTTATTAAGAGTAATCTTAAGAAACTAAAAGTGTTCACTTCTAAAATCAAATGGATTGAAGCTTTTGGTGATTATGTAAAAGTAGTTACCGAAGAAGACAGCAATTTAGTGCTATCAACAATGAAATCTTTTGAAAACGATCTTTCTAAAGACAAATTCATTCGCGTACACAAGTCCTATATTATCAATATCGACAAGGTAGAAAGGTTTAACAGTAAATTCGCAGAAATCGGGATAACAAAAATACCTTTGAGCCGTAACAAGAAAGAAGATCTTGTACGTGCGTTGGCCATTGCCTAATACTTAATAAAAATCGACGTTCACGGTTACCCTAATAGCCCTGAATTGCGCAATTACCTCAAAACTATCCAGTATTTTCTGGATAGTTTTTTTTGTACCCGCCAGTGGCTGCTCTTTTGGGATTTTAATCATGATGGTACGGATGTATTCATTCCTTATCCTGTTAATCGGCGGCTCTTCGGGTCCTAAAACCGGAAGTTTCAAATTTTGCTGCAACACCTGATAAAGCCACATTGAACCGTCTTTTAGTTTGTCATAGTCTCGTTGCCTGAGCGTTAGCTTGACCAGCCTGAAATACGGCGGATACTTGTAAATCTGGCGCTCGTACAACTGTTCACTATACATCGCCAAATAATCGTTGTGGGTAACTTGCTGTATCGTATTGTGATTGGGATTGTAGGTTTGGATGATCACTTTTCCGCGTTTCTCGGAACGACCCGACCTACCCGAAACCTGCGTCATCATTTGGTAACTGCGCTCAAACGCCCTAAAATCGGGATGATACAACATGTTGTCGGCATTCATGATGCCCACCAAACTCACATTGTCAAAATCGAGTCCTTTGGCCAACATTTGGGTTCCCACCAGGATATCGACTTCCCGGTTTTTAAAACTGTCAATAATCTTCTCAAAACCAAACTTCCCACGTGTGGTGTCCTGGTCCATCCTGGCTGTTTTCGCCGATGGGAACAACTGCCCGAGTTCCTGCTGAATCTGTTCGGTACCAAAACCTTTAGTGGTTAAGTGCGGGCTCGAACAAGTATGGCAATTCGTAGGGTTGGCCATCGAATAACCGCAATAATGGCAACGCAATTGGTTTTTCGATTTATGATACGTCAAACTCACATCGCATTGCTGGCATTGCGGCACATGGCCACAGGTCATGCATTCTACCACCGGCGAATAACCGCGGCGGTTCTGGAACAAAATAACCTGCTCGCCAAGCGAAAGCGATTCAGTAATCGATTCAATCAAAGTATCGCTAAAGTGACCTGACATGCGTTTGCGAAAATACTTATCCTTAAGATCTACAAGCTCAATTTCGGGCAGCTGTACATTGCCGTAACGTTCAAAAATCTCCACCAGTCCGTATTTTCCCGAAACGGTATTAAAATACGTCTCGATGCTTGGTGTGGCCGAACCCAACAACACTTTGGCTCCAAACGCATTGGCAAGTACAATCGCTGCGTCGCGTGCATGGTAACGCGGTGCAGGATCTTGCTGCTTGAATGTTTGCTCGTGTTCCTCATCCACAATGACCAATCCCAGGTTAGAAAAAGGCAGGAACAAGGCCGAGCGCGCGCCAATTATAATCTGCGCTTTCTCAGACCCAGCCAAAACCTGTTGCCACACCTCTACCCTTTCGTTGTTGCTATATTTAGAATGGAAAACTGCCACCTGGTTGCCAAAGTACGCGGTTAATCTTGAAACCAGTTGCGTTGTGAGCGCGATCTCGGGCAGCAGGTACAACACCTGTTTTCCGGTTTCAATCAACCTTTCAATGAGTTTGATATAGATTTCTGTTTTCCCGCTCGAGGTCACGCCGTGCAGCAAAGTCACTTCCTTGGTTTCAAATGATGCAGTGATTGCGTTTAATCCAGCCTGTTGGGCATCGCTGAGTTGCAGCGCACCGATGTCGAGGCTGTCCTCAAAATTGACGCGGTCGTGCTGCAGGTAATATTCCTCAAAGATTTCCTTTTCAACCAGCGCTTTGACAATTGCTTGGCTCGAGCCCGAAGTCTCAACGAGTTGGCTAACTGTTATCGGTTTCTTTTCTGTAGCAAACAACTGGAAATAAGCCAGCACCAAATCTTTTTGTTTTGCTGCATTTTTTAAAATATCGAGCAACCCACTCAGGTTTTCGGGATTCTGGAACTCGGCATGCAGCCTCACATAACGCACCAGTTTGGGTTTGTAGATTTCGCTGACTTCTTCATTGACCAACAGTAAACCCTTGGCCATCATTTTCTGGATGACAGGAAATACATGTTTCTTATTGAGTATTGAAACAATGTCGCTCACTTTTAACGATGACGCCTGTTGAATGGCTTGGTAAACCAAAAATTCGTCATCCGATAAATCACCGTCATCGACCACCGTTTCTGCTTTTTGCGTAATCACTGTTTCGCTTTCCAGCAGCAAAGCCGACGGCACCGCACTGCGGTAGACATCGCCAAGGGCACACATATAATAAGAAGCGATCCATTGCCAATGGGCAATCTGGACCTCGGTTACGACGGGTATTTCGTCTAGAATTTGGTGGATTTCCTTGGCCTCATACAACTGCGGCTCATTGTGGTGCGTATCAATGACCAAAGCCGTGTAGATTTTACTTTTCCCAAACGGAACCGCCACACGCATGCCTTTTTTTAAAAAAGCGAATTCGGCTTCAGAGATGCTGTAGGTAAAAGTCTTGGCGAGCGACAGCGGTAAAACAACTTCAACGTAGCATTTCATACGGCAAATATACTGTAAGATTTTTTCAATTTACCCTTTAAGCCGTTCCCAGATTTGGGTGCGCCCAATCAGCGAAACTCCTATAAACCCACGTACTTTTAACCGGTCGTGGCCGTCCAGGCTGAGCGTGCATTTGTAGAGTTTGCCTTGTTTGGGGTCGAGGATTTTGCCATTGCCATACTCATGGCCGTTACGCGTCAAACCTTTGATGACGATGAGTCCGAGCAGCGGTTTGTTCTTGTCGTCGCCCAAGCAGTTCTCACATTTGCGGTGCACGTTTTTGGGGTTGTATAGCTCCACGATCTTACCATAGAGTTTGCCCCTGCTTTCAAAAATCTCTACCACAGAAACCGGTTTTCCCGTTTCATCATCGATGGTTTTCCATTTGCCAAGGAAACGGTTCTGCGCCAAAGCGGTCGTGAAAAAAAGTAACAAAGCGAAACAGGCAACATGTCTACTCATGAGCATAAGGTTTTAAGGTTCTTAGGCAGTAAGGTTCTAAGGTCAATCGGATGTTGAATGAAAACGTTGGGCCATAGCCCTGATGGAAGCGGCATCCTTTTTTGCGCTTCTTTAGCGCAGAAAAGATATAGCGGACAGCAGGTTTCAGCTCCTAAAAAAAATCAGGAAACGTTCTTCTTCTTCAATTTATTAATCGCGCCGTTGAGCTCAAAGCCCAGCAACAAAATCATACAATTGATCCAAATATAAAACATCATCACCAATAAGGTGCCGATAGATCCGTACAATTCATTGTATTTTGAAAATCGGATGACCCAAATCCCAAATCCGTAAGACGACAAAATAATCAAGATGGTGGTAAAAACCGAGCCTACAGAAATGAACGCGCGGTTCTTGTCATGCTTGATCCCAAACTTAAAAAGCACAGAAACCGTAATCAAAATCATGATGATTACAAACACATAACGGCCAAGCGACAACAGCGGAATCCTATCGCTAAGCACATCCTGGATGATCGTTTTCTGGATGAATACCTCAAAGACCACAATCGCAGCCACCGTAATAATGAGCAGCAATGACAGCAACAGCGACATCCCAATGGCCACGACGTACTGCCTGAAAAAACCGCGTTTGAGGATCACGTGCCGCGAAGTCTCAAAACCACCGAGAATCGCGTTAAGCCCATTGGCCATCAGCAAAATAGACATCACAAAACCCGTAGAAAGCAAGCCCGAGTGGCTGTTGTTTAAAATGTCACTGAGAATAGCCGCAATCGCGTCATAAGTATTCGGCGGCACGCCTTGTGCCACGAAAGCCATAAAATCCTTGTCGAAACCGGCAATCGGTATATACGGGATCAAGTTCAAAATAAACAACGCAAACGGGAACAGCGCCATAAAAAAGCTAAACGCAATCGCTCCTGCACGGTACGCAATCGCGCCTTTGGCAATCCCAATGGCGTATAATTCCAGCAAATCATAGAACGAGAAACCCTTAAGCCACGGCATCTTGATGCTTTTGGTTAAATGCATCACGTTACGCATGACGGGGATTTTTTCTATTTTAGATTCTATAATCCGACTCAAAATAATTGATAATTGGTAAATAGATATTTTTTTGGGCGTTGCCTGAAGGCCGGGCTATCGGCTTTATCTTTTTCTCGTACCTCGAAAAAGGATACCGCCTCCATCCCACACGAGCGTTAGCGAACTGGCGAAGCAAACGCGGGCATCCGTTTCAACAAAATGTCATCGCCTAACATTCAACCTGCATCTTTCTCCTTGCAGCGCAGCGACCTTGTTTCCTGAAGCGCAGCGACCTTGCTCCTCCTTTAAAACGCCTTCAAACTCAAATCCATATTATACACCGAATGCGTCAACGCACCCGATGAAATATAATCCACACCACACTCGGCGTAATTTCGTATCGTATGCTCGTTAATGTTTCCTGATGATTCTGTTTGCGTTTGGCTGCCAATAAGTTCAACCGCCTTTCTCGTCGTCTCGTAATCGAGGTTGTCGAGCAAAATCCGGTAAATGCCCTGGCTTTGTAAAATTTCGCGCACTTCGTCCAAGCTTCTCGCCTCAACTACAATCTGCAAATCCAAATTATTTTGGGTAAGAAACGCTTGTGTTTTGGCAATGGCGCGTGTAATCCCGCCCGCGAAATCGTTATGGTTGTCCTTGAGCATTACCATATCATACAATGCAAAACGGTGGTTCTCGCCGCCGCCAATCCTGACCGCCCATTTCTCACAGGCCCTGAAACCCGGCGTGGTCTTGCGCGTATCGAGGATTTTGGTTTTGGTTCCCTCAAGCAATTGTACGTAACTGTTGGTTTTGGTGGCAATAGCCGACATGCGCTGCATGGAATTCAAAACCAATCTTTCTGATTTTAAGATTGATTGCGAACTGCCGCTCACTTCAAAAACGACATCGCCAAATTTTACCGACGCGCCATCTTCAATTAAAGTTTTAACCTGAAGATTTGGATCGACATAATTGAAAATCATTTTCGCAAATTCAACTCCGGCAATAATCCCTTGGTCTTTAACCAGCAGCCGGGCGCTTCCTGTAGCCGAAGTGGGAATGCACGCGAGTGAGCTATAATCGCCTGGGCCTACGTCTTCGCGGATGGCGTTTTCGATGATGCGGTGTAACTCGTTTTGGAATTGTTCGTGAGAAATCATGCGTTGGAATTTATCGTGGCTAAAATAATAAAAAAGCATTGGATTGCGCCAAAAGTCTAACATAGTATTGGCTTTTTATTGAAGGCTGTTTATAATTATTTTGTAGCCCAATCGAAAAAAAAGTATCTTTAATCCTTCAATAGTCAAATTATGAGACAATTTTATCTTTTTTTCGCGGTATGCTCAGCATTTTTGGGAAAGGGTCAGGACATGGATCTTGATTTGACGTTTGGCACAAACGGTGTGGTAACCACCAATTACTTTTTTGCTCCCAAGTCAGGTTTTTTCGAAAACAACCAATACTACCTCCTTGGCGGCAATAGTGATTTTACAAGATACAATTTTAACGGTACGCTCGATTCCAGCTTCGGAGATGCTGGTTTCCTGAATCTTAGTGTTCCAAATAATACCCTCACATTAGGGAATATGAAGCCAAACAACGGAGCGATATATGCCTATGGTACATTAAGGCCCAATGGTACTCCTTCGCAACCAACAAATGGTATTGTTGTAAAACTACAATCAAACGGTCAACTTGATCCTACATTTGGGCAAAATGGCATGGCAATTTTCGATTTGGGGACGAGTGAAACAATCAATGATATTGCCTTTAACGATGACGGCTCCTTTTATGCGTTTGCCAATAAGACCCAGCTCACGCAATACGATGACCAACTTGTTGTCTGCAAATTCCTGCCAAACGGTACGTTAGATACACAATTCAATTCCATTGGATACAAAATTTTCGACTATCCGAGTCAGTTGACGGCTGTCGGCATATATCCTTCTGATGGGCAATTTATTTTGGCAAGCCATAAGGATTCAGCCGATTTTTCAAAAATCATTATAGTACTGATGAAGATGGATGCCAGCGGTAATCTGTCTCCCAATTTTGGAAATAACGGTGAAATCCAAATTTCCATCCAAAAGAATGGTTCCAAATCCGTTTATAAAATGCAATTCGTCAACAATAAGATTTACTGTCACTTCTATTGGGGCTTTTCCGCTTTTCAACAGGGCAGTTTGTTGCACGTTTATGATATTTCGGCGCCTTCCGCGCTAGTGGGAAGTTGTCCAATGAATGATGATTCTTATTTTAGTGTACTCGATTCCGGTAAATTTATGATTTCAAAAGGTACTGACTATTCTTATGAAATAAACCGCAAAAACCTTGATGGCACAACTGATATTACTTTTGACAACGATGGGTCATTCTTATACGATTTTGCTCTTCCCACTGTGTCTGAGGGAGCATCGTTCTTCTACCAACATGAAGACGGTAGCATTTTAATCACAGGCAAAGCTAACAATCGGCTGAATATGCTTCGCATCTCTAATTCCACTTTAAGCACTGCCGACGTCAATGGTGAAAGCAGCTTTTCGGTGTACCCGAATCCTGCATCGCAACAACTTCATCTTAAAGGGACGGAGAATTTGATGGTTGAAAAAATTAGCATTACCGATATTTCGGGAAAAACAATTGAGGTAGAATTGTACAACGACCACTCCATCGACATTTCAAAATTGCAAAGAGGAGTCTACTTTCTCAATGTGATTGCAGAAGAAAAAAGTTACACGCTGAAATTCATCAAATCATAGCTTGGTGCTTTCTAAAAAAGTAAAGTTGTTTTTTAATGCGCTCAAATTTCTCAATGCAATATGACCAAGAATGAAATCAGCCGGCAACTCCACGAAAACCATCAGGCATTCATCGCCATGATGCTTGGGTTTACTGAAGCCGATTTCACCAAAAGTACCGCCGAAAAATGGACGCCCGGCCAACAACTCGATCACATCCGGCTCAGCGTAAAACCACTAGTTTCAGCTTTGGCATATCCTGATTTTATTTTGCGGCTGCTGTTCGGGAAAGCCAATCGCGATTCAAAAACGTATGATCAGCTGATCGCAAAATACAAAAAAGCTCTCGATAATGGCGGAGCCGCAAGTCCACGATTTGTTCCCAAAAAAGTATCATTCCAACAACGAGAGCCAATCGCCACACAATTATCGGCATTGGTACGTAAGCTGGAAAACAGGATTTCGGGCTACCCAGAAAACAAACTAGACACCCTGATTTTGCCGCATCCGTTACTTGGAAAACTCACCTTGCGCGAGATGCTTTATTTTACCAATTACCACGTCATCCATCACCACCAACTGACCAACCGAGATTTAAATGCCTGAAATGATTTTTCGCGAGGCGACCTTAAACGACATTGGGCCCATCATGAAAGTGCGGCTTTCGGTACGCGAAAACGTACTGAGCAATCCCGATTTGGTTACCCAAGCCGATTGCGTCGACTACATTTTCAATCGCGGTAAGGGCTGGGTTTGTGAAGTAAATGGGACAATCGCTGGTTTTGCCATTGTCGATCTCGTCGATAAAAATGTGTGGGCGTTGTTCATTGACCCCAATTTTGAAAAACGCGGTATTGGTCGCCAATTACACGACACCATGGTCGACTGGTATTTCACGCAAACCAACCATACCCTTTGGCTGGGTACCGATCCGGGAACACGCGCCGAAGGATTCTATCGCAAAGCCGGCTGGATCGCAAACGGCTGGCACGGTAAAGAAATTAAATTTGAAATGGCAGCCCAACAATGGCGCAACCAAACTGTAAAAAACCTATCATGAATTCAAAGAGAAGAACCCTTATCATTTGCCTCTTGCTCTCTATTTCAATCGCGAACTATGCGCGTATCGAGGACGCCCAAGACATCCGCGCCATCGTGTTTGTGGCCATCTTCACGATTGGAGCACTCAGCGGCCTTTTGCTTCGAGAGATTGCACAGGCAGTCAAAAACAAATGGTTCGTATGAAAAATACGCAACTATTGGTTTTATTCCTGATTGGCGCGGTACTAACCCTGGGCGGCGTGTTGCTCAAAATTATGTCGTTAGAACCCGCAAGCCTGCTGCTAATCGTGGGGATGACTTTTGAAGGCGTGACCGGCGTGCTGTTGATTTACAAATCGGTCAAGGACCACAACGGTAAAGATTCATTTTTAGACAGTTGATTTTATGAATATCCGCCTGATAGCCATCGGAAAAACAGACAACAAACAGTTGCAGACCTTGATTGATGAATACAAGACGCGCTTGTCGTTTTATATCAAGTTCGATCTCGAGGTTATTCCCGATATCAAGAACGTAAAAAACCTGTCAGAAAGCCAGCAAAAGGAAAAGGAAGGCGAATTGATCCTTTCCAAAATCACAGCATCCGACCAGCTTATCTTGCTCGATGAAAACGGCAGGACATTCTCTAGCGTCGGTTTTTCGGAGGAATTGCAGAAGAAAATGAATTCGGGAATCAAAACGCTGGTGTTTGTCATCGGCGGACCCTATGGCTTTTCGGAGTCGGTGTACGCAAAAGCAAATGCCAAAATTTCGCTTTCGCCCATGACGTTTTCGCACCAAATGGTCAGGTTGTTTTTTATCGAGCAACTCTACCGAGGATTCACGATATTGCGCAATGAACCCTACCACCATCAATAATTTAAACCGATCGAACATGAAAAAAATTACCCGATTGCTGTTATTATTTTTGTTCTTTTCTACGTCTTCGGTCATTGGCCAGAACGATTGTGTAGAAGCAATTATCATCTGCGGCGACGCCAACCTTTCTGACCTTGAAACGGTAGGTATCGGTGTACAGGAAATCTTCCCGAGCAATGCCTGCGCAAGCCAGGAAAACAACAGCGTCTGGCTCAAAATCCGCATCAAAACCGGAGGCACTTTTGGTTTCATACTCACGCCGCAATCCCCTGATCTCGTGGTCGATTTTGATTTTTGGATTTACGGCCCGAATGTCGATTGCTCGAATATGGGCACGGCCATCCGCTGCTCCACGACCAATCCGCTCAATGCCGCACTCACTTACAACATCACAGGCATGAACGACATTGAAACCGATGTCAGCGAAGGTCCCGGACCCGACGGAAACGGCTTCATCCATTGGATGACCGTAAACGACAACGACATTTATTATATCGCCGTAGACCGACCCGTGGGCGAAAGCAATTTCGCGATTGCCTGGACCGGAACTGCCACTTTTTACGATCCGCCGGCTATTGAAACCGTCGTGGATCTGGAAACCTGCGAAACCCAAGACCCGCCGCATGGCATTGCCACTTTCGACCTTACCCAAAACGAGGCGGGCGCCATCGGTAACCAAGACACCGTGGCGGCCACATTCTATTCCGACTATAGTAATGCTGTGGCTGCAACCAACCCCATAACCGACCCTGCTAACTTTCAGAACACTACCAATCCGCAAACGGTTTATATCCGACTGGCCAATACCGTTACCGGTTGCTTTGACCTAGCCAATTTTGAGCTTTTGGTGGGCCCACCAGAAAATCCCGTAACCGAGTTTACTTATCTTACGCCGGTCTGTGTTGACGGGGTCAATCCCACAGCAATTAAAAGCTCCGGCTTCTCCGATTCAGGGCTTTTTAGCGCCACACCGCCCGGGCTCGCTATCGATACCCAAACGGGAAACATCGACCTGTCATTGAGTAACCCGGGGAAATACACTATTACGTATACCGTGGCTGCCAACAATCCGTTTTGCTTTGCGCCAGAACGCAGCGAATTTGCACTTGAGGTTCAGGGTTGTACCATCCCGAAAGGCATTTCCCCTATCGGAGACGGGCTTAACGACTTCTTTGACATTTCGCATTTTGATGTCAAAGAACTCAGCATTTTCAACAGATATGGCATGAAAGTCTATCACAAAGAAAATTACAAGAAGGAATGGAACGGTGTGACCGACGGCGGAAAGGAACTTCCCGATGCCACCTATTATTACCTTATTGAGCTTCGCAACGGCGAAAAGAAAACCGGTTGGGTGTATGTATTGCGGGAACATTGAGGCATTTTGGCACAATGATGTTCTAACAAATTCGCTGAACCAAAATTACGATGAACTATGAAAATACTCTCGCTACTCTTGTTGCTTTCCTTGTCGGCAGTCGCCCAAAAACAAAAATTTTACCTGGAGATAGACGATGCGATTACCATTGCCAATAGAAACGATGCGATTGGTGCTTATGAGTTTAGGCTCGGCATTCACCATCAAAGCACCAAAAATGACACCGACTATTACAACTTTATTGTCCATGTGCCCACCGGTAAGACTTTTGAAAACGGAAGCGTTGAAATTCCAGAACCTGTGTTTATTACTTCGGAGGAATTAAAGAAACTGTTCGCCTGTGACGTGCACGACCTTTTAAGCCAGGCCACCGAAATCTATCTGATCCGAAAAAACCAAAACAAGCTTTACGATGCCTGGCCAGCCCAATATTTTGGAACGGTAAGAAACATGGTGATCACCCGAGTCAGGCAGAACTAAAAATGCAACTAGGCGATTTTGCTGTACAACGCGATTGCCTCTATTGCAGGTTTTACGTCGTGGACTCGAAGTATTTTTGCGCCTTTCATTAAGGCAATTGTATTTACAACCGTGGTTCCGTTTAAAGACGCTATCGCACTGGATTCTAACGGATTGTAGATCATTGATTTTCTTGAAACACCAACCAGTAACGGTAAGTCAAGACTTTCAAACAACTCCAGTTTTTGCAACACTTCGTAATTCTGGCCTAGGCTCTTGGCAAAACCAAATCCGGGGTCGATAATCAGATCGTTGATGCCCAGTTGCCTGGCCGCAGCTACTTTTTCCGAAAAATAAAACAGCATTTCCTTGACAATGTTGTCGTATTGCGTGAGCGATTGCATGGTTTGCGGCGTGCCTTTCATGTGCATCATGATATAGGGAACCTGATAATGCGCAACGGTGGCCATCATCTGTGAATCTAAACTGCCGGCAGAAATGTCGTTGATGATTGCGGCTCCGCTTTCAATGGCGGCCTTGGCTACCTCGCTGCGGAAAGTATCCACTGAAATTATCGCTTCGGGGAAATGCGCTACTACCGACTGAAGTGCCGGCAACAAACGCGAAAGCTCTTGTTCCTGGCTGATCTCGGTCACGTTGGGTTTGCTCGAATAGCCACCGATATCTATAAACGCCGCTCCTTCTAAAAGCATCCTCTCAATCTGCAATACAATCGCTTTTTCGGTAGCATACTTCCCGCCGTCAAAAAATGAATCGGGAGTAACATTGAGAATCCCCATAACGCTTGGTTGCTTTAAATCAATGAGTTGCCCGCGGCAGTTGATAGTCATGGCTTCGCTTTGCATAAATTCAAAAAAAATGGTTATTTTTGACCCGAGGCCGTAGGGCCAAATGGTGTGGAGCAAAAAATTTAAGCACAAATATACAGCAAATAATGGCCAATACGTCACAGCAGTACGACAGCATCATTGCAAGGTGTCGGACGCTTTTCAACAATAAAATGCAGGATTATGGCAGTGCATGGCGCATTCTCAGACTGCCCTCATTGACAGACCAGATTTTTATCAAGGCACAGCGCATCAGGAGCTTGCAAACCAATGAAATCCGCAAGGTAGACGAAGACGAACGAAGTGAATTTGTCGGCATTATCAACTACGCAGTGATGGCTTTAATCCAAATCGAGCTTGGCGTTGTAGATCAACCCGACTTGGATGCCCAAAAAGCCGTCTCGCTTTATGACGAAAAAATCGCCGAAACCAAACAGCTTATGGAGGCCAAAAACCACGATTATGGTGAAGCCTGGCGTGAGATGCGCGTGAGCTCGCTTACCGATTTGATACTTCAAAAGCTCTTGCGCGTCAAACAAATAGAAGACAACAAAGGAAAGACAATTGTTTCTGAAGGCATTGATGCCAACTACCAGGACATGATCAACTACGCGGTGTTCGCGTTAATCCTAATGGAATCTGTTTAACCCTGCTGCTAATATCTTTACTTTATATTTACATTTGTAAAAATTAAACCTCCAATGAAAAATATCCTCGTTCAGTTTTCCAGAGTATTTGTCGGTTTATTGTTTATCGTATCGGGCTTGATCAAACTCAATGATCCGGTTGGTTTCTCTTATAAATTGGGAGAATATTTTGGCGAGACCGTTTTAAACTTGCCTGTTTTTATCCCCTATGCGTTGCCCATCGCGCTTGCCATTGTAATTTACGAAACCGTATTGGGCTTTATGTTATTGATTGGTTTCAAGCCCAAATTCACCATTTGGAGCTTATTACTGATGATTGTCTTTTTTACCTTCCTTACCTTCTACTCCGCTTACTTCAATAAGGTAACCGACTGCGGTTGCTTTGGCGATGCGCTTAAACTTACACCTTGGCAGTCGTTTACTAAAGACATCGTGTTGCTGTTATTCATCCTGATCTTGTTTTTGAATATTCGTTTGGTCAAGCCGCTTTTCAACGGCAATTTTAGGAATGCCCTGGTAAGCTTGGCCCTTGTACTTTGCATTTATATGGGTTACCATGTGTTGAATCATTTGCCTATAAAGGACTTTAGGGCTTACAAAGTAGGAACCAACATCCAGAAATCGATGGAGGTTCCAGAAGGCGCCCCAAAAACCGAGGTAGAAATGATCTTTATCTACAAAGTCAATGGTGTCAATAAAGAGTTCAATATGAAACAGATTGAAAACCTACCCGACGGTGCCGTATTTGTAGACAGACTCGACAAAGTCATCAAAGAAGGTTTCAAACCGCCAATCCATGATTTTTCTATGGAAAAAGACGGGTCTGACTATAAAGACGAACTGCTACAAGAACCCAAATTATTGATGTTTGTAGCGTATGACCTACAAAAATCTGACAGAAAAGGAATGGAGCAACTCGAGAAGCTTCACCAAAGTGCTAAGGCTAAAGGTTATACCGTTATCGGCATGACCGCTTCATCAGAAGATGAAATATTAAAAGCAAAAAAACAATACGGATTTACATTTGATTTTTATTTTTGCGACGGTACAACGCTCAAGACAATCGAAAGGGCCAATCCAAGCATTGTCGTTTTAAACAGGGGTACCATCAAACAAAAAGTACATTACAACGATATTTCGTTACTCAACCTATAACGTTTTACATGGCAAGCAGCAGGTTTAGAAGAGAAAGACAGCAAAGAGTCATTAAAATCACCACTATCTTCACAGTGGTTTTGGCTGTTGGCTGCTATATGCTCTTCGTGATTTCTAGGAGCTTTAAGCCATTATTTGGCAACACCTTCCATATCCTGGTGGGCTGCTCGCTGATTGCGGTTTCTTCCTTGGTACTTTTGGTGACACTCAAGAACTACTTTTTCCCTAAAAAAAGAAAGAAACGCAGCAACGTGGTTTTCCTTGAGGATGAGCTCAGAAAACTTAAAAACAAGCAACAACAGGAACCTTAACGTCGCCACCGCTTGGTACAAATATTAATAATTCATTGTGAAGTATTTGCCTTTGGATGCTTAACTTTGTTTGATTCCTAAAAACAATAGCATGAAAATGAACCTCACCAAAGCATCGTTTGTATTCACCCTCATGGCCGCACTTATGCTCTTTGCGTTTTGCGCCCCCGAAAAAAAATCATTTTCAGAAACCGCCTTATCGGAGAAACTCCTAGCCGCGGATGGCTCGCAACAAACCTTCAAAGACATCCTGGAAAAACACAAAGGGCAAACGCTCCTTATAGAAGTCTGGGCGTCCTGGTGCGGCGACTGCGTCAAGGCCATGCCTAAATTCAAAGAACTACAAGCCAACAATGGCACGGTATCCTATATGTTTATTTCTATGGACAAAACCGCCGACAAATGGAAATCGGGCATAGAAAAACACAACCTTAAAGGCGACCACTATATGGCCCTCGACCAAATGAAAGGCGTTTTCGCAAAAGCCATTGACCTGGATTGGATCCCACGTTATATTATTGTGGATAAAACCGGGAAAATAGTACTCTACCGAGCCATCGAAACCGATTTTGAAAAAATAGACAGCACCCTAAAATCAATTAAATAATGAGAAGAAAAATTGTCGCCGGAAACTGGAAAATGCACAAAACTCAAAAAGAAACGGTTGCATTATTAGAAGAAATTAGTAGTAAAAAACCCAATACCGCTACCGAAATTATTGTAGCACCCACTTTTGTAAACCTATCTAAAGCGGTAGAAGTCACAAAAGGAAAAGGCATTACTGTAGCCGCACAAAACATGCATCAAGCTGAAGGTGGCGCTTTTACAGGGGAAATTGCGGCTTCTATGTTGACGGATATCGGCGTAAACACCGTAATCTTAGGTCACAGCGAAAGACGTGCTTATTTTCACGAAACCGATGCTTTGTTAGCCAATAAAGTGAATACGGCCTTAAAACACGAAATGCGCGTGATTTTCTGCTTTGGGGAAGAATTGAAAGACCGTCAACAAAACAATCATTTTAATATCGTAGAATACCAATTGCGCGATGGATTGTTTCATTTAGAGAAAAAAGATTGGGCCCATATTGTATTGGCATACGAACCAGTTTGGGCCATTGGAACCGGTGAAACAGCCTCGCCAGAACAAGCACAAGAGATGCACCAGTTTGTCCGAAGCTTGGTTGAAAAAGTATACGGATTTGAAATTGCTGATAACCTAACCATTTTATATGGGGGAAGTGTTAAACCAGACAATGCTAAAGAAATCTTCTCGAAACCAGATGTAGATGGTGGTTTAATAGGTGGCGCTGCCTTAAAAGCGGATGATTTTTTAGCAATCGTAAATGGTTTTTAATGTTCAGCCGAACTCTTATTGTAAACCTCTTACTATTCCATTAATATAAAACTTCTTTAGGAGTTTAATCGAAAATCAAGGATTAAGCTCTTAAAGAAGTTCTTTTTTTTATCATAGCTTATGCATTCTGATTATCTTGTTGACCAAAATTTTACTGATATCACTTTTTTAGAGCACGATATCAAATACAAAGAATACGAAAATTGCACCTTTACAAATTGTGATTTTAGAGCCTGTTCGTTTGTAGCCGTTACTTTTATCGATTGCAATTTCTTGGATTGTAATTTTAAAGGATCGAAAATCAATCATGTGTCGCTACGCGATGTTTGGTTTACAAAATGCGATTTTACTTCGGTAAATTTTGCGATGACAGATCAAATTTTATATGAATTTCACTTCAAAGATAGTTTGTTGGATTACGCCCAATTTTACAGTCTAAAACTGAAGAAAATGCAGTTTATCAATTGTAGTATGATTGCGGTTGATTTTATGGAAAGCGATTTAACGGAAGCGCTATTCGACAACTGTAATTTACGTCACGCTGTTTTCATGGGAACCACCGCTAATAAAACCGATTTTTCTACCAGTTATGATTTTATCATCGACCCAGAGAAGAATAAATTGAAGCGTGCTGTTTTTTCTACTGAAAATCTTTCGGGATTGTTGAAGAAGTATGATTTGGTGATTAAATAAGC
>DLHP01000033.1 GCA_002483285.1 Flavobacterium sp. UBA7665
TTGTTTCTTTTTCAAAAGAAATAGACCCGATAGCGAATACTTTTTGGGAGCCGCGATGCAAAGAAAATTTGACCTAAAACAAAAGAAGAATTTTTTTGCAATCAACACCAAAGAAAAATCCGAACTTTGCCTCAAACAAATCCCATGAAACTATTCATTACCGGAATCGGTACCGACGTCGGCAAAACCATCGCCTCAGCCATCATCACAGAGGCGCTGCAAGCCGACTACTGGAAACCCATCCAAGCCGGTGACCTCGACCATTCCGACAGCCACAAAATAAAAACGTTGTTGTCCAATCTTAAAACGGTCATCCATCCCAACAGCTATGCGTTGCAAACGCCGGCAAGTCCGCATCTTGCAGCGCAAATAGACAATATCCAAATCGACCTCAAAAAAATCACCGCACCCAAAACCAAAAACCATTTGGTGATTGAAGGAGCTGGCGGTGTGCTCGTTCCAATTAATGACACGCAAACCGTGATCGATTTGATCCAGCCCGACTATAAAGTGATTGTCGTGTCGCGGCATTACCTGGGCAGCATCAACCACACACTGCTCACTATCGAGGCTTTGCGCGCCCGAAACCTTACTATTGCGGGAATCGTCTTCAACGGAGACCATGCGCCATCCGAGCAAATCATCCTGAACAAAACCCAAATTCCACTAATCGGAACCATTGGCAATGAGCCCTACTTTGACCAAAACGTCATTGCAGAATACGCCGAGCTGTTCCGCGAAAATTTATTGAAACTGTCATGAGCCTTACCCAAAAAGACCAGCAATACCTTTGGCATCCGTACACCCAGCACAAAACTGCGGCGCCGCCCATTGCCATTGTAAAAGGCGAAGGCGCGTTGCTTTGGGATGAAAACGGCAAGGAATACATCGATGCGATTGCCTCCTGGTGGGTGAATCCGTTTGGGCATTCCAACCGTTTCATAGCCGATGCGATTTACACACAACTCACCACACTCGAACACGTCCTGTTTGGCGGTTTTACACACGAACCCGCCGTTTTGCTCGCCGAAAAACTCCAGGCCATTTTGCCATCCAACCAAAAGAAAATCTTCTTTTCAGACAACGGTTCGACCTCTGTAGAAGTCGCGATCAAAGTCGCCTTGCAATACTTCTATAATAAAGGAGAACAACGCAAGACCATCATCGCTTTCGAAAATGCCTTCCACGGCGACACTTTTGCGGCTATGGCTGCGAGTGGGATTTCGTTTTATACGCAGGCTTTCCAAGGAATGTTTATCGATGTGGTGCGCATTCCCGTTCCCGTAAAAGGGCAGGAGCAGGTGAGTTTTGCTGCGCTCGAAAAAGCGATTTCGGCCCACGATTGCGCAGCGTTTATTTTTGAACCGCTCGTACAAGGCGCCGCCGGAATGGTGATGTATGAGCCCGAATCACTCGACCGATTAATCGAAATCTGCCAACAAAACCAAGTGCTCACGATTGCCGACGAAGTCATGACGGGTTTCGGTAAAACCGGCAAAAACTTCGCCTGCGATTACATCCGCAAGCAACCCGACATGCTTTGCCTGTCTAAAGCGCTTACGGGCGGCACGATCCCCATGGCCATCACGACGTTTACCCAGCAACTTTTCGACGGTTTTTACAGCGACGACATCAACAAGGCGCTATTCCACGGCCACACGTTTACGGCAAATCCAACGGGCTGTGCCGCGGCTTTGGCCAGTCTCGAACTACTGCAAACCGATGCGATGCAAGCCCATATTTCACGCGTCAACCAAAGCCATCTCGCTTTTAAGAAACGCATCGAAAACCATCCGAAAGTCACGACTACACGGGTGCTCGGCGTTATTTTCGCACTCGAAATCGCAACCGATTCGGCGGCAAGTTACTACGGCACTTTGCGCAACAAACTCTACGATTTCTTTATCGAAAACGGCGTAATCCTGCGTCCGGTGGGCAACATCGTTTATGTTCTACCGCCATATGTAATCAGCCAGCAACAGCTCGACAAAGTTTACGAAGTCGTAGAAAAAGCCTTGGAAATAGTTTAATTTTGCAGCTGTTCCCGCTATCCGTTATATCTTTGGCTTGCTAAAGAAGCAACCCAAAGGATACCACTGCTATCGGGGCTGCGCACTCAATTCCAATCCAATTTTCACAAACTTTGCCAGAAACGATTTCTATAACCGCTATTGCATCGCTATCCCCACTCGGAAACGATCAGCAAACCATTTGGAAGAACTACCAAACCGACGCGCATTTTTTTAAGACGCACGATTTTGGGACACGAAAGGCACTTGCTGCTTTCCTTGACCACGATTCCAAAGGCATCATCGAAAACCTGCGCCAATCCGACCCCAAATACAAGTTCCTCGACCATTCGGTGCTGTACGCTATTGCTGCTTCGCGCAAAGCTGTGGATGATGCAGGCTGGAGAAAAGACGAAGTTTTCGGGATCAACATCGGATCTTCACGCGGTGCGACGCATTTATTTGAAAAACATTACCGTGAATTCCTCGATACCCAAAAAGCACAAACCCTTGCTTCTCCCACGACGACTTTGGGTAACATCAGCTCTTGGGTGGCACATGACCTGCAAAGTGACGGGCCCGAAATCTCACATTCTATCACTTGTTCTACTGCGCTGCATGCACTGCTCAATGGCGTGGCGTGGTTGCGTTCCGGGATGGCCGATAAATTTCTCGTGGGTGGCAGCGAATCGCCATTGACCGATTTTACGATCGCGCAAATGCAGGCGCTCAAGATTTACGCACGGGACGACCAACCATTTCCGTGTCGCGCGTTCGACTTGGAGAAAACGCAAAACACAATGATTCTCGGAGAAGCCGCGGCCGTCTGTTGTCTCGAAGTAGGTGATAAGGAAAATGCGCTCGCGTACATTACCGGTTTGGGTTACGCTACAGAAATATTGGCACACAATACCTCGATTTCGGCCGAGGCAGATTGTTTCCAGAAATCGATGCGCATGGCTTTAAAAAACACCGATATCTCGCAAGTAGACGCGATTGTCATGCACGCACCGGGAACCAAAGCCGGCGACCTCACCGAATACAAGGCCATACAAAAGGTTTTCGGCGAAAGACTGCCGATGCTCACCACCAACAAATGGAAAACCGGCCACACTTTTGGCGCTTCGGGCATGCTCAATATTGAATTGGCGGTGCTCATGTTGCAACACCAGGAATTTATTGGTGTTCCGTTTGCGAAAAAGCAAATGCTTCGTAAGCCCATCCGGAAAGTTCTGGTCAATGCGGTGGGCTTTGGCGGAAACGCCGTGAGTGTGCTGCTTACCAAATAAAAAACCCGCTCACATTGCTGCAGCGGGTTTTTAGAGACTTGGGGCTATTCAAACTAATTCAAAACTATATTCCTGGAAGCGGAGGTGTTGTTGTCAAACAACGCCTTTACAACGACGAGCTGTCTGGGAGCGTCCAGTGCCGGTGTCTTGTATTCATATTGGTAGATGCCGTTGGCGCTGAATAAGACCCGTCCTGATAAGTCATAGACTCCGACAGAAACGATCAATTTAGACGAACTCACTGCAACACTTTTGTTTTTTGAAAACGCGTTGTAACTCGCGGTCGTCGTCGATGGATTTCCCGGAACTTCCGAGACCGTACTTTCTGGCTGTACTTGGACGGCAGGCGCTGCCGATCGCGAAGCGCTTTGCGCTTGTGCAGTTTCTACATTGAATAATAACAACACTGCAATGATGATAATCAGGTGCAGGTAATTGAAGGTGAACTTTGCAGTTTTTGCAATTTTAGAGTTCGGGTTAATGGTAATGTTTTTCATGAGACTTAGGGGTTAAGATTTGTATTTGGGTGAAATCATCGTTCAAATGTAACATTTAATCGATGAAATACACAAATTTTACAATGAAATATTTATTTTCCTACAAAAAAATTTTCCGGATTTTTGACGACTTGATTTTAAATATTTGAAAATCAATTGTTTACAAAATAAAAAGTAAAAAAAATTATTGTAAGAAAAATAGCTCTTTGCGAGTGTTAATCGGTTAAATATCAAACGCCAACAAAAAACCCGCTGTTTTGTGGCAGCGGGTTTTTAAGATTTGGGGGTATTAACACTAATTCAAAATGACTTTTTTAGATGCGGAGATATTGTTCTCGAACCTGGCTTTTACAATGAGTACCTGGTTGGATAAATTCAATACAGGCGTTTTGTAATCCCGGGCATAGATATTGCCGGCGTTGTATACTTCCCTGCCGAGCAAATCATAGATCTTTACAGATACCATTGTTTTGGTCGAATGGAGGTAAACCTGTTTGTGGTTTGTGTACACCGTAAAATCTACAGTGCTTGTCATTGGGTTGTTGGTTGCCAAAGCCGTCCCGTCATTGTATCGGATTTCAAAGCGGTTATCGAAGGTCCCCGATTCTGTTGTGAACGTGTAAACACCTGCTTTAAGGTTCTGCGTTACATTCAGGAGTTTGTCTACCAAATACACGTTTTGATTTTCAAACAAGCCATCAAAATTTTCGATTGCTATGGTGTAGCTTCCGGCCACAGAGGTCTTGTAACCCAAAGGGACCACGTCGGTTGCGGCAAAAGGCAACGCCCTTCCCTGGATTGAATAGGTGTCGGTGCCAATCAAAGAATACATAGAGAGTACGTTTCCGGTTGCCATCGGCTTGCCGTCGTACATCGTATCGTAACCATCGGTCGCACCGGTCAAATACCCAATAAGAATTTGATTGTAAGCGCCTTGAGCGTTGGAGATATTCACCCAGATGCGGTTCTTTACAATATCATTGGTTGCGGAAATTGCGGCAGTCGTTTGATTCACACGGTAAAAACGGTCATTGCTTCCCGCAACGCGCATGCTGTTTTTAAACGATGCGGTATAAGTCCCGTTTGAAAGTCCCGTTGCCGCTTCAATAAAGAAACCTTGTCCTGATGCGATTTTCCCGTCTGGCACAATTCCACCAGAAATGGCAGGAGTTGCCGTGGTGACGCCGCCGGTGAGGTTGTATTTTGCATAGTCGTCTGCAGTATAG
The DNA here is from genome assembly GCA_002483285.1 of Flavobacterium sp. UBA7665. GTDB lineage: Bacteria > Bacteroidota > Bacteroidia > Flavobacteriales > Flavobacteriaceae > Flavobacterium. The sequence goes on from DLHP01000033.1 coordinate 5,022, forward strand.
TTGTACAGGTTGTTACCGGGAAGCGTGCTGCTGATTGCGGTGTTGTGTGTCCAGAGGTAAACCGTTCCGTTTACGATGCCCGCATTGGCAGGATCGGTCAGGAATAAGTCGATGTCAATCGCCGACGGATACGGATTCCCGATGAGGTTCATTGTCCCAGCTCCTTTTTGGATGGTCACCGGAACCAAGCCGGTATTCGGCACGCCATTGAAAGTACCTTCATAAACACCCGAGGTTGCGTTGGCGAGGCTCCAGCCTTGCGGTGCCCGTACAATATAACCTTTGCCCGGGGTCATCACGTCTACGCCGCCTAAACTTACGGCCCAGTTGTTAATCAGCGGGTTGAAGCTGTAAAATTTATCGTTCAATGTATTGGGTGACAACTCATTGAGTTTCCAGCCTTGCACCGGGGAAGCCCAATACGTATAATCATATAATTTCATGGGTTTCGAATTCCGAAATACGTTGACCTTACCGATGTTCGTAGCCGAATCATCCACCTGGACAATACTGCCTTTGTCTTTTACAATAATGTTCGCCGTGGGATCAACCACCAATGAAGTCTGTACAATGAGGTTGCTGCCCGAATTGATCGTTAGCGTCGTGGCACCCGAAACCTGGCAGGAACAAACGTTCAGGTCAGAAGCCAACGTGAGGTTGCTCGAGATAATTACAGAACTCGTTGCGGTTGGTGTTCCGCTCCAGGTCCCGTTGTAAGTGATGGCTGCGGGAACGGTAACGCCCACCGGTGCGGTGTATTTCACATCGCAAGTTTGGTATTGAACGACGGCGCGGTAGTATCGTGTGCTGCTGATAGTTCCCATATCGGCGCTCGATAGTATGGTGTTCGTTGAGACGATATCGGTCACCCCGCTCGTAAAAGCTGCATCATTGGCATACTGCCACTTGATGACATTACCGACATTCGCCGACAGCGTAATGGCCGACGGGCTGTTGTTCCTACAAATCGTACTCGTAGGTGTACTCAAGGTTCCCGCGGTCGTTCCGGTATTGACGGTAACGGTTTGCGAAACTCCGGTAGTCGTCGTGTTGCATAAGGCATCTACCCTTCTTACCCAATACGTCGTTGTAACCGTAGGACTTGCGCTGATCGACGCTGTGGTGGCGCCCGCAATAATGTTGCTTCCTACAATTCCAGTTCCCCATTCGTAAGATCCGCCTGCCGCCAAAGTGCCTCCGGTGGCTGTGAGTGTGGTGGTGTTGCCCGAGCAAAGTGTGGTTGTTCCAGCGATCGCGGTAGGAGCCGTAGAATCGACATTGGTTTTGGTCAAAGTCAAAGCCACGTTAGCATTTCCGGCATTTTCGCGCACACGGATTTCGATGGTTGAAGTCGAATTTAACGTGTAACTGCCAATAGCGCCGTTGCAAGTGTTTGCGCCACTCCAATCGATACATGACCAAACTTGCGTTCCATTGATGTAAACTTGCGTGGCATCATCCCAGTTCGCCAACGCGATGGTATAAGTTCCGCAAGGGAAACCGCTTCGTTTAAGCGCCATTGTAAAATTGTCAGCAGGAACGGTGCAACCTGTCCAGCCCGCCGAACTCGATGGCGAAGCAGTACTCGCCCAACTGTTGGTTCCGTTTTGGGTATCTACGCCCAAAGTATTTACCGAATAATATCCGGCGTAAATAGCGGTGGCTAAAGTAATATCGCCCGTAGAATAGCCGTAAACATTCCAAACATTATTCCCAAAAACCGCCGGATTTCCCGCTGGTGTGATGGTAATGCTTGTAGTGGTTCCGGTCGTATAACTGCTGCAGGAAGCATCGTACCTCCTCACCCAGTAAGTCGTCGTTGCCGTCGGCGTAACGTTGATTGAAATCCCGGTTCCTGCAATAATGTTGCTGCCCACAACCGATCCCGTTCCCCATTGGTAGCTCGCGCCAGTTGCAGCGGTTCCGCCAGTCGCCGTTAAGGTGTAGGTGGTTCCCGGACAGCTCGCGCTCGCGCCACCAGAGATGCCTGTTGGTGCGGTAGAAAGTGCGTTGACGGTAATAGATACCGTAGGTCCGCCGGTTTGGGTGTTGCATGGTGCAGGATCAATTCTCCTGACCCAATACACCGTTGAACTGGTAGGATTCACTGTGATCGAAACCGTGTTTCCACTGATGGGATTCGACCCCACGGTATAACCCGTTCCCCATTGGTAGGTCGCGCCGGTTGCGGCAGTTCCGCCGGTTGCGGTCAAAGTAACGCTTGCTCCACTGCAAACTGTGGTCGCCGAAGCCGTGATTCCCGTCGGCGCCGTAGAGGGCGAAGCCGCCGTAATGGTAATCGATGCTGCAGCAGTATTGCTACTACAAGGCGTATTGTCGACGATGCGCACCCAGTAAGTCGTGGTTGCGGTTGGATTGATGTAATACGAAGCACTGTTGGCTCCGCCGATAATGTTGCTGCCCACGGTTCCGGTTCCCCATTGGTAAGACGCGCTGCTTCCTAAGGTTCCCCCATTGGCTGTAAGGTTGGTTCCGCCCGTGCCAAAACAAAGAGAAGTCGAACCAGCCGAAATTGAAGTGGGTGCTACAGAAGGTTGGTTGACGTTAAGGTATACCTGCGACCCGCTGGTTTGCGTATTACAAGGTGCCGGGTCAATCCGTCTCACCCAATAAGATCCTGATACGGCTGGATTCACCACAATCGAAGCGCCCGATTGACCTGAAATAATATTGCTTCCCACGCTGCTTCCGGATCCCCATTGGTAAACGGCGCCCGTTCCCATGGTTCCGCCGCTGGCTGTCAGGGTGACATTAGCACTTCTGCAGACTGTCGTAGCACTCGTGGCGATACTCGGATTGGTTGAAGGGGTAGAAACCGTTACCGTTTGGGTAATTGCCGCCGTGTTGGTAGAGCAAGGGCTTCCGTCTACAATCCTGACCCAGTAAGTGGTCGTTGCCGTTGGGCTTGGATAGTACGAAACGCTGTTGGCTCCGCCGATAATATTGCTGCCTACGATTCCTGTTCCCCATTGGTAAGCGGCATTGGTTCCGAGCGTTCCGCCTATGGCAGTCAACTGGATATTGGTTCCGCTGCAACTAGTTGTTACGCTATTGATAGCAGTTGGCGCCACCGATGGCTGGTTCACAGTTATGGTGATATTCACACCAGGCGTTTGCGTGTTGCAAGGCGCCGGATCGACCCTTCGCACCCAATAGCCGCCCGAAGCGTTAGGAGCAACGCTGAGGGTAGCGCTGGTTTGTCCGGCAATAATATTGCTTCCTGCGGTGTAACCGGTTCCCCATTGGTACGATCCGCCAACGGCCAATGTACCTCCGTTTGCGGTCAGGGTAATGGTGGTTCCCCGGCAGATCGTGGTGCTTGGTGTGGTAATACTCGTAGGGTTTGTAGAAGGTGTTGCTACTGTAATAGTTTGCGTTGCACCTGCTGTAGTAAGGTTGCATGGGCTGCCGTCGACCCTTCTGACCCAATAAGTGGTTGTGGTGGTGGGGTTGATATAATACGATGAACTGGTCGCCCCGGCAATGATGTTGCTGCCTACTGTGGCTCCCGTTCCCCATTGGTAGGTCGCACCGGGTGCTTCATAGCCGCCGGTTGCGTTGAGTGTGGTTCCACCGGTTCCCGTACATAAAGAAGTAGCACCCGAAATTCCGGTTGGGGCTGTAGAAAAATTGGTACAGGCCACATACGAGAATGAAACCCGCGATTCGCCGCCTTGTTCGTAGTATTCCAGTACGAGGTTGGTATTGCCGCTGAGGTAAAATTGCGAAGAGGTCGAAGTTACGTATCCATGGTCGACAAAGTTGTTGATGACGAAAGTCGCGCCACCATCGAGGCTCAATCGGTAACCGTCATCGCCGCCCACCGTAAAAGTGTAATAGCCTGCGGTGAAATTTTTCTGCATTTTAAAACGGATGGAAAAGCGATCGGCATAAGTCTCGCACAAGTTCGGTCCGGCGAGGGCGCCGCCTCCTAGGCTTTGGTCGAAAGTTTCGGTTTGTGTTACATAACCGCGGTAAGTGGCCGTAAAGGCATTCGATGGCGGATTCGATAAATCCATAGCGCTATACACATAGCCAATCCACGAGCCCGATCCATAAGCAGTCTGGTTTCCAGCCGGAATATTGACCGTCACCGTCACCGTGGCCGCATTGGTGTATGCCGAGCACGGAGCCGTGTTGGTGCGCCTTACCCAGTAGGTTGTCGTGGCCGATGGCGTGATATTTAAGGTAGCTGCAGTTTGCTCTGAAATGATGTTCGACCCGACTGCTCCCGTTCCCCACTGGTAAGCAGCGCCCGTTCCCAAAGTTCCGCCGTTCGCTGTTAAAGTTGTGCTGTTACCAAGACAAAGTGTGGTGGTTCCGGTAATAGAAGTTGGGTCGGATGAAGCCGCCGTTACTGTAACGACCTGCGTAACGCCAGCAGTGATGGTGTTGCATGGGCTCGGATCGAGGCGACGCACCCAGTAAGTGGTCGAGGCGGTTGGATTCACCGTGATTGACGACGCAGTCTGACCTGCAATAATGTTAGACCCTACGGTAGTTCCGGTTCCCCATTGGTAGGTTGTCCCGCTTATTGAAGTGCCACCTGTGGCGGTGAGTGTAGTGCTCGTGCCGCTGCAGATGCTGTTGGTTCCTGAGATTGAGGTAGGCGCAGTAGAATAAGTCGTACAGGCCACATAAGAAAAGCTCACGCGTGATTCACCGCCCTGATCGTAGTTCTCGAGGACTAGGTTTATAGAACCGCTTAGGTAAAACGTGGCCGAGCTGGTTTGGTAGGCGTGGTAATTCCAGTCTGATATCGCAAAACTACTTCCACCATCGAGGCTAAGCCTTACGCCATCATCGCCGCCGATTGTAAACGTGTAGTAGCCCGCCGTGAAGTTTTTGATCATCTTGAAGCGGTACGCCATCATGTCGGTATAAGATCCGCAGACGTTGGTACCCGAGATCGCGCCATTACCCAAATTCTGGTCAAAGGTTTCTGGTTGCGTAACATACCCACGGTAGATGGCACCGAATGGATTAGCGGGTGGGTTGGCCATGGCCACGTCGGAGTAGACATAACCAATCCAGGAACCCGAACCGTAGGAAGTTTGGTCACCTGTTGGTGTACACTGTGCAACGGCCTTGGTCACATTTACAAACAATGCAAGTGCGATTATCAAATGATACTGACGTAGGAGTATCAACAACGAATGATACAATCTTTGGTCTAACTTAAAATTTTGAATTCTTCTCATTTTGTGAATGCTGTACTATTGGTGTAAAATCTATAAACATCGACCAAATGTATAATAATGTCGATGAAATACACAAATCACATTGAAATATATTTTTTTTCTTACAAATAGCTAAAACGTTTTCGTATCGAATTAATGCTTGAAAAAGTGGATGTTAATCCTCGAAAAAAAAATATGTGACATCATAAAACAAGTTTAAAAAAGTAAGAAAAATACTAAATAGGAATTAACCCGACAATTCAAAGAAGATAACAGTTGGCTTTAGTTCATCATAATAACACAAAAAAAACCCGCCGAAACAAGTCCTACGGGTTTAGTAGTGGTATTTAAAAGTGACTAATTGAGAATAATCTTGCGCGTCATTTCGGTAGCATTGGCCATTTTTACCTTCACCACCAACACTTGGTTGGTTACCGATAAAGCAGGTGATTGGAACCTATGCGTATCAATATTGTCCTGGCTATAAATCGTCCGGCCCAACAAATCGTAAACCACCACCGATTGAATAGGTGATGCGGCCTGTACAAAAAGCTGTCGGTCTTTAGTGTATACATTCAATCCGGTTGTCGCGATTGGGTTGGCTACCGCCAAAGTAGCCTCCACAAAACGCAATTCGAATCGATCGTTGAACGTTCCTGAAACCGTGGTAAAGGAGTAGGCGGCCGTTTTAAGGTTTTGGATGGTGTTGCTCAGTTTGTCTACTAAAAACACGTCTTGGTTCAAGAACAAACCGTCGGTGTTTTCAATAGCAATCGTAAACGTGCCATTGATGGTAGTTTTATAACCCAACGGCACCACGTCCGAATCGGTAAAAGGCAAAGCTCTTCCCTGAATTGTATATCGGTCGCTCCCAATCAAGGAGTACAACGAAAGTGCATTGTTGCTGCCAAAGGTTTTGCCATCGTATAAATTGTCGGCGTCATTGGTCGCGCCGGTGATATAACCCAAGAGTGTTTCGTTGTAGCCGCCTTCGGTGTTCGAGATACTCATCCAAACGCGGTTTTTCTCAATCGGAGCCTGGTCGATCGGGTCACTCGGGCGCGTCCTGAAAAATTGGCTGTTGCTGCCGGTAAGGCGCATGCTGTTGTTGAAATTTGCGGTATAGCTGCCTGCCGACAAGGCCGGGTTCGCTTCTATAAAGAACCCTTGCCCCGATGCAATTTTCCCATTGGGAACCACACCACCAGAAATAGCAGCCGTCGCGGTTTTTACACCTCCGGTTAAATTGTAAGCCGCGAAGTCATCGCTCGTATAATTGTAAACATAGTTTCCGGGAATGGTGCTGCTGATTGCGGTATTGTGTGTCCAAACGTAAACCGTTCCGTTCACGATATTCTTGTTGTTCGCGTCGGTCAGGAACGCATCGATATCAATCGCCGAAGGATAAGGATTTCCAATCAAATTGTAGTTGCCGTCCGCCCTTTGGATGGTTACCGGAACCACGCCCGTATTGGGTACCCCGCTAAAAGTCGCCGTAAAAACGCCTTGGGTATCGTTTGTAGCGCTCCAGCCTTGCGGCGCACGGATGATGTAACCCTGTCCGGGCGCCATCGTGGCCACACCGTTCAATGAAGTCACGTACAATCCGGTCGCGGTGTTGAAACTGAAATATTTATCAGCCAAAGTGTTAGGAGAAACGTCATGCAAAGTCACGCCTTGTACCGGCGCCGACCAATAGGTGTAATCGTAGAGTTTCATCCTTGAGGTTTTGCGTTTGACCGAAATTGATCCGGTCGTGGTCGCGGCGTCATCTACCTGAACCAAGCTACCGCTGTCTTCCACAACGAGGTTTCCGTTAACGTTGATGTTGTTTTGGATTTTGGCAAAGTGGCTGCCCGTGATCGTCAGTGTAAAACCGCTGTTCACGATGAGCTCGCAGGCGTTGAGGTTCGCAGTTGCCGTAGTGTAATTGCCGTTGATGATGGCTTTTACATTGATGGTTGGCGCGTTGTTGCTCCAGCCGGTTCCGTTCCAGGTGGTGGAGGTACAGCATTTTTCGGAGTTGTACTCATCGGCGCCCATATCGGGTGCGGTGGCGTTGCGCGTTTCGTTGTCGATATCGATGGTGATTGCGGCGAGCGGTGTGCCTTTTCCGTTGAGTGTGCAATTCGACGCCGTCAGGTGCAAATCGGTCGAGGAGGTAAAAGCCGGGAGTTCATTAACCGAGTTCGCATCCTTTCCTGTAGCGGTCTTCCAGGCCGCCAAAGTGGTCTTGGCCGAACCCAAATAACCGATGTTGCTCGCATAGTAATCGTTATAATTGATATTGGCAAAAGCCGTATTGGCCACGCCCGAGTACACCGCATAAGGCGTTCCCGTGTTACTGGTATTGGTAAAGATGTTGTTGACGATGTTGAAAACCGAACCATCTACGAGGCAAAGCGCCGCCGATGTGTTGTTCTGATTGCCGTTCATCGCGACAGAATTGTAGTAGATTTTGATGTCTTTTCCCTTGCGAACGAGAATTCCGTTGGCATTGTTGGTGGTGGTTCCGGTCGAGGTGACATCGCTGATCATGTTGTTGGCGATTAATAAATTGGCAGCGTTGGTGTTGCTCAAATCGATGTCAATCCCGCGGATGATGCCGTTTCCGGTGTTTTTGATGTTTTGGATGGTGTTCTCCAGTACGCTTCCGTTAAGGTTGTTGTCTCCTTTGAGTAAAATCGCCGAACCAATCATGTGGTTGAGCGTGTGGCTGAAGTTTGAAATAGTATTTTTCCTAATCGTATAGTCGTTGCAATTGTCTACGATAATCGCGTTGATATAAGGATTCCCGCTGTTGTTGTTTAGGACTCCGCTGAGCGCATTCGACTGGATCGAAAACCCGTTGACGTTAATGAGGTTCATACCCAGGAAAGGTTTCTCTGAATCGACCGTACTTCCGATGGTGTTTGCGTTGATGGTAATATTGCCTGATTTGAGGCTGCTCGAAGCGCTTCCGTTGATGTAAATGCCTTCCTTCACATTGACAAATAAGTTGTTTGAAAGGGTAGTGTTGGAGTTGGCGCCGGTTGCCGCTGCCATACCCAACGAACTGTTCCCTCCAACCGTATTGCTACCCGAATACACGCCCAGGCACCAATTGCCGGCCTGGTTTTTCGCATTGTTTTTCAAGATGGTGTTTTTAACGGTGACGTTGGATGAACCTACCGCGCTGTTGCTCGCAATCCAAACCACGCTTTGGTTGACGTAAACCACTGAATTGGAGTTGTTGAGCGTGAGGTTGCGGGTGTTGCCGTTTGTGGTGTTGCTGCCATCAATGATGATATTCGAGGCGCCGTTGCATTTAATCACCGCCGGGATTCCGGTGTAGCTGTTGGCATTGTTTGCCGTGATCGTGATGGTTTTGGTGGCTACGGGTTTGATGGTGAGCGTGTTGGTGGCACTCGATCCGGTGTAGGCGTTGATGGTCAAAGGCTCGGTGACTGTGACGTCGCTAACCAGGCTAAAGACAACGGGACCTGAAACGCCCACGCTGTTGATTCTGGCAATCGCGTTTGGTAAGCTGTTGAATGGGTTGGCTTGTCCGGTTCCTACGAGATAAGTTCCAGACAATTGTGCCGAAGCCAAAACAGGCAATAATAAGATAAGAGTAATTAATTTTTTCATTTGGGGATTTGTTAGATTCTTGGTCATTTACGGCAACAATATTTTTTTGGTTTTAACATTTTAAAAAAATACTATGCTCGCATAATTCCGACACAAATGTATATACAAATGAAAGTCACAATTTGAGATTTAACTTACTTTTCGATGAAGCGGGTTCTTTTGCCGACAATTGGTGTTAAGGGCTGTTAAGCCGAGAATTAGCGCAAACGTTTTCGTGAAAAAACAGCTTAATTTTCGCAAAATGCGCATAAAAAAGCCGCTGTGTCATTCAGCGGTTTAATAGGTCATTCACGGTGTTTTATTGTGCTCTAATTCTTTCATTTTTTGGTAAACGAGTTGGCTTTCGAATCCTTTCCGGAGTAAAAAATCACAGAATTTTTTGCGCTTCTTTTGGGTGTTTTTCTCGGTGATCGAGTGCCAATGTTTGAGCGAAATCGAGTCGAAGGTTTGCTTATATTCGTCATCGGCGATTTCCTTGAGCGCGGTGTTGATGTTGTATTGTGAGATATTTCTTAACTTTAATTCATTGATAATGCGCGTTTTTCCCCAATTTTTGATGCGGTGTTTGCCTCGGGCGAAACTCTGTGCAAAGCGCTCTTCATTGAGGAAATTGTGCTCGATTAGGTGTACAATAATCTCGTCCGAATCCTCGCGAGACACCGCCATTGCTCGCATCTTCTCAATCACCTCGTCATGGCAGCGTTCCTGATAAGCACAATACGCTTCTAATTTCTGCTTAACTTGTTGATAGGTAAGGGGTTCTGGCATGGCGTAAAGCTTAAGATTATCTGTTGTTTTGTTGATAATTTAGTAATGCAAAAATATTGAAATAAAGCAAATTAAGTATAGATTTGTGGGTTCAAATTTTTCTAAATCAGAGTAAGAAAATCCAACCCAATGCGTAATACGTACCTACAAAATACCACATTTGCGATGAAATTGAAGATTACTATATTTTTACTGTTGTTATCGACTTTGAGTTGGAGCCAGGCGACTTTGCCGGTAACCAGGACAACATGGAACGCAACACCAACCGGATGGACGGATACTGGTGTTACTTACTTAACTGCATTTGCATGCTCAGGAAACAATGGAGGAAGAATGGATACCTCTGGACAATTTTACCAAGTAAACTTTAATAGCGCTCCAACGGCTCTTACCTTTGTTGCAAAACCAACGGGTGCAACGACAGGTTCTTTATTAGTAGAAGAATCTCCCAATGGAGTTGCTTGGACTACTGTAAGCAATATAGTCGGTGCTGCGCTTAATACTAATGCTTCTTGTACCACACACGGACCCTTTGCTTTATTGTCAGCTTCAAGATATGTCAGATGGACATTTACAAAAGTCGCAGCGGTGAATTTAACGATTGATGATGTTTCCATTACCTCGCCAACTCCAGCTATTACCGTTTCCCCAACAACCTTAAGCGGATTTACTTACGCAGGTGCCGGTCCTTCGGCTGAGCAAAGCTTCACCGCTTCAGGGGTCAATCTCTCAACCAATCTTACGTTGACCGCACCATCCAATTATGAAATTTCGTTTACTTCGGGTAGCGGTTTTACCAGCGCAATTAATTTAGCTCCCTCATCGGGAACCGTTCCAAACACGACCATTTATGTGCGTTTGAAAGCTGGCCTTTCTATCGGTACGTATAATCAAGTTTTACCGGCTACGAGTACTGGTGCCACGACACAAAATGTCAACCTTAATGGTTCGGTCACAGGATCTTCGTCCTCCGATTTAATCGCAGTGTCAGGTTCGGAAGCCGTGACTATTTCAAGTACGGTAAACAATAACGCGCCCCTTACTTCGGTTACCGGCGTGCAAGTATGGCAGTTTAAAGTGCGTGACGGCGGTGCTACACTCAATGACGCCGATACTTCCCCAACGATACTTAACGCAATTACCTTGGCGCAAGCAGCAGGAAACGCCGTGGCTACCTGGACAGACGCGATTAACACCATCGCCTTATTTGATGGAACCACATTTATAGCAACCGGAGTGGTAGCCGGCACAACAATCACCTTTTCAGGATTGAACGTTTCGGTCGCCGACAACACAGAAAAAACACTCTCGCTGCGATTGTCACTTAAATGCGCCGCTTGGACCACTACCAAAGACGGACAGGATTTTGGTTTTTCGCTGAGCAACGCCAATACCACGTTCTCGGCTTCGGGTTCGGGTAAAGCAGCTTTCCCCGCCTTGACTTCACTCAATGGGCAAAATGCCATAGCGGTTGTAGCCTCTACGCTGAGCTTTTCAGTGCAGCCTATTAATACGGGAATGAATGGTGCAATGAATCCCGCGGTACAGGTTAAAGCGACCGATGCTTGTGGAAATACCGACATTGGTTATACCGGCAACATTTCTATTACAAGTACGGGAACGATGTCGCCAGTAACAAATACTTCTAATGCTAGTAGCGGTATTGCCGTTTTTTCTACCATTACCCATACCGTTGCCGGATCGGGATATACCTTGACCGCAACAGCGCCCGGATTGACCACAGCCATCAGTACCGCTTTCAACATCACGACTACTACCGCCGTACAGCCTGGAGACATTGCCATCCTCGCATTCAACAACAGCACAGTGGCCTCGGAGGATGAAATTAGTTTCATAACCTTTGTTGATATTTTGCCGGGAACAGTGATTGATATTACCGACAATCCTTATCGCAAGTGCACACCCGGCGGAAATGGCTGGGGAATCTCCGAAGGTTGGATCAGGTTGCAGAAAACCAATACGACACTACCAAAGGGAACCGTGGTCACCGTTAGGGTCAACTTGGGAACGCCAACCGTCTTTTCTGGAGATGCTGCGAACTGGACGGCCTCAAAACCACAACCTGCGGGGCAAGGCGTTTTTGACCTGAATTCAAATGGAGAACAAATTTTCTTCATGAGCGGTGGAAGTGTAGGCGGACCAAGCGCTTCGACAGCCACTGTGGATACCGGGACTTACTCTGGATATTTTATTTTTGGATTCAATACCAAAGGTAATGTCTGGACACCGATTTGTGGCAATTCGGCAGCAGGCGGAACTCAAAATTCAGGCAAACCTGATTTCTTTGATTGCTTCCTTACGTGGCCGACTGCCCAGGCCGACAAGAACAAATACATTGGGCCGATTACGGCGACCAATAAAAGAGGTTGGATTGAGCGGATTAACAATCCTACAAACTGGAGAGGATATAGCGCCAATACAGGCGTGGGTGGATATGATGATGTGGCCGAGCCTAATTTCATAGGTGCAGTATATACGGTGAACGCCGGCGGTTTCACAGACGGCCTCTGGATTGGCGACAAAAGCACCAACTGGTTTGAGTGCAATAACTGGCAGGCATTGAAAGTACCAGATGAAAATGTAAACGTAATTTTGGACGCGAATTCAACGCAAAAGGCAACCATCGATGCAACGGCAACCTTCGCGAGCCTTTACAGTGGTATCGCCAAATGCAAGGATTTGACTATTTCCAACCAAAGTGTAGAATTGGTAGCAAACAGCGCCAATGTGCTCAGGTCATTCGGGGACATATACCTCAATCCGGGCGGAACACTCGATATGGATGATAGCAACTCCGGTACTGCCGATGGCGTATTGTCGTTCAACGGCAACTGGGTGAACACCTCAGGCATTGCGGCTTTCCAGGAAGGCAACGGTACAGTAATCCTCACCGGAAACGGTACCCAAACCATTTCAAGTGTGGCACCAGAAGCGACCGAAACCTTTTACAACCTCACACTAGACAACAGTTATACGACTGCTACCTCGGGTAATATCATCGCTACCAATGACCTCGATGTGAAAATAGACCGCACGCTTACCATCAGCTCCAACACTTATGTAGAAGCCGATCGCAACGTAAACGTGAGTGGAACGCTCAACATCAACAACTCCGGGACGCTTTACCAAAGCAACGACGCAGGTGTCAATACCGGAAATATTTCAATGTATCGCGACACTTTTATCAACCGGATGGACTATGTGTATTGGTCATCGCCTGTAGACAATTTCAATGTGAATAATGTCATTCCCGGAATGCCTACGGGATACATATTCAACTGGAATCCGGTGCTTGCCAATCCAAACGGTGGTTTAGGATTCTGGCAAAATGCTGCCGGCAGCACTATGGCCGCTGGTAAAGGATACATTGCAAGAGGCCCACTTTCGTTGGACTATTCAATCAAATCGATCACAACGGCATTGTTTAACAACGGTAAACCCAATACCGGTGTCATCCAACCTACCATTGAAAGAGGTGCAATGACCGCTGCCACGTTAGGTACTTATACCAGTGCCAACGGTGTTCCTTTCACGGTTAAAGATGACAATTACAATTTGGTGGGTAATCCGTACCCGAGCGCCATTAGCGCCAATGCTTTTTTGACGTACAATACCACAACCAATAACGTGATTGAAGGCGCCGTTAGAATTTGGACGCATGGCACCATGCCGGTATCGTCAACCAATCCGTTTTACAATAGCTATACGTACAATTACACCAATAACGACTATATCGTTTACAACGGTACGGCGACAATTTCAGGACCTGTCGGATTTAACGGCTTCATTGGTGCCGGGCAAGGTTTCTTTGTATTGATGAACGAAGGCAGCGCGGGAACAGCATCACTTGTTTTTAACAATGGGATGCGTGTAAAAGGATCTGGAAACAACGGTCAATTCTACAGGTTGGCAAATGCCCAAGCCGAGGCCGGTGAAACCGACAAAAGCAGAATCTGGATGGATTTAGTAGCGCCAAACGGCACCGTAAACAGAACCGTTGTAGGTTATGTTCCCAACGCTACTTTGCAAAAAGATTCTATGTATGATGCCTATACGCTGGGACGCGACCAACAAGATTTCTATTCTTTGATCAGCGACGAAATGATGTGTATCCAAGGCAGGCCAATCCCTTTCGACAATGAAGATCTGGTACCGATGGGGATGCGCATTCCAGTTAACGGGACTTACACCATTGCTATCTCTGCGCTCGACGGCTTGTTTGAAAACCAGGAACAAACCATCTATCTACAAGATAAAACACTCGGTATCTACCACAACCTGCGTACCGCTCCGTACACCTTTACTGTTGATGCCGGAACTTACAACGACCGTTTCATCCTCAGGTATACCAACGGAACTTTAGCAACCGAGGATTTCCAGAACAGCAACAGCGTGGTAGTGGCTGCGGGTAAAGGAGATCTCAAAGTGCGGTCGTACGCGAGCGACATCAGCGCCATCGCAGTCTACGACGTATTGGGTCGTGAGATTTTCAGTAAAGACCAAATCAACAATGCCGAGTTTTCAATCCCAGGATTACTCGCCAACCAGCAGACCCTAGTGGTCAAAATCAAGCTCAGCAATGGGCAGACAGTGATCCGCAAAACGATTTACTAATCAGGTATATAAAAAACAAAAATCCCCGCCTCAGCAGCGGGGATTTTTTTATTAACCCAATCCCAATTTACTCTTTGATTAATTTTTGGCTTGCGGTTTCGCCGTTGGCCAGCGTGACTTTGACGAGGTACATTCCGGCGTTGAGCGAACTCACATTTACGGTTTCTTTATCGCTTTCTAAAACCTTCTGGCCCGTCATTGAAAATATGGTGAGGTTTTCTACGTTGCTGTTGGCCGAAATTTTTACAATCCCTGATGCCGGATTGGGTGCTATGCCAATCGCATTAGCCAAAGGACGCGTCGTAGTTAATGGCAAATCGATAATCTTGTATTTCATCACGCCCAAGTCGGTCGTGGCCAGGTAGGCGTCAATCGTGTTGCCGATAAAGTCGTAATCTGCGCTATAGCATTGTACATGAGCGAGCGCTTCGTTGGTGATGGTTTCCCAGCTCACACCATTGTCAACGGTATAAACGATTTGGGCATCCACAAACTCACTCGAAAAAACACTGCCCACAATCAGGCCGTCATTGAGTGGCGAATGTTTGATGCGTTTCACATCTACGCCAGGCAATACTACATTCCAGTTTGCGGCGCCATCGGTGGTGGTAAAAATCCCTTCGTTGCTAGAGAGCGTCAGTTGGTTTTCGTTGAGCGGATTTTTCTGCAAATCCCAAATCAAATCCTGTCCCGCAATAATATCCTCGAGGCCCATCGACTGGTCTTCCCAGGTTTGCCCGCCGTCAATCGATTTGAAAACCCTGGTGCTTTTGGCGATAAAGATCACGTTGGAGTTGGTTGAAAGGATGGCGATTCCCGTAACTACGCCTTCGCCAAACTCATTGATTTGGGGCGTGATGATATCGGTTACGATGACATTACTCGTGTCGGTGATGTCGAGTTTGTACACCGATCCGCCTTCGCCAGAGCGCATCGAAACGAAAATGATGTTGCTGTTGTTGGGATCCACGGTAAGTTCCTGCATATCATCGGCAAACGCCTGCATGATATTGGTGGTGGTCGCGCCGTAATCGGTACTTAGATTGAGCCAACCACCAAAGAATCCCATCGACGCGTAGGTAAAGACGCGTCCCGGAACCGTTTTGTCGGCAACGATATAATTGCGTTTCGGGTTGAACGAATCTGGCGATTCGATGTCATATTCTGACGTGATTCCACTTGTGATATCCTTGTGCAAACGCCCGCCATTACTGCCGTAATACAAATGGGTGTTGCCACTTTCCCGCGCGATAGACGTAGAAATGATGTTGTAGAACGGCGCCTTGATTTGTGTAATTGTAGCCCCGCCATCGGTAGAAAACTGCGGGAACAAATCGGTGCTGATAGCTATTTCATTCGTGTTAAACGGATTGTACGAAGCATTGAGCCCGTAATAATAATCCATCGAAATGCCTACCGGATAAACGGTGGACGTCCAGGTGGCTCCGCCATCGGTGGTGCGCACGATTTCATTTTCCTCGAGCACAATGATTTTATTCGTGTCTGTCGTGCTGAACACAATTTTGGTGATGTTGTTGAGCGTTTCGTCGGTCCAGCCGATAGGCACCGTATTCCAGGTATCGCCACCATTGGCCGAGCGGAACAGGTTTTCAGGATGGATGCCAAAGCCGATACTCGAACCCAACAATACATCGTTAGCATTCGAAGGGTTGAAAGCAATCGCCTCGAGCGTCACGCCGGTAAGGCTTTCTATAAAAGTAGCACCCGAATCTGTCGATTTCCACAAGCCACCATCAATATCCGAATCGCCGTTGCCGCGCATCAGGAAGAAGGTCTCGTTGCTCGTTGGGCTGATGGCCACGTTGTTGATGAACACATTGTCGTGGTCTACTGTATAATAGATTTCTGTCCAAGTCGCGCCGCCGTCAATGGTGTAAAACGTTTTGCCCTGGTTGCTGAATCCCACGGGAAATCCGGTGTCTACGAGCATGACATTGGCGTCGCTTGCAGAAATCCAATACGAACTCAGATAGCTCGCGCCAGCATCCGACACGCCATTTTCGGGTACGGGAAAAGAGGCGACAAGCGCGGATGTTTCTAGATCGAACACATGGATTTGGTCGCGTGTAGAAAACGTAAGTTTGCTCGTTCCGTAAAGGCGCAAATTGTCGAGAAAATCGGTGCCCGGATACGAATACAATAATGTCCAAGTGACGCCATTGTCTTTAGAAACGACCAAATGGTTGCCTTGGGTCGCGGCGTACAGCGTGCCTGCTGCGGTGGCGTCGTAAGTCACATCTTCGAGTTTGCCAAAATTGGTCGATGCCTCGAAGCTCACCTGTGATTGGCCCGAATAACCAAATGCAAGCAGCAAGGCCAGTAGTGTAATCTTCTTCATTTTATAGGTGGTTTTTTAGTTTCCTAAATTTTCAGAAAAATTGCGCGCGTGGCCAAAAATACGGGCGGACAAAGTGTGACAGTGTTGTGACAAACCGTGATATTACAGCGAAGCCAGGTAATCGTAGAGGTTGACGTTTTCGGGTAGTTCCATTTTGGCCGAAATCCGTTCCTTGCGTTTGCGGCAGGCTTCGGCGGTGACGTTGAGCATCGATGCGATTTCCTTGGTGCTCAAATTCATATAAATGTAGGAAAGGAACCGGATGTCATTGGCGGTGAGGTTCGGGTGTTTGTGCTTCAAAGTATTCAGAAATCCCTGGTTGACTTCCTCGAAATGGGTGATGAAACTGTCCCATTCGCCATCCGATTTGAGATGTCCCTTAAGCGCGTGGATGTGGTTGACGAGTGTGGCGTCTTTGGACAGTTGAGGCGTTTGGCTCAGTTCGGTAAGTACCTGCTCAATCATTTCATTCCTACCCGAAAGGTAGAGTGCCTTGGCCGATAGTTTGCGGTTGCGTGATTCGAGTTCGTTCTTGAGCCTTTCCTGTTCAAGCAACGTGATGGCTTGTTTTTCGTTGAATTGTTGTTCGAGCAATAAGTTGTCGCTTTGTTTTTTGTCAAGTTCGAGTTTGAGAATCCGTTCGTTGCGCTCGGCAATGATTTTCTTTTGCTTGTGTTTGATCGAGATGTTGCGCAAAGTCCAGACGACGAATACTACAATTATAATGATGATGGCGATAATCGAATAGAAGATTTTGCGTTCGCTCGCCAATTTGGCCTCGTTGAGTTTAATTTCGTTTCTGTAATTCTGGATTTCGAACTTGACCTTACTGTTCTCGAAGAGCTTGCCGTCCTTGATTTTACTGATGGCAATATTGGCTTTCAACACCGAATCCTTGAACTGCAGCGCCGCACCAAAATCCTGTTGTTTCGCGTTTATTTCAGAGAGCAGTTCAAAAATGGTGATTTTGGTCTCGAGATTGGGTTGTCGCGTGAGTGTTTGCCGCGCGAACCATTCGGCCTGAGCGAGGTTGTTTTGCTTGAGATAGGATTTGGCAATAATGGTGAGCAATGAAATTCCGGTGTCATTGAAATCCAGATCTTTGGTGGTTTTGAGTAAGGCCGAAGCATTTTCCCTTGCCTGTTGGGGCTTTCCGGTGTTGAGATCACAGTCGGCCAAGCCGATTTTTGCCAAGACAATGAATTGAGGCTGGCCTGGCATCAGCGGGATCGATTCTTCGAAATACCTGCGTGCGAGTTTGTAATTGCCGGTTTCGCTGGCCACATTCCCGAGGTTCATCGCATACAAACCCTGTTTTATAGCGTCTTTATTGGTTTTCGCGATCGCGTAGGCTTTTCCAAAATACTCGTTGGCCTTTTCGTAGTTTTTTTCTTTTGAGTACAAGATGGCGATGTTGTTGAGTACGGTCATCTCATATTTTGGGTCGAGTTCCCGAAGCGCGATCGTGTAGGCTTCGAGGTAATGGTTGAGCGCTTCGCCATATTCGAGCAACGCGTAATAGTTGGCTCCGATATTATTGATGGCCAGGAACTGCTGCGTGTACCAACGGTTCTTTTCGGCGATGAGGCGCGCCTGGGTAAGCAATTCGAGCGATTTGATGTTTTCATTGCGGTTCATCGCATCGATGCCGTCGCGAATGAGTTGGTCGCAACGATCGGTGGGTGCCGCCTGGGCCATAAGCACAACAAAAAAGCACAGCGACAAACAGTATGAGACAAGGCTGTTATTGCAATTGCTAGAAAACATCAAGGTGTTGTTTAGTTGGAAACGTAAATGTAGGCAAAAAAACAGCGCTTTTCCCATTGGGAAAAGCGCTGTTTTGTATCATTGTTTGAAGCTCTAAGCTTTGGTTTTACCCGAAGCTTCGAGGTTTCTTTCAATCTGGTGGCCCGGCCTGGTCCATTTTGGTTTCTCGCCCAAGGCTGCAAATTGCGAGTCGGCGGCTTCAACGGTCGGCGGTTGCATGACTTTGATGAACGGTTTCTGAGGAACCAGCCCTAGCATTTCAAACATTTTCATGTCGTCGTTGACATCGGGATTTGGTGTTGTCAATAATTTATCGCCTGCAAAAATCGAGTTGGCTCCGGCAAAGAAACACATCGCCTGGCCTTCGCGACTCATGTTCATTCGTCCGGCAGAAAGACGTACCTGGGTTTCGGGCATTACGATCCTAGTCGTGGCCACCATTCGGATCATTTCCCAAATTTCTACAGGTTTTTCGTCTTCCATCGGTGTGCCTTCGACTGCAACGAGTGCGTTGATTGGCACCGATTCGGGTTGTGGATCTAATGTAGCCAAAGCCACGAGCATTCCGGCGCGGTCTTCTATCGATTCGCCCATTCCGATGATGCCGCCGCTGCAAACCGTAACATTGGTTTTGCGTACGTTCTCGATGGTTTGGATGCGGTCTTCAAATCCACGCGTAGAAATGACTTCCTTATAATATTCTTCTGAGGTGTCTAAATTGTGGTTGTAGGCGTAGAGGCCGGCTTCGGCTAGGCGTTGTGCCTGGTTCTCGGTGATCATGCCCAAAGTACAGCAAACTTCCATATCGAGTTTATTGATGGTACGGACCATCTCTAATACCTGGTCAAACTCAGGGCCGTCTTTTACATTTCGCCAGGCGGCGCCCATGCAAACACGCGAAGAACCGCTCGATTTGGCGCGCAAAGCCTGCGCTTTGACTTGTTGTACCGACATCAAATCGTTGCCGGTAATATCGGTGTGGTAACGCGCCGCCTGCGGGCAATAGCCGCAATCTTCTGGGCAACCGCCGGTTTTAATCGATAGTAAGGTAGAAACCTGCACCACATTGGGATCGTGGTGTTGGCGGTGGATGGTGGCCGCTTCAAAAAGCAGGTCCATCAAAGGCTTGTTGTATATCTCGAGAATTTCGGCTTTGGTCCAGTCGTGTTTGGTGCTGCTCATGGTCGTGCTTTTATTTGGTTCAAAAGTAGCAAATTCAACCGAAGTAAAAAACAAAAAAATCCCGCTGCAGGAAAGATTCGAACAGCGGGAATTATAATTGGATTTTGGATTTAGTCTACTTTATTGATGACTTCTACTTTGTTTTTCCAGTATTGCATCAAACAGAAAGACACCATCAATGAGGCAGCTACCGATTCAAACAGTAAACCGATACAATATTGGTGGATGGTCAATTCACCACCGCCAAAGATGAAACTTTCGGACAATTTCTCAAGGTAGGGCTTACCGCCTTTAAATTCGATGAATGCGAGCAAACCCGCCACGCTTAGTACTGCACCAACCATCGAGGTGATGATGGCTGAAAGGAAATTCGTGTTGTAGCCGCGAATGCCATCGGAGTGGTTTTGGGTCAAGGTACGGTTGACACCGTAAATAACAAACACGATGTTGAATATCCTTAGGATGAATTGGTCTGACAATCCCATAAATTGCAGGATCAGGAAGTAAACACCAATTCCAAGGAAGATAATGAATCCGTTGGCAAGTTCTCTGGAATATTTCATAATGGTTTTTTTTAAGATTACTACAAAACAATGCTTTGTAGTAAAAGTTAGCTAATTAGATTTGATTCTAGTGTGTCGGGAATTTTGTTATCTAAATTTAAGCAATAAACCAAACCCTAACTTATAAATAAGAAAGAATTTAATACAACTTTAAACAGGGGAAAGAAAAATACTACAGCTTTAAATTGCTGTTAATGAAAT
This sequence comes from Flavobacterium sp. UBA7665, assembly GCA_002483285.1. Classification (GTDB taxonomy): domain Bacteria; phylum Bacteroidota; class Bacteroidia; order Flavobacteriales; family Flavobacteriaceae; genus Flavobacterium. The sequence goes on from DLHP01000033.1 coordinate 25,328, forward strand.
TGTTAGACCAATCACGGTCGGCTTCGATTTGAAGTTTGAGTGTGTTGAGGTCTTCGAATTTTTGCTCGTCGCGGATGTATGCCAGGAAAGAAACCTCCAGATTTTTTCCGTAAAGGTCGCCTTCAAAGTCAAGGTAATACACTTCGATAGAAAGCTTGTTGTCGTCGGTGACGGTAGGGTTTGTGCCGATGCTCATCATCCCATAAACGTTTTTCCCGTCGATTGTTGACGCCACCACATAAATGCCTTTTTTTGGAATCAGTTTGTAATTGGCGCCGATTTCAATGTTGGCGGTGGGGAAACCAATCGTGCGACCGAGCTGTTTGCCTTTGACCACGGTGCCCGTCAGGAAATAGCGATAACCCAGATAGTCATTGGCCAGACTGATGTTACCTTGTTCGAGCGCCGTCCTGATTTTGGTAGAGCTGATAGATACTGCGTCGATCTCCTGGGCAGAAATCTGCTCAACTTCAAAATCGTATTGCTCGCCAAAGGCAATCAAATCGTTGATGTCGGCGGTACGGTTTCGGCCAAAGCGATGGTCGTGACCGATAACAATCTTGCCGATGTTGAGCCGGTCGACGAGAATTTCCTGTACAAATTCCTCGGCAGAAAGCCTGGAGAAGGCCTTGTCAAATGGATGGATGATGAGGCTGTCCAGTCCGGTTTTGGCCAACAAAAGCGTTCGTTCCTCGATGGTGTTGAGCAACCTGATTTCTGACTGTTCCTGGAGCACCATACGCGGATGCGGGAAAAAAGTCAAAACCACACTTTCTAAATCGCCAGAATCGGTGTGCTGGATTAGTTTTTCGATGATTTTCTGGTGGCCCAGATGCACGCCGTCAAAAGTGCCTAGTGTGACCACGGTTTTTTTGTTGGATTGGAACTCAGAAATGGATTGAAAAATCTTCAAAGCAGCAGTTTTAACTCCTGCAAATTTAGAATTTCAAACGGATATTCAAACCATGGTATTGGGACTTTGTTGTCAAATTATCGGATTTTATTTTTGACGATTTGTCAAGTTTGACAAACAAACTGGCGACATTCTCTCCAAATGTTGTTAAATCAACAGCTCATTTGCTAAAAATTGAAAAATAATAGTATTTTTGCGCCCTATCAAAACTATAAAAAATGAAAAAATTATTACTGTTTTTGGCGATTGTGCTTTCTTTTGCGCAATTGTCTGCTCAAAAAAGCGGCATGTGGAGCAGGGCTTCGGTGGCTCAAATACCGCAATCAGCGAAGATCAGAACTACTGATTATTCTGAAAGAGAGCAATTTTACCAACTGAATGTCAATCAGTTGAGACAAGCCTTAACCAACGTTAACGACCGTTCTTCGGGACTGGCTGGTGTTGAAGTTTCATTTCCAAATATAGATGGACAAATGGAGCAATTCATGGTTTGGGAAAATTCTAATTTTGCGCCAGAATTGCAAGCAAGATTTCCGCAGATCAGGGCCTATGTTGGGCACAGCCTTGCAGACAGAAGCGCGACCATCAATTTTAGTTTGTCACCACTTGGTGTGCAAACGATGGTGTTAAGGGCTGATAATAATTCTGAGTTTATTGAATCGTACACCAAAGACCGTTCGGTTTACGTGTTGTTTGATTCGAAAACCAGGATGACCAACCGTTTGCCTTTCAAGTGTGCTACCGTTGATCAAAGGTTGGTACAAGACATCACAACAAATGGCGACGTCTTGAACCGTTCTAACGACCAAACCTACAAAACCATGCGTTTGGCTTTGTCTGTTGTGGGCGAGTATACGCAATATTTCGGTGGGACCGTTGCAGGTGCCATGGCCGGAATGAACGCTTCGATGACCAGGGTGAATGGTGTACTTGAAAAAGATGTGGCCTTACACCTAAACATGATTCCTAACAATGACCTTTTGGTGTATACCAATCCAAATACCGACCCGTATTCGGGAGCGGCCGCAGGTTCGGGCGGTGCTTGGAATGCGGAGGTGCAAAGTACCATTACTTCGGTGATTGGTGAAGCCAATTATGACATCGGACACTTATTTGGAGCCGATGGCGGTGGTGGAAACGCCGGTTGCATCGGTTGCGTTTGCGTCAGCCCAACTGCTCAAGTACCGCTCGGAAAAGGAAGCGCATTTACGTCTCCATACGATGCAATCCCTGCAGGAGACAATTATGATATCGACTACGTAGTGCATGAAATGGGGCACCAACTGGGCGCGACGCACACTTTTTCGAATGAGGTGGAGTCGGCAGGGTCGAATGTAGAGCCAGGCAGTGGATCTACTATTATGGGTTATGCTGGAATTGTTGCTCCTGCTAATTTAAACGTGCAGGCGCATTCAGACGCTTACTATGTATACAAAAGCATTCAACAAATCCAAACCAACCTGGCAGCTAAAACTTGTCCGGTGAGCGTGACGGTAAACAATACGCCGCCAACCGTTTCTGCGGGTGCAGATTTTACCATCCCTAAAGGCACCGCTTTTATCTTAAAAGGAGTGGTTTCTGATGCGCAAGGTGATGCACTCACTTATTGCTGGGAGCAAAACAACAATGCGCCTGGCTCGCAATCGGGAGCAAACAGTATTTGTTATGCTACCAAAACTACGGGTCCAAACTTCAGGTCGTTCTCGCCAACTACAACCCCCGATCGTTACATGCCAGCTTTCTCTAAGGTTTTGGCAGGAACGCTCACCACAACTTGGGAATCGGTTAACACTACTGCAAGAACTTCAAGATATACCTTGACTGTTAGGGACAATAATGTTACCGGGCAGCAAACCAATACCGATGAAGTACTCGTTACAACAAGCGGAACAGTCGGACCATTCGCCTTTACGTCTCAGAATACAACTTCAGCTTGGAATCTTGGCGAAAACCAAACCATTACCTGGGATGTTAACAATACCAACACTTTGCCTGGTTCTGCCAACGTCAATATTAAATTGTCGACCGATGGCGGTTTGACTTTCCCATACATCCTGGCTGCAGACACGCCAAACGACGGTAGCGAGGTCATTGCTGTTCCTGATGTATCGCCATCATTGACTTGTAGGCTTTTGATTGAGCCAACCGGAAACGTTTATTATGCCGTAAATTCAGCGAATTTTTACATTGGATACACCATCGTAACCAGTTGCAACACCTATACTTTCAATACGCCATTCGCTATTCCTAACGGTTCTAATAGTTATACCGTAAAAAGTATCAATGTGCCAGCCGGAGGTATTATCAGTGACGTAAACATCACAGTGAATGCCACACACCCAAACCTCCAAAACTTAACTATTGCGGTAATCAGGCCAAATGGAGGAACATTACAGCCGTTGTTCGCGCAACAATGTGCCGGAAACGCCGATATGAATGTAACTTTTGACCAACAAGGAGGCACTTTCACTTGTGCAAGCCCAACCGCCGGAACTTACGCACCGCCAACAGTGACCAACATGAATACTGCATTCAACGGTTTCAACCCAGTAGGAAACTGGCAATTTGGATTCAAGGACACGGTAGCTGGCGCAGATGCCGGAACTGTTAACTCTATTGCGCTTGAAGTTTGTTCGCAGACTACCATACTAAGTACACAAGATTTTGGTTTCGAAGGATTTGCCCTGTACCCGAATCCAAGCAACGGTACCTTTAAAGTGCAATTCAACTCGACTGCTTCAGGTAAAGTTAACGTAGCGGTGCACGACATGAGCGGCAGACGAATTTTTGATAGATCGTATGCCAACTCGGGATTGTTTGCAGAAGATATCCAATTGGGCAATGCGCAGGCAGGTGTTTATTTGGTGTCGGTTACAGACGGAGCCAAAAAGATTGTTAAGCGAATTGTAATCCAGTAATTTACAAATCACAAATATTTAAAGCGTCTCTTTTCGGGACGCTTTTTTTATTAACTTTACTGTCCTAATAACCAATCTCCTATTGACTATGAAAAAAATGTTACTCCTGCTTGTTGCCATTTTCATGACTTTGGGCGCCTTTGCGCAGCAGTCGATTTGGCAAAAAATCAAACCCGAACAGGCAACTTCAGAAAAGTTGCATCGCGATTCCAATCCGTCTAAATTCTTAGTATACGCGCTCAATATGGACGCGCTCAAGCAACAATTGCAAACCGCACCTTCAAGGCTAAGCAATACAGAATCCAATACGATTGTGTCTTTCCCGACTCCTCAAGGCGAACTGCAAAGATTTAGGATTTACGAGGCCTCGATCATGAATCCTGAACTTGCTTCGAGATTCACAGACATTCAATCGTATGTGGGAATCGGTCTCGATGATAAATCGGCCACGATTCGTTTCAGTACGACCTTATTTGGTTTGCACACCATGACTTTCTCTGGTGTTCAGGGTACATCTTTCATCGATCCGTATACGGTAGACAAAAAGAACTACATGGTCTTTAATAAGGCCGACCTGACCACTACCAAAAGTTTTGAATGCGGTGTACTAGACACGCCCGACAATCTTGTCGAGGACATAGATGTTCAGGGGCCGTTGTATCGTGTGAATAACAGCTTGTTCAAGACCTTCAGGCTTGCTTTGTCGTGTACTATAGAATATGCGGCTTTCCACGTCAACGCGGCGGGCTTAGGCGGCGGCACACTTATCCAGAAAAAGGCCGCAGTATTGGCTGCTATGGTTGTCACGATGACCAGGGTTAACGGGGTTTTTGAAAAGGACATGTCGATGACCTTGCAACTCATTGCCAATAACGACGCCATTATCAATATCACGTCAGATAATTTGGATAATAATAATAATGCCAATGTTCTTTTACAACAGAACCAGGATTTTATTGATTCGGTAATCGGAAATGCCAATTATGACATCGGTCACGTTGCCACGACAGGCGGTGGAGGTGTGGCTTCGCAAGGGCCTTGCCAACCAACATCTAAGGCGAAAGGGGTAACCGGTTTACCCTCACCGGTAGGCGACGAGTATGATATTGATTTTGTTGCGCACGAAATGGGACACCAATTTGGCGCTTCGCACACCTTTAACGGCGATGCCGAAAACTGCGGTGGAGGAAATCGCGTGACTTCATCAGCTTACGAGCCGGGTAGCGGAACGACCATCATGGGTTATGCAGGAATTTGTGCACCACAGAATGTTCAAAACAACTCAGATGCTTATTACCATGCCAGAAGCATCATCCAAATGAGCGCTTATTTGGTTAATAATGACAATTGCTCGGTGTCGGTGCCAAGCGGTAATACGCCGCCAACGGTGAGCGCCGGAGCCAATTATACGATTCCTTACGGGACTGCTTTTGTATTGACGGGATCAGCTACCGACGCTGAAAATCAAGCCGGATTGACCTATTGCTGGGAACAGTACAATTTTAATATTTCAACACAACCACCTGTGGCTTCCAGTGCAACAGGTCCTAATTTCAGGTCTTTCAACCCGACCGTTTCCCCGAGTAGGTATTTCCCGAGATTTCAAGATGTCCTGGCCAACAACCTTACCCCAACCTGGGAAGTTGTCCCCAACGTTGCCCGAATTATGACGTTTTCTCTCGTGGCACGTGACAACCAAACGGTAAACGGCGGACAAACCGAAAGGGCTACAATGAATGTGACCTTTGCCAATACCGGGCCTTTCAAAGTGACTTCGCAAGCCACGCTCGAAGCTTGGCCACAAGGCTCGTCGCAAACCGTAACCTGGGATGTGGCAGGAACAACGGCAAATGGCATCAACACTGCCAATGTCAATATACGTATGTCTATTGATGGCGGGGCGACCTTCCCGATTATGCTTGCCGCCAACACGCCAAACGACGGGTCTGAAGCGATTACCACGCCCAATTTCACCTCACAAACCTGCAGAATCTTGATTGAAGCGGTAGACAATATATTCTATGCTGTAAACAGTGCGACTTTCTATGTGGGATACCAATTGGTGACTACTTGTCGCACGTACACATTCAATACGCCTTTTGCGGTGCCAAACGGTTCTAATTCTTATACCGTTAAAACTATCAATGTACCGGATCCGGGCGTAATCAGCGATGTAAATATCACCATCAATGCCACGCACCCCAACCTGCAAAACCTTACCATGGCTGTAATCAGGCCAAACGGAGGAACCCTGAGCACGTTGTTTACCCAACAATGTTCAGGCAATGCAGATATGAATGTGACCTTTGACGCGCAAGGAAGCCCTTTTACCTGTGCAAGCCCCACCGTAGGGACTTATGTTCCGGCATCGGGATACAACCTGAATCTCATGAATGGTTTTAATCCGGTAGGGAACTGGCAGTTTGGGTTCAAGGACAATGTGGCCGGAGCCGATTCGGGAACAATCAATTCGATAACCCTTGAGGTTTGTTCGCAATCGTTACTAGCAGTTTCAGATTATGAATTTGAGAATTTTGCGTTGTATCCGAATCCGAACAAAGGTAACTTTACCGTACAGTTCGAATCGCGATCAGGCAATAAAATCAATATAGCGATTCACGATATGAGCGGTAGAAAAATCTTCGACAAGCACTACAACAACAACGGATTGTTTGCTCAGGATTTGCAACTCGATAATGCGCAAGCCGGCGTTTATCTGGTATCAATTACCGATGGCAGTAAAAGGACCGTAAAACGCATCGTTGTTCAATAAACAAGAGTGAAATAAAAAACAAAACGCCCGCATATCGCGGGCGTTTTTTATTTGAGTTGGAATGCGAGTGATTTAATGACCTGCGGCACTTCACTGACTTCAAATTCAAGCAAGCCCGTTTTCGCGGTTTTGCTGCCGTTGATGTTGAGCGCGCCTTTCTCAACCTTGTAATAACCGGTTTGGCCTTTGCAGAAACAGAACCGGCCGTAAAGCATTTTAATGTTTTGCAATGATTTATCGGTTAGGATTACCGCATCGGGGTTTTGCCCGATTTCAAAAATTACTTCCTCGCGATAGCCGCCATCCTGGATATCGCCTTTTACATTACGGGAAAATTCGTATTTGATGACGTTCGTTGCCGCACTTTCGGAGAGTTCATAATAGTCGTTGCCAAACGCGTCTTTTTTGAGCTCGATTCCTTTGTTTTTGATAAGTTCAATGGTGCACTTTGAATTTTTCGGACAATCGCCTGTGAGCGCAACGGTAGTCACCACGGCTTGTTTTTGCGCGCTGCACGCCAACAACATAAAGCTAAAAATCGCAATTGTTTTTTTCATTATTACTTGCCGTTAAAAGTAGTCATCGTGTTTTCAAGCCCGGCTGTCCCGAATGAGCGGATAATCTCGCTGGCCAACGCGAGCCTTTCGGGCAATTTCGCACGTTCTTGCTCGTCCCAGTCGCCCAGAACGTAGTTGGCCTGTTGGCCTTTCTTGAACTCATCGCTAATCCCAAACCTAAAACGCGTGTAATTTTGCGTATTGAGCACGAGGTTGATGTTTTTTAGTCCGTTGTGTCCGCCGTCACTGCCTTTGGGTTTGATGCGGATGGTCCCGAACGGAAGGTTCAAGTCATCGGTAATCACCATGAGGTTTTCTTGTGGAATGTTTTCTTTATCGAGCCAGTATTGCACGGCCTTTCCACTCAGGTTCATATAGGTATTGGGCTTGAGCAGAAAAAACGTACGGCCCTTGAATTTGTACTGGGCCAAAGCACCAAGTCTCACGGTTTCAAATGACAGCGATTCTTTCTCAGCAAGAAAGTCAAGCACCCTGAAACCGATGTTGTGCCGCGTATTGACATATTCAGCGCCGATGTTCCCGAGTCCGACGATTAAGTACTTCTTCATATAGTCTGTTGGTTCTTTGGTTTGGAATAGATTGGTGAGCCATTTCATGAGGCAAAGATAGGAAAAGTCGAAAGGTGAAAGTCGAAAGTCGAAAGAGAAAAGCACCAGGAAAGACGGATGCTTGCGTTAGCGGTTGAAGCGGTTATCCTTTTAGGGTCGTAGTGCAACGGAGGCCCTAAAAGATAATAGCGGAAGGCGCGGCCGCAGGCAACGCCCAAAAATAAAAAAACCCCGTCTTTCGACGAGGTTTCTTAAAGGATATAATTTGAAAGGTTTGAATGTCTTTCGACTTTCGACTTTTCTCTTTCGACTTACTTTTTCTTTCCTTTTGCAGGAGCTCCTTTTGCTGCTTTCGCTGCTTCCTGAGCTGCCTTCATAGCCGCACGTGAAATTCTCACTTGAGCCACTACGGTGTTGTCTGGGTGCATCAATTTGTAGTTTGCGGTTGGCAATGCAGTAACATACAATTTGTTACCCATTTCCATTGGCGTGATGTCTGCCTCGATAAAATCAGGCAAGTCTTTTGGCAACGCTTTTACTTTAAGTTTGCGTTGGTTGAGACGTAAAACACCTCCTAAAAGTACACCTGGAGAAACTCCGGTTACTTTTACAGGTACTTCCATCATGATTTCTTTTTTGTCATCCAACTGGAAGAAATCCATGTGCAAAATACGGTCAGATACCGGGTGTACCTGAATGTCCTGCAAGATGGCGTTGTACGATTTACCACCGGCCTCGATCACAACAGTGTGCGCGTTTGGGGTGTAAACCAAGTTTTTAAATGCTTTTTCTTCTGCTGAGAAATGCATTGGTTTGTCTCCTCCGTATAACACGCAAGGAACCAATCCAGCATCACGTAAAGCTTTCGTTGCCGACTTGCCCACGCTTTCTCTTTCTGATCCTTTAATCGTAATCGATTTCATTGTAAATAATATATAGTTAATAAAAAATTCAATTGATAATTAACAATTAATAATTGATAATTATTTTGGGCGTTGCCTACGGCCGCGCTTTCCGCTTTTATCTTTTGTTTGCTGCGCCTGTTCGCTATCGCTCGAGTCTTTTGTCACAAAAGGATAACCGCTTCTATCGCTAACGCGGGCACTCATATTCTCAACGTCTCTTCGGTCTTTCGACTTTGGATTTTCTCCTTTTGACTGGCGTAGCCTACATCAAAAACTTCCCGCTGATCGAGTTGTTGTGCTGCACCATCTTCATCACATCGGCAAAAAGCGGCGCACAACTCACCACCCTTATTTTGTTGGATTCCTTCTTGAGTGGGATTGAATCGGTTACGATCAATTCCAGCAATTGGGAATTCTCTATTTTTTCATAAGCTTCTCCCGATAGGATTGCGTGGGTACAAATGGCACGTACGCTTAAAGCTCCTTTTTCAATCATTAAATCTGCCGCCTTGGCGAGCGTTCCTCCGGTGTCGATCATGTCGTCTACCAGAATCACGTTGCGGCCTTTGACTTCCCCGATGAGTTCCATCGTATCAATCACATTCGCGGCGCGACGTTGCTTGTAACAGATCACCACATCCGACTCGAGATACTTGGAGTACGCATAAGCCCTCTTAGAGCCACCCATATCCGGCGATGCAATCGTCAGGTTGTCGAGTTTCAGGCTTCTTACATACGGCAAAAATATCGTCGATGCAAAAAGGTGGTCCACCGGTTTTTCAAAGAATCCCTGGATCTGGTCGGCGTGCAAGTCCATGGTCATGATTCTTGTGGCACCGGCAGCATCGAGCAGGTTGGCTACCAATTTGGCTCCGATTGGAACCCGTGGTTTGTCTTTTCTGTCCTGTCTGGCCCAACCAAAGTACGGAATCACAGCGGTTACGTGTCTGGCTGAGGCGCGTTTTGCCGCATCGATCATGAGCAAAAGTTCCATCAGGTTGTCGGCGCTCGGGAATGTAGAGCAGACAATAAAAACACGCAATCCCCTTATCGATTCTTCGTAAGAAGGCTGGAATTCACCATCACTATATTTTGAGAACGTTACTTTACCCAGCGGAACACCGTATTTCTCGGCGATCATTTCTGCCAGGTGTACACTTTGCGAACACGCAAATATCTTTGCTTCCGGTTCTTGGTGCGGCATTTTAGTTAGTTGTTTTTGTCCGTTGCATTTGGTAAAATTTGGCTTCGACATGCGTCTTAGCTTCTTGCTTATAAAGGCCTCGGATGTAGTTAGTTAGTTGTGTGTTGCGTTACCGCGGTGCAAATTTAGGAATAAAAACCAAGTATGAAAGGATATTTTTGAGTTATTTCTTTAGAATATGTAATATTATTTTTTACATTTGCACCGTGTTTTACAGCAAGCAATTGCTTAAAGCGACAAAATCAACTGTTGTTGGTTTTTGTCTGTCAAGCCCGGATGGCGGAATTGGTAGACGCGCTGGTCTCAAACACCTGTGGGAAACCGTGCCGGTTCGACTCCGGCTCCGGGTACTTTAACGGAAAAGCTGCCAGAAATGGCGGCTTTTCTTTTTTTATTCTTGTTCCAACCCTCGTCAACTCTGGTCAAAACCTCAATTACCGTGTTAACCTCAGCGGTTCGACACCCGTCATTTCCAAAAATTAACTTCTCGGTAAATAGCGAACCCGCGAGGATTCTTTTTCCATCGTAATCGCTTTCTATAAACAAAGTATCTAAGTTCGCTAACATTTCTAATCCACTATCTATATATTTTCCGATAGATTCGCAACCCGATTGGAGAACTTCGATTTCCATATTCACTTGCATCAATTCGCGATTGTATCGCTCAATCATGTTATTATATCTGTCAGCTGCTAAAGTACCGCTCATAAGCAAATCGTCAGCTTTGTTGAGGTTGTCTTTGAGCAACTGCTGTCTTTCAGACTTAAGAGCGAGAGCTTTCTTTTTATCTCCGTTGATTTGAGCTTCACTATCTTTCAATATTTCAGAAAACAAGTCTTTTACATTTTTGTTGATTTGTAAATTTACGAGAAGACCTGCAAATCTTTCATGAGCTTCAAAACTCTGAACTCTCGTCTTGCAGTTTCCACGGCAATGGTAATATGCGTACCTCTTATTTCTTCCTGTTGATAAGCTTCCAGTAATTTGGCGGCCACAGTTTTCGCACGTCAAGAAATCCCGTAAAGGAAAATCTTCATTTCTATTTGAAGGTTTGAGTCCGTGCCAACGACCTTTTCGAAACACCTCCTGAACTTTGTTGAACGTAGCCAAATCAATTAACGGCTCATGAATAGCATTGACTACACAGGCGACTTCTTTTTTATACTCAGGTACAATTATTTTCCCCGCGTAGACAATATTCTTGAGCATTTCGCTAAATGAACTTTTTTTAAGATTCATTCCTTCGACATAAAGCTTTTTTCTTGTAGCTTCAATTGGCTCAACGTTAAGCGCGACTTGCTTAAAAGCTTTTGTTACAAAGTGCGCCATTGCGTTAGGTACTAATATCGAGCGTTTGCCTTTCGCACTTCCCCTTGTGCTTTTTGCTCCGTCTCTTTGACTCTCATAGCCAAATGGTGCGCGACTTGCATAATAACCTTCCTTTTTTGCCTGATATGTTCCGTCCTTAGTTCTGCTTGCAATCTTGGCACGTTCAGCCTCTCCAATTGAAAGGTAAAAACTTAGGAGGATAACTCTATCCTGATTCTCAGATTCAAGCCATTGTTCAACTGCATTCGGTTCAATGCCGTAACTCTCAAGTTTTTTTATCTCCGTAAATGCATCGTGAATGTTTCGGGAAAACCTATCCCATTTCGTAAATAAGATTTTATCTACAAGCCGTTTGTTTGTTTTTACGAATGTTTGTAATCGAGACCACTCAGGACGTTTGAAATTCTTAGCAGAATGGTCTTCGCGAAAAACGCCGACAACTTCATAATTCATGCGGTCGCAAAAGGCTCGCAGTGTTTCTTCTTGGTAATCTAAACTATATCCCTGTTGGGCTTGCTCGTCTGTACTTACTCTAACGTATAGTAAGACCTTCTGTAATGCTTCCATTTTCTTCATTTTCATTTTTTTTTATGTTTTTTATGTGACAAATCTTTGCCACTTGGTATAGAACCTCTCGGATTGTTTCAATCTCTTCATCGGAATATCTTATTCCTTCGCGGTTCACTATCTTTTTACAATCAGTAATCGACAGCATTTAATAATCCCGCAGAGATGCTGCGAGAAATTTTTATTAAGTGGTTACTTCAGGATTTAGAAACTTATCGATTCCAGCTCCCCAGTTTATTTCTTCTTCTAAGATTGCGTGAACTTCGTCGCCTGTAAGCGATACATCTTTACTGTCAAGCAGTTTTCCGCCAAGCTTAATTGCCGCTAACCAAACAATACTTTTCTCGAATAGCTTTACCGTCATTTTATGCATTTCTTCAAAAAATGTATAATTGAAGAAATCGCTTTTAGATAGATTGTTTGCAAATTCTAATTTTTGACGAACGTTTCCATAATCACTATCAGGAAATATTCCATTAACGGCTTCGCCTAATTTATATGCAATTTCTGGTTTAACATATCCCCATTTAGTTTTTGCCTCTGCGACAAATCCCGCACAAGAGATTAAACACAGTTCTCGCATCTCGTTATGTAAAAGGTCAGAATACCCGTCCTCAAAATAGATTGGACGGTCACTCATTGGCATGCACATTCCTTCGCCATTAGTCTCAGCAGAGATATATCTCAGACGACGACCCAAAATATGGTATATTACAGCGTGTCCTGCTTCATGAAAAGCAGCTAACTCAATTTGTTTTAGTTTCATAATAATATGATTTTAGTTTTAGACATAGGAATTCCTGTCGAAGGAAACTCCGATTTTTAAATTTTGTATGTGTGGGAATGGCAATTGATGGCCTATCAATTTACCTGCTGTGACTATTCTTTAATTAGTGGCCGCTAAACAGAATAGAAAAATCCTGCAAGAGATTTTGTTTCTTAGAATTCTTTCACAAATATATTCATGAATTTTCTTTTTTGCAAGCGGCCTAAAGTGCTGAGGGTCAAGTTTGTCAAATATTGTTTTATATTTGGTTTTTTTTCAAATATAAAACAATATTTGGGAAGCTATAATTGATTGTCAATGAGTTATGATTTTTAAATTCGTAAAAAGCCGAACGTTAATGTTTTGTTAAACTTTAAATTAGCCGTCTAAACACTAAGATAAAGATTACTGATTTCGGTTTCACGGATGCCGAGATATATTTTAGTCGTGGCTACGTTAGTGTGATTAAATAACTGGGAAAGCAAAAGTAAAGCTTGGTCGCTGTATTTGTTTACCTCCCAGACCCGACGACCTAATGTTTTCCGCATGAAGTGGCTCGAATACTGTCCCTTGATATTATAGAAGTTAAAAATACTCTTTAGTTTGCCGTTCACATATTGGACGGAGAAGGGCTTATCTCCGAAACGATTCACAAACATCAAATCACTTTCATTTGCCCCAAGCTGTCCGAACACTCGGCAAAGAACAGTTTGCAATTCTGGGTTTATTGTCACGCGCCTCGTCTTTTTGGTTTTTTTCTCAACAATGGTAAAATAGTCCTGATTCAAGACTTGATTCCATTTAAGCTGCAAAAGGTCGGAAATACGCAGACCGATATAACTGCCAGTCGCAATGAGCAACGCAAATTTTAAATCGCCGTCACGCTCCAACTTCAATACTAAGGTTTGCATCTTTTCCCACTCTAAAAAGTCCGAGGTTGTCTTTTGTCCTTTCAGTGCCATAATTTCAAGTTTTTACTTTCACTTTTGTTCGATTTAGACCGTTTGTGAAAGCCGTTAATATTCCTCGTTGTGTTAACCCTTGATTTTGTTGGGTTTACCGTGCTTCTTTCACTTCTGATAGAAAGTGAAACAAATGTAAATTCCTGGAAATTAACTACCTAACAAAAAATGTTAAATCCAGGACTGGCAAGGCTTTCCGCAATGTATAATTTGCTTTATCAATATTTGATTGCATTATTTTGCTTTGATAAGTTTACTGGTTGTGGAGGTTTGTTAATTGAGATTAAGTTTCGACATAATTTGACACCTCCGCCTTATGAAACTAAATTAAATTTTGGTCAATAACTAAATAAATGCACTAACCTAAGGGGTCTTGACCCCAAAGCGAATGGAGGTTTAAGTTATAAGGGATTAAAAAAACGCTATTAGCCTTTATTTACTAATTAAATTTAAAATATTTTACTAATTAAAAATTGCAGTTATAGCAACGATTTCGAAGATAAAAAAAAGTTAATAAATTTATAAGTGGTTTTTATATAAACCTAACATTATCAAGTGTTTTTCATTTTTTTTCAAAAAAAAACAGATGTATTAAAATAATATTTATCTTTGTCTCATGAACAACGGAACACTAAATAAATTTCTAATAGAAAGAAAAAAAGAACTTCTTAAAGAATTAGATGCTATTGATGTACTTATTGATGCTTCTGATTCTAAAGATGTATATAGTGAAGTTGTAAAATTATTGTCTGAGCGTATTACTTTTACTCCTCAAGGTTCTACTCGTGCGGAAACTAAAATACTTGAACCTAAGGATGTTGATATTTCTATCGGAATGGCTGCATCACAAGTTAAATTTTATGGAGGTGGGAAAATGATACCAATTGTTCGTAAAGCAGAGAACACAACATGGAAATATTATCTGGTCGAGGTTATTAAACGATTAGAAGGTAGTTGTAAAACGAATGATATTGCTGAGGTAATGATTTATTCAATTAAAGATTTATCTTTTGTTAGAGCGAGGCAGATTGCTGCTGATTTACTCCCTGAATTAGTTAACGATGGACTACTGGAAGTTGAGAAAGGTGGTTCAAAAAAAGAAGGCCATACGTATATGGTTAAGGGGCATAAATTGAAAATTGTTAGAGATTATATAAAACAAATAAGCACCCAAAAGGATGCTTGATAATAAGTTTAAAATGATTGCAGAAGCACTTTATAATGGTAACGGTCTGTGGAGCAAAGCAGATTCCAAACCTACTTTGGGGATTCATTCCAGAAAAGGGTAAGCGTCCAAAACTTACCAAGCTTTTGCTTTCTTTTTATTCTAATTTTGAAGGAGATGTGTCAGCATCTCCTTCTTTTTTCAAAAACAAAGATACGCATTTTGTTTCAAAATATTTAAAACAGCCTATCTTGGCTTGTTCGATATAATTAATGTTTTCCAATAGTCATTTGCCTCTTGTAACTGGTACTTCCGCAAGTGCAACCCGTGAAACTACATTTTTGACAAGTGGTTTTATTACATTTGGCGCATTGCTTGGCGCGGTCGCCGCGGTGTGAGTTACCGCAATTAGGGCAAGAGGAAATTTTATCCATCGATGAGGTTTAGTTGGTGAAGTAAAGAATGATGATGCCGACAAATATGACCATGTGCAAGCCCACGATATAAGTGTATGGCTTTTCGTCTTTGGTTTTGTTGTCCAACGCTCCTTTATAATCGATTGGGTTGACGGCGTTAAACCTCTGTTCGTAATACGGGAGTATTCCCTTGACAAAGATTAATATAGATGCGATACATGACAACCATACGCAAAACCAAAACGAGGTATTTGGGATTCTCATAATCCGCTCTGCTATGAAACCGACGGCAAAGGGAAAGATAAGGTAAAGGATATGTTTTGCGTTCATTGGTAAGCTGGTTTTACGTTTCCTGTTCGATAGTTCGGATTCATTTTTCTTGCCGTAAGGAGTGCCGCAGATGCGTTAGCAGCAAATACACGTGTTGCGGTCTTGAACCCGCCGCCCTTTGGGAAAAGGTCAACTATCCATTCTTTCATCTTTATAGTTGTGTTATTGTTCCTTGGAATGTTTGGACGTTTGCGTTAAGGTTGTCCAATGAGCCACCATTGTAGTAGCGATATATCTTAAATCCAGTCACAACTGCGTTTTCGCCGATGGTGAACTCTACATAATCCTGAACTTGTAAGTCTGGAAAATCCAGTCTATACGTGACGCGAGGTTGACCTATGGTCACATAATCCTGATGCTGAAAAAGACCGACCGTAAAACTGGAAACAACATCAATTAGGCGAATGCCGATGCGCGTGTTTGATTTAACGAATGCCGCGCCCTGAAACCATTCATTAGTCCAATAGCTATTGTTGAATTGAGGGGACGGAGTTGTAACATTTTCGTATGGTACACCTTCCATGTTCACGATAGCTTTATCAAGGGTTGCCGAAGTTGGGGACGCGTCAACGATGAGGTCAAATTGCGAGCCTGTCACACTTGTTTGACTTGTCGGAGGCATAATTGTTTCTTGGTCATTGTCGCCAGAACAGGAAATTAAAAGGGATAATAATGTTAGGGTAAGTAGCTTTCGTATCATGCTAATTTGTTTGAATATTAGCAAATATACAAAATAAACAGGTCTAAAACAACCTGTTTAATAAGATATATTGAATACGTTGGCATTGCTCTAATTTTCTCCTATGGAAATTAAACACGAAAAAGAGTTGGTAGAGCTTGGGAGTAGAATCAAAAAATTGATTGAGGATAAAGGATTAAAAGTTATGAACGTGGCGCACGATGCCAACCTTGATTCAACCAACTTGCGTAAATATGTCCGTGGTACGCAGGATATGCGTTATAGTACCTTATTAAGGATTGCCGCCGCAATCGGCGTTACACCTTCGGAACTTTTGGACGGTCTGGAAATAAAAAAAGAAGGCTAACCCTTCTTTTTGAGCAGCTCGACCAATTCTCTCGCGTCGGCTTTGGAAACCTTCTTCATATCAATTGTAATCGGATATTTTGGTTTAGTGTCTTCTCTTGCCAGCAATCTTTTAAACTGGTCAACGGTTAATTTGAGCTTCATAATTCTTTTATCTATAAATATTCTTTAGTTACGGTGAAGACCTAATTTTTTGAGCCAAAATTTTTTAAAAATTTTCTGAGGCCATCCGATTGCCACCGACACCATTTGAAAATTGCCTGCCTTATAAGAGCGGAAACGCGAGTTGGGCTAATGGGAAATTCAAGAATTTTCGCCAGCAGGGAGGCAGGGGATGCTTTTCACTCTAACGGTTTTAGCTTGATGCCAGAAAAATAAAGACTTGCCAAGGGGTTTAGGTTTTAAAGTACGTGCTAAAGGTCTTGTCAAATCATCCCCCTTATATCCCTGTGTCGGTTAATTCGAGGCCATTTTTGGATGCTTTCGGAACATTAAAATTACCTCGCTTCGCTTCTTGGATGAGGTTCTACATCGCCGAGACCATTCTCAAGTACCTGCGAGGCAATTTTTAAATGGTAGGCACTCCATCCACACGTTCCCTCATTATAAGAATATATATAAGAATAAAAGAATTATAATAGATATATAGTTATCTATAATAAGGCAATCGTCAGATTGCCTCGGTATTGTAAACCACTTCCAACTTACTTAGTTTCTCTTTTCTTCAAATCACCTCCAACGGAATCTTTGAAAAATAGAATCGCGAGGCAATTTTTAGATTGCCTCGGTAAGATTTTAAGAAATATCGATAAATCTTTAAAAATCACTTGACTTTTTAGAATTCGTGCTTATACTTATCAAAACAGTTTTACAAAGGGGTTTGCTGGCGGGTTGCAGTCGCCAGCTTCCGTTGCCCCGAAATCAAAAACGGAAATACCAATAATCGCCCGATTGGACGAAAGAGAATAACGGAATATCTAAAATGGAATTCAAATCTTTGAACGACGTGTTCAGCAACAATTTTATTAAATCATTACCACACCTTACCAGACTTGACCTAACAGCCAACGAAATCAAAATCATCGAGCTGGTCTTATCCTTTACCCATAAGGGTCTGGATTTCTATATGAACCACGCGACCATCGCCGATTATCTGGTCTTAAAGGAGACCAAGACCAAAGCTAAATCAGTGGGCAATATCATCGCGAAGCTTCGTAAGAAGGGCTACATTGAGACCGTAACCACACACAACTATAACGGAAAGAATGGCGGCTCATCAACAATCATAACTGTTAACGAGGCGTATCTCGAAGAGCAGCTCCATGCCGTATTTAGCTCTATTGAGGTCTTAGACCAAAATACGCCGCAAGCCTTGTCAACATTGGAGTTAGAACAAGTTAAGATGCAGCTCCCTAATGCGACCCCATCGGGTTCTGCGGATGCGGTATCTTTCCCGTATAACTACGAGACCAAGAGACAAACCGCAGCCGAATTTGTAGCTGAATTGGATTGTATGGTTGACGAGCCGCGACCAGTCTTAAACCTTCCAAGTTTGAAAGATTTCGAAGACCCTGACGATGGAGAGCAAGAGGATTTCGGTTACATGGAATTCGAGACTTTAGAAGGCTTCAAATCTTTGCTTCAAGCATTGATAGGTCTTGACCAGATGTATCTCAAGAGAGGGACATTACAGCAATTAATTGACAATAGGCTGGGTTGGGATTTAGACAGGATGAAAGAGGCGTTTGCATCGACCATACTTAGATAAATGAAAATAAAAAATCACTGGCTCAAGGTCAGTTATTATTATTTTTAGTTAAAGATTTCAGGCTGCTATATTTTTTGAAAAATCTAACATTAAATGATAAATTACAACTTCGTTATGCGCAGAGCAGTAAGAATAGTTGAAATCAGTTCTAAGCACTCTGGTGCTGAGTATTTTTGTTGTATTAGCTGTCCTATACGAATTCTGGAGTAACTGGTTTATTGACCCAATGTTAGCCGCTATATCCAGTGGCTGAACAACAAATCCAATCATGCCATTGATTTTATAATGTGTTGAATAAGCTTTAGTAGTAAAACGGCATATCCCATTTTCTATATATTTTGCATTTAAGCCAGTAGTTCCATTTAAGTTATTGCTATCAAGTCTTTTACATTCTATGATATAATAGGCTTGGGCGTCTAAAAATGTATTTACGGTTTGAATTTTTATATCTGTTCTTCCTACACTTGCATCCTCTGGAACTTCTCGGTCGAATAAATAGGATATTAATCCCATCTTATTTCGAATTTCATTGTTTTTTAAATACTGTAAAAGGAGGACGTCACGAATGGAATTTTCATCGTTTGCTAAAGTTACGTTGTCTTCTAACATAAGATAGTAGCAGCCGACTATTTTTGTAAGAAGGTCTTCAAATTCTGCATTATAGAAATACTCACTGTACTCGAAGTTGGTTGCGCTTAAATTGTTAAATATCATGGCGTTTACCTCCTTCCTTTAATATAGCATCAGTAAATTCATTAACATCTAAATATGCTATTGCCGAATGCCACAATTTCATTTCATTGGGTTTGAAAATATAGAAATAATCTTTTTCAAATCCTCGGATGTCTTTTTGAACAAAAAGTTTTTCGGTAATTTTTGAAATTCCCATTGCGGCTAAAAAGTTCAAAATGCCTAAGTCATCGGTTTGTTTGTCTATCCACTCTATTTCTTCTTTATAATCATTTCTTGGAATTATTTTGAAAAACATTCCAATTAATTGATTCGTATGCCATATTTCGATAATGAATTTATTATTACCATTTTCAAGCTTTTTGAAACGAGATTTAAAAACCTGTGCATACTCAAATAGTAACTCGGACTTGAATGGTATTGGAGAGAAGAGTCTTCTCTTACTTGATGCATCACCCACGATTAGGATTTTAGCAATGTTTTCACAGTAATTTATTAGTGCATTTTCGGTCTCGTCAATTTCAAATGACTGAATAACGGTTTTGTTAATAGATTTTAATTCTTTTTTTATGATGGAATTCAATTCGTCAATCTCAATATTATTTATTATGCCCGTATTTTGCTCTTCAAATAACTTTTTTTGAGCAGTTTCAATATTTTCTACATTTGAAGAAACATCCATATTTATGTATGGAAGGCTATATTTGTTATAATTTTTCACCCGTTCTCTTTCTACCCCTATCGATGAAAAAATATTTATAGCATAATACATAAAAAGGTTCGTGCTAAAAATTGACGCAATGTTGTGAAGAACATTCAACTGTTTTTCATCTATTGCTTTTATCGAAGTTATCGAATCCTTAAATAAAACATCCTTTGTAGAAATAGCACATTTTGCTGTGAGAGTTTTCATATCAATTCCCTCTCGAATTAGAAGCATCGGATGATGGTAAATTCTCACATCTTTTATAATATCAATTTTTTCTTTTTCTAAAACTCCAATTTTGTCGTAGTCGATATAGAAAGAAGTGATTGCTTCTGTTTTTAGAAAGGATATACCTTCAATTATACTCGTATTTTTAGTTTCTTTTAAAGGGAGCGTTCTACTGTGAAGCCCAGTAGATTCGACAAATAAATCTTTATTTGAAACTATGTTCTTAACAGTTGGAAAATTATCTTTCAGCCTTTTTATAAAATTAAAATCGAGATATGACCCATATACTAATACTTTCCAAATCCAATCATGTAGTTTAAAGTTTTGTTGATTAATTAATTTATAATCGGAACGGTTAATAGTAAAAACTTTAAATAGAGAGAAAAACCTACTTTGTTTTAAAGCAATATGTTCAACGACATTTTTATCAGTATTTTCGCCGCGCGCGTATCGATAAAATAAAACGGCTGCTGGAGCTACAGCGGGTTGATTCGATTTTTCAAAAACTTCATGCCGTACTGGAGCTAATTCAAAAACTCTATCGACGAAATATTCTTCCAACCAATATTGTCTAAATGGACTAAAATTGTCATTGTATCCAAGATTGTAGAGACTACTGCTCCTAATAATTAATGATATGCGCGTAGTCGCAGAGCAAAAGTCACTAACCCTTAAGACAAATGCTTCTGCAATTTCATTATTATTGATTGCAATCGGATATTTTTTATGCTTTTCTTTTTTACTTCGATTCTTTAGATAGGTATTACCTATATCGTCCATTCCATTTCCCTTCCACGGTGGATTTCCCAATATAAATTGAAAGCTGACTTTATTTAAAATAGAATTGAATGTTGAATTTTCATCAAAAAAATCGGCTTCAAAAAAGTTCGTATTAAAAAGCTCAGGGAAGGTAAATGTTTCAATCTCTTTAGGCTCTAAATAATCCAATAACGTAAGGTAAATCGAAAAAATTGCTACTTGGACAGCACTTAGGTCTTTATCAATCCCATATATATTGTCCTGCGCTAAACGCTTTATCGCTATTTTGAATTCCTCACTGCCGACTTCAATTCCACTATCAGAAATAAACTTCTCAATAACTTTGCGAAGCGTTTCTACAAGGAAAATACCTGAACCACATGCGGGGTCTAAAACCTTACAAATGGCAAAGTCAGAAGTGTTTTTTGATAATGCCGAAACTTTTCTGTCACTTTGAAAAATTTCCTTTTCTACAGTTTCTTTTAAAATATAATCAACTAAAAAAAGAGGAGTATAATATGCTCCCTCTTTTTTTTGATTTTCTTGACCAATAAACATTTCGTAAACATTACTGATAAATTCAATAGGGATTATCGCAAAGTCATAGAAATCGAACAGCGATAGTTGCCCACTTTCTATGTTTTCGCCATTTAAAAGACGTTTAATGACCTTATATTGGTTTAAAGTTATTTCATCAAATTCTTCATCAGATAATGGGAAAATGTCGCCTTTAAACCCTTTTTCGTCATTCTCTAAATAATCAAAAAATGATTTGATTTTTTCAGGATAAGAAAGTAATTCGGAAAACTCATTATTACTCCAAGTTCGAAGCTCGCCATCGAAATTAATTTTTACTTTCCTATCAATAAGATATCTTACAAAAATTGCTTTTCCAATTATAGCGTTTGCAATTTTAGCAGATAGATTTTGCTCTACTAATTGTTTTCTTGCACTTTGGATGTTTCGTAAAAGATGATAGTCTACTCTTTTCTTGTAATTCAGGAGTTCTTGATGTTTTTCCCATGTATTTCCACTTACCAATCGGAAATAGCTAAAATCATCAAGTTTCTCATCTTTTCCCAATACCTTTAATAGCTTGGATTTTAAATCGAAATCAAAACCATTGAATATCTCTACAATATTATTCTCTATTATGATTGAAATAGGACACTCGTTGAAATTCCATATGGCTTTATGTAAAGCGTGCTTATTTGGAGGATTTTCGAAAAATAATATAAGAGGTTTGTTATCAAAACAAAAAAACGCCTTTGGTTTAATATCTTTTTCAATCAATCTTTTGACACGGTTTGGAAAGGCAGTTTCATTTTTCCAAGTGTCCTCATGTGTGTAAAAAAGGCCATTATCCTTATTAAGTCCAAGGCGTGTATATATTTCTTCCAAATTTGCCATCAAATAATCTCCTCTTTGTATTTTATCAAGTTTGAAATTTGAAATTGTGTTATTAATATATTCCTCTGTATAAAGAATTTTTCCAAAGTGTTTTAATTGCGTCTGATTGTATTCTAATTTGGTTTTGTATAATTGAATTAAATATCTTTTTAATTTATCAGCAATCGCTAAATTATACTCGTTTGCATAATATAAAGTGTTAACGACACATAAACTTACATTCGCATTCGGCTTATACAGATAATTTATTTCCCGATTTTGCAGGAAGCTTAAAAAATCGGTTTTGTAATAAAATTTTTTTTCATTTAAAGAAAAGAGTATTGCGGAAAAATTAAAAAATGCAGTAGAAGGAATAAAGCGGTGCAAATTATCAACCTCACTATCCAATTCAAGCCTTTTTTGATACTGAACCGCCCATGTTTTCTCTAACGTCCACAAATCGATATTTGTTTCTGAAATATTGATTTTATAACCGCCAAAACTATTGCGCCTGACGGATATAGAATTAGGAACTAAAAGTTCAATGTTTATATCATCTCGAATAACAATATCTAAATCCCGAATTTCTTCTTTTTGCAAAAAGAAATTTCTTATAACTCCACTGAATATGTACACATCATTTACCTCAGCAAGGCGCATCAAAAAAGAATGTACCTCAGCATCTACGTTACGCTTGATATATTCTAAAAATTCCTCTGAAGAGGAATTGACAATGTCTGCAATATCAGATAATTTTTTGGCCACTTAATTTTTGATAATGGTCTAATGCAAATTGGTCAGTCATCCCTGTAATAAAGTCCACAATAATTCTAAGTTTAGAATAATCAGTTAATTTGGTTATATCCTTGTCATTTTCAGGAATTTTATTTTCCATTTGAACAGTACGATAAATGCTATTTGAAATCATGCCAATAGCTCTATTACGGTATTTTTCCTCTTCATGAAAAATAAACTCAATATAGTAATCCATAAGGCCTGTCAATACAGCATGTCCTGTAAGTTCTAAAGAAAGTATTTCTTTTTTAGGGAAAATATGTTTGCCACAAAATATTGAAAGCTTTTTAGTTAATTTCAGACTGTCGTCTTTTATAAGTTCTTTGTTATACTTTCCTTCATAAATTTCGGGTAAGTGTTTAAAGAAATTTTCAATTGTTATACCGACCAACCTCTCTATTAAATAAATTCTTAAATCTACCATTTTAGAGATTTCTCTTCCATAATCGTAAACCTTAATATTAATTCCCTCAAGCGTCTTAAGTAATTCGACATCCAAGATTTCAGGCTCATTTGATAGTTTTCCATCAGAATCGACTTTAAGCTTTAAGTGTTTTTCTAAATCTTCAAAGCCATACCATCCCTTGTTGAAACCATCTTCAATATCCATGGTTAAATAACAAATTGAATCCGCCGCTTCCATCAAAAAAGCTAAAGGATGCCGCATGTTTTTTCCTTGACTATCTTTTAGTCCACATGCGTCAACGATTTTTTCTAAATATTCTCGTTCAGGCTGAAAAACGCCTCTTTTACTTGTAGACAAGCTTGCCCCATCCACATTATCCGCATTAGGATATTTTAAGAACGCACCTAATGTAGCATGTGTAAGGTTTAAACCATATGCATTGCTAAGTGCTTGTAACTTCGTTAGAATTCTAAATCCTTGAGCATTGCCATCATAATTCTTAAAGTCATCAATTTCTTTTTGACTCATTATAAAAATGCGTTTATTATTTTCCGTAGCCTTTTTTTTAATTTCGGGAGTGATATCTTCCTTCTTATCTACGACAATTGAATTTTCAAATAATTTTTCAAAATAATTTTGAATTACCGTTTCGCCAAAATGACCAAATGGCGGATTTCCAATGTCATGCACTAAACAAGCATTTTTTAATATTATCGGAATTGCTCTTAGTAATTGCTCTTTAGTCTGTCCTGTTTCTGAAACAAAAGATGCATCTGCACATACTCTTACACCTAACGAATATCCTATCGCCATAACCTCCATAGAGTGGGTTAATCTCGAATGTATGTGGTCATCAGTAGTTAAAGGGAATACTTGCGTTTTATCGTGCATTCTTCGGATAGCGGGACTAAATATTACTCTTCCAAAATCGCTCTCGAAATCATTTCTAATTTCGTCATCAAATGTCTTAGAAGACGGTTTTAATCTGCCTTTGCTTAAAAATTTATCCCAATTCATATTAGTTTGATTTGATATCAAAATAAGAATTTTAAAAGGATAAATCCTAACATTTTCTTTCGTTGTTTCGTGTTCTCAATATTGATGCCGCCTCCCATCTGTTATAGTTTGATATGCTATTGCGAGTCGTTTTAAATCTTCCACAAAACGGTTCGACAATTCAACGTTGTAGGGTACAAAAAGCTCTTCTGAAAAGAAGGGCTTTTTTTTTGGAGCGGAGTCAAACATTTTTTGTTTGACGGCTCCGAGTACAAAAAGCGCTGCTTGAAAGGAAGGTTTTTTTTGAAGCGGAGTCAAACATTTTTTGTTTGACGGCTCCGGGTACAAAAAGCGCTGCTTGAAAGGAAGGTTTTTTTTGGAGCGGAGTCAAACATTTTTTGTTTGACGGCTCTTGGTACTGAAAAGCCTCTTCTTTTTGAAGGGGCTTTTTCTTTTTAGGATTGGTGTCAAACATTTTTTGTTTCACGGCTTCGTAGCATCCACATTAACATTTCCAACTCTAGATGTCTAATGGCGCGTTCAAAATCAGCAACCCTATTATCAGCTAGAATAAAAAAAGCCACCAGTAAAACTGATGGCCTATATTTTAAAATGGATAATTCTTAACCGAGTAAATCCAACACAAACGAAGGATACAATCCCATCGCGATATTGAGCAGCATCGAGACCACCGCAACCGCATAAATCAAAACGGGTGTTCCGCTGCGTTCCTGGTTGGGTTCTTTGGTGTACATGGCCAGGATCAATTTGAAATAATAACCCACAGAAATGATCGAGTTGATGACCGCGGCAATCACCAAAAGCAAATGTCCGGCTTGGATTACCTGGTTGAATAAGATTAGTTTGGCGAAGAATCCAGAGAAAATCGGAATTCCCGCCATCGAAAGCAACGCACCAGTAAGGATTGCAGCGAGCAAAGGATTGGTTTTCCCGAGTCCGTGGAAATTCGTGATGTCTTCATTGTCTCGGTTGCGACACACGTAAATAATGACGCTAAACGCGGCGATTCCGGCGAGCGCATAAGCCGCGGCATAATACAACAAACTCGAAGCAGCGATTGACGCGCTGAGCAAAGTCATCAGCATAAAGCCCGCATGCGAAATCCCAGAAAAAGCCAGCATCCGCTTCACGTTGCTTTGGCGTAAAGCCATGATGTTTCCTACGGTCATCGATGCAATTGATATGACTACAACAATCATTTGGAAAGCAGGCGAAATATCGGCATTAAGCACCGTCAACAATTTATAGAGTGTAGCCATAGCCACTACTTTGGCAAGTGTACTCATGGTAGCGGTAGTCAGTGATGGAGCACCTTCATAAACATCGGGAGCCCAGAAATGGAACGGAACTGCGGCAATTTTGAAAAGCATACCAATCGTTACCAAAATGATTCCAATCGGGAACCAAACTGGCAATTCGGCAGAACTCGACAATTCGCTGATTTCAATCACGTCAAAGCTTCCCATGGCGCCGTAAATCAGGCAGATTCCAAAAAGGATGATTCCTGAGGCAAACGATCCCATCAGGAAATATTTCATACCGGCTTCGTTGCTCTTGAGGTTCAAACGGCTGCTGGCAGCCAAAATGTACAACGCAATCGACAGCACTTCAATACCCAGGAAAAACATCGCGAGGTTGCCAAAAGACACCATCGCAACAGCGCCCGACAAAAGGAAAATCTTGATGGCAATAAAATCAGAAAGTTTGGTTGGCTGGTTTTGGTAGAAGTTGTGGCTCAAGGCGACCAGGAAAATTGTGAGGATGATGAACAAGCCCGAAAAAGCCGAAGCAAATTTATTGACTACAATCATGTTGTTGTAGTAACTGGCTTCGAGCCCGAATTCGGATGCCGTTAAACCGAGGATGGCCAACAACCCAAGAATGGTTACCGGAACGAGTGCCTTTCTCCAATTGAGGATTTCAAATAAAAGGCACAAAACACCCAATCCTATTATAGCTATTAATGTATTCATGTTTTATTGGACTAATTATCGGTTTATTTGGGCTAAGATGGCTTCAAGGCTCGGCGTAATGAGGTC
The DNA here is from genome assembly GCA_002483285.1 of Flavobacterium sp. UBA7665. GTDB lineage: Bacteria > Bacteroidota > Bacteroidia > Flavobacteriales > Flavobacteriaceae > Flavobacterium. Next base: position 51,544 of record DLHP01000033.1, read on the forward strand.
GGTGATGGGTTTTGGATAAAGTCCAAAAAAGAACAAGACCGCCACAATGAGCACCATGACCAATCCTTCGTTGAAAGAGACGTCTTTAAACACTTTGGCGTTGGTTTCACCCAGCATCACGTGTTGGAACATGCGCAACATATAGTAAGCACCCAAAATAATGGTGGTTCCTCCCAATATCGGCCAAACCACATTGACGTGCGCAAGGCTAAACAATACCATAAATTCCCCAACAAAGTTGAAGGTTGATGGCAGTGCCACCGAAGCCAAAACCAGGATCATAAACATCGAGGTGAATTTTGGCGTTTGGGAACGGATACCACCCATATCGGCAATCATGCGGGTTTCATAACGGCGGAAGATGATTTCGGCAGCAAAGAAAAGCCCCACGACTACGAATCCGTGTGCAATCATCTGGAGTACCGCACCGCGCAAACCATCCATGGTTAACGTGTAACAACCTGCGGCAATGAGTCCGACGTGTGCCAGTGAAGAGTAGGCGAGTAGTTTTTTGAGGTCTTTCTGGCGCAGGGCGACAATCGAACCGTAAATCACGCCTGCGATTCCCAGCCCAAGCAATACGGGCATATACTGTTTGGCAGCATGCGGCGCGATGGGCAATTGCCAACGGATGACACTGTACAATCCCATTTTAAGCATGATTCCCGAAAGCAACATCGTGCCCACGGTTGGTGCTTTTTGGTATACTTTGGCCTGCCAGGTATGGAAAGGGATCAGCGGGATTTTGATGGCATAAGCGAGAAAGAAAGCGCCAAAAATCCAGCATTGTTCTTTGTCTGATAATTGGAGTCGGTACAAATCGCTGAGGAGCAAACTTCCGGCTTGTCCGTAGAGGTAAACAAAAGCCACGAGCATGAACAAAGAACCCGCGAAGGTATAAATGAAAAATTTAACCACGGCTTTCTTGCGTTCTTCGGCGTCGCCATTGCCCCAAAGTAGAGCGATGAAATAAATCGGGATCAATGACAATTCCCAGAAAATATAATACAGCAAGCCGTCTGAAGCGAGGAAAGTGCCCACCATGGCAAACGACATGAACAAAATCAAGGCATAAATGGCTTTGGCATTTTTAAAGTCGTTGCCCAAACCACTCAAAATAATAATCGGCGTGAGTGCGGTGGTGAGCAAAAGCATTGCCAGCGACAATCCGTCGGCTTTGAGCGCAAAATAGATGTTGGGCCTCGTGATCCACGAAGCAATCACATCGATATTGTCACCAGCCTGGAACAATTGCAGCAAATAAACCGAAAGCCCAAATGACGCCACCCCAAAAAGCAAAGCGACTTTCGAAGCCAGTTTGTCTCCAGAAAAATACGTGGCCAGCGCGCCCGCAAAAAGTAAAATGAGTATGTAAGTTACATCCATTAGTATAAATTATTGAGCTAAGAATAAATAGGAAATAATGGCGCAAACGCCCAGTACAAAAGCAAACAGGTACAAACCGATGTTGCCATTCTGTATTTTTCTTCCGTAGTAACCGAGTTCTGTGGTCACTTTGCCAAAACCAAAAACGAGACCCGACAAAGCCGTTTCAATATAATCCCTGAAAAAGCGCGACAGGAAGTTGATCGGTTTTACAACAAGCAACTCATAGGCTTCATCGACATAATATTTGTTGTATAACACTTTATTGATGCCAGAGATTTGTGCATCTTCCTCGGGCAATTGGCGTTGCTTGATGTATTTCACATAAGCAATCGCAATCCCAACGATGGCACCAACCAGCGCGATACCCATGAGCATGTACGCGGTATTATCAAGGCCGTGTTCGCCGTGTTTTGCCTTAGACATAATGGGCGCGAGGTAATGGTTGAGCCAACTGTTTCCGGGCAAGCTGATTGCTCCGCCCAGCGTAGCCAAAATGGCCAAGACAATCAATGGAATCGTAATCAAAGCAGGGCTTTCGTGCAAGTGGTGTTTCTGTTCGTCGGTTCCCCTGAAATCGTTGAAGAACGTCAGGTACATCAACCTAAACATATAAAAAGCAGTCATTATCGATGCGATCGAGCCAACAATCCAAAGCGCTTTATTGTGCTCAAAAGCCACCATTAAGATTTCGTCCTTCGACCAGAATCCCGCGAAAGGGAAAATTCCTGAAATGGCCAAACTCGAAACCAGCATTGTAATGAAGGTGATCGGCATCGCTTTTTTGAGCCCGCCCATGCGTCGCATATCCTGCTCGCCGTGCAAGGCGTGAATTACAGAACCAGAGCCAAGGAACAAACAAGCCTTAAAGAAAGCGTGCGTAATCACATGGAAAACGGCCACTTCATAAGCGCCCAATCCCAAAGCCAGGAACATAAGTCCCAATTGGGAAACAGTAGAATAGGCGAGTACTTTTTTGATGTCGTTTTGGACGAGTCCAATCGTTGCGGCGACGAGCGCGGTGGTGGCACCCACAACGGCGATAATGGTTTGAACTACTGGCGCCATGTCAAAAACAAAGTTCAAACGCGTCACCATGAAAATACCGGCGGTCACCATTGTAGCGGCGTGGATCAAGGCCGAAACCGGCGTCGGTCCTGCCATCGCATCCGGCAACCAAGTATATAACGGGATCTGTGCCGATTTTCCGCAAGCACCAATAAACAAACAAAAGGCCGCAACGGCTACCCAATAATGGTTGAACGGAATGCCGCTTGTGATGATGGCTTTCAAAGAAGTATAATCCAAAGTCGAGAATAAAGTTGCGAGGATGAAAATCCCAATGAGCAATCCCAAATCCCCAATGCGGTTCATGATAAACGCTTTCTTGGCCGCGTCGTTGTAATCCTGGTTTTTGTACCAGAATCCGATGAGCAGGTAAGAGCACAAGCCCACGCCTTCCCAACCGATGAACATGACCAATAAATTGCTACCCACAACCAACGTAATCATAAAGAAAACAAACAAATTGAGGTAGGCAAAAAACGAATGTACTTTCTCGTCATCGTGCATGTAACTAATAGAATACATGTGAATGAGCGAACCGATTCCGGTCACGAACAACAACCAAAGCAAAGACAATTGGTCTAAAAGGAAACCGATGTCCAGCCTGAAATTGCCAACCTGCATCCATTCAAACAAACGAATATTGATGGCTTTTCCCGAAGCGTTCACTTGCATAAAAAAGCTAATGGTTGCCACGAATGAAACCACGACGGCAAGCGTCCCGATCCATCCCGAAGCGGTTTTTCCCAAACTTTTTCCAAAGAATACGTTGCACAGGAACCCTAAGAAAGGCGCTAAAACTAAAACTAAAGCTAATTGGTTGTCCATCTAAAATTATCCTTTTAATTTTTTTAAATTGTCGATATCGATCGAGCCCAGGTTACGGAATATCGATACCAGAATCGCAAGCCCAACGGCTACTTCGGCAGCGGCAACCGCCATTGAGAAGAATACGAAAACCTGTCCCTGCGCGTCCTGGTGGTAGGTCGAAAAAGCCACGAACAATAAATTGACTGCGTTGAGCATGATTTCGATCGACATGAAAACAATAATCGCGTTTCTTCTGTACAACACCCCAAACACGCCGATGCAGAACAAAATGACACTCAGGAAAATGTAGTTTTCAATGCCGATATGATTCAAAATATTACTGGCCATTATTTCTGTGATTTTTCTTTTTTAGACAATAACACCGTTCCGATCATCGCGGTCAATAACAAGATCGACGCGAATTCAAACGGAACCATATATTCATTGAGCAGTACTTTTCCAAGTACTTTGATTGATTGGTAATCGGTACCAGTGGTATCGTAAGGTCCTACAATCGGTTTCGAATTGATGAAAATCGCAATCAAAACCAAACACATCAAGCAAAAGCAAACCACGGCGCCCAAACGGGTAATGCGGGGTTTGTGTACTTCGTCTTCCTTATTGAGATTCATGAGCATGATGGTAAACAGGAACAAAATCATAATCGCCCCCGAATACACAATCACGTGCACAATCGCTAAAAACTGCGAGTTCAAAAGCAAATAATGGCCGGCGATAGAAAAGAAACAAACCACGAGGTACAGCGCGCTGTGGATCGGGTTCTTCGAGAAAATCGTCATAAACGCAGTGGCCAGCGTCACCGCCGACAAGACACAAAATATAATCAGTACTACAGACATCAATTGGCGTTTTTAAGTTGGGCGTTCTTCATGGCTTCGGTTAACGGCATCACGAGTTTGTCTTTGCCGAAAATAAAATCCTCACGGTTGTATAGCGCCGGAACCAAAACCTTAGATTCGGTCAAATAAATCGCGTCTTTCGGGCAAGCCTCTTCGCAAAGTCCGCAGAAAATGCATCGCAGCATGTTGATTTCATAGATCGAAGCATATTTTTCCTCGCGGTACAAGTGTTTTTCGCTGGGCAATCTTTCCTCGGCTTTCATCGTGATGGCTTCTGCCGGGCAAGACAAGGCGCACAATCCGCAAGCGGTACAGTTCTCACGTCCCTGTTCGTCGCGCTTGAGCAAATGCTGTCCGCGATACACTGGGCTCATTCTCCTGACTTGTTCGGGATATTGTATGGTCACTTTGCGCGTAAAAAGGTGCTTGATGGTAATCATCAAACCCTTAAAGATCGCCACAAGATAAAGGCGCTCCATAAAAGTCATCTCCTTGTTGGAGACCTGCTTTTTACGGCCCGATAATGAAATGGATTCTATTGACATTTTTTATTTTTTTAGAAGCTAATCCCGCTTTCCGCTGCTATCTTTTTAAATTCCTCCGCTGCGCTTCGTGATTTAAAAAGGATATCCGCTTCAATCGGGGCTAGGGCATTCGTGTCCTGTTTAATTTTTATAACCTATTTTGTTTCGTTCTGCTTTGTTCTCGTTCTTTTCCATGAGTTCGTCGAGATAGTTAAAAACCAATTCGATGTTTTTGTCGTGGTTGGCGAGCTTTTTTCTGATCGTTTCAATTTCAAGCTTGATACTTAAATTGTCGTTTAGTATTTCCCTCAAACTAACAAATACCTCAATAATTTTAATGCTCATTCGGGTAGCCTTTTCACTGTTCAGAACATTGGCCAGTTGCAAAATACCATGCTCGCTAAAAACGTACGGCAACCTTCTATTTCCTCCCCAACTTGAGGTCGCAAACTGCGACCTCAAGTTGTTGTATTCTTCCTCATTGAGCTGAAACATAAAATGCTCAGGGAATTTCAACGCATTTCGCTTCACCTGTTCATTAATCCTCTTTGTTTCAACGTTGTAAAGCGTTGCTAAATCACGATCCAGCATCACTTTCATGTTCCTGATGAAATAAATCTTATTAGAGATTATTTCGTCAGGGATAATGACCTTATCCATAAAAAATCTATTTGGCGTTTAAAATCGGCGACTATTTTTGAGGTGTTGTTCGCCAACCACCTTGATATTTTACAAGCCCAAATAAGCGGCAATGTCATGCCTCAAAATCACAATTCCCGTAATCATAATATTAATGATTGACAACGGAATCAAAATTTTCCAACCCAAATTCATCAACTGGTCATACCTGAATCTCGGAATCGTCCACCTTACCCACATATAGAAAAAGATGAAGAAACAGATTTTGGCAAACAATACAAAAATTCCAATCACATTGGCGATATTCACACCCCAATGTTCAACAGCCCAAGCCATTCCCGGATAGTTGTAAGCGCCAAAGAATAACACGGCCAGAATGGTCGACGAGATGAACATGTTCGCGTATTCGGCAAACAGGTAAAATCCCATTTTCATAGACGAGTATTCGGTATGATAACCACCGATAAGTTCGCTTTCGCACTCGGCCAAATCAAACGGCGTACGGTTGGTTTCGGCAAAGGCACAAATCAGGAAAATCAAAAACGACAACGGCTGGTAAAATACGTTCCAGTTCATGCCGGTTTGTTGTAATGAAATCTCCCTAAGGCTCAAGGTTCCAGTCATCATGAGCAGCGCGATTACAGACAAACCCATCGCTACTTCATAAGATACCATCTGCGAAGCCGCACGAACCGCGCCCATCAAAGAGAATTTGTTGTTCGATGCCCAACCGCCAATCATAATCCCATAAACGCCTACAGAGATAACTCCAAAAACATACAATAAAGCCACATCAATATCAGTCGCCTGTAAAATGATGTCACGACCAAATAAATGTAATTTGTCGCCCCACGGAATCACGGCACTCGTCATCAATGCGGTACTCATGGCAATCGCAGGACCGGTGATGAACAATAATTTATTGGGTGTATTTGGGAAAAATTCTTCTTTAGAGAACAGCTTCAAACCATCGGCAAGCGGTTGTAAAATCCCACCTTTTCCAGCGCGGTTTGGGCCAATCCTGTCCTGCAACCAAGCGGCAATCTTGCGCTCGGCCAAAGTCGAGTACATCGCCATGATCATCGTGATGGCAAAGACTGCAACGATAATGACGCTTTTTTCTATAATGAGGGTACTATCCATTGTTGTGCAGTTTTTTCTGGTTGGCGATGTCTTCCTCAGTTAAGGGAATGGCAGGCATACTGATTTTCTTGCGGTCGATGTCGCGTCCCATCAGGATATTTTTCTCAGTTGCAATTTCTACCTTATCGAGTTTGCGCGTGTAATTATTTTGGTTGATGACAGAGTCTTTCTCAAATCGGCGTGGTCCTTCAATCACCCAATCAGCCGGGTCTTTGTGGTCAAAACGACATTCGTTGCAGATGAATTCCTCTACTTCATGGTATTCATCTTTGCGTCCGGTTACGCGTTGGATTTCGTCACCGAACATCCAAACCGTGGTTTTACCGCAACACTTGGTACAGTTTCTATGGGCGTTATAAGGTTTGTTGAACCAAACCCTTTGTTTGAATCGGAAAGTTTTGTCGGTCAAGGCGCCAACCGGGCACACATCGATCATGTTTCCAGAGAATTCATTGTCAATCGCCTTAGAAATACAGGTTGAGATGTTCGAGTGGTCGCCGCGATCCATCACACCATGTACGCGGTTGTCGGTCAATTGGTCGGCCACCATCACACAACGGTAGCACAAAATGCAACGGTTCATGTGCAGTTGGATGTTCGGCCCAATGTCTTCGGGTTCAAACGTACGCTTGTCTTCTATGAAACGCGTTTTTGATTTGCCGTGCTTGAAGCTCAAATTCTGCAAATCGCATTCGCCGGCCTGGTCACAAACCGGACAGTCGAGTGGGTGGTTGATCAGCAAGAATTCGGTAACCGATTTTCTGGCTTCCTCTACGCGATCGGATGATTTGCTGTTGACTTCCATGCCATCCATACAACCCGTAACACAAGACGCCATTAATTTTGGCATCGGCCTTGGGTCGGCTTCGCTTCCCTTAGAAACCTCCACCAAACAACAACGGCATTTGCCACCGCTTCCTTTGAGTTTAGAATAATAGCACATCGCCGGCGGCACACTTTCGCCACCAATCATACGCGCCGCTTGCAGGATGGTAGTTCCTGGCTCGACTTCTATGCTTTGTCCGTCTATGGTTACTTTCATAATTTTTAGTCTAAAGTCTAAAGTCTAAAGTCTAAAGTCGGTTGCTGCGGATGCTTCTTTCGACTTTCGGCTTTTCTCTTTCGACTGGTCTTATACTGTTGCTTTCGCGACCAAATGTTTCACCTTCTCAAAAGGTTCGGCAACAAAATGGTCTCTGTTTTTAATTTTTTCTGGGAAACGAACGTGGTATTCAAATTCGTCGCGGAAATGACGGATCGCCGCAGCAACGGGCCATGCAGCCGCGTCACCCAATGGGCAAATCGTATTTCCTTCAATCTTGCTCTGGATGCTCCACAACAAATCGATATCTTCTTCACGGCCGTGGCCGTTTTCAATTCTATGCAATACTTTCTCGAGCCAACCCGTTCCTTCGCGACAGGGCGAACATTGTCCGCAGCTTTCGTGGTGGTAGAATCTTGAGAAATTCCAGGTGTTTCTTACGATACACGAAGTGTCGTTATAGACGATGAATCCGCCCGAACCCAGCATCGATCCGGTAGCAAAACCACCGTCGCTTAAAGATTCGTAACTCATCAATCGGTCTTCACCGGCCGCGGTTTTGTAAATTAGGTTCGCGGGTAAAACGGGAACTGAACTTCCGCCGGGAACAAAGGCTTTCAACGGTCTGTCCGAAGACATTCCACCCAAATATTCGTCAGAATTCATGAATTCGTAAACACTAAGGCCAAGTTCGATTTCATAAACGCCGGGATTTTTAATGTGTCCCGAAGCCGAAATCAATTTGGTTCCGGTTGATCGTCCAATACCGATTTTAGCGTAATCCTCACCCGAATTGTTTACAATCCACGGCACAGCCGCAATCGTTTCTACGTTGTTCACTACTGTTGGATTTGCCCAAAGCCCAGAAACGGCCGGAAATGGTGGTTTGATTCTTGGGTTTCCGCGTTTGCCTTCAAGCGATTCAATGAGTGCGGTTTCTTCGCCGCAGATATAAGCGCCGCCGCCAATCTGCACGTACAAATCCAAATCGTAGCCCGAACCCAAAATGTTTTTTCCGAGCCAACCGGCAGCTTTCGCTTCGGCAATGGCTTTCTCTAATATTTTATAAACCCACATGTATTCACCGCGGATGTAGATGTAGGACAAGTTCGCTCCAAGTGCGTAGCTTGACGTAATCATGCCTTCAATCAAAAGGTGTGGGATGTATTCCATAAGGAAACGGTCCTTGAAAGTGCCCGGCTCCGATTCATCGGCGTTACACACCAAATGGCGTGGTTTGCCCGATTTTTTGTCGATGAAACTCCATTTCATTCCGGCAGGGAAACCCGCGCCGCCACGACCGCGAAGTCCAGAAGTTTTTACTTCTTCGACGACTTCATCCGGGGTCATTTTCTTGAGCGCTTTCTCTACCGATGCGTAACCGCCTTCTTTGCGGTACACGTCGTAGGTCTTGATGCCCGGAACGTTAATCTTGTCTAATAATATTTTCTTTGACATATTATTTATCGTGTAACGTGATTTTATTATCGCGGCAATCGGCAATCAACGCGTCGATTTTTTGCTCGTTGAGGTGTTCTTTGTAGAAATCGCCGAGTTGCATCATGGGTGCGTATCCACAGGCGCCAAGGCATTCTACGCCACGCACTTCAAACATACCATCTGCTGTTGGTTCTCCAACTTTTACCCCGAGTTTGCTACAGGTGTAATCCATCAAATTCTCGACGCCGTTCAAACAGCAGGGTGAAGTCTGGCAGAACTCGAACATGTATTTCCCGATTGGGCGTTGGTTGAACATGGTGTAAAAGGTCACCACTTCATAGACTTCTACGGGTTTTATTTTGAGGATTTCGGCCACCTTATCCTGCAATTCGATACTGAGCCAATTGTCATGCGCATCCTGTACTTCGTGCAAAACCGGCAGCAACGCCGATTTGATCTTGTCTTCGGGATAGTGCGAAATCAGTTCGTTGATGCGAGCCATTAAAGGTTCGGTGATGTTGATGTTTTGGGTGTAGTGTTTTCTTTCCATAATTTAGGCATCTAATTCTCCGGCAATCACGTTCATGCTCGATAAAATGACGATCGCATCCGACAAGAGCGCGCCTTTGATCATTTCAGGATACGCCTGGTAGTAAATGTAACAAGGCCTGCGGAAATGCAAACGGTATGGGGTTCGGCTTCCGTCGGTGACGAGAAAAAAACCAAGCTCACCGTTTCCGCCTTCTACCGCATGATAGACTTCGGCAACCGGAACGGGCACTTCGCCCATCACAATCTTGAAATGGTAAATCAGCGATTCCATGGTTGTATACACGTCTTCTTTTGGAGGCAAATAATAGTCGGGAACGTCGGCGTGGTATGGGCCTTCGGGCATTTTGGCCAACGCCTGTTTGATGATGCTGATGCTTTCCCAAACCTCGGCGTTGCGTACGCAGAACCGGTCGTAGGTGTCACCCGATTTCCCAACGGGAACGATGAAATCGAAATCTTCATACGAAGAGTACGGATGCGCCACACGTACGTCGTAATCGACGCCGGCAGCACGCAAATTCGGGCCTGTAAAGCCATATTCCATGGCGCGTTCGGCCGAAATGGGCCCTACATTTACCGTACGGTCGATGAAAATCCTGTTTCTTTCAAAGAGATTCTCGAACTCTTTCCAGGCAACCGGGAATTCTTCGAGGAATGTATCGAGTAATTCAAATGCTTTTGGTGTCCAATCCCTTTCGAATCCGCCGATACGACCCATGTTGGTCGTTAATCGCGCACCGCAGATTTCTTCGTAAATCTCGTATACTTTTTCACGGAATTGGAACACATATAAAAATCCGGTATAAGCGCCGGTATCGACACCAAGGATGGAGTTGCAAATTAAGTGATCGGTGATCCTTGCGAGTTCCATCACAATCACACGCAAATACTGCGCGCGTTTGGGAACTTCTACACCGAGCAATTTCTCCAAAGTCATCCACCAACCCATATTGTTGATTGGCGATGAGCAATAATTCATGCGGTCGGTGAGTGGTGTGATCTGGTAAAACGGACGGTTTTCGGCGATTTTTTCAAACGCGCGGTGAATGTACCCGATGGTGGGCTCGGCTTCAAGGATGCGCTCGCCGTCCATAAGCAATATGTTCTGGAAAATACCGTGTGTGGCTGGGTGTGTAGGGCCTAAATTGAGGATCGAAAGCTCGCTTCCGTCCTCATTGTGTAGCTCTTTCATCATTTTAGCATACCGCTGCTCTGGTGGTAACAATAAATCTGACATGGCTGGCTAAAATTAGAGGTTAATGGTGGTTCTTCCGAAGAAACGGTCGTCTTTGTCGGTGCGGCCTGAGTCTTCCATTGGGAATTCCTTGCGCATCGGGAACGAGATCATTTCGTCCATGTTCAGGATGCGTTTGAGTTGCGGATGCCCCTTGAAATCGATGCCGTAAAAATCGTATGATTCGCGCTCCATCCAATTGGCGCAAAGGAAAATGTTGCTCACGGTTTTGATTTCCGGCGTTGTTCCATTGAGGAACGCCTTGATCTTGATGCGCTTGTTTTCGTACCAATTGTGCAACAAATACACGATCGCAAATTGCCTGTCGGCCTCCGCATCAGGATAATGGATTGTGAATAGCGAAGTCAGGAAATGGAACCGCAATTCTTCGCTGTTTTTTAAAAACAAAAGGACAGCCGTATTACTATCGGCTGTCATTTCAAATGAAAATAAATCGCTTTCCTGCTGAAAATTCGAAACGCTTTCGTCGAATTTTTCGGTCAACTGATTTTGAATGTCTGTATTTTCTAGCGCCATTTGTTTTATTGTATGTTATAAGAAGCCAGTAATTCCTGGTACTCAGGCGAGCTTCTCCTTCTAACCGATTCGGTTTTAACGAGTTCCTGCAATTTCATCACGCCTTCTACGATTTGCTCGGGCCTTGGCGGACAACCCGGAACGTAAACATCAACAGGAATGACTTTGTCGATGCCTTGCAAAACAGAGTACGTGTCGAAGATTCCGCCCGAACAAGCGCAGGCACCGACTGAAATCACCCAGCGTGGCTCCGACATTTGCTCATACACCTGACGCAGGATTGGCGCCATTTTTTTAGAAATGGTTCCCATGACCATGAGCATGTCGGCCTGGCGTGGCGAAAAGCTCACACGCTCCGATCCGAAACGCGCCAAATCGTAATGCGAAGCCATCGTCGCCATGAATTCAATACCGCAGCAAGAAGTGGCAAACGGCAAAGGCCAAAGCGAATTGGCACGCGCGAGCCCAACGATATCGTCGAGTTTACCGGCGAAGAAACCTTCTCCTGTGTAGCCTTCGGGTGCGTCGGCAGTTTTTATTTTTGAATCGCTCATTTTGATTGTTGATTTTAGATTTTAGATTTTAGAATGAAAATCAGAAATCATTTAAATGTTTTAACCTCGGAGATCAGAAATCTAAAATTACTATTCCCACTCGAGGCCTTTTTTCTTGATGATGTAGAAAAATCCAACGAGTAACAGCATCATAAAGATGACCATCTTTACCATGCCTTCCATGCCGAGTTCCTTGAAATTGATGGCCCACGGATATAAGAAAATCACTTCCACGTCGAAAAGCACGAACAGGATGGCTACGAGGAAATATTTAACCGAAAAAGGGATACGGGCGTTACCTACTGACTCGATTCCGCACTCGAAATTTTTGTCTTTAGAAGCCGAAGATCTTTTGGGGCCTAATTTCCCGGAGATAATGATAGTACCTACAACAAATCCAACGGCTAAGAGCAGTTGCATGAGTATTGGGAAGTAATCCATTTGGGTAGATTCCATAGCAAAAAGGTTATTTTTTTGTAAACTTTTACAAAGATAGTTGTCGAGAATTAATTAGCAACCAAATTTTGGATTTTCATCGCGATGCAAACGTTGTAACTTCGTAATTTTTATTGATTATAAATAAGAAAGAAGTCTAAAGACCGCTATGCTGAAAGACCGCTGCGCTGCAAGAAGAAAGAGTTAAGACTTCCATAAACTCGACAGTCGTTCTTCTTGCAGCGCAGCGATCTTGCTTCTATCAGCGTTAGCGGTCTTTTTTCTAACTTTATCCAATAAAAAAACGCCCCGATTCCTCGAGGCGTTGTTCTTTAGGCAACAAAAATAGTGGTATATATTTTTAGTTTTCGAGAGCTACTACTTGCGCAGCAACTTTACCTTTTCTTCCTTCTTCTTCTTCGTAAGATACTCTGTCACCTTCGCGAAGTTCTTCCGCTTTGATTCCTGAAGCATGAACGAAGATATCTTTTCCTGTTTCTTCGTCTGTAATGAATCCGTAACCTTTAGACTCATTGAAAAATTTAACTGTTCCTGTACGCATTGTAATAATGATAATAAATTTATAATGACGCAAATGTAATCTTTAAAATAATACGAAAATCACTTACCTGTTAAAATTTTCTAAAAATTATTGATTCTCAGTGAATTCGAAATTTTTTTTGAAGGAAATTTATTTTAAATCGAGTTTAATATGCAATTCGTTCAGCTGCGCGTTGTCAATCGCCGAAGGCGCGTCAATCATCACATCACGCCCCGAATTGTTTTTCGGGAACGCGATAAAATCACGAATGGTTTCCTGTCCGCCCAAAATCGCCACCAAGCGATCGAGCCCAAAAGCCAATCCTCCATGCGGCGGCGCACCGTATTGAAAGGCGTCCATCAAAAACCCGAACTGGTTTTGGGCCTGTTCTTTTGTAAAACCGAGCAAGCTAAACATATAGCTTTGTGTTTGTTTATCGTGGATTCGGATCGATCCGCCTCCAATTTCGTTACCGTTAAGCACCATATCGTATGCGTTAGCTTTGAGTCTATCAATAACCGGATCGCGTTCTTGCAATAACTCCGCCGTATTTTTCAATAGATCAAAAACTTCATAAAGATGTTTTTGTTGTTTCGCGGTTAGAGCTTTGATTTTTGGAGAAGTAAAAGGATGGTGCATCGCATGATACCTTTTACTTTCCTCGTCCCATTCAAATAGAGGAAAGTCTACGACCCAAAGCGGAGCGTATTGGTCAGGCTTCCTGAGGTTTAAACGTGTGGCAAGTTCCATACGAAGTGTGCTAAGACGTGTTCTTGTTTTATGCACATCTCCGCACATAAAAAGCATCAAATCTCCTGGAATGGCTTGAGTTTTTAAAGCCCAGAATTTGAAATTTTCCTCAGTATAAAATTTATCAACAGATGATTTAAAAGTGCCGTCGGTTTCATATTTAACCCAAATTAGGCCATCGGCTCCTACTTGAGGACGTTTAACCCAATCAATCAATTCATCTATTTGCTTTCTAGAATATGTGGCGCAATTTGGAACAGCTATTCCAACAACCAATTCCGCTTTTTGGAAAATACTAAAATCTTTGGCTCTTTTCGCGTCTTTTGTAATTTCTCCAAATTTCATCCCAAAACGGATGTCTGGCTTATCGTTGCCATACGTTCTCATTGCATAATCGTATGTTATTACTGGAAATCTCTTTTTAGGAATATTATGAAATTTATTTAATAAGTGATTAGTCAATCCCTCGAACATCCGAATAATATCTTTTTGCTCGACAAAAGCCATTTCACAATCGATCTGCGTAAACTCAGGCTGACGGTCGGCTCTTAAATCTTCATCTCTAAAACATTTCACAATCTGGAAATACTTGTCCATGCCACCCACCATGAGCAATTGCTTGAATGTTTGCGGCGACTGAGGTAAGGCATAAAATTCCCCTTTATTCATTCTGCTAGGCACAATAAAATCTCTTGCGCCTTCGGGAGTAGATTTAATAAGAACAGGTGTTTCTATCTCACAAAACCCTTTTTTAGAAAGGTAATTCCGTACTTCCATCGCCACTTTATGGCGAAACAGCAGCGCGTTCTTCACCGGATTTCTCCTAATATCAAGGTAACGGAATTTCATACGCGTTTCTTCACCACCGTCGGTTTCATCCTCAATCGTAAACGGCGGCGTGATCGCAGCGTTCAGAACGGTAAGTTCAGAAACTAAAATCTCGATATCGCCGGTCGCCATATTCTTATTCTTCGATTCGCGCTCAATGACTTTGCCTTTCACCTGAATCACAAATTCGCGTCCGAGCGTGCGTGACTTTTCAAATGTGTCCTTGTCTGTACGATTGTCAAAAAGCAACTGCGTGATGCCGTAGCGGTCGCGCAAATCTACCCAGTTCATAAAACCTTTGTCGCGCGATTTCTGCACCCAGCCCGCGAGCGTAACTTCTTGATTGATGTTTGCGGCGGTTAATTCACCGCAATTGTGACTTCTGTACATGGTTGAAAATTTATGGCGCAAATTTAGCTCAAAAAATATAATTTATATCATAAGAATATCATTCCAGTTTGGATTTTGTTGGGCGTTGCCTGCGGCCCGCGCTTTCCGCAGTGCGCGGCACTTTGCTGCAATCGCTAACGCGGGCATCGGTTTCAGCCGGAGCTTTGCGTTAAGGATGGCAGCGGTATCCTTTTGCGAGGTTACGAGCAAAAGATACAAGCGAACAGCCTGGCCGCGTCGCGAATTTTCAATTTTAGCCATTTTAGCCAAAACGCGGCAACGCCCAAATGACAAGGCTTTCGGGCTTTTTTTAAAATTTCCAATGTTAAGTTTTCATTCAATGTTACCAAATTGTTAAGTGAAAGTTTTTTTAATGTCAACAGATTGTTATCTTTGTTATGTAATTGTGAAACACTTAAACCTACATAAGATGAAAAAGTATTTATTCATGGCAGCAATCCTCGTTTCAGGAATGGTGTCGGCACAGGAAACAGAACCAAAACTCGAAGCATACGGAAACCTTGTTAAAGCGACTTACTTCTACGAAAACGGCCAAGTACAACAAACAGGCTTTTTTAAAGACGGTAAACTAGAAGGACAATGGGTAGCGTACTACGAAAACGGCAATAAAAAATCAGTAGGCGAATTTAGCAATGGGCAAAAAACCGGAAAATGGGTTTTGTTCAATGAAAATGCGCTTACAGAAGTGAACTACAATGACAACGCAGTTGCCTCTGTAAGAAACTGGAAACAGGATTTGGCGAAGAACTAAAACCAACCTTTATACAATTAAAATCCCGCCCGAAAGCGGGATTTTTTTATTGGAATTGTATCAACTCAAACTGAAATGCTGTAAAACTTTTTGACCCATTTGTGCAGAACTTCGTGTTTTAAAATCAATCTTATGAAAAGACTTATTACACTTATTGCCATTGCTATGGTTTCTGTTTCCTGGGCACAAAAAACCTCAGACAAAAAAGTGCCCGAATTTATCGTCCACATGGCCGATGCGCGCATCATGGACCGTGAAGAAGGTCGTCTGGCCGCATCACTGGGAACCACGCAAGCCATCCGCGACTACGGCACCCAAATGGTCAAAGACCAGGACATGTTGCTCGCCAAATTGCAAACGCTCGCCGCATCAAAGAACATCACTTTGCCCAACGCAATCAGCGAGAAGAAAAGCAAACAGCTTGAAAAACTCTCCAAGCTCACCGGGAAGCCTTTTGACCGCAAATTCCTAAAGATGATCAAAGCCGACCACAAGCGCGACATCAAACGGTTCAAGAAAGCAACTTTTTTTGAGGATGGCGATACCCGGATATTTGCCGAGACCAACCTCAGGTTGATTGAGCAGCATTTGGCGCAGGCGCAGGCCTTGTCCAAAAAATAGTTAGTGGAGCGCGACTTTAAACCAAGTCCATGCGCAACTGGTATTAAAATTAAATCCCGCAAGCTGCGGGATTTTTTATTGGAGATTTAAACAGGAAAAGCGGATGCGTAATTTAAGTTAGCCGTTTTTTACTTTTCTTACGGCGTCCGTACCAAATTACAAAACCGGTGACCGGTAGCGCAGCGGCAATCAAACTTGCCGTAAATGCAATGATTTTTCCGGGCAAGTTGAGGATTTGTCCGGTATGGATTCCGTAGCTCATTTCATTGAGTTGCAAACCTAGGGATTTGTGCTGGTATGGTTCTGAAGTCAGCAGCGCGCCGCTTTCGGGATGGAAATGGTAATTGCTCTGGTGGTCGTAGCGCAAAGCGTGTGGATAAGCGCCCGTCTCAACCGGGTCTTTTTTGTGTTCTGGAAAAACTACAAAAAACATATCGTGTTTCGGATTTTTCTCGACGGTCCAGAAAAACGCATGGTCGGCAGCCGAGAGCGTATTGCTTTTAAAAGCGGTGGTGTCAATCACCGGATGCTGTGTTTCTTTTTCTTTGTTTCCTCCGCCTAAGTTGGCGGTGTAGTAAATCCCGTCGCCTACCCAATCGTACGCAAAAGTCAAACCCGTAATGGCAATGACAAGTGCCACCAAAGCCATGTAAAAGCCAGAAACATTGTGCCAGTCATAGTTTACGCGGCGCCATTTGGCCGACCATTTCACCGACAGCCTTTTCTTAAGGTCGGTTTTCTTTTTGGGCCACCATTGGATGATGCCCGAAATGAGCAGCAGGATGAAAATAAGTGTCGCGCCGGCCACGATGTGTTTGCCAATGTAATCGGGCAGCAGCAGGTACAGGTGGATGTATTCTACAATTATGAAGAAATCGGTAGTGGGATCTTCTGTAAACAAATGCTTTCCGGTGTACGGGTTCATAAAGACATAGAAATTGCCTTTATCGTTGCTGGTATACGCCACCGCCGAACGGTTGCGCGCCACATAAAAAACGAGTGTCGATTTGGCGTTGGGAATCACCTTAAGCGCGTTTTCCCTTAACACAGAAGGCGGCAAAAAGGGTTTGCCCGTATCTTCAACAAACCGGATTTCCTTTCGGGTGATGTCCTTGATTTCGTCATGGAAACAAAACAGGCAACCCGTTATACTGACAATAAACACAATAAGCCCGGAGGTGAGTCCGAGCCATTTGTGTAGTAAGCGTACGTTTTTTTTGAATTCCATTTAAAATTTATAAGAGAAGTTCGCCGAGACGTTTCTGGGCGCAAGCGGGTGGATTGTTGACCAACCGTCATAAGCCTGCTTGTTGGTGATGTTGTTTACCTTTATGGTGAGTTGGTAATTCTCGAATCCGTAAAAAGCAGATGCATTGATCATGGTGTAGTCGGGCAGGGTGAAGACGCCCGCCTTGGTGCGGTTCATGATCTTGTTTTCGCTGGCGTGGTTTCCGCCGAAGCCCAAACCAAAACCGTTGAGTTTCCCCGAAAATTTATAGCTCGCCCAAAGGTTCGCGAGGTTTTGCGGACCTGCACTTTCTGGTCGGTGTCCTACAAAATCAGGATCACCCGAGGTAAGCAGCGCGTCATTGTAGCTGTAGCCCATAGAAATGTTGAGCCCGTTGATGGGATTGGCTACAATTTCGGCTTCAAAACCTTTGTTTTCCTGCGCGCCATCTTGGTAGGAAATCTGGGTGGTCGCGCCATAAACCGTGTAGGCCATGTTTTCTACTTTGGTATCGTAATAGCTCAGTGTAGCAAACAAGCGGTCTTTGAATAGGTTGAGCTTGGTTCCGAACTCTAACTGATAGGCTTTTTCGGGCGTGTAAGTGCGCGGCAAACGCGTGCCGTCGGGAAGAATGTCTGTTCCCGGTGTTACATTCAAGAATCCATTCATGTAATTGGCAAAAACCGAAACCTTGTCAATGACCGGCTGGAACACCAAACCAAATTTGGGTGAAAATGCCGTCTGGTTGAAATCGTCATCTTTAGTCAAAATATCCCCCGCGCTGATGAAACGATCTACACGTAAACTGGCCATCGCCGAAAGTGCGGGTGTGATGTTGAGCACATCCGAGACGTACGCGCTGTACACTTCCTGTTTGGTTTTTGACGCGCTCACGCCAGCCGTAGCGAGCAAGGCAGCAGAACCGGCCTCAGAAAGTACGCCATTGTCGCCGTTGGTCAGGAATAGCGCAGGATCGGTGATGCCAAAGACATTTGCGTTAACGGTTGGCAAAGGGTCGTTCCCGATATAAATCGAACCGTTGCCCACATAGTTGGTGCCATTGTCGGTATTGGTGCGGTTGAAATAATCGAGGCCGGCCACAATGCGGTTGCGCAGTTCCCCGATTTTAAAATCGCCGATGAAATTCTGCTGGATATCGGTAGTAAGGCTCGACGCATTCTGATAATTGAAATAACGACCGAGTACCACGCCGTCTGTAATGGCCGGGATGTACTGCGTGGTTTCATACAGATAAGAATAATACCCTTTAGACCTCGAGTGGCTCCTGGACAATACGGTCTGCGAGCTCCATTGCTCAGAAAGTTTGTAAACCATCTGCGCCTGTAGGTTGAACGAAGGCGTTTCTAAGGTAAGCTCATTACTTGTGTACGAACGTTTGCTGTCGTATCGCAATTCATTGGTGTTCTTTACGCGAAGCGGTGCGTTGCGATCCAGGAACAGCATAGTTGGGTTGGTGCTCTCGGCACTCATGATTTCGGTGTTGATCATAAACAACAAGCGCTCACTGGCCTTATAGGACAATGAAGGCGCTACAAAAAGCGACTTTCTGAAACCAGCGTCCTGAAAACTGTCTTCATTGTGATAAGCAGCATTCACACGAACGTTAAGCGTCCTGGCGTCATTTACCGGTGTATTCACATCGGCCGTTACACGATTCAGGCCGTAACTACCCGCGGTGTAAGTGAACTCGCCACCCAAGTAATCGTATGGTTTTTTTGTGGTGATATTGATAAGCCCGCCATAAGAGATGAGGCTGCTGCCAAATAAGGTGCCCGATGGTCCTTTGATGACTTCAATCCGTTCAATGTTCGCCGGATCCGGGCTGCCGTTGGTGAGTCCGGGCAAACCGTTGATCATGGTAGGCTGGACCGCAAATCCGCGGAGCGAGAAATAACCCGCACCATCGCCGCCGCGTCCCGTAGAAACCCAAAGTTGGGTAAGTCCCGGGGCATTTTTGAGTGCGTCGTTGAAATTGGTAACTACCTGTTCTTTGAGCAATTCGCTGGTGATGGAGGTGTAAACCTGGGCGTTTTCGAGGTTTTTGAGATTCATACGCGACACCTGCTGGCTTTCTTTCCTGGTGAAAGCATTGGATTTTACTCCGTTAACAGTCACTTCCTTCAGTTCTTCGGAGCTGCGGGTCATGTTAAAATCCTCAATCAGTTCGTCTCCAGATTTCAATTGGATGCTGCGTTCTTTGGTGGCGTAACCCACTGCAGAAACTTTGAGAATGTATGATCCGGGTTTGATGTTCACGATTTCGTAAACGCCTTCGGGGTTGGTGATGGTTCCGATGGAAGTGCCTTTTAGGGTAACAGAAATGTTTTCGGCAGTTTCATTAACAGGCAGTATGACTTTGCCTTTGAGTGTGGCTTGCTGTGCCCACGAATTGGCAGCCAGCAGTAAAAAGATTAGTTGAAAGCAATAGGGTTGAAATAGTTTTTTGCGCATCGGTTTTTATTTAGAATGATTTTTAATAATGCAAATGTATCGAAGCGCAACGATACATCCAAATTATTTTTATTGATTCTAAATAAAAATACTAACATAAATTACTGAGGTTTGACAATCATATTGTTGCAAAAAAAAACCACCCGAATCTGTGGGTGGCTTTATATGATGAATTTTGGTTATGCTTCTGATGCTTCCAGATCGCGGCTTCGCTGCCTGCGGTCGCGCAACCAGTATTTGGTGCGTTTCACGAGGTAGAACATCACCGGAACCATGACCAAGGTCAATACCGTGGCGTAAGTTAGTCCAAAGATGATGGTCCAGGCGAGTGGTCCCCAGAAAATCACGTTGTCACCACCCAGGAACACATGCGGATTCAAATCGGTGATAAGCGAGAAGAAGTCAAAGTTGAGCCCTATCGCCAGCGGAATCAATCCTAAAACCGCCGTCAAAGCCGTCAACAATACGGGACGCAGACGCGATTTACCCGATTCGATGATGACATCCTTGATTTCTTCGAGTGTCAGGTCATCGTGCGATTTTACGTCTTTTTCATGCACTTTCTCATCGAGCAAGAGCACGAAGAAGTCCATCAGTACGATACCGTTCTTGACCACAATTCCCGCGAGCGAGATGATTCCCATCATCGTCATTAGTATCACAAAATCCATGTTGGCGATCACATATCCGTAGAAAACACCGCTAAAACTCAACAGTACCGTGAACAGAATCACGATTGTTTTGGAAACCGAGTTGAACTGCAATACGATAATAATCATAATACCGGCCATAGCCAGGAATAGCGCATACATCAAGAAACTCTGGTTCTTGCCTTGCTCCTCCTGTACGCCCGAGAACGAGTAACTCACATCACGCGGCATCTGGTAACCGGTAAGGTCGGCCTGGATTTGCTTAGTGATCTCATCGCCATTAAAACCCGTGAGCACGTTAGAATAAATCGTCATGATCCTTTTCTGGTTCTTGCGTTTGATCATGTTGTAGGTCTCGGTTTTTTCTGTCGTAGACACCCCCGAAATCGGAACCTGTACAATCTGCCCATTGTTCTGGTTTCTAAACGTAAGCGACTGGTTGAACAATACGCTTTCGTTCTTGCGCTGGTCTTCCTGCATACGCATCACGATGTTGTAATCATCATCGCCTTCCTTATAGGTTGAGATTTCCTGTCCGTAAACCGAGCGGCGCAGGTTAAATCCGAGTTGGCCCGTAGAAACGCCCAAACTTCCGGCGTTGACGCGGTCTACTTTTACTTCAAGCTCAGGGCTTTCCTTGTTCACGTCGACTTGCAAACGCTCAATCCCGGGAATGTTTTTGGCGTTGATGAATGCGATCATCTTATCGGCTTCCTTGAGCATTTGATCATAATCTAGCCCGGTCAATTGGATACTGATCGGATAACCGGCTGGCGGACCATCGGCATTTTTCTCAACAATTACAGAAGCGCCCGGAATACCCTTAACCTTGCTGCGGATTTCCTCAAGAATGTCTGCCGTGCTCACGCCGCGACGGAACTTGAACTCCGAGAAATTCACCGTAACTTTTCCTTTAAACGGAGTTTCAGACGACGATCCTGCATCGACATTGGGATTTCCCGCACCGATTCCTACCTGCGACACGATACTTTCTGCGAGGTAATTTTCTTTGGTTTTCGGGTCGATATATTTCTTCATGATGTCAATCACTTGTTTTTCTACGAACAACGTGGCCTTGTTGGTCTTGCTGATGTCGGTTCCTTGCGGATACTCGATATAAGTGATGACCTGATTTGGGATATTATCCGGGAAGAACAATACTTTCCTCGGGAAAATACCCAACAAAACAAACGAAAACACCAACATCCCGATGATGCCCAGCAAAGCCAGCCAAGCATTGCGCCCGGTGAGAATTTTAGCCAGGAATCGCATGTATTTCTGTTCCATCTTTGGGAAGAAACTGTGCTGGAAATCCTGCGTCCATTGGTAAATTTTGAGTCGGTAGAGCCACATCAGCACAAAAGCAATGATGGCCAAATGCCCAATACCGCGCATGAGTTTCGAGTCGTAAATATTGCCCAGTACCACAAAAATAATAGCGACAATCGTGAAAATAATCGAGTAGCGTTTGGCCGATTTCTTCGTGACATTTTTGTCCTCAATATCCATCGATCCACCGGTCATGGCCGCGTTGATTACCATCGCCACAAACAGTGAACCTGTCAGAGTTACCGTGAGCGTAATCGGGAAATATTTCATGAATTTACCCATCGTTCCGGGCCACAAAAGGAAAGGTAAGAATGCCATCAGTGTGGTTGCGGTAGACGAAATGACCGGCCAGGCAATCTCGCCGATACCAATTTTGGAGGCGTGGTAACGGTCCATGCCTTTCTTCATGTTGGCAAAGACGTTGTCTACCACGACAATCCCGTCATCCACGAGCATTCCCAGACCCATAACGAGTCCAAAAAGCACCATGGTATTCAGGGTCAATCCGGCAGCCGACAATATACTAAAGGCAATCATCATCGATAACGGAATCGCCGCACCCACAAAAAGCGAGTTGCGCAATCCCATTGTAAACATGAGGACAATCATTACCAGGATAATCCCAAAGATGATGTGGTTGGAGAGTTCATCTACCTGGTGTTCTACCCGTGACGACTGGTCATTGGTCAGTTTAAGGTGCAAGTCGGCTGGCAGGTACGATTTTTTGGCGGTTTCGAGCCGTTCTTTGACTTGCTCAATGGCCGAAATCATGTTCTGGCTCGCGCGTTTCTTCACGTTGAGCATCACGACTTCTTTACCGCTTTCGCGCGCAAAAGTCGTTTTTTCCTTTTCCTTGAAGCTCACCGTGGCGATGTCTTTGAGGTACACCGTTCCGCCGTATGATTTCACGATGACGTTTTCAAGTTCTTTGGGGTCTTTGATTTCTCCGATGATTCTGATGTTGTTCCTCGAACCCTGCGAGATCAAATTTCCGCCCGAAAGCGTCATGTTCTCGTATTTTACGGCGTTTTGGATGTCATCGAATGTGACTTGTGCGGCGGTCATCTTGAAGATGTCTACGGCGATTTCTACTTCTTTGTCATCCACACCCAGAATCACTACGTCTTTGACTTCGGGGATTTCTTCGAGGTCATCCTCAATCAGTTTGCCATAGTCCTTTAGTTGCTGCGTGGTGTAATTGCCTTGAAGGTTGATGTTCAAAATCGGCACTTCTTCTGAAATGTTGAGTTCAAAGACGCTCGGTTCTACTTTCCCGCCGTTATCGAGGTTGGGCCAGTCGGTGTCGGCCTTGACCAGGTCTACTTTGTCTTTGGTTTTTTCCTTGGCCTGCTCAATAGAGACCTTATCGGCAAATTCTACTACGATCATCCCGTAATCCTGGAACGACGATGAGGTGATCTTGTCTACGCCGCTGATGTTCTTGATTTCCTTTTCAAGCGGCTTGATGATGAGTTTCTCGACATCTTCGGCCGAATTCCCGGGGAACACAGACGAGATGTAAATTTTATTTTCAATAATCTCCGGGAAATCCTCGCGCGGCATGGTGACATACGCGATCAAACCCGTGATGACGATCAATACGGTGAATATATAGACGGTGACCCGATTGTCTACTGCCCAGCTTGAAATGCTGAATTCGTGTTTTTTCTGACTCATATATTTTGGTTGTTGGTTGTCGGTTGTCGGTTGTCGGCTGAGTGTATCAACCGACAACTTTCAACTGTCAAAGATTTTTAGAAATTCAGTTTCATCCCTTCAGAAATCGTGGCGGCACCTTCTGTAACAATCAATTCATTAGCCGTAAGCCCGCTTAGGATTTCGGTGTAGTTGTTGGCCGATTGCCCCGTTTTTACCACCACTTTCTTGGCCACGCCTTTTTTCCCGTTGACTTGCTCGGCTACAAAAACAAACTGGTTGTTCTGGCCATCCTGCTGGATTACACCGGTTGGAACCACAAGCGCATTTTTGGCCGTATAGTCGATGATTTTGAGTTTGGCCACCTGGTTGGGACGCAACAAATTCTCGTTGTTGGGAACCGCTACTTCGATACTGAAGGTGCGGTTGTTGGGGTTGATGTTGTTGGCCACCTGGCGGATTTTCCCCACATAGGTTTTGCCAAGCGATGACAGCTCTACATCTACAGTAGTTCCCACTTTCAGTTTACCGATATACGATTCGGGAACCGACGTAGACACATACATATTGTTGAGGTTCACCACCCTAACGATGCCTTGTCCCGGCGCAACGACCGATCCTTTTTCTGTAATGATTTCATCCACAACACCCGTAAATGGCGCCGTGATTACCGTTTTGGCCAGTTGGGCCTTCACTTGCGAAACCGCTTTTTGTTGGCTCAACATATTGGTTTGTGCCTGCAAATACTGGATCTCCGACCCGATTTTCTGGTCCCACAAACGTTTTTGTCTTTCAAAAGTTGTCTTGGCCAGTGCGAGTTGGGTTTCGAGTTGTGCCACTTGTTGGCCCAATCCGCCGTCGTCTATTTTACCCAAAACCTGTCCTTTGCTCACTTTTTGTCCGGCAATTACGTTGAGCGCTACCAATGTCCCTGAAAACTGTGGGTAAACAATGAGGTTTTCTTTGGTATCCACATTTCCCTGCACTTCGAGGTAATGATTGAAAACCGTGTCTTGTACCGCCGCTACAGAAACAAGTGCTTCGGCAGCTTTTGTGGTGTCTAGCGTGGCCAAAGCCGCGTCGATTTTGGTGATGTCGGCTTGCAAAGCGCTCCTTTTGGCTTGGATGGCTTTGAGGTCTTTGGACGCGATGATGGCATCGATGCCCTGGTTGTCTTTTGGGCCGCAAGCTGCCAGCAAAAGTGCGGTGACGCTTAAGAGCAGTATTCTTTTCGTGGTCATGATTGGATTGATTTTCTTATTTGGTCTCATTTTTATAAGGGTTGCGATTGTTATTTGTTGATTACGGTTTCAAGGGTTGCTTTTTTGTTGATGATGTTCACCATAGACTGCAGGTAATTTTGCTGTGCGGTGTACAACTGTCTTTGAGCCTCCGAGAAATCGAAGCTTGAAGACAAACCTTCGGTGAATTTGATCTGCTGTTTCTTTTCAATCCTTTCGGCTAGGTTCAGGTTGCTTTTGGCGGTGTTGAATTCCTCAATCGAGAACTCGTACTCGCTTTTGGCACTTTCATATTGCAAACGAAGTTTTTGCTCTGATTCTGTAAGTTGGGTTTTGGCTTGTTCAAAAGCAATCTTGGCTTGTTGCGTCCTTGAACTTCTGGCAAAACTGCTAAAGATGGGGATGTTGAGGTTCACGCCAAAGCTCGAGAAATTGTAGTATTTCTGGTTTTTGAAATAGAAATTGAAATCTTCATCAAAAGCATTGTAACCAAAATTGAGATTGGCCGAAAGGCTTGGCAACGCTTTGCTTTTTTGCAACTTGTATTCTAAGCGGCGTTGTTCCTTGAAATTTTCGGCAATCTGGTAGTTCACATTGTTGGTCATATTGAACTCGTCCTTGGCAAAAGCCATGTCAAGGTTGTTAACCGTTAGCTGGTCTAGCTTGTCGGTGAGAGTCAATTCATCGTTGATGTCAATCCCAACAGCAATCTTAAGCATCTTATAGGCAATATCGAGCGTGCGTTTGGTGTTGTTGAGGTTGCTCTCTAAAGAAGAAAGTGTGATTTGCAACTGCTCTACATTTTCTTCTTCAATTAAGCCGTTCTTGAAAGTCTCCCTGGTGTCAGAAAAGGTCTTCGATAAAGTGGCTTTGTTTTTTTCGAGAATCGCGATGCTTTCTTCGGCCAGCAAGACATTTCCGTAAGAACTAATGACCATCTCCTTTACATCGGTAGTGGTTTTGCGTTTCATGTTCTCATAATATTTGAGGTAGGTTTTAGAAGCCTGCAAAGCCACAATATAAGAGCCGTCAAACAGCAATTGGTTCAAAGTAGCGCGCGCATTTACCGAATGTTTCGGGCTAAAGGCCACGGCAGCGAAAGTGCCCGCTGGAGCAGTTGGGTCTAAAAATTGCGCCGGAATCACAGAAAGCGGCACAGCTAGATTGTCGGTATAATCAACATTGGCGGCAATCTGCGGCAATCCACTCGCGGTGGTTTCCCATTTCTTTTGTTTGGCGGCTTCAATATCGCGCGCGGCGTTAATTGCGCTGTAATTGTGCTCTAAAGCGTGGCTGATGGCCTGTTGCAACGAAAACGAGTACGACTGTTTTTGCTGCAAACCGCCGGTGTTACCCGAGCCTTGTGCATTTGCTGTGAGTGCAAAAACAATACTGGCGAATAAAATGAACTGTTTCATAGATTGATTGATATATATTGGTTAAAGGTGTTTTTCTAATTCTGCGAGGCCTTTTTCGGTGGCAATGGCGCGGGTATGGTATTCAAGGATGGCGAGTTCGAGCTCCTGTGTTTCCTTCTCGCTAATCGTGTTTTCATTGACCTGGAACACAAGCGTGTAATAAAAGCGCGTGACAGTTTCTATGTTGAGGTCTTCGCGGTACAAACCCAAGGCGATTCCTTTTACAATGTTCTGTCTGAGGAAGGTGCTGCAGTCCTCCATCTCCTTGCACATCATTTTGGCGTGGATTTCGGGATAGTGTTTTTTAAGTTGGTACAAAGGCGAAGTATCGGCGGCCTGGAATAACGTCTTGAACATTTTGCGGATCTCGAAATTTTCTCGGATTGGGTTGTATTGCTGCGAGAGGATGTTCTCGATGGCTACATCAATGGTTTGGTGCATCGTCTCAACAGTTTCCTCAATGAGGATTTCCTTGTTGCCAAAATATTTGTAGATGGTTTTTTTAGAAATTCCCATTTCGGCTGCAATGTCATCCATGGTCACGCTTTTAAAGCCGAGCTTAAGGAACAGGTCTGTTGCTTTGGTGATGATTTTATCTTTCATTTTAGGGAATGCGTATTGTTAAATTTTGGGGCAAAAGTAACATGGAAACTTTTAACACGAAAATAGTTTCCAAAGTTTTTACATTTATTTAACATTTGATTTACACTGTTTGTAATGCGCGGCGAATGCTGTACCTTAGCCGAAAATTTTGCTATGCACTCGGTTAAACAGTATCAGGAGTTTATAACGGATTACCTTCAATCCCAACACTTAGGGAGGCAACCTGAAAATTTATACGCTCCCATCCAGTACATTTTAAGCCTCGGAGGTAAGCGGATGCGTCCCATTCTTACGCTGATGGCGGCAGAAATTTTCGACACCGATTACAAAAAGGCGTTGCCTGCTGCGCTGGCCGTAGAAGTCTTCCACAACTTCTCGCTAATCCACGACGACATCATGGACGATGCACCTTTACGCCGCGGACACGAAACCGTACACGAAAAATGGGACCTCAATACCGGCATCCTCTCTGGCGATGCCATGCTGATCCTGGCTTACCAATATTTCGAGCAATACGAACCTTCGGTATTTCGCGATCTTGCTAAACTATTTAGCAAAACCGCGCTCGAAGTCTGCGAAGGCCAGCAATGGGATGTGGATTTTGAAGGACGGGACGATGTCACCATTGCCGAATACCTCAAAATGATCGAGTACAAGACGGCGGTTTTGGTGGCAGCTGCGATGAAAATGGGCGCCATTATTGCCGGGACTTCTGAGCAAAATGCCAACCTGATTTATGAATTCGGATGCAACCTCGGTGTCGCCTTCCAGTTGCAGGATGATTACCTCGATGCTTTTGGCAATCCAGAAACTTTCGGGAAGCAAGTGGGTGGCGACATCATCGAAAACAAAAAGACCTATTTGTACCTTAAAGCCGTCGAGTTTGCCTCGGCCACCACGAAAGAACAACTCTTGCATTTGTTCTCTATCCAACCCCAAGACAACACCGACAAGATCGAATCGGTCAAGGCCATCTTCAACGAAACCGGTGCATCCAAAGCCACGCAAGAAGCGATAGCAGACTATACCCAACGCGCTTTCGAAACCCTCGATAACCTCAATATCGGTGCCGACAAAAAAGCCATATTGCGCGCCTTTGGACAAAACCTCATGGGCAGAAATGTTTAGATTTTTTGAAAATGAATCGGGCCATTCGCAGCGGCAGTTAGTGCTGGCGTTTTCGTTTACGGTTTTTACGATTGTGGCACTTTGGATTGACTCGGTTTTTTTTACGAATCATTATTTCGACGCCCGTCAAATCACAAATGTTTTGGCCGTCGGATATTTTGCGCTGCTGTTTCAGGCTGCGGGTGCCACATTGCGCAAGCTCATGTTGGTGATGGTGTTGCTCTCGTATATCGGCGAGCTGATTTTCTGTAAATTGCTCGATATGTACGCTTACAGGACCAGCGCCATTCCGCTTTATGTACCTTTTGGGCACGCCATTGTGTACGGGTCGGGCTATATTTTTGCACACACGCCTTGGGCAATCCACCATGAAAATGGCCTCAGGAAATTTTTTGCCTTGTTTTTCATCGCACTGTTTCTGGCTGTCGGGATTTTTTTCAATGACTGGTTTTCGCTCGGTTTTGGAGCCTTGTTTTTTGTACTTTTAAGGCGCAAACGCTGGAACAACCTGTACTATTTTATTGCCCTTTGCGTGATTTTCATTGAACTGGTGGGCACTTATTTTGGATGTTGGGCCTGGGCCGATAAAACCTTTGGCGTCATTCCGGCTGCGAATCCGCCCATGGGCGCGGTTTTCTTTTATGCCGGAGGCGATGTGCTGCTCGCGAAAATCGTAAGCGCCTGGAAGAATTAATTAATTAACTATGAATTTTGTGACCCCACAATCGGCCGAACTCCTCCTTTCTGAAGCCGAAAGCGAAAACCTCTACCTCAAACTCATCGCGCAACTCAACAAGGATTTCAACCTGGCCAATGAAGCCGTCGATTTCCCCATGAGCACTACGCCGCATGAACTCAAGGTGCAATTGCATGAAAAGATTTACCGGCTGATTCAGTACAAATTCGCAGAGTACCTAAACCTACTGTACATTATTGACGTTCCCGAAGACCAAATCAAGAAACTCGACGGCTCGGACTTGGTGGCGCTTTCAGAACAGGTTGCTTTTTTGATTTTGAAAAGAGAATGGCAAAAGGTTTGGTTCCGCAATAAGTTTTAAAACACCAGAATCCAACACTTCCGCAATCGCTAAATTTTGGAATATGCAAATCACCGCAGCCACCCACCAACACCTCGACAGCATCATGAACGTCATAGAAACCGCGCGCCAAATTATGCGTGAAAACGGCAATATGACGCAATGGGTAGGTTATCCTTCGGTTGAGGTGATTGCAGAAGACATCCATCTCAACCAAGCTTTCATCTGTTGGCAGGATGGGCAAATCGTTGGCTATTTTTGCCTGATTACAGGCTCTGATCCCGATCCGAATTATCGTGTAATCGAAGGTGGAAAATGGCTCGATGAAAAACCTTACGGCGTAATCCACCGGCTCGCTTCAGGCCGGCAAGTTAAAGGCGTCGCGCAAGCAGCGTTCGATTACGCGTTTTCAATTATTGACAATGTTCGTGTAGATACGCACCACGACAACCTCCCGATGCAAAACTTCTTAAGGAAAAACGGGTTCACCTATTGCGGCATCATTTACGTCAACGACGGTACACCGCGCGACGCCTTTCAAAAACGCCAGGAAAACACTTAGAAATAAACCCGCACAAACGGCATAAATGCATCGCCGTAAACAAAGTCATCCTCGCTGTACAGCACATTGTACCTTGCCCCAATCGTGACATTCTGAACGCGGTAACCGGCACCTAGATACAAGGCGGTATTCCAGAAATTATCCGATCCGCGTGTGCCTGTAAAGTTTCTTGACACCCTTACTTGCTCTAGTTCGGCAGAAACTTGTACCTGCTCAATCGGGTTGAAAAGCCCAATCAAACTCCCGCCGTAAACGTAGGCTTCGTAAAAATTCTTAGACCGCAAATAAGCACCCTGCAAGCCAACGCCCGCAGAAAAATATGGGTTGAAATTGTAGATGGCACCCGGCGCAAGGCTCACGTCGGTGTAGCCCGAACCCACACTGACCCCGACACCGCCGCCAATCTGGACACGCTGCCAAAAATCGCTTTTTTGAGCCGCGTTGCTTTGTGCCGATACACCTTGTGAAATCACTATAAAAAAGAAGCAGAAAATGGTTTTAGAAAACCAAAAGGGAAGGCTGTTTTTCATCGTTCTAGGGGTTAAATTCGCAAAAGATAAAAGTATCTAAAAAAATTAAAATTGTACTGCATTTATTGTACTTTTGCGTAACATTTTTACAAATCAGGACATTCAACACACTATGGACAGGTTCTCCTTTTTAAACGCGGCTCACACCGAATTCTTCGCTCAATTATACGACCAATACCTAGAAAATCCCGATAGCATAGAACCCAGCTGGAGAAGCTTCTTTCAGGGATTCGATTTTGGTATAGCCACTTACAACGAAGAGCAGGCGGTTGCGCAAATGACCAACATCGCTACAGACAACCTCCAAAGCGGCCAGGTATCCGAGAAAGTTTTAAAGGAATTCAGCGTAGTGAAACTCATCGATGCGTATCGTACTCGTGGGCACTTGTTCACCGAGACCAATCCGGTACGCGAGAGAAGGCATTTTTCACCTAGCCTTGAACTCGACAATTTCGGGCTCACATCAGCCGATTTGAACACCGTTTTTGACGCTGCTAAAATCCTGGGCCACCAACCCTCGACTTTACAAGATATTTTAGTGCACCTCAAAAGCGTGTACTGCCGCCACATCGGCATCGAGTACATGTACATGCGCCATCCCGAGACCATCCAATGGATTCAGGACAAGATCAATGTCAATGACAATCTGCCCAATTTCAATCCGGAGCAGAAAAAACACATCCTTAGCAAACTCAACGAGGCGGTTTCTTTCGAGAACTTCCTTCACACCAAATACGTCGGCCAGAAGCGTTTCTCGCTAGAAGGCGGCGAAACCATTATCCCGGCGCTCGATGCACTCATCGAAGCCGCAGCCGAAAAAGGCGTAGAGCAATTCGTAATGGGAATGGCCCACCGTGGCCGCCTCAACGTGCTCGCGAACATTTTCAGAAAATCCACCCAGGACATTTTCTCCGAATTTGACGGTAAGGATTACGACCAGGAATATTTTGACGGCGATGTGAAATACCACTTGGGATTGACCTCCGACCGAAAAACCTCTTCGGGGAAAAGCATCAACATCAACCTCGCGCCCAATCCATCGCATCTCGAGACTGTCGGTGCCGTGATTGAAGGTATAACGCGTGCCAAACAAGACCGCCATTTCCCCGACGACATGTCAAAGGTGCTGCCGATTGCCGTTCACGGTGACGCAGCAGTTGCCGGACAAGGCATCGTGTATGAAATCATCCAGATGGCACAACTCGACGGCTATAAAACCGGAGGAACCATCCATTTGATCATTAATAACCAAGTCGGTTTTACCACGAATTACCTCGATGCGCGTTCGTCGACGTATTGTACAGATGTTGCGAAAGTAACCCTGTCACCAGTCTTGCATGTCAATGCAGACGACGCCGAATCGGTGGTGCACGCCATGTTGTTTGCACTCGATTTCAGGATGCAATTTGGCCGCGACGTGTTCATCGATTTACTCGGATACAGAAAATACGGGCACAACGAAGGCGACGAGCCGCGTTTCACCCAACCGATACTTTACAAAGCAATCGCCAAACACAAAAACCCACGCGACATTTATGCCGAGCAACTCAAGGCCGAAGGTATCATCGATGACAATTTTGTTAAAGATTTGGAGACCGGTTATAAAAAAGACCTCGACCAGAATTTAGAGGCGTCGCGTAAAAAAGAACTCACGATCATCACGCCGTTCATGCAAAACGAATGGCAAGGATTCAAGCAGGTTTCAGACGATGCGATGCTGAGCAAAGTCGATACTTCTTTCCCTAAAGCAAAACTAGCTGAAATCGCCAAAACGATCAGCACGTTACCATCCGACAAGAAATTCATCAGCAAAATCGAGAAGCTCATCAACGACCGCAAGGTGATGTTTGAAACCAATAAGCTCGACTGGGCAATGGCCGAATACATGGCTTACGGATCCCTGATGCTTGAAGGTTACGACATCCGCATTTCGGGACAAGACGTAGAGCGCGGTACTTTCTCGCACCGTCACGCCGTAATCAAGGTAGAAGACAGCGAAGAGGAAGTAGTGTTGTTATCGCAACTCAAAGACGCCAAAGGCAAATTCAGGATTTACAATTCGTTGCTTTCTGAATATGCGGTACTTGGTTTCGATTACGGGTATGCGCTCGCAAGCCCAAAAACATTGACCATTTGGGAAGCACAATTCGGTGATTTTTCGAACGGTGCGCAAATCATGATTGACCAGTACATTTCGTGCGGCGAAGACAAATGGAACAACCAAAACGGGATTGTACTCTTGCTGCCACACGGTTATGAAGGACAAGGAGCCGAGCACTCTTCGGCGCGTATGGAACGCTACCTGCAACTCTGCGCCAAACACAATATGTTCGTAGCCGATTGTACGACGCCTGCGAATTTCTACCACTTGCTCAGACGCCAGATGAAGACCGAATTCCGCAAGCCGCTTGTGGTGATGACACCCAAAAGTTTGCTGCGTGATCCGCGTGTGGTTTCTACCGTTGATGAATTTGCAAAAGGCAGTTTCCAGGAAACCATCGACGATCCGACAGCCAACAAAAAGAAAGTCAAAACCCTCGTGTTCTGTACTGGAAAATTTTACTACGATATTGCAGCCGAACGCGATGCTCAAAAACGCGACGATGTGGCGGTAGTCAGGATCGAGCAATTGTTCCCGTTGCCAACCGAACAACTCAAAGCCATCATCGCTTCATACCCCAAAGCCGACGATTTCGTCTGGGCACAGGAAGAACCCAAAAACATGGGTGCTTACAGTTTTATGCTCATGAACTTCGACCTCGTGAAATGGAGGTTGGCATCGCTCAAAGCATACGCCGCACCAGCTGCCGGAAGTTACACCCGCGCCAAACGCCGCCACGCCGATGCCATTAGGATGGTGTTTGATAAGGACCTGTTCAGGTAATTGCCGACAAAATAAACAAACAATCAAAACCCTAGACATGATTAAAAAATTACTCGCCGTGCTGTTTATTGTAAGCGCAAGCACCTTAAATGCACAGACTTTGACTTTTACCAACAAGGCGGATATGATTACCCCGCGCGCGGGATTTTCTTCGGGCAATGACGGGACATTCCAATACATCGCCAATGGGTTTGCGCCGTTGCAACCCTATACTAGCCAGATTGAAAAATATGACTTTGCCAATAACAGCTGGTCGACCTTGACCACTTCGACGCCCACGATCGCCAAGCGTTATGGTAACGGCGGCGTGTTGTCCAATAATCTTTACCTCTACAACGGCGTTACTGCCACTGGAAAGAACGACAAGTTTGAAATCGTCAATTTAACGACGGGCGAAGTGACCGTGAGTCCAAACCTGAACCCAAATCCGGTTTACAGCGCTGCATCGGCAATCTATGGTGATTATTTGTTGTCTTTGGGTGGCTGCGTGAGTGCGTTTGAAGGCGTCTATTCGAGCAAATTTTATAAAATCAGCCCGTTTGGGGAATGGACGGCGCTTGCCGATCTACCCATTGCGGCCGAAACCAAAGCCGCAGTAGTTTACGGAAATGGTTCGGATGCAAAACTCTATGCCATTGGCGGCTACAGCCAAACCAGCCCGATGCACGAAAATTTTGAAACCGTGGCAACAACAGGAAACTTGGCATTGGCCGATTGGACCAACGTGGCAGAGACCGGAACCAAAGTATTTCAAGGCAAGCAATTCGGGTTGAATAAGTACGCACAGATGACCGCTTTCGCTGGACCGGACCAGGAAGCGTCGAACATTGCATGGCTCATATCACCGACTATTGATTTGGTTGCCGGGAGCTACCTTACTTTCGACACCAAAGACGGTTACGACAATGGCGCGACATTGCAAGCTTTCTTGGTTACAAATTGGACCGGCGACATCACAACATCAGACAAAAGCTTGTTGCCTGCCAATATTTCGTCAGGCCATACAGCAGGTTACGCAGCCGACTTTACGAGCTCGGGAATTCTGGCGTTGAACGGCGCCGTGGGCAGCTATCGTATCGCTTTTAAATATACCGGCGGTTATGCGCCTTTGGCAACAACGACATTCCAGATTGACAATGTGAGGCTTTATTCGGAAAACAAATCGCACCATATCTATGAGTATGATTTCAATACCGATGCCTGGACGGCGCATTTGGATGTGCTTCCGATAGCCGTTTCGGCACATGCCGTTGCCGTTGATAATCCTTACACTCAGGGCAAGATTTACATCACAGGCGATTATGATTACCAGGATCGCCTTACCTATTACGATACAGCCAATGGAACTTTAACCACATTGGGTCAGAACGCGATGGTTGGCAGAAGACACCACGCCGCCGAAATTTTCAACAACAACTTATACCTGTTTGGCGGAAACACCACACCGCAGAGTTCAAGCACCTTGAACAGCACGCAAAGTGCAAACCTGTCTGTTTTAGCAACACCCGGGTTCGGGAAACAGCCAACGATTTCCTTTTATCCAAACCCTGCAACCCATAAGATTAACTTCAATGCTGACATAAAATCGGTTTCTTTGTTTACTTTTGAAGGAAAGAAAATTGATGCCACGTTGCAAAACAACACGCTCGATATTTCTGGGTTGAACAATGGGATTTACTTGATTCAAGGCTTGGAAAAAGACGGCAGTTCTTTTTCGGACAAACTCATCAAAAATTAACAACACACATTTAGCAGATATACATCATCATTTAAAATAATTGACAATGATTTTAGAAATGAAAGTCCCATCACCGGGAGAATCGATCAAAGAAGTTGAAATCGCTACCTGGCTCGTAAAAGATGGCGACTATGTAGAAAAAGACCAGGCAATTGCCGAAGTCGACTCAGACAAAGCAACCCTCGAATTGCCAGCCGAAGCCGCGGGAATCATTACCCTCAAAGCCGAAGAAGGCGATACGGTTGCCGTTGGCGCCGTGGTTTGCTTAATCGATACCGACGGAAAGCCATCTGGCGCAGCAGCACCAGCCGCAGCGAAAGCAGAAGAAGCTAAGCCAGCAGCAAAGGCAGAGACACCAAAAGCAGAAGCGCCAAAAGCAGCTCCTGCTCCAGCCACTTACGCCGCAAGCACGCCTTCACCGGCTGCCAGGAAAATACTCGATGAGAAAAACATCCAACCTGCCGATGTAGTAGGTACCGGAAAAGATGGCCGCATCACCAAAGACGACGCCATGAACGCCGTGCCGTCTATGGGAACACCAACCGGAGGCAACCGTGGATCGAGCCGTACCAAACTCTCGATGCTGCGCAGGAAAGTAGCCGAAAGATTGGTGGCTGCCAAGAATGAAACGGCCATGCTCACGACTTTCAATGAAGTCAACATGACGCCGATCAATTTGATCCGCAACGAATACAAGGACGCGTTCAAAGCCAAGCACGGTGGACTCGGTTTGGGTTATATGTCATTCTTTACCAAAGCCGTAACACGTGCCTTGCAATTGTATCCGGACGTGAACTCGATGATCGACGGCGACCAAAAAATATCTTATGATTTCTGTGATATTTCTGTAGCCGTATCAGGACCAAAAGGACTAATGGTTCCTGTAGTGAGAAGTGCAGAAAACTTAACCTTTAGAGGTGTGGAAGCCGAAATCAAACGTTTGGCGATCCGTGCGCGCGACGGGCAAATTACTGTGGATGACATGACCGGAGGTACGTTCACCATCTCGAACGGTGGCGTTTTTGGCAGCATGCTGTCTACGCCAATCATCAACCCGCCGCAATCTGGAATTTTGGGCATGCACAACATCATTGAGCGCCCGATTGCCGTAAACGGACAGGTAGAAATCCACCCGATGATGTATGTAGCATTGTCTTATGACCACAGGATTATCGATGGTCGTGAATCGGTTGGTTTCCTTGTTGCAGTGAAGGAAGGACTTGAAAATCCTGCCGAATTGCTCATGGGTGGCAACCCGATGAAGGCATTGGAATTGTAAAAGAGAAACACAGATTTCACAGATTTCACAGATGAGTCTGAGTAAAGAATCTGTGAGAATCTGTGAAATCTGTGTTATAAAAACACACATGGAATCATAGTAAATTAAATCCCGCTCCATAAATGAAGCGGGATTTTTTGTTTATTTGCGGGTGCCCGCGTGAGCGATGGCAGCAAGTACCGCGTACTGCGAACAGCGCGACGCAAGGAGGAACGACGCAGCGGCACGCCAATAAAATAAATCGTACCAAACCACCAATCATGAAAAAGAATCAGAAGCAAGCAGCCATCGGGTTTATCTTTATTACGATGCTTATTGATATTACGGGTTGGGGCATTATCATTCCGGTGTTGCCCAAACTCATTGAAGAACTCATCCAGGGTGACATCAGCGAAGCGGCCAAAGTTGGCGGCTGGCTTACGTTTGCTTATGCCATTACCCAATTTGTTTGTGCGCCGCTCATTGGAAATCTGAGTGACAAATACGGCAGACGTCCTGTAATTTTGATTTCACTTTTTGGTTTTGCGCTCGACTATTTGTTCCTGTCGGTCGCGCCAACGATCGGTTGGTTGTTTGTTGGACGGATTATAGCGGGCGTTACCGGGGCGAGCATCACGACGGCATCGGCGTATATTGCTGATGTGAGTACGAATGAGAATCGCGCGAAAAATTTCGGATTGATTGGCGCTGCATTTGGAATGGGTTTTATCATCGGTCCGGTGATTGGGGGATTGTTAGGTTCTTTTGGCGCACGCGTTCCGTTTATTGCGGCGGCAGTATTGTGTTTCCTTAACTTTTTATACGGGTTCTTTATTTTGCCTGAATCGCTAGATAAGGAACATCGGCGCGAATTCGAATGGAAACGTGCCAATCCGGTTGGAGCACTTATTAACCTGAAGAAATATCCACAACTTATCGGGCTGGTTTCGGCGATTTTTATTTTATCTGTGGGCTCGCATGCCGTGCAGAGCAATTGGAGTTATTTTACGATGTACCAATTGCATTGGGATGAAAAGCTTGTTGGGATTTCGCTGGGCGTCGTCGGGATTTTGGTGGGCGGAGTGCAAGGCGGACTGATCCGTTGGACGAGTCCCAGACTCGGCAACGAGAAGAGTATTTACCTGGGCATGGCGTTGTATGCAATTGGGATGTTCCTGTTTGCGTTTGCCACCCAAACCTGGATGATGTTTGCGTTTTTGGTGCCGTATTGTCTGGGAGGTATTGCGGGTCCGGCTTTGCAGGCGGTGGTTTCTCAGGACGTGCCTCCGTCGGAACAAGGCGAAATACAAGGGACGTTGACGAGTTTGATGAGCGCCTCGTCTATCGTCGGCCCGCCGCTCATGGCGATGATATTCTACTACTTTACCCACGAAGGCGCGCCGTTCCAGTTTGCGGGTGCACCTTTTATATTGGGCGGCGTACTCATGCTCGTGAGCGCAGTGATTGCTTATTTATCTTTTAAGAAATAAAAAATCCCGCTGGGTTGGCGGGATTTTTTGTGGGTGTTATTCTTTGACAATCTTAAAGGTTTTGACCGAGGTTTTTGTTGTGGCTTTGACCAGGTAAATGCCTGGTGAAAGTACCGACAAATCGACTTCGGACAGCATCGCCTGGATGGGTTTTTCGTAAACCTTTTGGCCTAACACCGAGCTAATCGTGAGGTTCTCAATCGTCGTATCGTTGGACACGAACAACGTATTGGTAACCGGATTAGGTGAAAATTGAAAATGACTGAAAGCGAAATCTGCCGTCGACAAAGCGTTTACGAACTCGGTTACACAAGGTTCGGTTACAATCGCCGGATTAAAGTCGAAGTAAATGTCTGCACTATTTGGGATGACATCACCGATGGCAAAGCCTGGTTTTGGTTTGACTTGGAACACCACATAGCCATGTCCTATTGTTGTATTTTCTACAGAAGGCGGCAGCAGAATGCCGTTGAACTTCCAGGACAGGTTTTTGCCGACGCGTTCAAAAGTGTAGGCGTGGCTTGAAGCGACGGTTCGAACCGAAGTCTCTTCGAGCTGGTTGTCGAGGAGGTCTGCTACCGCTACGTTGATGGCGCTTGCCGTTCCGGTATTTTCGAATCGGATCGTGTAGGTAAGATAGTCATCGGCACCAAAACCGGCATGGGCGATTTTACCGCCGTGGCTTTCGGTCTTGTCATTGGGGTCGTACGAACCAACAATGATTTGTGAAAGGATCGAGGTGTTGTTGGCTGTATTGATGTCTCCAGGCGGAATCGAAATCGACGCCACATTGGTCAACGTGTTTCCCAGCGCCACTGTAGGAATGGTTGGTACCTGAAGGCTCACATGAATCAATCGGGATTCGCCCGGCAACAGGTTGGTGAAGTCATAGGTGAATCCTGTTGGAGTGGTTGTGGTGCCCGATTGTGAGACATCGATGATAGACAACAGGTTGTCTTTTTCGAAGGTAACTGTGCCCGAGGCGATAGTCTGCGTGCCATTATTGGCATACCTCAAATAATTTTGGTATAGAAATCCCGGCCTTGGCGGCGCCCAAGAGTTCCATAGCATTACCTCAAGATCTACGAACGGAATCACGGTGATTGGGAAATAATAAGTGGTGATGCCCGACGCATTGGCCACGCTTACATCGTTATAGGACGTTGCAGCAGCAAAGTGGTTCGCGTATGCCGGAAGCACTTCAAATCCCAAATCATACAAGGTAGAAGGGTTTGATTCGTATAGGAACAGCGGCTGGTTCGAACCCACATAATGCACTTCTCCGGTATTGTTGAGCTGATAGCTGAAATTGCCCGAGTAAAAATTGGCCTCTCCCGGATCTTTGATACCGTTGGTATTGCTATCAATAAAAGCCACGAGTTGTATGCCATCATTGGTATTGAGCGAGATTGTGGCGGTAACCGATGACGTGGGAACGTTGTTAACAAAAATATTCGCCACCGCAGACACGTAACCGTTGTTGATGTCATTTTGGGTGAGCGCATACACACCGGTATAGGTTGTGCTGTCTGTAGCGCCTCCAGCCAAATCCTCAATCGGCCCACCCGATAGAACGGTGGATTGTGCGGCGAGTGTGATCAGGTCAATCGGGTTGCAGCCGTTATTGGTAATAGCGTAGGTGTAATTGATGATATCGCCAACATCGGTGTAGCCGTTGGTGTTGAAATCGGTGTAAACGCCCGAGATAACGAGCGAGGAGCCGCTGATCCCATTCACAACAACGTTTGTGGGTTGCGAAGTACAGGTCCCTGTAATGTAAAAGCTGTAAAAGGTTTGAAAATCGCTTGCAGGAACGGTTAGTGTTGCCATATTCCCTTGCGGGCTAAGGCTTTGTATCGGCCCGCCGTTCATGGTATATATTACCGTTGTGCCCTCGGGCACATCGTAAACGGTAATGCTTCCGTTGGGATTGGCGCAGGTTGGTTGTTCAACAGTGGTGGCGGGCGCCGGATAGATGCATCCCGAAGTAATGAGAATTGTCGCCGAAACGGCACATCCAGCCTCATCGGTAACCGTGACTGTATAGGTGCCCGGCGGATTGTTGAGGATGTTAATTAGTGAGGTGGTATCGGGTAAGACAACGTTGTCGAGCTGCCAGGTGTAAGTGACATTACCGATTGCATCAAAGACCTGGGCATGCAATTCGGATGTGGGAAAATCAAGTGTTTGTTCTATCCAAACCTGCATCTGCGGAGCCAAAACCAGTTGGAAAGGCCTAATGTTTACCGTTGCGGTCACGAAGTTCTCGACACGCGCAAAAATCGTCTCGGGCTGCATTTGCATAAAATAGTTCTCAGGATCAGTAATCGGGTTGCTGTTAACTTGTGCGTCGCTTTGCGAATGATGGAAAGTAACGGTTACCTCGTTTGGATTTTCGTTGACAATCAATGCCGCAGTATTGGAGGTCAAATCGAACATCATGTTGCCACAAAAACCGGTCAGGTCAGCAACCTGAGAATGTGCATTTAGGGTAAGTAGGAAAATGGATAGTAGTAATAATTTTTTCATACCAAAATATTTGATTACCAAATGTATAAAAATAAACGCCTCCCACAGGAGTTTGGCCATTAAGATTGAATTGTAAAAAAATTCCGCAGCAAAGCGGGATTCATCTGCGAAAAATAGTTTTATTCTTTTGCGATTTTAAAGGTTTTTGAAGCCGATGCCGAGGTAGCCTTAACCAGGTAAATTCCCGTGGAGAGCGCCGATAAATCGATTGTCGTGTCAACGACATTCACCGATTGTTCAAACACCAACCGGCCCAACACCGATACAATCGTAATGGTTTTAATCGTGCTGTCGTTGCTTACTTTCAATATGTTTTTTACCGGATTCGGCGAATATTTAAAATGGTCCAAGCCAAATTCCCGGGTAGCCAAAGCATTCACAAACTCGGTCAGGCAAGGCGCTGTAACAATCGGCGGATTGAAATCAAAGTAAATGTTGGCGGTATTCGGAATCACGTCGCCTACTGCATAACCCGGTTTTGGTTTGACCCGAAAAGTGAGATAGCCTTTACCGATTGACGTGTCGGTTACCGATACCGGAAGGTTGATATTGCTGAATCTCCAGTTCAGGTTTTCGCCCGTGCGATCGAGCAGGTAGTTGTGACTCGCCCCGAGCATGCGAACAGTGGTTGGGTCGAGTGCGTCATCGAGCACATCGGTAACTGTAATGTCGAGCGCTTCGGCGTTGCCGGTATTTTCAAAATTGATGGTGTAGGTCAGGTAATCGTTGGAGGTAAACGTTGAATGTAAAATTTGTCCGTTGTGCTCTTCGGTTTTGTTGTTTGGATCGTACGAATTTCTTACGCGAACCGCCGTATAACCTTGGTTGTTATTCAATGAAATCTCATTGACATCTGGGGTGGCCGCTGCAGTGAACACAAACAAATCATCGTTTGTTATCGTTGGAATAGGTGGGAAATAAATCGTGAACGTAATGACCCTGCGCTCGCCAGGCACCAAATTGTAATAAGTATGGGTAAATCCGTTTGGTGTTGTTACTGTGGGTACAGAAGCGTTACTTAGGCTAAGTAAGTTGTTTTTAGTGAAAGTGAGTACGCCGGAGTCTACAGGTAGCACACCAATATTCCATAGGGTAATCGAATAATTTTGCGACGTTCCGGGCCTTATGACGGTGTT
Source organism: Flavobacterium sp. UBA7665 (assembly GCA_002483285.1). Taxonomy (GTDB): domain Bacteria; phylum Bacteroidota; class Bacteroidia; order Flavobacteriales; family Flavobacteriaceae; genus Flavobacterium. The sequence goes on from DLHP01000033.1 coordinate 92,556, forward strand.
TCCATGCACAGACACATTAACATCGCTATGCGGGATTATTGCAATCGGGATGTAATAGTTGGTAATTCCAGATCCGGTTGCAACTGTGGCATTGACTACTGCCGTTGAGCTGTAAATGTTGCTGTACTCATTATTGACGGTAAAGCTCATGGCAATGGTATGCGCCGGATTGTTCTCATAGACAATATGGGCGTTATCGTAATCACTGCTGATATGGTGCGCAACGCCATCGACGCTGTTCGTATAATTGATGGTTCCGAACAGGCTGTAATAACCCAATTCGTATTCGTTCGAGTCCTTGACGCCATTGTTGTTATCGTCCTGAAAGGGTATGATGCGAATACCGTCGGGCATGTGCAAAACAGTGGAATCAGAATAGTTGTTGGTTCTTATGTTTGTACCCTCGTTGCCCGAGACGGTTGCAAAATGCGTGAAGAAACCCGTACTCGCATCGCTTGCAGTCAAAACGTAGGAGGCCGTAAAACTTGTAGTATCGGTAACACCTGCCGCCAATGAAGCGATGGTTCCGCCGCCGATGCTGAGTCCCGGACTGGTGACGGTTACATTGGTTAACGGTACACTGCCTAAATTGGTGACCGCAAACGAATAATTCACCACATCGCCTGCATCCTGAATACCGTTGGTGTTGGTGTCGGTGATGGTGCCGTCAAAGGTGAGCTTGATATTGCAATCGGCTTCGGGAATTACAAATCCGCCGAGGGCGTGATGCATGTCAAGGCCAATGTCGGACAGGATATAAGTGTAGTTGCCTGGGGCTAGATTTTCGTATATCGCCGGTTGGCCTGCGTCAGAATAAAAGGCGCCAAAGTAATCGTAATCAACCGGATTGGAACTCAGATAAATCACCCATGAACCCGAAGGCGAATAATTTGCGTCGGTTGGGAAATTGCTTAACTGCACTTTCGCAAACGGCTGCGTGCAGGTGGGCGGCTCTAAAATCGTTACCGTGGGCAAGCTTACTCCACTGAATGCATCGAAAATCTTGATATAGCCCGACGCACAGTTGTTAGGGTTCGCCACATCGCATATTTCATATCGAATAATCGCCAACTCATCGTTGTTAGCCGCGACCACCGAACCATCTGCCTGCAATTGTACGTTTGGGTTGTTGGTAGAAAGTTGCCTCAATATCACATTGGAGAGCGTAGCGGGGACGCCGTTCACGACATCATTGGCCAGTACGTTAGTAATGACCGTTTGTGGTAAGGCAGAAACGATACAACTGCCACCATCCGAAACGGCAACGATTTGCGCCAACGCATTGCTGCTGGAAAGCAATCCGATTAGGATAGACAAAAGGCGTAAAAGAGAATTCTTTTTCATAAGCCGTTTAGGTTTCTTTAAAGTTAGCTACAAAAAACGAAACCTGACAAAGATTAACAACTCGTCAGGTTTCGGTTTTAGCGTTTGATTTGGTTGTTGCCCGATTACTGCTTGGCAATCTTGATTTGTTTCTGTTGGTTTTGGGCGGTTATTTTCACCAAATAGATACCCGATGAAAGCGACGAAAAGTCAACTTCGCTACTCAAATTATTTGCAGCCTGTTCCAACACAGTTTGGCCCAATATTGAAGTTACGGTAATCTTTTCAATGATGGTGTCGTTAGAAATCGTAAGCGTGTTTTTCACGGGATTCGGCGAATATTTAAAATGGTCGAAAGCAAACCCTTGAGTAGCCAAAGCGTTTACAAACTCGGTCACGCAGGGCTCGGTTACAATCGGCGGATTGAAATCAAAGTAAATGCTCGCGGTATTCGGGATTACATCGCCAATGGCATAACCCGGTTTGGGTTTGACCTGGAACGACAGGTAACCGTGCCCGATACTGGTGTTGGCCACCGATGGCGGCAGGTTGATGCCGTTGAAATGCCAGTTGAGATTTTTGCCCTCGCGCACCAACGAGTAGTCGTGGCTTGAGGTGAGCGTGCGTACCGAGGTTTCGTCGAGCTGGTCGTCGAGGATGTCGGTCACTTTTACATTTTCGGCGGCATAGGTTCCCGTATTTTCAAATCGGATGGTGTAGGTGAGGTAGTCGTCGGCCGTAAAGTTGGCATAGACAATTTTCCCGCCGTGGTTTTCTGTTTTGTCGTTCGGGTCAAATGAACCCAAGATAGGCTGGATCAAATCGCTTTGGTTGTTCTCGGGGATGATATCGCCCTCGGGCGTAGTAATCGTTGCCGAACTGAGCAGCAATTGGCCAAGGGAAACGGTCGGAATCGTGGGAACTTGCATCGTCACTAAAATGCTTCGTGTTTCCTGTGGTTGCAGATCAGTAAAATCAAAAGTGAAACCCGTGAGCGTAGCCACCGTTCCCGGCTGCGAGACCCCGACCATGGTCACGGCGCTGTCATGGCTAAAAGTTAGCGTTCCAGACATGGCTTGGGTGCCGTTGTTGGTATAATAGAGACTATTTTGATAAGTGAAACCCGGTCTTGGCGGCGTCATGAAATTGTAGAGCCCCACTGCGAGGTCGGTGTAGGGCAATGCCGTTACCGGAAAGTAGTACACCGTTACTCCCGATCCCGGCACATAAGATACGTTGCTATAGGAAGCCGTTGTCACGCTATATTGCGCGGCATATTGGATGTTTACGGTAAAACTCAAATCGTAAGAATTGGCAGGGTTCGACTCGTTGATCAGGTACGTGCCTACGGGAGCCGCCACATCGGTTAAGGTACCGCTGTCATTGATATCATAATGAAATTGCCCCAGGCCAAAATTTTGCTCGCCAACATCCGGCGAACCATTGCTGTTGGCGTCTATAAAAGCCCTGAGTAAAAAACCCTCGCTGAATACCTGCACCGTGGCCATTGCACTGGCACAGCTATTTTCAAGGAGTTCGCATACGGTATAAGTAAAGGAGTATATTCCTGCGGCGGTTCCCGGTAAAACGGTGACGGTACCATCCGCGTTAAGCGAAAATCCGGCTGGCAGGTTGTTTGATGACAACTGCACCTGGTCTGGAAAAGCGGGTGCGGTACCAATATAATCATTGTTTAATACAGAGCCGGTTGAGGTAGAATTGTCGGGGCCGGCAAGCGCCACTTCGAGCGCGTCGTTTGAGGCGTTGATCCAATTTTGCATTACGACTATTGAGGAAGAGGCCTGGCAGCCGTTGGCGTCTGTGACTACTACCGTGTAGACCCCAGGAAAGGCTGCCGGAATAGGGATAATAGGACCACCCGAAGTTTGAAATGGCGTCCCGTTCGCCTGCCATTGGTAAACGAAAGGAGAAGCACCGTTGATTACTGATGCAATAATTTGATTGGTCGGAGTGCCAACTTGTGATAACATCAAACCCATTGCCGGTTCCAGAATCACCTGGAACTCATCGAAAGTGACGGCATTGGTTAACACATCCTGGATTCTTACGTAAATGACGGTACTCGTCATGATAAAGTAAGCCGTTGGCGGCGTGATCGCGTTGATGTCTAGAGATGCATCGGCGAACGAAGTGTAGTAAGTCACCATGGTGTTTGCGGGATCTTCGGTCACAATAAAATAAGGCTGGTGGACCGTGAGGTCTATTTCGTGTGGGCCGCAATGTATGGTTAGAGGAGGTGCTGTGGCATAAAGGTTGGTGGTAAGCACAATGAGCAAGAGGAGTAATAGTTTTTTCATGTTTGGAAAGTTTTGATAGTCAAATATATAAAAAAATACTTCGTGAAAGTACTGGTGGATAACAAGTTGCAAAAAAAATCCCGCCGGTGAAAGCGGGATTTTAGCTATCAAAGAAAAGAGGTTACTCTTTTACAATTTTTAAAGTTTTGGTGGCCGACAGAGACGTCGCTTTAATCAGGTAAACGCCATGGCTCAGGCCAGACAAATCGATCACGGCATCAAGCGCATTCACTGTTTTTTCAAACACCACCTGACCCAATACCGAGGTCACAGTAATGGTATCGATTACATTGTTGTTAGACACCTTAAGGTTGTTTGTCACCGGGTTGGGTGAAACCCTGAAGTTGTCTAAAGCAAAATCACGCGTAGCCAATGTATTGACGAATTCGGTGACACACGGTTCGGTGACGATTGGCGGGTTGAAATCGAAATAAATACTGGCAATATTCGGGATTACATCGCCCAAAGCATACCCTGTTTTTGGCTTTACTTTGAACACCAGGTAACCATGTCCGATATTGGTATTGGCTACCGATGGTGGTAACTGTATATCGTCAAACATCCAAGTCAGTTCCTTACCCACGCGCGTTAACGTATAGCTGTGACTCGCATCAACCATTCGTACCGAGGTTTCATCGAGTTTGTCATCGAGCACATCGACTACCCTCACAAATTCGGCAGGAAAAGTGCCGGTATTTTCAAATCTGATTTTATAAGTGAGGTAATCATCCGCTGTAAAGGCCGAGTACAACACTTTGCCACCGTGGTTTTCTGCTTTGTCGTTGGGATCGTAAGAACCTACAACCACCTGGCCCGATACGTCATCGTTGTTAAGTGCATAGGCGTCATCGGCCACCGCAATCGAAACCGAATTGGTCAGGACATCGCCCAACGCAATGGTCGGGATGGTGGGCACCTGCAGCGTCACGTCAATAAAACGGTGTTCATCGGGTTGCAGGTTGGCAAAAGTTGCCGTGAAACCGTTGGCTGTTGCGGTAGTGCCGGTAACCGAAATAGCGGTAATGCTTAGCCTGTCATCTTTAGTGAACGCAAGGGTTCCTGAATCAATCAACTGGTTGCCGCTGTTGTGGATATGGATTCTTTGCGTATAAGTAAATCCGGGTCTTGGCGGCGCTCCATAACCAAAAAGCGTAACGGCTGCATCCTTTAACGGAATGATCGTCAGCGGAAAGTAATAGGTCGTGATGCCCGAACCATTCGCAACGGTGACATCGTTAAAGCTCAAAGTGGTACCCAGTCCGCCATAAAAACCAGGGTTGAACACCGAATAGCTGAAATCGTAGCTCGTCGCCGGGTTAGGCTCATACAAAATAACATTGCGGTTGGAAGAGGCGCGATGCGTTACACCGTCGTTATTGACTTCGTATAAAAACTCGCCGCCCGTAAAAGGGGTTTCATCCCCGTCCATAATGCCGTTGGCGTTGCTATCCACAAAAGCAACCATTCTGATGCCGTTAGACAAGTTAAATGAACTGATAGCGTAAGCTGAGGTAACAGTTCCGAAAAGACCTACCTCGCCACGAAAATCAAAGTATGGGGCAATGTAACCCAAATTAATTGCCGTCTGGGTAAGGGTGTAAGAACTCGTGAAATTAGTATTGTTGGATTCGCCGGGCGCAAGGCTGGCAATCGGTAAACCATTCATATGCGGATTCTGGCCAGAGGTGATATTTGTAATGGTGCAATCACTGTTGTTTGTTATAGTAGCAGTATAATTGATAACATCACCTACGCTTGGTACACCATTGCTATCGGAGTCGACATAAATACTCAAAACCGAAGCGATTAAGAACCGGGTGTTCACATGCGCAGCCTGTGAAATACAGCCTTGCAGACTTTGTACGTGGTATTCATGCCTTCCTTCTATAACATTTGTTAAGGTGGTGGTGGTCCCGGTTCCGGTTTTGACTACATTTTCAAAATCAAGGATGTTCCAACCTTCCGACGGCAGGCCTTCTAAGGTTACTGTGTTGTTTGTCATTTCGCAATCCGATGTTACATCGGTTACTATTGGAGCGTTCACAGCGTCACATCCAATGTTGACATAGGCAGTAGCCATATAATAATCATTAAACGAACCGATACTGTCGAAATAGTAATCCAGTTTGTAAGTGCCTATTGGAGCAGGGCCATTTTCAAAAATAATTGATCCGTTAGATTCATCAAGCGATAGGTAACTACTGCTTGAAGAAACCATCACGAAATGAGCATTAGACAATGTGGCAGGAATGCCATGGATGAAATCATTTTCAAGGACATCCTGGATGACCACTGTAGGTCCGGTGCCGTTGGGGACAGATGCCCATTCGTTGTAAGTTGGGCCTTGTGCAAAAACTTCAGGAACGATTACTCCAAACAATAAAATGAGGAGAAGGGTAAAGTGCTTTTTTTTCATAAGAACGGTTTTGCTTTAATTGACAATCCGACATATTTAAAATATTAACGCCATATTGATTTGCGTAAGATGAAAAAATCCCGCCGGTAAAAGCGGGATTTTAGCTATCAAAGAAAAGAGGTTACTCTTTTACAATTTTTAAAGTTTTGGTAGCCGACAGAGACGTCGCTTTAATCAGGTAAACGCCATTGCTCAGGCCAGACAAATCGATCACGGCATTAAGCGCATTCACCGATTTTTTGAATACCACCTGACCCAATACCGAGGTTACAGTAATCGTATCGATTACATTGTCGTTAGACACCTTAAGGTTGTTTTTGACCGGGTTGGGTGAATACCTGAAGTTGTCTAAGGCAAAATCACGCGTAGCCAATGAATTTACGAATTCGGTGACACAAGGCTCGGTGACGATTGGTGGGTTGAAATCGAAATAGATGTTGGCGATATTCGGGATCACGTCGCCCAAGGCATAACCGGCTTTTGGTTTTACCTTGAAAACCAGGTAACCGTGCCCAATATTGGTGTTCTCTACCGATGGCGGCAACTGTATGTCGTCAAACATCCAGGTCAATTCTTGACCCACGCGTGTAAGTGTGTAGTTATGGCTGGCCTCTACCATCCTTACAGAAGTTTCGTCGAGTTTGTCATCGAGTACATCTACGACTCTCACGAATTCGGCAGGGAAGGTACCGGTATTTTCAAATTGAATTTTGTAGGTGAGATAATCGTTGGCGGTAAATGCCGAGTATAATATCTTTCCGCCGTGGTTTTCGGCCTTGTCGTTCGGATCGTAAGACCCCACAATCGTTTGGATAAGTTCGTCGGTATTGTTGCTGGCGTTTACATCACCAGCAGGAATCGTTACCGCTGCCGTTGCAGTGAGCACATCGCCCAAAGCCACCGTAGGAATCGTAGGGACCTGTAGGGTTACAGTAATGTAACGTGATTGTCCGGGTAAAAGGTTGGTGAAATCGTAAGTAAATCCGGTCGCGTTGGCAGTAGTGCCCGTTACAGAGATGGTACTGATGCTCACTGCGGCAGGCTTCGTAAATGTCACGGTGCCGCTAGCGATGGCGAGGCTTCCAAGGTTGGTATACTTGATCGTATTCTGATAGGTAAACCCTGGCCTCGGAGGTGGATTGTAATTGTAAATGTCAACACCAAGGTCAGTGTAAGGGTTAAACGTCATCGGGAAATAATACGAGACAACGCCCGATCCGTTCGGTACGGTAATGTTGTTTATTGACGGATTGACCACATTATACCAGGCCGCAAATTCACTGTACACACTAAAACTAACATCATAAGAATTGGTTGGGTTGGTTTCGTACAAATACACCGAATGCAAAGGGCTTGCATTCACTTGGTAGTTAGTCCCGTTGTCATTGACTACATAGTTAAAACTGCCCTGGCCAAAATCCTGCTCAGCGCCGTCCTTGATGCCGTTGCCATTGGTGTCCACGAAAGCCACCAGCTTAATACCGTCGGGCACATTGAGGTAATTGGATACCGATTTGTAGACATAAACGTTTGTGGATCCGGTTGAAGCAATAAAAGTAAAATAATTGCCAACCATTCCCGCATTGACATTGGACTGGGTAATCGTATGCGAATAAGTAAAGGTATTATTGTTTGAGGCTCCGGCCGGTAAACTGGCCAAAGGCCCGCCAACCATGGGGATATTGCCTGCCGACACAATATTAGACAGGTTGCAAACCGAACTCATATTGGTCAGCGTAGCCGTGTAATTGATGTGGTCGCCTACGTTGGGTATCCCGTCGCTGTTGGTGTCTACATAAGTTCCGGTGACAAAGACATCGAGGAATCCGGCATCGATTTCTGTAGGCGGAGAAAGGCAATTCTGGAAATTGGCTACCTGGATCGAGTGATGGCCCGACTGTACCGTTAAAGTGGTGGTAGGCAGCGTTCCCGTGGTCCTGATCACGCCATTGTCATAAATCCACCAGCCGCCGGGAGGCAAGCCTGAGATATTGAGTGTCGTGACGCCGCAATTGGGGTTTGAAACGGTAATTGTGGGTGCATTGACTTCGGCGCAACCCACATTGACGGTCACTTGTCCGGTGTAAAGATTGCTGAAAAGCCCAAGCCCATCATAGGAATACTGCAATTGGTAACTTCCGATAGGTACAGGGCCGTTAGAGAAAATTACCGAGCCGGTATTCTGGTCGAGTTCAAGGTAGCCGCTGGTAGACGAAACCGATGTAAAGTGTACGTTAGACAATGTAGCCTGCATGCCTTGGTAAGTGTCGTTCGCCAAAACATCCTGGATCACTACAGTGGGCCCGGTGCCATTAGCGACCGATACGAAGTCACCTTGGGCCTGGGCAACCACAGCCGGAGCCATGAGCCCGAATACCAGGACTAAAAGTAAAGAGAGGTAATTTTTTTTCATAAAGAGATTGGTTTTGCTGGATGTTAATGTATAAATGTCTGATTTTTTTAAAGAACCTAAGTCTTTGATTTAGAATACGACGCGTTTGGTTTAGAATTCGTTTCTTTCAAAGATAGCGTAATTTTCATTTCAAATACAGGTAGTGGTTGTAATAGTCAATAATGGCTTTTCCCTCGAGCAATACATCGGCGCCAATAATACCCTGTACGGCCTTGGCCTTATGGTGTGTGAGCGCTTGGTTCACGTGCGAAAGGTCAAAAATAACCAGGTGAAAATCGTGTGTTTTCCATCGGCCAATCTGCATGGTGTTGTCTTTGGCGAGTTGCGTGAACATATTCGAGGCACCCGCGCCCGCCGCCTTCGTTTTAGACTTCCCTGCCTTTAACCCAAACAGTTCAATGCCCTCAAACCCTACACAGCTGTTGCTGGCACCGGTGTCGAGGATAAAGCTGCCCTTCACGCCATTAATGCTTGCACGGATCATCAAATGCTGGGTTTTAGTAACTTTAAACTTGATTTTTTTGTATTTTTCTTTTTTGAGGACTTCCTGTAATTGCTTCATGGGTTGGGTCAGGCCGAATGATTTTTAATCGTAAATTTGGACTTCAAAATCCAAAAAGTGAAACCAAATATAATCATTACCGATACGCACACCCACCTTTACAGCGAAGAATTTGCAGATGACCGCGACCAAATGATTGAGCGAGCCATTGGTGCTGGCGTGTCCAGGTTCTTCATTCCCGCCATCGATTCGCAGTACGCCCAAGGCATGTTCGTACTCGAGAAACAATATCCCGAAAACATCTTCTTGATGATGGGTTTGCATCCCACCTATGTCAAGCCCGAAACCTTCGAGGCAGAGCTGGCTTTTGTCGAGGCCGAATTTGCACGAAGAAAGTTTTACGCCGTCGGAGAAATCGGCATTGACTTATATTGGGACAAGTCTACGCTCGATATCCAGAAAATCGCATTCCGACGTCAAATCCAACTCGCCAAAAAGTACCAGCTGCCCATCAACATCCATTGTCGTGACGCCTTTGATGAGATTTTTGAGGTGCTTGAAAGCGAACAATCGCCCGAGCTCTTTGGTATTTTCCATTGTTTTACCGGAACTTATGAGCAGGCGCTGCAAGCGATTTCTTATAACATGAAACTCGGTATCGGCGGTGTGGTGACGTTTAAAAATGGCAAGATCGACCAGTTCCTGAATCAAATCGACCTGAGTCATATCGTACTCGAAACAGACTCGCCCTATCTGGCGCCCATCCCGTATCGCGGCAAGCGCAACGAAAGCAGCTATATCGTAAATGTGGTGGACAAACTGGCTGGGATTTATGGCGTTTCTCCGGACGAAATCGCCCGGATTACCACACAAAATTCGCAATCGGTTTTTGGGATTTAGTCAAAATTTAACCACCGATGTCAATAAATTTTTGTTCTTTTGTTCAACCAAAAATGAAACCGCAGCATGCAGAAATTTGATGCCATTCGCCCATTTTATGATGCCGAAGTAAACGAAGCCATCCGATCGTCAATCAACCACCCGATGATGAAAGCGCTGATGAGTTTTACGTTTCCCGATGTGGAGGATTCGGTCTGGAAGGAGCAACTCGTCAAGACCCATTCTATCCGTGATTTCCAGTGCAATTTCATTTACGCCTCGATCCAGAAAGTCCTGAGCAATACCTCGGATGGCCTTACGACCTCGGGTTTTGAGAAGCTCGAAAAAAACACGGCCTACCTTTTTATTTCCAACCACCGCGACATCATCCTCGATACCTCTTTGCTCAACGCCGCCTTGTTTGAGCATGGGCTTGTGATGACGGCTTCGGCCATCGGGGACAACCTCGTCAAGAAATCGTTCCTCAAAACCTTGTCAAAACTCAACCGCAATTTCCTGGTACAACGCGGTTTGTCGCCACGCGAATTGCTGCAAAGTTCTAAGCTCATGGCCGAATACATTGCGCAGTTGCTTTTGCGTGAGAACCGATCGGTCTGGATTGCACAGCGCGAAGGCCGCACCAAAGACGGGAATGACGCTACGCACCAAGGTGTCTTGAAAATGCTCGCGATGGGATCGGACGAAAAAGACCTGATGACCTATTTCAAAAAAGTCAAAATCGTTCCGGTTTCCATTTCTTACGAATACGACCCCACCGATGCGCTCAAGATGCCGCAACTCATGGCGGCCGCGAATAACGAGATTTACGTCAAGGAAAAGAACGAGGATTTCATGACGCTGCTCAGCGGGATTATGGGCCAGAAGAAACACATCCACATCCATGTTTGCGATGTACTCGACAAGGAACTCGATGTCGTGGCAGCCGAAAACGACAACACCAACAAACAAGTCCAGGCGCTCGCGCAGGTCATAGACGATGCGATCCTGAGCACCTATAAATTGTGGCCCACCAACTACATCGCCTACGACCTTTTTTACAAGACCGACAAATTCAAGGATAAGTATACTGAGAATGAAAAATCGGTGTTTGAACGAAGGTTAGAAATCAAGATCGATGAAGACAATCCCGTGCAACTCGAAGGCTTCCTGAACATGTACGCCAATCCGGTCGTGAACCAACTCAAGTACAAGGATGTTGTCTAAGCCGCGCATACTCTTGGTTTATACGGGCGGTACGATCGGGATGATGAAAGATTTCGAGACTGGCGCGCTCAAGGCGTTCAACTTTGCCAAACTGCTGCAAAAGATTCCCGAACTCAAGCAACTCGACTGTGAGATTGAAACGATTTCTTTTGAGCAACCCATCGATTCATCGAACATGAACCCGCAAAAGTGGGTCAAGATTGCCACCATCATAGAAGAAAAATACGCCGACTTCGACGGATTCGTGGTGCTGCATGGCTCGGATACGATGTCGTACTCGGGCTCGGCATTAAGTTTCATGCTGGAGAATTTATCCAAACCCGTTGTCTTTACCGGCTCGCAACTGCCCATCGGCGATTTGCGTACCGACGCCAAGGAAAACCTGATTACCGCCATACAAATTGCCTCTTTGCAGCACAAGCACAAACCCGTCATCCAGGAAGTTTGCCTGTATTTCGAGTACAAACTCTACCGCGGCAACCGCACCACCAAGATCAACGCCGAACATTTCAACGCCTTCAGCTCGCCCAATTACCAGCCTTTGGTAGAATCGGGCGTACATTTAAAAATCAATACCGAGCTGGTACTACCCAAGGCGCACACCAAAAAGCTCCTCGTACATAAGGAACTCGATGACAATGTGGTGGTGCTCAAGATGTTTCCGGGCATCAACGAGAACGTGCTGCAAGCCATCCTGAACATACCCAACCTCAAAGGGATTATCCTCGAAACCTACGGCTCAGGCAATGCGCCCACCGAAGACTGGTTCATCACGGCGCTCAAAAAAGCCATCAAATCAGGATTGCACGTCGTCAACGTCACGCAATGCTCGGGTGGCAGCGTGAATATGGGGCAATACGAAACCAGCACTACACTTAAAAAGATTGGGGTAATCTCGGGCAAAGACTCTACCACCGAAGCCGCCGTGACCAAACTCATGTACCTTTTGGGGCAAAGGGTCGCGCCCAACGTATTCAAGACCATCTTTGAAACTTCGCTGCGTGGCGAATTGTCATAAAATCAGGATTTAATTTTTGCGGCTCGTATTTTTTGCGGTTATTTGCACCCGCATTCGAGACCAACGTTTACCGAGTGCAGCCAAACCATAGAGAGGTGTCCGAGTGGTTGAAGGAGCAAGCCTGGAAAGTTTGTATGTGGGTAACTGCATCGTGGGTTCGAATCCCATCCTCTCTGCGATAAAACCGAAGCCGACAGGCTTCGGTTTTTTGTTTCAAGAGCGCGTCGAAAGTTCACTTTCGTAAGCGCTATTGAAACAAAAAACCCAGCTTTGCAAAAGCTTCGGTTTTATCGGCCAGGAATCCCCGTCAGGGAACAGCGCAGCTAATCCCGTCGAAAGTTCACTTTCGTAAGCGCTATTGAAACAAAAAGCCCAGCCTTGCAAAGGCTGAGGTTTTATCGGCCAGGAATCCCCGTCAGGGAACAGCGCAGCTAATCCCGTCAAAAGTTCACTTTTGTAAGCATAATGAAAAACAAAAAACCCAGCTTTGCAAAAGCTTCGGTTTTATCGGCCAGGAATCCCCTTTAGGGAACAGCGCAGCTAATCCCATCAAAAGTTCACTTTTGTAAGCATAATGAAAAACAAAAAACCCAGCTTTGCAAAAGCTTCGGTTTTATCGGCTAGGAATCCCCGTTAGGGAACAGCGCAGCTAATCCCATCGAAGTTCACTTTCGTAAGCACTTTTGAAACAAAAAACCCAGCTTTGCAAAGGCTGCGGTTTTATCGGCCAGGAATCCCCTTTAGGAACAGCGTAGCGAATCCCCAAACCCCACCCAAAAACACTACCTTGTACATCCCACAACCACCATCATGCCACCCAACAAAGTACCCGAATTGAAAACAAACCCAAACAAAAAAGCCTTCCGGCTGCCTGCGCTCATCGTGGCTGTCCTTCTGTTTGGGATACTATGCAATGTGCCGATATTTGACAGCATCTCCGCGCGTTACGCCTTAGCGTTGTTGGTTTTGGCCGCCGTGCTGTGGATTACCGAGGCCATCCCGCTCGCCTTGACCGGGTTGCTCATTCCGGTGCTGGCCATCGTTACGCGCCTGGCCGAACCCGCCCGCGCTTTCCAACCGTTTGCCCATCCCATTATATTTTTGTTCATGGGCGGTTTTGCGCTTGCGGGTGCCCTGTCGCACCACGGCCTTGACAAATGGCTGGCGCAGCGGTTGATCAACCTGGCCCGGGGCAATTTCTACCGCTCGGCCGTGCTGCTGATGCTGGCCACCGCCCTGCTGGCCTGCTGGGTCACCAATACGTCTGCTGCAGCCATGATGATCCCATTGGCGGTGGGTATGCTGGTTTTGGTGGGCAAAAACCAAGTGTCGGCCGAGTCTAAATTCCTGATGCTGGGCATTGCCTATGCAGCCAACATAGGCGGCGTGATTACCATGGTGGCCTCACCGCCCAACGCCATGGGTGCAGCCATCATGGGGCTTTCATTTTCACAATGGACTTCCGTATCGTTGCCGTTGTTTCTGGTTGCGTTTCCGGCCATGGTGGCCTTGTTGACCGTGTATTTCAAACCAGACCGGCAGATGAGCATGGACCAGATCTTACCGTCCGCAACCGCCATGGCTCCCAATAAAACCCTGATAGGAATATTTTTAGTGATTGTTGCCTTGTGGGTTTCAGACAGCATGCTCTCGCCGTGGTTGGGACTGGCCGACAGTTTTAGTTCGGTCGTGGCGCTATTGGCTATTTTTCTTCTCTTTGTGACCGGTACCATGAGTTGGGAAGGCATCCTGCAAAGCATCCGCTGGGAAGTGCTCTTGCTTTTTGGAGGCGGGCTCACGTTAGGAATGGTCATAGACAGCAGCGGGCTCGGGGCACTGGTCATTGGTCAGGTGGCCGGTTTGATGGCCCAGGTACCACTTTGGCTGTTTTTGTGGATCATCGTACTTTTTAGCATTGTGCTCACCGAGTTCATGAGCAACACCGCCAGCGCCGCGCTGATCCTACCGCTTTTGTATACCATGGCCACCCAATTGCACCTCAATCCCATGTTGCTGGTTTTTCCGGCCACCATTGCCGCCTCGTTTGGATTTATGATGCCGGTGGGCACGCCGCCCAATGCCATGGTGTTTGCGTCGGGCTTGGTGCCCAGGGCGAGTATGCTCAAGGTGGGGTTGCTGATGAATGTCATCGCGTCGGTGATTGTGACGGCGTTTTTTTATTTGGTTTTTGGTTAGGGGATGGTGATTGATAGGGTGCCCGAAGCGTTTGCAAACGGCAGTGAGCCCAGCGGCGTCAGGGAGAACGCACCCGCCAGCAAAACCTCGAATATCCGGTGGTACGGCACCGCGTGAGCGATTGAGCCAAGGTACCGCGTACCGGCGAAAGCGCGACGCCAGGAGGTACGACGCAGCGGCACGCCCAAACCCAACACAACGTTAAAAGACTTTCGAGCCCAATTTTTCCCGCGTAACTTTAAGAGATAACTTATTAATCTTAAAAACACACACGATGGGAGAGATAAAAAACCTCAGTAACGCGCAGGCCGTGGCCAAAGTCAAGGAACTCGCAGAAAGCATAGGGACCTGTATGTTTTGTACCTACGATGAAAACCAACTCGAATCGCGGCCCATGGGACTGCAGCAAGTAGATGTAGAAGGCAACCTCTGGTTCCTGTCGCGGCGCGGCAGCCGTAAGAACCGGACAATAGAAAAAGATTCCCGCGTGGAGCTTTTGTTTGCACAAGGAAATGAGAAGTTTTTGGCGGTGAACGGGAACGCATTCATCAGTACGAACCGTGAAAAAATTAAGGAACTTTGGCAGCCATTGGCCAAAGTGTGGTTTACCGAAGGCGTGGATGACCCAGACATTACCGTAATAAAAGTCGATTTCAACCGCGGCCATTATTGGGACACCAAACACGGCAGTATGGTGGCGTTTGCAAAAATGGCAGCGTCGTTGCTTACGGGTAAGACGATGGACGACGGGATTCAGGGGCACCTGAGTTAATTGCGAATGAATCGAACTCCGGCGAAAGCAACCCACTAAAAAGAATAACGAAAAAGCCCGTAACATACGGGCTTTTTATTGTTTAAAACGAAGCGGTTTTTATTCCTTCACAAACCGCACACAACGGTCTGCTGCCTTAAGCAAATAAACACCGCTGGGCAAAGCCGCAACATCAATCGTATGGGCATTGGTTTTTTCAACCCGCATTTGCCTGCCGGTTAGGTCGTAAACAGCCGGTGCGGTTTGGCTGTCGAGGCCGGTGTTATCGTAATGCAATTGGGTTTTTGCCGGGTTGGGGTAGACCGCCCAGGTGGGCGTTTTTGTAAACTGTTGCTGGCCCAGCACCTGGAACTGGAACGTGGCGCTCGCGGGCAAATGGTCTGAAGTGGTGTTGAAATAATTAAAGATGTTCTGCGAAACCGCCACTTCCTGCATGGCACTTCCTGCCACAAAATTGCCCGAAAGTTCGTTAGACAGGATCATGTGCTCGATGATGGGATGCGTGCCGAAATCGGTATTGGCATGGATGATGTCTTTGGTAATCCCATTGTAGTTGGCCGTGTCATCGATGAAGTTCTTATACGGCGAATCGGTACAGGCGCAGGTCGTGCTCGTGGTACCAATAAGGTAATCGTTGAAATCGCCGATTACGATGAGGTTTTTGGTGTTGTATGCCGCGCCGTCGAGGATGGCCTTTAAGCCTTGTGAACCGCCCAGCCTGCGGGTATAGCTCGACGCATTGCCGTCTTCGGCCTTCGCGTGGATGTTCACGATAGACACCGGGATCGGGCTGTCTCCGGCCAATAGGTTTATGGTGTACAAAGTAGGATATCTTCCGCTTGACCAATTGTAGGTATACGAATTGCCTTGCGCCGGATTACCGCTGCTCAGTTGTGACGCGCTCACCAATTGCACTTTTGATTTTTTATAGATGATGGCCTGTCTTTGTTCGCAATCGTCGGTAGTTGCGGGCACAATCATGCCGTCCCACAGCTCCCGGTCTAAAAGCGTCAACAGTGTTTCCAGGGATGGATTGGCCACCGAGTTGGTAATTTCCTGCAGGCAGTAGATATCCGAGTCCAGGGCAAGCATCGCCGATGCCACGTTGTTGAGTTGTTGGGTTTCATCGGTGGGCCCAAACTGCGAACAACCCAGCCACTCGGTATTCCAGTTGGTCACCTTGAACAGCCCAGCATTCGGGTTGCTGCCCTGTGGCTCGCCCTTGACCTTGATGTTCTTGATTTCCCAGGTGGCGCTTTGCGTATTGCTGCAGATGTACCGGAAAGCAATGCGCGAATTGGCCGACTTGGCCGCCTCAGGGACCACGAGTTCGCCCGATGGGATGAACTGCCAGCCCACGGGAATGTTTTGGTTGAGGCCGGTTAGTGCTACCCATTGCGTGGTGGTGGGATCACCAGTATAATCGGCGGTGGCAAAGACGCTGTACCAACCCAGTTCAACTCCAACGTTCATGATGGCGGTGACGCCGCGCGTATGGTCGAAGGTGAGTTTGACGTTGTTGGTCTGGGTGAGGTTGATGATGGGGCTGATGAGCCAATCCTCGTTCTGGTAGTTTTGTCCACCCGAGTAACCGGTGCACGTGGCGCCGTATTGGTTGCTCTGGTTCCAGGTTTGGGTGCCCGTCACGCTGTAGGTGGTAAAGGTGTTGAAACTCGCCGGGCTGAGCATCGATTGGTCGAGCAGTGTGGTCTGCGCCGTTAATAGTTGGGCAAAGCCGCAAAGCAGCACAACAAAAAGCAGTCTGGTATATTTTTGCATGGGTTTTGGGTAGCCACCTATGAAAAAACCGCGAATTGTTACGGCAGATTTTCTGCAGGTGTTGTTAACGGGGCAAACATACGAAGAAAAGTGGGTTTTTTGGTTGCGGTTGATGGTCGATGGTTGCCAGTTGTGAGGTCTTTCCACTTTCGACTTTCGACTTTTGACTTTCGATCATCTATTCCGGAATCAAATGCATTTCAGAGCTTGTTATCGTTTTTTTCGATTCCTCATTCATGACAGGCACGTAGATCAATTCTTTTTCGGATAGGGTTGGGACGGTCGCGATCAACAGGTCGTTATTGAACAATTCGATACAATTTTTCTCCATGTTGTATTTCCAGTTGCCTTTGGTGGATTTTGGCGTCACGGGCGTTTCCAGGAAAGTGTAATCGGGCTTGAATACCATTCTGGATTTGGCCAGGTAAGGGAACGCGACCTTTTTGCCATTGATGAGTACAAAATCGATTTTCCAGGTCTTGCATAAGAAGGTATTCAAATCGGTCTCGGACATTTTCATTTGTTGCGAAAATGCGGTGAAGCCGGTGAGAAACAGCAATAGGATTAGGCAACGTTTGGTGAAATTGAAGGTCGTTTTCATGGTGTTTTTTTTATCACTGTGGCGGTTTTCGACAGGCGAGTAGGCGCTGGTATCGAAAGGCAAATTTAAGAAAATAATTGGTTGGCGCGATGAACGTTAACAGCAACAAAATAACCCGCTCCGCAAAGTGTTCCGATGAAAAGCTCCGCAAATGTCTCCCGACTTTGCAGTATATTAAGGAATGGAATTATAGAGGTTGAAATAGTAGAAATACCCAAAGTAGATGTTTTAAAATCTTCTTCTTTTGATAAGCACTTGATTCAAAGTTAGTTCAAAGTCGAGAGGCTTTGCGCAGCAGGTTGGATGCGTGCTTTTTCATTCAATTCCATGTTGGCGCAGCAGATCGTTTCACTTTCCCCGCCCATACCACCTAGCGGCGAAACGTTGGCGCACGTTTTTCACCCCCAAATCCGGTTAGGGCGTTTAAATGTTGTACCTTGTATTGCTAAGGAACAACACAAATGGAAAATAAATCAAAGTTGAGTGATTTGAAAATTGCTCAGCAAGAACTCATCCTTCACCATAAACAACTGGCCAAATGCGCATACGACTTGAAAATAGCCAATGAAAATTTGGACATCGGAGAAAGCGAACGAGAGAAACGCCTCATAGAAGTCAATGAAGACTTAGAGAATATGATGTTCGCCATTTCGCACAAACTCAGGAAATCGATAGCAAAAATCATTGGAATTTCAAACCTCTTATGCGGTGACCATACGCTGGATGATGCAGAGTTAAGGGAAATGCTGGGCATCATCATTAGCTCGGCCGAATCGTTGAACAATTCAACAGAAGAATTGTCGGTGTTTATTCGGTTAAAGAGGGGTTGAGGGGGTGCTGCGTGGCGCGGATTCGTAATCCGTGCCTACTAATTACCTCAACGTTTTAAAATATATTTCCCTTGTGCGCTTTTTACAATGTCACTAATAATCATATTGAAATTTTGGTAGTAGATCGGTTCGCCGGTTTCGTCAGAAATGGTCAGGAAATCGAGGTTGTCGAACAGTGATTCGACAGATACCGTCCAAGTGTCTGCGTACTGGCCATCCGCAACTTCTTCCTTTTCCCTGAAAAAAGGTTTGCCTATAGTAGACTCTGAATAATATTTCCCATCCAGGTCAGCCATTACTTGTTTGGCTTTCTCGAGGATTTTCGCTTCGGTGTTTTTCATAACCCTTAAATAAAGTGTTGATGGGAATTATCTCCAAAGCCTCAAAATATATTTCCCTTCGGGATTTTTTTCAACAAGGCTGATGATCATGTTGAAATTCTGGTAATAAATCGGTTCGGCGGTTTCATCGGCAATGGTTAAGAAATCTAAACTGTCGAATATCGAATTGATTGATACGGTCCAGGTATCCAGTTTCGCGCCCGTTGTAATTACCGCGTCGTCCTTTATGAATGTAGCCCTTTCTATATCCGATTCATTATAATATTTTCCGAATAGTTCGGCCATTATTTGTTTGGCTCTTTCGAGGATTTGTGCTTCTGTGTTTTTCATAAAATAAACAAATCATGGTGGGCAATCTTTAATTTATATGGTATTTCCCCTTGGCATTTTTTTTAACGGCACTTACAATCGTGTTAAAATTTTGGTAGAAGATGGGCTCGGCGGTTTCGTCTGCAAAGACCAGGAAATCGGTATTATTAAACACAGAACGAATGGCTACTGTCCAGGTATCCATTGGATTTTCAAGACTAACCGATTGGTCGTTACTAGTAAAAAAAGCATTTTCAATCTTTTCCTCGGAGTAGTATTTTCCTAGGATGTCAGCCATAATTACTTTAGCTTTTTCGCGAATTTGATTTTCTGTGTTTATCATAATTGAGTTGTTAGTTCCGATAGTGTGGATTTACTTCGTCAGTTCGCTGCCCTCGGGTGCAATCCGCGCCTGGAACGGTGTTAGCTGCCAAATTTATTTTTTCAAGTATTCTAAAATTTTGCTTGTTAGATATTTTCTCTCCGTTTCGTTTGCGTCATTGTCCATATTGCTATGATTTATATTTGTAAATTCTACCGTTATGTTATACTTTTTTAGCTCTTCTTCTGTTGGCAAAACTCCTTCGTCTGCTGGATAATCTTTTGAACGCAATGTGAAAATTTTTGGAGTAGATGTCCTTGGTAATTCCATCCGTCTGTTATCCATTGCAATTATTTTGTTGGCAATACTAGGATATTTATGAGCAAATAAAACGGTCATATCTCCACCATTTGAATGTCCAATTAAAGACAATTCGTTGTATTTTAATTCTGGATATTTATTTTTAATTTCTTGTAAAACGTAAAAAATATTTTGAGCACCTCTTTCCCAATTGGGTCGCCTTCTTTCTTGAAGTTTTCCACTCATAGCTAAAAGTTCATCTGTTTTTAGTTCGTGTTGAATACTAATAACAAAATAACCTTTAGAAACTAAAAATTCTGTCAGATAAGTGTAGGCGTTCAAATAGTCTTTCCCATTGTTTTCTCCGTATCCGTGGCTAAAAATAATTGGGATTTTGTTCGATTTTTTTAAGTCTTTCGATTGATAAATAGCAATAGGAATTTCTCGGTTTCTATTTGGGTCGAATAGGGTTAAAGTGTCAAGTTTAAACTTCGTCTTTTCACTCGTTTTGGAAATAATTTGTTTGTTCGTCGAACATTGAATAAGTGTCAAACTTAAAATTATTATTATGATACGCTTCATTTTTAGACGGTTCGTTTTAATAGGGCGGCTAACGTTTCGCCGCCATGTCTAGTTGTGGCTATGATAGCAGGTTATTCTCCGCTACTGTGAACGAAGTTAAGGAAATAGATGTCTCAAGCACCACAAATACACCCGCTCCGCAAAGTATTCCTATGAAAAGCTCCGCAAATGTCTCCCGACCTTGCGCAGCAGGGGTTGAAATAGTAGAAATACCAAAAGCAGATGTTTTAAAATCTTCTTCTTTTGATAAGTACTTGAGTCAGAGTTAGCGCAAAGTCAGGAGACTTTGCGCAACTAAAGGTTAATTGTACAACTAATAGCCCGAATAGCATAAGGTAGTACGGGCTTCTTTACGTCACCTTTGGACCCTATGGCAATCCTGTCATATTTAAAACACTCCCAAATGAAAACCAAAAATCTATTACCAATGGCAGCATTGCTGTTTGTTGCATTGCTGGGCGCTTGCTCCACAGAGGAGCAGGAAACCGCCAACGTCACGGCCCAAAAGCCAAAAGCCAAATACCAGGAGCCTATAGGCATGCTGGCTGCGGTCAACCTGCGCACGACAGGCAGCTTTGCTGTACTCTCAAAATCCGGGATAACCAATGTGTATCCATCAGCCATAACCGGCAACGTAGGTTCGGGGCCCATTACTGGTGCCGCCATCCTTTTGACCTGCCCTGAAGTGGTAGGGACAGTCTATACCGTTGATGCAGCCGGGCCCCTGCCTTGCCGCATAACAAATGCCTCGGGACTTACAACCGCCGTCGCCGATATGCAGGGCGCCTATACCGATGCAGCAGGCCGCAACACCCCGAATTTCCTGAATCTCGGCGCGGGCAACATGGGCGGCCTGACGCTTGCCCCGGGTCTGTACAGGTGGACCAGTGCGGTAACCATCCCAACCGATATCACCATCTCGGGAGGCCCAAACAGCATCTGGATATTTCAGGTCAGTGGCGCACTCAGTGTGAGCCCGGCAGTCAGGATACATCTTGCGGGCGGCGCACGGGCAAAGAATATCTTCTGGCAGGTTTCTGAAGAGGTAACCTTGGGTACAACCAGTCACTTTGAAGGCACAATACTCGGAAAAACATTGATCGCGTTAAATACCGGCGCTACCGTAAACGGAAGGCTGCTGGCGCAGACGGCGGTTACTTTGCAGACCAATACGGTGAACAAGCCCCAGTAAATGAAATTGATTGTTTGATGATGTGGGACAGCCGAAAGGCTGTCCTTTTTATTTGGGCAATACGGTGGTAACATTGGCATGCTGGCGATGGGAGCATTTCGTCAAATCCCGATGGTGTGGGTTTATTTCGTCAGTTGGCTGCGCTCGGGTGTAATTCGGGCCTGGACCCGTGTTATCGGCTGTTATTTTTGCAGTTCTATGTAAAATAGATTAATTAATTCTTCGATTTTACCTTCATAGATTCTCTCGGCGCTGTCATAACTTTGTTTTTCTACAAGCTTAAGGAATTTCAATTTGTCATACCTAATTAAGAAATCAACGAATGCACCTGAAATAGGATAAAGCACCTCGTCTGCGACCCTCTGTTGATTTTTCCATACAGCTTTAATGTCAACTGGATTTCTGCGAAAGGTTTGTCTACCTAAATGCATCTTATCATTTTTTTGTAGGTCAAAATAGACACCGATTCCTTCATTTATAAATTTAGTTCTATTATTATCAAAGTTTTTCCAGAAGCTTATACTGTGTGCTATTTCATGCCCTGGTGACTGATCATGCCGGTTGTGAGATACGCAGAAATTCGCCTTTGTAAAACCAAGATTGGTCTTTAAATGTTCATTGTAAGGATCTTTTTGATTCCAGACAAAAAAATCGATTTTCTTAGGAAGCCTTGAATCAAAAAAAATATTTATTTCTTGAAATGCATTCTGTCTGGTCGAAACAATTCTGTCCATTTCCTCATTGCTTATAGTTCCTTCGAAATGAAATCTGATGTTGTCAGACGTCCGAATTTTCCAATCTTCATAAGTCTTATCAAACCCAAGCAACAACCCAATATACTTCAGCTCTTTCAATGAATTTTCGGTACCCTTTATTTCATTTGCTTCAAAAAAAGCTTTTTTCGCCTCATCAATATTACCCAATCCAAAATAGGTTTTAATTGACTCAATCGCTACCCAAGATTTTACCCAATCTTTATCCGCTAAACGTTCGCATTGTTTGAGAAAAGATAAAGCATTTGGAAAATCACCTTTTTCATTGTAAGCTTTTAAGAGCATTAGATTCGCGTCAATATCTGTAGAATCGATGCTTATTGTTTTTGCCGCTAGCGCAATAGCCTTTTTTAAATCGCCATTGCGGAAAGCTTCTACCATCTCTTTCTTTTGGGAATATCCAAAAGAAGAAAAGAACAATAGTAGGATAACAACATTTTGTTTCATATGGATTTTTCAATAATAGCAGATAACGTCCCGCGCATAGGCGACGTTGCGGCCAAAGCGAGAACGAGTATGCTCCGCTAAGATATAATTTATTCGTTAAAATAGGGTTGGAGTTGACGGCGTGGATTTACTTCGTCAGTTCGCTGCGCTCGGGTGTAATCCGTGTCTGAAACGTTGTGAGCAGAAGTTTCTGTTTTTAAAAGCGTTATCTAATTAGATTATTGTCAAGCCATTCTTTAATTTTTGCATGTGATGCAATTGATTTTGTAAGCCCGAATTGAATTATTTTTTCTATCATTTGAAATGCTGCCAAATTTTTTATTGTCCTTGTCCTTAAATATCTATTTATAAAAGGTAAGACTTCATAGCCTTCACTTCGATATAGAAAGCGATCATTAGGAAAGCCTTTAATCCATGCATTTTGGATCTTTTTCGTTAAAGTCCAGCTATAGATATATTTTAAATCGCTTTTAAGAAACTCTTTCATAAGATTTTGGGATATTTCTAAAGGTAGTCAAATTAGAATGCCTAGCACTTTTGTTTATTTTAAATGATAAAAGTAACACCATTATTCCGATAGCGCGGATTTACTTCGTCAGTTCGCTGCGCTCGGGTGTAATCCGTGCCAGTAACGGCTTGTTGTCATGCTGACGCAGGAAGCATCTGTCTTTAAAAAATATTCTTTTTCTTTTGTCTTGGCACAAACCCAGGAACGAGGTTCAGCGAACACCGCTAACAAATAGTAACGCGGTGCGCTAAAGGAAACAAAAAATGCTGCGCCAGTTCGGCCTGCGGCCTCGGGTCAAGGCTCCCTTTACCTACCTTGAATTTCAAAGCCAATGCTGCGGCCTCGGCAATCAGGCCGCTCGCCTTGCAGGCGATGCTCTTTGATTTGCCTCCCACAGGCCAACGCAGCCTTGGCTTGAAATTCTACGGGGCGTAAAGAATGCCTTAAAGCGGAAGTGTCACTTACTTTTAGGAAAAGTAACAAAAGGGAAGCCCAGTTGTTATTAGGGCTTTGGTGTTTCGGGGAAATTAGCATTAATCGGGGAGCGAATTTGATGGCGGGGATTTGTAATTCGTGCCTGGTATGGTGTTGGCAGCACCCTTGTAAATTTCAAAAAAAAATATACCTTCACGCAACAAACCGCGAATGTAAACCAAACAGATGACCAACCACTGCCTCAACTGCCAAAAACCCCTCACCGATGCCTTTTGCGCAAGCTGCGGGCAAAAAGCCGATACGCACCGCATTTCGTTTAAGCATTTTATTTTCCATGATGTCCTGCACGGTACGTTGCATTTAGAGCGCGGCATCTTGTTTACGGCCAAACAGGCTTTGGTGCGCCCGGGGCAGGCGGCCCTCGATTATATTTCGGGCAAGCGCAAACCGTATTACAATGTGTTTTATTTGGTGTTGCTTACCATCGGGCTCCAGTTATTTGTGCGCCATGGCTATGATTGGCTCGTAGACCCCGATCCCCAAGAAGTCCGGCTGCGCGAGCACCTCAATGCGGCCACCCAAAAACTCGATGCCATATTTTCGCAGAAAAGCAAGATCATCCTTTTGCTGTTTGTCCCGTTTGCGGCCCTGAACAGTTTCATTTTATTTAGGCGCAAGAAACTTAACCTCAGTGAACACGCCATCCTGGCCGGGATGATCCTGTTGGGGATTTTGCTGGTCTCGATCATGGGGCACCTGCTGTTTTTCGTGAACCTGCTGGTGCAGATGAGCAATATGGTTTTGAGCATGGTGGTGACCGCGGCAATCGTCGGCTACATTGGTTTTGCGTATGTCAATGCGTTCAAGGACGATTACTCGAGGTGGGAAGTCGGCTGGAGAACCGTGCTATTTTTTGTGCTCATCTTGCTCGAGATCTTCTTGCTCATGCTGCTCCTGATTGGTTATGTCACCGATTGGAAATTCACGGCCGTCAATGTGGCCCCGTTTGGTTGAAAAAGCTACCGTTTGGTACCCGCGTGTAACAAAATTCGGTATTTGGGGTCTTCCTTGCAAAACCAAGACTTATGGACAAAAAACAACCTTTAGAAGAATACAAGGTCAATATCAGGATTGTACTTTCGGCATTCTGGACGGCCATCATGTTTTGTTACCTCTACGGTGACTATTTTGAGCTGTATGTACCCAACAAAGTAGCCGGTCTTATAAGCGGCGACAATCTTTTAGACAGCCCCATTAAGTTGTTCGTGACCACCTTGGTGATGGCCGTCCCTGCATTGATGGTTTTGCTCACGTTGGTCGTGAGCCCAAGCTGGGCCAAAGGTCTCAATATTGGCGTGGGCGTATTTTTTACGCTGTTCACTTTGCTCGTTGGCATTTCTTCTTTGAGCAGTTGGCGCACGTTCTATGTGTTCCTTTCCTTTCTTGAAAGCCTGTTGACCGGTATGGTGGTTTATAGGGCGTGGCGTTGGCCGAGGGTCAAAGCAGTGTAGCTAATCCTCAGTTTCTGTTTCGGAGGCTTGTGTAGATACCGCGGTTCCGCCAACTTCGGTATGCCTTATTTTCCCGCCGAGGTATCCCGTCCGGGCCACGAGCCCAAAACTCAGTAGCGAGAGCAATAAAATGACGATG
Source organism: Flavobacterium sp. UBA7665 (assembly GCA_002483285.1). Lineage (GTDB taxonomy): Bacteria > Bacteroidota > Bacteroidia > Flavobacteriales > Flavobacteriaceae > Flavobacterium. The sequence goes on from DLHP01000033.1 coordinate 117,686, forward strand.
GCTGTTTTGTTAGTGAGCGGTGATTTTTTTAGGGTGACCACGATACCAATCAAAGCACTTGCACCCACCAAGAGTAAGGCGGCCAATGCAAAAACAGCAAAATCCTCGTGTTGTTCTATGGTGCTTTCGGCGATTCCCTGGAGGTTTTCTACCGTTTCTTCGGCTTCTTCACCTGTAAGATAGGCAATACCCGCACCGATAGATGAAAATAACAATACGCAATAGGCAGCGATTTTTGTTTCGTTGCTCTTTGACCAAAGTCCGTAAGCCAATACAAAACTGCCCAAAATCGAGCCGAAGATCGGAAGGTGTGTAATGACCAAATGTAAATGTGTAGCGTTCATGATGTTGTGTTTTATACAAATATAGACCATACCTTTTGGGAGAAACATGATATAAGTCACGGTTAAGCCCAAGTGTTGTCTATGTCGGATGATTTTGCGGATGCCGTCGCAATGTTTGCGCCCCGAAATCATTTTCTGGCCCGAATTTTCTATCTTCACTTGCCCCAAGACCACACAGCAAATCCCGATTTCATGGACATCCAACGACAAATCAACGCGTACATAGACAGCCAGCCCCAGCCCAAACGCCAGGACTTGTTAGCACTGCACGAGTTGGTATTGCGGATGAATCCATTGGTCGAGCTGTGGTTCCTTGATGGCAAGGACGAGAACAACAAAACGGTATCCAATCCCAATATTGGGTACGGGCGTTACAACATCCAATATGCCGATGGGAAAACCAAGGCGTTTTACCGGGTGGGCATTAGCGCCAACACCAGCGGGATTTCGGTCTACATCCTGGGCATAGACGACAAGGCTTATCTGGCCAAAACCTATGGCGACACCATCGGTAAGGCCAAGGTGACCGGCTATTGTATTAAATTTAGGGCGGTAAAGGATATCGACCTTGGGGTATTGGCATCGGTCATACGGTATGGGCTTGGGTTGCCTGATGAAGCATAAAGACGGATAGCCAGGAAGAGCCGCGATTTTTTTAACGCCACGCGAACCGATGTCCAAAAAAATCGTTTTTTTACATCCTAAACCAAAACAAATCATGGATACAGCGTTACTGCGATTGTTTATTCCGCTGCTCGTGGTAGCAGGCGGATTGTATCTCAGGCAATCCAAAAGAGACAGTGACCAGTCCGGCAAAAAGTACTGGAAGGTCTTGGTAGCGATAGGAGTTGCGGGATTCCTACTAAAACTGTTGCTGTATCTCAGTTGATGGAGCATCCCTAAAAGTAATCTGCTAAAAACGAACGACAGACCGATGAAAATAAAGAACAGCAAGCTGCAATTTCCCATACTACTCAACCTGGTGCTGATTGGTTTGCTTTACGGCGACTACGCATTGCCTTCGCGCGCGGCAGTGGGTGAGAAATTCGATTACTTTCGTACTGCGGCCACGACCGTTGCCAGTTATAAGGGCGGCGGAGGGACCAGCATCTCCAATTACATAGAATGCCGGGACGGGAGTTATTACAGGATTGCCCGCCTGCCGGATTATGCCGATACCCTAAAAAGCGGTGAGGACATTTACATCGAGCAGACTTTACTATTGGGCAAACTCAAGGCAATTACGAGCGGCAAGGTGCGCCGCGACATCTCGTTTTTGTGGTTCCCCGAAATCCTGGCAGGGTTTGCCTTGGCGCTACTAGTAACCCTGGTCAACGTCGTCACCGATAGGATTCCAGACTTTTTCATGGGTTTCGTCTCGGTGTTTGTCTATATGGTGAGTATGGGATACTTGCTCTTTTTGTCTTGATGCTTGGCGTCTGCCCAGTAAAAATCCAGCTGCGTTTTTTATTCAGACTTGCCCATCGTAAAAATTGGCGGCGCAACGAAGCTTCAACCGCCCCTCACCAAACTTTAACCTTCCTCACAACCCCCAAACATAAAACCGTACACAAATAGTTGTATATTAGTATTATAATTAATTTGTAGGCCATGGCAAAAGTGTTCCTTAATTTGATTTTGTTCTGCTCCTTTTCTGGCTTTGCCCAGTTTGGGATAGGTCATATTGATACCACTTTTACCGATCCCGATCGCAACAACCGCGCGGTTCCCGTAGCCATTTATTACCCTGCCGATACCTCAGGCGATGGAGTCCCGCTCACCGCAACGCAGGGAGCCTTTCCTGTCCTGTCGTTTGGCCACGGTTTTGTCATGGGCTGGGAGGCCTATGAAAATCTCTGGACAGCCATTGTTCCCCGAGGCTATCTTATGGTTTTCCCAAAGACAGAAGGCGGTATCGCACCATCGCATGCTACTTTCGCCGCCGACCTGGCGTTTGTCATCAAAAGATGTAACGAACTCAACAACGACAACACCTCTGTGTTTTACGGGCGCGTGGGTGCCTCGAGCGCGGTGATGGGCCACAGTATGGGCGGTGGCGCAGCCTTATTGGCGGCACAAGGCAATAATGAGATTACGGCGCTCGCGGTACTCGCTGCGGCCCAAACCAACCCTTCGGCGATTGCGGCTGCGGCCAATATCCAGTTACCGGCGTTGTTATTTGCCGGAGCCAATGACTGCGTTACGCCGCCTGCCACCAACCAATTGGCGATGTATGAGGCATTGACGGGAAGTTGTAAAACCTATATCAGCATTACCGGCGGAAGCCATTGCCAAATGGCCGAAAATAATTTTTTGTGTAGCGTTGGCGAGGCGACTTGTTCCCCATCGGCTCAAATTTCCAGGGACGCGCAACATGCGGTGATAGACAATTATCTCGTGAAATGGCTCGATGCTACCCTGAAAGACGATTGCGTTGCGGGGACCGCCTTCGACAGCCAGATCCTTACAGACAATGCCATCACCTTCCAGAAAACCTGTGTGCAATGTGCACCGCTTTCGGTGGTAAAAACCGCTGCAACTTCAGTGGAGGTTGGGCCCAATCCGTTTGCTGATTCGCTCACGCTAACGGGTGCTCCCACACAAAAACTAAGATTGGTGCTCACCGATGCGATGGGTAAAACCGTCATAGACCAAACCATTCGCGGCGGCGGGCCTATTCCTGCGGGCCACCTCAAGCCGGGCGTGTATTTTTACACTTTGGATGGGCAAGGAACGGTCATTGGCAAGGGCAAATTGATAAAGCAGTAGCACGGTCTTGGAACGAAGCCTTTGTTGACTGGGGCTTTGCGGCTTGACACCTAAATAAAGTACTAACATTTAAAATAGACAACTATGGATAACAATGAGACAAAGCAGAGTCTTTTTTCTAAGGCACTTAACGAAACCAAGAAACCCGGTTTTATCAAAGCGCTGTCGGTGTTTTTTTTCTGCGCCATCATGGGGGTGGTGATTGGGTTCATTTATGATTCCTTACAACTCTTTTCAATCCTTGGGGTTGGCTTGGGCTTGATTTGGATGGGTGTGGCTTACTTTAACCAGAAAGAATAAGGACAACGCTTATTGCCATTCGACATTGTAGAACTTATTCTACAGCGACACCTAAAATGTACTACGCCTTTTGTGCCGAAAAACGTTAAATTTGCCCCATTAGTAGGTAACATCAAAGATTTGGCGCAGTAATGAGCAGTCGGTATTTTATAAGTAAGGCCAAAAATTTGATCGATAAAGGGTTGGGGACCAATTTCTTTGGCTTGAAACGATTGAAGTTTGAAGACCGTAAGAAGCTACACTACCTCTTGTTGTCGTGTATCGTCCTTTTACAACTGACGGTCGTATTGATCTGGTACAACGAGTCGAAGCTTTCGGATGCTTTTGACGAGCTTTCGGTTTCTAATGAGGTGCTGGTGCTGTCTAACCGCGCCAACAGTAACCTTTTACATTCCCAACACTACTTTAACGATTACATCACGAGCAACGACGCGGCTTCGCTCCAGAAGTATTCCCAGTCGATGGGTAATTTCAACGGGCTGATGGATGCGATGGGTCTTAGTATGGCCAAGAACAAAAATTTCAAGCAGCTCCTTGCCCAAAGGGATGGCAAACAAGCCGAGATCCTCAAACTCCGGCAGTCCATCGACTCGATCATCGACAAGCACAGCGGACTGAATGCTGCCGGGCAGCCAAATCCCATGGCGCTTCACCCATTCGAATCGGGGAAAATCCTCGACAACATCAAAACAGATTATTACCTCAAAATTGACAATGCGTCTAAAAAAGGGCTGTTCTCCCGCTTGGCCGATGCCATTTCGGGCAAAGTGAACATCCAGAAACAGTACCTCAATACCGTCGTGAAAATGCATTACAAGGACAAGGTGCTCACGGGCGATATCGAGCAACAAATCGCCAACACGATCGCACTCACCAATGTCTATTATGAGCAAGAATTCTCGAGGCTTCGAAAATCATTTTCGGGTGTGCGCTCGGGCGACCTCGCTTTGATGCAACTCAACAATAAGTTACTCCAATTGAGCCTTGAAGAATTGTCCTCTTATCAGGACGCAGCAGGTTGGTCCAGGCCGGGCGGGCAGCAGGCACTTGCCGATGATTACAGCACACACCAGACCGTAAGGAGCGTGAGCATCATTGTTTTGATTTTGCTCATGTTGGTCATTTCGCTGGTCCTTTTTAGTTTTACCCGTGTCGCTTTTGAGTACGAAAAAAGATTGGCCGATGCCCAGCAGGAAATCCAGCGCAGCCTCAATTTTAAGAACAGGATGACGGGGATGATCAGCCATGAAATCCGATCGCCGTTGGGCATCTTATCTATTTACAGTGAAAAAGCAGGCGCGTTGGCCAAAGACCCCGAATTGCTGGAGGCCTTCAAATCCATCGCATTTACGACCAATTCGCTGTTGCTGCTCTCCAACCAGATCCTCGAATACTCCAAGGACGAGAACAGCAAATTGGCACTCAGGCCAAAAGAAATCCGGCTCAAAACAGAAATGGACCAGATTATTGAGTCGATGCAGCCACTGCTCGAATCCAAAGGCAATGTATTGGAGCTGCGTTCTAACCTTGAGCCAGACCAAGTGGTTTATGCCGACCTGGCTAAAATTTACCAGCTGTTTTATAACATCATCGGCAACGCCAATAAATTTGCCCAGAACGGTTTGATTGTTGTAAGCCTCGGCCAGGAGTCGATTTCTGATTACGAGTTGAACCTCAAGGTTACGGTGTTAGACAACGGCGTGGGAATTGCCGAAAGTGACCTGGAGAACATATTCGAAGCCTATTATCAGGGAATCGTCTCAGAGAAAGTGACCGACCTTGGCGTTGGGCTTGGCTTGAACATCTGTAAGGAAATCATCGACCTGTATGGCGGCGAAATCGCTATCGAAAGCCAAAAAGGCAACGGCACCAAAGTGACCTTCAACCTCATGCTCACACAGGTCTGAAGCAATAGACATTAATCAGGATACCTATGAAACTATCGGGCAACCTTACTTTTTTAATCGCCGACGACCATTCGGTGGTGCGTCAGGGTGTGGTATTGTTAATCAGGGAATTGTTTCTCAATCCTAGGATATTCCAGGCCGGTACCTTTAAGGAAACCTTGCAGCTTGTGGGCGAGCAGCAGATTGACTTGCTCATACTCGATATCAATTTCCCCGACGGCAACAGCCTCAATATCATTCCGGAGATGAAAGCCATCCGCCCCGAACTAAAAATCCTGATTTTCTCGGCTTACGAAGAAGACATCTACGCCATGCGATACCTCAATGCGGGTGCTGCGGGATTTTTAAACAAAGGCAGTACCGAAGACCAAATGAAAGAAGCCCTTAAAAGCATGATCATTTCGGGTAGGTATGTGACGCAAAACATCAAGGACCGCATCCTCGATTCGTACCTGTCTAAGACACCGGATAATCCGCTTGATAAATTGTCCGAACGCGAAACAGCCGTGGCTAGGCTATTGGTCAAGGGTTACGGCAACCTGGAGATCTCAGACCGGCTTGAGATTAAAAAAACCACAGTTAGTACGTTTAAGAACAGGATTTTTGAGAAGCTCAAGATCGACAATGTGGCCACGCTGATTGCCATTTTTCAGTTGTACTACGACGACAATTAGTGGTGTATTTGTAGAAACAATTCTACAAATCAATGTCAAAAGGACTACATTTTTTTGATTTCGAGGCGTTTATATTTGCTCCATCATAACACTTAACCTTTGATGAGCAAAAGCCATACTGATATTGATTTCGCAGCGGGAATTGACCCGGCATTGACCCAAAAGATCAGCTCTTTTAAGGAACTCAACGGCCGGTTGCTGAATTTGTCACAGACCATTTCGCACAACCTGAGCGCCTACACCGCTAATATAACCATGCTGGTTGACCTGATCGACCTGGATGGCAACCCAAAGAGCAATAAGGCGGCGCTGATGCATTTGCGCACCATATCGGATGACCTCAATCAAACCATCGCCCATTTGTCCCAGATCATTTATGTGCAAAGCCATACCGATATCGAGAAGGAAATGCTCCTGCTCAAGGCACATGTAGGCAAAATCGGGAATATTGTCAATGGTTACGGCAATGAAAACAAATTGCTGTTCGTTAACAAGGTTCCCGACGATGCTATGGTTTATTTTAATGTGGGTTACCTGGAAAGCATCTTGCTCAATTTTAGTACGAATGCCATCAAATATTCGCACCCCGACCGTTTTCCGAGGATAGCCTTTGATTTTTTTACCCAGGACGGTCAGCAGGTTTTAACCATAACCGACAACGGCTTGGGAATCGATTTGGAGCGGCATGGGCAGGATTTGTTTGGGCTCTATAAAACCTTCCACCACCATAAAGAGGCCACGGGATTTGGCCTGTACCTCACCAAATACCAGATCGAGTCGATGAATGCCAGGGTAACCGTGGAGAGTAAAGTGGGGCAGGGTACGACTTTCAAGATATTTTTTGCCCACTAAATTCAGGACGGTTAAATCGAGGGAGAATTGTAAACAAGAGATGTAGCACATAGTTTTTCCGGGTAAGTTGCCTAACAGCGGAGTATTGTTTTTTAGGGCATCCAATACTACTTCACTACCACTTTTAGGATTTGGGATATTGAGACTGTCCTTACTTACCTGGTGAACTATTCCTTTCAAAACCCAAGCGTTGTAAGTGTCTGGGACAAAAAAAAGAGCGCCATGAGCGCTCTTTTTTATAGTATTTTTCGAATCATTATTTTCCTTTGTTGGCTTCGGCAATATACCTTTCAAGCGCCATGGTCATGCTTGGCGTTTCGGGAGTCGGGGCGAGGATGTCAATGCGCAATCCGTGTTCGAGGGCTTCTTTCTGTGTGGTGCTGCCAAAAACCGCGATGCGCGTATTGTTTTGCTGGAAATCGGGGAAGTTCTTGAACAACGATTTGATTCCGGTTGGGCTAAAGAACGCCAGTACGTCGTAGTACACATCGGCCAGGTCAGACAAATCGCTCATGACGGTTTTGTAGAAGGTGGCTTGCGTCCAGTTGACTTTGAGGTTGTTTAGGGTTTGCGGCGCATCGGCATTGAGTTGGTCGGAGGCCGGCAAAAGGAATTTCTCTTCTTTGTATTTTTTGATCAGCGGCGCCATATCGGCAAAATCCTTCTGGCCCACATAAATCTTGCGTTTGCGGTATACCACGTATTTCTGGAGGTAGAAAGCGATGGCTTCCGACTGGCAGAAATACTTGAGTCCTTCGGGGATTTTATAACGCATCTCCTCGGCCACCCTAAAAAAGTGGTCTACCGAGTTCTTGCTCGTTAAAATAATCGCAGTGTAATTATTGAGGTCGATTTTCTGAAGCCTTACGTCCTTGGCATTAACGCCCTCGACGTGTATGAATGGTCTGAAATCAATTTTTACCTTATGCTTTTGTTGCAGGTCAAAGTAGGGAGAATTCTCCACCTTAGGCTCTGGCTGCGACACTAAAATTGTTTTCACTTTCAATTGTGACATATACTAAATCCTAACTTTTTGTAAACCAATAATACATGAAATAATACGGGGCTATTTCGAGTGCGCAAAGATATAAAATAAAATAAAACAACTTGCCCAAGAATAAGTTTTGATAATTCTTTAAAGAAACAAGATAAGTTAACAGATTTGTTGCCAATACAATAGCGATAAGCGCGAAAACTAAACTTTTTGACGGTTGGTCGTTGTAGAACAGGATCACGTCGATGGGCAATAAGAGCAAACCGATATAGGTTCGGTAGGTAACTTTCTGCAAATTAAATTGTTCGGTAAATTCCTCGATATTGAAAGCCGTGGCGATGATTTTCTCAATGAGGAACTTAGACAATATAAATACGGCCAGGAAGCTAATGATTTGGATGAACAAGATCCAGTCGGTCTTGGAGGCGTGCCCAAAATAACTCAACATAAGCTGTACAAAGAATGCCAGCGAGACCAGTTGAACCAGGAACATTACCACGTTAAAGCCGCTCATCAGGTGGCTGCTGTCGCGGTATACCTTGACATATTTGTCGGAGGCCACGAGCTTGATGTACTCGGCAAAACGATTCTCAAACACCGAGCGTGTCACGGCCACAAGCAAGAGCGCCACGACAAAAACAATCGTAGCCCAGTCGCGGGTTTCCAGAATTCGGGGATGAAAAGTAAAATCGGCCATACCGCGCAAAATTACTAAATTTTTTGTGTGTTTGCGCAGCCTTATTTTTTTAACAACGGCCGCCATATTATCATTTTATTAAGAAGCGGCTTTGAGAAATAATGTATTTTTGCTTCTGAAACAGACAAAAGATGAGCGACGGTATTGTAATTATTCCAACCTACAACGAAATCGAGAACATAGAGGCGATTGTAAGGGCGGTATTTTCGTTGCACAAACCATTCGATTTGCTCATCGTGGATGACAACTCGCCAGACCAAACCGCAGCCAAGGTTCGCATCCTGCAGCAGGAGTTTCCCAACCGGCTGTTTCTCGAAGTGCGTGAAAAGAAATCAGGACTGGGGACGGCTTACGTTCACGGATTCAAATGGGCGCTCGCCCGCCATTACGAGTATGTTTTTGAAATGGATGCCGATTTCTCGCACAACCCCGAAGACCTGCAAAAACTCTACAACGCCTGCCATTTTGAAAGTGGCGACGTGGCCATCGGGTCGCGTTACGTAACGGGTGTAAATGTCGTGAACTGGCCGCTAAACCGCGTGCTCATGTCGTATTTTGCCTCGGTCTATGTGAAGATCATCACAGGAATGAAAATACATGACGCGACTGCGGGATTCTTGTGTTACCGACGCGAAGTACTTGAGAAAATCAACCTCGACGCGATTAAATTCATCGGATATGCTTTCCAGATCGAGATGAAATACCGCGCGTTCAATAAAAAATTCAGGTTGGTAGAAGTGCCCATCATCTTCACCGACCGTACCAAAGGACAATCCAAGATGAGCAATTCGATCATCAAGGAAGCCGTTTTCGGCGTGATTACTTTAAGGATCCGCCAACTTTTTAACAGACTATAAGCCAGCGCTATGAACAGGATTTTGATCAAGAATGCCAAGATTGTCAACGAAGGGATCATTTTTGAAGGCGATGTGCTGATTGAGGACCATTTGATTGTTGAGATTGCCCAAAGCATCAGCGCCAAATCGTCGGCCACTAAAATCATCGACGCCGAAGGCAATTACCTGATTCCGGGCGCCATCGACGACCAGGTGCACTTTCGCGAACCCGGCCTTACCCATAAAGGCGACATCGCTTCCGAATCAAGGGCGGCAGTAGCCGGTGGTGTAACCTCATTCATCGAGCAGCCCAATACCGTGCCCAATGCGGTCACCCAGGAAATCCTCGAAGACAAATACCGGATTGCGGCGCAAAACGCCTACGCCAACTACTCTTTTATGATGGGTGCCACCAATGACAACCTCGAAGAAGTCCTGAAAACCAATCCGCACAATGTGGCAGGCATCAAGATTTTCCTGGGTTCGTCTACCGGCAATATGCTGGTAGACAATGAAGCGGTACTCGAGAAAATATTTTCGTCGACCCCAATGCTCATTGCCACGCATTGCGAGGACGAGCAGACCATCAAAAACAACCTTGAAAAATACAAAGCCCAGTATGGCGAAGACATTCCCGTGACGGCGCACCACCTGATCCGTAGCGAGGAAGCCTGCTATCTGTCGTCGTCTAAAGCGGTGGCATTGGCCCAGAAAACCGGTGCGCGTTTGCATGTCTTTCACCTGTCAACAGCTAAAGAAATGGAATTGTTTACCAACAAGATTCCGCTCAGGGATAAAAAAATAACCGCTGAGGTCTGCGTGCACCACCTGTGGTTTACCAATGACGATTACGCCACCAAAGGCAACCTGATCAAATGGAACCCGGCTGTAAAAACTGCCGCCGACCGCGATGCCCTTTGGGCTGCTTTGCTCGACGACCGCATCGATGTCATTGCCACAGACCACGCCCCGCACACGCTCGAGGAGAAAAAAAAACCGTACCTCCAGGCGCCATCTGGCGGCCCACTCGTACAGCACTCGGTCGTGGCGATGTTTGAGGCCTTTCACCAAGGGAAAATATCAGTGGAGAAAATCGTGGAGAAAATGGCGCACAATCCCGCGATTGTGTTTGGCATCCAAAAGCGCGGTTTCATTAAGGAAGGCTATTACGCCGACCTGGCCATCGTGAATCCGGGTTTGCCCTGGAGTGTGAGCAAGGACAATATCTTGTACAAATGCGGCTGGTCGCCGTTTGAAGGCTATACGTTTAAATCGAGAATTACCCATACCTTTGTCAACGGCCAACTGGTGTACCACAACTTCAAGGTAAAGGACATCCAATGTGGCCAACGATTGCTTTTTGACCGTTAATAATACTATCGATGAAAAATATTCTTTTCGTTTTGGGTGTGGCGCTGATTTTTGCAAGTTGTAAAAATGAGGTCATGACCAAACCCAAAAATCTGATTGAACAAGACAAAATGGTAGAGATTATCTACGACCTGGCCATACTCGAGGCCATGCGCTCGCAGCCGCAACAACCGGGCGAAACCAACAGCATTGTCAACCCCAAGGCTTATATCTTTAAGAAATACCAGATAGACAGCCTGCAGTTTGCCCAGAGCAACCACTATTACGCCTCCGACATTGGCAACTACAAAAAAATGTACGACGAGGTCAAAACGCGCATTGAGACCCAGCAGAAACAAATCGATTCGGTGGTGAGTAAGACACACGGTGCGCCAGCGCCCGGCACCACAGGTACCGACCCCGACGCGCCGCAGATTCAGTAAGTTTGTAAATTCCCCGATACTTTCGCGGCACCTATTTTTTCTACAGCGCCCGCTACCGGTTCAAATGTAAAACCCAATTCAGCTATTGCCTTGTCGTTAGAGAAACGATGGGATTGGTGTAACGAACGTGCCATAATCTGAGACAGGTTGCGTTTGCGACCCAACAAAGACAACAGCCAATCGATACGCCAGTAAACAGCAGTGAGCCATGTTGAGGCATGATACGAAGGCGGTTTGGCTTGCAGCGAATGGGCCACCATTTGTAGCAACTTCTCATAAGAATAATTCTCTGACACGGCAATAAACCTTTCTCCCGAAATACTGCTCTGCATCAATTGCACCAACAGTTTCACGACGTCATCAACCGTTACAAAACCCGTACTGCCTTTGGTGTAGAACAATAGGCCCTTACGTACCCTAGCAAAAATTTCGACACTTCCGGTTTGCCAGTCTTTGGTATTTGGCACCGCGCCCAGGATGACCCCGGGATTGACAATCGCCACTTCAAGCCCTTCCTGCCAGCCGCGCCAGACTTCCATTTCTGCGCCGTATTTAGAGATGGCGTAGTCGCTGTGCGCGAATTCGGGATTCCATTCGGTGGCTTCGGTAACCACACTTTCACCGTCCTTAAGGTCGCCAAGCGCGGCGATCGAACTCACATAACACAGCTTTTTAACGCCATAAGCAAGGCAAAAATTGACGATGTTGGCCGTACCTTCTATATTGCTCTTGCGCAGCGCTTTTTCGTCGGCGGGATCAAAGGAGATGAGCGCGGCACAATGGTACACGCGGTCTATGTTTTGAAAGGCGGTTTCAAGCGAGGGCACGTCGGTGATGTCGGCCTGTATCCACTCGATTTTTGAAAACAACTCGATTTTCTGGTGCAGTTCAAAAACCGATTTGGTTTTTTGGATCGCGGTTGCAGTGCGATAAATGGCACGAACCGGCTCGCCCATTTCGAGCAAGTGTAGCGTGAGGTGGGAGCCGAGGAGGCCGGATGCGCCGGTAATGAGGATCATGTTGTAAAGATAATTTTTTTGGAGCTGATTCCCGCTTTCCGCTGTATCTTTTGTCCGCTAAAGAAGCGGAACAAAAGGATGCTGCTTCAATCGGGGCTATCGCTGCCG
>DLHP01000016.1 GCA_002483285.1 Flavobacterium sp. UBA7665
CCGATTGCAGCGGATATCCTTTTTAAACGACCATCGGGAGTTTAAAAAGATAGCAGCGCAAAGCGGGAACCAGCTCCTAACTAATATAATTCCAAATATTCTTCTTCTTCGACATCTCAATAAAAGCACTCCGCATCGCAGCATGCTCCGGTTTTTCCATCGGCGAATCGTCGCGAAGAATTTTTACCGCATGGTGTCGGGCGAGTTGCAGGATTTCCTTATCGCGCACAATGTCTGCGATTTGAAGGTTTAACACGCCGCTCTGTTGCGTGCCCATTAAATCGCCGGGACCGCGCAGCTTGAGGTCGACTTCGGCGATTTCAAAACCGTCATTGGTACGTACCATGGTTTCCATACGCGTTTTACTGTCTGCGGAGAGTTGGTGCGACGTCATCAGGATGCAATAGCTCTGCTCGGCGCCACGTCCCACGCGACCGCGCAATTGGTGCAGTTGGGAAAGTCCAAAACGCTCGGCACTTTCAATGATCATCACGCTGGCGTTGGGAACGTTGACGCCCACTTCTATAACAGTGGTAGCCACCATGATGTTGGTTTTGCCTTGAGAGAAGCGTTTCATTTCGGCATCCTTGTCGGCGGGTTTCATTTTTCCGTGGACAATTGAAATAGAATATTGCGGCAACGGGAAATCGCGCGAGATGCTTTCGTAGCCATCCATCAAATCTTTGAAATCCATTTTTTCGGATTCCTGGATCAACGGATAGACGATATAGATTTGGCGGCCCAGTGCGATTTCGTCCTTGATGAATTTCCAGACTTTAAGCCGGTTGGCGTCGAACCGGTGTACGGTTTGGATGGGTTTTCTGCCCGGAGGCATTTCGTCGATCACCGAAATATCGAGGTCGCCGTACAAACTCATGGCGAGCGTACGCGGGATAGGTGTGGCGGTCATCACCAACACATGTGGCGGGATTTCGTTTTTCTTCCACAATTTGGAGCGTTGTTCTACGCCAAACCGGTGCTGTTCGTCAATAATCGCGAGCCCAAGGTTTTGGAATTTGACTTTGTCTTCCAGCAGTGCATGGGTTCCGATAAGTATGTGCAAACTGCCGTTTTCGAGCTCCTCGTGGATGATTTTTCGGTCGGCGGTTTTGGTCGAACCCGTAAGGATTTTAATGTTGAGTCCCATTTTTTCGCCGAGTTCGGACAGCCCAAAAAAGTGTTGGTTGGCCAGGATTTCGGTAGGCGCCATCAAACACGTTTGGAAACCGTTGTCGAGTGCCAAAAGCATGCTCATGAATGCGACGATGGTTTTGCCCGAGCCTACATCGCCTTGCAGCAATCGGTTCATCTGCGCCGGTTGGCCCATGTCGTTTCTGATTTCCTTGAGCACACGTTTCTGCGCACCGGTAAGCCCAAAAGGCAAATGCTGCTCGAAAAAGGTATTGAAATAATCGCCCACCAAAGTAAACGGATGTCCTTTGATTTTGTGCTTGCGGATCAGGTTTTTGGTAATGAGCTGCAACTGGATAAAGAACAATTCCTCGAACTTGAGCCTGAATTGGGCTTTGGCCAAGGCATCGGCGCTTTGTGGGAAATGGATGTTGAACAGCGCGGTTTTTTTGGGTACGAGTTTGAGTTCGGCAATTAGGTAATCGGGCAGCGTTTCGGCAAACAGGTTTTGCGTCTCCAGGAACAGCTGTTCCATCATTTTGTTGATCACGCGGTTGGTGACCCCTTTGTTGGCAAGCGCTTCGGTAGACGGATATACGGGTTGCAAGGCCGATCGCAGGCTTTGTTCGTGTGTTTTGAGCAACTCCATTTCAGGGTGCGGCATGCTGTAGGTATTATTGAAGACGTTGACTTTCCCAAAGATGACCATGGGTACATTGAGCTGCAGGCTTTCCCGGATCCATTTGTGGCCTTGGAACCACACGAGTTCAAGCGTTCCTGTATCATCTACAAAGGTTGCCACGAGCCGTTTGCCGCGTTTTTGCTCGACAGTTTTGATGTTGATGATTTTGCCAATGATTTGTACTTCGGCCGGATTGTTTTTGAGTTCGTTGATCTTGTAATAGCGCGTGCGGTCGATGTATCGATTGGGGAAAAAATGCACCAAATCTTCGTACTTGTGGATGCCGAGTTCCTTGCGCAACAGGTCGCCGCGGTTGGGCCCGACGCCTTTGAGGTATTCTATGGGGGTTTGCAACAGTTTTGACATGGCGGTAAGATGAGAGCAACGAAGATAGTTTTTAGCCGCGAATTAAGAAAGCGTGCCCGATGGTTATTTTTTGTATCTTGGTTCTGCAAAAAAATAAATTTAATGAAACCATTACTATTGCTTATCAGTGCGTTGTTTTGTCTTTCGACAGCACAGGAAAATCCGAGGCTTAACGGGGTTTACCGGGTAACATTCGACAAGAAATATGAATTGCAAAGCTACCAGATTACCTTTTCAGACAGTGTGTACACCAAGAAAATGAAAGACGCCGTGACTTACAAAGGCAAAATCGTGTACGAGAAATACAAGTCGTTAATCCGAAAGGACAAAAGCGAAAACCCGATCGAGATCGACAACCGCGAAATCGGTAAGGACACCATAAAGTTCGCCACCAAAAACAAAACCGATTTGTCGCTTGTGGTCAATCGCGGCTTACTCATTAAAATAAAATAACCCGAAATATGGCCAATTTCTACCTCAAAGCCAAGCATTGGCAATTGTTTGTGCTGATTTTTGTGATTCCGGTGACTTTCCAGATCATCCTCGCCATCGGCGTATTTTTTAGTCTCATGACCGCTGCGATGGCTGGCCAAGAGCCCAATCCGTTTGTTATGTTCGATTACATCAAGTGGTTTCCGCTGGTGATGATTTTCTATCTCGCTGCTTACTACGGCTGGTTTTGGACGATAGGAACCCAACTTCAACGGCTAGTACCGCAAGGCGTAACGCTTAAAGTGGGCCGGTTTAAAGTGTTGTTGTTGATCCCAGTTATCTATCTGGTTGCCATAATGATCTTGCTGGTTTTCATTTTCAACAATTTCAATCCGGCTGCGATGGAAGCAGGAAACATGCCCGACGTGAGCCTATTGCCCATCTTCATGGTTATCTTTATCCCATTGCATTTCTTTGCCATGTTCTGCATTTTTCATTCGATGTATTTCGTTGCTAAGACCATCAAGACGGTCGAGTTGCAACGCGAGGTATCGTTTGGTGATTTCGTAGCCGAGTTTTTCATGCTTTGGTTTTATTTTGTCGGGATTTGGATCCTGCAACCCAAAATCAACAAAATGGCTGAGGCGCTTGAGGCAAAAGGATAATTTCTTTTCTTTGCAGGCCAATTGCCCAAATTCAGATGAAATACATTGCCTTTTTTACGTTGCAAATCCTACTGTTGGTTGGAGCTCCCAATCTCTATGCCCAAACACCCAAAGTCAAATGCCCAAGGAATTTCGACGCGAAAAAATTTGCGCTCGTGCAAAAAGACGCCGCCAAACACAAAGGTGAAACGGTGGCTTTTGATGCCGAAGTAGTCGCAATAGAAAAAGGATACAACGACAAACCGTATTTCCAGGCGTGCTTTGAAAACGGCGACACGGTTTGGATCGCGTCCATGATCACCGGGAATTACGTAACCGTTGGGCGCAAACTGAGGCTGTTGGGTTATATTGACCCGGTCGCAGCCGACGATGAAATCGGGCAGCGCTACAACAAAGGCGGGCTTCAGGTACGCGTTTTTGCAATCCTTGACCTTGAAAGCAAGAGCCTCCAGATGTCGGATGCGTTTAACGGCGAGGCCAAAGACTGGCTCGAAGGCATCATGCCCAAAAATTTAGAGTAGGAGGATAATTCATAATCCGAAATGTATAATCCATAATTTTTACCGCAGTGGAAACCCTAACTTTGGCGAACAAAAAATACCAGATGAAATTTTTACCACTACTTTCCTTGCTTTGTTTTTCTTCGTTGTTTGCCCAAAATCCGGGCGTCGATTTCAAGACGGTTTACGCTTCAATTTCGGTGAATCCCGTGAAACGAAATGTCGTAGGGCAGGGGAAATATGTATTTGACGTGACCCAAAAACCCGATACCATTCGTATCGATGCCGAAAAAATGGAATTCACCGGCGTAAAAATCAACGGTGCCAAAGTCCAATCGGCCAACAATAGAAAACAACTCCTGTTGTTTGAAGGTTTCCGTACCGGAGAAAACACATTGACTTTTGAGTACGAAGCGTTCCCAACGCAAACCATGTATTTCGTGAACTGGGATTTTACCAAAGACAACCTCAAACCCGAAGACATCAACGGCCAAATCTGGACACAAGGCCAAGGCAAACAAACCAGCCATTGGTTACCGAGTTTTAACGATGTCAATGAAAAAGCAATCTTTAGCCTTGAAGTGACTTTTGAGAAAAGTTTTGAGGTAATCTCAAACGGCGTGCTGCTCACCAAAGTCCCGAAAGGCGAAGAAATTACATGGAAATATGCGATGGACAAACCCATGAGCAGCTATCTGGTGATGCTTGCCATCGGGCATTTTAAAAAACAGGAAGACCGCTCGGCCTCGGGCGTACCACTTGAGATGTATTATGAGCGCGAGGATTCTCTCAAACTAGAACCCACGTATCGTTACAGCACCAAAGCATTTGATTTCCTCGAAAATGAAATCGGGGTGCCGTATCCCTGGAAAGTATATCGACAGATTCCGGTGCGCGACTTTTTGTACGCCGGTATGGAGAACACCTCGGCAACCACTTTCTCTCGCGACTTTATCGTAGACGCCATCGGTTACAACGACCGCAATTATCTCAACGTCAACGCACACGAATTGGCGCACCAGTGGTTTGGCGATTTGGTCACGGCGAAAACCTCAAAAGACCATTGGCTGCAGGAAGGATTTGCCACTTATTACGCTTTGCTCGCCGAGCGCAAAATTTTGGGTGACGATTACTTTTACTACAAACTTTACCAGACTTCAAGGCAACTTCGCGAGGCCGCGAAAACAGATAAGGCGCCCGTTCGCGATGCCAAAGCCAGTTCGTTGTCTTTTTACCAGAAAGGCGCTTGGGCTTTGCATATTTTGCACGAGGCTTTGGGACGTGAAAAGTTCAACCTCGTCATCCGCAATTATCTCAACAAATACGCGTACCGCAACGTAACCACCGAGGATTTCCTGGAACAGGTTAAGCTCGTTGCCGACTTCGATACCAAGGCGTTCCAGCAGAAATGGCTCGACAGTGCGGAGTTTCCCGAAGAGGACGTGAATGCTGCGCTCGCCAAGAATGACTTCATCCAACGCTACATCGCGTTGCAGCAAAAGCCGCTTGACCTGAAAAACGATAAAGCCGAAATCCTCAAAATCCTCCAAAGTGACGAATGGTACCCAATCAGGGAACTCATGGTGTATCAGCACATAGCCGAACCTTTTGAGGAGAAATCCGACCTGCTCGAAGCCGCGCTGCAAACCGGCAACACCAATGTGCGCCAGGCCGTGGCTGTATCGCTGACCGACATTCCCGAAAATTTCAGGTTGCAATACGAATCGCTGCTCAAAGATCCGTCGTATGAAACACAAGAATTGGCGCTAGTTAATTTGTGGAAATCATTCCCAAACGAGCGCATAGGCTATGTAGAAATGTCTAAAAACTGGGTGGGTTTCCAGGACAAGAACCTCAGGCTGCAGCACCTTTCGCTGGCATTCATGACTCTTGATGACAAAGAGAAACTCAAGGCTTACCAGGAATTGCTCATGTATACGGGAACCAACTACGACTCCAACGTACAGCAGAGCGCGTTGCAGAAATTGCTCGATTTGCAGGTTTACACCGAGGACGTTTTTAGGAGCCTTGTGTACGGCACTGCAAACCACCGTTGGCAATTTGTCAAATTTTCAAAGGATAATATCCGTAAATTGCTCAAGGATCCCAAGCACCGCGAAGTGTTCGTGAAAATCCGGTCGGGTTTGCCGATCCGCGAAAAGACACAGCTTCAGCGATTGCTTGAAGAGTAAAACCAAAACCATATGAGGGCATTAGTGATTTCGGGCGGAGGAAGCAAAGGTGCATTTGCCGGCGGAGTCGCGCAATACCTGATGCAGGAAAAAGGCCATGCTTACGACCTTTTACTCGGCACGTCCACCGGAAGTTTATTGATTCCGCACCTCGCGCTGGGCAATGTCGATAAAATCCGCAGCATTTACACCAATGTGAGCATGGAGCATATTTTTGACATCAACCCGTTTGTGGTCAAAAAGCGCAAAGGCGTCGATATCGTAACGATCAACCACTTCAACGTATTGCTGCAATTCATTAGAGGTAAGCGTACTTTTGGCGAGAGCCGCAAACTCAGGGCGTACATCCGCGATAATTTTACCTTGTCAGAATTCAACCAGCTCAAGGCATCGAGTTGCAACATTGTCGTGACGGTAACGAACCTGTCGCGCAACGACGTGGAGTACAAATGCATCCGCGATTTCGATTACGACGAATTCTGCGATTGGATCTGGATTTCGTGCAACTACATCCCATTCATGAGCCTTGTGAACAAAGACGGCTGCGATTACGGCGACGGCGGATTTTCAAGCCTGGTACCCATTCGGGAGGCGATTAACCGCGGCGCCAAAGAAATCGATGTGGTGGTTCTGGAAACCGAGACGCAAACCGCACCAAGGGTAATCGGTAAAAACCCGTTTTCACTCATGGTGGATTTGTTCCAGACCTTGCTAGACCAGGTAGAAAAGCACGACATCACCATTGGGAAACTCGCGGCCAACAACAAAAATGTCAAGCTCAATTTGTATTACACCCCGATTCCGCTAACCGACAACGCGCTGATTTTTAACAAAAGCCACATGCGCAAATGGTGGAAAGATGGCTTTGAATACGCGCAGAATAAGAGCGAAATTATGAGTGAGAATAAGGAAATGTGAGGTTTTTTATTTTTGGCTTTGCATCGAATTCTAGTTAAAAGCGGTCGAATGCTAAATTGATGTCTTTGGATTGCGGTAAAATGTTATCTTTAATTTTGTAAAATCCCAATCCAGACATGATGAAATTATTAAAAGCAATGCTCGTCCTTTTTACAATTTCGATAGTACTCATCGGATGTAATCCCGACGATGACAATATCACAATCAATCCAAATCCGGTCGATTTTTCTAAAAACTTCGGTGCGTCGGCTTCGCGTGATTTCATCGGACAAGTTGTCAACGCCGACGATTATCCGATACAAGGAGCGACGGTGAAAATCGGAAGTATTGCCGCGCAGACCGATGCGAATGGGGTTTTCATCATTAATGGCGCCAGCGTTTACGAACACTTTGCTTATATCACTGCGACAAAAGCAGGATACAACGACGGTTCGCGCGCGCTTATCCCAACCACCGGAAAAAACAAGGTGAAGATCATGCTCACCGATTTTGTCCCGACGATGACCATTGCATCGGGAACGGCCAGTGAAGTATCCATTTATTCGGGAACGAAAATCAAATTTGACGGGGCTTTCCAAACCGAAAGTGGTACACCGTATTCTGGCAACGTGTCCGTTTGTATGTTCCACCTTACGCCTTCCAATCCTGATGTTGACGACCTGATGCCGGGAATGTTGTACGCGCAGGACGCGCTAGGACAGGAAAGATTACTTGAAACCTACGGCATGCTGCAGGTAGAATTGCGTGGTAGCGACGGGCAAAAATTGCAGCTGGCAACAGGACATATGGCGCAGATTACGATGCGCATCGATGATACACAATTGGCGGTTGCACCCGCCACGATACCGTTATGGCATTTTGATGAAGTGAACGGTTACTGGAAGCAGGAAGGCAGTGCTACTAAAATCGGTAACAATTATGTTGGGAATGTTTCGCATTTTTCGTGGTGGAATTGCGATATACCGTTTGTTCCCATAAATTTAAGTGTAAGGGTACTGGACGGTTCTGGAAACCCGCTGTCGGATGTTTCGGTGGCTATACAACGCAGCAGCAACGGGAATACGCGTTACGGTGTTACCGACAATAACGGCGCTGTTTCGGGGATTGTGCCCGCCAACGAATCGCTGACGATCAAGATTACCAACCCATGCGGAACGTTGTATACAGGAACCATTGGGCCATTCGCAACAGATGCGACTTTGCCCGATATAGTAATCAACAATACCTTGGTCACTTCAACGCTCGTACAGGGCAGCGTGCTCGACTGCAACAACACCAACGTTACCAATGGTTATGTCGTGCTCAGGGGAACACCAGGATTGGGCTCTCCATCCATCATTCCTATTTCCAACGGCGTATTCAGCACGAACAGGATTTATTGCAATGGGGTTACCCAATTCAGCCTTGAAGCGTTTGACTTTGACGACTCGCAATCTTCCGATGTCCAGAACTATAATTTTACACCATCCCTTACCAATGTCGGTTCAATCACCACGTGCACTACGGTGACGGAGCTTATTTGGCACCAGATCGACAACCGTCCGGCGAAATATTTTACGCACGGATTTTACGGTGAAACAACCAGTGCCGATGGCTTACCAGGTGGCTTGCATTTGACCGCTACTTCGGCCGACGGCGATGTCCTTTCGATAGGGAGTTACAACGCCAACATCGTTCCCGGAAGTTATACGAGCGCCGATTTTTATGTCGACTCTGATGAATTGTACATCATTATCCCTACGGTGAATACCATCATTTTTCACGTGAATAGTATCGGCCCGGTTGGCGGTTATATTGACATGAGTTTTTCAGGAACCTTTACCGAAGTAGACGGCAGCGTGGTACACACTGTGAACGGCCAAGCCCATGTAAAGCGAATGCAGTAGTCTATCGGACAATTAATTTCGTGAAGTTTCCTCCCGATTGCAGGACGTAAATGCCCGAAGCCAATCGTGGCAATTGATGGATGCCGTTCGATAATTGAATGGCCAGTATTTTTTGCCCGGTTGTCGAGATGACATCGAACGTGGTTGTCTTTCCCAATCCACTCACCTCAATTTCACCCTTCGCATTTTGCTTGATGGAGAAGTTTGAAAGTGTACCCTGGGTAACCGACAGATTTGTATCGGCAAAAAGCCATTGATAAGCCGCCCCAAATTTGGCGCGCCAGAAACTCTCCGAATGGGTACCCAAAGGATCCACGAGCGTCAAAGTATTGCTCGTGGCCACGCCTTTACTGATGAGGTTGTTTTTTACGGTGTTCATATTGGGCACCATCGTGCTGGATTCGTTTTGTCCGCAGACAAAATAGAGCCGCAGGTTTTCAATCCCCGAAACATTGTTGACGATATAGTCGTTGAGGTTGTCGCCGGCAAACCAAAACGCGGGACTAAAAACGCCCACTTTCTCGAATTGGTTGGCAAAAGTACAGGCGCCATATACTGAAATCAGTGCGCCCATCGAACTGCCAATCAGCGCGGTATATGGCGCTTCGGGTTTGGTACGGAAATTCGCATCAATGTAAGGTTTAAGCGTTTCGGAGAGGAACAGCATATAGTCGCCGCCTTCACCGCCTTCGTTGTATTGGGTGTTGAACCAGGGCGAATATTCGTCGAGTCGGGCACCGCCGCCGTTATCAATGCCCACTACAATCGCTCCATAATCGCCGGCGTTGAAAAGGATATTGAGCGTTTCATCGACCTGCCATTCGCCTGCAAACGAAGTGGCGTTGTCAAATAGGTTCTGCCCGTCCTGCATGTACAGCACGGGATAGGTTTTGGTGGAGGTGTAATAATCGGGTGGCAGGTACAGCCAGATGCGGCGCGTGGAATTGAGTTGCGGCATCGAAAAGTTGTTGTCTAAAATTTGCACATTCGACGCGGCCGTACTCGGGTTATTGCCGCCGAGGTCTTCCCACGAAAGTACCGTGAGGTTGAGGGTTTGTGGTGAACCGGTAAAGGTGAAACTGCGATCGGGCAAAAATCCGCCCGAAGCGTTGCCTTCTACACTGGCCCAGGCGCCACGCGTAAATTTGTAACTGGCAGTCCCAGAACCTTCTGGAATAACAATCTGGTAAGCGCCGAGTCCATCGGGCTGCAGCGCGTGCATGGCACTTTGCGGGTTCCAGGAATTGAACGTGCCAGCCACATATATTGTTGCGTTGGCCGGCGTGTTGGCGGGAATAGAGGTGATGCGTAAGGTAACCTGGCTGATGGCTAAAATCGGGACGAGCAACAGCAGCAATGTGTAAATCTTTTTCATAATCGGTTTTTAAGTACGTAAAGTTAGCCAAAAAAGGGCTGCCGTGTTTTTTAAACAAACGTTAATTGGACTTCGGTTTTTGTTTTAAAATGTACATTTGCCAAAATAAAAATGCAAAACGGTTGTTATAACAGATATTTGAAATCTATGAGAGTACAGTTTGTTTTTGGGTTAATGATGCTGTGTTTTTCGCATTTTGCCGTCGCGCAGAACGATTACAACAAACTCGATGAAAACGGCAAGAAGCACGGTGTTTGGAAAGGATTCTACGAAGAGTCGAAGCGCCCGCGTTACGAGGGCACTTTTGAGCATGGTAAGGAAATAGGCGTGTTTAATTTCTTCGATGACACCAAAGCCAAATCGGTAATTGCCACGCGCGAATTCAATACCAAGGACAATTCGGCCTACACTACTTTCTTTGACCAGAAGAAGAACAAGGTCAGTGAAGGCAAGGAAGTCAACCGTAAATACGAAGGCCAGTGGAAATATTACCACAAGGAATCATCGGCTATCATGTCGCTCGACAATTACAAAGACGGGAAGTTAGATGGTAAGCGCTCGGTGTTCTATCCGAATGGCAAAATCGCCGAAGAGATTAATTTTAAAAATGGCCTTAAAGAAGGTCAGTATAAAAGTTACACCCAAAATGGCGTCGTCATAGAGGAGACCAACTACAAAAACGGCGAATATGACGGCCCAGCGATATACCGTGAATCTACAGGCAAAATCGCATCAGAGGGCAATTATGTCAAAGGCAAAAAACGCGGCATCTGGAAATTCTACCAAGACGGGAAGCTCGTGAAGCAGCAAAATATGAGTAAGGAAAATACGAGTAAATTAGGTGATTCGCGTACCGGTAAAAAATAATCAATACCAAAATCCTTACGCCTCACTATCGGGCTTAGCAGCCATCAATCCTACCATCATCAACAATGCCGAAAGTATAATCACCTGAATAATCAGCGAATTATTCACGATTGAAATTTGGTGCGGCGTTTCAATCGACAAAAACAGCAAGATTGTAATAAGTCCCCTTGGAGCCACAAACAGCAAGGGTTTGACCGGAAGTTGCGAGAGCTTGAGTTGTAAGCCACGGAAAACTGTAATGGCGGCTACAATCCCCACCGCCCACCACAAGGTATCGGTATTGAGGACTTCGGAGGTTTCTATCAGGTAACCGAACAGCAAAAAGAACAACGCCCTGACCAGAAAGGCGCCTTCTATCGTTAATTCCTTAAATTTCTTGACTTCTTTGTTGAGTCCGTCGGGTTTGAAACGCTCGATCCATTTGAAATGCTTGAGTTCGTCGAGGTTGCCAATAAACAATCCAAATAGCAGAATGAATACCAATCCAGGCAAATGGTATACTTTAGAAACAAAGTAAATCAGGATCACCAACAAAATAATCGGCACGAATTTGATGTGATGGTCGATTTTGCTGAGCAAGAATGAAAGCCCGATGGTGGCCACGAACGAAACTGCCGCAATCACGATGAGTTGTAAGACAAATTCCCTAAACGATCCGAAGTTTATTATTTCGTTAAACAGCAGGAAATTGAAAATCAATACGCCGAGTATGTCAGACAAGCTGCTTTCATAAATGATGAATTCGCGGTTGCGGTTCGAGAGGTTCCTGACACTCGGGATGGCAATGGCGCTACTGATGACACAAAAAGGAATCGCATTGGTCAAGCTGTCTTTGAGCCCAAAACCGCCAAAATAACTAAACGAGTAGGCGAGCAAAAAGGCCAAAGCCAACATGGGCAACAACGCGCCGATAAAGGACTTTCTGATGAGTGCGAATTTGGACCGGTTGAGTTCTAGTTCGAGCGACCCTTCGAGTACAATCAGGATCAGCCCCACCGTGCCCAAAACGGGAAGAATCGGTGAGAAATCGGGTAGGGGAATTTCAAACCAGGTAGTGAACTGCCTTACCGTCCAGCCCAACAGTAACAAAAGAATTACCGAAGGAATTTTGGTTTTGGCCGCGGTCAGGTCGAACACATAGGCAATCAATAAAAGCGCACAAAAAGTTATAATGACAGCTGTTGACATGGCGGATATTTTAGTCGTTTTGGGTTTGGAATCTCCGGATGAAAAGCAGAAAGGTTCCTTCAATTATGGTTATTGATAAAGATAGCAAAATAATTGAACGCAACGCGAGTTTGGTAAATGTTGGCCGTTTTTAAATTGGTAAACCAATCGTTTTCAAATCGGGTGTTGCAGCAATCATAAAAGTGCAACCAACTTGGCAAATTATCCTTATTTTTGCGCGATATTTTAAACAATAACTATGAAACGTGTAGTAGTCGGGCTTTCCGGCGGGGTAGATTCGAGCGTTGCGGCCTATTTGCTGCAGCAGCAAGGCTATGAAGTGATTGGTCTTTTCATGAAAAACTGGCACGATGACTCGGTGACGATTTCTAACGAATGCCCGTGGCTCGAAGACAGCAATGACGCTTTATTGGTGGCCGAAAAACTCGGCATCCCATTCCAGACGGTCGACTTGAGCGAACAATACAAGGAGAAAATCGTCGACTATATGTTCAGCGAATACGAGAAAGGACGTACGCCCAATCCCGATGTGTTGTGTAACCGCGAAATCAAATTCGACGTATTCATGAAAATCGCCCTGAGCCTCGGCGCCGATTACGTAGCCACTGGACATTATTGCCAAAAAGGTGAAATCGAGGTCGATGGACAACCTGTATACCAACTGCTCGCCGGCGTGGATAAAAACAAAGACCAATCTTATTTCCTGTGCCAGTTGTCGCAAGAGCAATTGGCCAAGGCGTTGTTCCCGATAGGCGAACTCACCAAACCCGAAGTACGCGAAATCGCAGCACAAATGGAATTGGTCACTGCCGAAAAGAAAGACTCGCAGGGCTTGTGTTTTATAGGTAAAGTACGCCTGCCCGAATTTTTGCAACAAAAACTGCAACCCAAAGACGGGCTTATTTTTGAAATCGACGCCAAGCAGTCAATCTACCAACTCGAAAGACCAAAGGCCGAATCGATAGAACAAGAACTCGCACTAGAAGCCGCCGCCATAAACTACAAACCCGAAATGGGCAAAGTAGTAGGCAAGCACCAAGGTGCACACTATTTTACGACCGGGCAACGCAAGGGGCTCAATGTTGGCGGGACGCCCGAAGCCCTGTTTGTCATTGCCACCGACGTAGCCACCAATACCATTTATACCGGCCAAGGGCATCAGCATCCTGGCTTATTCAAAAAGGCGCTTTTTGTAGACCGCTCGGAAGTGCATTGGATCCGTGAAGATTTGGCATTGCAACCGGGTCAAACCATGAACGTCCAGGCGCGCATCCGTTACCGACAAGAGTTGCAGGAAGCTGTGTTGCACCGGTTTGACGGCGGCCTTTACGTGGCTTTCCAAGAACCGCAATCGGCCATTACCGAAGGGCAATTCGTGGCGTGGTATATTAACGATGAACTTGTTGGTTCAGGCGTAATATCATGATTTTTTGCTTGATAAATCAAGCTACCTGAAGCCCACTGGGCTTCCTCCTTTTTATTTGCTTCGCCAGTTCGCTTTGCTCGGGTCAAATGTTGCGTGGTATCTTGAAAATGAATTAGTTGGTTCGGGAGTAATTTCGTAAGTTTACCACGCTAAAAAAGACTCAATATGAAAAGAATAATCGTCATTTTCCTTTTGCTTTCTGGCTTTGCGTCGTTTGCACAGGAAGACGCTTGGGTGTATTTCACCAGTAAACCCAATGCCGCCAGTTATTTGTCTGATCCGCTTTCAATGCTTACACAGCGCTCACTCGATCGCCGTACTGCACAGAATATTGCACTCGACAATAAGGACGTGCCCGTACACCAACCTTACATTGACCAGGTAGAAGCCGCAAATGGCATCACGGTATACGCCAAATCAAAATGGTTCAACAATGTACATGTTCGCGGCAGTTATGAAGCCATCCAGGCTTTACTCACGCTGTCATTTGTAGATCACGTGGATTATGCAAACAGGAACCTCAATACAGGAAATCGTCAGGCTTCGCAAAAGCGGGTAAAAAAGTTCAATAAGACGATGGAAACCGCTACGGTATTCAACTACGGGAATTCCCTGAACCAAATCCAAATGCTCAACGGCGTCACCTTACACGAGCAGAATTATACCGGCGCAGGGAAAATCATTGCCGTCATGGATGGCGGATTTCCCGAGGTCAATACGGCCTCGACGTTTTCAAGGCTGCGTGACAACAACCAGATTTTGGGTGGTTATGATTATGTGAACCGCAGTGAAGATTTCTACACCGGAATTTCGCACGGCACCTTGGTATTGTCAACGATGGGCGGTTACAAAAACAACCAATTGGTGGGCACGGCGCCTGATGCGTCCTATTATTTGTTTATCACCGAAGATGGCGACAATGAAGGTCCACTCGAATTATCACTTTGGGTAGAAGCTGCCGAAGAAGCCGACCGTTTAGGCGTGGATATCATCAACACCTCACTGGGTTACACCCAATTTGACAACCCTGACTACGATTTTACGTATCCAGACATGGACGGGCAAACGGCTTTTATCAGCAAAGGAGTCGATGTGGCCTACAGCCGCGGAATGATTTGCGTAGTTTCTGCCGGAAATGAAGGACTTACTGACTGGCAATATATTTCTGCTCCAGCCGACGCCACACATGCTTTGTCTATTGGCGCGGTCAACCCGTCCGAAGTTCCTGCGGGATTCAGTTCTTATGGACCGGCATCCGACGGTCGAATCAAACCCGACGTAGCGGCGCAAGGACAGCAAGCCGTAATCTCGGGAACCACCGGAAACGTAACCACCGGAAACGGAACCTCTTTTTCGGGACCGATTATGGCAGGGATGGTAGCCAGTTTTTGGCAGGCGTTACCAGGTAAAACCAACGAGCAGATCATGCAGTACATCAAGGAATCGGCGAGTATTTACAACAACCCAGATGACCGCATTGGTTATGGGATTCCTAATTTTGGGATTGCGTTGGCCACTGCGCTGGGAACCACACCTTTTACTCAGATCAGTACAAAATTCGTATTGTATCCAAATCCAACACAAAACCAGGTAAGCGTAGCTTTCCCAAATAATTTTAGTTACGCCAACGTCTCGCTTTATAACGCGATGGGCCAGAAAGTGATGGAGCAGTCAGTGGACAGTTCCAAACCGGCATTCGGGCTGGATAATTTGCAATCGGGAATGTACCTTTATAAAATACAAACCAACACCTATTCACAATCCGGAAAACTCGTCAAAGAGTGATGAACAGGATCAAAACACTTTTTAAAATTGACTACCCGATTGTGCAAGGCGGCATGATCTGGAACAGCGGCTACAAGCTCGCGAGCGCTGTGAGCAATGCCGGTGGTCTGGGCCTTATCGGAGCAGGTTCTATGTACCCCGAAGTGCTTCGTGAACACATCCAAAAATGTAAAAAAGCCACCAATAAACCCTTTGGCGTGAACGTGCCCATGTTGTATCCCAACATCGAAGAGATCATGCAGATTATCGTCGACGAAGGCGTAAAAATTGTTTTTACCTCCGCCGGAAATCCAAAAACCTGGACTTCATTTTTAAAAGAAAAAGGCATTACGGTTGTGCACGTCGTGAGCAGTTCAAAATTCGCATTGAAAGCGCAAGAAGCTGGTGTGGATGCGGTCGTGGCCGAAGGTTTCGAAGCCGGAGGACACAATGGACGCGAAGAAACCACGACACTTACCTTAATTCCGATGGTGCGCCGCAACATCAGTATCCCACTCATTGCAGCAGGCGGAATCGCAACCGGAAACGCCATGCTCGCCGCAATGGTTCTTGGAGCCGATGGTGTGCAGGTAGGCAGTCGTTTCGCTGCGTCGGTTGAATCTTCTGCGCATGATAACTTCAAAAATACCATCCTCAATACTAAGGAAGGCGATACGGTCGTTACCTTAAAGGAGCTAGCTCCGGTTAGGCTTATCAAAAATAAATTTTACAGCGACCTGCAACAGTTGTATGCGCAATGTCCGTCGGCCGACGAATTGCAGGCGTTGCTGGGCAGGGCAAGGGCCAAACGCGGCATGTTTGAAGGCGACCTTGTGGAAGGTGAGTTAGAGATCGGGCAAATTGCCGGATTGATTGATGATATTAAGCCTGTTTCGCAGATTGTCTCGGATATGATGAATGAATTCAGGCAAGCGCAGGCCGATGTGGCGCGGTTCAACCTATAAATTTAAATCCAATTCCATGAAGCTCAAGTTTGTTTTTTTTGTGTTTTTCCTCACTTTTGGTTTCCAGCAGGCGCAAGGGCAGGTGTACAAATTCCTCACCACCGGTTTTAGCGTGATGGAAAAAAACGCCAAAGGCAGTTGGGGCAACTGGTCTGAGTTGCAGAAAGCGTCGATTATCATATCGCTCGATACCGATAAAAACAGGATTGTCGTATACTCACAGGAAGTTCAGGTATATGACATCGTGGATTACCAGGAAAAGGAAGAAAACGACCAGACGCTGATTTATGGTTTTGATTGCAAGGATCAAGACGGTGAGCCCTTCACGATTTCTATCATCACACGTAAAAACCAAAACAACCGCAAGCAGCTCTACATCAACCAAAAAGACGTGATCGTCGTCTATAATATTGTCAACCACTTTGAGAAGAACCAGCGGTAATGTTTTTTACGGTTAAAAGTCGCTGTTCAAATAAGTGACGATTATACTTCTCTTTTTTGGTGAGATTTTTACACAATTGAAAATCAATGCGTTCAATCATTATTGAAAATTTAAACTTATTAAATAATTGTTAATGAATTTGTTCATAATATTAAATTCCTACAAAAACGAGAGAGTTTTAAATTAAGTAATATAGTGTCTGTAATCTGGATACCTGTTTTTTGTCGGAATACCTGTAATGATGCGGGATTCCTGAGCCAAAAACATTTGATAACCTGCAGCGCTTATGGGAATTATTACTCTTGACAGAAAAAAAATATTCTACTTTCTTTTGTGCATGGCATTTTTTGGAAGCCTGCCAAGCATCAAAGCACAGTGTCCTACTGTAACCGACCTTACCCAATCTTTTTGCGATGTTGAATCGCCTACCATTGCGAGCCTTGCGGCAACGGCCAACGGGAATGGAGTGGCTTGGTATGCTACCGCGACTTCAACGACGGCTTTATCGCCTACATCTGGGCTTGCTGATGGGGAAGATTACTTTGCCGATGACAATTCAGGAACCTGCGGTGTCAGGCCACGTGTCGTGGTTACCGTTTACGGAAGGCCTTTTGCACAAAGTTTCCAAGGACCCTGTGTGGATGATCCAGCCGATGCCACCATTGCCGATTTGACCGCGACCGGTAACAATATCCAATGGTACCTTTCACCCAGTAACGGGTCGCCTTTGCTTTCAACTACAGTGTTGACCGATAATACTTTCTATTATGCGAGCCAAACCAATCCCGACACCGGTTGTGAAACCTCCCGACGTCCGGTTTTGGTGACCGTTGGAGTGGTTCCGGTGCCTACCGGAGATCCGATACAAAGTTTCTGTAATCTCCCAGGTAATCCGCCAACGCTAAATGATGTGGTGGTTAGTGGCGATAACAATTGGTACGCGACGGCTTCGTCGGCAGTTCCGATTCCGCTGTCTACACCGTTGGTTAATGGGCAGAGTTATTTTGCAACCACCGTAGATCCGCCATGCGAAAGTTCAACACGATTTGAAGTACAGGTAGTGCTGGTTCAACCCAATAACGCCGGAACCAACGGAAATCGTAGTATTTGTGTCAACGAATTAACCACCACACCGCCTTTTAACCTATTTGCACTTTTAGGAGGTACGCCCGATAATACGGGAACCTGGACTGGTCCTTTGACCACATCGAACGGCTTTCAGGGAACGGTAAATGTCTCAACCTTAACTTTGGCGGGCAGCCCATATACTTTTACGTATACCGTTTCGTCTGCTTTGTGTGCAACGGCCACTTCAACGGTTACCATTACGGTGTTACCGGTACCTGTGGTAAGCATCGCTGCCAATACGACCATCTGTTCGGGGAACAGTGCCACGGTAACATTTACGGGTACGCCCAACGCTACGGTTACCTATAATATTAATGGTGGCGCGAGCCAGACCATCAACCTCAATGGTACGGGAACCGCGACGGTTACCAACACTTATAACGCGACGACGACATTCAATCTGGTTAGCGTGGCATCGGCCAGTACGCCAAGTTGTACGCAGACGCAGAGTGGCAGTGTTACTATTAATGTATTGCCTCAACCAACAGTCACCTTGTCGCCCGCCATTACGGTTTGCCCGAACGGATCGGCAACGGTAACCTTTACCGGAACGCCAAATGCGACCATTACTTATACGGTCAACGGTGGCCCCAACCAAACCATTGTACTCAATGCCGCCGGGACAGCAACCATCACCAGTAATTATACCGCTACTACTACTTATACTTTAGTGGGCGCTGCTTCGGCGACCACGCCGGTTTGTACGAACGCCCAAACGGGTTCTATGGTGGTTACGGTAAGGCCATTGCCTACGGTTGCCATTTCTGGAACGGCCAATATTTGCCCAAATGGATCAGCGACGATTACCTTCACCGGGACACCCAACGCGATTGTAACTTACACCGTCAACGGTGGTCCCAACCAAACCATCAATCTCAATGCGGCTGGTACGGCAACCATCAACAATACGTTTACTGCGACAACGGTTTATACCTTGGTGAGTGTGGTGACTTCCGGCTTGCCGGCTTGTAGCCAACCGCAAACGGGCGCGGCTACCATCACTGTGATTCCGCCTCCAACAGCTACAATTGCGGCCAACAATACCATTTGTTCAGGATCGAGTGCGACGGTTACTTTTACCGGGACACCCAATGCCACCGTTACCTATAATATAAATGGTGGTGCAAGCCAGACGATTGTACTCAATGCCGCCGGAACCGCAACGATTACCAATACTTATACTGCGACTACGGTCTTCAACCTTGTAAGCGTCGCTTCATCAGGAACACCGAGTTGTACGCAAACATTGACTGGAAATATCACCATAACCGTTCGTCCATTGCCAACGGCAACCGCATCGGGCAACACCACGATTTGTCCCAATGCATCGGCAACCGTTACCTTTACCGGAACACCTAATGCCATTGTCACTTACACGGTCAATGGCGGTCCGAGCCAAACCATTACAGTCAATGCCGCCGGAACAGCGACCATTACCAATACCTATACGACTACCACCGTTTACACTATCGTTAGTGCCGCGACCGGAGGAACGCCCAATTGTTCGCAACCGCAAACCGGCACAGTGACCGTAACGGTAACGCCTTTGCCTACGGTGACTATTTCTGGAACCGCCAATGTTTGCCCCAACGGCGCAGCAACCATTACTTTTACAGGCACGCCAAACGCTACAGTTACTTATACAGTCAACGGTGGCCCGAACCAGACGATTGTCCTGAATGCTAGTGGTATAGCGACGATTACCGGAAATTACACCGCCACAACAGTTTTTACTTTAGTAAGCATCGCCACTTCGGGTACGCCAAGCTGCAGCCAGCCGCAAACCGGAAGTGCCACTATAACCGTAACGCCACTACCCACTGCAACGATTGCTTCGAGCAGTACGATTTGTATCGGTGCGACAGCGACGGTTACTTTTACCGGAACGCCTAATGCCATCGTCACTTATTCTGCCAACGGCGGACCCAACCAAACCATTACACTTAACGCTGCGGGAACTGCGACGATCACCAGTACGTTTTCGGCTACAACGGTTTATACCTTGGTGAGTGTTGCGACATCGGGTACACCCAGTTGTAGCCAACCGGTAACAGGAACCATCACCATCACCGTTGTACCACCTCCAACAGCAACCATCGCTGCCAATGCCAATATTTGCTCGGGCGGAAGTGCCACCGTAACCTTTACCGGAACACCAAACGCCACCGTAACCTACACGATCAACGGCGGCGCCAACCAAACCATCGTTCTCGATGCTGCCGGAAACGCAACGGTTACCAATACCTACACCGCAACCACGACTTTCAACCTGGTTAGCGTTGCGAGCACCGGGACACCAGGATGTAGCCAACCAGCCACAGGAACGGTGACCATTACCGTAATTCCTCCACCAACGGTTACGATTGCTGCCAATACCACCATCTGTTCGGGACAAAGCGCAACGGTTACCTTTACAGGAACACCGAATGCTACGGTTACCTATAACATTAATGGCGGAGCCAACCAAACTATTGTGCTCAACGCCGCCGGAACCGCGACGATCAACAATACTTACACTGCTAATACGACCATCAACTTAGTCAGTGTCGCTACGTCGGGCACGCCGAGCTGTAGCCAACCGGCAACCGGAAGTGTTACCATCACCGTATTGCCACTACCTGTTGCTGCGATGGCATCGACAACCACAACAATCTGTTCGGGAACTACTGGCACCGTAACCTTTACCGGAACGCCCAACGCCATTGTAACGTATACCATCAACGGTGGTCCGAGCCAGACCATTACATTGAATGCTGCCGGAACCGCAACTTTGACCAATACCTACACCGCCACAGCCATTTTTGATCTTGTAAGCGTGGCCACAACGGGAACGCCGGGTTGCAGCCAACCACAAACGGGAACGGTTACCATTACCGTCGTACCGCCGCCGACAGTTACGGCCGTGTCGAGTGCCACTACGATTTGTTCTGGTGGTAGCGCCACAGTTACTTTTACCGGAACACCAAACGCCACAGTCACTTATACGGTAAATAGCGGACCAAGCCAAACGATTGTACTCGATGCTACAGGAACCGCAACAATCACCAACACCTACACGACGACTACTGTTTTCACAATTACAGGTATAGCCACTGCGGGAATACCAAGCTGTACACAACCGCAAAACACGACCGTTACTATCAACGTAACGCCTTTGCCTACGGCGACAGTTGGGCCCGACAGTAATATCTGCACAGGACAAAGTGCTACGGTTAATTTTACCGGAACGCCAAATGCTACCGTCATCTACACCATCAATGGTGGCCCAAACCAAACCATTGTCCTTGACGCTTCAGGTACCGCGACGCTAACCAATACCTATACTGCCGATACAGTCATTAACTTAGTTAGTGTAACCACTTCGGGTACGCCAAGTTGTAGCCAACCGTTAACAGGAGGCGCTGTCATTACCGTATTGCCGGTGCCAGTGGCTTCGATCTCGGGAGATACATTGCTTTGCTCGGGAGAAAGTGCCACGGTTACTTTTACCGGAACGCCAAATGCAACAATCACTTACACGGTAAACAATGGCCCTGACCAAACAATCGTTTTAGATGCAAGCGGTCAAGCCGAAATCACTGCCGATTTTACCACAACTACCGTATTCACATTAATTAGTGTTACTTCTCCCGGCACACCAGCTTGTGTACAACCGGTAACCGGATCTGTGACGATTGAAATCGTTCCTTTACCGACTGTAGCTATCACTTCGGATGTAACGATTTGCTCCGGAGACAGCGCCACGGTTACTTTTACAGGAAGCCCTGATGCCCAGGTAACTTACAATATCGATGGAGGAGACGACCAAATCATCGTACTCGATGCTACCGGAACGGCCACCGTCACCAACACCTATACGGCCACCACAGTCTTCAATCTAACCTACATCACATTAACGGGAACACCAAGTTGTAACCAGGATGTAACCGGTACAGTCACCATTACGGTCGAGCCGATTCCAACCGTGACGATATCGGGCGACGCAACGGTTTGCTCTGGAGACGATGCCACCATCACTTTTACCGGAACGCCAAACGCCACGGTAACTTACACCCTCAATGGCAATACCAACACCGTTACGTTGGATGCGTCTGGGAATGCCACCATCACAAATCCTTTCACCGTTGACAGCACTTTCAACCTGGTTAGTATTACCACCGCGGGAGCTCCTGGTTGTACGCAACCGGCAACTGGCACCGTAACCATTACAGTGGCACCGTTGCCTACCGTTTCGGTCATAGCCAATACGAATGTTTGCGTTGGGCAAGCGTCCACAATCACGTTCAACGGAACGCCAAACGCCACGGTTACTTACAACATCAACAACATCGGAGACCAAACCGTAGTGCTCGATGCCGCCGGAACAGCGACCATCACCAACACGTTTACTGCGAATGCGACCATTGTATTGGTCAGCATCCAATCTCCGGGAACGCCGTCGTGCACAAGCCCGCTTACCGATGTAATCAACATCACAGTCAACCCATTGCCTACGGTGACCATTACCGCTTTGAACACCACGATTTGTTCGGGTTCTATTGCTGGAGTTCGATTCACCGGAACCCCAAATACGATTGTAACTTACACGTCGAACGGCAACACGCAAACCATCGCCATCGGGCCATCGGGTATCGCGACTTTGAGCACTGCATATACAGCAACTACGGTCATCAACCTGGTCAGCATTGCCTTGGCTAACCCGCCAAGTTGTAGCCAACCGCAAACCGGAACCGTGACCATCACCGTCACCCAACCGCCCAATGCCGGAAGCAACGCAGTATTGCCATTGTGTGGTAACAGTGCGCCGCAAGACTTATTTTTACTATTAGGCCCAACCGCACAAACCGGCGGAACCTGGACACCGGCACTGGCCAGTGGTACCGGCGTTTTTAATCCTGCTGTGGATACTGCGGGCACTTACATTTATACAGTGGTTGGTACGCCACCTTGTATCAACGACACCGCTTCGGCGAGTGTAACCGTAACCCCGCAAACCGATGCTGGAACCGATGGTGTGGCGAGTTTGTGTTCAAACACCGATCCTATAGACCTTTTCACTTTCCTTGGCGGAACCCCGCAACCTGGCGGAACCTGGTCACCAGGCTTGCCAAGCGGTACGGGTGTGTTGAATCCTGGTGTAGATGCTGCAGGCGTTTATACTTACACCGTAACGGGAGTCGCACCTTGTGTGGATGATTCGTCAACGGTTACCGTTTCGATTACACCTGGTCCAGACGCAGGAACCTCAGGAACCCTCTCGCTCTGCGCGAACAGTGCCGCTCAGGATTTATTTGCAAGCCTTGGCGGAACTCCACAAGTAGGAGGGACCTGGACGCCAACGCTCACCAGCGGTACCGGCGTTTTTGATCCGGCGGTTGATCCTGCAGGCGTTTATACTTACACCTTTAGCGGCAACCAACCTTGCGATGACGATACGGCAACTGTTACGGTGACGGTCAACCCGATTCCGAATGCAGGAGTCGATGGTACCGCGATCTATTGCAGCAACTATACACCATCCGACCTGATTGTCTTTTTGGGTGCTACGGCACAACCCGGCGGAACCTGGATACCAGCTTTAGCAAGTGGTACCGGTGTTTTCAATCCACTCGTGGACGCGGCTGGTACTTATACGTATACCGTTGGCGGCGGACTATGTTCGACCGATACGGCTGAGGTTGTAGTTACCGTTTTCCAGTCGCCGAATGCAGGCGGTTTGGGTGCTACCTTGCTCATCAACAGTTGTGTCACGACCAGCTCGGTGGATTTGTTTACCGGACTCAACGGCACACAAGGTATCGGTACCTGGAATGACGATGACGGCACCGGAGCTTTGACCGACAATATATTCGACCCAACAATCGCCGGTGCAGGCACCTATCATTTCACGTATACGGTCAGCGGCGGAATTTCGCCTTGCGTGAGCGATTCGGCGACAGTGACGGTAGTTGTAGATCCGACTCCAAACTCAGGGACTTTCGCTGGAATACAAAGCATCTGTACTTCGGTAGGTACTTTCGATTTAACGACTTTACTTACAGGAAACCAGCCCAACGGGGTTTGGACCGACAGCAATAATGTAGTGGTGACCAGTCCAATCGATGTGTCGACGCTGGCCGCCGGAACCTACGATTATAATTATACCATTACTAACGGTTGCGGCACCGATACAGAAACCGTACAGTTGACGATTCTCCCGAATCCAGTATTGAACCTGCCCGATGTGACCGTGGCATCGCCAATCTGTGTCGGACAAAACGCAGTCGTTTCGTTTGCCAACATGACCGATGGCAGCTACACTTTGACCTACGATTTGTCGGTAAGCAATGTACTGCAAGGACAAACCGTGAACCTAACCATTGTAGGCGGCGCCGGAAGTTTCGATATCCCTGCAGCGAGCATTCCCAATACAGGAATCACAACAGTTACCTTCCTCAACATCGCCAGCGCGACGACTTCGTGCGCTACGGTGATTGCCGATGTAAGCGCGAATTTCACAATCAACCCCAACGCCGATTTGGTCGATGCCAACCTGAGTATTGCCGCGGCTTGCGTCGGAAGTGATGCCGTGGTAACCATTTCTGGAGCCACCGGATTGCCTGATGGCGATTACACTTTCGATTACAGCATCCCAACCGCAACGCCGCCAACGGCTACAACCGCAACGGTTACGATTGCTTCGGGTGCGGGACAATTCAACATCCCATCGGCTTCGATTGCAACAGCCGGGAATTATACGTTGACGATTACCGTCATTACCAGCCTGACCTCGGGTTGCAACAATACGAGTGAAAATGCGACGGCGAACTTTACGGTGAACCCGGCTTCGGATTTGGTAGACGCCAATCTGAGTATCGCCACAGCTTGTGTGGGAAGTGATGCGGTTGTGACCATTGCTGGCGCTACTGGCTTGGCCGACGGGGATTATACTTTCGACTACAGCATTCCAACCGCAACACCACCAACCGCTACAACGGGAACGGTTACTATCGCTTCGGGTGCGGGACAATTCAACATTCCATCGGCTTCGATTGCAACAGCCGGGAATTATACGATGACCATTACCGCCATTACCAGCGTGTCTTCGGGTTGCAACAACGCGAGTGAAAATGCGACGGCAAACTTTACGGTAAACCCAACTTCGGATTTGGTGGATGCGAACCTGACGATTGCCAACCTTTGTCAGGGAAGCGATGCGATTGTACTGATTTCGGGCGCGACCGGATTGACAGATGGTGACTACACTTTCGATTACAATATTCCAACAGCGACACCTCCAACAGCGACAACTGGAACGATCACCATCGCTGGCGGCGTAGGGCAGTTCAATATTCCGTCGGCATCGATTGCAACGGCAGGAAATTATACCTTGACCATCACTGCCATCACGAGCCTTTCGGGAAGTTGTAATAATACGAGCGAAAATGCGACGGCGAACTTTACAGTGAACGCGACTTCGGATTTGGTGGATGCCAACCTGAGCATCGCCAACGTTTGTTCGGGAACCGACGCTACGGTATTGATTTCGGGCGCCACCGGTTTGCC
This sequence comes from Flavobacterium sp. UBA7665, assembly GCA_002483285.1. Classification (GTDB taxonomy): domain Bacteria; phylum Bacteroidota; class Bacteroidia; order Flavobacteriales; family Flavobacteriaceae; genus Flavobacterium. The sequence goes on from DLHP01000016.1 coordinate 25,473, forward strand.
TGATGGCAATTATACTTTCGACTACAGCATCCCGACCGCAACCCCGACAACGGGAACGACCGGAACGGTTGCGATAGTATCGGGTGCAGGACAATTCAATGTTCCGGCTGCAGCGGTTAGTCTAGCGGGCAATTATACGATGACCATTACTGCGATTACAAGCTCCGCTTCTGGCTGTAACAATACCAGTGAAAACGCGAGTACGAGCTTTACGATCCTCGCGCTTCCGGACGTGACCGGAGCCACCTTGAATGTGGTGGATTCCTGTCTCGGATTCGCAAATATCGTGGGTATCTCTGGTGCGACCAGCCTTACCGACGGCAACTACGACATCGACTATACGTTAACCGGAGCGAATACGGCGACGACAACCGTAAATGTTACTTTCACCGGCGGCAATGCGAGTTTTACGATTCCCGCAACCGATTTGTTGAATTTGGGAAGCGTTACTTTGACCGTTAGCCAAATTACTGGCGCGGCCAACCCTTGCGGTTCTACTGGTGCGGGCTTTACCACTTCGTTCGACGTTTCTCAGCCCGACGATGCGGTGCTCAATGACAAAGGCAATGAGTTCTGTGCTACCGACAATCCAAGGATCAGCAACCTTTCGGCAAATATTTCAGGAAACGATACGGTGGTTTGGTACGATGCGGCAAGCGGCGGAAATGCCTATGACAACAACGATTTACTCGTGGACGGAACGACCTATTACGCGGTAATGCAAAACGCTGCCGGTTGTGAAAGCGCCACGCGTTTGCCGGTGACTGTAGATTTGACCAAATGCAACGACATCGTGATTCCCGATGGTTTCTCACCAAATGGTGATGGTGTCAACGAGGATTTCTTCATCAGGAATCTAATCGAGAAATACCCGAATTTCAAACTGGAAATCTACAACCGCTATGGCAACATCGTTTACAAAGGCAACCGCTTTACACCCAACTGGGACGGAACCACCAACGAAGGCGGCCTCAAACTAGGCAATTCACTGCTGCCCACCGGCGTGTATTTCTATATACTTGAATTCAACGACGGCGTACGCGATCCCAAACAAGGCAGGGTCTATTTAAATAGATAAAAAATGAAACAAAGCACTATAAAATATATCGTTTTGGTCGGGATTTTCCTGATAACGACACTGGCGAAAGCCCAGCAGGATCCGCAGTTTACCCATTATATGTACAATATGAGTGTGGTTAATCCGGGTTATGCCACCGACGCCGAGGGCGTACTCAACCTCGGCGGTTTGTACCGCACCCAATGGGTTGGAGCGGTAGGTGCACCAAAAACAGCGACCGTATTTGCGCATTATCCGCTAGGGAAAAGGGTAGAGGCAGGCATTTCGTTTGTCAATGATGATATTGGCGACGTGGTGCAGGAAAATAATATTTATGCGGATATCGCCTACGTTATTCCGGTTTCTGATAATGCTAAATTGTCGCTGGGCGTGAAGGCTGGGATTACTTTGTTCGATGTCAATTTCAACGGCTTTGTTTATTCGGATCCGACGGTGGACAACTCTTTCGTCAATACAAGCAGTTCGATGCCTAATGTGGGTGCGGGTGCCTTTTACTTTGGCGAGAACTATTACCTCGGATTTTCTGTCCCAAATTTGCTTACCACCAAACACATCGAGCGCAAAGACGGCATCCAATCGGCATCGGTAGAAACGCTGCATTATTTCCTTACCGGAGGTTATGTTTTTGACCTCAGTGAAAGCGTCAGGTTCAAACCCGCATTCATGGCCAAGGCGGCTTCGGGCACGCCATTGTCTATGGATTTGACCGCAAACTTCCTGATCAACAACCGTTTTGAGCTTGGTGCAGGTTACCGTTGGGACGATTCTGTAGCCGGCCTCGTGAACTTCTACATCACACCCACTTTGCGTTTGGGGTATTCGTATGATTACACTTTGAGTAACCTGGGCAGTTACAATTCGGGCACGCATGAAGTGTTTTTATTGTTTGATTTAGACTTCTCTAACCTTTCGTCGAAAGGCTACGACAAATCCCCAAGATTCTTCTAACAATGGACAAGATGAAAAAAATCCTCAGTATATTTTTGATATTCGGTTTTGGCCTCACGGTTTTTGCGCAGAAGAAAGCCAGTGAAAAGCAAGCCAACAGCCTTTTCGAAAAGAAGTCTTTTGTGAAAGCCGCCGAACAGTACGAGCAGGTCAAGGAAAACCAGAATGTACTGCAAAATCTCGGCGACTGTTACTACAACAATACCCAGATGAAAGATGCGGTTCGTGTGTATGGAAAATTGTTCCTGACTTACAAAGACAGCGTACAACCGCAATATTACTTTCGCTATGCGCACGCCTTGCTCGGGATTGCCGATTACGCCAAAGCCGACATTATCATGGCCGAATACCTCAAGTTCCCGGTGAGCACGCCCAAATTCATTGCCAACCTCACGACCAATGTACCGTTCAACTACATCATACAGCCGATGACCAAGAATACGTCTAACGGGGATTTCGGCATGTCATTCTATGGGGATAAAGTGGCGTTTGCCTCTTTGCGCGGTGCAGAATCCAAAGCGTTCAACTGGAACGAGAAACCATACCTGGATTTGTACAGCGCCGAGGTAGACAGCAAGGAGCTGCTCACCAAAGTCGAGCCTTTCCCAAAAGAGATCAACACCAAAACCCACGAGAGCAACGCCACATTCAGCGCCGACGGACGCATCATGTATTTCAACCGCACCAATGACAAACGCGTTAAGATTGGTGAGGAGAAAGTAGCAATCGTCAAGATTTTCAAGGCCGAATTCGTGGATGGTAAATGGACCAATGTGAAAGCCGTTCCTTTTGCAACCGATACCTATTCTACCGAACACCCCGTTTTATCCAAAGACGGCAAAAAACTCTATTTCTCGAGCGACATGCCCGGATCTATCGGCTCGTTCGATATCTATTATATGGATGTCAACGAAGATGGCACTTACGGCGCACCGCAAAACCTCGGCAAAGCGATCAACACCATTCACCGCGAGCAATTCCCTTTCCTTTCGGATGACGGCACTTTGTTGTATTTCGCATCCGATGGCCACCAAGGGATGGGCGGGTTAGACATTTTCCAGAGCAAATCGTATGACGGCGTATTCTCCAAACCGTTAAACCTCGGGGAAACCATCAACAGCAATCTCGACGATTTCTCTTACGTGGTCAATGAAAAGAAAAATACGGGTTATTTGTCGTCCAACAGAAAAGGCAGCGGCGACGCGCTTTACAGTTTTACGCGTGTGGAGAACCAGGAACGTTATGTGGTAGAGGGCGAGGTAAAGGATAAGAACACCCAAGATCCGCTTCCGGGTACGTTGGTCTCGTTGTATGACGAGAACGATATCCTGATCGGGCAGATGGTGGTAGGCGCACAGGCCGATTACGTCTTTAGTACAGAGCCCAACAAAAAGTACCGGATAGAAGCCGTACACGATTTCTACATTCCGCATAGCGAAGAATTCACGACCAACGAAGACGGCAAGATGCGTTACACCATCGAACTTTTCATGGAGTGTTACGACGATGCCGAGGAAGTCATTACCAAACGCCAGGACGGAAAAGTACAGATCGTGCTTGAGAACATCTATTTCGACCTCGACAAATGGGACATCAAGCCAGAAGCGGCGCGTATCCTCGATACTTTGCTCGAGCTACTCAAAAAATACCCAGCGATGGAAATCGAGCTCGGCGCACACACTGATTCGCGGGCTTCTTACACTTACAACCTTATGTTGTCTAAGCGTCGTGCGGCTTCGACCCTCGAATATCTTGTAGACCATGGTATCAAACGCAAGAGGCTGCGCTCGCGCGGATACGGGGAGACGGTTCCGCTGATTAAATGCGGCGAAGCCAGGCCATGTACCGAGCAGGAACACTCAATCAACCGCCGTTGCGAATTCATCATCCTGAAATAGTTTTAATATAGTTAATAGTTTTGTAGAAGGAGAAAGCCGCTTTTAGGAGCGGCTTTTTCGATTGCTGTTATCGGCTAAAATTGCATTGGCGATTAGGTCGGAAAAAAGCCAGGCGACAATAAAGGAATAAGAAAAAAATGGGGCGTGTCTGGGTTTTTAATTATATTCACCAAATAAACGGTATTCTATAGAAAATGAAAGTCGACAAAATCATCTCCGACAAAATATATTGGCACAAGTACATCAACTTTTACGAAAAACTACTACCCAAAGACGCGACTAATATCCTGGAAATAGGTGTGTTTAAAGGACAGTCGATCCACTATTGGAGGGAGAAGTATCCCAATGCGAATATTTTCGGTCTCGACATCGTTGAACCGAGCGACGCGTGGCCTAAAGATGATCGCATCACTTATTTTAAGGCAGACCAAAGTGACAGTCAAAATTACCATGCGATTTTGCAATCGATAGGAGCGCCCATTGATATTTTGATTGAAGACGGAAGCCACGACCCATACCACCAAAAAATATCGTTGATAGAAAGTCTGAATTATTTAAAGAACGGCTCGATTTACATTTTAGAAGACATCCACACCGCGCATCCACACCATCCTTATTATAAAAAACGCGCGGGAGTCTTTTTGGGTTCGGGCGTCAAAAGGTGGTTCAAAAAAGACCCGGATGTTTTCATGCCATTGCAATGTTTACTTTTGATAGAACATTTAAAGAGCAACGGGAAAACCCCAAATGATATCAAAGACACACTCGATTTCAAGAACAGCCTTTTCAGCTATGCAGAAATTGAACTGCTTTTCAACAAGATTAAAAAATTGAAATTCTACCGACGCAATGTCTTGCCCGATTACTGCTACGCCTGTAAAACCGACAACTTTGACTACGCCAGCCTACGCTGCAGCTGCGGAACCGAATTGTATTTGGGTACCGATTCTATGTCGGTGGTGTTGGAATTTTAAAACTTATTCTCGACTTCGGCGGCCTGGAGCATCAGGTAATGCAAGTCGGTATTCTTTACGAATGGCTTGAGTAGTTCGCTTCCGGGGCCAAACATGGCCAATTCTACATAGTCGGCCGAGTGGTCCATTGAAATCCAGCCTACAGAATTGGTCTTCTTCTGCATTTCGGCAAGCGCCTTGAACGGTAATTTCCTGAAGTTGTAAAGGCCGCCATCTTCTTTCTGCAACCCGCTGTAATAGCCCAGGATGGTTTTGGCATCTTCATCGGCAATCGTAGCGCCATTGGTAGTCGCGATGAGTTCCCTTACCTGGCTCGCACTGCTGTCTGCGTGGATGTTGTTGAGCAACCATTCGTTGGTGTGCGTGTATTTTTGGATGCTGTCAAAGTTGGCATTGGCGTCCTTGCCGTAAATGACACCGGGATTCGCGTTGCCATGGTCGGTGGTGATGATTACAAGCGTTTCTTTGTCTTTTTCGGCGAAATCGATGGCGACTTTAATCGCTTCGTCGAATTCAATCTGGTCATGGATGAGCCCTGCAATATCGTTAGCATGCGCCGCCCAATCTACCTTACCGCTTTCAATCTGCATGACAAAACCTTTGGGGTGGTTTTTCATGCGGTCTATGGCCTTCTGCGCCATTTCGGCCAAAGAAGGGACGGTTTTTAAAAGATCGGTATCGTTGTTCCGGTCTATATAATAAGGAACTGCATCTTCGCCAAAAATTCCCAGTATGGGTTTGTCGTTTGTCGCGTTCATCATTTCAGCGCGCGTTTTGGCGACTTGATAGCCTTTGGCTGAAAACTTAGTGTACATATCGGTTTTGTCCTTGCGTTTGTCGGCGGCGAAATATTGGTCGCCACCGCCCATCATCACGTCGAAATTCAAATCAAGATATTGCCCCGCGATTTCGTCCTGGCTGTTGCGGCTCTTGCTGTTCACACAGAATCCGGCTGGCGTGGCATGTGTAATCGGAACTGTCGTCACACAGCCCACCATTTTACCGGCTTGCTTGAATTTCTGTAAGATCGGGAGGTATTGCTCGCCGTTGGCACCCACGTTTAGCGAACCGTTGGGGACGCGAACACCGCCGCCCCAAGAAGAACTACCCGCAGAAGAATCGGTGACTATAGAACTGGCCGAAGCGGTGTCCATGAGGGCACGCGTCACGCGGTTGTCTTTATAGAGTTGCATCCAATGGCTGCCTTTGCCGGTTTTGCGGTTCAGGAACAAGTCGGCCATGTTGAGTGTTCCGGTGCTCATGCCGTCGCTCACCAGAAAAATGATGTTCTTGGCCTTTTTGTTTTTCTTGAGTGTGTCAAAATCGGGTTGTTGGCCAAAACTCTGAAAAGGGTTGATGAGCGTCGAGCCGATAGCTGCCAATGAGCCGTTTTTAAAGAAACTCCTTCTGTTCATGATGTTGGTGTTTTGCGTGAATGGATGCGCTTCCAAAGATAAAAAAAGGAAAGCCGCAAATGAAGGCCACGCCATTAATTTAAGATTAAATCCCAAAATTTAACGCCTATAGATTTTGTTCCTATCTTTAACGCCTTAAACAAGCCATCGATGAGAAAATTATACTTGCTGTTATTGTGGTTTCCTGCGCAGGCATTAATGGCACAAGTCTGGCCCGGGCCATCTTGGGCAAACGCCGTGAACCTGACTTCGGTAATGGATGCCGATGGGATCAACGATTTGAGCGGGCTGCATTTCAACCCCGTCAACAATCGGTTGTATGGCGTGCAGGGCGATGGCCGGTTGCGCGTATTGCAATGGAACATTGCTACCAATACCTTTACACAGATTGCCAACAAGGCACTCGCAGGCGGACCCGAAGGCATTACCCAAGCCAACCTGAATGCCAATGAATTTTATACCATCGACGAGAACAATTACGAAATCAGGCGTTATTCGCATACCGCCAATTTTGGTACGGTGACCTTGTTGCGCCAATGGGATTTGCTCGCTTCGCCTTCGCCCATGGAGGACACCGGAAATTCAGGGCCAGAAGGTATCGTGTTTGTACCCGACAGCGCCTTGTCGGCGATTGGATTTGTGAGTACCGAGACCGGACAGCCTTACACCTCGGTAAAAGGTGCGGGCGGATTGTTTTTTATAGCGCATCAGGACGGCGGTTATGTTTGGGTTTTCGACCTGAACCCAAATACCGATGATGACTTCGCCTACGTTGGGAAATACCTTACCAATCGCGATGAAAGTTGCGACCTGGCCTTTGACCGCAGCACAGGTTTGTTGTACATCCTACATAATCCTACGACGATCAACCGGCTAGAAGTGACCGATCTGTCAACCACCATTGTCGATGGCGAACGGAAATTCACCGTCACCAATGAATACACGCTGACCAATCCCGGAGACGGCAACGTCAACATTGAAGGCTTTGCGCTCACGCCCAAATGCCCAGATACCGGCACCAAGGCCGCCTGGGTTTGCCGCGATGTCGAAACCAATGAGGATGCGTTTATTTTACAGGATGTGTTGCGCTCGTTTGACCCGTTTACCCCAGCAGGTACTTGCGTGCCGTTGGCTACGAATGATGTTGAAATTGCGCAGGAATTGACGGTTTTCCCGAATCCAGGACAAAATGAGATCTCGATTCACGGAATTGAAAAAACAACGGTCAGGATTACCAATCCTTTGGCGCAAGTGCTGCTAGAAAAATCGGATGTGGGCGAAGATTCTAAAATCGACATTTCAGCGTTGCCTGAAGGGATTTATACGATTGTCATTACTGCAAATAGCCATGTTTCCACAATCAAATGGATCAAAAACTAATCGGCAAGCAGGATTTGGTTCTTGAGCAGATCGTCTAAGGTTTCGCGCTCGCGGATTAAAATCCCTTTGCCGTCTTTCCACAACACTTCCGCAGGTTTGTATCGGGAATTGTAATTCGATGCCATCGAAAAGCAATAGGCGCCCGCGTTCCTGAAACACAAAAGGTCACCTTCGGCAATTTCGGCGATGCGGCGGTTGTTGGCAAAGGTGTCGGTTTCGCAGATGTAACCCACAACACTATAAAAACGTTCCTTTCCTTTTGGGTTGGAGATGTTTTCGATGAAGTGCTGCGAACCGTAAAGCATCGGCCTTATCAAATGGTTGAAACCGCTGTCGATTCCAGCAAAAACGGTAGAAGTAGTCTGCTTGACAACGTTGACTTTGGCGAGGAAAAAGCCCGATTCACTCACCAGGTATTTCCCGGGTTCAAAAGCCAAAGTAAGCGGACGGCCGTATTCTTTTTCAAAGGCGTTAAAGCGTTTGCTGAGTTTTTTGCCAAGCTCTTCAATATCGGTTTCAATGTCGTCTTTTTTGTAAGGTACCTTGAATCCGCTACCGAAATCGAGGAAGTCGAGCGTCTTGAAATGCGTCGCCGCTTCGAACAGAATTTCGGCTGCATACAGGAAAACCTCGATATCCAGGATGTCCGAACCCGTATGCATATGGATGCCGTTGATGTGCATCCCGGTATTTTCTACAATGCGCAACAGGTGTGGCATTTGGTGGATCGAAATGCCAAACTTGCTGTCAATATGCCCAACCGAAATATTAGAATGTCCGCCCGCCATCACATGCGGATTGATCCTGATGCAAACCGGAACCGTAGGATGTTTACTTCCAAAATGCTCGAGTACCGAAAGGTTGTCTATGTTGATCTGTACGCCCAACTGTGCCGCTTCTTCGATTTCTTCAAACGATACGCCGTTTGGCGTGTAGATGATTTGTTGGGGCGAAAATCCGGCATGCAATCCCAGTTGCACTTCCTGTATGGATACGGTGTCGAGGCACGATCCGATACTTTTCATCAGTTGCAGGATGGCGACATTCGAAAGCGCCTTGACCGCATAGTTGATGCGTAGCCGATCTACTTTTGAAAAGGCTGCGGTAAGCCGGTTGTATTGCGATTGGATTTTGGCAGCATCATAGACATACAACGGACTGCCAAATTGTGCTGCGAGTTGAACGAGTTCTTTGGGTTGCATAAGGCGCTTGTTTGCAACAAAACTATCATTTGGGCCACACATTACCAAAGAATTAGCACAGTTTTAGACTTACAACGTTTTCGTTCCCTGCAAATGCCGCATTCAAAAACCTCAAAAATGTTAAAGTTGCAATTTTATCGACGAAATGCAAAAAAAGTCGTTTATTTGCACCATTCTGATAAACGAAATGAAAAACCTACTTTTCTTTTTATTGTTCGCGGTGACTACGGCCCAAGCGCAGAAGATCTCGCGTTTCAAGAATGATAACCTCGGCTCTACCGATACCTCGGCGCCCATAGGGCTAGACCTCATGGGCGGAAACAAACAAGGGGTCACTGTCTATCCCAACGCAACCAATGACCACATTTTGATTTCTGTGGCGGGTAAAAATACCGACCGCAAGTCGATTTCTATTTCGGATTTTTCGGGAAAGTTGGTGTTCCAGACGCCCAAATCGGTGGAGAACACTTACCTGGTCGACGTGTCGGGATTGAAAAAAGACCTTTACATCGTTGAAGTCTGTTCGGGCGGGAAAGTCTACCGCAAAAAATGGATGCGCAACTAACTGCCTCCAAAAATTCCTTTATCGTACCATTTTAATCAAAAAACCATCGCTTTCAATCTGGCTCATCGTCAACTCGGTCGTGCCAATGTTGTAACAGCCCAGGTTCATGCCATTGACCTCGATGTTGAGTGCGCAGAGTTCGGGTGTGGCCTGGTTTGCGACAAAACTGTATGGATAGGTACCCGATGGTAAAATGTCCTGCATGTTCTCATCGACGTTGTTGTTTTGGACGATGACCGTTTGACTGATGCCATTGAATTTCCAGGTGATCATGCCTTCGGGGTAATTGTAGATTGTGCCGGTGATGCCGCCGTTGACTTCGGTGAGTGTCCAAGTGCCTTCGATACCGGTAAGTGGCGGGCTTTGGATTTGCGGACTGTCATCAGAATGGCAGGAGAATAAAAAAAGGAAAAGGAATGTGGAGAGTAGTTTTAAAGTGTTCATAGCTTATTGGTTTTTTTGATTGTTTGAAGAGAGATGCTGCGGTTGGAAAAAGGTTGCTTTTGAAAACGGAAAGCCCTAGCCCTGATGGAAGCGGTATCCTTTTGCGGCGCAGCGCAGCGGAGCCGTAAAAGATAAAGCGGACAGCAGGACCCGAGCTCCAAAAAAAGAGCGAACTGGCGAAGCAAATAGCTTCTAAAAAACTAAAAAAACCTTTCGCCAATTTGATGGAAATTGCTATTTTTGTGGCACTTTAAAAAAGTCAAACTTCAACAACATGGATATACACGAATACCAAGGAAAAGAAATTCTGGCCAGTTATGGCGTCAAGGTACAACGCGGTTATGTGGCCAACAATGCGCAGGAAGCTGTTGCAGTTGCCAAGCAATTGACTGCCGAAACCGGAACCGGATGGCACGTTATCAAAGCACAAGTCCACGCTGGTGGCCGCGGAAAAGGCGGAGGCGTTAAGTTGGCCAAAAACCTGCAGCAGGTAGAAGAGCTTGCCGAGCAGATCATCGGTATGCAATTGATCACGCCGCAAACGTCTGCCGAAGGTAAAAAAGTGCACAAAGTACTCGTTGCAGAAGATGTGTATTATCCTGGTGAAAGTGAAACTTCTGAGTTCTACATGTCAGTATTGCTCAACCGTGGCAAAGGCCGTAACATGATCATGTATTCTACCGAAGGCGGGATGGACATTGAAGAAGTAGCCGAACACACCCCACATTTAATCTTCACCGAAGAAATCGATCCTGCCGTTGGATTGCAAGCGTTCCAGGCGAGAAGAATTGCCTTCAACCTTGGTTTGTCTGGTGCAGCATTTAAAGAAATGACCCAGTTTGTTCCGGCTTTGTACAACGCTTACATTGGTTGCGATGCGACGATGTTTGAGATCAACCCGGTTTTGAAAACTTCTGATAATAAAATTATCGCCGTGGATGCCAAAGTAAATTTGGATGACAATGCTTTGTACCGTCACCCGAAATACGCCGACATGCGCGACGTTCGTGAGGAAAACCCGATTGAGGTAGAAGCAAAAGCTGCCGGACTCAACTACGTAGACCTTGACGGAACCGTTGGTTGTATGGTAAACGGTGCCGGACTTGCGATGGCGACGATGGATTTGATCAAATACGCGGGTTACGAGCCTGCTAACTTTTTGGACGTTGGAGGAACAGCCGATGCGAAACGCGTTGAGCTTGCCTTTAGAATTATCCTTAAAGATCCGAACGTAAAAGCAATTCTTATCAATATTTTTGGAGGAATCGTACGTTGCGACCGTGTGGCCCAAGGGGTTATCGATGCTTACAAAAATATGGGCGATACGATCAAGGTGCCGATCATCGTGCGTTTGCAGGGAACCAATGCCGAATTGGCCAAGGAAATGATTGACAATTCGGGTATGCCGATTTTGTCGGCAGTAGAATTCCAGGAAGCCGCCGATCAGGTTAAAGCGGCTTTAAATTAAAAAAAGCAACTTTTAGATATATGAAAATCCCGAACCATTCGGGATTTTTTTTTGATGCTAACTGTAAAAACATACTATATTTAAAAAATTTAAAAACCAATGAGCGCAACGCAGTTTTCAACCCGACGGATTGACGGCCTCATCATTTTGATGTCGCTCCTGGCGATGTTGGCAGTCATCAATTTACCGTTTAAAACCAAGCCTTTGGGAGACAAGATTTTCCATAGGGAAACCAAGAGCCTGGCGTTGTACCTAAAAGGAGAAGCGCCTTCGGAAGAAGTAGTGGTGACGCGTGCCCCGGGGCCGGTTTTGTTTTATTTACCGGCTTATATGATGGCACCGGCTGACGCAACCGATCAGGGAATATGGCGGTACGCGACCATTTTTAGTTTTGTCATCGCTACGGTAAGCCTGTTGTTGATTTTTAGGATTGCCAACCGTTTTTTTTCGAAAGAAGTGGGCCTGCTTACCATTTTCTTCTTCCTGGTTTTGCCCATTCACAATTATTACAGCCTGGGCATTTTGGCCGAGATTCCTGCGTTCTTTTCGTTGACGCTCGCACTGTATGGCTGGTCGTTGGTGCTTGATGCGCCCAATAGAAAGAACGGTTGGGTTTTACTCGGGTTCGGGCTTTGTTTTCTCGTATTGAACCGGCCCAATGCCATGTTGCTGCTGCTGCTTGGGTTTGCGGTAGCTGGCTACGCCTATTTCAAGGAGAAGGCTTTTTTTGAACGTTATGGTAAACCGATGATTGTTGTATTGGGTTGTTCGTTGCTGACAGTTTTCGCAGTGCTTTTTGGAGCCAAGAAAATTACGGCGCAGAAAGCCAAATTTGACCAGGAAAATTATTTCCTGTACATCGCCCACCAAGGTCGGTTTCAGTTTCGAGAAGAACCCACCGATTTTCGTTTTTGGGGCGCCGATTCAAGACAAGGTAGCAAAGACTACCAGAACTGGGTCGAGAATGAAGACCACTTGATACAAGTCATGCAAAAGACCCGGCAGTCAGACAAAACCGTTTATTGGCAATTTGTAATCGACGATGCCAAGGCGCATCCCTATTGGTTTGTACGACAATTTTTTGTCAAATGTCTGTTTGGCAACATCAATATTCCCAATAGCGTAAAACCCGAAGTATTTGCGTTGGGACCACTTCGGGGCGCATTTGGTTATTGGCTCTTCACCTTTTTGATTAATTTAGTCAACCTCGTCGCGATGGTTGGCATGGTGCTTTTTTTCTATCGAGAGAAAAAACTGCTGCAGTATTGGATTTTTTGGGGCATCCTGATTGCGTTGTTCCTTTTTCACGGATTGACCTACATGGAACCCCGTTACATATTTCCCGCCAAAGGCGTCATTTATATATTGGGTGCCGCTGGCTTTTCCACTATCCCGTTCGTTAAGCGTTGGTTAGCGCGCGCTTCGCGATGGTTTTTTGGCGCGCCAAAAGCTGTAAGCTAGAAAACTTCACCGGTTTATCTTGTACGGCAGAACATCTATCGTTATGGAACTAATATTAAAAAAGTAAATCCAGATTCGCCTCAGGATTTTTTATTCTTACCATTCTTGAACTGTACTTTTTCTACTACTTGGATTTTCGCCGGTTTTTTGTCGCGCGACTTTGGATTAGAAGCAGATTTCCCGCCATCTCGTGTCTTCTTGAAATCGGGTTTGGGTTTGGTATTGGATGTTGGACCATTCTTGGTGTTCATGTCCTTTGGAAATTTCTCGGCCCTAGCCGGAATCTCTGCCTTGTGTTTGGCCAACACCTCATTGGGGTTTTTTGGGTCTTCTTTTGTGCCGCGCAAATGGATCACGAGCCCGTTGAGGAAATTACGTAATACCTGATCGCCACATTCCATATAATTGGGGTGGTCCTGGCTACGGAAAATGTTCCCGATTTCGCCTTTAGACATCCTGAAATCTACGAGTTCCAGGATTTCAACAATTTGGTCGTCGCGCAGCATGAGGGCGACGCGGAGTTTTTTGAATATGTCGTTGTTGTTCATAGGTTTCAGGGTTTAAAGGTTCAGGGTACAGGGAAGATCATGCAGGGTGTGGTTTACCTAAAAACCTTGCACCCTGAGCCTTGCACCTTAATCGAGCCAAAGATACGCATTTACAAATCCATCGCGCCAGGTTTTTTCATAGTGTTTGCCACCTTTGACGATGACTTTTTTGTTGCGCATTTTGCAGGCGCAGCGCTTGGTGTTGACGATTTGCTCGATTTTATTTAGATCGGTGATCATATCATCGTCGCCTTCGCTGTCACCGCACAGGAAATAGATTTTGGATTTGAGTTGGCTTTGGTTTTGCGTGAGATCGACAATTTCCTGGCGGTTGAACCAGAATGCGGGCGAGAATACACCGGCTTTCCCAAAAGTTTCGGGATATTTTAAAATGGCGTAGAACGACACCAATCCGCCGAGCGAGCTGCCCCAAATGGTGGTGTTTTTGGCATTGGATTTCGTCCGGTACTTGCCGTCGATTTCGGGCTTCAAAGTTTTAACGATAAAGTCCAGGTACGCATCGGAATGACCGCCGCCGTATTTGGCATTTTTGTATGGCGTGAGCTCGTCCATGCGTTTGTCGCCGCCGTGTTCAATGCCTACTACAATGACTTGCGCACCCAGGCTATCGAGTTTTTCATCGACGTTCCATTCACCCACATAAGAGGTTTTGGCATCGAAGAGATTCTGCGCATCGTGCATGTAAATCACCGGATATTTTTTAGTGGATGCCGCGTAACCTTTGGGCAGGTACAGCCAGATTTTCTTAGTGGCCTGCAACTGCGGCGCATCGATGGTAAAGGTGGATACTTGCGGTGAAGCGGTGTGTTCCTGCGACTGCGCGGTCATTAAGAAAAAGAAACACAGCAGTGAAAGAAATGGTTTGGGGGAATTCATATTTTGATTTCGGATATTTCCGATAAAAATACGAATTTGGCTCGTAACAACACCTAACGTTCTAAGTTAACGAATAGGCTGCGAACCTAACCCGCTTTAGACAATTTTATACGCTAGTTCACAATCACCTTGTTTCTGGAAACGGTTTTTCCTGCGCGAAGCAAAGTCATCCAATAGCAGCCACTAGTGATATCCAAAAGGATTTGGGTTTCGTTGGCAGGTGCGAAATTGAGATGAGCGAGGTTTCTTCCGTTAAGATCATAAACGTCTATCTCATCGAATTCTGTCGGGGAGGATAGGTTCAACAGACCATCGGTCGGATTCGGATACAGTACCGCTGTATTTTTTTCAAGTGCGTTTACCGCAAGAGGCGCATCAATCATCCACAACTCGGCGCCGTTCTGTCCTACTGCAGCACCGTTGTTGGCATTCAAATACAGTTTGCCATTGTATACTATCATGAACGTAATATTGGGATCAATTACTGTGGGGGTAATTTCTCCGGTCAACACAGCTGTATTGCCATTGTACGACCAAACTTCGTAACCATGGGTTCCGTCATTGGCCACAAAGTAAAGTTTGTTGTTGTATACGGTCACAGAACTTGGATTCGAAGAGGCCGCACCCGGATTGATATCGGCTGCGATTGTGGGTGCCGAAACCCCATCGTATTTCCAGAGTTCATATCCGGTAGTCGCTACGGTTGACTCGTTTGAGAAATAGACCGTACCGTTTAGAACCGCGAGGATTGGCCCGGTGATATTGGGTTCTGTATGGAGGCTTAGCCCGTCAAAGTTTAGGAATTGTACGGCCGAAAGACTGGTGTTGTAAGACCGCAGGTACATTTTTTCGTTGTAGACGTATAGGTACGACGGTGCGAGAAGGTCGGTAAAAACCTGCGTGGGTGCCTGAACGCCGTCGTATTCCCAGATTTTTGCCGCTGCCGAAGAATCCTTCGCGCTGAAATACAGCTTCCCATTGTATTGACAGAAATGGCTGGCTAGCGAAGACGAACTTCCAACAAACAGATCAAGCAACATCGTTGGAGGATTGGTACCGTCGTATTGCCAGATTTCGCCACCATTGCTGCCATCGTTGGCGTAGAAGTACAATTTGTTGTTGAAAACGGTGAACTTTTCGGGAAACGAGTTCGCGCTGCCGGGCCGAATATCCATTACCATCGCAGGCGGATTGATACCGTCATAGTTCCACAATTCATAACCGTTTGTGCCATTGGTTGCCGTGAAATAAATTTTGTCATTGAAAACAATCGGATCGGGTTCGAATGACGAAGAGTTAAACCCGGGGTAGATATCGGCTACCCTGATCGGAGTGTTGGTTCCGTCAAAGCGCGTCAACTCCGATCCGAAGCCGCTGAAATAAGCAGAAAAATACATGCTGCCATTAAACAGCACCGGGTTGGCAGGTACAGAACTGTTTTGTCCGGGATAGATGTCGTAGGCTAACTGTGGCGCCTGGGAAAAACAAAATGACGCCGTCAACATAGAAATTAAAAAGGTAATTTTCTTCATGATAAGTGGATTTATCACAAAAGTAAGGCGGCTGTAAAAAATGGGAAATGGGTAGGATGCCCTATTTCAATAGAGGCTTGCAACGCTTTAATCTCCTCGTTCAAGCTACTTGAATTTTTCTTCAAGCGCTTTGAGTCGAATAAGCAGCCTGTCGTTTTGTTGCTTTAGTTCGTCATTTTCGGTTTTCAATTCTTGAATTGCCTTGACCATTGGCGCTAGTAAGTCGTTGTATCTCACGCCATACATTCCGTCATCGCCTTTAGAGATGATGCCGTTGTTGGTTGCGCCAAACTGGTTTAAGGTTGCCTCTAATTCCTGGGCTATAAAACCATATTCTGTTTTTTTGGAGTCGTCGTTTTTACGGCTATACGAAACGGGACGGAGTTGGCTTATAAAGTCCAAACCTAAATTAGAGGATTGAATGTTGTCTTTCCAACGGCGATCGGATGTGATGGTCCAGGCTACTTGGGTTGCGGCATAAGTTATTGCGGTGTTGCCGAGTCTCATTTGGTTGCTTCCTGTAGATGACGGTACGACTGCATTGGTGCCGATTCCGATATTGTTAACCCCGGATGTTAACCCGGTTAAGGCATTATAACCAAAGGCACAATTGCTTGTTCCCGCAAGCAGGCTAAAAAGAGAAGAGTTTCCGAATGCGGTATTGTAGTCACCGGTTGTGGCCTGCAAAGCATCATAACCAACAGCAGTATTGCCGCCACTTATAATATTAGAGTCTAAGGCATTGGTTCCGATGGCTACATTTTGTGTCCCGGAGGTCAATGATAGCAGTGAATTGGTGCCTAGTGACGTATTGAATTGCGCAATAGAACCTGCGTGGGTATTGTTTCTTTTAAACATCACATCGGCGTTATTGGTAGATCCTAAAAAGTTTGTTGCGGCATTCACGTTATTTCCGGTGAGCGACCATGAAAAGGTATTGGCATTCTGCCAGGTCCCCACGCCGTTGGCATCCGAGCGTAAGACATGTCCGTTTGCTTGGGTTCCGTCTTCAATTCGGATGGCGCCCGAGGTGGGTTTGGCAATATGAAGCTTTGTTGAAGGCGCATTGGTGCCAAAACCCACATCGCCGCTATTAGGAGGCACAACAATAGCGTGATTTAAAGCACCTCCGGAGGCAGAAAAGATACCGCCAGTTTTTGTCCCGAGAGGATCAGTTCCCTCAGAAGCCACTATGATTCCGATATTAGAACTGGCATTTCCCCTAAAAACCCCAGCGACATATTGATCGGTATAAACATCAAACGCAGATCCATAATTCACCAGCGGACCGTAACGGCCAATTTTGACTTGACCGGTGATGTTGTTAATCCTCATCCTTTCAATATTGTTGGTTCCGAAAACAATGGCTTGGTCGTCGGTTGTTCCGATGAAATTTTCTGTACTGGCTATGGTTGTGGTTCCGTAGAGGGCAGGGAATGGCGGCGCAGTAATTCCGGTATTTCCATTTAAAGACCAGGAAATCGTATTTGGATTTCTCCAGGTCCCGACACCATTGGCATCAGAACTTAGGACATTTCCGTTGGCTTGTGTCCCATCTTCGATTCTTATCGCGCCAGAAGTTGCATTCACAATGTGAAATTTAGCCAATGGATTGTTTGTGCCAATCCCTACTTCACCGTCGGCGTCGATACGCATTCTTTCGGGAATATTTGTAGCGAGTAATGCATTGGCAGTGGTGTTGGCAATGTTTGACGTGTGAAATGTCATTCCACCACTGCCTTGATCGGTGTTTATTATAGAAGGAAATCCATTCGGAGCCATTGCTCTTTGTCCTCCGTTATAATAGCAGTTAAAATACAAACCAGGCCAATCGGCAACCATCGAAATCCCTTGTGATGCGGTTCCGCCACGAAAAAGAGCAGTGGTGTTTCCAGTCATGCCATTCACTTGAAATCGCGCTAAAGTGGGGGTGACAGTTCCGATACCTACACTGCCTCCGGGCACTATAGACATATCGGCGTTGGTGTTGACAGAAGCGCCGAACAGAATTTTTCCGGCACCAAAATTTTTAACTGCCATATCACCATCTAAAGCATCTAAAAAGAAACTTGCGGCTTTGCATGCGCCCAGTTGCGCATATTCAAAGGTCCTTCCTAAAGACAGATAAGCCAATTCGGCATTATTACCACTTAGTATTTGTAATCCTATTTCATTGTTGGGCGCAACGATGTCTAGTTTTTTGGTGGGATTGGCAGTTCCTATTCCGATATTTCCAGTGGTGCTTTTTATGCGAAATCGCTCGGTGTTATTGGTACCAATGACTACATCATTATTGTCTTTGGTGCCTACAAAGTTTTCTGTGGCTGCGATAGTTGAGGTTCCGTAGGTTAAGGGATTTGCGGGTGTTGAAATCCCGGTATTGCCATTTAGACTCCAATTGGGTAAGCCACTGATTGACATCCATCTCGCACCATTCCAATAATAAAAACCACCAGCAACGTCATTGGGAGCAACACCAGAAGCAGCAATGTTATAGATCAATGTAGCGGTCGGCAACGCGCCACCCGCCGGATTTACAACAGTTGTAATATCTAAAGCATCAGTCAGTTGCACCCTCGGAATTAAAACACCATTGTTGGTTGACGTGATATCGAGTGCTGCATTGGGCGTAGTGGTATTGAGGCCAACTTGTGCAAAGGACAGGACGGGAAAAAGAAGCAAAAGCAACAGCTGGTTTTTCATGCTATTTTTTTTTAAACGTAGTTTTCTTGATTAATTTGTTTTGATGGACAATGTTGAGCTCGTAATCGCCTTTGTCCATTTGGTTGACATTGATGATGATTTTTTGCGAAGGCAAGGCCTCAATTTTTGATTCGTATTTTATTTTTTTCTGGGGCATCATTAGCAAACGAATTAGAAAAGAGTCATTAAGATGGTCACCGAGTGGCCGCTGTCGCCACCATTCTGCGGCGGGTTGGTGTAAGGGGTAAAGTTCATTATCTTGTTCCTATCAGCGCCGGTAAAGCCAGGAATGTTGGGCAAGCTATTGGTCATTCTGACCATAGGCGTGGTGGGACTCAATTGGATGCTGGGATAATAGGTGGCAAAATCGTTCATCTTATGCGCCGTTTTCAAATTAGAAGTCGATGCAAAACCGGTGCGGTGCTGAGCCACCGCAGACAGGCCGGTGACAAACGTTACAGTAACCCCCGCGGTGCGTTCGCGATTAACTATGGCTTCTTGGTAAGGCTGTGTATAAGATTGATCAAAAACATACGGGCTCACACAACTGGGCAGGCTGGAATCACTCGCGCTGAACCGGTTAAAGACTACGGCTTCCAGTCGATTAATCATGCTCAGGTCTACATCGTTCTGAGTGACGACATTACAGATTGTTGTGCCTCCGCCTGGTCTGTTCTCGAACATTTTTAACCTCACCGACCCAAATATTTTGCGGCAATCATTGTTGTGGACATTCGTTTTAAAACCTTGAAACTGTACCCGCATAAAGGTCGCGACTTCGGCCTTGATCGTCAACGCGCAAACCGCATATAAGGTGAGGCTGGCACGGTTCCCATAAACCATCACTTCGTCATTGAATTCGTTACAGGTGTTGATGTAGGCCACATAACCCGGTTGTACCTTAACCGAGATTGTCTTGTAACCCGGTGTGTTGGGAATGGGCAAATTGATGGTGTTGTTGGCGCCGGTAACGGTTGTTACGGTGCCACCATAATTGGCTTGGGTGTAGATTTCAACCCACGGATCCACACAGGTCGTTGTGTTGGATTTAATTTCGGGATTGGTTTTGGCAAACGTGCTTAAAAAGCAAAGCAATAGCGCAGAAAGGAGTACTGATTTTTTCATAATGTGATTGTTAGTTTGGTTGAACAAAGCAAATCTCCAACAAACACTTCAATACCACTATGAATCCTGTAACAATTGCTATGAGTGATGTAACAAGCTGTTACGGCTCAATAAAATCAAGGGTTACGGGAATAAATTTATTTTTTATCGGGGTAGTCGCTTGGCGTACACCCAAACATTTCCCGGAAACATTTTGAGAAATATGATACATCATTAAAGCCAACGGCATACGCAATTTCAGAAATATTGCCGTTGCTTTTTTGGAGTAACGCTGCTGCCATTTTTAGCCTTTCGTTTCTTAAAAATTCCATCGCCGAAACGCCCAACAAAGATTTAAGTTTCCGATGCAATTGCATACGGCTCATTCCCGCAGCTGATGCAAAATTTTCGGAAGAGAAATCGGCATTCGACAGTTCCTTGTCTAAAATAACCTGCAACTTCTCGATAAATTTCTCATCGACAGCATTGATGACGATATCAACCGGTCGCAAAACCAATTCCTGGCTGTACCGTTGGTGCAGTTTTTTGCGCTCGGCAATCAATTGATTTACCGTAGCTTTTACAATTGCATTGTTAAATGGTTTGGTCAGGTAAGCATCGGCGGTACTGGTCAAACCCTCAAGATGCGCTTCGTCTGATGTTTTTGCGGTCAATAACGCTACCGGAATAAAAGAGGTTAATTCGTTGCTTTTTATTTGTCGGGTGAATTCAAATCCATCCATTTTGGGCATCATTACATCCGAGAGGATACAATCGGGAATTTCTTTTTGCGCCAATTGCAAGCCTTTTTCACCATCATGCGCTTCGAGAATTTGATAGTCTGTCTTGAAAATATCCTTTAACAGCGAACGAATTTCGGCGTTGTCATCTACAATCAATAAAACGGGAAGCTCGGTTTTGGGATCGATTGCATTTTCAATAGTTGGATTTTCCGGTTTTGAAGCAATGACCACCGCATTTTCATTGGTCACGGCCAACGGTAAAAGCACTATAAACGACAATTCGCCTTTTTCTAACGAAGTGGTAAAGGTTCCTTTGTACAAATCAACTAGTTCTTTGACCAAAGCCAAACCAATCCCAACGCCTGGATCATCTTCATTTTTTTGATAAAAACGATCGAATAATTTAGGCAATTCTTCTTTTTTGACATCGCTTCCCGTATTAGAAACCACGAGTTTTAAATGTGAATTTTCTACAGTTGATGCAAAGGCAATCGATTCGTTTGGCGGTGCGTACTTGAAGGCGTTGGATACCAAATTGGTCACAATTTTTTCAATAACATCTTTGTCGAATACGTTATTTTCGAATGTTTTTTGAATGTTGGCTGTAAAGCGAATCCCTTTTTCTTTCGATTGAAACGCAAAGGATTCCATAATCGAGGCCAGCAGCGCACTGATGTTCCCTTCTTTTAAAATGAGTTTTACATTGCCGCTGTCTATTTTAGAAAGCTCAAGCAATTGATCGACAAGTTCCAGCATTCTATTGGCATTGGCATCAATCAGATTGAGTTTGCTTTTCTGGTTTTCATCTTCAATATCCGCTTGTAAACTCTGGACAGGGCTTTTGATCAAGGTCAATGGCGTCCTAAATTCATGTGAAATGTTGGCAAAAAAACGGGATTTGATTGCATTCAAATTCTCAGAAATATACTTTTCTTTTTCGAGTTGCAAGGTTTTGATATACAGCGCATAACTCAAAAATAAGATTTGAGCCAACGTACCTATTAAGATGGATAAGTTCGTTTTGATGTATATTTTATAGTGGTCTAAATCGAAGATTTTTCTCCCTATAGACGCTAGAATTTCTTGTAGTAAATAAGAAAACACCAAAATTAGGCTCCCAATAAATACGTATTTTATAAAAGGTACTTTAATGTTTCTATACAATTGAAATATAGCCAACAGTATAAACGCAAACGAAACGGCCTTGTAAAATGAAAGCATTGATCTTGAAAACGTACTAAAACTATAAAAATAAAACCAATACGAATACGACAAATAAGTAAGAACGAGGCCCGATAAAACGATAAAGCATTGGAATAAAATATTAAAATACGGTTTGGTATCGATGAGTATCGACCGAATAAACAAGCAGTAAAAAACGATACACAAACCGTACGATATTTCTTTAATTAAATCATAATACAGAATTATTGATCCAAAGAAAAAATATTGATTGCGGTCGATTTCTACCAGAATATAGATAAAAGTAAACAGTAGATAGCAGGAATAATAGAGGTTGTTTTTTGTCTTTGTCCTGAAAAACACGAATAGATTGTAAAAAAATAACATAAAGATACCGCCGCACAGCAACGATAAAAGCAATCTATTGCCATGATAATATTGATAGCCGCCTAGTAAATAATTTTCAAATGCAGCCTCGCTACCGATGTCAAACTTGGCAATCATAAATTCAAGAGTAAAAACTTCTTGTCTTAAAATAATTTGCTGTTTTTGAAACGGCAGCAGCTGAAACGTAAAGGAGTTGAAAATCTCTTTAGAATACCGCTCCTCGCTTTTTTGCACAAACCCAATTGTTTTTGCTAAGGTGTCATTCTCAGAAAACACCCAAGCATCTACTTTTGGAGCATTTGAGGTCCTAAATACCAAATTTAAAGTATCATTTGAAGTGTTTACTAAGTCGGCTGTCAACCATAAAATTTTCGGGAGCGCTAATTTTTCATCCTTGACGCAATCGCAATACGGCTTCATTTTGCTTTTGAAAGCCTCTAAGTTTTTTGGATTTATCTTTTGGTCATCGGTCAATAGGAACAAGAAATTCCCTGATACTTCGAGGTTTTCAGAGTTTGAATTGATTTCGATCGGCTTTGCTTCTTTATTCTGGGAAAATAAAAGAACGGAGTAGAAAAAGGATAAAACGATTGATAACGATTTCATTTGTCTGCACAAAAAAATTAGTAAGTAAACTTATACAATCTTACTTACTAAAATTAATTTATACTATGAAATATGTAACAGTTTTTGTGTTACATTAGTTTTGATGCCACTCGTTATACCTTCTCCTGCAACGCTTTAATTTCGTCACGCAAGCGCGCAGCCTGCATAAAGTCGAGGTCTTTCGCCGCTTTTTCCATCGCTTTGCGCTTGTCGCGGATGCGTTTCTCGATTTCGGGTTTGGTCAGGTATTCGGCTTCTTTTTCGGCCGCCTTTAAGATTGAGGCGCCAAGTTCCTGGTCTACTAGTTTGACCTTGGTGAAGATGTTGTCGATTTTTTTGTTGAGCGCCATCGGAACGAGGTTATGCGCCGTATTGTATTGCACCTGTTTGCTGCGGCGGTAATCGGTATCGTCGATAGCTTTTTGCATGCTCGCGGTCATTTTGTCAGCATACAAAATTGCTTTCCCGTTGAGGTTACGCGCGGCTCGGCCAATCGTCTGGATCAGCGAGCGGTGGTTTCTAAGGAAGCCTTCTTTGTCGGCATCGAGTATGGCTACAAGTGACACTTCGGGCAAATCCAAACCTTCGCGCAATAAATTCACACCAATCAGCACATCGAAAATCCCTTTGCGCAAATCCTGCATGATCTCGATGCGTTCGAGCGTGTCCACTTCCGAATGGATATAGCGGCAACGGATGTTCACTTTAGTCAAATATTTCGCCAGTTCTTCGGCCATGCGTTTGGTCAACGTCGTCACCAAAACGCGTTCGTCGATTTCGGCGCGCAACTGGATTTCCTCGATCAAATCGTCAATCTGGTTCAAACTCGGGCGCACTTCAATCACCGGATCCAAAAGTCCCGTCGGGCGGATGACCTGTTCCACGTACACACCGTCGCTTTTCTGCATTTCATAATCGGCTGGTGTTGCCGAAACGTAGATGACCTGGTTTTGCATCGCTTCCCATTCCTCGAATTTGAGCGGTCGGTTGTCCATCGCGGCAGGCAAACGGAATCCGTATTCCACGAGGTTTTCCTTACGGCTGCGGTCGCCACCATACATCGCATGCACCTGTGAAACCGTGACATGGCTTTCGTCCACGACCATCAAATAATCCTTTGGGAAATAATCCAAAAGGCAGAATGGGCGCGTGCCGGGCAATCGTCCGTCGAGGTAGCGCGAATAATTTTCGATTCCCGAGCAATAGCCCAGTTCGCGGATCATTTCCAAATCGAAATTCGTACGTTCCTCAAGGCGTTTGGCCTCCAGGTTTTTGCCGATTTCATTGAAATAGGTGACCTGTTTAACGAGATCCTGTTGGATTTCCCAAATCGCGCCCTGCAACACTTCGGGCGAAGTCACGAACATATTGGCGGGATACAAATTGAGTTCGTTGAATTTCTCGATGACTTGGGCGGTCTTGAGGTCAAAGCTTTCCACTTCCTCGATTTCATCGCCGAAGAAATGGATGCGGAAACCGTTGTCGGCATAACTCGGATAGACTTCCACGGTATCGCCCTTGATCCTGAAACTGCCGGGATTGAAATCGGCTTCGGTACGCGAATACAAACTTTGCACGAGTTGGTGCAACAATTTAGTGCGCGAAATGACCTGGCCCTTATTGACGGGAATAATATTTTTCTGGAATTCGTTCGGGTTCCCGATACCGTACAAACACGACACCGAAGCCACAACCAATACATCGCGCCGTCCCGAAAGCAAAGCAGCGGTCGTGCTCATTCGCATCTTTTCGAGCTCGTCGTTGATAGACAAATCCTTTTCGATGAATACGCCGGTCACGGGCATGAACGCCTCAGGTTGGTAGTAGTCGTAATACGAAACAAAGTACTCTACGGCATTGTTGGGGAAGAATTGCTTGAACTCGGCATACAATTGCGCCGCGAGCGTCTTGTTGTGTGCGAGCACGAGCGTTGGGCGCTGCACTTCCTGGATTACATTGGCCACGGTAAAGGTTTTCCCCGAACCGGTCACGCCAAGCAACGTCTGGTACTTGTCGCCATCTTTTATGCCTTGTGCTAATTTTTGGATCGCCTGCGGCTGGTCGCCGGTGGGCTTGTAATCGGATACGACTTGGAAATTCATTTGGAAAATTTGAATCGTAAAGTTACAAAGTTAAACCACAAAAAAAGTTTCCGAAAACTTAAAATTGCCATTCTTTTTGTTGCGATTCAGACAGGAAAGTCCAGGTAACGATGCGGCTTGTTTTTTGTCCCTGCGCCATGTCGATGGTCTCGATTTTAACCGCGTCAACCTTGTTCAGCGTGCGGTAAATGGATTGCAGGTTGTCCTTTTTAGAAACCAGCGTCGTAAACCACAACACCTGTTTGGGGTATTTGGCACTTTCGTAAATCATTTGGGTGATGAAGCCGATTTCGCCGCCGTCGCACCACAGTTCGGCATTTTGTCCGCCGAAATTGAGCACGGGATTTTTGGTCTTCGTATTTTGAAGGTTATTGACTTTTCGGATGGTACTTTTGGTCGCTTCCTCCTGTGAGGCATGAAACGGCGGATTGCAGATCGTGAAAGCAAAGCGGTCTTCGGGCGTGATGATATTCTTGAAAATGAAACGCGGTTCGGTTTGCAATTGCAAGCTTACCGATTCCATGAGTTTGGGATTTCCCGCGATGATCTTTTTGCAATTCTGTAGCGCCTTCTCATCGATGTCGGTGCCTACGAAAGACCAGCCGTAAACCGAATTTCCGATGATTGGATAAATGCAGTTCGACCCGATGCCGACGTCAAGACCTTGTACGGTTTCACCTTGCGGAATGTTGCCGTCGTTGGTACGAGCGAGCAAATCGGCGAGATAGTGTATGTAATCGGCACGACCGGGAATCGGCGGACACAAGTAATTCGCTGGAATGTCCCAATTTTCGATGCCGTAAAAAGTCACGAGCAATGCTTTATTCAATGCCTTGACTGCGTCGGGATTGCTAAAATCAATCGTGTCCGTCTGATACGTATTCGTGAACACGAACGACTTGAGTTCGGGCAAAGTGGCGATCAGTTGCGCAAAATCGTAGCTCGATTGGTGTGCGTTGCGCGGATGCAGGTTGGCTTTTATAGGTTTAGGTTCCATCGGCGCAAAGATACACACATTTACCCGAGGATGTTGTTGATTTTGGCGTGTTGCAGCAACATAATCGTCTTGGCGTCCTTGATTTCGTTACCGATCATTTGCATCGCTTTATCAAAGTCAAATTCAAGTACCTCGATGTTTTCCTGTTCTTCCGACAGCCCGCCGCCGTCATTGACTTTCATGTCTTTGGTGTATTCGCCTGTAAAAAAGCAGATCGTTTCGGTGACCGAACCCGGCGACATATATACTTCGAACACTTTTTTGACTTCGCGGATGCTGTAACCGGTTTCCTCTTCGGTTTCCCGACGGATACAGTCTTCGGCATTTTCGGTATCCAAAAGTCCCGCGCAGGCTTCGATCATCATGCCTGTGGCGTTGCCGTTGAGGTAAGTCGGCATTCTAAACTGGCGCGTCAGGATAACGGTTTTATTGGCTTTGTTGTAGAGTAGGATGGTGGCACCGTTGCCGCGGTCGTATGCTTCGCGCGATTGGGTTTCCCAGCTGCCGTCTTTTTTCTGGTACTCGTAGGTGATTTTGCGCAGCGTATACCAATTGTCTGACAGGATTTTATTTTCGAGGATCTTGATTTTCGGGTTGTCCATGGATTGGGTTTAGCGGATAACGCCAGTTTTAGTTTTAAATTATTCGGTAAATCGCCGAAAAATAATGATAAAAAAAAGATAAATCCCTTTGGACTGTAGATTTATGCCGTAATTTTATCGGCGTTAAATCCCGGTTGCAAAAGCGATGAAAAGAGTATTGTTTTTTTTAGTGATTTTCTCGGTTTGGGGTATGTCGGCGCAAGGCGAATTCCTGAACAAATCCAACTCGCTGAGTGGGACAGGAATCAGTACACCCAATCCATCGGGCGGGATTGCCAAGCCTTCGGTATTCAGCCCAAAGCCAACCACTACGACCACCACCAAACAGAAACCAATAGAAGAAAAGCCCATCCAAATGCTTCAGGGTAACGATTTCGAAGATGCGGGCAAGCCAGTGCTCACCAAGTTGAACAGCAAAAGCGAAACCGATTTCAATCCAATATACGTCAATAAAAATATGGATTTTGGCCTTCTCAAAACCAAATCCGATTTCGTGAGAATCTGCTACCGCGATTACAGCGCACCCGATGGTGACTACGTCAGGATTTACACCAAAGACATGATGCTCGTTCCCATGGCGATACTCAGCAACGAATGCCAATACATGAAACTCACGCTGCTCAAAGGGGAGAATGTCATCAATTTTGAGGCGCTCAATGAAGGGTCATCCTATCCAAACACTGGGGAATTGCAGGTTTTTGATGAAAACGGCGTACTCCTGACCGGCCAACGCTGGGGATTAGAAACCGGATACAAAGGCGTACTCACGGTCTACAAAGAGTAAGGCGATGAAAATCGACGCCCGAAAATTCCAATTCCGTTTCAAATACCTTTTTTTCGGACTGCTGTTTTCTTACATCCTAATCTGCCAGTCGTGCATGACCATGCGCATGACACCCAAAGAAACCCAGGCGTATTTTGATACTTCCCATTTGGGCTTTACAAGTAAAACGGTTACCATACAAAAGCACGCGTTGCATTACGTTGAAACCGGTAAACCACAAAATCCTACCTTGTTTTTCGTACATGGCTCGCCCGGAAGTTGGGATGCGTTTAAAAGTTACCTCACCGATTCGATCTTGCTGCGTAAATTCAGGATGGTTGCGGTAGATCGCCCCGGTTTTGGTTATAGTGATTTTGGAACCGCACAAGATTTAGACACCCAGGCAAACCTTATCGAAAAACTCATCGTACAAATTGACAACGGAAAACCCGTTGTACTCGTAGGCCATTCGCTTGGCGGGCCCATCATCGTAAAAATGGCGGCAGACGAGCCCAAAAAATTTGCACATCTGGTGGTACTGGCAGGTTCGGTCGATCCGCATATGGAAACTGCCGAAATTTGGCGTATGGTGTTAAAAGCCAAGCCAGTCCGTTATTTGATTCCCGGTGCGCTGCGGCCGTCGAATGATGAATTGTGGTGGCTCAAGGATGATTTGTATGCGCTAGCCCCGAAACTCAAAAATATCAGCTGTGGTGTGACGATTATCCATGGCACGAAAGATCAACTCGTGCCTTACGGCAATATGGCTTTCCTGCAAAAGCGATTGGTCAATGCGAGTAGTGTCGATACGATTTCCATTGAAGGTGCCAACCATTTTATTCCGTGGGAACATTTTGAATTGATCCGCAACACGCTAGTCAACCTCAAGCTTTAATCATAACATTCCATAAGCAACAAGTCGCCGTCGGTATGGGTAATTTCAACCAATCCATCCTGCGCCACGCTGTTGCTGTTGCCGATTCGGTAGCCCATAGTGAGCGAGTCTGCCGTCAATTCGTACTTTAAATTTCGTGAAGTAATGCCATCGACCGTCCCGATTGGAATCAGCGAAATGATCGTTCCCGCCGGATACCATTTGCTAAACGAACGCGGCAACAGGTAAACGCGTGAGTTGTCGTCGAGTATAACGATCTTGATTTTATCACGGTAACGCGCGAGGTTGGTGAGGTTGGCAAGCGTGTGGTCGGCACGGCGGCCTGTAGCCCAGATTACGTTGACGGCAGGAATCCCACGCTCGATTAAATAATCCAATGCTTTTTCAAGGTCGGTTTTCTCCTGGTTGGGCGCGAAGACAATCTCCACGGGTTGCTGCTCGCGTACAAATTCATGCGGGTCGAAACCGTTGTCAAAGTCTCCCAAAAGCACGTCTACCTTGATGTTGAGTGCCGTAACGCGCGCTATTGCGGCATCCAAAACAACCACCAAAGGCGACCATTCGAGCAACTGCCCGAGCAACTCGTTGTTGCAAGCGGCGCCGTTAGCAATGATGAGCGCGGGTTCCTGGTCGTCGCGGACGATGTGGTGGGAAGACATTTTAAATTTTAGATGTTGAATGTTGAATGGCAAAGATAACGAAACGGAGGCTGGAATCTTAGCCCGGATGGCAATGGAAAACAAAATGGCTTGCCGAATTTTTGGTTTTGTTTTCCCGCAAAAGTGACCAGCGGAAACTTTTTCGGGGATTACAAAACCTATCGGGAAGCCATTTTTTTGGAATGAACAGCCGGATTGGCTCCTAATAAACAATATACGTGCGTTTGTCAATCTCCGACAGGCTAAAATAGCCCAACACCAAATCATTGGGATTGCCAACGTGACGCACATTGCCACGCAAGGTCGCTGGTGCTGTTGCAAAAGGCCCGCCGCCGCCGGCAATTGCAGTGAGTATAGACATATAGTTGAAGTATTGCTCTGAAATTCCGTAAAGCCTAATCTCCATGAAATTACCGGGTTTGATGTCGGGATTCAGGTAGAGGTCAAAGACCTGGTTGCCCTGGAAAAACTCGTCATCAGTAACGCCATATGCTGGGATTGCATTGATGTTGGTCTGGTAACGCGTCATGTAAAAGTCGTTGGTATTGCCCGGATCGGTGAAAAAAGTCTTGACGTCGATGCGGTCCTCTTCAGAACCAAATCCGGTTTCGGTTTTTTGCTCGATTTTATCAATCGGCGGCACATCGATTAGCGTTTCGGACGCTGTGTACGTTTGGCCGTTGAGCTCGATGGTCAGCGTGTAGGTTTCGCCGATAACGGGTTCAAAATTGGTACAGACGTAATCGCCGTTGCCCGAATCGGTAAAAGGGAATTCAGTATTGGCGCTGTTTCGGACAACAATCGTAGCACCCGAAACCGTTGGGATTACCGCCGAAAAATAACCGGTGGTGGTAGATAGTTTGATCTGCTGTTCGCTGCCGTCAGTGCCTTTCTCCCAATTGATGGCGGCATCTACGACGAGTTTGGGCGCGGCAGTTTCAAGGTCTACACCGATGGATTTTTCGCAAGAGGCGAGGACAATAAGCAGGAGCGGAAGGAGGATATATTTGTTCATGGTTTAAAATTTAACGTTATAACTGATTCCGGGAACAACCCCAAAAATGGATAGGCGCAAGGCTTCGTTGTTGCCGTTGCTGTAATTCTGCCTAAAGCTGATCGACGCGGCATTCGCGCGGTTGTACACATTGTACAAACTGAAAACCCATTCCGACTGCCACTTGCGGCCAATATTTTTGCGCGGCGTTAGCGTAGCCGACAGATCGAGGTGGTGGTAGGCAGGCAGGCGGTTTTCGTTGCGCTGGCCGTAACTCGGGATTGTGAGGCCTTGGTATTTGTATTGGGCGTTGGGGTAGGTGACCGGTTGGCCCGATTGCAAGGCGAAGTTCGCCCCGAAACTCCATTTCTCGGTGTATTTGTAAGAGGCGGTTGCGGCCAGGTTGTGCAGCTTGTCATAAACCGAACTGTACCATTGGCCGTTGTTGATGCCGGGTTCGTTGGCGTTTCTTCCCGGTGTGCGTTGCTGGGATTTAGACAAGGTGTAGGAAATCCATCCGTTGAGGCGGCCTTCGTTCTTGCGCAACATAAATTCGAGTCCGTAAGAACGCATTTCGCCGTTGAGCAATATTTGTTCTAAGGCCTTGTTGGCGATCAAATCGGCGCCGTCAATGTAGTCGAGGCGATTGTCTATTTTCTTGTAAAAGGTCTCGGCTTCAAGCGAATACTCTGAATCCTTGAAATTCCTGAAGAAACCCAGCGCAACCTGGTTGGCAATCTGCGGCTTGATGAATTGGTCACTAGGCGTCCATACATCGAGTGGTGTGGGCGAGGAGGTGTTAGAAATCAGTTGCAGGTATTGCACCATGCGGTTGTAACTCACCTTGACCGAGTTGTTGTCGTTGAACTGGTAAGCAATCGCGGCGCGAGGCTCGAGGTAATTGTAGTCGGCGATGGTTTTGTTTTTGCCGTAATACGTGCTTCCGATGGGTTTGGCCTTTTCATAAATCTGGAACACGGGATTGAAAACGACGGCTTCATTGTTGGCATAAACATTCGAATTGGTCGCGCCAAGTCGGTAAAACAAACTGTAACGCAGCCCGTAATACAAGGAGATTTTTTTAGAGATGTTCTGTTCGGCATCGATGTAAATGGCCGGTTCAAAAGCGTGCTTGCGTTCGAGTTGGTCGTAGTTGATACCCGAATCGGCATTGGATGGTTTCAGAGTTCCGGGATTGAACGTGTAGTAAATAGCGTTCACGCCGTAATTGAGTTTGAAGTTATCCGAGATGTAATTCTTGAAATCGTATTTGATGTTGTAGTTCTTGATACCCGAATCCCATTTGAAACCGATGAAATCCAAATCCAAACCATAATAGTAATCGCTGTAAATGAGCGACAGGTTAGAGAACAACTTGTCGGAGAACAAATGGTTCCACCGCAAATTGAGCGTCGCATTGCCGTACACATTCTCGAACTGCTCCGAAAGGCTAAACAAGTCACGCCCAAAATAGCCCGACAAATACAGGCTGTTGTTGGCGTTGAGTTTATAACTGAGTTTGGCGTTGAGGTCGTAAAAGTATGCCGCATTTTTATTGTCGGTGAGTTTGAGGAACAAATGCGCATATGAAGCGCGTCCGCCCACAAGGAACGAGCCTTTGTCTTTCACGATTGGGCCTTCGGCAAGCAAACGGCTCGACACGAGTCCGATGCCGCCATTAACGTGGAATCCTTTGCTGCTGCCGTCTTTCTGGTAAATGTCAAGAACCGACGACGCGCGCCCGCCGTAACGTGCCGGAATACCGCCTTTGTAGAGTTTCAAGTCCTTGATTGCATCGGGGTTGAATACCGAAAAGAACCCAAAGACGTGGGAGGAATTGAAAATGTTGGCCTCATCGAGCAGGATCAGGTTTTGGTCGGCACCGCCACCGCGTACGTTGAAACCCGAAGCGCCTTCGCCTGCATTGGTGACGCCGGGCAGCAATAAGATCGATTTGAGCACATCCACTTCGCCCATCACCACAGGCATTTTCTTGATGGATTGGATGGAGAGTTTGTTGACACTCATTTCGGCCTTGCGGATATTGGTGGCTTTGCGGTTGTCGGTGACTACGACTTCCTGGAGCTGCTCTTCCTCGCCCGAAAGCTTGTAGTTGAGTTTGGTGTTTTTGTCAAGCGTAACGGATTGCTCGACGGTTTGGTAGCCAACGAAGCTAATTTGAACGGTGTAAGTTCCGTTGGGTACGGTAATCGAATAAAAGCCATATTCGTTGGTGGTGACGCCGGTTTTGAGTTCTGGGATGGTGACATTGACACCAATTAAGGTCTCGTTGTTCTGCGAATCGGCGATGGTGCCGCTGAGCGTGAATTTTTGTTGTGAAAAACTGAACTGGAATAGCAGTAAAAATAGGAATAGGCTGAGATACTTTTGTCTGATTTGCATGATTTGTTTGATTGATTACGACCTAAGACCGGTAAAATTAAGTTTTGTTACCGCGACAGTTGTTAAAGAAATGTTATTAATAGTAAATCGTAGTTCGTTACAGGAATTTGCGCGGACGGAGGTCTGTTTTAGGTTGCTCAGAAAATCATACAGAGCGAGTTGCAAATACGCGCTTCCACAGTTTTTGCCACAACTACTAGGTTGGTTGCCGCCAATTTTTGAAAATCAGCACAATCGGCATGCGGCTTATCTATTTATTTCCATATGGTTAGCGCAATTTTCGGGTACTTTCTTTGGTTGTCGGCTTAAGTTTGCTTAGTTTAGACATTCCAAAAAATCCACACTTAAAATACCACGGTTTTGCCATGGCGCGATTGTTATATTTAAGTAGGATTAGTATGCTCAAATCACTCAGGAAATCTTTTCAAAAAACACCAGTATCACACAGGTTGCGATTTGCCGTCGCGTTTGTTGTGGGCGTCGCACTCTACGTTTTCCTTGACCGCATCAAGGACATCAACAGCCAGGTGATTGAACTGGCCTCGCAGGATATCAGCCTCAATGATATCTATTACAGCGTGCGCAGCGATTACGATTCCGATTTGTTGGGTGACAAACAAGTCGTACTGGTCAACCTTGGTAGCAAACCACTTGATTCGCTGCGAAGCACTTTGGCGGTATTGCTTGAACGCACTTGGCAATTCAGTCCTGCGCTGATGGCGGTGGATGTTACTTTTGAGGAAGATAAGGTACCACAATCAGATAGGTTGCTCAAAGCCAGTCTCAACAAATACCACCCGATTCTTGCCAAAGCCAAAATGGGCGTGAATGTTTTCAAAGAATGTTGTGACGTGGCTTATATCAACCTGCCCGATGCCGAGAACGAATCGATCCGGCATTATTACAATTACGGCGTTTTAGACGGGCAAAAAGTACCCTCATTTGCGTCGCTGATTGCCCAAAAAAAGGCCGGCCGCGCGGTTGATTTTAACAATCCGATGTTTCGCCTGCGTTACAATTGCGTTGAAAACGGTTATTTTGACGTTTTCGACACACTCAATTCTGGTGCACACCGCCACGATGAATTGCGGTACAATTTTCCGGCAATCGAAGCAACCGACCTTCTGGATACTGGCAAGGACCAACAATTGCGACTTTACCTCAAAGGAAAAATCGTCATTTTTGCCTGGATGGGATCGGGATTCATGAATTATGAAGAAGACGTGTCCGACAGGTTCAAGACACCCACCGACCGCGCGCTGGTGAACCGTTCGCCGATTATGCCGGGTGCTGTAATCCACGCAGTTGCGGTCGAGATGATGCTCAACAATTATTATTATTCTGAGCCCACAGTTTTCACCCAATTTCTGATCTCGATTGTACTACTCGTTTTAGCCTATCTTACCATCATCGTTTTGGGTGATTGGGCAGCGGCAGCAATAGACCAACGATTTAAAAAGAAACGGTGGCTCATGCGATTCCTGCTATCGGCAATCGTTAAATGGAGTTTGGTTTTCGTCTGGATCCTATTGCTAATCTACGGCGCCGGCGTGCTATTGATGGCTCGGGGCTATTACCTCGAAGCCGGCACATTGCTACTGCAATTTGGTCTGTTGCTTGCGGCAGTGAGTATCGGCGATGAGATCATCAGAACCTATCGGGAAAGTAAAATGAAGAAACAAAAAGACTAATTATGAACACAAAGTTTATTTTAATGGCATTGTTCATCAGCACGGTCGCGATGGCCCAGAATGTCTACGTAATCCGCTCGACGGGTGTTACCAAAATCAATGGCGAGGAACTGTTGCCCAATTACAAATTCCTGCTCGACGCCAATGACAAAATAGTGCTCGAACCCGGTGCAAGGATTGTAGCCATGACGCGCTCCAAGAAAGTAGAAGTAGCAGGGCCACTGGGTAAAATGAACCGCGCGGGTTTGCTGGCCAGGCTCAACAAGCAACCCGACACCGAATCGTTCTTTGGTTACATCGCTAACCTTTACACGACGATTTCACGTTCTGAGGAAACCAAAGGCTCGATACGCGCCGGAATTAAAGGCCTTAATGACGGCAAAGACGGAGAAGCGGGGACAACAGCATTCGACGAGCTTTTCCCCGTCGACTCGGCGTTGGTAGATGGCGACGCGATCACGCTGAGTTGGCGTGTCTACAAAAAAATGCTCTATCCTAAATTGGTTGTGATTGCTACAGCAAGCAATGACACGGTGTATAGCGGTGAGGTGACACTACAAAGCAGCACGAAAATCCCACTTAACAAACACGGTTATTACAAATGGATACTGTATTCTAAAGCCGACCGGAGAAACAAATTGACGCGTTGTTTCAAAAAACTCACTGCCGATGAAATTATGGCCAAATCCAACGAAAGAGCCCGCCTAAAGAAGCAGCTTGCCAGTATGAGCGAAGAAACGCAACAGCAATTGCTCGGGGATTATGATGCCAGGAACAAAATTATTGCACCATGAGGATCACAGTAGCCATGACAGCAGTCGCCTTGCTGGTTTGTCAGTACCTCACGGCGCAAATCGGCTCGACCGCAAAGACCACGCTCAAGCGTTCGGGCTACATCATTGAAGTTTTAGAGGCACCGCTGGTCGCCGTGAATTTCAAGAACGATTATAACATTCTACGGGAAACCATTGAAATCGGGCCCAATACGCTACTCACGCGCGACGACCAACCGTTGCCGTTTTCAAGCCTGCGTGCCGGAATGGAAGTGCTTGTAGAAGGGGAGTTCTATAATACCGACAAGGCGAATGTACCAAAGAAAGTGACCGTGAACGAAATCACCAAACGCAGCAAGACCATCCGCAACGGTAAGCTCGACCTGATTAAAGACGATGTGGGTTATGTGTCGGGACACAAGGTGCGGTTGCGAAATGACGTAGAAATTAAAGGGAAGAAAGGCTACAAAGGCAAGCAACTCAATGGTTTTGAAGGCGTCAAACCCGGCGATGTGCTTAAGGTAAACGGGACGTATTCGGATGGTTTTTACAACACCTCCGAAATCAAGGTTTCGCCCGAGCCCATTACCAAATTTGACGCGATGGCCGATACCATTGACCAGAAAATATTCAACCATTTTTATCCCGCCTGGACACAGCCTCCCAATCGAAAGCTCTTTTTTAACCAGATGGTTAAGGGTTACGGACGCGTCGTTGGCAACGAAAAAGTGCAGCAATACGTTAACGAGGTTGGGCTCAAGCTCATTCCCGAATATTACCAATCGAAAATCCATTTCCTGTTCATTGTGGTCGACAATAAAAACGTGCAGGCGAGTGTGCGGCCAAACGGACTTGCGATCATCAATAGTGGCTTGTTGCTCCGGATTGAAAATGAATCCCAGCTTGCCGCAGTGTTGGCCCATGAGATCGCGCATTGCCTCTATAAACACAGCGCGCAATATTTCCAGATGCTCGAGGAGGTAGAAACCATGAAAGCCAACAGCGAAAAGAACAAGGCAAGCAACAAGGAATGGGTAGACAAAAACAAGAAAAAGATAGCCAACAGCAAGGACAAGAACAAGAATAAGAAGACAGAAAAGGTGCTTTACGGAGCGGTCGACGCGATCAACGTCAACGGTGATGTATTGGTGTATAAGAAAATCTCGGATTTTTCGGTAAATCAGGAAAGCGAAGCCGATAAGGTAGGCTTGAGCCTGATGGCCGCAGCCGGGTACGATCCGCGGGAAAATATTAATTTCTGGAAAAACATTTTCAATGATTATGGCGGTATCGGGCACAAAAGGAATTTCCTGTACAAGCTAACCGCAACCGGGATTGTCACCTACAACGAAACGCAGAAAAACAAAAGCGACGATTTTGACCCCAAGAAAAACTCATTAGAAAACATTGGCGGAAACGTAGCGACTAAATTATTGGCCAACGAATCGGCTTATATCAAAGAGAAAACTTACGAGACGTCGCATCCCGATGATTTGCAGCGTTTTGAGGATTTGAACCGATTGCTTGAAATGTACTGGTCAGACAAAAGCCTGCTCGACGCGTCGTTTTTGGGCGATGAAGAATATCTCATCATTAAAAACACGCTGGTACAGTCGCTCAACGAAAAACAAATCGAACCCGAGAAAGGCAAACCCACCAAACCCAAAAAGCCAAAAGGCAAGAAATAAAAAAGCCGTCTTTGTGGGACGGCTTTTTTGTTTTTTAATGCGACTAAGATAGTTTTTTGTCCAGATTTTCCTGGATGGCTGCGAGGAAATCTTCGGTCGTTAAATAATCGGCGCTGGTCAATCCTTCTGGTTTAACGAGCATGGCCAAATCCTTGGTCATTTTGCCGCTTTCAACGGTATCGATGCAAACCTGCTCCAAAGTGTTGCAGAATTTGATGAGGTCCTGGTTGTTGTCGAGTTTGCCGCGGTGTTCCAAACCTCTGGTCCACGCAAAAATAGAAGCGATTGGGTTGGTTGAGGTGGCGCGTCCTTTTTGGTGTTCGCGGTAGTGGCGTGTAACCGTTCCGTGAGCAGCTTCGGCCTCGACCGTTTTTCCGTCAGGGGTAACCAAAACAGAAGTCATGAGTCC
The DNA here is from genome assembly GCA_002483285.1 of Flavobacterium sp. UBA7665. GTDB lineage: Bacteria > Bacteroidota > Bacteroidia > Flavobacteriales > Flavobacteriaceae > Flavobacterium. The sequence goes on from DLHP01000016.1 coordinate 61,984, forward strand.
GAGTGAGCCAAATCCTTGCGCTACGGTATCCGATTGCACGTCTCCGTCGTAATTCTTGCAAGCCCAAACAAATCCACCGCTCCATTTCATGGCAGAAGCCACCATATCGTCGATGAGTCTATGCTCGTAAACCATACCGTTGGCTTCGAAATCGGCTTTGTAGTGCTGTTGGTACACTTCTTCAAAGATGTCCTTAAAACGTCCGTCGTAGGCCTTGAGGATCGTGTTTTTGGTAGAAAGGTAAAGCGGCCACTTTTTGGTGAGCGCCATCTGGAATGACGAATGTGCAAATCCGTAGATGCTTTCGTCGGTGTTGTACATGGCCATGGCTACGCCGTCGCCTTTAAAATCGTAGACATTCCAGGAAGTGGTTTCTCCGGCTTCATTGGTAAAGGATAACGTTAATGTTCCTTTTCCTTTGATGACTTTATCAGTCGCTTTGTATTGGTCGCCAAAAGCATGACGTCCAATGACAATCGGTTTGGTCCAGCCTTGTACGTAACGCGGTACGTTGCTCATGATAATGGGTTCGCGGAAAACGGTTCCGCCTACAATGTTTCTAATCGTGCCGTTTGGTGATTTCCACATTTCCGAGAGATTGAATTCCTTAACGCGCTCTTCGTCTGGCGTGATGGTGGCGCATTTGATGCCCACGTTGTATTTTTTGATGGCCTCGGCAGAGTCAATTGTGATTTGGTCTTTGGTGGCTTCGCGGCTTTCAATACCCAGATCGTAGTATTTGATATCCAACTCCAGGTAAGGAAGGATGAGTTTTTCTTTAATGAAAGTCCAGATAATTCGGGTCATCTCATCGCCATCCAGTTCTACCACGGGATTGGCTACTTTAATCTTTGCCATGCTATTTGTCAGTATTAGTTAGATAATTAATTGGACAGCAAATATAGCAAATCGAGCGTACCTGATAAACTATAACGATTGAATTGTGAATTTGGCAGTATGCCGGTTCCAAATTGCGAAAAGCATAATTTTACCCGCCATTCGCTGTCGTATGCCAAAAAAAAATCCCGACGCGGTGGTCGGGATTCCTATAGCTTCGGGAAAGAAGATTATCTTCTTGCGTCCCTGATTTTTGCTTTTTTACCGGTAAGTTCTCTGAAGTAGAAAATTCTAGCTCTACGAACGTGACCTTTTTTGTTGATTTCTACTTTTTGCAAAGCTGGTAAGTTCACTGGGAAGATACGTTCAACACCTACTGCACCAGACATTTTACGGATAGTAAATGTTTCTGTAGCACCAGACCCTCTTCTTTGGATAACAACGCCTTTAAAGAACTGTGTTCTTGTTTTTTCACCCTCTTTGATTTCGTAGTACACGGTGATGGTATCTCCGGCTCCGAATACTGGGAAATCTTTTCTTACGACTAATTCGTCTTTTACGAATTGCATTAAATCTGCCATGATAATTCTTTTAATTATGGTTTTAAATCAGAGCAACATTCGCGGACTTCGCCAGAGGTTGGTCTAAGTGGGCGCAAATGTAGAAAATAATTATTAATTATGAGTGGAGAATGGTGAATTTTTTTTTTGGATGTAAAGTGTTCATTTTTAAATATTAGGAGCTGTTTCCCGCTTTCCACTACAATCTTTTTGTTCTTAAAGAAAGAACAAAAAGGATTTCCGCTGCAATCGGGGCTAGGGCATACAGTCTCCCATTTCAATCACCATTCAGCAAGTCAGGACGACGTGTTTTCGTATGCTCATACGCCATATCCTCGCGCCATTTTTCAATCTTCGCCGCGTGGCCGCTGGTTAAGACGTCGGGCACTTTCCAGCCTTTGTATTCGGCTGGCCTGGTGTAAACAGGTGGCGCGAGCAGGTTGTCCTGGAAACTATCGGTCAAGGCCGAGGTCTCGTCGCTCAAAACACCCGGAATCAGCCTAATCAAAGCATCCGATAGTACCGCAGCGCCCAATTCCCCACCACTCAAAACATAATCCCCGATAGAGATTTCCTTGGTAATAAATTGGTCGCGTACGCGCTGGTCAACGCCTTTGTAATGTCCGCATAAGATGATGAGATTCTCCAGCATCGACATTTTATTGGCCATTGCCTGGTTGAGCGTTTCGCCATCGGGCGACATATAAATGATTTCGTCGTAACTGCGCTCGCTCTTGAGTTTGGCAATACAATCGTCAATCGGTTGGATGGTCATTACCATGCCCGCACCGCCCCCAAATTGGTAGTCATCAACGCTTTTTTGCTTGTTGGTCGTGTAATCGCGCAGGTTGTGCACATGCACTTCTACCAAACCTTTGTCGATGGCGCGTTTCATGATCGAAGCCTCGAATGGGCTGCGAAGTAATTCAGGCAGAACGGTAATAATATCAATGCGCATAGCAATAATTTAAGCGGCAAAGTTACAAACTTTAGGTGCCGGAACTCAAAATTAAAAAGGGTATTCGTTTAATTTTTCGATGCGTATTTTTATTGCTTTATAAACTTTTGCGATTCGATTTGCCCATTTTCGGCCTGAACCCGTAAAACATAAACACCAGGTTGCAGGTTGGTGACATCGATTGGTGTCGTGGTTCCCTGTTTGACGATTCTTCCAAGATTGTCTACAACGTTATAAGACGCCATCAAAGCAGGACTGCTTACGCTAATACTGCTTCTGGTTGGATTAGGATAAATCGTAAAGCTAGGCAAAGCAGTTTCTATTTGGGTGCCCAACGTGGCCGCTGATAATTTGAGTAACCAAGCATCATAGATACCGGCAGTCCCAATAACATCACCGCTATTGTTGCTGGCCGCGATACCTGCAATCAAAAATCCGTCATCTGCAGTTTGAGCAAGCGCATACGGCGTTTCCGAGTTGTCACCACCATAACATTTTTTCCATTGCACGTTGCCCAAGGCATCGGTTTTCACCAACCAGATATCTCCATAATAACCGTGAGGGCCTGAACCGCCATGAATACCCACTACTTCAGGCACACCCGATTGGGCCTGCGCGGCAAAAGCGTATCCGCCATCGCTGGTTTGCACCACACAATAGGCGCGATCGTCATACGTACCGCCGTAAACTTTTTCCCATTCAACCACTCCGCTTGCCGACACCTTTGCCAATTTACAATTGTAATATGTAAAACTTGACGGTGCCCAGGAGCCATAGTATTCTCCGGCCATGATCACGCCGCCATCAGCGGTTTGTGCCATTGCGTGCGCGCCAAGCAATGCATCACCGCCATTCCCACCTACGCAAGTTTGCCAGAGCAAGGTTCCGACCGCATTAATTTTTACAACCCACAAATCTCTATTAACATACGAACCAGTATAGTTGTAGGGATCGTGCACACCAACAACATCATGATTGAAGGAATTGGTAGTCGCCGCAAATATAAAATCGCCGTCAGCGGTTTGAAAGATCGAACGACCCGTGTCTTCCCCGCTTCCGCCATAGTTTTTCTCCCATTGTTTGTTCCCCATTGCATCCAGTTTGAGGATCCAGACGTCGTCACCGGCATAGTGGTTGGCCATATCGCCGTTAAAGGTGTTCGATTGGCTCTGTCCAATCACGATGTAACCGCCGTCTGCCGTCTGTCGGATGTCGTTGGCAATGTCTGTACTGTTCCCGCCATAAGATTTTTGCCATTCCAGGTTGCCCGCAGCATCAGTCTTCACAATCCAATAGTCATCGTAATTGTGCGTCACTGCAGCGTCGCCGTCGTTTGAGTTGCTGAAACCACAAATGACAAATCCGTTATCGCTGGTTTGCCTTATCGAACGCGCCTCATCATAGCTGCTGCCTCCGAAAGTTTTTTTCCAGACAATACCTCCCAAAGCGTTGTATTTGACCAGCACGACATCGTTTCCTCCGTGATTCATTAAAAGATCGCCATTGACAGACTGACTCGCGCCTGCTATGACTACACCGCCGTCTGCTGTAATGACCATACTCCTATATTCATCGCGATCGGTTCCGCCAAAAGTATCCTGCCATTCAATCAAGGGTGCCTGCGCAAACGCGCCCAAAGAAGCAAATAACAAAAAATAGAAGTAAAAGGGTTTCATAATGTGGCGATTAGATTTTTGATAAATATATTATTTATAACTAAATAAATCAAAAGCTTTTTTAGGAGCAATCTCCGGCTATCCGCTGCAATCTTTTTGTTTTTAAAGAAAAAACAAAAAGGATTTCCACTGCTATCCGGGCTAAAATCGTGTTAACGGATGGCTTTCGGCGTAGAAAAAAAAACTAAATTTGTCGCTTCAAATTAAAAATCACAAAAATGGAAAACGGAATATACGCCAAATTCAACACCGCCAAAGGGTCGATTTTGGTAAAACTTACCCATGATTTAACACCGGGAACAGTTGGTAACTTCGTCGCACTAGCCGAAGGAAACCTCGAAAATAAAGCCAAGCCGCAAGGCACGCCGTATTACGACGGGCTCAAATTCCACCGCGTCATCCCAGATTTTATGATCCAGGGCGGTGACCCACAAGGAACGGGTTCGGGCGGGCCGGGCTACAACTTTGATGATGAATTCCACCCCGATTTGCGCCACGATACGCCGGGCGTTTTGTCTATGGCCAATGCTGGTCCGGGCAGCAACGGCTCTCAGTTTTTCATCACGCACATCGCCACGCCATGGCTCGATAACAAACACACCGTTTTTGGTAATGTGCTAGAAGGCCAGGACGTCGTTGACGCGATCGCGCAGGGAGACTTGATGGACACCGTTGAGATTATCCGCGTGGGCGAGGAAGCACAAAAATGGAATGCCGTCGAAGCGTTCCGTACTTTCGAAGGGTCACGCGCCAAACGCGAAGCCGCAGCACGCGAAGCCGCAGAAGCCGCAATGGAAAAACTCGCTGCAGGATTCGAGAAAACCGATAGCGGATTGCGTTACAAAATGATCAACAAAGGTTCGGGCAAACAAGCCGAAAAAGGCAAAACCGTTTCGGTACATTATTCGGGCTCACTCGAGAACGGGAAAGTTTTCGACTCGTCGTACACCCGCAAAAAACCGATTGAGTTTCCGCTCGGCCAAGGGCACGTGATTGAAGGTTGGGATGAAGGCATCGCGCTTTTGCAAGTGGGAGACAAGGCACGTTTTGTAATCCCGTCGCATTTGGGTTATGGTTCGCGCGGCGCCGGCGGCGTAATTCCGCCAGACGCAACCCTAATCTTTGACGTAGAACTCATGGATGTAAAATAAATTGTAAATACTGTAAATATCAATCCCGTTAACCTAAAAGTTATCGGGATTTTTTTATTTTTACCCTGTTGCCATAAGGCCAAACCCACACCATAAAACGAAACTCCATGAAACTAAAAACAATCGCCGCCGCGTGTATCGCCATGTTCTTGTATTCCTGCGGATCCAATGCGCCGAAAACGCAAGTGAGTACCCTAAAGCCCGACACGGTTCAGGTGCCGCCAAGAATGGCTTCTCCCAATGAATCTACCATGAGCCCAATGGTGGCCGAAGGAAAGATCATGTACGAAAACAAATGCGCCAACTGCCACAAACTGTTCGCGCCGACCGATTTCTCCAAAGAAGAATGGCCATCCATTTTACTGCGCATGCAAGTCAAAGCCAAGATATCAGACGAAGACATGGCTAAAATCAACAATTACGTCTACGCCAACTTATAAGTCGGCAACCCCTATAAAAAAAGCATTCCGGTTAAGAATGCTTTTTTTATAGGATAAAACGAGCCTTATACTTCAAAGCCATCAGGCAATACTGCGCCTTTCTTGACTACGATAATGCCGTCCCGAATCGTGTATAAAGGCGTGTTGGTATCCGGCAAATGTCTGCCGCCGTTGAGTTTCACGTCATTGCCAATGCGGCAGTTCTTGTCTACAATCGCATTGCTAATTACGCAGCGTTCGCCAATCCCGATGTTGATGACATTTTGGTTGGCGTTGCGGGTCATTTCTTCGAGGTTTTGGTAGTAATCGCTACCCATGATGTACGATTTCGAGATTACCGAGTCCCGTCCGATACGCGCTCTGATTCCCACCACCGAGTTTTCAATCGTACAATGGTTCAGGATGCAACCTTCAGCCACAATCGATTGCTGTACCGAGATGGTCCCGCTCACTTTTGTTGGAGGTAAAATCCGCGAACGCGTGTACACCCTGTTGTTGTTGTCGAACAGATTGAATTTTGGGATTTCGTCGGTGAGGCCCAAATTCGCTTCAAAGAACGAATCGATGTTCCCGATATCGGTCCAATAGCCTTCATATTGGTAACTCAAAACCTTGTGTTCTTCTATAGCCTGCGGGATGATTTCCTTACCAAAATCCTTGGTATCGGGATTCGCCATCAAGTGGATCAACAAATCGCGGTTAAAAATGTAAATCCCCATCGAAGCCAGATAATGCTTGCCCTGTTGCTTCATCTCGTCACTCACTTCTGAGGTCCAATCGGGCAAAAGGCTTGCCTGTGGTTTCTCGATGAACGAGGTAATGATGCTTTCATGGTTGGTTTTGAGGATGCCGAATTCGGGCGCTTCCTTGGCCGAAACTGGCAAAGTCGCAATCGTAATCGCCGCGCCACTTTCCTTGTGCGCCTGGATCATCTCGTTGAAATTCATCTGGTACAACTGGTCGCCCGAAAGGATCAGCGCGTAGTCGAACTCGTGGTTTAGGAAATGCTGCATGCACTGGCGTACCGCATCGGCCGTGCCCTGAAACCAGGTTGGGTTGTCGGGTGTCTGCTCGGCAGCAAGGATGTCTACAAACGCGCGGCTAAACGTACTAAACATATACGTATTCTTGATGTGCTGGTTGAGCGAAGCCGAGTTGAACTGCGTGAGCACAAACATGCGCTTGATGTCGGAGTTGATGCAGTTCGAAATCGGGATGTCTACCAGGCGGTATTTCCCACCAATCGGCACAGCGGGTTTGGAACGGCTTTCTGTAAGCGGGGAGAGTCTCGAGCCCTGTCCGCCGCCCAAAATAATGGCTAAAATATCGTTGTTCATAATCTAAGGGGTTATGGATTGATAGAGTTGTATGTAGTTTTGCGCCGCCTTGTCCCACGAATGGTCAATCTGCATCGATGTTTTCCGGGCTGCATCGAAGACTTTGCTATCGTTGAACAATTCGATACCGCGCCCGATAGAATGCACCACATCAAAAACCGAAGTTTCATTGTGGCAAATGCCAAAACCGCCGTCGCCGATATCCAGGACGGTATCGCGCAAGCCGCCGGTTCGCCTAACAATCGGGATGGTTCCGTAGCGCAGCGCGTACATTTGGTTGAGCCCACAAGGCTCCACGCGTGATGGCATCAATAGGAAATCGGCGCCCGCATAAATGATGTGCGCCAGTTTTTCATTGTAGCCGATGTAAGCGTTGTAATATCCATGGTAGAAATTTTGCAAACTGCTCAATTCTTGCTCGACAGCCGGATCGCCCGAACCTAAAACCAGGATGTTGATGTCAGTCCCAAAATGGTAAAACGCCGAACTGAAAACCTGTGGCAGTAAATCGGCGCCTTTCTCACCCACGAGCCGTCCGATAAAGGTGAACAATGGTTTGTTTGGATCGAGGTTGAACTGCTCGCAAAGGAATTGCTTGTTTTTGGACTTGCCTTTCTTGAAATCCTTGAGCGTGTAATGGTTTTCAAGCATCGGGTCGGTTTTGGGGTTCCAGACTTCGGTATCGATGCCGTTTAAAATTCCTGAGGACTTTGGTCGTTCCCAACGCAATAAGTTTTCAAGCCCATTGGCCTTGTTGCTGATTTCATCGAGGTAACTCGGCGAAACCGTTGTCACTTTCCAGGCGCATTTGATGCCCGAAGCCAGCGGATTGACCGTGCCGTTCCATTCAAGGTAACTAATTTTCGACAGGTCAAAATCAGGGATATAATGCAATTTATCATGGCCAAACCAACCCTGGTATTGGCCGTTGTGGATGGTCAAAACCGTAGCCACCGACCGCAAATTCGGGTAATTGTAACAATGCTGTACCATGAATGGGATGAGCGCTGTGTGGTGGTCGTGGCAATGCAGCACATCGGGCCGTTGGTTGGTTTCGGTGATCCAGTTCAGGAATGCAATCTGGAAGGCGAGGAAACGCTCGGTATCGTCCTCGTACGAATAAACGTTGGGTCGGTCGAACAAATCGGGAATTGCAATCTGGTAAAGTTCAAAGCCGAGCTTATTGGTTTTCTCGCGCAAAACCGTATACGAAAACAGGAACCAACCCAGTTTGAGTTGGCCGCGGTGCACGACGTCAAACTCATTTTCATGCATGAATTTGTTGTCGTAACCCGGAACGACCACTTTGGCCGAATGACCGAGTTTATTGATGTATTTGGGTAGCGCGCCTACCACATCACCCAATCCGCCAACTTTGGCAACGGGATAACATTCTGCGCTGAGGTGAAAAATTTCCATTTGGTCTTGAATTATTTCCATTTGATGTTGCAGCCTATGCTGGGTTTCTGCGGCGAGGCGAGCGTTCTATTGTAAATGACCGCGTCAATCGCGCTGCGCAAATCACTACCGCTGAGCGGGATTCCGTTACTTGGCCGCGAATCGTCGAGCTGGCCGCGGTAGAACAATTGATCCTGCCCGTCGAACAGGAAAAAATCGGGTGTGCAGGCGGCGTCGAACGCTTTGGCGACATCCTGGCTTTCGTCGTATAAATAGGGGAAATCAATTTTGTTTTGGAAGGCAAATTCTGTCATCTGGCTCGGTCCGTCCTGCGGATACTTCACCACGTCGTTACTCGAAATCGCGATGAAACCAATGCCCTGTACCCGGTAATCGTTGGCAATGCGCACCAGCTCGTCGATCACATGGATCACAAACGGGCAATGGTTGCACATAAAAACCACCAGCGTGCCTTTTTTGCCTTTGAGGTCATCATAGGAATAGTGGTGGTTAGAATTGGTGTCTTTGAGCCTGAATTGCGGCGCCCGTGTACCAAGCGCTAACATATTCGATGGAGTCTGTGCCATTTCGGAATCTAAAAACGGGTTTAGTCTGGTTTTTAAGATCCTAAATTTAGCAAATTAATCCGAAAAATCCGAAAGCTTTGCCGCAATAAGCAAAACTTCCGGATTTTTTAATGTTTTAGAAACAACTACGAATTGATGAACTGCACCAAATCGTTGTTGAGTTTGTCCTTGTCGGTATAGAACAAGCCGTGTGGCGAACCTTCGTATACCAAATAGCGCGCATCAGGAATTAATTTCGCCGATTTCTGGGAAGAGATTGCAATAGGGACGGTTTTGTCTTCATCGCCATGGATGACAAGCGTAGGCACGTTCACCGACACCATTTCCTCGCGGAAGTCGGTCGTGGCAAAAGCCGTGGCACATTGCAAAGTCGCGTGTGGCGACGCAAACGAACACAGCATCCGGTAATAGTCGAGCAGTGGCTGGCTTAGAGGTTTGTTGAGCAAGCCTACGCCAAAGAACGTTTTGCCAAAACCGTCCAAGAACCCGATCCGATCGTCGCGCATCTGTTTGGCCATTTTGTCGAATTCTTCTTTTGGGATGCCGTCGGGATTGTCATCAGTCTTTAACATAAACGGTGGTACCGCCGATACCAAAACCGCTTTGGTGACATTTTTACCGCCGTGCCTGCTAAAGTAGCGCACCACTTCGCCGCCGCCCATTGAAAAGCCAACAAGCGTAACGTTCTCAAGCTGAAGTCCGTCGATGATGGCTTTGAGGTCGTCGGCTAAGGTGTCGTAGTCGTAGCCATTCCAGGGTTGTGAGGATTTGCCAAACCCGCGTCGGTCGTACGCAATGACGCGAAAATTGTTTTGAACCAATGTCTCAATCTGGTATTCCCACATCTCGTTAGACATGGGCCAGCCGTGAATGAGTATGACCGGTTTTCCCGAACCGTAATCGGTACAGAACAGGTGTACACCTTCGGCGACTTCTATGTATTTTGTGGTACTTACAGTAGTGTTGTTTTTTTCCATTTTACGTGTAAATTTTAATGATTAATTTTAACCCGGAACATTGTCGCGCATCGACGATATCTGAGGCGAATCAAATTTCCCTTACAAATCCAAAAAATACGTTACACAATTTATCTGAATCCTTATAAATTATGAACCTGAACTGGGACGAATTCGAAAAAGTAGACATGCGAACCGGAACCATCGTCGCTGTCAACGATTTTCCCGAAGCGCGAAAGCCGGCTTATCAGTTGACGATTGATTTTGGAAGGGAAATCGGTATGAGGAAGTCATCTGCGCAAATCACCAAACGCTATGAGAAGGAAGCGTTAATCGGCAAGCAAATTATTGCCGTAGTGAATTTTCCCAAAAAGCAAATTGGGAAATTCATGAGTGAATGTTTGGTGTTGGGTTCGGTGGAAGCCGAGCAGGATATCGTCTTGCTGACTTCGGACATCAAAGTCGAAAATGGCTTGCGTGTGGGTTAATGCCCAAGCGGACACTTCATTATTCTAGCCACTTCGGCTTCGGCGGGTTTTCCGGTTTTTTCAAGCTCGGTAATGATGTTGCCGTAATTTTTTTCATCGCGGTTCTGCGACATTTTATGCACGGCCTGGATTTCGTCGATGGCAATCTCGAACGCGACGATTCCGCGTACCTGCATCATTGTTTTTTTAGATAATTCTTCAATCCGGATTGGATTTTTAGACGCAGCTTCATATTTGTCGACCAGTGTTTTAAGCGATTGTATCGCGTCTGATTCTTCAAGAATTTTTACGGTTCCGTATAGGTGAACCGCGCTGTAATTCCAGGTAGGCACATTTTCATGATCGTACCACGAAGACGAGATATAGGCATGTGGACCGGAGAAAATGGCGAGGATTTTATTGTCGTTTTCAAAGCTTTTCCACTGCGGGTTTTCTTTTGAGATGTGGCCTTGCAAAACTTCATTTCCGGCTTCATTTAGGATGAGTTCCATCGGGATATGGGTTGCCCATAGTTTGCCATCGGTTTGGTTTACGAGTATCCCGAAACTGTTTTTTTGGAGGAAATCGATGATGGCCTCGCGGTTTTCATTTTTGTATAAATCCGGAATATACATGTCTTTCTTCTTTTCTCTTTTCTCTTTTCTCTTTCTCGTCTAAATAACGTTGACTTCGGCTTCAATATGGATGCCGAAAGTGTCAAAAATCGTCTTTTGGATTTCCTTCGAAACATCGAGGATTTCCTGTCCCGTGGCGTTGCCGTAGTTTACAAGTACCAATGCTTGGTTTTTATGGATACCCGCGTCGCCGAAGCGTTTGCCCTTAAATCCAGCCTGTTCAATGAGCCAACCCGCCGGAACTTTTACCTGAGTATCAGAAACGGTAAAGAATTTCATCTCGGGGAACTTGGCGTGGATTTTCTCAAATTCACTTTTCGGGATGATTGGATTTTTAAAGAAACTGCCGCTGTTACCCAATACTTTCGGGTCGGGCAATTTGCTTTGTCTGATGGCGATTACGGCGTTGCTCACGTCTTTCAGTCCGGGTTGTGTGATGCCGTTTTTTGCCAATTCGGCCTGAATGTCGCCATATGAAGTGTTGATTTTGTGGTTGCGTTTGGTGAGCTTAAAGACAACCGAGGTAATAATGTACTGGTCTTTTACTTGGTGTTTGAAGATGCTTTCGCGGTAACCGAATGCGCATTCCTCTAGCGTAAAAACCCGCAGTTGCTGGGTTTCGATGTGCATCGCCCGGCAGGATACAAACGTATCTTTGATTTCGGTTCCGTATGCGCCAATGTTTTGCACCGGTGTTGTGCCTACATTACCCGGAATCAGTGACATATTTTCAAGACCTCCAAAATCCTGTGCGATCGTCCAAAGTACAAACTCATGCCAGTTTTCTCCGGCTTGCGCTTCTACCCAGACAAAATCGTCATCCTGTTCGAGGATTTCCTTGCCTTTGAGATCGATGTGGATCACCAGCGCGTCGATGTCTTTTGTCAACAGCATATTGCTGCCGCCACCGAGTATAAATTTCTTTTCATCGCCATTCTGGCTTAGGACTTGGCGCAATTCGTCGACAGAATGCACGGCCACGAAATGCCTCGCATGGGCCTTGATGCCAAACGTATTGTGTTTTTTTAAGGGGAATTGGTTGTGGATTTCGATCAAAACAACTAGCAGATTGGATTAGTAGCACCAAATTTACAGTAATATTTCAGAACGGCCAATGCTTTAGATCAAATCGGGCACTTTAGAAAATTGGCCTACGTAGTTTTTGAGCCAGATGTGCATCATGAATAATGGCATGACGTAGGCAATGGCACTTTTCTCGCCGTTTTGCAGGTTGGTGATGAGTTTGCGCGAATCGATGTTTTCAAAATACGGCATATCGAAGAGTTCACTTTTTGAAAAAGACTCCAACTCTTCTCTAAACGCAGGGCTTTTCAGGATATAGTCGCCCCAAGGCGTACTCAATCCTACTTTGCGAAAGTTTAGGATCTCGTCGGGCAGGCGTTGCTGCATGGCCGATTTGAGGATGAACTTGCCTTTTTTGCCTGTAAACAACCATTTGTCTTCGAGCGAACCCAATCCCGCTATGAGCCGTTGGTCCAGAAAAGGTTCACGACATTCGATCGAGGCGCCCATCGTGCAGCGGTCATTCCGGTCGAGAAGCGAGCAGAGGTAAGTATGTTGGTCAAAATACAATGCCTGGCGTCTCAGGTTATCGGGATATAGCGATTTGGCATCACTGTAAATCTGTTTGCGGTAATCATTCCTTGGCGTCTTATCGATACCATACGCACTTTTGATATCGGCCGGGAAAATATTCGAACCGTTAAACAATACCAGATCCCGGTTGTTTTTGATCTGTCCGTAGCGTGTGAGCTTGTCAAAGCGTGGTTTTTTGGTGAATAGGTCTAAGTTGCCAATCGCCGCAATAGAATGCAGTAGCGTGGGGAATTGCAAGGCTTTGTAACGCACATAACCACCCATGAGTTCATCAGCACCTTCACCAGAGAGCAAGACTTTGACCGAGGGTTTGGCGCATTGCGAAATGGCGAGCAGGTGCGGTTCGCTGAGGTGCATCAGCGGCTCATCCTGGAAATAGGTCGAGGCGACCAGTTTGTCATGCAAGTCCTGGTTCTCGAGCTCGAGTGTATGGAAACCGTAGCCGAGCTTTTCGGTAAGCATTTTGGCCAGGTGCGACTCGTTGTGTTCCTGTTGCTTGAAACCAATGTTGTAGGTCTCGATGCCTTGGTAGTTTAGTTTTTTGAGCGACGCCAGGATTGACGATGAATCGAGGCCACCGCTGAGCAAAACGCCTACTGGGACATCGGCTACCATACGCAGTTTGAGCGAATCGTCGAACGTAGATTGAAACCATTCCACCGGATTCTTAATCGGCTGGTGGTTCTGGATTTCTTTTTTAAGATCCCACCATTTTTGAGTCGTGACCTTGCCATCCGATTCAATCGTCATGGCGTGTCCGGGCAAGAGTTTGTGTACGTTTTCGTACAAGGTGTTTTCGCCGGCTACGAAACGATTGAAGATGTATTCCTCCAATCCGTCCTGTGCAATCCTGAGCGGAACACCGGCCGTGAACAACGCTTTTTGTTCGGAGGCAAAATAGAAGGTTTCGTTGTGAAACGAGTAGTACAGCGGTTTGACGCCCATGCGGTCGCGTACGACGGTGAGTTTCTTTTGTGCCTTGTCCCAAACGGCAAACGCAAACATCCCGTTGAGGCGATGCAGCATTTCAAGGCCGTATAACTCAAATAATTTAAGCAAGACTTCGGTATCAGAGCCCGTGCGAACCTCATGCCCTTTGGCTTTAAGTTCGGGTTGAAAATCCTTGTAATTGTAGATTTCGCCATTAAACACCAGGACGTAACGCCCGTCATCCGACGAGAACGGTTGGTGTCCGGCCGCAGAAACGTCTATAATGGAGAGCCTGCGATGGCCAAAGCCGATATTGTCCTGAACAAACAAGCCCTTATCGTCAGGGCCTCGATGTTCTAGTGATTCGCGCATGCGGGTGAGCACGCGCTCGTCTATTTTTTTTTGCGATTGTAAATGCAAAATTCCGTTAATCCCACACATAGTTATTTGGCGCTGCTATTGTGGATTAACTCGTGGTATTTTTGTGCAATCCTCTTCATGTTGATGCTATAATTGGCATTTTCTTCAATAAATTTCCTGTTGCTTTCCACAACAGTCGTCCGGTAGGCCGGATTTTGAATAGCCCAGATCATTTCGGCTGCGAGCATTTCATGATCGTCTGCGGCAATCAACTGGCCATTTTCGCGGTGCCTGATCCAGCTTTGGTTGCCCAAAACATCAGTAACCAAAGGGTAGCAGCAGGTAGCCATGGCTTCAAACAACGAGCCCGAAACCCCTTCGGTTATGGGCATGCTAATGTAATAATTAGATTCATGTAACAATACGGGCAATTCATTATTTTGGATCCTGCCCGTGAAAATAACTTTTGCACCGATGCCGAGCTGGTTAGCAAGTGCTTTGAGTAGAGGTAGTTGCACACCGTCGCCCACAATTTTTAAGGAGAAATCATATCCCTTTTCGTGCAAGATTGCAAAGGCTTTGAGGATGACATCGTGGCGGTATTCTGGCAATAGCGAGCGTGTAACAATAGCGTTGATTGTGTTTGGATCTTCAGCGGAAGTTTTTGATGTAAACACGCTGAGGTCAATCCCTTTGGGCAATACCATAACCTTGCGCATATCTACATTCGATTTTTCCATAGAATAAGTCATCACTTTTCCCCAAGCGTGGATCAGATCGGCTTTTTTGAAAGCGTAATGCTGGATTCGTTTCTTGATGGGCAAAAGCGGTGAAGTTTCGGGCCATAAATCGGTGAGGCCTTGCTGCGCGATGGCAATGGGTCTCACACCCGATAGTGCGGCGAGGAAACCGTAACTCGTGGTGCGTTCGGCAATCACCATATCAGGTTTTTCCTTGGCTGCAAGCGCACGGATCCTAAAAATCGCCAGCGAGTATTCGAGCAACCGCAGTAATCGGTTGATACCGCCGTGGCTCACGGTTTGGAGTTCCCAGGTGATGATTTCAAAATCACCAAAATCCTTGAGCCCGTTCATCCAGGTAATGGCGTCGGCGCGATAGGTTTCGCCCAGGAACAATATTTTTTTCTTTTTCATCGGGCGTGGGCTATTCGTCTGCGTTCAGGCCGCGAGTCAAGAATTCGTTCAAGGGTTTGATGGCAATGAGCGCCTGGGCTGCATTTTTTACAAAATCCTTATCGAATAGTTCTTTATCGGAGATCTTTTTAGATACCGTAAATCCCTTCAATCTCAGGAATTGTATGGCCGGATGGTCTTTCTCAAAATCCTTGGGAGCGGTTTTGAGCGAATTGGTTTCGGTGACGGTAAAGCCATCGAAATGTTTTTTGAAATCTTTGTCGGCCAGGATTTCCTCCAAATCTTCGTAGAAAAACGCAATTTCCTTGCGGATTTTTTTGAGTTCGGCAGCTTCGGG
This sequence comes from Flavobacterium sp. UBA7665, assembly GCA_002483285.1. Lineage (GTDB taxonomy): Bacteria > Bacteroidota > Bacteroidia > Flavobacteriales > Flavobacteriaceae > Flavobacterium. The sequence continues at coordinate 77,384 of DLHP01000016.1, forward strand.
CATCCAAAATCCACCGGCGACAAAACTCGCGCCTTTCTCGATATGGATGTAATAACCCGGTGCATTTACGCCTCCAGAATTGGTGTTCATCCAAATGCCCATATGCGTTTTATAAGGCGATTTGTCCTTAGAAAAACGAATGTCTCGGTTAATACGGAACGTACAATTTTTGGGTTCTAACATCGCGAGCGAAGGATCTTGGGGTTTCATCGCCGCAAGGAATTCGGCAATCAAACCAAGGTAATTTTTCTTGTATTCCTCGTAACGTTTTTTGTTCGAGGGGAACCATTCGCGGTTGTTGTTGGCTTTTAAATCTTCAAGAAATTGAAGCGTGTCTTTTGAAAACATGGGGATTATTGTAATTGTTTCCTTAAATCTTCTTCACTTAGAAAACCGTTGTGTTTCCATACGATTTTCTTGTGGTCGTAAAGCAATAGTGCGGGAAGTTCATCGATTTTCATTTCTGAAATCAGTGTTTTGTTTTCGTCGGCGTTGAGGCGTACGATGGTCACCGTGCTAGCCATTTCCTTTTGCAATTCTAGGATGTAAGGTGCCATTTTCTTGCAAGGTGCACACCAATCTGCGTAAAAATTGATGAGTACTTTTTTGTCAGAATTGAGCAATTCGCCATATTCCTGGCTGCACATCCCGATAATTTTATCGCTTTTTGGTGCGAGTCCCGCCGCGTTCCATTTGAGGATGCCGCCGTCGAGGTTGTAGATTTCCTTGAATCCGAGTTCATGCAATTTATTCGCGGCACTTCTACTGCGCGAGCCAGCCATGCAATACACAAAAACGGGTTTGGATTTGTCGAGTTTTTGCACTTTTCCTGCGAAATCATCACCGTTCCAATCAATGTTGATGGCGTTATCGAGGTGTTGTGCACTGTATTCGCCCGGCGTGCGCACGTCGAGTACTTGTCCGGTTGGCATCGCCTTTATCTTTTCGGAGAATTCCTGCGCGGGAACCGTGGCAAAATCCTTCGCGTTTTGTCCGTGGCAACCAAGACATAAAACGCCTAAAAACAGTAGGGTGAGCAGCGTATTTTTCAACTTAAAAAGGTTTAGATTTTCTGCGAATGTACAAAAGAATTGAATTGCTCACATTTTATTTGAAATACTTTAAGGAATTCAAAAGTGAATGGCGCTGCAGCGATTACCTGCGTTGGCGTTTTTGCGGATTTTTAACACCAAAAAACCAATCGGCTGGTGTCATCAGAGGTTAAAAATACTATAACTCTGGTGTGTCGATTTGATGATGGTTTCGGTACGCTCGGCATGCGTATCGGAGATGAACAATTGCCCGAATTCGTCGTTGTTCACCATCTCTACGATTTTGCCCACGCGGCTTTCGTCGAGTTTGTCGAAAATATCATCAAACAGCAGGATTGGTTTTTCACCGCATTGCTTCTTGACAAATTCAAATTGCGCGAGCTTGAGTGCAATCAAAAATGATTTTTGCTGGCCTTGCGATCCGAATTTCTTAATCGGGTAGTGGTCAATTTCAAACGACAAATCGTCTTTGTGGATGCCAACCGTCGTGTACTGCGCCGCGCGATCGCGTGAGAGGTTTTCATCCAGAAGCGCCAGTAAGGAGTTGTTTTCGAGCTGGCTTTCGTAGACCAGTTGAACGGTTTCGGCCGAGCCGGTAATGGCCCGGTGGTGGCTGTTGAAAATCGGGATGAAATCGTTGAGGAAGGTTTTGCGTTTCTCAAAAATCTCATGCCCCAAAACGTCGAGCCGTTCATTGTATATAGATAAGGTCTCGTTCTCGAAAGTCTGGTTGAGCGCAAAATACTTGAGCAATGCGTTGCGTTGGGCGAGGATTTTCTGGTATTGGATGAGCTGTTGCAAATAAGTACTATCGAGCTGCGAAATCACGCTGTCGATGAACTTGCGCCGCGTTTCGCTGCCCTCCACAATCAAATCGCGGTCGGCTGGTGAAATGATCACCAGCGGGATGAACCCAATGTGGTCTGAGAATTTGTCGTATATCTTGCCATTGCGCTTTAGGATTTTCTTTTGTCCTTTTTTGACGCTGCAGACGATTTGTTCGGTCCGGCCTTGCTTCTCGAATTCGCCATCGATCACAAAAAATTCCTCGCCGTGTTTGATGTTTTGTACCGCGAGCGGATTGAAATAACTTTTCCCGTAAGCGAGTTGGTAAATCGCGTCGAGCACGTTGGTTTTCCCAATCCCATTCTTGCCCACAAAGCAGTTGATTTTCTCATTGAAATCAAAGCTTGCTTCCGAAAAATTTTTGTAATTGAAGAGGGAAATTTTTTTGAGGTACATCGAAAAACGCGTATTGGAAATCGGCTGCAAATTATCGAAAAAATCCCGATTTGACGTGCTTTTGTTTCCCTAAAATACCAATCGTCTTGATAACCAGTTGTGCGATTTGGATTATTTCGATATTAAATCCATTTTTGTTGTTGGTTTTTGAATAAAAATTTTATTTTTGCGGCTCATAAATTAAACATAAATGGCAACGTTCAATAAAAGAGGTTACAAAACTCCAAAGGAGAAAGAGGAAAAATTAGACAACAACTATATAGAAGACGTCAAGGTTGATGAGAAAGACAGCACCACAGCAGGTGTTTTCAATACTTTAGACAGCACCGCTTCAAAAACCGAAGAATGGGTTGCCCGCAACCAGAAGTACATTTTCGGCGTAGTGTTGGCGATTGCCTTGGTAACTGTTGGATATGTGATGTACCAGAAATTTATCGTACAGCCTAAGGAACAGGAAGCAGCAGACGAAATGTTCGCGGCACAACAAAATTTCCAACAAGCAGTAGATGGCACCAAAAGCGATTCGTTGTTCAACCTTGCGCTTAAAGGCTCAGAAGGCAAATACGGTTTCAAACAAATCGCCGAGAAATATTCAGGTACCGCTGCAGGAAACCTTGCCAATTACTATTCAGGAATAGCTTTGTTGAACACCGGTAAATACGCAGAAGCGGTTACCGCACTTGAGAAATTCAAATCAGACGATGTTATGTTAAGCGTTTTGGCTATCGGAGCGATCGGTGACGCCTATGCCCAACAAAATCAACCACAAAAAGCATTAGACCAATACGTAAAGGCTTCAGAAATGAACCCGAATGATTTGACCACGCCGCGTTTCTTGCTCAAAGCTGGGCAAACTGCTTTGGCGATGGGTAAAAAAGCCGACGCTTTAAAATACTTCAACACCATCAAAGACAAATACGAGTCGACTCCAGAAGGCGGCAATATAGACGCGATGATTGGTTTGGCGCAATAAGATTTTAAATTTTATTTTAAATTTTAAATTGGAGCAGTAACTTTGTAATTGCTCCAATTTTTTTTGTTTTTTACAGATGCAACTGCTTATTTAAAATTTAAACTTCAACTTTAAAAAATAGTTACAATGGCTACGGCAAACAAGAACTTATCCGAGTACGATAAAACAACACTCCCAAGTGCCCAGGATTTCCGGTTTGGGATTGTTGTTTCTGAGTGGAACGACAAAGTGACCAACGGGCTTTTTTATGGCGCCGAAACCGCTTTGATTGACTGCGGCGCATCGCCGCAAAACATCATCCGCTGGAATGTTCCCGGCAGTTTTGAACTCATCTACGGTTCCAAAAAAATGATCGAGACCCAAAAGGTCGATGTGGTCATCGCCATAGGCTGTGTCATCAAAGGCGAAACCATGCATTTTGAATTTGTCTGCGAAGGCGTGACCCAAGGCATCAAAGACCTCAATGTACTATCCGACGTTCCCGTTATTTTCTGTGTCCTTACCGACAACACCGAGCAACAATCCATAGACCGCAGTGGTGGCCAACACGGCAACAAAGGCACCGAAGCGGCAATTGCTGCAATCAAGATGGCGTATTTGCGCCGTGAGGCTGCTAAGAATTATCCGTTTCATAGTTTGTTGGGTTCGGGGCAGAAGCAGATTGAGAATGGGCCTCTTGAATTAGAGGAATAAATTTGGAGCCTCAGTTTGAGGCTTTTTTATTGGGAGCTGTTTGCTTCGCCAGTTCGGCCTGTGGCCTCGGGTCCCGCTATCCACTGCAATCTTTTTGACTCGTGCCTCGTCAAAAAGGATTTCCGTTTCTATCGGG
>DLHP01000039.1 GCA_002483285.1 Flavobacterium sp. UBA7665
GCGGCAGCGACGCGTTAGGGATTGTAGCGGAAATCCTTTTGCAGCCGCAATGCAATGAAGGCTACAAAAGATTGCAGCGCAAAGCCCGGCCGCACCAACAACACCAATCAACGAATAATCTTAATTGCGGCAACGCCCTACTTATTCTTCTCCTCAATCCACTTTGACATATATTTTGTACTCGCCATGGTATGGTGTTGCAAAATCGCGCCAACAAAATTATCCAATCGGTGCTTTTTCAAATCAGCTTGAACTGCTAAAATTCGTGCAATGAAATGCCCCGCGAAAAGTACTTTTGAATACCGGTCATTGACAATCGCAATCCCATTTTGTTGTGCTAGTCTCCATAATTCTTTCTCGGTGTACAGTTGAATCGCCGCAGTTACCATTTCAGGGGTTTCATCGGTGATGACGCCATTCCAAGGTAAATTACCGGGCATCGATTCGGCCCCGATTGTGGTGGTAATACTCGGCGTGCCGCATTGCATCGCCTCGAGTAATTTGGTTTTTGCGCCGGCACCGAAACGCATGGGAGCTAAAACAACCCGCGCGTTTTTTACAACTTCAACCGCATTTTCGGCTCTTCCCATAATGAGGAATTTTTCTTCGGGTTTGTGCAATTGGAATACTTTCTGTGACGGATACGCACCAAAAATTCTCATGGAAGCTTCGGGCAATTGCTTTCTAATCAAAGGCCAAATGTCGGTTTTTAGAAATTGGACGGCATCCCAATTGGGCTCGTGAAGGAAGTTTCCGATAAAGATGAAATCCTTTCGTTCTTCAAAAGTTGGCCATTGGGATTCGGCATTGGCATCGATTGGGTCCACAATAAAAGGCAAATAGTGTAAAAGTTGTGGGTCAATCTTGAACTGGTTTTGCAGCAATTCCATTTCGGATTCAGAGATCAATAGCGACAAATCCGAACGTAGCATGCTTGCGATTTCGCGTTTGGCGGTATCCGAAAACAAATCATCGACGCCAAAATCCCGCTGTGCTTTGGATGCTTTCTGTCGCGCCAGGCGCAAACTGTGCAAATCGATGGTGTCGAGAATCCGCAGCGCATCAGGACAATTTTCGGCCACGCGCCAGCCAAATTGTTCTTCAACCATGAAGCGATCAAACAGCACAATCGACGGATCCAATGCTTTTACGAAGGCATCAAAAGCCGAATCATTAAGTGCAATTGAAACCTTTTCGACGCCAATCGATGTAAGGTCGAACATGAAGTCACTATCGGAGGCCGCGCTTGCAAATGTGATTTTCCACCCTTGTTGTTGGAACAAATCGATGAGCTGCAGCATGCGCGTTCCGGCGCCCGAAGAGTTAGGCTCGGGCCAGACGAAGCCTATGATGAGTATGTTTTGTTGTCGATCCATGTTTGTATATCCTGCAAAATAACGGTTTAATTCTAAAACAATTTCGCCTTTAACAACATTGTATTTCTTTTGGCGTTACTTTTGTAAACATCAATCATTAATCAACCGAACCCCAGGCAACTGGCGTTCAAAATCAATCAATCATGTTCAAAAAATTCTTCCTCCTGTGTTCTGGGGCGGACCAAAATCTTCTTAGAGATTGCTCCCAAGGCGAACAAACCAAATTTGTCGGCATTGGCGCCACCGTTTTCTTCACCGCAGTTATGGCATTCATCGCCAGCAGTTACGCACTCTTTACCGTTTTTGACAATCCGTACATCGCGATGGCGTTTGGCGTGGTTTGGGGATTGTTGATTTTCAACCTCGACCGTTTTATCGTGTCCACGATCCGCAAACGCGATAACTTTGCGAGTGAGTTTTTGCAAGCAACACCTCGGATTATCCTTGCTGTCATCATTGCGATTGTGATTTCAAAACCGCTCGAGATCAAGATTTTTGAGAAAGAAATCAACACCGTGCTGCTCAAGGAAAAAAATGCGATGGCGCTCAACAACAAAAAGGAAGTGTCGAATTATTTCAAATCCGACCTCGACAAGAACAAAGCCCAAACCGACAGCCTCAAGTCTGAAATCGCGCGTAAGGAAAAAGAAGTCAATACGCTCTACGAAACCTACATCACCGAAGCCGAAGGTACCAAAGGCACAATGAAACTGGGCAAAGGCCCAGTTTTTAAAGAGAAAATTGCCAAGCACGACCTGGCCAAAGCCGAATTGGATACGCTGCGCAAAAACAACCTCGCCAAAATCGCGGCCAATGAAAAACAGGCCAAAACCCTGCAAACCGATCTGGATAAAAAAGTGAGCGAAACCCAACCCATCATTGACGGTTTCGACGGGCTTATGGCGCGTATCAACGCTTTGAACAAACTACCTTTACTGCCGTCGCTATTTATTATGCTGTTGTTCCTCGCGATCGAAACTTCACCCATCATCGCCAAATTATTGTCACCCAAAGGCGAATACGATTTCAAGTTGGAGGATATTGAAACGGCGCTCAAAGCTACGCTCTCGCAAGACAAATACCAGCGTGATCTGCTCGTGAAAACTTCGGCGGCTATGCACGATAAGGTCTATGCCGATATTGCCGAAGACAAGGAGTTGTACAAACTGCAACGCAGCAAGGCAACAGAATTGCTGGAATTGCAGGCGAATGGATTCCTGGAAAAACAAAAAAGGACATTGTAGTTTAAAGTTAAAATTGCATAAGAAAACCCGGTAAAGTACCGGGTTTTTGTTTTATGCACCATCTTAATCAGGTAAAAAAATCTGACGTATTTGACTTTAACAAAGTATGCGGAAAATCTACATTTGAGATGTCGCTGTTATTTTTTAGGGATACATCCTCCCCTTCCCTGAAGGTAAAGTACATTTTTTTTCAATACTGACCGAAGGTAAAAACTACAACTGTTGTTAAAATCAAAAACAGAATTCTTTTGCCCTTATTTAAGCTCACGCGCTATTTACAAATCCTACATCAATCCGAGGATTTCTTTCTTGAGCGCGTCGTATTCGGCTTGTAGAATCAATCCGTTGTCGAGTAGTTTTTTGTAATTCTGCAATTTCTCGAAAAGTTCTTCGCTAGAAAGGTTTGCGTTTGAAGTTTCGGTTGGCGGATTGCCGTCCTCGTCGGGATGCTGCTTTTCGTCGCGGTAACCCGAAATGGCTACGGGAATCAATTCGGCGTAATCGGTGACTTCTTCGGTGGCTATTTCTTCTATGGCTTGGTCTTCTATTGCAGGCGTTACCGCTTCAATTGGTTGTGACGCACCGCCTTTGAGTGCGTCGAGTTGCTCTTTGGCGTAGGTATATATTTTGCGCGCCTGGACTTTTGGGATGTAATCGATAGAAATGGTGAGATCGGTTTTGGTTGAGAAGGAGAACTCGGATCCCAAAATGTTCTCTTTGACAAACGTCGCTGCTATATCGTCCCAATTGTAGTCGGTAAAATCCATAGAAAGCCCGAGGTTCTTGGGTTTGCAAAGGATGACCCTTTTGTTGGTGAGCACAATGCTGTCTGGCAAAACGGTGATGGCCGGCTTTTTCTGTACGCCAATGTAACCCACTTCCTCGCCTTTCATCAATAAGTCGTTGAGTTTGGAAGCTATTTTTTCTATCGCTTTGGGATCTTGTTCTTCGTTGAGGAAATTCTTGAGATGTTCATTCATGGCAATGGCTTTTGTGATTCAAAACGGTTCGGCTGGCGTTTTATTGGGACAAAAATACGGCTAATTTGGCAATGCGTCAATCTCGGCCTGCAATTTCCTGGTGAGCCCCTTAAAAACAATGGCGTATGAATGATCGATGAGTTCGCGCACCATCGCATCGGGAACATCGCGGTTCACGGCAATGGTATTCCAATGGATTTTGCTCATGTGATAACCCGGCTGGATATCTTCATATTCGGCGCGCAGTTCAAGCGCTTTTTCAGGGTCGCATTTGAGGTTGACAGAAGGATTGCCGCTTTCCCATTCCTTGAGCGAGGCCAGTGCGAACATTTTGCCGCCCACTTTAAAAACGAGCGTATCCTCATCAAACGGGAAATGTTCGGTGACGGCTTTTTTAGAAAGGCAGTATTCAAAGTATTGTTCAATATTCATAACACTAGTTTTTTGAAAACGGTTGCCCGCGTGAGGGATGGCAGCGGTTATCCTTTTGTGACGCCAGGAGCAAAAGATAAAAGCGGAAAGCCCGACCCGCAGGGGCACGCCCTAATCTTTAATTACTTTCTCCATCATTTTTTCTGGATGTGCCAACGCAGTGAATCCGAATTTCTCATATAAAAAGTGCGCATCGGACGTGGCGAGGCGCCAGATTTTGACTTGTTGCAACTGCGGTTCGTTCATCATCGCATCGATTAATATCGAGGAATAGCCTTTGCCGCGGTGTTTTGGCGTGATGAAAACGTCCATGAGGTACGCGAAGACGACGTAATCGGTGACGACGCGCGCAAAACCCACTTGTTTTCCATCGAGGTAAATCCCGAAACAGAATGAGGCGTCGATGGTAGTTTGCACTTCCTCAATAGTTCGTCCTGCAGCCCAATAGATGTCTTTGAGGAAGTTTTGGATGAATGGGACGTCGAGGCGGTTTTTGTCTGTTGAAACGGTTATCATAATTGACAATTGATAATTATTGATTCGTGGCGTAGAGGATGGGTTTGGATGGCGTTGCGTCATTCTCGAACGAGGCGATTTGTAAATTGAGCAGGTAACTCCCGTCTTTTACCGAATCGGGTACGAAAATGAGTTCGGTGATGGTAGCGTCGTGGCGCGCATCGGCGTTGAGATTGTTCACATCGGTGACATTCCAGAACGCTTTGTGTGCGCGGAGCTTGCCTTCGTCGTGTTCTTTGTCGACGCTGGGCAAGTCGATGAGCAAATGCCGGATGCCGACTTCGCGGATGTAGGCAGCAGCGGCCTGGTCGAGATACGCAGGATTGGTGTGCGAATACTTGCGAGACAATTTCTCGTTCTCGTTGGGCAAGGTCCGGATGACGATGGCGTCGGGCGTTTTGCCTTCGAGCGCGGCCATGATCTGGATTTTGGTAATGACCAAATCGTCGCCTTGTTCGTAGGGTTTTAGGGTGATGAGTTCGGCGGTGAAGAAGAACTGTTTCAACGCTTGGTTGACGCTGTAAAAATTGCGCGTGATGTGGCCCAGGCATTCGGTGTGCGTGCCGTGTCCGTGCGGATTAAAGGCAATGTTGTTGAAATTCGTGGAAGATTTCCCTTCGGAAACTTTGCCAATCCAGTCGCCTGCACGTACGGGTTCAATTTGTGGCTTTTCGAGATACCAGGCAATCGGGTTGGCGTCGGTGCCCGAGAGTGGCATGGAGATGTCGATGGGCTCAGACAAATCTACCTGGAAAGTTTGGGTATTGTGGGTAATGGTTGCTTTCATAATTTTACTTCATTCCAAATTTAACCAAAACAAATCACTCGCGATTCCGTCGGTTAGGAATTTTCCTTTTTTTGTGGTCTTGAGGATGTTGTTTTCGATTACGAGTAAACCGTCATCGATAAATTTTAAGCTTTGTTTGTTGAGATATTCGAGGTAATTATCGCCAAATATTGTTTGAATTCGATCGAGCGAAACACCCCAAATGGTGCGCAAACCCGTCATGATGTATTCGTTGTAGCGGTCGGCTGCAGTCAGGATTTCGGTTTCCTTGGGTATTGTGCCTGCGGCGATTCCCTTAAGGTATAGCGCGTTGTTGGCAACGTTCCAGCTGCGGGAAATGCCGTCATAACTGTGCGCCGACGGCCCGATGCCGAGATACTTTTTCCCGAGCCAATAGGCCGAATTGTTGCGCGAAAAATAACCTTCCTTGCCAAAATTCGACAGTTCATAATGGATGAATCCGTTGGCCTCGAGCGTTTCCACAAGGATTTGGAAATGTTCGGAAGCCGTTTCGTCGTTGGGCGCGGCGACTTTACCTACTTCGATCATCTTGCGCAAGGCGGTTTTGGGTTCTACCGTGAGCGCGTAGCTTGAAAGGTGTGGAATCCCAAAAGAAAGCGCCGTTGCTACATTCTGTTTCCATTTTTCATTGTCCATTCCGGGAATGCCGTAGATCAAATCGAGTGAGATATTTTTAAAATAACGCGTCGCGGTTTCGAGACACCTTTTGGCTTCATCGGCGCTGTGTGCGCGGTTCATGAGTTGCAAATCGGCTTCAAAAAAAGATTGGATGCCGATAGACAAACGGTTGATTTTTGATTTTGATAGTTCTTGGATTTTCTGGTCGGATAAATCATCGGGATTCGCCTCGAGTGTGATTTCTGGGTTATCGGCTACGGTGAAATTTTGATAAACGGCTTCGATAAGGAAGTTGATTTCGGCCGTCGTTAGTACCGATGGCGTGCCTCCGCCGAAGTAAATCGTTTCGACCAACTCGTCCAGAAACTCGTGTTTGCGCATTTCAATTTCCTTCGCCAAAGCCAAAACCATCGCGTCTTTTTTCTGCATCGAAGTAGAGAAATGGAAGTCGCAATAGTGGCAAGCCTGTTTGCAAAAAGGGATGTGGATGTAGATGCCGGCCACGATTTACTTTTTTATCCGTTCATCATTCTGTTTCACAAACGCGTCCCAACCGCTATAACTCTTCGCACCCACGACTTTCCCAGAATTGAAAAAATGGCAGACCGCAGCGGCAAGCCCATCGGTACTGTCGAGGTTTTTGGGCAACTCTTTTAGACCCAAAAGCTGTTGCAGCATCTTGGCCACTTGTTCCTTGCTTGCGTTTCCGTTGCCGGTGATGGCCATCTTGATTTTCTTGGGTTCGTATTCGGTGATGGGAATCTGTCGCGACAAACCCGCTGCCATGGCCACACCTTGCGCGCGACCGAGTTTGAGCATCGATTGCACGTTCTTGCCAAAAAATGGCGCCTCAATCGCAATTTCGTCGGGATGGTGGGTTTCGATGAGTTCGATGGTACGCTCAAAAATCACCTTGAGCTTGGTGTAATGGTCGTCGTATTTGGAGAGGATCAGTTCATTGAGTTGGAGGAACTCCATCTTTTTATTGATCACGCGGATGAGCCCGAAACCCATGATGGTGGTGCCGGGATCGATGCCGAGGATGATGCGTTCTTGAGTCATGGTGTTTTGCTGTGACGCAAAGATACACAAAGAAGACGCGAAGAGGCGCAAAGAAAAATTTTAAAACGCTTTGCTTTTTCAAGACGATCTTTGTTGTTTTGAAGGTTCGCAAAGTTTTTATAACACGAATTTCACAGATTACACGAATTCTTAGATTTTTCTAATTCGTGTAATTTGTGAAATTCGTGTTGGTTTTAAACATTGATATAATTATAAAATTATTTAGCGACCCGAAGCATTAGCAGAACTGCCGAAGCAAAGGGCGAACGGATGAAATAATCTTTGCGTCTCCTTTGCGTGGCTTCGCGTAATAATTTCTTTCTTTGCATCCATGACAACCACGCCACAAAAAGCAAAGCACTTACTAATCCTGCTCATCAAAATCCTGATTGTAGCCGCGGCGTTTTATTTCATCTACCGCCAACTCGCCCACAACGACCAACTCGATTGGGAAAAATTTACCGTCTTATTCAAAAAAAACCAATCGGTTGGCGGCATCTTGTTCTTGCTGCTGCTGAGTGTCGGGAATCGATTTTTCGAAATTTTGAAATGGCAGAACCTCGTTGCTTCGTTTAGGAAAATCAGCCTTTATCAAGCCACGCAACAAGTCTTGGGCGCACTAACCGCGGGTATTTTTACACCGAATGGTTTGGGTGAATACGCAGGGAAAGCTTTGTTCTACAAAAAACCACTTGCCAAAAAAATCGTGTTCCTCAACCTGGTTTGTAATGGCATCCAGATGGTCTTGACTGTGTTATTTGGAATTTTAGGACTGCTGTATTTCAACGCCCAATTTGACATCATCACCACCAAAACCGTTGCCGTGATTGCCGCAGCGATTTTGATTGTACTATTGGCAACTTTTTTCCTGAAATCTTTTGCTATCAAAGGCTATTCGCTCGAGAAACTCATCCATAAAATCAATCAGATTCCCAAACCCATCCACAACAAAAACTTGGTCTTAGGCTTTTGCCGTTACCTGGTTTTCTCGCATCAGTATTATTTTTTGTTCCTTGCATTTGATGTTGACCTGCCTTATTTAACTTTGCTTTCGGCCATCACGAGCATTTATTTTCTCGCGTCGTCGTTGCCCACGTTCCAATTCCTCGATTTCGCGGTCAAAGGAAGCGTTGCGGTATATTTCTTTGGGCTGCTGGGCGTAAACGAATGGATTGTGGTATTCATCAGTACTCTAATGTGGCTGCTCAATGTGGTCATTCCCGTGGTTATCGGGAGCTATTTTGTGTTGAACTTTAAAATGAAACCTGCGGTATGATACTTCTTTTTGTCCTGGTCCTTTTCGTTTACGTGCTCACGATGGCGCAGCTAGTTTACGGTTTTGGTAAAGTGCGGCCGTACACGCCTAAATCGGATGCGACGCCAAAAACCTTTTTCTCGATCGTCGTTCCCTTTCGCAATGAGCGCGAGAATTTACCTGGGTTGCTGGACAGCATCCGAAAACTCCGTTACCCGATTGAGTTGTTCGAAATCATTTTGGTTGACGATTTTTCTGAAGACGATTCAGCGCGCTTTGTCTACAATTGGCGCATGGAAAACGGATCCTTTCAGTTTACCTTACTCGAAAACATCTCGGTGACCGGTTCTCCCAAAAAAGATGCGATTGCGCGCGCCGTACCCATTACAAAAGATTGGATCGTCACCACCGACGCCGATTGTGTATTGCCAGAAAATTGGCTCGCCACTTTAGACGCCTATATCCAACAACACGAGCTATCAATGCTTGTGGGCGCGGTAACTTATACCGCTAAAAAATCGTCCTTCCTGCAACAGTTCCAGCAATTGGATTTGACGGCTTTGCAAGGCGCAACAATCGGCAGCTTTGGGCTCGGTTTGGGTTTTATGTGCAATGGAGCCAATTTCGCTTATAAGAAATCGCTATTTGAATCACTCGGCGGATTTGCAGGCAATAAAAACATTGCCAGCGGCGATGATGTGTTTTTGCTACAGAAAGCCGTGGCCGAATTTCCACAAAAAGTGCATTACGTAAAATCGGAGGCGGCAATTGTTACCACACAACCCACAAAAAACTGCAATGATTTGTTCCAGCAACGCCTGCGCTGGGCCTCAAAAACCGGATCCTACCAAAGCCTCTTTGGGAAAGATCTCGCCGTAATGGTTTTCGCCATGAACCTGAGCCTGATCGTGGCGTTGGCTTGCGTGGGATTTGAGCTCCTATGTTGGTGCGAACTCGCAATTTTGTTTGGCGTGAAGTTCATTATTGACACCATACTGCTGTATAAAACCAATCGTTTTTTAACCGGAAAATGGATGTGGTTTTTGTTGCTGTCGAGTTTGGTTTACCCGTTTTTTTGCGTTTGGGTGGCGGTGTTTGCGGTTGGTGGTGGGTATCGTTGGAAGGGGCGACGGTTTAAAAAGTAATTTTTAGGAGCTTTTCCCGCTTTCCACTGCAATCTTTTTAAACTTCCGATGGTCGTTTAAAAAGGATTTCCGTTTCAATCGGGGCTATCGCTGCCGC
>DLHP01000001.1 GCA_002483285.1 Flavobacterium sp. UBA7665
TTTGTATCAAGACAAAAGAAAGCTTGCGGCAGCATAGCCCCGATTGAAGCGGATATCCTTTTTAAACGACCAACGGGAGTTTAAAAAGATAGCAGCGGAAAGCGGGAAACAGCTCCCAAACCCAACATCAAACCCTATAATTCTCAACAATAAAATCATACGCATTCCCATACATCACCCTATAAATCACATCAGCAGCGTCGAGCCCATTGTGCCTGCGCGGAATTTCCCCTTTCTCGTCCCAATATTGTTCCAGGTGTACAACCAGGTTTTGGTAAAGTCGGCTTAAAGAGACGGCATCCGGATAGTGGTTCAGCGGATTAATCACTCCGTCGTAGTCGCTTCCGAGCGCAATGCAACGCCACGGATCGCCAGCCGGATCTACACGGTAACAAGGCTCGGCAATGGCGATAATCTGCCTAAAAAAATAAGCGGCGTCATCAAAGGCACTCTTGTTGGGATGAAAGATAGACTTGACAAATTTCACAAACCGCTTGTGGTTGTAACCCAGGATGCGCTGGTCCATCTCAAGCCCGATGAGCCCGCCGGTGCGGTAAATCATCATGATGTCTTCGGGATGCAGGTTGATCTCGTGCTGATCTTCGAGCGCTAGTGCGCCGTGGCTGCACAAAACCGGAATTTTCTCGTCCTTGTAGGCAGACATCAGCATTTGATAATAGGTAATGCGGGCTTCGCGCGACATGTGCTTGATGTCAATGAGTATGCGGCGCCCGTTAGACTTGCTGAGCAGCAAATCAATCAGTTTTTTGCCACGCGCGTTGATGGGTGCCTCGGCGTCCTTTGGCGTAAAATTGAAATCGCGCATGCCGTATTCCTGGTCGAGCAGACTGCCCGCGGTATCGAAAAGGCTGCGTGCGTGGGTACACAATCCGTTATAGAAATGGTGTGCAAAGGTCACGAACAACGGTGGCGAGGACCAATCCTTAACAGCCTTTACATTCTTTTCCATGTTTTCCCAGGCCGATTCGAGCCTCGGGTTGTTGCCGTCACATAAAGCGTGGCAACCTTCAAAACTAGGAATAATCAGAAGGTTTGCGTCCGAGGCCATATGGCCTGCGTGGTCCAGTAGCTTGTATTTTCGCGAATCGGCTAACTGGCCATCGAGGCAACGCAAGAACGCGTATTCATCACACAGGTCCTTGAAATAGTTAAAATCAGGTGCCATGATGGTATCGATTCGCTTTTTCCCGAACATGCTCGCCAATTCACCGATGAACTTCTCTAGGAATTTCATCCATTTCTTACGGATCATAAAAAACTCCTTCTCTACGGGATAGAGCGAAACAAAAGCAATTTTCACCTGGCCATCAGTGAGCGAACGAAAGTCGCTTTGGCGGTAACGCGCAATCCCCAAAAGACTTTCAAACTTAAGGTCGGAGCGCGTGCGCTGGTCATTGTACCAGATACAGGAAGAGTTGGTAAAAACAGTGCGGTCATTGTTGGGATAAAAACTGTTCCCGAACGGCTTGAGTGTGGAGTGCACATGAAGGTCGATGATGGGTGTAGACGTCTGCATATCAATATCAGGTTTGGTTAACGAAACAACAGCCAACCCGACAATTCGGGTGGCAACAAACGTGGTATTTTATAGGCGGACGCGCACAAAGTCAACAGACCCCAGCTCGTTTTTGCAACAGCAAGATAATAAAAAATGAATGCAGTAGTAAATAATCACCTGAAAATCAACAACCAAGATAAAAAACTACTTTGATTTTCGGGAACCTTTAATTAAGGTAACTGCACCGTTACGGCATTGGCCTTGAATATCTTATTGAAAAACAAAACGTGATAAGGCAAGGCATTTTCCCAGTAATCCCAAGTGTGTGCGCCCGGACGCTCGGTGTAATCGTGCGGTACCTGGTAATACACCAACCTGCGGTGCAATTCACGGTTCGATTCGATCAAAAAGTCACTCACCCCGCAATCAAAAATCAACGGCAACTGGTTGGCCTTGAGCCGCCCGATCATATTCATCACGGCAAATGACTGGTAAGTTTCCTTGCTGGCTCCCTGCGCACCAAATACCGGAGCCATGAGTTTGTTGGCATTGTCGAGACCGTCGCGATCGGGAAGGCCACCCATATCGAGGGCGCCGCTCATACTTCCGGCAGCGGCATACAAATCGGGATGCCTGCCCGAAAGGTACAAAGCACCATGTCCTCCCATAGATAAGCCGGTAATGACACGGCCTTTCTTGTTGGCAACCGTACGATAGTTGGCGTCTACCTGAGCCACCACTTCGGTCGTTACAAACGTCTCGAACTGGCTTTCCTTACTCACAGGACTGTCGAGATAAAAGCTGAATTTCTCGCCTTCAGGTAAAACAAATATGATATTGTATTGGTCAGATAAATCCTTTACGGCATTGGGATTGGGTGTTTTCTTGAGCCAGTCGCTAAACGTACCATAAGCACCGTGCAACAAATAAACCACAGGATAGGAAGCTTTTCCCTTGGCATACGAATTGGGCAACACAACTGCAGCTTTATAAGTCTTGCCCATACTCGGGCTGGCGATCTGCAGGGTATCGACCTTGGCAGCGAACGCCATCGAAACAGTGAGGCAACAAACGAAAATCAGCGTAATTTCTTTTCTCATGGCTTTTGGTTAGGAGGTAAAAGTACAAAGAGAATCGCAAATCGGCAACGGCACTTTTTAATTTACAAAAAAAAGCGCAGAAATTATCTACGCTTGTTTGTTTACTATTGACGGCTTACTTGATGCTCGTTCCTCCACTCGGCATGCGGCGGGTATCGTTTTTGGTGTACTGGTCGCCATCGTTGTTCTCGGCATCGGTACCATCGGGTGCGCTGTAGCCGTCTAATGATTTGCCGTTTTTATCCTTGGCGGAGGTTGGGGATTTGCTATCCTGGCTTTTTCGGGAAGCGGCGGTTGTGCCTTGCGACGTCGATTTCCCGTTGCCCATATCGGTCGACCCGGTGGCGTTGGAAGTGGCACCATCAGCCGGAAATACAGTGTCGGTGTCTGAAGTATCAACGGGATCCATCAGGGTGTCGTTGAGCATCATCCCGTCGGCGGGCATTTCGCCATTGTCTGTGGCGTCTTTCTTGCAACTGCTGCCCAGCGCGAGGCTACCGGCCAAGGCGACATATACTAATGATTTTGGTAAGGTTTTCATGGTATTGGTTTTTTTATAAAGTTCGGGAATAGCGCATCGAGGTGCTTTATAGAATTTTATCCAATCGTTACAGGATTAGCCAGACAGGCCAAAACGCTAAGGCGCCGTCGAACCCAACCGATACCCGGAAGTTGCAGCATTGGGTAAAAGCCCGGCTCCAGAAAAGCCAGGTCGACGTTTTCTGAAAAACAGCCAATTAATTTACGACCCTAATAAACAAAAAAAACTCCCGCTTAAGGGAGTTTTTAATTTAGAATCTAATGCTATACGGCACTGCCCGGCGCGGTGGGATGCATGTCTGATGGCGGGCCGGGATGCTCGAGCGGGTCGACTACGCCCCAATCGGATTGGGCTGGCGCTTCGTCATTGTCGAAATCATCATCATCGTCATCCATGTTACGGTCATCGTCGTCGTCATCACGGTCGTCGTCATCACGGTCGTCGTCTTCATCGTCCTCATCGCGTGCTGATGCGTATTGGCTTTGCTGTGTCGTATCGGAACCATCCAACCTGATTTCGTTTGGATTGTCGATTAGTCCAAAATCCTGCGTTTCGGGTTGCTCATTTTCGCGTTGTGGGCTGTTTGCCTGCAGTGTGCGGTCGTTGGTATTTTCCATGGTTATCGGTTTTTAAGGCAGCGTTTGCTGCGGTTGGATTGTAAAGTTACCCACCAGAAGCGCGCCAAGCTTTACAGAGTTTGTCTAAAACGTTATGGGATTATCGGGCAATGGAATCGACATAAAAAACTATCTTTACCATTATTCGCAATGCTATGAAAAGACAATCCTACGCCAACCATATTCGGTATTATGCCCCGCATCATTTTGTATATTATCCGGTACTTTGTGCGCTGCTGGGCGCGAGTATTTACTACGCCGTGACTGGTACCCAACCCCTGCTTTGGACATTCATCTGCCTGATCTGGCTGTTCCTGTTTGCGCTTGCCTTTATGTTGCGGCAGCATTACGCACTTACGCTGCAGAACCGTATTGTACGGCTGGAACTTCGGTACCGTTACTTTACCTTGACCGGCGAACGTATGGAATTGTTTGAGGAACGGCTCACCGACGCCCAATGGTTTGCCTTGCGCTTCGCTCCCGATACCGAGTTAAAAGCCCTCGTGGACCGCGCCTTACAAGAGAACCTTTCTGGCGATGCAATCAAAAAGGCCATCGTGGATTGGAAGGCCGACAATGAAAGGGTATAACGACAATCCAAAATGCTGATTTCGTCGCTAACATATTGGCCTATAAAAAAGTTAAAGCCAATCCTAATAGTAAGATATTTTACTAAATTTGCAATTCAAAGTAAATATTTATACTATGGCAACTACAGCAAAAAAGAAGCAACAGCCCAACAAAGAGCTTCTCATGGAAAAGTACAGCAATCATGTACTCAGCCACGGCAAGCCGCCGCTCAATGTTTATGCTTTCATGCGCGAACTGGGCTTTGACGAAGCCGATTTTTACAAATACTTTTCAGGCCTGGACCAGCTCGAGGCCGAATTCCTCAAACATTTTTTTGGAAAGGCACAGCAACTCGTTGCGCAGATGCAGGGTTACGAGACCATGCCGCCGCGCGAGCAACTACTCAACCTGTACTTCGTTTTTGTGGAGAACCTCACCCTGAACCGCTCCTTGGTACAATACCTGCTCACCGACCAATTGCCGCAAGTGATGAAAAGGCTACATACCTTACGCCCGATGCACCAACAGTTCGTACGCGGACTCTCATTTGACGCCATGGGCTTGGATTTGATCCCCGACGAGGCCAATAATATGGCAAAAACTGCCAAAAAAGTATCCGACAAGGCACGCGAAGCATTGCTCTGGGCGCATTTTGTCTCTGTGGTTGAATTCTGGCGTAAGGACCGATCAGAATCGTTTGAAAGTACCGATGTGTACATCGAGAAATCGATCGATACGGGCTTTGAACTCGCCAATGTGGCCCCGTTGCAAAAAATGGTCGACATCGGCAAATTCCTCTGGAAAGAACGCTTTCAAACCACACGCTAAACCGCGCAAAATATCACTATGAAAACATTAGATACCATCCCTACGAGCCGACTGGAACGTACGGGCAGCCTGCTCAAGGCCGGCGCCAAAGTGGGCGTGAATTACCTGAAATACTATACCGACAAGATTTCACAGGACGAGGCCCAGGCCAAGGAAACCCTGAACCGCAACAATGCAGAAGACATCTACGACAGCCTCAAGGAACTCAAGGGCTCTGCACTCAAAGTAGCCCAGATGCTCAGTATGGAGAAAAACATGCTGCCGGCGGCTTATGTAGAGAAGTTCTCGCTGTCGCAGTTTTCTGTCCCACCCTTGTCTGGCGCGCTGGTACGCAAGACTTTTAGGAAATACTTTGGGCAAAATCCCGAAGACCTTTTTGACTCATTCGACCCCGAATCGGTGAATGCGGCGAGTATCGGCCAAGTGCACCATGCAAGCCAGGGATCGAGGCAATTGGCCGTAAAAATCCAATATCCTGGCGTACAGCAAAGCATATCGTCTGACCTGCGTATGGTGAAGCCCATCGCGATGAAAATGTTCAACATCCAGAAAGAAGGCTCTGAAGCCTACTTTGACGAGGTAGAAAGCAAACTCCTCGAAGAGACCGACTATACGCTTGAGCTCGCGCAAAGCCAGGAAATGGCGCAGGCCTGCGCGCACCTGCCCAACCTCAGGTTCCCAGAATATTACCCAGAATGGTCGTGCAACAAAATCCTGACGATGGACTGGCTTGACGGCAAGCACCTACCCGAATGGCTCGCCCAAAACCCCACGCCCGAGGCACGCAACAAAGTCGCCCAGTCGCTTTGGGATTTTTATATGTACCAGTTGCATGTGCTCAGGAAAGTACACGCCGACCCGCATCCAGGGAATTTCCTCGTGGATGAAGACGATACGCTCATGGCCATCGATTTTGGTTGTGTCAAGGCCATCCCTGATGACTTCTATATCCCTTATTTTGAGCTCGCCAAAACCGAGAACCTGCAAAATGAAACGATATTCCTCGAGAAACTCTACGAGCTCGAGATCCTGTTACCCCAGGACAGCGCCGAGGAACGGGCTTTCTTTGCCACTTTGTTCAAGCAGTTGCTCGAGTTGTTTACCCAACCTTTCAATGCCGAGGTATTTGATTTCTCTAATGCCGAATTCTTTACCAAGATTGCCGACCTCGCGCAACAGTACGCCAAGATTGGTAACATCCGCAAGATGAACACCAACCGAGGGTCGCGCCATTTCATTTACGTGAACCGTACTTTCTTTGGGCTTTACCAACTGATGTTTGACCTTGGCGGTACCCACGTAAAAATCGAGCAATACAAAAAATACCAGCGCGCCTGATATGAAAAAGCTATTGCCCCAAAAGGACTGTGCCGTCTGCGGCCTGCCGTTTGCCTGGCGTAAGAAATGGCAGAAATGCTGGGACGAAGTAAAATATTGCTCTGACAAATGCCGCGGCCTACGTGGCAAAGCAAGCATCCTTTAAACTGTTTGACCAAAATAAGACCACATGAATGTAGATTTTATCATGGCCCTGATGGACCAAGCCAAGAACTTTGAGCAATCGAGATTTTACAAACCCGGTGCCACCGTAGAAGATTTCAGGCGTTGGCTCAACGACGAAAACTATAGGCGGGAAAGCCCTGTGACCTTACTCGCACAGCAGCCACAGGCCGTTTATGACCTTGAGAATGAGATCTGCAAACAGTTCTTGTTGCTTTCGCGGTTCTCTCGGCAGCTCATCCGTAAGGGACTGGCCGACTTCCCGCAGCTGGCCAACGAAGAATTCACCTACCTCTATCGGCTCATGAACCAGGATGGGCTTACCAAAATGCAGCTCGTGGAGAAAAACGCGCACGAGAAACAGACCGGTATAGAAATCATCAAGCGACTCGTACAGCATGGCTTTATTGCCGAATCACAGTGCCCCGATGACAAGCGCAGTACCAGGCTCAGCGTGACGCCGCTTGGTAGGGCTACCTTTGAGCAATCCGTACAGGCTGTGACGCACACTTCACTCGTGCTGTCAGGACAACTCGACGCTACCGAAAAGCAGGATTTATTGGGCCACCTCAAAAAGCTCAACGCCTTTCATTTCAATTTGTATCACAACCACCGGCAGGCGCGTATGGAAACCATACTGGGATTGTTGGGTTAAGGCGGTTCACGGCAAATTAACCGCGCAACCAAAGAAATACCGGCCACTTGGGGAATATTTTCTATCTTCACCCCGACCAAAAGGCCTTCCCACGGGTATGCCGAATCCTAACCACAATCCAACATGAGATGAAGTTTACCTGCTATTTATTTTTGCTTTTTACCTGGACATTGTTCGCGCAAAATGACCCAACTACCGTGCCCGACCCAACCTTTGAAGCCTATGAGGCCGCGGGGTTAAAGGAGAAGTTTGAAATGAACAAACGCTATGCAGCCAACGAAGTACTGCCCGTACTGAGCGGGTACCAGACCATCGTAGACGACAAGTTTGCAGGGGTCAAAAACTTTGGGAAACTGGTGGCCCAGACCGATTTCAATTTGCCTCAGGACGTCACCACACTCACCTCTAACAACCCGGATTACTGGCGCGCTACCATGGAAATGGCCTTGCGCAATGAACTCATCCCGACCACCAAAATTTTCATGCTGGTTTCACAGGGTGAATTTGACTATGCCGTGAAGTACCTCGAAATCGTGGGGATGATTTCTAAGGAAGACAACTATGCACACGCCCAACTCTTAAACCTTGAAAAAAGACTGAAGCTGTTTAATGACCAACTCACTGCCGAAATACAAAAAGGCATCTCCGCGCATGACCAAGCCGACTTTGAGAAAGCCATTAACATCTACCAGCAAATCCTTAAAGACTATCCCAATTCGGCCTGGGTCAACTTTGAATTGTTCTACTCCCAGTTTGCGCTCAACCATAAAAGCGGGCACAAAGAACGCAACACTTTTGAGAGCTGGGAAGCCGCACGGCAAAACATCTTTTTACACAATCCGCTGTTCAATGTGCAGATGAGCGCCAAGGATGGCGATGATGCCTACGCAATCTATAGGCGCAACTCGATCGGCAGCCTGTTCAAGGATCCCAAAAACCAACTGTCCGACTTTTATAAATATGCCGACATTGCCATGGACCTACAGGCTTTTGATTTTGCGGCGCAGTTGTTCTGGTATACGGCCAGTTATACTAAAATAGAGCCGTCGCTGAACAAGTACCTTTACTGCCTCGAAAAACTCGGTGTAAGTAACTTGAAAGACCAATTCAAGGGTGACTTTGAAGCCGAGTTCGCGAAGATTGACAGGCAGCGCGAAAAGGAGAAGACCAGTAGTGCGGTCTATCGTTCCGCTAATAAGTGAGAGGCTCGACGAAGCGAAATGAGTTGTCTCGGCTAAAACAATGTTTTTCGTAAAGAACCGTTCAGGCTGCTGAAAACAAGCAATTTTGCTTATTGACAATTGGCTGCTGGCGTTTTTAGTTAGGGGCTTTTCAATATTGGAATTTTTACAAAACTATCATTATACCATTTTATTTTTAATGGCTCTTTGGCGTCTTTTATAGTTTCCTCGGATACTATTTTTTCAGTTCCGTAATTCAGTTCAGAAAATGGGTTTTTGTTTATATTTAGGTGAACTAGTAATCGACTTCCTTTACTCAATTTTTTACTAACCAAATGAGTATTAGAAAACGGAATAGTTTCTATAACATTGGGTTTTAGCAATTTTCTTTGTGTAATATCATTTGCATAACTTGCTCGACCAATAAAATAAGAAAGATGGAAATATTCACCATTTGGCATTACTTCATATAATGTCACACCAATATCCATATCCATTTTATTTATACTTGCTTTGATTTCACCTAAAAAAGAGCCATTTATTAGCATTGCTTCTTTCAAAGGTTCGCTTATGAAGTTAAATCCATTACTTGTATCAATTTCATTGCGAACAATTGGGTCAGGATAATAATCATTGTTGATATTTTCTCTATCTGCAAAATCTACTTCTTGCAATAGAAACCCTTTTTTAACAGGTTTATTTGTATTCAAAGAAAAGAATTTGTCTGATTTGCTATTAGTCAAATACATTGTTATAAAACCATTGCTCATGTTCTCAATAGATGGTGCACTCCTCCATTCATTTGCTCCCATTACTTGGTAATTGACTTTATCTTTAAGAATTTCGGGTTTAGTTCCATTTTTCAAAATATAATCAAACCATTGATACGTTATTTTTTTAGTATTGATTAATGCGTTTGCGTCTACTTTGTATCCATTAATTGTGGCTTCGCCTTCTCTTTGTGCACCAAAATGACTGTAAGGACCAATAATTAAATATTGATTTGCTTTTGGATTATATTTTTGAAGTTCTCTTAAATAATACAAACTCGAATTTTGAGAATCATTATAATAGCCATCAATTGCCAAAATCGGAATGTTTATATCTGCAAATTCTTTTTGGTATGGTGCCATATTTTGCCAATATTTATCAAATGAAGGATGATTGATCCATCTTTGGAAAAGTCTATTTGGTGTGCCGTCAATACTGTCTAACTTTTTGTAGGCAACTCCTGTTTCCCACCATTTGTTTTGCATTTTTCTAAAACGTTGTCTATCGTATCCGGCAATAGTGTCTAAATATTGATTGTTCCCAACGTAAAATGCCCATTCATAATTTGGATTTACAAATACATTATTTTCCATTGGCAATCCCAATCCTGGTCGATTGGCAACATAAGGAACAATCGTTTTGAGTGCTGGGTGCATTTTTTTGCAAGCTGCCCACTGTGTAAAACCATTGTAACTTCCACCAAACATTCCGACACTTCCGTTACACCATTTTTGTTTACTAATCCAATCAACTACGTCATAAGTATCGTTTCCATCATTTTCGTACGGAAATATTTCGTCTGAGCTAAATCTTTTTCCTCGTGCATACACAATGACACCCACATAACCGTTATCTGCGGATTCTTTTAGTGTTGCAATATCTCTGCCTTTGTCTCTTACATATATGGTAGATTGCAGTAAAACTGGTTTTGCAGTTTCATCTTCTTTTTTCCTTACAACAATTACAGATAGTATTGCCCCGTTTCGGGTTTTTACAAAAACGCTATCTTGAATATTATAAATACTTTTTGAATCCTCCGACTTTGTTTTTTTTGTTTGCTGTGAGTATATGTTTAATGCCATGAAGAGCAGAAATGCAAAATTGATAATTGGTTTCATTTTTTAAAGCATTAGAGTTTAAATTTTGAAATTGTATGAAATTGATCAACCTCTTTGTTTCTATCTCCTATAAAAGTATCATAATTCACAACAATTAAATTTCCTTTATAAATGATTGTTTCACAAGGATTATCTAGTTGTCCATCGCTACCATTATTGTTGTCATTTTCCCAAATTAATGAAATTGTATTTGTAGTTAGATTCAGTTGATGAACACTGTTATTTTCATAATTTGCTATAAAAATCGAGTTCCTTTTTTTGTCATAAAAAAATCCATCACAACATTTTAATTTTTCAGAATCAAAAACGACTTTTTTTGATTTTGCCGAACCATCTCTATTAAATTCGAATTTTGTAATTACTCCATCTCCAAAATTTCCAGCATATAAATTTCCTTTTCGGTCAAATGCGATACCATCAATACCTATGGATTGCTTTGTTACTTCTGGTTTTAGTTTGAATTCACTTAAAATATAATTGGGTTTGTTCTCGGCAGTTAAGATAATTTTATTCTTGTTCATTTCTGATAACGCAAAGTAATAAATAGCGCTATTCCTTCCAGTCGAATCGGTTAAAGCATCAGTTACATAGGCTCTGTTGTTTTGCCAACGTATGGCTTCGGCAAAATTTAAGCCCTCAACCAAAATGTCAGTACTTATTGGCTTTCCGTTTTTTACATTTACTCTAATAATTCTCGATGCATTTTTTTGTTTTGCAAAATATTGATTGTCCATTACATATAAATTTCCGTCCGGACCAAACTCAATTCCCATTGGATGAACTCTTTTTGAAACAGGATGCAAAGGCAAATTGTCAAACCATACAATGGGCTTGTCATTTTCATCGAAAGTTAAAATTTTAGCACCATTTTTTTCAAACGAAGTTGGATTAAGCAGTGATAGATATAAATTTCCTTTTTTATCTAAAGCCATACCATCTGGCGTTGTGCAGGTTTCTCCTAAGTCTGCAAACAATGATGGTTTTATTAGTTTTTCGGCTTCACTAATTTTAATTTCTTGACCATAAGAAATTAAAAAATTGCTTACAAACATTACCAGAATTAGATTTTTGATACATGATTTCATATGAAATAGTTTTTATTGATAATAAAGTAAAACTAGAGGTTTATAAATGTGATTTCTGACAAGCGTTTAAAAAGTCATTTTGAGCCTACATTGAACTCATTTTACCGTATGAACTTATTTGTATGCTGAAATGGTGTTTTCGGGGGCTAAAAGCTAGTATTTAAAGTAATCAACTGTTAATAAGCCAGTAATTTGTTACTTTTCAAATTCTTAATTTAGTTTATGGTTTTTACAAAAAATAATATAGTAATACGAATTGTTAGTCATTGTTTATTTTGGCTCGGTTTTCTATTTTTTTATACTTCAACAAAACCTGATTTTATAGATTATGAATCATTTATTTTTGTTTATTCATGGAAGATATCGGCACAAGCAATTGGTGCTTATGTTTTAATTTATTGGATAATTCCAAAAACACTTAATAGAAAAAAATACGTGCCTTTTTGTCTTTTT
This sequence comes from Flavobacterium sp. UBA7665, assembly GCA_002483285.1. Classification (GTDB taxonomy): domain Bacteria; phylum Bacteroidota; class Bacteroidia; order Flavobacteriales; family Flavobacteriaceae; genus Flavobacterium. The sequence goes on from DLHP01000001.1 coordinate 11,939, forward strand.
TCATTGATTTGGTTGTATTTGGTTTTTTCTTTTTTGATGGTATTAAAATTTTATTATTTAGAGCCAAAATTCCCAGTCGTTTTTGAATATTGGTTAGGTCATAAAATGTCAATTCCTGAAAGACTAACTTCTTTTAAATTGATTTTCGGAGAGTTTTCTTTTATAACATATCCTACTATTATCATGGGATTTATTCGTTTTTATAAAAATCAACAACGTCTAACCAAAATTGAAGAAGAAAAAAAGTCAATGGAATTGAAAGTTTTGAAAAACCAATTAAATCCTCACTTTTTGTTCAATACCTTAAATAATTTATACGCACTTACGTTAAAAAAAGATGATAATGCACCTGAAGTAATTTCAAAGCTATCTGAAATATTAGACTTTGTTTTGTATAGATGTAACGATGATTTTGTTAGTATTGAAAATGAAATTAAACTTTTGAAAAATTATATTGCTCTGGAAAAATTGCGATACAGTGAAAGCAGATTAGAAATTTCGTTTGTATACAATGTTGACAATACTACTAAAATCATCCCATTAATTTTATTGACTTTTGTTGAAAATGCGTTTAAACATAGTGTCATAAATGAAACTGGAAAGGCTAAAATAAATATTGAACTTAAAGCCAAAAACAATCAAATTATTTTTAAAGTAGAAAACACAAAGCCTCAAAACGAATTGACAAAGGCAATTGATCTTCAGAAAATTGGCCTTGAAAATGTTAGAAAACAATTGGAATTATTGTATCCTAAGAAGCATCTTTTGAGCATTGTAGAAGACAATAAAAATTTCAATGTAGAACTTACTTTAACCTTTTAATAGCTCCAAAATGAAGTACAGCTGTATCGTTATTGATGATGAACCTCTGGCAAGAGAATTAATTGCTTCACATTTATCTCATTTTCAAAGTTTCGGATTGGCTGGTTCTTTTGAAAATGCACTAGAGGCGTATTCTTTTTTAGAAACCAATGCAATAGATTTAATTTTTCTGGATATAGAAATGCCTTTGCTTAAAGGAAACGATTTCTTGAAAAAACTAAAGAATCCACCTAAAATAATTTTTACAACTGCCTATAGAGCGTACGCAATTGAAGGCTATGAATTAAATGTTATCGATTATTTGTTAAAACCTATTTCTTTAGATCGTTTTTTTGTTTCTATCGAAAAATTCAAACAAATTCAAACACCAAAGACTATTGAAAAAACCAGCATTGAAAATTACTTTTTTGTAAGTAGTGGTAATAAGAAAATAAAGGTTGTTTTCGATGAAGTTTTGTATATAGAAAGCACAAAAGATTATATTACCGTTCATCTTGAAAATGGAATTGCTCACCATTTAAAGCTTAATATTTCTACTGTCGAAAAATTACTAAATGCTGATTTTATTCGTCTTCATCGTTCGTATATTATTAATTTTAAAAAATTAACGGCATACTCAAAGCAAGAAGTAGAAATTAATAAAATTGAAATACCAATTGGAAGTAGTTATAGAGCTGTTTGGTTGGATTATTTAAAGAATACAATAAGTTAACTTTTGATGTTTTTAAAGTGCGATTTTTCTGTGCGTTTCGGAGCGCTGGTAGTTAACAATCGCATAAGGACTAAACGGCTGTACCAACGCCGCGTAGCAGTGCAATCGCCGCAATGAAATGAGCCTTGCAGGTTTGCCAAAAATTGCTAAATTGCCTTCTATTAACCCAATAGGATGGATTGTAAGCACTGTAATACCCCGGCAGCCCAAAATTACTGCCCCAACTGCGGGCAGCCCACGCAACTGAAAAGGATAAACGGCCACTATATCGTGCACGAGATCGAGCATGTGCTGCATTTTGAAAGGGGTATCCTCTACACCATCAAAGGATTGGTTACCCAGCCCGGGATCCTGGTGCGACAGTTTTTGTCGGAGAACCGGGAGCGGCTAGTGAAGCCCATTATTTTCATCATCCTGACCTCGCTGGCCTATACTGTGGTAAACCATTATTTCCATATCGAGGAGGCCTATTTACCGGCAAACCCACATCCAGAAACCTATATCACCATCCTTTTTAAATGGATTCAGGACCACTATGGTTATGCCAACATCCTTCTAGGGATTTTCATCGCCGGCTGGACCCAACTGTTCTTTAGGCGCTACGGCTACAACTTTTTTGAAATCCTGATCCTGCTCTGCTTTGTCATGGGCATGGGCATGCTGTTCTTTGCGGCCTTTGCGTTTGCACAAGGCTTGTTAAAAACAGACCTCATGGGCGCGGCAAGCCTGGTGACCCTGGCCTACTTTAGTTGGGCGATTGCGCAGTTTTTTGACAAAAGCAAACCCCTCAATTACTTCAAGGCCTTTGCGGCGTACCTACTGGGTATGCTCACCGCGATTATTTTTACGGTGGCGGTTGGCCTGCTACTCGATACCCTCCTAAAACACCAATAACCATGAACCAAGAAGAAACAAAAAAAGGACCCTCATTTGTCATTATCATCATCGCCGTCATCCTGGGCACTACCCTGTACAAGCAATTCGACTTTAAAACCCTGCAATTCGAGCAGCCCGCAATGGCTGTCATCTACGGGTTGACTTTTGTGGCCTGTGTGGCGCTATTGATCAAGGACTACAGGACCCGCCCTAAAAAATAGCCGCCCCAACGGCAGTCGCGAACCAACCAAAGAAAAACCGACATGATGAACACCTCCACCCAACCTTTGAGATGGAAACCCTCGGTCCCCACGGCCCTGCTGGTTTACCTGGGCTACCTGGCCATTTTTTATACCACCTGGTATGTGAACGGTATTGAATACAACGACATAGGCCGCGATGCCATGACGGCCAAACTCTGGTACGCATTGCCCACGCTATTTGGGAGCACGTTCCTTATCATCATCCTGTGGGTTTTGGGCTGGTGGCGCCTCGTACTTTTCGACAACTATCGCGCCGCGCCCAAATGGGCCTGGGTGTTGCCGATCGTGATGGTGCTGGTCATCGCCAACAACCTCCTTGGGGTAGACCGTTCGCGGCTTACGCCCGAGTTGCTGCTTTGGGTGACTCTTGGCGGTGTAGGCGTGGGCATCGGCGAAGAAACCATTACCAGAGGCGCCCTGCTCATTGGGCTCAGGGCCAATCATACCGAAAAAAAGGCCTGGCTTTACAGTACGCTGCTCTTCTCTGCCCTGCACATCCCCAATGCGCTTTTTGGTTTGCCCGTTGAAGCCATGCTGGCGCAACTGGTACTGACCTTTATCATGGGTAGTGGGCTGTATGTGGTGCGCCGGATATCGGGTACGCTGATCCTGCCCATCATCCTGCACGGCCTTTGGGATAGCTCGCTGTTTGCCAGTGAGGCGACACGCGTGCCTATTTCTATGTGGCAATGGGTGGTGTATCCTATTGCGATCGTTTGTTTGGTTGGGGTTTTTAGGGGGAAGTAACAGGTGTACCGCCAGTTCGCTTAGGTGGCGAGTTTGGTTCGAGCTTAAAAAGAGCCTATTCTAGGTAGTTTCAATTGCCAAGAACAGCCGTATGCGCCCTTCTTTTAAGTCCAAAGGTTTCAATGTTGCTATTTTTGGCGTTGCTCGCGGGTGATCGTGTGTCGTTTATCAGCCTTGGTTATCGAGTCAAGACTGCTATGACCCCATCGATGCCGCGCCTGCCATAAAGGTTGGGTGCTTTTTTCTTAACTATCGGAACGTTGATGTCTTTGATGTCTAGTTTACTTAAAAATGCAACCAATTGACCCGGCTCATACGCTGTAGGCTTGCCGTCAAGAAGCAACAATGGATTCTCACCAATCTCGCCAATGGCAATTTTTAGTTCGATAAACGCTGCAACATCGTATATTTTATTTCCTATCCTATCTACAGAATACCCCGCATCTTGAGCAACACCAAGGTCTTTCTCCCGAATGAGCGTCCAGAATCGGGCTGCCCATTCTCCCTTGTCCCAAATGGATTTCTTTTGGTTCAGGGTTTCTGACAGGCGGTTCAAATCAAAATACTGGTCTACCAGGATACCCGTAATCATATACAAGTCTAGCGGCCAATTGGAATGCTTTAACTTTTCATATAGCAATTCATTGTGTGCCCTTAAAGCACGAGAATCGGCCAGTTGGATGTGGTATAGGAAATTCCCCAAGTCTGAAGAGGTTAGCTTTTTGATGCTGTCGGATACGGCTGCTTCATAAGCCGCCGGGGCGTTCTTCTTGAGCTTGACCAATTCGGCATAGCTGTCTTGTGAAAAGCAGGGTATGGAGAGGAATAGTAGGAGGATTAGTTTCATTACCGCAAAGTTAATTTCACAAAGCAACGTGACAAATTATTTGCAATTTAGTTTTTATAAGTTGTCTATTTTATGACATCTCCAAAGACTATTCTGCTGTGTACGTCTCATTATAAATTTCACGCAACTTCTTACCATTATAAGTCCAATACGGACCCGGTGCCACATGGTATGAGTTATCCAGAATAACTCTTGTTGCAAAGGTCAATGACGTTTCCTGCCCCCTAAAATTAACGGTCTTATTGGTCATGACCAACACCGATTCTCCATTGGTTACATTGACCAGTTCACTCCCGATGGGAATCTGCATTTCGTCAAACGAAAATCTTGGCCGCTTTTTGCGGGCATAGGCTTCGCCTGCGTCGCGGTCTACTTCATCAACCTGCTCTTTTTGGCGAGCAACCTGCGGGGTAACGTCTTCCAGTTCCATCAGCTTGATGATGGCAATGGCCTGGTTGGCATCTATCTCAAAAAACTCGCGCTTGGGATTGACACGGTCTGGGCCGAATGCAATGTGCAGCGCTTTTTCAACGTTTTCGATGTTGTCGACTTTTGCCGCGTAAACGCATTCAAAGGGCAAAGGTACGCCAGTGGTGTAAAGCTGTGCCATCCTGATTTTGACATCTTCGGCTGTGGTCATGCCGATTTTGATCATGTTGGGGATGGATGGGTTGGTGAGGATGTAGACGATGCCTTGCATGGTGATGATTTGCTTTATAAATATTTTCCGATCTTACTTTACTACGTTATGATTCCCAATAGGAAATAGCGATTTGCCTTTCATTCATTAAAAAACCTCGTCCTCTAAAAATTGGTTGGACCACACCGTTGAGTACCCATGTAGCGTTAAAAATATTGTTATTATCGACGGCGATTGTTAGTATCCCAGTTTCCTGATTATTGTTTGAGTCAAAATAGAAAAAATCGTATCGCTGGCTATTGTCACTGTCACCCGGATCGTCAATTCTCCTTCTAGCTGTCTCAGTAAAAATACGGGCTGAAGGGATTCGAATGTTTGTGAAAACACCGTTCAAATTCCCATCGCGTTCAATATTGTAAAGGACTATTCCAAAAAATTCATTCATATTTTTAAAAGCTTAAATATTTTAATCAGTACAGCATCCTTCCTAGTGCTCTTCCGAGATTCCATATTTAGGAAATAGCATAGCAGTAAAGTAACCTTCTAGCGCACCTCTTTTTCTAATGTCATCTTCGAAAATCCATCTAACGTAGCATTTTTCTTTGATATATTTTTACCAACGTTAAAGGGAGATATGATTCGTAACTCTCTAGTACCATTTAATTCATTGAAAAAATTATCGAACCACTTATTTTGAATCACTTTCATTTTTTAAAATTTGTTTTAAAGATTCTATATAACTCTCCATTCCATGATTATCAATAAAATTTTTAATTGGTAATTTTAGCGAATAAGACAATCTTGCCAACCAACTTTTATTATTATTTATTTTATCCTTTCTAATCCAAAGTTCTTGACCTATATGATGATAAAATAATGGAGGAGTAAACGGTACTACATCAGAACCATTAACAATTCGAATAGTTTTTTCATTCAATTCATCATAAAATGTTTTGAATTTTTTTAATCCTACTGCTGGCGAACCAAATAGCACAATTTCATTCAATTGATTTTCAATAATATCAGGCATAATTGCTCTGATTTTTACTGAAAATAAAGTTGCAAGAGCACCACCTAATGAATGACCAGTAATTACAATTCTTCTATTGGTAATTAAGTCTAAATCATTTAGATGCTTTAATAATGATTCAATACTCGACAATCTAGTAGTCTTGTCCATGTAGTATAAGGTTTTTTGAAAACCTCTATGTACTCTAACTTTTGACGCCGTATCACAGTTTCTTATAAAAACTGGAAACATTTTTAAATTTGATATTCTCCAATCTTGACTTTCTCTTGTACCTCTAAATGCAATCACTATCGTATCATCATTCCAAAATAGTCTGCAAAAGCCTCTTCCGTAGGAGCCATGAATAATTCTTTGTCCTGACATTTTTTTTCCTTTGTAACTTAACAGGTCTTGTCTAACAGGACTTCCATAAACTGCCTTGCACATTTTAGCAAGTTCTAAATAACGAGATAAATCCCTTTTCATTTCGATGCACTTTTCATTTAATCAAAGAGACCAGTTTATTTTATTGAAATCTTCAAATAGTTTTTCACTTGCTTTTTTATTAATTGATTTAATAAAACAAATGTGGCCATAAAGCCAATTATGATACTTGAGCCAATTGTAATTTGGAAAATCTTTAGCTCTTTTCTCTAGATGAGATTGTACCCCAAATTTTCTGCAATAATAGATGTGTTCTGCTATTTCTTTCCGTTTATTTTTAGAAACATTCACACCGTTAGTTGTAGTTAATCCTGTAACATATTGCTTTGAGCCCTTTTTCATATAGTTCACCTTGTCTGGATTTATGAAAAAATGCTCATTATTAACAATTCTTGTTATCAGTTTTAATGAAGGAAGTTCGCCACCCTTTATAATTGAAAAAGTTAAGTCGTCGGCATATCTACTGTAGTTGAATTTCATTTTTAAAGCCAACGCTTCAAATCTTTTATCCATATTGGTTGCAGCAATATTCGCCAGCATAGGGCTGGTAGGTGCGCCTTGCGGAAGGATAGGCGGCTTTTCTTCAACCAATCGATAAAGAACTTTTTTTGATTGTTCGTCAAAATCATCCCAATACGAATACCGATGTCGTGCTGTACACAGTTTAGCGAGTGAATATGCTAAATTTTCAACATACCCCATTGCTTTAAAAATACCATAAACTCGTTTTTCTGTTATAGTGTCGTAGAACTTTAGCAAGTCGACTTTCAATATAACATCTGCCTTTTCATGAACTTTTGCATTGTCATAAATAGAAATTTCTTTCCTAAACCCTTTACAACTTTGTCTTAATGGAAACTGGACAAGAATATTTTCTAAAATCCATTTTTGAATATATTTAAGATCTTTCGCTGGAGCCATGATCTCTCTGTAAGTTCCGTTTCTTTTTTTTAATTTAAAGTAGTTGTACCTGCTATATTTATGCTCATAGCCAAAATCATAATTTTCACCTTTAGCATCGCCGTTTAGAATTCGTAAATAATTTGATTGAATTCCCATTTCGATGGCCAAGTGCTCTAATGAGAAAAGTGCAGGTAAACTTCTATCAGTTAGCTTATTTGTATATTGAACACAAGCATCAATAAATTCTTGCGATCTATCTTGCTCTTTAGCTTTTTCAATAAAATCTTTAAGGGAAAATGACATAATTAATGTTACTACTTTCTTGAATGTTAATGTATTCTTAAGTAAGCTACTTCTAATTTTCGTAAAAACTAAAACATTTTCCTATAAAAATAAATTTATGAAAATTAGAAGTAGCTTATTTAAAAATATTGTTAAGTAACTTTAATCCATCTCGATGAAATACACCGAGAATACCTTCATAATAAAGGTAACGTGCTAACATTAAATTATGTCTTTCCTCTTAAACTTTGTGGTATATATGTGTCATTCCTAGGCATTAGTCTATCTGGTGTTGCTTCTCTAAAATCCTCCTTTTTTGTTTGGTCTTTCAAATCACTAATAAATTGGTATCCTCTATTTGTTATGTTTTTTACGTTATTTATAAGACCTAGCTTTGATGCTTCTTTATAAATATCATCCAGTTCTTTGATGGTTAAACCTAGTATATGACAAATTACGATATCTTCATATTCTTGATTTTTTAATACAATTAGTGAAATAACCGCATGATCTTGTTTATTGTTGTGCTTGATTTCCCTGCGTGTATTGCCTCCTTTTTTTTCTAATATTGATTTTCCATTAAAAATATCAATTCCTAGTCTGTTACAAATTCCAATATAGAAAGCAATTTCTTTTTTAAAGTCTCTGGCTTCATCCATTCTGGTTTTTGAATCTCTTGGATAAAGTGGTGACCAAAATGAGTTCTTGCCCCAAATGAAAGATAAAGTATTATTTGGCGTGGAATGAAAGTAAGAAACTAGAGATTGGCTTTTACTAAAACCAAACGGCAGGCTATATGGAGGAAAATTAAATACTCTGATCATACTGCCATAATGTAGCGCAATGGCTTCTATATCCTCACGATTTCCAAACGCATTTAATGGTGAGTAAACAGGATCAAATATTCTCTCCCGAACATCAGCAACAACTTCAAATGTTGGAAATTTTTTATTCAGATATTGTTTGCCATCAGCCATGACTATAGTTGCTAATATATAAACATTATCAATTTTTTTATCAGTTATCCACTTCTCAATACTATTTCCTTTAGCATCTTTTTTTGTGTAATCTTTAAAAAAAGTTTTTCCGCTACCAATAAAATCATCGATAAAAATCACATATTTATATCTTCTGAAACGCTTATACTTTAAATAGTCTTGTTCAATTTCAATGTCTTTTTCTCTTTTAGTATATGCGATAGTTTTTTTTATCGGATAAGTTACAAACGTTCCGCTTTTACCAATTTTGCCATAAGGCATGATAATGATTTTTTCACCTTTGGGTATTTTGTCCAGTATCGTTTTGAGCAAATCATTTAGTCGATAAACAAATTCGTCAAAAGTTATATATTCATAAACCCTTAGTAAATCTTTTGCTAATTCAACATCTTCGGGGTTAAAATTTTCAAGCCATCTGATAATTTTTGATGATACAACAGAATGCTTTAGCCTTGGCAGCAATTCTTCAATTTTTGCCAGGCTTTCTCTGTTTACATCATAATCATGCGCTTTTATAGCCATCCTAATTTTAGTTCACATCAATTCTTATTCAATATTACTCACCCCAAACTTTAGCAATTCTATCTTTTATCTTCTGTTCATAAATAACAATCAACTCTTTATTGGCATTAACCAACGCTTGCTCTTTTTCGATTTGGAAAACGATTTGTCGTTGGGTTTCTATTGGTGGTACTGCAATTTCCAAATCTTTAATTAGTTTGGCATTTAGATTACTTTGATTTCCTCCACGATCGTCGCTTATTTTTCTCAAATATTCATATAGTCCTACAAGCTGAAAATATAGGAATTCACTAATGATTACTTCCTCGTTTGCTTTTATAGCAGCGACAGCTTGGTTGATTGCTGCTTCAATTTCCAATATTGCAACACGACCTCTTGTCACGCCTTGTCCATACATAGCCATTAAAATTGTACCGGGTTCTATTAATCTAGTAGACGAGTTTTTTAAACCAGCATCTGTTATAAATTCATCTGCTTTAGTTATCTTATTAAAAAATATTTGCCCTGTTTTTACATATGGAATATTACCATTCCAATATTCTTCATTACCTCTCTCAGGAGTGCCTCCAGAAGTAACATCACAAACCTTCCCTAACTCCACCATCTTCCAACTTTCATCAACCTCAATTCTCGGCTTATAATGATCTACCACCATTTTAGCCCCATCAATTATCTTTTGATAACTTTCTATTTCGGCCACTAATTCTTCTTGAACGGATAGTGGCGGGAGAGGGATTTTCAAATCTAAAATTTGATTTCTATTAATATTATCAAACACAGCACCACCATTGCCTTTAATATTTTCCTGATTATTTCTTAAAAAAGTAAATAGATAACTGAGTAATATTTTTTCATTCGGACGAATTGCGGCAATTCCTCTGCCAATACATATTTCTTGAGTTGCAATATTTACTGGTCCAACGGGAGCCCGAACAGACATTAAGATGTCATTTTTAGTTGCACTTTTAGTGACTTTAGTTGTCCAGGTTTTAGGTTCTTTGATGTAGATTTCTCCAAATTCAGTTCTTCCTTGATAAAATGGCACTCCCTTTTCTTCAGTATTATAATACTTGCTTTCAGGGGATTGACCTGATATGACATCGGCAACATCAGAAATTTTTACAATTGTATGAACTGAACTGAGACTAATATTTTGTTTATACCGCTCCCCACTCAAATTAAAATCCCCACTCTTTCCAATTTCAACTTTCCCCACGGCCTGAGCCAACTTTGTATTTTCAAAAGGTGTCCCTTCAATACAATTCTCCCTAAACGCTTTTAACGTAGCAATTGCTTCTTCCAATTGTCCACCCTTAACCGCATTACGTTGTGCGCCTAAACCGTAGCCGTCGTTGTCAATTTTTACAAACAAGATGTCTTTGGTTTTCTTGGCGAGGTCGGCATCCATCAATAAAATCGAAGTTTTTACACCACTATACGGGTTAAAAACTCCTGCGGGCAAACTCACCACGGCGTAAAGGTATTTGTCTACGAGCATTTTGCGCAGAGCCTTATAAGCCGTACCGCTTTGAAAGATAATGCCTTCGGGTACGATAATCCCAGCGCGGCCTTTCGGGTTTAAATGTTCTGCGATGTAATCTACAAACAACACCTCGCTCCTATTGCTTGTGATGGTAAACTTTTTATGGGGCCTGATGCCGCCTTTCGGGCTCATAAACGGTGGATTGGCCAATATGACATCAAAGGTTTCGTTCCAGCGTTCTTCGCTACTGAGGGAATCGTACTCATAAATGTGCGGATTTGAAAACCCATGCAGGTAAAGGTTTACCAAACTAAGGCGCACCATATCGGGTGAAATATCATAGCCAACAAAGTTTTTGATTACGCGCGTTTGCTCGTCAGGTGTCAGGATATTGTTGTTCTGCTGCTTGATGTGCTTGAAGGCCGATATCAGGAACCCGGCAGTTCCGCAGGCCGGATCGAGTATACTGTCGTTTTTCCCTGGGTCTACGGCAGCCACAAGGAAATCGATAATGTGGCGCGGTGTCCTGAACTGTCCGGCGTCACCCTGCGAGCCCATTACCGAAAGCAGGTATTCGAACGCATCACCGAGCTTCTCGCTATGCGTATATTCGAACTCGCTGATAGTCTTCAAGAACATCTTGAGCGTTTCAGGATCGCGATACGGCAGGTAAGCGTTCTTAAAGATATTGGCAAACAGCTCGGGAATATTGGGATTGCGCACCATTCCTTCTATGGCTTCCGAGTACAGCTTTAGCATTTCAAATGCGCTGACTTTCGTATCAAAAAGGTTGTCCCAACTGTATTTTTGAAACGGAATGACTATTTCTTTTTTTGGGTCGTTTGGGTCTGGAATGGTATAATCTGAGAAGAACTTGGCTTTGCCGCCGAGTTCTACGGCTTCCTTGTCCATGTCGTCCATGAACTTGTAGATGAGCGCAATCGTAATTTGCTCGATCTGTGATTTGGGATCGGGCAATTTCCCGACCAATATGTCACGGCAATCGTCAATTCTTCTTTTGGTAATGTTATCTAACATTGTTTATTAGGGGGTGTAATTTAGTTTATTAGGCAGCGAACTGCTCAAGTTTGATATAATCTTTTATGTAAACAGGAATGGCTTCGCGGTATTTGGCTGCCACTTCCTTGAACTGTGAAATCGTAAGCGTAGGATTGGTCTGCAACGCTTGGAAATCCTTGGTTTCAATGATTTTGCGGATGTCTTGGTCGACGATGTATGCCTTAAAGAAATATTGCAACGCCCTGATATTTACGTCTTCCTCGGGCGGGAAAATAGAAATAAACTTGTCGAACTCCTCATCGAGCAATTCGTCTTTTGATTTGAATTTGGGGATGATGCCGAAAATCTTTTCTACCATCTCGCGTATCGAGACTTTTCGGTCTATCTTGGCTGCCTTGCGCAGTTTTTCCATGTTGAAATACTCTTCTGGCTTATCGAGGATTTCGTTTTGGATGTGGCTTACCACGACTTCCCAATTGCCCAATTCGACATGCTTTTTGATGATATCATCCATGACGATGCGGTCTTCGAATTTTTGGAACAACATACGGTCAATCTTCATTCCTTCGAGGCCAATTTCCTTCTCGGCCAGGGCAGCTAATGGGTCGGCTATCTCACTTTGGTATTCCCTTATTTTCTTTTTCTCGCCGGTCTCTGATGGGTTCTCGCGGTCTTTCGGTAATTTCAGGACTTCATCATAATCGAATTTTTCCTCGAAATATTCACAGTTGGCAAAGAAATCGAACAGTTTGAAATGCTGTTTGTCGAATTCAACAATTTCCTCCTCGTTGAGTTCGTTTTTGTGCTTGTAACTGAAAACATGCTTGCGTGTGCCACGTCCTTTGATCTGCACAAAATCAGACGGACTGAATATGGGTCGCATCAGGCATATGTTCAAAATATCGGGGCAATCGTAACCGGTCGTCATCATGCCAACAGTAACACAAACCCTTGTCTTAGATGACTTGTAGCCCTCAAGGAAATGGGTGGTTCCGTTTAAATTATTGTTGGAGAAATTGATGGTCATCTGTTGCGCATCGGCGACATTTGAGGTAACCTGTACTGCAAAATCTGATTGGTATTTGTTGGGATATTTTTCTTCGGCCAATTCGTTGAGTAGCTGCGTAATTTTGGTTGCGTGGTTTTGACTCACCGCAAAAATGATGGTCTTTCCCATCTCAAGCGTGATCGGGTCTGGCTTGGCATTTTGCATAAAAGTGCTGCAAAGAATGGCGTTTGTTTTTTCAGAGAAAAATCGCTTCTCAAAATCGCGGGAAACAAATACTTCTGTTTCTTCTTCCTCTACCGAAGCTTTGACAACCGAATAACCTTCATCCGAAAGCAATTGGGTTGTAATCTCGGTTCGTGCGTCAACGACCACAGGATTTCGCAGGAAGTCATCGGCAACGCCCTGTAAAAGGGTGTATCTAAAGGTAGGGTCTCCGCTTTCACATCCAAAAGTTGCATAGGTGTCACGGAGCATTCTTCTTTCGATCTCTCTGGGGTCGCTTTCTTTGGTACGGTCAAGGTCAACGCCTTTAAGATAGTCTTTTGGCGTCGCTGTCAATCCCAATTTATAGCCATTGAAATATTCAAAAACTGCCCTTGAATTTCCGGATACGGAACGATGGGATTCATCCGATACAAGTAAGTCGAAATCGGTCGGCGAAAATAAATCGCGGTATTTGTTGTTGAATAGCAGCGACTGTATAGTAGTGACCACAATATCGGCTTTGTGCCAATCTGACTTTCTTTCTTTGTAGACGTAGGTGGTATAGTCGGGTTTCAGGTAGGCGTCAAAATCTTTTTTGGCTTGGTCTTCGAGCTCAAGGCGGTCAACAAGGAACAATACACGTCTGGCATTTTTCGTTCTCAGGAATAGCTTGATAACAGCCGCCGCAGTGAGGGTTTTGCCGGTTCCGGTCGCCATTTCAAAAAGAAAGCGATCTTTTCCCTGCTGTACCGCTTTTTGAATAGCGGTTAATGCGTCCAGTTGATAATAACGTAAAAAGCGAAGTTTGTTTTCTTTAATCAGCCTATCGCTGTTCTCAACGCTACCCTTCCATCCCGCACGTTCTTTATAGTCGGGCATCTGAATCTTGACGATGTAATCATCGGCGATTTTTTCGTTAGCCAATGACTCGCGATCGGGTTGCCAGTTCTTGATAGCACCAATTTCATTTGGTGATGGGAATTTGTATATAGGTTTAGGGTTCCCCCTTTTCAAATCCCATAGGTAATGAACGATACCGTTGGAAAGAATGATGTATTGGGCGCCAACACTGTTGGCATACTTACGTGCCTGCTCTTTTGCAACTAAGGGATGGAGGCTTTCTTTCTTTGCTTCTAAAACACAAATGGGTTTATTATTACTGTCAACTAATAAAAAGTCTAAAGACCCGCCTGTTGTCTTCTCATAGTCGTTACCCCAATGGTCAATTTGGGTTTGGGTTATTTTAACGTGGTTTTCAAGTAAGATGTTGGCTTTACCTTTATCATTATCGAAGAATCTCCAGCCTGCTTCTGAGAGCATTTGGTTTATCTTGATTCTTGCATGAGCTTCGTTTGCCATCGGATTACAGTAGCTAAAATATGTTTAAGATAATATTAGCCCGAAGTGGTATTGGCTGCTTAATTGTACAATGGTATGACAAATTTCGCAAATTACAAAAAGATATACAGTCACTTAATTATCCAGAAATCCAACAGGCTAGCAATCAACCTTTCCATACTTTTCCATTGTAAAACAAGCCATGCGGCTTTTAAGGTCAATTGAGAATTTTAAGAGTCCAACCGAAACTACAAACAACACCAACCGCCCCCAAATACAAAACGTCTCCCACCAATTCAACAGCGGCATTTACTAAATATTGCGATGCCCGTTGCGTCCCGGACCCGTAATTCGAAAAGTGTCCTCATTAATTGTATTGAACTGCTAATCAGCAACAAGCATATAAAAAATATTTTTATGTGCATAAATTCTGCCTTATTTGTTAAATTTCTTCTTCGGGATAAACTCTTGTTGCACGTCAGGTTCTAAAAGGAAACACGGATGATGAGAAAAGATAACGTTCGATGTGTTTTCAAATGAAATGGACGCATCATTCGGCAGCCGGGCTTACAGCTAATATTTCAATTTTAGAAAGCTTTATCAACTATTACTTCATATCCATAAAGAACAATTTCCTGTTTGCCCTTGGCGTCGTACCGAAATTGTCCTTCCACCACACATTATCGTTGCGCAATGGTTTAGGCTTATCGTCAGGCTTCCTCCATTTTAACGATTCCCGGAACGAAAAATGGCTAAACAAGCGCATGTATTCCCCTAAATAAATATCGGCAACGCGCTTGTTGTCTTTAATGACAAGCATGTTTTCATCGTTATCTGTTGTTGAAGCGTTACTGAAGTTTGCCGATCCCGTAATCACAATCGGATGCTTCCCAAGCGGGTCGATCAGCATGAATTTGTTGTGGATATAATTCACCTTACTGTTAAAACCCGTCAAGCGTTCTTTGACCCATCCAAGAAACTCATTGTCTTTAATAAAATCTCCAATGGCAAAGATATTCTGAGGCAGGTTGCGCAAATCCTGAATGTCCTGTATTTCCTGATCCTTGGCAGGTCCGTCTGCCATAGCCCTTGTAGTTTTTTCAAGCAACGCAAATCGAAGTGGCGCCGTGCTGTTCCGATATACATTTTTAAAGATGCTGTTGATCCCAAACGCAAAAGTCATAAACAACCCGCTTTTGGCACTGAATGCAAAGTCACTGTAAAGGTTCAGCGCATCCAACGTAGTGCGAGGGCTAAAAATACAGGTCGAATCGGCTGCAACACCATCATGAGGCAACGGCGAAATATTTTCAACAACCTTTTTCGTGGGAATCATTTTCTGGTTGCTTTTGAGGCACTCCCAATATTCGGCATATTTTTGGGCTACTGTAACATCTTGTATGACGTGGGCAGCATTCGAATGCCCGAATATCCCGCCTTGGGAAAAATTCATTCCGCCGGTCCATACCTCCTTTGGATTGTCACCTTCATATTTTACGATAAATTTGTTGTGTGATATATAGGAAGCGCCTTCAGTTCGCGGCGTACAATTATTAGTGAGCCCGCACAATGCAATCTTGCGCTCATTTTCAATCTTTGGGGAATCCTTGCGTGCATCATATACAATTTCAATATCAACTCCTCTTTCAATTGTCGTTTTAAGCAATCTCAAAAAGGGTTCATAATTGAATTCATAGGCAGCAATCCTGAGTTTATGTTTTCCTGCAACACACGAATTGACAAACGATTCTACGGCTTCATAAATACCTCTTGAAAGCCATTCAAAAGCCCTGTTATGCGGCACATCAGCAGGCTTTACGTAGCCAAACCTTCTGATATATTCTTGCGAGGCAGCGGTACCCCTATTGAAATAAACATCATGATTTCCCGATTCAGGGGATTCAGTGGTGACTTTGATGGCTGTGGCAGCAATCGGCAGCAGATTGCGCGGACTGCCTTTAAGTGCGGTTATGGTATACGTATAGGTATAACCGGGCTTGGCGGAATAGTCAGCCCACTGGAAGCTTTGGAACGGATGATCCTTGCTCGAATACAAGGAACCCGCTGGATAACCGGGGTCGGTTTCTTCAAATGCCTTCATACCCTCAAGGTATCCCGAATCATTGTCTTGCGGGTCGTCTCTATGGATACTGAAACCCAATAAACCGTTGCATTTATTTTCAGGTAGATCAAATGCCAATACCACTACATAAGTGCCCGCTATCGCGTTGACCTTTAGACCATTGGTTGTTTTCGTTTTTCTCATTGCTTTTAATTTAAGTTCGACATTTGCGTATGGCGCAGTAGGTTATGTTGCTGCGTAGTGAACTCCTCAACTGAGACCATAATAATCTCTTGGCGAGTCCATAAACATGTTGGCCATTTGGGAAGGCGTGTAATCGATAAAATTGGTGGTATTTAGACTAGGTATTATTTGTCTGTCACGAATATATATATAAATAATATAGGTGTTAATTTATGTTAATAAAATTTGCTTTCACTACCAATAATTCACATGCCGCGAAGCCCGAAACCACCACTTCTGCCACCCCGTAATATTCGTACCGCGCGAAGCACTATGGTTCATCAGGTTCGTCTTTTTCTTGCGGTGGAACAGCATGCAGGCATGGCTCACCTCATGCGTCAGCGTCGTGTCATCATTTAGGCCGGTTGGCGTAACGACCACAAAGTTGGTGAGCAGTCCCGAGGAACACCCACGCCATTGGTTGCCCTCGTTGGTTACCGATTCTATTACGAAAACGGTTACCGGGCATACCAAAGGGATGTTGTCTGCAAAATCGGAATAAAACGCGCCGGCTTCGCCGAATTCCTTGAGGTAACCGCTGAAGGCACATTCAATGGTAAGCGCCGAATCGGGTGCCGCCTGGGGTATAAGGTAAATATGCGGCGCACCGTAGGTGAGGATTTTTGTATTGTATTTGCTTCTCAGGAGCGCATCCATCCGGGCCAACGAGGACTGGACTTCTGCGACCGATGCCAGCGGCTTTCCGCCCTTTCGGTGCAGTACGCATACCCTAATCCTAATTTTCTTTCGCATCCAGAATAAAAAGAGGCTTGACAGGCCACCGATTACGAAACCCACTATTTCCTCGACTATGTTTACGATGTCTCGCACAACGCCGCGAACGGCGTTGACTACACTTGAAAACCATCCCATAATTTGTGTATTTAAATTGTTAATTTGAAGCGCCCGGCTACAGGCGCATCCGTTATACTAATTGCTTAATGCGTCATGTGAAGCGGCTTGAACCGGAGCCGCTCGACCAATACCCTCACGCCGGCGCAGTTAGTGTTGACAAGCGTCTCGAGGTCGTTGGCACGGCGCTGCAAATCGGCGAACTTCCTGCGACTGTCTGCCGATGGCCTTCCTGCGGGATCGGGAACAAACATAATCCCGTTGGGCCCGTCAAGGTCTATTGGCGTACCGGCAAGGGTACGTCCCGGCGTCCCGGTTAGGAATCCGGCCATGGTGGCCTCTACACCGAACGG
The DNA here is from genome assembly GCA_002483285.1 of Flavobacterium sp. UBA7665. Classification (GTDB taxonomy): domain Bacteria; phylum Bacteroidota; class Bacteroidia; order Flavobacteriales; family Flavobacteriaceae; genus Flavobacterium. The sequence continues at coordinate 29,568 of DLHP01000001.1, forward strand.
CTTGGGATCGATCATCGTAAAGGAGGTCTGGGTTTCACCGCCATGGCATCCGCTGCAGGTATTGAGCGAGAAATTCTGACGTACGTTGTCGTCGGTAATAAACGATGCTGGGGTTGCGGAGCCCATACCGTTCCAATGGTGCGGACTTGTACCGGATGGGGTTCCGGCCGGAGGCGCCTGGGTGTGCGATTTCCCACCGCGGAATGGGGTAGCCTCAAACGCCAACGGTACCTCGTGCCGCGTGGCAAGGATGTCTGCGGCATTGGCATTGATGTAGCGTACGAGGCGCTGGACGTCGGCATTGTTAAGCTTGGCGTTGTATATTACCGCCGGTTCCTGCTGTACCGTAACCTCATTGAATTGGTGGGTTGCGGCGTCGAGGGTAAACTCACGCAACTGCCAGGGCGACCCCATTGCAATCTCATTGGTACGGAGTTGGTTCAGTGAGCTTTGGTTGGGCTTGGATGGGCTGGTGCCGCATTTGGTGAACTGGTCGGTAATGGCCTGGAGCGCCAGGTTATAAGGCTCACTTCCGATGGCCATGTCCTTGAGGTCGTACCATTGCCTCGCGTAGGCCTTGACTGCGGCACAGCTCTTTTTGGGGATGCCATACTCAAAAATGATGTTGAATTCCCTGGCCGCGCAGTTGTTCATCATACAAAATACGAACCTTCCCTCGCCTGCATTGGAGAAGCCATAGCCGCTGTTGCCCCGCAAGTCCAGGCGGTTTACGATGGCCAGTAGCCGGAAGGGTGCGGCGCGCATGTCGAGTTTGCCTGCCGGGACATGGGGCAAAGGCAGGGTTGCACTCTGGCTGGCCGTCCTCCAGGTAGCCAGTACGGTGTTCATATTGGTACGGGCGGCGACGGTTTCCCCGTTGACCACCTTTGTGGTTGCCCAGTTCAGGAGCCAATTTTCGGTAAAATCGGAAAGCGCCACATCATCGACCAAGGCGCCGGGCGTTGTGGAGGCGAGGTTTTTCATGAGGGTCTTGAACGTCCAGGCACCGTCTACATTGCCGGTTTTGGTGCAGGAGTTCCAGGTACGTGTTGGGTCTTCGACAACGCCAAGGTTGGTCACCATGAGGCTGTGGTCCTTGAGTTCTGGCGCGCCCGGAAGCACAAAGGGCGGCAGCTTGATTTTCTTGCCCGCACGGAACGATTCGATGTCTAACGGGCGCCTGTCTTTTAGCATCCCTACCACAGCGCGGCCTTCAAATTCTAGGAGCGGCTGTTTCAAGCGCTTGTTGGATTCTAAAAACGATGCCTCGAGCTCCTGGGAATCGTCTTTTACCTTAGCGGTAAACTCGAGGTCGCCCTTTTTGAGGTCTCCTCCTTTCCCGTCGTCGCGGAGCACTACTTTTTCATCGCCCACATTAACGGCGAGGAAAGCCGATTTGACGGCGTTGGGCGGAAATTTGGCGGTGACGAGCACAAATCCGGCATCGCCTTCGGCTTTCTGGATAAAAACGTCGGACGCAATGGGCGGCAGCATTTCGAATTTGGGATCGACGGACTCGGACGATGCGGTTTCGTCTCCCGAATCGTGCTTTTCATTGCAGGAATTGCACGAAGTAAAAAAGGCGCCGGCGCAAAATATGGCCAGCATAACAATTGCAGATTTTTTCATGGTACAGTATTTTATGTTTGAATGTTTGGTACTGACAAATAGTGGCACCAACAGCCCGTATGGGAAGTTCTGGTGCTTTAACGTGGGGTGCGCTAAAAAAACGTAGCGCGGGCTTGATGTGTCCTTAAAACGGTGCGGGACAATGGGCTTATGCGAAGCGACTGGCGATGGAAACAACCAGAGGCCTTATTGCAAATTTGCTTATTGCCAGCTTATCTGGTGCATAAGCAATGAGCATTGCGTGAAACAATGGCGCATTGTCCGGTAAAAAGTGTGGTATTTTTTTGGTTCGGGATCGAAACCAAAACGAATATATAAAAAGAATGGATAAGACGCAGTTTGGATGGTATAAATGTTAATATTTGTTGATAACTCGCTGGTAATTAACAATTAATCCTACAATAGTTTAAATATATGGGTGGCAATCCAATTTATGAAATAGAAACTCAATCGGGCGCTAAGGGGAACAAAAGTTGCTCCAAATCCCAAACGCTGACCGACAACCGTAAACCAAAAAAAGACCCCAGCAAAAGCCAAAGTCTTCCTTTATTCTCTAATCTAATAAAACCGACCACCGCTCCGGCAATCATTTATTCCGCTGCGCTCCATACCGTTTTGCCATCGCGCCTTCTGGCCCCATCGCTAAAACAGTTCACTGAACTGTTTTTTAACGCTCGGTCCTGCCTCGGGTCATCATTCAACATTCTTAAAAACCTCCACCCCATTCCCAGTAGTCACCAACCCAAACAAACTCTTCTGCACCAACTCCTCCCAACCCCAAGAACACCCACCGAAACATTCAAAAGCCGGTACCAAGCCATGGTGTGTAAAACGCAGCTGCGTCTTCTTGTCGATTGGGGTAATCTCGAAAGTGATTGTGGTACCCGTCCATTCGGATGGATTTTCATAGCCCTTGAGCTTGCTGTCTATTACGAGCCAGGTGACCATTTCGTTGGGCATGAGCCCGGTGACGCGCTGCCGTGAATAGTGGACGTCTTTCATGCGGTAGCTGAATTCGTCGCCTAGTGCCTGTGTAGGACCCGAAACCTCGCCATGCCACCAGCCACTTACATTGTTGACGGCCGCATAAACCTCGGTAGGGCTTTGGTCTACAAAAAATGTCGTGGTGAAGCCGGGTTGGGACAATGCCTTCTCGTCCTCGGTGGTGGGATTCCCTGTACTGTTGGGATTGCCCTTGCCTGTGGTGATCAGGTTGTAGAGGCTTTCGCCGATGTAAGTCTGCCAGGCCTTTTGGCAGATGTCGTAACATTCATAGGTGGGCACGAGACCGATTTGGGTGAACGTCAATTGGGTCTGGCCATCTTTTTCGGAGATTTCGAAGACGAGGCGGTTGCCCTTCCATTCCTTTTTATCATGGGTAAAGCTGAAATGGTTGTCGATGACGGTCCAGGCTACCTTTTGGTTGGGCACGAGCTGGGTGACCTCGAGCGTGCAGCGGTGCACATCCTGGTAGTGGTAATGCCAGCGGCTGCCCAGTTGGGTGGTGTCGCCCTGGATCTCCTCGCTCCACCAGGCGCGCGGGTTGTTGATGGCATCGAATACTTGGGCGGCGCTTTGGGCCACGGTGATAGTGGTAGTGAAATTGTCTTGCATGATATCTGGTTTTTGTTATTTGAGCAATTGCTGTTGGGCGGTGTGGTACGCGAGGTGTTGTTTTGATTTGATGTTGGTATGGCAAAGTTATGGCCCTGGATTGGGATTAGGAGGGTGTAAAACAGACTTTATGGCGGGTTGATTTGGACACGGATTCCTTTTATCTTTGGAAAAAAAGAATGATGAAACAGTTGACCATAGTAGTGCCCGAGGGCGAGAACAACCTGAGCAGCATTTCGGGCGCGTATGAGATTTTTAGTAAGGCGAATGCGTATTGGAGCGACAAGCATGGCGCGGCGCTGTTCGAGATCAGGCTCGCGGGCGTATCGGCGCTGGTGGATTTCAACGGCGGGCTGTTCAGCGTGAGGCCGCAATTGCAGCTTTCTGATATTGGCGCTACCGACCTGATTATCATCCCTTCACTCAACCACAATTACGATTTGGCTTTAGATGGTAATGCCGCATTGGTATCGTGGTTGCGAAGGCAGTACGCCAACGGGGCCTCGATCGCCACGATCTGTACCGGGGCGTTCCTGCTCGCGGCTGCGGGATTGCTGGAAGGCAAGGGTTGTTCTACGCATTGGTCGGTCACCGAGCAGTTCAGGCAGCGCTTCCCTGGCGTGCGGTTGCAGGCCGACCGGCTCATCACCGACGAACACGGCCTCTACACCAACGGCGGCGCGTATTCGTTCCTGAACCTGATGGTATACCTCGTGGAGAAATACTATGACCGGCAGACGGCGGTGTATTGCGCCAAGGTGTTCCAGATTGAGATAGACCGCAACACCCAGTCCCAGTTTGCCATCTTTACCGGGCAGAAGGCGCATGGTGACGAGGTGGTACGGCAGGCGCAGGAATATATCGAGGACAACCTGGAGGAGAAAATCACCATAGAGGCGCTGTCATCGAGGCTCAATGTGGGGCGACGCAATTTTGACCGTAGGTTTATCAAAGCTACGGGGAATACGCCGCTCGAGTATGCGCAGCGCGTAAAGGTGGAGGCTGCTAAGAAGGCTTTTGAGACCAACCGGAAAACGGTGAGCGAAATCATGTATGAGGTGGGCTATGCCGATGTGAAGGCGTTTAGGGAGGTTTTTAGAAGGGTTACGGGGATGTCGCCTTTGGAGTATCGGGGGAAGTTTGGGAGGGGTTGATGGGCATTCTTTAAGTCGCGGCCTGCCAATCGACCCCCTAATTTTTTAAGTATGCCAGAGCGGCATTTTTTATGCGCCAAAATGATAAAGGCAATTATTTGGATGGCTTTCATCATTTCTAGGCGGCGTTGTTTCTTTTGATTATCGGGATGAATTCGACCAAAGAGAAAATACAAACCGATAATGACATTACCAATACCACGTAAAAGATTACAAACAGGTCGGTGTTGTGTTTTATGGAATCAGGGTCCCAGATTCTCATGTAGTCGCCTGAGGTCCTGTCGGAAAGCAGGAAGTCTTCGCAGCTAGTCCCTTCAAGTATAATACCTTTATTTTCAGTGCAGGTCCTGATGGATTCTGGCGTAAGTTCGCCGGTAATGACTGTTTCGCCTTCGAGGCATTCAATTTTTTTGAGGTGGTTTTGGGTATGGTCATAATACAGCCAGCTCGAAGAGATAAGCAGGATAAATGACCCAATGAACACGATCATGACGCCCAGTTTATTTTGTTTGCTCCAAACGAAAACCAACACCTTGATGAATAGAAATATGGCGAGGCAGATCCATTGAGTCATGTTATAAATGAATTCCTTTTGTTCGATGACATCGGGCAGGACATTACGCAAAGAGGTCCCAAATGCGGCAAAGAGTGTAAGTACCACCTCGATGGCGCCGGTAAGTATTAAAGTGGAGGTCTGTTTTTGTGTTGCCATAAGATTAAAACTCATAGTTAAACTTCTTTCCCGGAGACTTGATGTAAATCTGACTCTGGTGAACCATCTTTTTAGAGACATGATCGTAAAGCAGTACGATGAATGGGCCGGTATATATACGCTCAACACGTTTGTCCATGCCTTTCTGCCATGGCAAAGCGAATGATTCTAATGACCCGAGACAGTCGTTGATATTGAGCCATTGTTTGTCATGACAAGGGCGAAGCATCGTTGACACGCGTATAAACCATTTAGGAAATATGTACACTTTGTAATGATTGGGATTTTTTTTTCCGAATTTAATGTTGATGTCTAAGTAGTTATTTGGTCCGGTATTGTTGATTTTCTTTTTTACTATTACATTTTTTTCCTTCATCCTTGCTGAAATATCTTTGATTTCTTTTGGGGACAACCCGGCGCGATTGTCGTCAATAAGGTTGGCGCTGTTCACATATCCCAGGATACTCTCCATTGCTTGGGTCGCCTTATCCTTTGGCAGCTCATCGATGGTGTTGATTAACCCGTTTATCACCCTACGCCTTGCCTGAAAAATAGAGTCTGTTACCATTGCTTTTTTATATTCTGCACTTTTCTTACCCTTGCTTTTGGCAATTTTTGATACGTTGTAATAGCTTGCGTCCATAAATATGATATGCGCCCTTCGTACTGCCAAAATTAGAGAGTCAGTTATTTGTATGCGATCACTTTGTTGGGAATAGCTTGTAAAACATTGTAGCAACAGAATGATAATAGTGATGCTTAAGTGGCACTTTTTCATACTTTATTTTTTTTATTTACAATGGTAATTTTAAGGAAATTGGATATTTATAGTTTGGGTATCAAACCGGCAACTACACCACCGGCATCCTAAACTCCTCCGGAAACTGCTCCTGCACCAAATGCTCGACTGCCTGCAAAGCCTGATCTACATGGCTGGAGTCATACACTATCCCCAATTCTTTTAAGGCTGCCGTAGTTTTCCTTCCGATCTGCCCGTCGATGTTCCCGATGTTCTTGCCGAGCCTGATCACGCACGATTGTATCGCGGCCTGTTTCTGGTTGCTGCCAAAGTCGTCGACCTGGATGCCCACCGATAGGATGGCACTCGCCGATGCGGCCTTGTAAGGCGGGAAGTTGGTGCCTTTTTTATCCACGTAATATTGATAGACAATCTGGTGGCTGCCGCGGCGGTCAAAATGCCAGGACTCGGATTTCCCAGAGATGGGTTTTGGAATAATCGGGAATACGCCGTATTTGGCGGCGATGACCCAAAAGTCGGCCAATGGGATCTTGATAGCCCCGAGGTCCATGTCGAACGCGCGGCCTGCCTCATGGAAACTGCCTCCCGGCGGTGGGCTGAATGCTTTTTTGCGTCCGGCAACGTAGTCCTGGTGCGATTGCGCCTGCATGTCGTAACTGCGGAAGAGGTCGCTCAGGATAAGCTTGCCTCCTTTCTTGGCCAGATCGGCGGCGATGTGGAAGATGGCCCAGTAGGTATCGGTGGTGCATTGCGCCATGCGCTTGGGCAACGGTACCTGGTCTCCGAATTTGTTTTTGTAGATGGAGAGGATGTCGATGGGGATTAGTGGTGATTTCATGGTGTTTGGTTGGTGTTAGTTTGATAGTTGTTTTAATTGGAACGTGATGGCTATTATTTGCTTTTTAGTGCAATGCCCCATTCATTGATAATGTCTTTCAGGTAAGCGATAGTTTTAGCAGTGAGTTTACTGTCTATGATGGATTTTGAAGCCAACAGCAACAGCATCACAATCATGATAAAACCAAAGACGAGCTGCAGGATAAGGATGTAGAAGCCGTTGAACAGGGAAAACCAGTTGTCGCCTGCTGCGCATTGGAATTTCACACACTCACCGGCGATGATAAACAACGCTATTCCTATGATGGTTGCCTTGACCCATGTTTTGGAGAAATGGCCGATCAACGGGATGTTTTCTGTAAGCCTACCAATCCTTTTCCGGACCTTTGGAGCCAGCGCGTCGAGTTGTTCCTGTGAGTAGCAGGGCCAAGGGTTGTCTTCACCTTGCTCTATGGCAGCGACCGAATCTTTGATGATGGGGATAATGGGTAGTTCCTTGCCTGATACCGGTACCGTGTTTCCGTTGAGTGCCTCAATCAGGTGTTCTGGGAGCACAAAGTAATCCATGAGGAACTTTTGCGCATTGCGCCTGCCGAGCCGATAGTCGTGCTCCCTGAAATCTTCTGAAAGGAAACCGCCGAATCCGCCCAGGAAACCACATGCCAATGCCTGAGGTGCAATAGAACCGCCTTTGTTTTTACGAACCGGCGCAACGAGAAATCTGGTGTGGTTGTTTTGGGCCGAAGCCATCATCATCTCCTCCGGCTTGAAAAGATTCTGTGACCGCAATGCCGAGATGATGGGAACCAAAATCGACAATAAACGGGTATCCTTTAGCGTAGCGGGCTTTCCCGTATCCGAAAAATTAGGGAACGGGTCTATGATCACCAAAGCGTGTTTACCGGCAACCAAAGTGTCACGCTCCTCAATTTTTAACTCGGTGATACTCTTTCCTGTTGCCTTGGTGGGTACCGCGGGCGCCAGAACCGACCTGGCAAGCTCAATGGGTTCATTGTTCAATACGCCGCCGTCTACCGCAACGAAAGGATAGGCAACGCCTTTGACCGTATTGAGTTTTAGTTTCCCCGAAATGTCACGGCCGTCTTTGGTAAGCCTTGTGGCGTACTCTGTGGTATCGCGCTCGATGAGCCTCGCTTTGAGACCAACCGGGAATGCGCCCGTTGCTATTGCGGCATTACGCAGTTTGTGCCATTGGGATTTTTGGGTTTTCTGGGAAAGTTCAAAGTATTGGTAATCGGCGTTGTCGGTCATGCCATAAGGCAATCCGGTCTCGCCTTTGAGGTTGAACTCGTACGGAAGACCGCGAAGATTGCTCAGCGTGAGGTACATTTTGAGTTCGGGGTCTATGTAATCCGGGAGTGGTTCGTATTTGGGGATGTTGTTCTCACCGCCAAGGATAATCGTGTCGGCAATTTCCTCGAAGGAATCGGTGTTGAGTAAAGAATACACGGGTTTCCCGTTATCTATGTCACCAGTCTTGAGCAATGGGTCAATGTCTATTTTCTTTACCCAAGCTTGATACAGCAAGGACTGGTGCGTCGCAGGAAGCTTGCCTCCGTTGGTCTTCTTTTCCTTTTCGCGATGGAGCAGTTCTGAAGCGGTAATGGCACACACCATACCACCTGCCGAAGCGCCACTCATGACCCTGATGCGCACCTTGTGCATAGGAATTTTAGCGTCGTTATTAAGGTTTGCCGTCGCTTCTTTTTTCGCTTCCTCCCAGGCGTCAAGGGCTTCCAGTAGGTAGTCTATCATTCCGGCGGTGTAGGCACCGGCAGAGACCGCGCCTGCCATAACGAGGCCGATTTCGAGTGTTTGATTTTGCTGTTGGCTTTCCTCCATAATCGTTAATTATTTGCGTTGACACTTCGTTTGTTTCCAAAACCTTTCACAAAACTCAATGCGGCTATAAGGTTTCCGTCTTTTGTAATGGTGCCGTCAAAATTTCGTCCGAATGAGAAGGTTAGTTTTTGGTTTTTATAGATCGCATAGTCAGCGTTGAACAGCAGTCGCCAAGTTGGTTCTAAATCGGAACCTGCCGAAATAACACTGCGGTAAATGGCTTCGAGGCTCAAATTAAACCTGGATTGGGTTTTTCCGTAGACATACCGAAATCCTGCATCCAGTGTAGAGATATCGTCTATTGTGTTTAAGGCGTTGTCATTTGCATAAACCTTATCAGGATTATAAAGGTATCTTAGCAATCCTAAAACAGAACCACTTTTTTCCCAGGTATATCCGGCCGTTGTCCAAATACCTGCGTTGTTTACGTATGATTTCCCAAAGTTTTTATTTACAAACTCGGCACTTATCCCGCCTGCCAGGTCCCAGGAAAACCCTTTTCTCGCTAACTGAAAGTCGGCGGCAATGGCTTGAATGGTTTTATTGTTTTCATCAAGCCCACTCTGGGCTTTTGCAAAATCATTGGATGCAAGTTCTTTGATTTTCTCTTCAATTTTTCCAGTCAACGACTTGTATTCTGCCGTTTCGGTAGACGGATTTTCCCGGAGCATTTGACGTCTTTCTTCCTTTAATTTTTCGACCTCGCTGTTAATTGACATTTTTTTTTGCAAGTTGCCTTTGAGAATTCGAAGTGCGGCAAGCCGTTCTGTTTGAAGTGACCCCAATTGCACTAAGTTCTCCTGGGTTTTGCTATCGAATTCGCCTCTACAAATTGAAAATTTGAATCCTATCGCTGCATAAACGCTCTCTTTATTTAGGACTGCCTCGGTCGAATCGGTATTTTTGACCGCCAGAGACAGGATAAATGTTTGGGGAATTGTATGGCTTTTTTGTCCATTTACGGTCACATCGCCGGCAGCACCTAGCAGTAGGAAGGGCGCCAGGTCGATGGCATAACTTGCCGGAAGTTTGGTTAGTGAGCTGGTTGCGGTTTGAAGTGAAACCATGAACTCTGAAATTTCGGTAGGTTTTTCTACATCCGAGGTGGCAAATCCCAGTAAGTTCGAGGCCGGTGAGGCGGGAGCAGTAAGCAGGTTGACTTCACTTTCTGAGTCTTTTTGATTTTGTTTTGCTTCCTCCTTGGTTTTCACCTGGCCGACAGTCAATTGCGAAAAGACAATAAATACTGTTGCGATTAGCTTTCTCATAGTTTCCATTCTAAGATTTTCTATTCGGGTCAAAAAACTCAATAAAACAGATATAATCTGCAGATTGTCCTTCTTCGTCTACAATTTTATTCAACGAATACGTTTTTGTGGTGAGGCCGCCAGTAAATATTAATTCGAGACTGGTGTAATTTGTATCTTTAGACAAGTCAGTTATTGTTGCTATAATAGAAACCACTTTTCGATGAATCTTGGTATCTAGGCCGAGGCTCGTTTGCGGAAAATTCCCGATGTGTTCAGGCTCGCCCGGTATGGCCGGTTTACCGTCGATCTCAACAATCATCTTTGCCGATTGTCCAAAAGGACCCGCGATTATTTCAAGATTTATTTTTCTTTTGAAATTACCGATAAGGTAAATGTCATCTTTTAGCGTTGGTTCCATTTTGCTAGTGTTACTGGTTTATATACCGATTGATCCCCGTTGATTATTTTGCAACTGCCTTCTCCTCAATCTTCTTAGAACTCCGCAATTGCACCACCTTGTTTAAAATATCGAACCAAAATGGTGCGCCGAGCGAAATGGCAAGAGCGGTAATTAGGAAGCCCAGCAGGCTGTAAAACATTTGGATAATGTTGAACTCAGCATTAAAATCCCAACCAAGTCCAAGTACGGTATTGGCTTGAGCGATTTCCTTATTTTTAAGTTTTTTGGCTTCATTAAAATAATGGGCTACCTCTTTGTTTACTTCGGGTGGAGTCTTGCCATTGGTGTCTTTGTAGGTTTCGGCGTATTTTACGGCCATGTCTGCCATTCGTTCGGACAGTTTTGGATCGGTAGAAAGGTGTTGCACTATCCGAATAGTATCGACATTGAATGAAGCAGCTACGAGAAAGCCTACCAAAAACGTGAGGCGCTGCGCCTGTCTTTTATACCAACCCGTTGCGCGATCCATGGTTTCATTGAACCACAATTCAACGAGCTCCCTGAATTTATCGGTGTCATTACGGGCATCCTCAATTAGCGACTCAAGATAGCGACCTGTTTGTGGATTAATTGCTTTGACGTGGGCTATGCCATCGGTAATTTTGTCTAATAAGGTGGTTTTATCGTGTGAAAAATCTTTGAACATTTCTATGAGACCTTTTGAAAAAGAGTTCGGACTCAAATAAGAAGGTCGTTTAACTCCGTTATCTTCACCTAAAAATTTGATGGCGGGCTGGTTGAAAAAATTGTCGACAAGGTTGTTCGCGGTTGCGCCATTGTCGGTGAGCATTCTTCGAATGCCCTCTTGTAGGGTTTTTGATCTTAACCTAAGCATAGAGGCGATAATCTCATTGACGATAGTTACCAACAAACTGTAAAGCAGGAAAATGAAAACCAAACTTAACACTACATTCAATGCCACAGAATCCATCATAGTACTGATATTTAAGTTAACGTAACTTCAAGCCAGCGAAAATTAGCTTTGATGGGCGGTGATACGATTGCAAAGACGGTCCAACCGATTACAAGCGTTTTACCCTTAACCCAACTAAATTCAAATCCGATAAAAAATGTGGTATTTTTTAGTTCCAGAACGAAACCATCACGAATATAAAAAAAGAATTTATAAGCTGCATAATTTCTGTTTAAATCGTTAAATTTTGTTAATAAAATTCTACAATTAACATTTTTTCCTACAAAGTTGATTTCGAGAGTTTAATTGTGATGAAGTGGTTTTCGATTTATTCATGCACCTGTAAAATCAATAGCCGATGGCCTCACATCGAATTTTTAAACTTGCATTTGAGCAATTTTCTATTACATTTGCCACCGAAATGACAACAAAAATGACATACAAACAACCGGAATCGCTGATTTGCTTTAGCGTGGATCGCCGGTGGAATTATTTTCCGATGGAGCAAAAGGCCGTTTTAAGTAGTATTTTTAATAGTTGAATCCGTATTCTATTTATAAAATATAGCACAAAGCGTCCTTCCAAAAGGGCGCTTTTTTTATTTCAGCCAAAATTTCAAAAAAAAAGATAAAAATGTTTCATGCATAAACCAAATACTAAAAAATAACCCTTGGATTGCAATCAGATGAGAGACAAGCATTTGAGATTTCCACACTCTGTTTCATTAAACGGACAAGGATACCTATGCCTAAAAATTATATTTAACTAATTGATTATCAGTAAAATAAATTTAAAAAAGTTTGTGTATCTCAAATATCCGTATTTAATTTGCCATCGATAAATCATTATCAATTATCAATTATGAGAATAAATAATACAACATACAACCAACAACGATTTAGCCAACACAATCCGCTAGACCGAACCAATCCATACAAACACAGGTGTCTCATGATAAACCTGGAATAAGCTGCTTATTCCACAACCTTCAAGCACCTGCCAAAAACAGGTGCTTTTTTTATGCCTGAAAACCAGATTTCGTAGCTCAACGGTAGAGCGGTAAGTTGTTAACTTAAGGGTTGAAGGTTCGAATCCTTCCGAAATCGCCAGCTCTGGAAAGCCAGGTTCATTGGGGTAATGGCCAACCTGCCCGATTGTCTCTCGGGTGCTACGGGTTCGATTCCCGTATGAACCGCAAATTAAAGGAACAGTGGTGTACAAGGTGTGCACGCTTGCTTGAAGCGCAAGAGGCAACCGTTCGATTCGGTTCTGTTCCACATCAAACTGGTCTGTGATGTAACGGTTAACATTCAAGCTTTTGACGCTTGCCTTGGAAGTTCGAATCTTCCCGGACCAACAATAAAAATTTAGAAATATGAAAAATTTAAATCGGGTGTTGAATCGCCCAAGCATCAGAAAATATCAGGCGACGTTCGTAAATCGTTCGTCGCAAGCGATCTCAAGCGGGTCTTGTTGCGTGTCTCTGTATGGCACCATTGCAACCGCCGTTGCCAAAGGTATTGTGGGCAGTTGTGCAACCGGGCTTGGAGGTTTCGGGAAGGTTATCCAAAAAACCCTCCTACCATTTGGATCTAAGGGTCACGGGTTCGATTCCCGTCTGCGTCATACCGGCGTAGTAGTTCAGTTGGATAGAACATTAGACTGGTTGCGAAGGTTCGAATCCTTCACGCAGCAATGCGTTAGCTCAGTGGTAGAGCGCTACACTTTGAATGTAGTACTTACGGCCTGAAAACCGTAAACCGGAGCCATTCACTCCTAAAAAGAATGAGAAGCAAAAAACCCGCTGCCTTTTCCTGCCAACTTTTACTAGTAAAGGAAGCGCTTTAGGAAAGACCGGAACCAAGGAAAAGACAATGCAAAACTTTGTACTTTTTGATTTGACCGACGTGCCAACCGCAATTGCGCCAGACTTGCCGGGAGACAATCACAAACCATTAAGCGGCGTCTGTCTCAATTTGGTTTCCCGTCTATGCTGAAGGGAAAAGGCAAAAGGTTTTTATATCAAATGTTGAATATTTAAAAATAAAGAAATCATGTTTACAAGAATTAGGATCAATGCCTTCCAGGTAGGATTGGTATTTAAAAACAATAAATTAATCGCCGTATTGACAGAGGGTGCCTACTGGCTCAGGTTCGATAAGTACGTACACCTTTTCGATACGACCGTGCCCTTCGTCGCGCCTGCCGAAATGAATACCTTGTTGCAGAACAGCGAATTGGCTGCAATGCTCGAAGTCGTTGAAGTAGCCGACAACGAAATCGTGTTGCAAAGTACCAATGGCAATTTCACCACCGTGTTGACGCCCGGCAGGTACGCTTTCTGGAAAGGCGTGATGCAGTACGGCTTCATCAAAGTGGATCTGTCTAAAACCGACCAAGTCGAATTGGTTCCTAAGGCTTTGCTCGAAAACCAAAAGTTGAAGTACTGGCTCAGAAAGTTCACCGTGGCCAATAACGACAAGGCTTTGCTCTACATCGACGGAAAATTACAGCGCGAACTTACGCCCGGTACGTTCTACTTCTGGAACAACAACATTCCCGTAGAAGTCAAGACCGTAGACACCAGACAACAGCAACTCGAAATCTCCGGACAGGAATTGTTGACCAGGGACAAAGCCGCTTTGAGGATCAATTTCTTCGTAAGCTTCAGGGTCACCGACATCATCAAGGCCTTGACCCAAAACAAGGAGTTCGAGAAACAGTTGTACCTTTTGATGCAATTGGGCTTGAGGGCTTTTGTTGGTAACCTCACCTTGGATGAGTTGCTGGCCACCAAGGAAAGTATTGGTGCGGCCATCATCGCCGCAGTGGCCGACAAGGCTACCGATTTAGGTCTGACCATCTCCGATGCCGGTATCAGGGACGTCATCCTGCCCGGCGACATGAAAGACATCATGAACCAGGTTTTGGTGGCCGAGAAAAAAGCACAGGCCAACACCATTACCAGAAGGGAAGAAACCGCAGCCACAAGGAGTTTGCTCAACACCGCTAAGTTGATGGAGGAAAACGACATGTTGTTCAAGCTCAAAGAGATGGAATATGTTGAGAAAATCGCCGACAAAATCAACAGCATTTCATTGTCTGGCGGTAACGTAGTGGGTCAGCTCAAAGAGATCTTCTGCGTGAAATAAGAAAGGCTTTCGGATTGTTTCCGGAAGCCTTTTTGTTTTGGTTAGCTCCCAATCAAAAGCTTCGAAACCGATTGTTTTGCGTCAACTGTCAATTTTACAAAGTAAATCCCCGCCGGAAGACTGGAAACATCCAATGTTGTTTCTGGCTGCACGATATTTTGGGCAAACACCATCCTACCCTGTACATCAAAAAACGCGACCGTACCGCTGCCGTTTTGGTCGCTTAGCTTCAGCGTAACTATGGTTACGGCGGGATTGGGCAACAGGCTGTAATCTAATGGTTCAACGGGGGCGGTAGACAACGCATTCCCGGCTTCGAAAGCGCCGCGGTCTATCGTACTACCCACAACCCTATTGTTGCCGTCGAAATCTTTTTCACCAGCTGCGACGACCGTAGCCGAATCGCCTTGGTTGATGCAGGTGCTATTGGTGGCCAAGTGAAAATCGAGCGTGCCGGTAACCGATACGAAACCAGGATTGGCAAACGTAGAATAAGGATCAAACGACAATGCAGACTGGTAGCTACTGAAATTATTGTATTCGATATGGTGCCAGATGACCGATGCATTCGCCGGATTGTTGCCCGGCGAAAACCAACTGTTGTGGTGAAACGAAATCCCCGACTGCGGAGCAATTTCCTGCACACTGAAAAGCGAACGTTGCGCGCTCGTATAAAAGATATTGTTCTGGATGACACAATTGGACACCTTGGTAATGTGCAATTCGCCTACGCTTTCATTTAAAGTATCGTTCTTGTAGAAGGTGTTGTTGCGGATGACGCAATTGGTTACGATACCAGCCGTGTCCTCATTATAACCGCCCACCTCGACACCGCCACCCTGATTGTTATAAAGGATGTTGTTCTTGACGGTGATGTCATGTGTATTCTCATCTTCTTCGGCCCCGATCTCAATACCATATCCATTGCTGTGGCAGGTATTGCGTTCTATAATCACATTACTGCCGCCGCATACATAGATACCGCCCGACATTGAATTCGGGTTGAGATTATTGTAACACAGGTTGTTGCTGACCGTCCCGTTCCTTACCGTATCATTCACATTCGAGAAGCCGCGCTGCCCGCTAATTAGTATACCGATATTAGAATTGTCGCGTACCGTGCAGTTCTTGATCACAAAGCCGCTAATGTTGCCCTCGAGGGTAAGCGCCTCGCTGTAACCGGTAATATTGTTGTACACCTGCAAACCGTCGATGGTGAGGTTGGTGAGTCCGCCGTTGCGGCCAAAGGCGATGAACGGATGCGCGTTATCAGAATCATCGGGCTGGGCATTGGCGTTGGCCGTCCAGCGGATGTTCCGGATGATACAGTTCTTGAAAGATATCGCGGTCGCCGAAGGATTCCCGAGGGTTTCTACCACGATACCGTTACAAGCATTTTTCGTCAGGTTCTGGAATACGAGGTTTTCAAAATGCAGGTAGCTCCGGTTTTCTACGCGCAACAGGCAGATGAAATTGGTACCGGTCCCGTCTATAAAAACGGTCTCGGGCACGTCGGCTTTGAAGGTAATAAGGTTGTTCGCTGTACCACTTACGTGTGGCTCGAGGCTTTCGGTGTAGGTTCCTGGCCCAATGTGTACAATGCCACCAGCGGTCGCTGCATTACAGGCTTTCTGGATGGTTTTCCACGAATTGGCTACCGACGTACCTGCATTGTTGTCGTTGCCCGTGATGCCGTTGACATAGAAATGGGTTTGCCCAAACAATAGGTTTATCGTAAATAATGCCGCCAGTAATATCAGGTTTTGCCTCATGATGTCCTTAAAAAATTGTGTTGGTTACTGGAAATCAAAATTAAAAAAGCAAAACGTAAACTTGCGAATTGTTAATTTTTAGTGGGTGTAGTGTTGATAAATTGCACTGTTGTTGGCGGTTTTGGTGAATTATCTTACCTGACAGGATTGGAATCAACACCATTTGCTGTAGAACAAGTTCACTGTTGAAAAACTACTACACAACGAAGGCTTCCAGAAATCAACCTGAAAGCCTTCATTTAAAATTTATTGGATTGCTGAAATTACCTTCAAATCATCCCTTACATATTCCTGCGGTATTGCCCGCCCACCTCAAACAATGCGCTAGTAATTTGCCCGAGCGAGCAAACCTTCGTGGCTTCCATCAATTTCTCAAAGATGTTTTCGTTGTTGATGGCGGCATTCTGGATCGTGTCTAGCTGCGACGCCACCTTATCGGCATTCGCGCGGTGCAAGTTGTTAAGCATGGTTATCTGGTATTGCTTCTCTTCTTCGGTCGCGCGGATGACTTCGGCAGGAATTACAGTTGGCGAACCTTTTGAACTCAAGAACGTATTGACGCCAATAATCGGGAACTCGCCCGTATGTTTCAAGGTTTCATAATACAAACTTTCTTCCTGGATTTTCGAGCGTTGGTACATGGTTTCCATGGCGCCCAATACACCACCTCTTTCGGTGATACGGTCGAACTCCTGTAATACCGCAGATTCTACCAGATCGGTAAGTTCCTCAATGATGAACGAACCTTGTATCGGATTCTCGTTTTTGGCGAGCCCGAGCTCTTTGTTGATGATGAGTTGGATGGCCATCGCACGCCTTACCGATTCTTCAGTAGGGGTTGTAATGGCTTCATCATAAGCATTGGTGTGCAAAGAGTTACAGTTGTCGTAAATAGCATACAACGCCTGTAAAGTAGTGCGAATATCATTGAAGTCGATCTCCTGCGCATGCAACGATCTGCCCGAAGTTTGGATATGGTATTTGAGCATTTGTGCACGCTCGTTTGCGCCATATTTAAGCTTCATGGCTTTGGCCCAAATCTTCCTTGCAACGCGTCCGATCACCGCATATTCGGGGTCGATTCCGTTGGAGAAAAAGAAAGATAAGTTGGGCCCGAAATCATTGATGTCCATACCACGGCTCAGGTAATATTCTACATAAGTGAATCCGTTTGCAAGTGTAAAAGCCAATTGCGTAATCGGGTTGGCGCCCGCTTCGGCGATGTGGTACCCTGAAATAGAAACCGAATAAAAGTTGCGTACATTTTCCTTGATGAAATATTCCTGTACGTCACCCATGAGCCTAAGCGCAAACTCGGTCGAAAAGATACAGGTATTCTGTGCCTGGTCTTCCTTGAGGATATCAGCCTGAACAGTCCCACGTACCTGTGAAAGTGTCCTTATCTTAATCTCGTTGTAAACATCGGCTGGCAAAACCAGGTCTCCTGTTACGCCAAGCAGCATCAGTCCCAAGCCGTTGTTGCCTTCTGGTAGTTCACCTTGGTATTTGGGGCGTTCGGTTCCTGTCTTTTTATAGATTTCTTTGATTTTCTGCTCCACTTCGGCTTCAAGTCCGTTGGCTTTAATGTACATTTCACATTGCTGGTCTATGGCGGCATTCATGAAAAAACCCAGCAGCATGGGCGCCGGACCGTTGATGGTCATACTGACAGAAGTCATCGCATGTACGAGGTCGAAACCCGAATAGAGTTTCTTGGCATCGTCGAGACAGCAAATAGATACGCCAGCATTCCCAATCTTTCCATAGATATCCGGGCGGATGTGCGGATCGTTTCCGTACAAAGTCACACTGTCAAAGGCCGTCGATAAACGCTTGGCCGGCAGACCAGCGCTTACGTAATGGAAACGTTTGTTGGTACGTTCGGGGCCACCTTCTCCTGCAAACATACGCGACGGGTCTTCGCCTTCGCGCTTGAATGGATAAAGACCCGAAGCAAACGGGAATTCACCGGGTACATTCTCCTGCAAATTCCAACGCAGGATGTCGCCCCAGGCATGGTATTTAGGTAGTGAAACCTTGGCTATTTGGGTATGCGACAAACTTTCGGTATGCGTGGCGATCTTGATTTCCTTGTCGCGCACCTTGAACGAATAGATCGGGTTTCTGTATTTGGCGATCTTTTCGTGCCAGGTCAGGATGATTTCCCAGTTGTATGGGTCGAGGTCCATCTTGACGCGGTCGAATTCCTTGACGAGCAACCCGAGGAATTGCGCGGTCGTTTCGTCATTCGACGCGAGGATGCTGTCGTCAAGCCCGGCTTTGGTGATTTTAGGGAACTTCCCTCCCACACTTTCAATCGTACGGAAAATTCCGTAAAGCCTCTGCGCCACCTGTTCCTGGCTCAGCGCGGTTTCGTCGTATTTGCGGTTGTTTTCGGCAATTTCAGAAAGGTAACGTGTGCGGTGCGGCGGGATTACGAAAATCTTCTCGCTCATCTCGCGCGTGATCTTAAAATCAGAATGCAGGTCTGAAGACGTCTTTTCTGCAATCTTATCCATGATTGCCTTATAAAGTGTATTCATACCCGGATCGTTGAACTGCGAGGCGATGGTACCAAAAACCGGCATGTCGTCTGGGTTTACTTCCCACAGGTTGTGGTTGCGCTGGAATTGTTTCTTGACATCGCGAATCGCATCGAGCGCGCCGCGTTTGTCGAATTTATTCAAGGCCACAAGATCGGCAAAGTCAAGCATGTCGATTTTCTCGAGTTGGGTTGCTGCGCCGAATTCGGGTGTCATTACATAAAGCGACACATCCGAATGGTCCATGATTTCGGTATCCGATTGCCCGATTCCAGACGTTTCGAGGATGATCAAATCATATTTGGCGGCCTTCAATACCTGGATGGCTTCGGCTACATATTTGGATAGTGCAAGATTGGATTGGCGTGTGGCGAGTGAACGCATGTAAACCCGCGGGTTGTTGATGGCGTTCATCCGGATGCGGTCACCGAGCAGAGCACCGCCGGTTTTTCTTTTCGACGGATCGACAGAAATAAGCCCGATGGTTTTCTCGGGGAAATCAATCAGGAAACGGCGTACGAGTTCATCAACGAGCGATGACTTCCCTGCCCCACCGGTTCCGGTAATCCCAAGTACGGGAATCTGTGAGGTTTTGTTCTGTTCGTGGATCTGGTCAAAAACGGGTTTGGCGATTTCGGGGAAATTCTCGGCTGCCGAGATCAAACGTGCGATTGCCGTTGGTGTCTTGTCTGCCAGATGGTTGATTTCGCCATTGAGCGAATCCCCGATCGGAAAATCTGAGCGTTCGACCAAGTCATTGATCATGCCTTGTAAACCCATGGCACGGCCATCGTCGGGCGAATAAATACGGGTGATACCGTAATCGTGCAGTTCTGCAATTTCGTCGGGCAGGATCACGCCGCCGCCGCCGCCGAATATCTTGATATGGCCGGCCCCTTTTTCCTTGAGCAAATCGTGCATGTACTTGAAATACTCATTATGACCGCCTTGATACGAGGTCATGGCAATCGCGTTGGCATCCTCCTGGATCGCAGTATTGACAACTTCTTCTACACTGCGGTCGTGGCCGAGGTGGATCACTTCGACACCCGTAGATTGGATGATGCGGCGCATGATGTTGATCGCGGCATCGTGTCCGTCAAAAAGCGAGGCTGCGGTTACAATTCTTACTTTATTTTTAGGAATATAGGTTTTGGGCTGTTCCATTTTTAGAATACTGTGGATTTTAGGTGTGCAATTTACGGAATTCTGAAAAACCTCAAACTTAAAAACCGGTTTTTAAAAGAGAAGTTGTTAAACACAGATTTACACAGATCACACAGATAGAACGAAACCGATTCTGTGGAACCTGTGGAATCTGTGTTTGATTTTTCAGCTGTGACTGCGGTGTTAACATTGTTCTAATTTTTATACGTCGCATCGATGTTTGTTTAACTTTGGAAAAAATCCATCCAATGAAAAAAATTGTCCTACTCCTGCTCTTAATCCCATTCGTGTCTTCGGCACAGCTCAAAGATTTACTCAAACAGATCACTCCAAAAACTACCAAGTCTGCCACGACGGGATTGGATATTTCGGCCGGTTTGAAAGAAGCACTCAACAAAGGCATCACCAAACAGGTAAGCAAACTCACCGCTACCGACGGGTTTTATAAAAACAATGCGGTCAAAATCCTGATGCCCGCCGAATTGCAAAAAGTAGACAAGGCGTTGCGTTCAATGGGCATGTCTAACCTCGCCGACGAAGGCATCAAGTCGCTCAATCGTGCCGCCGAAGATGCCGTAAAAGAAGCCACGCCGATTTTCGTCAACAGTATAAAAACCATGTCTATCACCGATGCCAAAACCATTTTGATGGGTAACGATACCGCTGCGACAAGCTATCTCCAGAAATCGACCTCAAGCGCGCTGTATACCAAGTTCAGCCCGGTGGTACAGCAATCGATCGGGAAAGTCGGGGCCGATAAGATTTGGGCGAGCATCATCACCAAATACAACAAACTGCCATTGGTTTCCAAAGTCAACCCAGACATCACCGATTACGTGACCAACAAGGCGATGGAAGGCGTTTTCAAGATGATTGCCGTAGAAGAGAAAAGTATCCGTGGGAATTTGTCATCGCGTACGAGTGATTTGTTGAAGCAGGTTTTTGCATTGCAGGATAGGAAGTAGAGACGGCTGCGCCTTTGGACACGCTACGCTACAGAAACGCCCTGCGGGCTTTAGAGACGCTGCGCTTTAGACGAGAGGATTTATAAATATAAAGAACGCTATGAAGAAAATTTTCGTTGTACTTTCAATCTTTTTGCTTTCGGGTTGTGCCGAGTTGCAGCAGGCCGCGAGCCAATATCCACAGATTAATGGCGCTCTGGGGAATGCTGATATTGCTGCAGGTTTGAAGGAAGCGCTCGATAATGGCATCGACAAACAAGTTACCAAACTTACGGCTGTCGACGGGTTTTACAAGAATGAACTCGTGAAAATCCTGCTTCCCGCCGAGTTGCAAAAAGTCGACAAAACGCTCAGAAACATCGGTTTGTCAAGCCTCTCAGACGAAGGCCTCAAAGTGCTTAACCGCGCCGCAGAAAATGCAGTGAAGGAATCCACCCCCATCTTCGTGTCGGCGGTGAAGAACATGACTTTTAATGATGCGCGCAATATTTTGCTTGGAAGCGACAACTCGGCAACGGTATACCTGCAAAACACCACGAGTTCGGCGCTGTACGGAAAATTCAGTCCAGTTGTCGGGAATTCGCTGGCTAAGGTGGGTGCCGATAAGGTCTGGGCCAACATCATCACCAGGTACAACGCCATTCCGCTCGTGCAAAAAGTCAATCCCGACCTTAAGGATTATGTGACCAATGAAGCCATGAAGGGTGTTTTTAAGATGGTGGCTGTGGAGGAAAAGAATATCCGGACAGATTTGAGCGCACGTACTTCTGATTTGTTAAGGCGCGTTTTCGCTTTGCAGGATAATCGATAGCCATTAAGGGAAGATTCACGAAGAAAATAAACACGGATTTCACAAATTCCACAGATTTAATAGAATCCCAATCTGTGAAATTTGTGAAATCTGTGTTCTATCGGAAATAAATTTCGCGTGCCTTTACGTCCTTTTTCACGTAGTAATTTTTAACGAAACGCCAACAATTAAATAACACCGCATTAACTGAATTCCAACAGTTTGCGCCGCATCTTTGTACCATAATAAAGGGTTTTTATTATTTGGTTTAAAGTTAGTTATCAGGAAGCTGCGTGAAAACGCGGCTTTCTTTGTTTAACTACCCAGTCGTTCGTGTAGTTTGCGGAAATAAGGGAAAGCTTTGAGCATTCGGCTGCCGTACCACGAGAACATTTCGCCGTCTACAAATATGGTTTTGGCGTGGTGCGTAAACCGGCCAATTTCAAAAGCATCTTCTCCTTTAAACGGATAGGGTTCTGAGGACAGGAACACCAAATCGGGATCGCCTTCTAACCTGATCTTTTTGATTTCGACTTCGGGATAGCGGGATTTGCTTTCGTAGATGTTCTCGAAATGGTTGAGCTTTAGCATTTCGTTGATGTAGTTGTCTGAACCGACAGCCATATAGGGATTTTTCCATATGAAATAGGCAGCTTTCCTAACAGGCTTGTCTTTGACAAACTCGAGAAAATTGGCGAGTGCATGAGCGAGTTTGTCATTCCATTTTTGGGCTTCGGTACGTTTGTTAAAGAGCTTACCAAAATCAGCGATCATCGTGAAGTTGTCTTCGATTGTAATAATGTTCGTCACCCAAACCGGGCAGATTTCGCGCAGTTTCTCTACCATTTCCAAGGTATTTTCCTCTTTGTTGCAGATGATGATGTCGGGCCGCAGCAAACGGATTTCTTCATAATGTACTTTCTTGGTGCCACCCACAATCGTCTTGGTGGATTTAAGTTGGTACGGATGAACGCAAAATTTAGTAACGCCAACTATATTGGATTCTAAGCCAAGGTCGCAAAGCAATTCGGTCTGCGAGGGCACAAGTGAAACAATCCGCTGCAGCGGCGCTCCAAAAACGAAGGCATTCCCCATAGGGTCGTGCAGGGTAACTGGCATAAAACGTAACTTAATTGTTAAAATCCTGTAAGGCGAAGGTAAGCAAAACCGCTATCTTTGAAAGTATCATTTTAACATTCCCGAATGAAACGACTTTTACTCCTCGCTTTTTTGAGCCTCGCCAATACTTCATTTGGCCAAACCCTAAAACCCGGTTTCGATAAAAAGGAATACCTGCAACTACTTTATGCTTATTCACGCTGGGGAGATAGTGCATTTTACAGTAAAATCCCCGAAAGCAAGATTTACAAGAAAAAAAATCGCCGCTACCGTTCGGAGGAAATGGGATTGGAGAATTCCTGGGAAATGTACGAAACGCCCACACAATCGGTCATCAGTATCCGCGCCACGACCAACAACCCAACGAGTTGGATGGGCAATTTCTACGCCGCGATGGTTCCGGCAGTGGGAAAAATAAAACTCAACGACTCGCTTTGTTTCGATTATCATTTCGCCGACAACCCAAAAGCCGCAGTACACGTGGGTTGGACACTCGCCACGGGTTACCTCATGCCCGACATCCTGGACAAGGTCAAAAAATCGTATTCCAAAGGAAAAAAAGAGTTTATTGTATTTGGTCACAGCCAAGGCGCTGGGATTGCTTATTTGGTGACTGCGCAACTGCTGCATTACCAGGAAACTGGCGAACTCGCCAAAGACATCCAATTCAAAACCTATTGCAGCGCGGCACCCAAACCAGGCAATCTGTATTTTGCTTATGATTATGAGATGGCGACGCAGTTTGGCTGGTCGGTTTCTGTCATCAACCCGCTGGATTGGGTTCCCGAAGTACCCATTTCTATTCAAATCCTCACCGATTTCAACACGACCAACCCGTTCAAGAACGCCAAAAAGATGATCCGCAAATTACCGTTCCCAAAGAACATCCTGGCGGGCTATATGCACAACCAACTCACCAAACACAACCGCAAAGCAGTCAAGCAATACCAACGCTTCTTGGGTAAGGTTGCGTCTAAAATTGTAGCCAAGAAATTGAAAGGTTA
The DNA here is from genome assembly GCA_002483285.1 of Flavobacterium sp. UBA7665. GTDB lineage: Bacteria > Bacteroidota > Bacteroidia > Flavobacteriales > Flavobacteriaceae > Flavobacterium. The sequence goes on from DLHP01000001.1 coordinate 53,272, forward strand.
TAAAAGCCCAGAATATTTTGAATCAAGTAATTATGTACGTACCGGTAGCGCGGTGATTTTAAAACCCGACGCCGAATACCACGAGAAATTCCCCGACAACGACACCACGCTTTTTGTACACCACGGGCTTAAAGCCTACATCTTCCTCGCTAAAAAACTATAACGATGCCAATATTTGCGCCATTTCCTGTTGGATTTTGAGCGCTTCTTCGCGAGCCTTCTCGGCAAAATCGATTTTATTGGAAGCGTAAATAATGCCGCGCGACGAATTCACGAGCAAACCCACTTGTTTGTTCATACCGTACTTACAGACTTCAGAAAGGCTGCCGCCCTGTGCCCCAATACCCGGAACCAACAAGAAATTATTGGGTACGAGTTTGCGGATCGCCGCAAAATACTCGGCTTTGGTCGCGCCCACCACATACATCAGGTTTTTAGCGTTCTCCCAGGTTTTGGAGGTCTCAATAATTTGCTCGTACAAAGGTTTTCCGTTCACTTCCTTGGTCTGGAAATCGAATGCGCCCTCGTTTGAGGTGAGCGCCAATAAGATGGTATGTTTGTCTTCAACGGCAAGGAATGGCTCGACCGAATCCTTGCCCATATAAGGCGCCACGGTCACGCTGTCAAAGTTCAAATCTTCTAGGAACGTCTTGGCATACATTGAAGACGTATTGCCAATATCGCCGCGTTTGGCGTCGGCGATGGTGAAAATATCCGGGTAATTCTCGTTGATGTATTCTATGGTTTTCTGTAGCGACTGCCAGCCTTTGATGCCGTTGGCTTCGTAAAAAGCCGTATTGGGTTTGTACGAAACACACAAATCGTGCGTAGCGTCGATGATGGCTTTGTTGAATTCAAAAATCGGGAATTCCGCGTTAGACAAATGGCTTGGGATTTTCGCAACATCTACGTCGAGTCCGATGCAGAGGAAAGATTTTTTTTGGTGGATCTGTGTGGTGAGTTGTTGTGATGTCATGGTGCAAAGGTAAATTTTTAGGAGCTGTTTCCCGCTATGCACTGCAATCTTTTGAAAAAAGAAATTTCACTTCGCTAGCGCTCCGTGCAATCCTTTTTCAAAAGGATTTCCGTTTCTATCGG
>DLHP01000002.1 GCA_002483285.1 Flavobacterium sp. UBA7665
GAAAAATAAAATAAACACTTCCTACCTGGTGCGACGTCAAATTAGAATCGTAGAAAACAACGAAGAAAAGCGGCATCGGAGGGCGTGAGAGTCGAGCCTGCAAGGCGAGCGGCTTAGCCCGGAGACCGCTTTCTGAGGTAGTTTTCGAGATTGTAATTTGGTCGCTAAGGCATTTTTGCTTCTTTTGTTGCCAGACAAAAGAAGGCCCTCGCGGCAGCGATAGCCCCGATTGCAGCGGATATCCTTTTTAAACGACCATCGAGAGTTTAAAAAGATAGCAGCGTAAAGCGGGAACCAGCTCCCAAAAAAAAAAGCGCTACAAGTAGCGCCTTCCCTATTCCTGATCTTCTTCAAGATCATTATGATTATCCCCACCAATACTATAATGGTTATTCTCCTCATCTTCACTCCCAATATCTTCAAGCGAATCGTCCAGCTCAGCGCCTGGAATATCAAGGTCGCTACCCGATACGTCGTCTTCGAAACCTTTTTCATTGGGTGTTTCCCGGGTTTCGATGGCGTCTACCGATTTGGTTGCCGTTGGATTTTCGGGATCGATGTCGGATTCCTTTTTGTTCATCGCGTAAATGTCTTCACTAGGCGGATACTCGGGATAGCCCGGGAAATCGGTGTCTTGTTCTTTGTTCGGATTTACCGATTCTGAATGTTTTTCTGGATTTTTCATGGTTGTATTTTTAAAGGTTATTGCACAATGCGCAACTGGAAATGGTGGTTTTTCCTGAGGTAATCCATTTTCACACCAGCCACTTTGGGTGCCACCGGCTGAGACTTGACGAAATATTGGTTTATGAACAATCGCGCGACCAGATAACTTAGCGTAGATTCGGCGCCTTGGTTTAGGTTTACGTGCGTGTCTTCAAGGCCATCGAAACAACCGCCGGTGCACGGGTTGTACACAATCTGGTTCAGGTAATTTTTACCCAGGAACCAATCAAAGGCGATGCGCATTTTTTTGAGGTAGCTTTCGTCCTTGAACACCTCATAGAATTTTCCGAGCGCAAGAATCGTATAAGCCACGTCTATGGGTTGCTCGCCCGCGCGATTTTCGGGAACGAGTTCTTCTCCCATCTGCATCCAGCCGCGGTTTGATATTACTTTAATACGGTCTTCCCTAAAGATTTTGGTCAATAGAAAATCAAACGATTTTTTAGCAACGGATCGGTACACTTCGTTGCCCGTCGCAAGGTACGCCATGAGCATCGCCTCGGGCAGCAAACTGTTGGCATAGGTTAGATAGGTTTCGTACCATTCCCAGCCCTCTTTGGCCTCGTGGCGGTACATCTGTACCATGCGGTTGGCAAGTAGCCTAATCAGCTCCACATCCTGCTCCGACTGTTTTTTGAGGTTTTTGTAATACAATCCTTTGATGGTAAAGGCCATGGCGCGTGTCGAATAGACCTTGTCTGCGTTCTTTAGCGCCTTGCGCATCAAGAGCTCGGCCTTCATTACCAAATCTACCGGAAAAATGTAACCCTTTGATATCAGGTAACCCAATGCCCAGATGGCGCGACCATTAGAATCGGCTAGGTTGGTCTCATTATTTTGCTCGGTAAACTCATGGTTTATATCCACATAATTGAGGAAATAACCATCGGGGCGCATGCAAAATGCGATGAAGTTGAAATAGGTTTCAATGAGCTTTAAATCCTCGTCATCGCGCGTTTGCTCGTAGTGTTTGCAAAGGGTAATCATGGCGCGGGCATTGTCATCTAAGGTATAACCCGAGGCCGGATCGGGATGGTTGATCACAGAAAACTGGTACATCCCAAAATCGGTTGTCATGTTTTTGACGTGTTTGAGGTTGATCTCAGGAATCCGATACTGCAACTGCAAACGATTGTCGGTCACCTTGTTGAACAATATAGCGTGTGCCAAAGCCGAGTTCTCCCAAGAATTGGGTACAATCTTATGCAGGCCATTGATACTTTTTACTTTACGCAGTTCCTCGTCGGCGAGCAACAGGTTGACTTCTTTGGCCAATTGCGCCGAATCGCCAAAATCGATTATGGTGCCGGTGTCATTGCTCAGGACTTCGGTTGCATGTGGGATTGGCGTTGAAATAATCGGGCAACCGCAACTGATGGCGTACGAAAAGGTACCACTAACGGCTTGGTTCGGATCTTTTGAAGTGAACAAATAAATGTCGGTGAGTTGTAAATATTCGAGCAATTCCTCGAGCGTCAAAAAACGGTTGATGAATTGCACGTTGTTTTCGAGACCGAGGTTTTCAATCGTCTCGATGAGTTGGTTGCGGTAGGCTTCCCCTTCATTTTTCACGACTCCCGGATGCGTCTTGCCGATAATCAGGAACATCGTTTCGGGATTCTGGCTAACGACTTCTGGCAATGCATTCAAGGTGGTCTCGATGCTTTTTCCCGAACTCAGCAATCCAAACGTAGACAGTATTTTTTTGCCTTCAAGCCCATATTTTGCCTTGAGCTGTTGCTTGTCGGTGTGTTCTACGAGATGGGTGCCGTGACCGATGACGGTGATCTTATCGGCAGCAATATCATAATCCCTGGCCAAAATCACAGCCGACGATTGCGTCATCACGATCAACCCTTCTACCCGTTCTGATAGCAGTTGTACATTGCGGCGAAGTAGTTCGTCCGGACGTGGCAATACCGTATGGAAAACCAGTGTGACGGGCTTGCTGAGTTTTTCAAGAAACAGCCTGAAATCGTCTTCGTTGGTTCTAAACAAGCCAAATTCGTGCTGGATCAGGACCATTTTAATCTCGCGGTTGTTGTTGATGGATTCGGCCAACTCACGGTATGATGCAGACTTGTCGGTCTCGAGTATGTAATCTACTTCTTCGGGATAGCGGTGCTGTTCGTTTTGGTTATTGAGCGCACAGATGCTGATGTCGAACGAACGCGCGAATTGTTGATTCAGCGCCTTAATCAAATCTTGTGTATAGGTAGCAATGCCACATTCACGCGGCGGATATGAGGCAATAAAAAGGATTTTCGACGTTTGGCCTGCAGTCTGGTCGTTGGTTGCAACAGGCTGTCGCAATACGCTATTGTAATCGGTAAGCGCCCGGGCGTTTGAATCAGTTCTCATGTGTTTGTATTTTATTGTGCAGTAGTTCGTTCAATAAGTCCTCCGTATTCACCGATGCGCAGGCGATTCGCTCATCGGCGGCACCGTAATAAATGTAAAGTGTGTCCCCGAAAATAGCGGCACCCGATGGAAAACAAACATTGTGTACATAGCCGGTAAGTTCCCAATCCTGGTCGGGTTGGAACAAGCCATAGGGCAGCCTCGCGATTTCCTTTCTCGGATCCTCCAAATCAAGCAACGTCACGCACGCGCAATACACATAACCATTGAGCGATTCGTGTACGCCGTGGTAGATCATGAGCCAACCGTGCTCCGTTTCAATCGGTGGACAACCGCCACCGATATAATTGCGCTCATGCGGAAATTTGCCTTCCAGCAAGATGTGTTCGTCGAGATTTTTTAGGTACGTTTCCCAAAATTCGGGTGTGAGGTCATCAATCTCACGAATGCCAGTGACAATCTGGATGCCCGGCTTGATGCGATGGATGAACGCCAAATCACCGTTAATTCGCCTCGGAAAAAACATTACATTTTTGTCCCAAATCAGCATTTTGCTTCGATCCTTTTCATGCACATTCTCGTGCTGGTTGAAACGGTAGTATTTGTTTTTAAGCAGGCCTTTGGGCTTGGTCAAATCCACGAAAGTGTCATAACTCACCTTGGGCACAATCACGCCTTTCTTGTCAAAATGTTTCAGGTCTTTCGATACGGCAAGACAACCCAATGCGTTAATGCCGTCGTAGGCTGTATAGGTCAGGTAGTATAAATCGTCTATTTTTACAATCCTGGGATCTTCAATGCCGTGCGATTCATAATCGGCATCGGCTTCAATGAGCGGCTTGTCCATCCGAATTTCAACTTCTGTCGGGCCGTCGAGCCTGGCATAGCCGATGGTAGAATAATTGCCTTGCTTTACCGCACGGTAAAATACATGCACTTTCCCGCCTTCTGCGATACACGCCGGATTGAGGACACCCGCATTTTCGAATTCCAAATCGGTCTTGTCCAATATAATCCCCAATTTGCTGACCTTAAGCTGCGAATTTACCTTTAACATATGCGTAATTTTATGGGTTAAATGGCAACGGTTTTGCTGTCCGATTGCCGATTTTGATCGTATCGTAAAGTTCGGCTACAAGCCGTCGCTTTACTTTATAACACTTTTGCAATAAGTTACACTTTGCCCAGTTTAACAGTGTGGAATCGTTGGGCGTAGTGCAAAAAAAAAATCTCCATAGCAGGAGATTTCTTCAAGGGTATAATTCTTTTTCACTATAAGATTTTCTGTGTCTTGAGGTATTTTCCGTTGGCGTCAAAAATCAGGTCGGTACCGTTAATTTCTACGGCATAATTGACGGTGCCTTTTGGATTGATAATCCGGAGCACTTTGTCTACAACGGCGCCGCGATGGTTTTTATCGAGGTATTCCCTGATGGCACCAGGTAGTGCTTCCATGGCGGCCTTGGCATCTTTGACCACTGGCGTACCCGATTTGGTGTAGGTAAAAGTGCGCGGCGTCTTATTGACCATACACTTGGCCTGGTAACAACCTTTTTCTTTTCGCCATTGCGGATTGCCAACCCCTGGATTGGCTTTTCTGAAAGCAATCATCACGGCTTCGGGAACTTCCCTGATTTCTAATCTCTGGGCTTGCATGTTACCCGCAAAAAGAAGCAACACGGCCATTAGCGTAATATTTTTCATCTCCTTCAATTTAGTGGTCTTCGTTGAAACAAAGTTGCTTACAAAAAAGGCGGGAAGTGTTACGCAATTTGTAACAAAAATTACAGCATTACAAATTGGTTAACTATCGGCTGAAGATTCAACGCTTGCTGTTAGAACAGAAATTATTTATAACGGCTTTTGATTTTATTGAGCTCCAATGCATCTAAAATACCCGCTTGGCTCGCGGTGTTGTTGAAATACACGTAGGCTTTTTCCCAATTTGTAAGGGCAATCGCTTCCTTTAGTTGCCTAAGATCGTCTTCGGGGTAATCCGATTGGAATAACCTTGGCACACCATGCATCCTAAAGTAACCGATACTGCTGGTTTGGACCAAGGTGTTGGGTAAGTTTGGGTAACTGACATTGCAAAAGGTCACGTTCTTCTCGGCGAGTGCCTCATAAACTTCGGGACACCACCAGGTTTCATTGCGAAACTCAATCACATTGCAAAAATCGGCATTCATATAACTCAGGACCAGCGCCAAGCGATAAGGTGTAAACGCTACACTTGGCGGCAATTGAAACAAAACACACCCCAGCTTTTTCCCAAGTCCCTTGTGGCAATTGCCATAGAATTCATCGGCTTCCTGGTGGCAATCGGTAAATTGTTTGAGGTGCGTGATGATTTTAGGTGCGTTGACGGCGAATGTAAAATCATCGGGGGCTTTCTGGTACCACGATTGCAGGCTTTTCAAAGTAGGAAATCGATAGAAACTCGAATTGATTTCGTACGTATTAAAATGCTCACAGTAAAAGGAAAACCATTCGCTTTTGGGCAGTGCTTCGGGATAAAAAATCCCTTTCCAGTACCTATTATTGAAGGTCGAGCAGCCGATATCTATAAGTGGTTTTTTCATTGAAAGATCTATAGGTGCAAGGCAAAACCCGCATAGTTACGCACCCGTAATTGATTGATGTATTCCATTCTTGTCCTGGAAGAAATCAAAATTCGCCTTTCAAATCTTAAATTGGGTTACGGTATTTGGCGCATAGGTTACAATATTTCGGCGTCATCCCAACGCTGACGATAGTGTGGAGAATCAACCTGGGTTGCGCCGAAAGACCAACAAGGAACTATAAAAAAAGCCACCTTTTCGGGTGGCTCTGGTTTACTGTTTCAATATCTTAAAATGCGCTTCTTTGTCCTTGAATTTGAGCTTAAAGAAGTAGGTTCCCGAAGCAAAGCCAGACAAGTCAACCTTGACTTCAAAAGCTTTTTCATTGCCACGGTAGAGCAATTGCCCAAGGCTATTGTAAACCTCCACTGCCCCAATCGGCGTATGCGAAACAATACCCACTATGCCAGTAGTAGGGTTTGGCGAATAGCTAAAATCAATATTGGATTCAAAGCCATCGGTAGCAAGCAAATTCGTACAGCTCACCGCGGCGGCGTATCCGGGACGTAAAACCACATTGTCTGAAGTAAAACGAATCGTGAGCGAACCATCGGCAGCCGTAGACTGGAAAGGCCCGGGAATCGTCGTACCGCGCAATCCGCCATTGGTCAGGTCGGGTGCCGAGGTAGAGTTACCATCATAAATATACAACCAATCCTGGCCAGAAAGCCAAAAGTCTGTGAAAGTAAGTTTCAGCTTGGTACCCGGAACACTCGGGATCATCGTACGGACGTAGTTTTCGTTGTGCGAGTGGTTCCCCGAAATGCCGCCCGAATCGGTAATCACAATATTGCCACTGCAATAGTCGGCTTCGGTAAGGAACATCGATTGCACGGTCTCGGTTGTAATCGAGGCATCGCAATCGGGGCGTACCGTGACTTTATAAAAGGTGTTCGGTAACAAATCTGTCACCGTGAATTGGATTCCCGTAACAGGTGTCCATATTGGTGTACTCGTATAAGGCACCACAGACAAAAGCCAGTTGGTCGTATTAGAAAGCTGGTCCCAACTAATCACGGCTGTAGTAGGTGTAATAAATTCGGTGTTCACACCCACAACGGTGTTGATACAGGTGTTGATACAATCGGTACTCAGGCAAGTGGCGCCATTTACAGCATCCAAAACCCGTTGCTTGGGTTGCGGGCCAAAGCCATTGGCGAGGTTGATCCCGATGCCGTTCACCAGGTGGCAATAACTCATAATGCTACCTTTTTGCGATGCCGATGGCAATAACGGCGGTGTGGCCATACAGCCATAGCCTTCTCCACTCGATCCGATAGAGTAAGGACCGCAACTGTCAATTGGCGAATTGTCACCATTCCAGATGCAAGCGTGTGTATGCGGCGACCCGAGCAAATGCCCGAATTCGTGCGTAACCACCATGATAGTCCAGGAATAAGTCGGAACCGTGCTAAACCCAAAACTCACATCAGAGTAACTGTAATTGTTTACGCCGCACAAACCATTAATGGTTCTGGCCACACCGCCGAGTCCGCCGCTATCAATAGAGACCAATTGCCCAACATCGCCGTCAAAAATCGGTCGCTGCTCGTTGAACATATTGAGGTAATCCGACGAGCCTTCCCCGAAATAAGGGTCTTGCTCGGTCCAGATGTAAATCGATTTGAGTGCCACGTTGATCCCATCATTGGCGTACAAAGTTTTAACGTTGTTAAAAACCGCCGTCATCCAGTTGGTCGTATTCGTTGTCGACACGCCGTTGGCACTGTACAGGTCGTAATCCACTTCAAAGTAAAAAGTTACGCATTTGTCTGTAAGCAAAACGTTGTTGTCGCGTTGTGGTGACGGTCCTGTTACCACCGGATCTTGGGTATGACATTCAAAATCATTCTGGATGGCCATGTCGGCATCAGAGTAAACGATGTATTCGCTGGTGTTGTTTCGCTTGTTTAACTTACCCACTACGAGGTTATTGAGCGAACGGCTCGAGACCATGCCGGCTAGTTCATTGTTGAAAAAACTGAAAGCCGCCACCGAAAGGTAATCGCCCTTTACAATGCCGCGGTAATACACGCCAGGATTATAGGCGACGTTCCTGCCTTTGTCGGTATCCACATGGAAACCGTCGGCTAACACTTCATCTCGGTACAGCTGTAGCGAAATGATTTGGTTCTGGTATGGGATTTCAAGTTCGATAAACGCGTCCTTACGCGCTACCAGTCTTGACAAATCCTGTGTTTTTAAAGTCGCCAGTGTGGATTTTGTAACCACCTGATTGATTGGTTCATCGGCAACTGCGCCCGACTCCGCCAAAACCGAATACGGCAGGAAAGTCTTGTTGGCCGCTACCAACTGGCCTACTTTTTTACCGATTTCGTTCTGTGAAAATGCGACCGTTGAAAGCAGCAGGAAAAAAAGGATTGTAATTTTTCTCATTTCGTAGCAGATTTAATTTTTCCAAATATAACGCGAAGTAATGGAAACGAGCCCGAAATATCGAAAAACGATTGTTAAAAAAAAGCCTGCAGCATCAAAAGACACTACAGGCTCCACAAAATAAGAATCAATCTAACAAATCATTCTTTGACGTATTAACGCCCAAGCAACTCTTTTAAGCGAGCATTATGAACATAATGTCACCCGTTGGTCCTTATTTTAGATTTTTTTGGCAATACAACTTTGGTTCTTTTTCATAGCAATTCTTGGTCGTATTGTAATTCAAAGATAATTGGGCGATATCTCGATTTTGTTACACTATTTAAGGAAAAGTTTATGTTTAACCCACTATCCGCCAATAGCAATCATGCTGCGGTTTTTAGAAAAAGCGTCGGGATCCTGAAATTTCAAATCATTGTCCATCCCATTGCGCACCGCTTTCTTGGCGAGCAAATTCTGTTGGATCAAAGGCAGGATTGATTGGCCCGAGCGCAAAGCATCGAGCAAAGAAGTCTCCGAATCAGAGAACAGGCAATTCTTGAGTTTGCCATCGGCGGTAAGCCTGATGCGATTGCAGGTACTACAAAACGGGTTGGTCACCGAACTAATAATGGCAAAACTTCCCTCATAGCCAACGATTTTAAAATTCTTGGCGGTATCGTTGGGCGCGTCGGTGATCCGCTCGATTTGGTTGGGGAAAGCTGCTGCCGCCTCATTGACGATTTCGCTATACGTTACCAATTTTGACCTGTCCCAGGCGTTTCCGCTAAACGGCATGAATTCAATAAAACGGATTTGGACATTTTTATTTTCGGTCAAGCCGATGAAATCCACAATCTCGTCCCGGTTGAATCCCTGCATGAGCACCACATTGATCTTCACGCGAAATCCTTCGGCTAGCAATAAATCGATGTTTTCGAGCACGGTATCAAACGAATCCCGTCGTGTAATTTGCTGGTATTTTTTCTTAACCAAAGTATCCAGGCTTACGTTGATGGTTTTGATTTTCGCCTGTTTGAAAGTCTCTATAAACTGATGGACCAACAGCCCGTTGGTAGTCATGGTAAGCTGTGTACCGAGTTCGCCAAGCCTTAAGATAATCTCACGTGCATCCTTTCGTACCAAAGGTTCGCCACCAGTGAGCCTGATCTTATCCACACCCAAACCCACAAAAGTCGTGGCGATTTGCAGGATTTCATCGGTAGTCATCAAATGCGCTTTGGGTGTCAAATCGATACCGTCTGCGGGCATGCAATAGGTGCAGCGCAAATTGCAGTGCTCGGTAATCGAGATGCGCAAGTAACTGTGGTTGCGCCCAAAGGTGTCGTGTAAATCAGTTGCCATGACGGTTGCCATTGAGGATGCTGAAAAGATGCAATACCGACGGAAAAATCGCATCCATCGATTCTGCCGCGCCTTTTACCGAACCCGGCAATGCCAGCACCAAAGTATCCTTGCAAAACCCCGCCACACTACGTGAGAGCATGGCATAAGGTGTGCGTTGTTGGCCGTAGGCGCGCATCGCTTCCTCGATACCGGGAATCCTACGATCTAGTAACGGGATAATGGCTTCGGGCGTGACATCGTTGTGTGACAATCCGGTTCCGCCGGTAACGACGACGAGGTCTATGTGGTTGTCGATGTGTTGTTGGATTTGATTTTGGATGGCCTCGGTTTCGTCGGGAATGACGCTGTATTTTGAAACGGTAATCCCGAATTTTTCGAGTTTTTCAATAGTGATTTTCCCCGAAGCATCGGTTTTGGTTCCAGCGCTCACACTGTCGGAGCAGACCATTACGGCTGCCGAAATCTTCAAATCTCTCGAAGCGTCGAAATCGGACTTCCCGCCTTTCTTGTGTAATAATTTAATATCCGAAATGGCAACGTTTTTATCAATCGGCTTGAGCATGTCATACATCGTCAGGGCCACAATCGACGCGCCGTGCATGGCCTCTACTTCTACTCCGGTACGGTAAATCGCTTTGACGGTAACCTCGATTTTTATCGATTCGGCTTCCATCTCATAAGTGATCCCGGTATATTCCACGGGAATCGGATGGCAATCGGGAATGGCGTTCGAAGTGTTTTTGACCGCGAACAAACCCGCCGTCCTGGCCACTTCGAGCACATCGCCTTTAGGCACTTTTTTTTCCAAAATGGCACGCACGGTCTCGGCCGAGCCAACCGTTACGGTCGCTTGCGCGGTAGCCGTTCTCAGGCTCGTGGTTTTATGCGTGATGTCTACCATCTTATTTCGCCATTCTGTTTTCTAAAATCTTCTTGAACGAGCGCCCACGGATTTCCTCGAGCGTCAATCCCGTCGCCAAAACTTCGTCCTCGGTAATTGCACCGCTATTCAGCGCACGCAGGAAATAATTGAGTAAGCCCTGGCCTGTCGCCGCATCATCGAATACATCGCCGATCAAAGTCGCCCGAGCAGCCTTATCCACGAAGGTTTTCAATCGCTCAACGGCATCGTCATAGCTTTCCAAAAAGAACGCATAAACGGCGGCATAACGCATCGGGAATTGCGCCGGGTTCAAATCCCAGCCTTGGTAAAATCCGTTCCACAAAGAATGTCGGATGTGGTCGTAGCCTTTCTTCCAGGCGCGGTGCACCACTTGTCTGTTCTCTGCTTCTTGTTCGGGAGTCAAATCGCCGCGGTGTGGCCCGATTGGCATGGTGTTGGTCGCGCCGTCGCTGAGCCAAATGCCCGTATGCGCCAACGCCACTTTGGTCATGTGGTGTGCAAAATCGCAAACCGGATGGTCCATTTCCTGGTATTTGGCCGTGATGCTGCAGCTTGCGGTATAATCGTAGGTCCCAAAATGCATTGCAATGCAACGTCCTTTCGCCGCCTTGATAAAGCGGTACAACGGATTGGTGCCGTTGATGTCCATAATAGCTTGGGTGGTTTCTACCATCATTTCCATTTTGAGGATGCCTTTTTCGAGGCCTAGTTCTTCTTCTAAAATCGCGAAAAAATCGGCGAGTGTTTGCGGCTGTTCGGGAATCGTCACTTTGGGCAACATTACCACAAAATTATCCGGTAATTTTCCGCCGGTTTCCTTGACTAAAGTCGAGACGAAAATATCAAGTGTTCGCAAACCGCGTTCTTTCATTTCTTCGGTAAACGGCTTGATGCGGATGCCGATGAATGGCGACAAAGTGTTTTCGCGCATGCCTTTGGCGACTTCTTTTGCGGTCGATTCGGCAGTGGCATCTTCCTCTTCATTGCTTCGGTTGCCGTAGCCGTCCTCGAAATCGATTCGGAAATCCTCAATCGCTTCAGATTTCAACTTCGCAACGACTTTATCGTAAATGCGTTTGCTGAAATCGTTCCCGCCAGTTAATCCAAAAGCCTGCCCGAAAACCTCGTGGTTGGGCGCATAGGTTTCGAGGATTTCCAAAGCGCGGTGTCCTAATGCAATCGGCGCGTCCGACTTGAACAGGTTCGCGCCGCCATACAGCGTATGCACGGGTTGGCGGTCGCTGCGGTCGCCGGGATAAATGTCGTTGAAAGTACTATTGGCCTGTTTGAGGCTATTGAAAAGCTGGTCTTTCTTATCAGTTGGAATCGTCATGTTGAATGATGAATTAAATTTTAAATGATAAATTTTAAATGGCTTAACTGCCGCGATACGTGCTGTAGCCGAATGGGTTCACGAGCAAAGGTACGTGATAATGGGTTTCGTCGAAAGTCTCGAAAATGATTTCGACTTCGGGATAAAAGGTTTTGGTTTTGAGCGCGCCGTAATATTTCCCGGTGTCAAAAACCATTTTATAGGTGTCGGGTTTGAGGCTTTTAGAAGGCGGCAACAAATCGGGAATACGACCGTCGGCGTTGGTGATGCCTTGGGTGATGGTTTGCCAGGTTCCGTTTTTATTAGACTGCAATTGTATAGAAATATTTTTTCCGGGAATTCCGGTCGATGTATCCAAAACGTGCGTGGTGATTTGGCTGACTTTGAGGAAACTGAAATCGGCTTCGGTCAATAACTTTTTAAAGCGGATGATCGAGATTTTCTGCTGTTCGCCCATGGCAATGTGCAATTCTTCGTCTGCTGTATTTTGGAGTCGGTCGAGCAGCAACTGTAACATTTCATCTGCCGTTTTTCCTGTAGCGCAAACGATAAAAATGAATCCGAATTTGTTTTCGTAATCGGCGTTGGCTTGTGCCAATTGGTTGATGGTTTCGGCAGTCGCGACCACCACGCCGGCTTGTTCTTTTCCTGCGAATTTCTCGGTCAGGCTTTTGACATCGCCGATTTTCGGGTGGTGCGTGAACGATTCGCGCCAGTCGGTTTCGTTGCAGTCATCGTACCAGATTTTCGCTGATAAATTGACGAGTTGCTTTTCTGAGGCAAATGGGAAATGCGCCATCATCTCGGTTTTCCATTTTTGAGAACCGCAGCAATCCAACAAATGTTTCGCTGCCACTTCCCTATCTAAATTGTTGAAATCGGTTAAATTCATATGGTTTATTTTATCGGTGCGCCTTGTTCCATCCAACAACGGATGGCGTCGCGTTCCTCCTCGGTCATATTGGTTTTATTGTTCTGTGGCATCGTCTTGGTGAGTACGACGCGTTGCATGATCAGGTCGCGCTTGGCCAAAATCTCTTCGGGCGTATCGTACATCACGCCGTTGGGCGCCACTTTGTAAACGTCGTCGGTCGGGTTTTTAGAATGGCATTGCACGCAGCGTTTCTGGATGATTTCCTGCACCTCGGCAAATTGGATTTCCTTTTTACATTCGTAAGGATTCGTGCTTGGTGCCGACACAAAACAGGCCGCGAGCAAAATCAAGATCGACACGGGCAAAATCCAAACGTTGAGTTGTTTTTGTTCCTTGAGATTGAGGTAGTGCTTTACGCCTGCCCCGCCCAAGGAAATAATTGCCAATATCAGCCACGGATATTCGTAGCCAAAGGTCGATGGGAAATGGTTGCTCACCATCACAAACAATACCGGCAAGGTAAAATAGTTGTTGTGCAGCGAACGCGCGAGCGCTTTTTTCCCGAGCGATGGATCGAGCGGCAATCCGAGTTTGGCCGAATTCACCATCGCCTTTTGCGCAGGAATAATCACAAAGAACACATTCGCCACCATCAAACTGCCAATCATCGCCCCAAAATGGATGTAGGCTGCGCGGCTTGAAAACACCTGGCAGTAGAAATACGCAAACCCGATTAAAATCAGGAAACCGACAATGGCAAACAGCAATTGGTTTTTGATCAACGCCGACTTGCACATCAGGTCATAAATCACCCACGCAACAACGAACGAACCAACGCCAATCAGTATGCCTTCGGTCGCCGAAATATCGAGTACATTCTTGTCAATCAGGAAAGCCGAAGCGTTAAAATAATACACCACAAACAACAGGCAAAACCCTGAAAGCCAGGTGAAATACGCTTCGTATTTGAACCAATGCAAATGCTTGGGAATCGTCTTAGGGGCGACTTTGTATTTCTCGAGGTAATAGAATCCACCGCCGTGTACTGCCCAGAGATTTCCGGCGAGTTCATCGCGTACGTCTTCGGTCCGGTTGAGCGCGTTTTCAAGGAACACGAAGTAAAACGACGCGCCAATCCATGCAATCCCAAAGGTAATGTGCATCACGCGGATGATGATGTTGAGCCATTCCATGAGGTGGCTTTCGAGCGGCGAACCTTTCACGAGGAACCAGGTATTGGCGGTAATCCCAATGATCATCAAAAGGATTCCAACGTAGATGTAATTCTGTATCGTTACCTGTTTTTCCTCCGAAACGGTCTTGGCGTAACGGCTGCTCAAAATGCCCGGCAATTTGTGCGACAGCACCACGAGCAGCAACAGGATGCCCGCGTACACCGCATACAAAATCGATATGGCAAAAGTACTGACCTGCACTACTTGACGATTTTACCGAATAACCTGAGCCTGCTTACGCCGCCGTCGGGGAAAATGTTGAGCCGCACGTGGGTGATGCCATCCAATTTATGGAGTTCCGATGTGAATTCATGTTCATGGTCGGCGCTGAGTTTCTGTTGCGGCAACAACGGCTGCCAATCGAGATTTTGCAAATCATCGGTAGCGCTTGTACAAGCTTCGATTGAACAACTGTCGGGATAATTTCCCTTGAAATGACAAGTGTCCACGACAATGCGTTCCACAGTTCCTTTGTGCCCGAGTTTGAGGATGACCCAATCGCGGTTGTTTGGCGTGCGGTTGCGTTTGGTTTCCCAGCCGTCACCCATATTCGCGCCGCGGTTGGGCATAATGAGATTGCCCATGGCGCTAAAGAACATGTCGTTGCAGGCAATGGCTTTGCCGCCGTTGGTAGCCGCAGCCAAATCAATCACATGTTCGGTAGAAACCAGATCCCAATTCTTGAACACCTCGCCGTACACGCGAAAACGCGCCACGCCGCCATCGGGATAAATATGCAAGCGCAAATGCGTGAAGATTTCATCCGAATCGCATTCGTAAAAATTTTGCGAACCCGCATCGAGGTGTGACTTGGGTAAGATCTCTTTCCAGGTAATCGCATCCCAATCAGTCGGAAGGTCTTTTCCTGACAGGTTCACCGCTTCAACACTCGCGTGCGGCGGATGGTTGCCCAAAAAGAAGTTCGTATCAATATCAACGCCTTTGATTTTCCCCGAAACCCCAAGCTGTATGACCGCCCAATCGTGTCCGGGCGTGCGTTTGCGGCGGCTTTCCCAACCATCCATCCATTTGCCCCGGTCGGTGTACTTGTCGGTGATGAATATGCCGCGTGTGGGTAAAATGAGGTTTTCTTTTTCTGCAAAGAAATCGTCGGTGGCATAGAGCACTTTGCCGCCCAGCCTTTGGGCAGCGAGGTCGGTGAGCTGTGTAAATGCGGGCGATTCCTTGATGATCTCTTTTACTTTTTCAAAAGCCATTGTCCTTTATTTTTGGTTTTTATCGATTGCATTTGGTAAACAGTTGCGCCGTTGACGATGGTTTCAACCACCGTTGCGCTTAAGCTTTGTGCAAGGTATGGACTTATTTTATATCTGAAAAAAATATCCTGTTCCTTAACGATTTGCGGTGCTTCGGGATACCAGATCACAAAATCGGCATCGTTTTCCACGGCGATTGCGCCTTTGCGATGGGCTTTGAGGAACGCCGCAGGCTTGGACGTCACGAGCGGAATGAACGCTTCCAAAGTCATCATGTCTTTCAAGGCCGTCCATGAAGCGGTGAGTAAAAACTGGATTCCGGCGATGCCGCCCCAGGCTTTCTTCAAATTGCCGGTTTCCATTTCCTTGATATCAGGCGGCGCGGGCGAATGATCGGTGGCTATAAAATCGAGCGTACCGTCTTGGAGCGCTTGTTTGAGTTGGTCGTTGTTGGCGCGTTCGCGGATGGGTGGCGCACATTTGTAGATGCAGTTCGCGTCGGGTATGTCTTCGGCGTTGAAGAAAATGTATTGCGTACAGGTTTCGGCGGTGATGGGCAATCCTTCTTTTTTGGCGGCTGCTATTTTCCCTAACGCTTCGGCGGAGGCGACATGCACAATATGCACAGGGCAATTGTGCTCCCTGCATTTGCGAATCATCAAATCGACAGCGTCATTTTCCCATTGTTTGGGACGGCTCGCCAGATAGTGTCGGTAACTTGTGGGATTTTCGCCAAAACCACATGCCACTTCCTCGTCGTACAATTCACAGTGCGCAAGCAGCGGAAGTTTGTATTTGGCAATAATCGGCATCGCCTCGTCGAGGTCTTTTTCGGTGACGTTTGGAAACTCATCGATTCCCGAATGTGTGAGGAAACATTTCACACCCACTACGCCATCTTGGATAAGCGCTTCGAGCTGGCCCGAATTTCCCGGCACCAATCCCGCGTAAAACCCCACATTCACATTCATTTTGCCTTTGGATGATTCCAGCTTTTCTACAAACGCCTCGTGCGTCGTGGTGACCGGACTCGCATTGAGTGGCATGTCGATAATCGTAGTGGATCCGCCGGCTGCAGCGGCTTGGGTGGCGGTTTCAAAACCTTCCCATTCGGTGCGTCCGGGTTCATTGATGTGTACATGCGCATCGATGACGCCGGGCATGATTACGGCATCGGCAAAATCCTCGGCATCGGCTGCCTTTTCAAATTGGATTGCGGTAATGGATGGGCCAGAAAACGAAACCGTCGCGGGTTGCAATTTGCCGTCCATCCAAACGCGGTGGCTGTATATTTTTCTTTCTTGCAAAGTATTGGTTTTTTGAAACTATATCGGTTTCGTACGACTCACAAATATAGATTTAATTCAAAAACGCGCAAGGATTTATTGTGTATTCTTCTTCCAGGTGTAGGTGTCGTCGGCAAACAACTCTTTGCCAAAAACCGGCGCTTTTTCCTTGATGGCTTCGACCAGGAATTCAATCGCCTCAAAAACCACTTTGCGGCGTGGTGCCGATACAAAAACAAACAGGCAGATTTCGCCCGTTTTTACAACGCCTAAGCTATGGTAGGTGTGCAGGCAGGTCAGTTCATATTTTTCAAAAGCGCTTTCGCGGATTTCATGGAAAACCGTTTCTGCCATCGCTTCATACGCCGAATAATCGATTGCGACGACTTGCTTTCCTTGGATCTCATCGGCACGCACTTGCCCCAGGAAAATCTGGTGGGCGCCGATTGTGGTTTTGCTTTGGTGTTTGGCGATGGAACCCGCGATGAATTCGGGCGAGATGGCGCCGCTTACAAACACTGCTTTTTTAGGTTTTTCGGTCATGCAATTCAGTTTAAGGCCAATCCTTCGATACCGTGCTGCAAATGCAAAATCGAACGGAAACCTTTGTGGGTTAAATAATCTGCGGCCATTTGGCTTTGGTGTCCGCGTTGGCAAAACAAAATCACCTTTTGGTTTTGGGCCACCGTGGTTATAAAATTTTCAAGCTGGGCCAAAGGAATGTTGTGAATGCCCTGGTTCTCCAATCGCGGTTCTTCGTAGCTTTCGCGGATGTCGATGATCAGGTGACTGTTTGTATGTAGCGCTTCCCGGAAAGCATCGGCGCCGATACCTATTACCGTTTGGCTTTTTGAATGTAGGATGTTGTTTCCGTTTTGCAAACCTATTGCTACTTGGTCCGGGTTTCTATCCAATGCAATCGCAGTGAACCGACTTTGTAAGCCATCGTACAACAACAATTTCCCCGAGACGACCTCGCCAATGCCCAGGATAATCTTGAGCACTTCTGTGGCCTGCAACGCGCCGAGGGTTTGCGGTAAAATGCCGAGTACTCCTGCGTCTGTGCAATTTACACCATCCAACGTTTCACCGGGCGAACCAAACAAGCAGCGATACGACGGACCGCCTTGGTAATTGAACACCGAAAGCTGTCCCTCAAATTTATGGATGGATGCGTAAACCATGGGAATGCTCTTTGCGATAGCCACATCATTAATCAGGTAGCGGCTTTGGTTGTCATCGGTGCAGTCAACGACCAATTGGTAATTTGCTATCATTTCGGCAGCATTGGCTTTGGTAAAATGACTAGGGAACGCAAAAACCTTAACTTTGGGATTCTGCCGTAACACCGCCATGGCCGCAACCTGGGCTTTGTTCTTTTTACAATCGGCTGCGGTGTACAGGAATTGTCGGTGCAGGTTGCTCTCTTCTATTGCATCACCGTCAACAATCCCAATCTGGCCAACACCTGCGGCAGCGAGACTCTGTAGGACCGGGCAACCCAATCCGCCGGCACCGATAATCAATACCTTTGCAGCGGCGAGTTTTTCCTGTCCCAAAATCCCGATTTCGGGAAGCGCAATTTGCCTGTCGTATCGTTTTGAATTTTCCATCATCCTCCGGCAAATGGCGGCAATAATGCCAATTCATCATTTTCTTTGATTGTGACCAGTCCCGACGCAACTACCGATTGGTTTACGGCAATCACATACGCAATGCCTTTGAGGTCGGGATATTGGGTTTCCAGTTGGAGGCGTATATCTTCTATCGAATGTAATTTAGAATCGAGGTACAAGGCCTCCTCTTTCTTCTGAGTCGCGTCGGCAACAGCCCCAAAATATTTGACAGTAACAATCATGTGGTATACAATTTAAAGATGGCGATCCCAAGCACCACGGCGAGTACGTTGCGCAAGGTAAGGGTGTTGAATTTTTTGCTTCCGAAGTATCCGCCGGCAATCCCGCCAATAACCGCAAGTGCAATCACGGGCACAGCAGCAGCCGGTAAAATCCCGCCTTTAGAAACGAATCCGAACAGCCCAGAAACAGAATTGACCAAGATAAACAAGGCCGAAACCGCCGCCGTCTGCTTCATATTTCCCCAACCCAAAAGCAAAATCACCGGGCTTAGGATGATGCCGCCGCCGATTCCGATAAGGCCCGATAAAAAACCGATGACGGCGCCAATAACCAGTGCCAATGGTAAATTTACGGGTTTCAATTCGATACGCTCTTTCCCGAAAGCGCCCAGCAAACGCAAGACCGCTACAATCAAAACCGTCGCTAAAATAATCTTATAAACGTGTGTTTCAATCGTGAGGATTCCGCCTAAAAAGGAGAACGGAATCGACGCGATCGCAAACGGATAAAACAATTTCCAATCAAACTGTTTTTCTCTGAAATAAAAGTAAAACGAAATGCCCGACACCAAAATATTGAGTACCAAAGCCGTGGGTTTCATCACCGCAATCGGGAACGAAAAAACGCTCATCAAGGCCAGGTAACCGCTCGCGCCGCCATGCCCAACACTCGCGTAAAGGAACGCGACGATGGGTAGTAAAAGCAATAACAATGGTGAAAACTCTAACATGGTGAAATCTTAACTAAAAGGCGTGACACAAGGATGTAAAACTAAAGCAAACGCAGACGCAAACTTATAAATTTTAAGAATACAGGAAGATTTTACCTTCGGTCAGTTCGCTACGCTCGTGTCTGGAATTGAGATTCCCTAAAATATTGTAGGGAAAAATACCTTCCCCTTCCCTGAAGGTAAGATACAATAATCAGCAACACCGTCGATGCAGAAAAACTGTAACTATTTATAAACGTTATTCAGCGCGCTTCACGTCAATCTGATTGAGCGATTTGACCTGCCTACGCCGCAATTTTAAATCGGCAGCACAGACACTTCTTGGCCTTGCTCTAACGCATACTGGCCTGCTTCGAGATATACCAGCGCATCGGCTACCGCAAAAGAATCAAGCATCGCAGAGTCCTGGTGCGGCAGGATGGTTACACTTTCTCCGCAGATTTTGGCTTTGAGGATCAGGTCGCGTACGTTGGCCACTTCGTAATCGTGTGACAATTTTCGCATTTGGGCAAATCCAAACTGTTGTGACATTCCGGCTAATTTTTGCAGCATCGGTTTTACATACACATAAAAGCAAGTCAGGCTGGCAGCGGGATTTCCGGGTAAGGCGAAAATCATTTTCTGGTCCAGGTTCCCAACATACAATGGCTTTCCGGGTTTTTGATTGACTTTATAAAACAACTCGTTCACGCCGAGGCTTTCGAGCGCTTTGCCTACAAAATCGTAATCGCCTACTGATATGCCGCCCGACACCAAAACGACGTCATTGGCTGCTATCGAATGGCCCAGCACCGATTGTGTCGCCTCGAAATCATCGGCAACCTGATACAGATTCAGCGATTCAAACCCGGCGTCATAAAGCGCCGATTGCAACATCACGGCATTACTCTCGTACACTTTCCCGTACGCCAACGGCTCGCCTGCCTGCGCGAGTTCATTTCCGGTAACGACAACGGCTACTTTTGGTTTTTGAAAAACACAAACTTCGGCAACACCCAAACCGGCAAAAAAACCAACCGCCGCCGGATTCAAAAAACTTCCTTGTACAAGCGCCGCGTCACCGGTTTTAATCTGCGCGCCTTGTGGGCGAATGTTCGTTCCGGCTGTAATCGGTTCGGCAAGTGACAACCGGTTTTCCTGTACCGATACCTTTTCAATTTGAATCACCGCTTGCGCCGATTTAGGAACCGCCGCGCCGGTAAATACTTTCACTGCTTCGCCTGCTTTCAAGACCACTCGATCGCCGTCACCAGCTTTGATTTCGCCCACAATAGTGTAATCTAATACATCGTGCAACGCGAGCGCATAACCGTCCATCGTGGCCTGCGGGAAAGGTGGCATGTCTATTTTGGAATGTAGCGTCTCGGCCAAGATATGATTTCGCGCTTTGAACAAAGGCAAGGTGATTTGGTGCAAATCCGCAGGGAACGCTTCTAAAATGGCAAACGCTTGTTGAATGGAAATCACGATTTGTTTTTGATTTGGATTAATTGTGCCGCCACGCTAATTGCGATTTCGTGCGCGGTTTCACTTTTGATGTCGAGGCCGATAGGCGCGAATACCTTGTCAATATCGGCTTGCGCGAAACCATCGTTTAGAAGGTTTTTGAAAAGCGTCGCGGTTTTTTCCTTGCTGCCGAGCATACCAATGTATTTGAATTGTTTTTTGAGTAAACGTCGGATGATAATATCGTCTGTTCGATATCCAAAAGACATAATAATCACGTAGACGTCAGCGCCTTCGGGAATGTACTGATCTATGGTTTCAAAATCCACGACTTGTTTGGTGCGGGCAAACGCATTGGCTTGCATTGTATTGAGGTTTTCGCGGTGGTCTAGGATGTGGATTTCAAAGTTGAGCAGTGACAACACCTGGCTCAACGCCAAGCTTACGTGGCCGCCGCCGATGATGTAGGCTTTTGGAACCACCGCGTTCGACTCTTTAAAAAACCAATCAGTTTGCTGGCTTTCGGAAGTATTGATTCCTAAATTGGAATAACTCACTTTGGCTTCGGGATCGGCTAAAATCCCGTCGATGGTTTGTAAAAAATGGCAATCGAGGTCAAAAAAAGCCACCGTCTGTTGTCCCGAACAAATCATACCCGATTGGTCTTTCATGGCCGACTTGTCGTGGATTTGGTGTTTGATAAACGGCGAAAAATTGGGTTTATCAAGCAAAGTCCGCGCGTATTCTACGAGCTTGTGTTCCATGATGCCGCCGCCGATCGTGCCCAACATGTCGTTTCTTGAAACGAGCATCTTAAAGCCTTTACGTCCGGGACTGCTGCCTTCGTTGGCGGTAACCACCATCAGAACCAGGCGGTTTTCCTGTTGCAACAATTCGCGGGCACTATTGTAAAAATCTAAAATCATGGTTGTTTTTTTGAACGACATAATGTACAGAAAAAAGAAGATTCTATGTGGTTCAACTCTTAAATCGCTTATTGAGGATGGATGCTGACCGACGATTCCAGGTAAGTTGCGGCTTTCAGGGTTTTGATGTCATTCATTAGTCAGCTCAAAACTCCATTTCAATTCGTCTTTTTGATCGTCGAATTCATCCATAAAACACCAATTGTCACCCAATTCTGTGATGTCTGTTATGCAATCGAGCGTATATCCTTTCTTTAAATCGATGTGGTCTTCGGTTCCCGATTTAATAAAATTGCATTTGAAAAAAATCGAAAATCGCCCGGTATTCAACGCGAAAATTTCCCCGGTATTGGTGTTTAACATGACACTGTGGCCACTTAATGAGAATTTGTTTTCCTCTGGAATATAGGCTCCGTAATCTTCAAACAAAATACAACCGCCTTCATTGTAACCCGAATACGAATCGGCCCAAGTCCTAAAAGTTTGTATCAAATTGTCTTCCTGGTCAAGCTTTAAAAATTTGATTACAGTGTGATTTTTCGGGTTGTTTAAGACTATATTGAGTAGTGCTTCCATTGGGTCATTCGTCGAGATTCTCGGTATAATTTTTCAGGATCTCGTCTGGATTGGGCATGGTGTTGAGGGCGTTTTTAATTTTATCAAAAAGTTCGGTAAACGTTGCACTGTTTTCGAGAACTTTTAACGAATACTCGTACGGATACAATGATAAAACAGCACCGTTTTTATTGTATTTCAAGGTCATTGATCGCAAAGGAGACTCTGGTTCATTGTCGTTGTATAGTTTAAAATCCAAATGGCGTACATAAAAATCGCTCATGGCCATCGCCAACACCATGATCGTGGCATTGTCCTCAAACTGCAATGCATTGCAATACAGGTGAAACCCTAATCCTTCACTTACGGTTTGGTCTAGGTTATTGGGGTGGTTTATCGGGTTCTTGATTTTCGGCTCGATATTGTTGTCTAAAAAGTAGCTTTCGATCATTTTTAAACTTCCGTCAAGCATTGAATTTTCATCCAGATTATTTTCGGTGTATCGCTTTGCAAAATAGTCTTCGGTGTAAATTGCGTTTACCTCGGCTGTGCTTTCAGTGTTGGTGCCTGTTTGAGCATTTTCGCCATTAGAAGTAGTAGCTGTTTCATTTATTTGCTCTTCTTTATTGGAGGAAAATAGTTTTTTAAAGAAATTCATGATCGTATTTTTTAATGTTCTTCAATTTTAAACTCAAAATTTTCAACTTAATCTTTTTTATACAAATCCATCAACACTTTCTCGGGCGTATACGGCGCATTCACCGCCAATGTCGCCTCTGGGTTGAACGCTTTGATGGCATTTCTAATCGCATAATACGCCCCAATCCCATACATCAACGGCGGTTCGCCAACGGCTTTCGATTTTTTGATCGCAAGTTCGTGCCCTTCGGTATCAAGGTGCGTGATATTGATCTGTTTGGGCACCGAATAAATATCGGGAACCTTATAAGTAGACAACGCATTCGACAGCAATCGGCCTTGTTCGTTGTACACGATTTCCTCGAGCGTCATCCAACCAATGCCCTGTACCACACCGCCTTCGATCTGGCCGTTGTCGACATCCTTGTTCATGCTCTCGCCAAAGTCGTGTACGATGTCGATGCGGTCAAAATCATAAGTGCCTTTGAGACAATCGACAGTGACTTCTATTAAAGCCGTTCCGTAAACGTGGTATGCAAACGGATGCCCTTTTTCTTTGGTCTTATCGTAATGGATCGTTGGCGTCGCGTAATGCGCATTTTCACTCAGTGCGACACGCAACGTAAAGGCTTTCATAACCAAATCGGTCCAGCTCATGTCTGTTTTGATCGCGCCTTTGTAGACCCATTCTTCCATGATTTCCATCGAATCGGGATCGGCATCGGCAAAAGCGACAGGTTTGAGGCGTGCGAGTAAATTTTTACAAGCGATTTCTAAAGCTTTCCCATTAAGGTCGGCTCCGGCACTCGCAGCTGTTGGCGAGGTATTGGCCACACGCAAGGTATTCGTAGATTCGATGCGGACGCGTGACGCATGGATGCCAAAAACCGAAGTCACAATCTGCACCATTTTGGTATTCACGCCCTGCCCCATCTCGACCGCGCCAGTACTCACCACAACGCTGCCGTCGTAATAAATATGCACGAGTGCGCGCGCGTGGTTCATCATGGTATTGGTAAATGAAATCCCGAAACAGATGGGTTGTACGGCGAGTCCTTTTTTGAAACGTGGGTTGGCCGCATTGAAATCGGCGACTTGTTGCTGGCGTTGGGCATAACCGTAAGTGGCCATGCAATCGTCCCAGGCCTTGTTGGCATTAACCTGTGTCATGATTTGCCCAAACGATATTTCGTCGCCTTCTACAAATAAATTCGCCTTTTGGATTTGCGCCGCGTCGATACCCAAAGCATCGGCTGCGGTCACAATCGCGGCTTCAATCGCAAACTTGCCTTGCGGCCCGCCGAATCCGCGGAATGCCGTATTGGGAGGCAAATTGGTCTTGCACGAATAGGCCGTGGCGATGACATTCGGGATGAAATAGGAACCCGTTGAATGGAACAAAGTACGTTCCATCACCGCCGGCGACAAATCGGCTGCGGCACCTGCGTTCTGGTAATGCGTGACCTCGTAAGCGAGTATCTTTAAATCTTTGGACAATCCTATTTTAAAGTCGGCCGAATATGGGTGGCGTTTGCCCGTCATGCGCATGTCGTCCATACGGTGCATCGACATCTTAACGGGTTTTTGCAGGATTTGGGTGGCGAGCGCGACCATCACGGCCCAAGGTGTGGCTTGGTCTTCCTTACCGCCAAATCCGCCGCCGAGGCGAACGGTATCGATTTCTATCTTGTGCATCGGGATCCCCAACACACGAGAAACAGTGCGTTGTACAGCTGTTGGGCCTTGCGTAGACGACGAAACGACAATGCTGCCGTCTTCCTTATTCCTCGCGTAAGCGCCTTGCGTCTCGATGTACAAATGTTCCTGCCCGTTCACGTCGCTGCGGCCTTCAAAAACGTGGTCGCACTGCGCCCAGGCATCGGCAGTGTTGCCCAACCTAAACGTACGCGGCGGCACGATGAGTTTGCCTTTGGCATGCGCCTCACGCGGATCGACAATCACCGGAAGTTCGTCGTAAACGACTTTGATGAGTTTGGCTGCTTGCCTGCAATGGTGTTCGGAGTCGCCTACGATGAGCGCGATAACCATTCCTCTGAAATGTACCTCATCCTCTGCAAACAAAGGTTCGTCTGGGATGATGCCCCCAATCTGGTTTTCGCCGGGAACATCCTTGGCGGTGAGTATCGCGACGATGCCTTTACATTGGCGCGCGGCCTCGAGGTCGATGCTTACGATTTTGGCATGCGCCACGGTGGCATCGAACGGCAACGCGTATAAGGTGCCGTTGCGTTCCTGGATGTCGTCGAGGTAAATCGATTGTCCCTTGACATGGTTTTGCGCGTCTATATTGATCATAACAAATCGTGCATTTGGATGGTTTCGGGGAACAAAGTGATGAAATGCGCAAAGAACAACTGGCGCGCGAGCAGGCGTTTGTAAGCGATGGTACCACGCGCGTCTGAGATGGGTGCTATTTCTATTTGCAGGATGCCTTCCGCTTGACGGATATTGGCTGCATTGATCTCCTTATTGGCTAAGAATTCACAAGTCTGCGACAGGAATTTGGGGATTGGGCCCACGCCACCAATGGCACCGTTTGCCTCCGTTATTGTATTTCCGTTGACCGAAAACTGGAACGCCGTATTCACGCTTGCAATGTCGAGGTATTGGCGTTTGCAGACTTTCTCGAAGTTGAATTTATTGTTTTTGGGCAATTCAAAAGTGATTGCCGAAATGATTTCGTCTGGTTGTTTATCTAGCGTTTTGTAGCCGAGGTAGAAATCCTTGAGTTCGATTTGGCGTGTGGCATGTTCCCGATTGGTCAATGTCAACTTCGCTTTGAGCGCCATCAAAAGGATCGTAAAATCCCCAATGGGTGAAGCGTTCGCGAGGTTCCCGGCAATCGTGGCGATGTTCCTAATCGGTGTCGACGACAGCAGTTTGAGGAACGCGTACCAGTTGGGAATCGCCTCGAGCAACACCGGATGTTCCATGAGTTCGGTCACGGTCACGGCCGATTGCAGCGTACACGAATCGCCGTTAAACGTGATGCCGTTCAGCGCCGGTTTATCGAACAGATAATCGAGGTCGATCTCGTGTACCGAATCGTGTTTCTGTACGTAAATGTCAGTTCCGCCGCCGATTGGGACAGCTCCGCCTTGCGGGAGATTGTGGCTTTGGATGGCCGATAATTGGTCTTGGACGCCCAGGAAATAATCGGGTAGGAATTCATTGTTAACGAGCCATTCGAGCGGTTGGTTGTGGTCTTTCTGCAACAAGGCTTCAGACAATTGTCCCGCCGCACGCTCGATGGATTTGTAACCCGTACAACGGCAAATGTTACCGTCTATGGCGCTGATGACTCCTTTTAAATCGGGCGCTGTGGCGTTGAGCGCGTACCCACAAAGTGAATTCACAAAACCCGGCGTACAGAATCCGCATTGCGTACCCGAACAGTCTACCATGAGTTGTTGGGCGCGGTTGAGTTTGTTTGGTAAATTGAGTCCCTCGACGGTCACGACGTGTTTGCCGTGTACGTTGGGCAACGGCGTGAGGCACGAAGTAGCACTCATATAGGCGGTTTGTCCTTCCTTCAGTGAACCGATGAGCACCGTACACGCGCCGCAATCGCCTTCACGACAACCGATCTTGGTGCCGCGCAGGTTCTCGTCGTAGCGGATAAAATCGAGCAAGGTGGTACTCGCCGCCGCATGGGTTTTGACCAGCCGGTTATTTAAGAGGAACTCCACCATTAATAGTCTATTTTTTTGTTGCTGGTTTCCCAAAGGCGGAAGGCTTCGAGTGCCTCGTCGCGCATCATTTGCTCGGTGACGAGCTTACGGCTTTCTACCGGGATTTCTATTTCGTCGTAGATGAATTGGTCATCGAACGCGATTTCGGCCGCATCGGCTTTGGTGTTGGCGTAATACATCTTGTCTGGCCTGGCCCAATAAATCGCGCCAAGGCACATGGGGCAAGGCTCGCAGCTCGTGTAAATCTCACAGCCGTCGAGCTGGAAACTGCCCAACGCCTTACAGGCATTCCTGATGGCCACGACCTCAGCATGCGCCGTTGGGTCATTGGTTGAAGTCACCGAGTTGGCACCGCGCGCGATGATCACGCCGTCCTTAACGACCACGGCACCAAACGGGCCGCCGTTACCCGATTTTACGTTTTCTATAGAGAGGTTGATGGCTTCGAGCATGAAGCTTTCTTTGGAGGTTGTTGCGCACATAATTTTAAATTTAGGGGGTAAATATAGGGAAAAGTTGGGAAAGCAGTAACTACCATAGGGTTGTAAAAAAAGCGCTTTGGGAGCGCTTTGGGGTTTTGGCTTGTTTGTTTTTTTTGGAAACTTGGTGGCCTAGGATTTTCGGGGAATGTCTTAACAGTCCTTAACGGAAGGACTTAATAATTATTTCTAATTTTTATCGATTCCTCAATCCAGTCTTCAAGATTATTCGCAATATCATTATATGCATTGTTGGAACTTGGATTATAGCATTTAACTATCGAGGCTAAAGATTTACCGTCTCTACTCATCGTAAACGTTTGAAATGGATTTGGACCTGGTGAACATTTTCCATTTCTCGGACACTTTAGATTGTGAATGTAAATACCTAACACACCTTTACCGTCATTCCAGGCTTTTTCTATTTCATATTTAACCCACTTACGATTAGCGGTTTCAGAACCAATCAAGACAACTAAACAACTCTTGTAATGTAAATTATCGTTAATCCATTTTTTAATTGCTGTTTCCCCACCTCTTTTAACTGTTTCCCAATCATTTGCGGAAACAGGTTTGTTGTCTTCCAAAGCTCCTATATTTCTAATTTGCTGAACTCTAAAAACGTCATTGTCATAATGAAAACTATAAAATATTTGCCTTTTTGCCATATTAATTAATTTTATCGATTAGTAGTTCTTGAAATAAACTCATATAACCATAGTCGTTAACAAGTTTTTCATTTTTAAATTGCTCAATGTTATTTTCGTAAATGATTTTGGCAGCTGCACCTGTACTTGCAATTGGCAGTAGAATTGCATTTGGGTTTAGTTCTCTAAATAAATTATACTCATCTTCAACACCATCCATTCCACCTATAAATACACCGGCTTCAAATGTATTCTCTCCTAACATTCTTTCTCGCATTAAACGCAAACTTGCTTTTATTTCTCCTAAATCCTCTGTTATTTCAACTGTTTCAAATTCCTTATTTTCAATTGGAAATTTTTTTTCAAAATGTTTTGACTGATATAGTTTAACGTGATTTTTAATATCTATTTCAAATTTTTCTAAAACATAATGTATAATTGGAGTTATAGACGGATGTCCTCCCCATATCAATCTGTACTTAGGTATTACGAGTGACGCTAAAGCAATTACTGAATCTCTAATTGCAATAATATCTGCCGTGTTATAATACTTTTCGTGCCTTTCCTTGAATGGAATACTAGCAGATAAAAATATATTTTTTAATTCTTCTGCAGCCATATATCAAATTCTTGCTTTTTAATTGTCTTTACATCTAGATATTCATTTAAATAGCTGAGATGTTTTAACCATTTTTCTCTGATTCTTACATCATCATAAATTAGATAAACTTCCTCAACAGAATATTCTTTGATTTCTTTTTTTAGTTCAGATGAAGTATTACAATCAAATGATTGAGGAATTCCAACGGAAGGAATAAAAATTCTTCTCTTGTTATCTTCGATTTCTTCGGTAATAAATCTTTCGGGCTGAATAGTTAATGTTTTACCATATTTACGAGCTGAATTAAGAAACTCAGTAATTAGATTATCTTGCCTTGCTGCTAGATTTCTTGCACGAATTGATTCAACTTGATTAACTAAATCATTAACCGTTTCATCATTCAGTTTAGAAGTATCTTTATTATCATAAATTCCATTTACAAAATTAGAATCTAACAATTGATATGGAAAACAAACTTCCGCCATTCTTTCTAATTCATGATTAGGCCATACAGCCTGAATGATGCCGATTTGTTTAACCGATGCTTCAGCAATTTCTTTTTCACACCATTCGCTTTTCAAAAATTTTGGCGTATTTAAAAGAAGAATAACGTCGCAGTCAGTCATTCTATGCCACAATTCATCTTGAAATGGTTCTCCTTGCTTTATCGAATGAGTATCTAAAAAAACGTCAAAATTGTTTTTTTCAAGCGCTTCATATAGTTGAATCGCAACAGAAGTTGATTCGTCTCTTTTGTAACTTACAAATATTTTTCTTGTACTTCTTAACTTTCCAAATGATTCAAGTATTAGGTCGACAATTTTATCTATATTATTTTCAGAATATTGCAATCCATTTTGGTTGCTTAATATTTTGGGGATTTCTTTGCCGAATGAATTAAAGAAAATTGGAAGAACAATATTTCCTTGGTTTAGCAATAATTGTATATCGTCCAAATCTTCGAAATTTCCGTTCTCATTTCCAAAATATATGACAAAGGCTGGTTGGTTACCTTTGTAAGAATTTAAGTTGTCCTTGAAGTATACTTCATAAAATTCTTTTTGAAGTTTCAGCTCTTCAATTTTCTCGTAGAGTTTTGAAATAGTACTTTCGACTAATGGTTTAATAGTGCCTAAAATAATTAATTGATATTTAAACATAGTTTATTTATTTAGCCAGTCTTTTAATGGCGTAATAATTCTTATTCCATCTTTATTGCGCGGTTTACAAACATAATATCCTCTTGGGATTAATTGTTTAGAAGTGAGATAACGATTTGTACCGTCTTCAAAATCTATACTTGGATAAATTTGGAGATACTCATTTCCTTTATATTTAAAATCATATTCCCCTTTATCTTTTATTGGTATAATAGCAATATTTTCAATGTATTTATGAGTGTCACCAATTCCAAGTTCCCAATTGCACCAATAAGATTCTATTGCTTTTTCTGTAGCAACTAGAACAAATTTTTTAGTATACTTTATTACGTCTTTAATTCTAAGTGCTGTTTCTCCAGAAGTTTCATCAGGCATTTTATTGTCCATGCTATCAATATAGACTTTTGCACCTAAATCCTCAAACAATTCTAGTATGCCTTTCGCTTCTTCTTGGTCATCTAAATCACTATGTTTGTGCGAAATAAAAACAGTTGTTTTATACTCTACTTTTGATTTACTAAATGTTCTGGTTTCTCTAACGGATTCGTTTAGATTTATAAACTTATTTGTTTTGAAATGTCCTCTTTCAAATATCATATTGGTAAATACTTTTTGTGATGCTATGCTGTTTTTCCATTTCCTCTGACATAGAAATATGCCAGCTAATGTAACTTTACAAAGAAAATACTTTTGTTCCTGAAGCGCCGAAGTGGTATTGCGCGCCCCAATAATACAAAAATTAACCTCTCCCTCCAGAATTTCTACCTTTTTTTTAAAATAACGACCATCAAAAAAATCCGTGCAATCCGTGCAATCTGTGTTAAACCCCACAAACCTGTGGCATTTTTTACACGCCCGCTTTTTTTGACACAACCACAAAAACTTCCCACGCCACTGTAACATTCTCCACAAATTGGTATCTTCAATCCTAAAAACCAACCACATGACCCTCACCTACAGAAAAGCCATCGCCGCAGACGCCACCAAACTCTCCATCCTCTTCAAGCAAGTCTACATCGCCACCTACGGCACGGCCGGTGTGTCTGACGAGTTTGCCAACTTCATTAGCCAACGGTTCTCGGTAGCCACATTGGCACAAATGATAGCCGATGACGCGCATCCGCTTTTTGTCGCGGCGTACCAAAACAACCTCGTAGGCGCCGTAGAAATCGGCTACGGTTCGTGCCCGGTAGGTGACATCGTCGCACCCGAACTCAACAAACTCTACATCCTCGAATGGTTTTGCGGCCAAGGCGTAGGCCAACAACTCCTCGCGATGGCCGAGCAATACGTCTGGCAGCAAGGACATACCCAAATGTGGCTGTGGGTACTCGAAACCAATGCGCGCGCGATTGGGTTTTATAAGAAACATGGTTACAAGGAAATCGGCAATGCGCCGTTCCAGATGGAAGTGAACCGCTATGACAACCTCGTTATGGTCAAGGATCGGCCGTGATCGCTTTGCGTTAAATGAAATCGGTACGCAACTTCTGCGGCTATACCTCGCAAAAATTACAGTTAATGTGATGTCCAGGAATGCACCATTGGCGTCTCAATCGAGCTCGGCGCGGATGTACTCGCGGTCGGCGTGACTGCGGATGCTGGTTTTTATTGTCGAGGTTTTCCATGGTTATAAATTATGCCTGGTTTAATTTTTAAACTCCTGCCAAGCTAATGAAAACGCGCGTTAACCATCGATGAACGACATGACGCCGGTGATTTGAAGAGTTTTTTTTCCGTTCAACGATTTTAAATACAACGTAAATAGAAAGTTAATAGGTTTGAACTGTAAACATGCAAACAAATGGAAGATACCTATAACCCAGCCTATCGCGAACAATTTTACGAAGGCTATACCGTTGGCCTCAATCCGGCAAAAATCGTTTCGGCTAACCTGAGCAGCGAAGCCTTCACCTCGGGCTTCCAATCGGGCAGGCGCGAATACGAACGCCTCAATGGGCGCATCACCAGTGGTATCCCCAAACGCATCGTGACCAAACGCGTACTCGAAGAATTCATGCTCGCCGGTATGTTGGGCATGGATACCGACTCTGAGCATTACACGCCTTACCAAATGGAAATCTTACTCAAATGGTACCAAAGTGGGATTGAGAAATACGACCCCGAACATAGTAGTTATTTGATTTGGGTTTTGGAGAGTAAAGGGATTGGGGTGAGGTAATTCGTTGATGGTTGGCAGTCAGGTCGATGTGATGCTGGGGTTTGGGCAAATTACCGTATATTTGACCCTCTCAAATACCACAAGAAGATGATTAGATTTTATCCAAACGAAGAGTTTCGAGAAGTCGAGATTAATTACCCACTACAAAATCGCTATGCAGTTTCTAACAAAGGCAGGATTATTAGTTTTAAAGATTCACTTGAAAATGGAAGGCTAATTATCGGCGGAAATTCTACAGGTTACAAAACACTGCGGTTTAACATCAAGAATAACAAAGGGAAAAAAACCAGCAAAACCCTTTTTGTGTACAAACTGGTTGCCGAGCTGTTCCTCCCAAAGCGATCTGCCGAAGATTTGTACGTCATTCACCTCGACTATTCGAAAGACAATGACGATGTTAGAAATTTACGATGGGTTACTTTGAAGGAAAAGTACGAACACAGGGATAAAAATCCAAAAGTGATCAATAGTCCTGCTAAGGTTCGTGAAACCAAAATGAAGTCAGACGGCGCAAAACTTACTTTGACAAAGGTGATACACCTAAAAAAAATATTGAAAGATCCCAACAGAAAAACAAGGGCTAAAATACTAGCCAAACAATTTGGCATTAGTGAAATGCAAGTCAGCAGAATAAAAAGAGGGGAAAACTGGGCGCATGTAAATGTTTAAAGACCCCAACTGCTTATAGCCTTATTAGTTTTGATCTGCGTAAAAATCTACAATCCACTCGATACCGTATTTGTCCCTGAAACAACCTCCGTAAGAACCCCAAGGACTGTCGCCGATTGGTGCTTCTATTTGTCCGCCCGCTGAAAGCCCATTGAATAAACGGTCTGCTTCTTCTCTGCTGTCGGTAGTGATTACAATTTTACTCCTGTTTTCGTTTTCGTTGGTTTTGCCCATAAACTCCGGGACGTCGTTGGCCATAAGCATACTGCCTTGTCCGATGGGTAAAGCGATGTGCATGATTTTATTAAGCTCGTGTTCTGGTATGGGGAACTCATCGCTTGCGAGGTCCTTGAAACGAATCACTTTAGAAAACGTTCCGCCAAATACCGATTGGTAAAAGGCAAATGCTTCTTCGGCATTGCCGTTGAAATTCACGTGTGGATTGATCAGTGCCATAATTATTGGTTTAATTGTTATGGTGTCAAATCTACCAAATAACGCCAAACAATTTATGGGTCATCGCGTCAAAAAGACGGTGGATTGCGTCAAAGCTTCGCCCGAAACAACACCAACCATCAAAAATACCTTCTCCTAAACCAAAACGCCACATTCACCAGCGCAATCAACGCCGGAACCTCCACCAAAGGCCCAATCACGCCCGCGAATGCCTGGCCGCTGTTGATGCCAAACACACCAATGGCTACCGCGATGGCCAATTCAAAATTATTGCCCGTAGCCGTGAACGCGATCGCCGTCGATTTCGAGTAGTCGGCACCAAAATACTTCCCGATGAAGAAACTCACCACAAACATGATGGTAAAATAAATGACCAGCGGAATGGCGATACGCACCACATCCATCGGGATTTGCACGATGAGTTCGCCCTTGAGGCTAAACATGAGTACGATGGTAAACAACAATGCCACCAAGGTTATCGGGGAAATCGCAGGAACGTATCGGGTTTCAAACCAGGACTCGCCTTTGAGTTTGATAAGGACGTATCGGCTGATGATCCCGAGCGCAAACGGGATTCCCAAATAAATCCCCACACTTTCGGCAATCTGCCCGATGCTGATATCCACCTCGAAACCCTGATAACCAAAATAAGGCGGTAAAATCGTGATGAACACGTAGGCGTACACGCTGTAAAGCAACACCTGGAAAATGCTGTTCAGGGCGATCAATCCGGCGCCGTATTCGCGATCGCCTTCGGCCAGGTCATTCCAGACTACGACCATGGCGATGCAACGCGCGAGCCCGATCAGGATAAGCCCGATCATGTATTCGGGATAACCTTTAAGGAACAGCAAAGCTAGGGCAAACATCAATATCGGGCCAACGACCCAATTGAGCAATAACGACGCACCCAGCACTTTGGTGTTTTTGAAAACCGCACCCATTTGCCCGTATTTGACTTTGGCTAATGGCGGGTACATCATCAGGATCAACCCGATGGCCAACGGGATGTTCGTGGTGCCGCTCGACAACGAGTTGATGAGGCCGCTGCTCGACGGTACGAAATACCCAATCGAAACGCCCACTGCCATCGCCAGGAAAATCCAGAGCGTTAAAAAGCGGTCGAGGAAACCTAGTTTTTTTCTGGAAACGACGGGGGCACAATTGTTAGCTGACATGATTATTGTTGGATTTGCGAGAAAACATACCGCATTTCGGCTGCAATCTGCAGGCTTCTTTCGGCGTATTTTTCTGTTTGTTGTGGGCTATTATCAAAGGCTTTAGGGTCTTCGAAGGTCACGGGCACCCGTTTTTCTGCGCCGGCAATAAACGGGCAACCGCCGTCGGCTTGCGAGCAGGTCATTACCGCTGCAAATTGGCTTTGCGGATTGAACCCGTCATCGTAGGTTTTAGAAAAGGCCACAATCGGGTGCTCGTCGTGGGCGTATTTTATGGCATATACCGGGTTGTTACCAGCCGAAATTTTGTCGACTTGGAATCCCTGGTTGGCCAAGGTTGTGACTACCATCGGGAAAACCGCAGTGGTTTCTGTACCGCCCGAATAACAATAAACATTCCCGATCCCAAAATAAGCGGCTGCGGCTTGCGCCCACACTTGTGCCAGGTGGCTTCTCCTCGAGTTGTGGGTACAGATAAAGTTGAGCCGGATGCTTTCGTGGTTGGCCGATTTTGATTGGATAAAATCGACGAGCGGTTGCAGCGCTGCTTTGCGTTCGGGCGCTATGGCTTCGGGTTGCAAACTGTTGAGGATTGCTGCTATTGCCGGAAACAATTTGGGTGTTGTGGTCATCTTTTGGATTTTTTGCAGAGACTATTAACAACATCCGCCTCCAGGCGTACAACTGTTGGCTGGGCTGGCGAGGTCTGACAGTTTTACTTTTTGTTTGTCCTGTGGGATGCCGCATTGGTCGCTCGCGAGGCAAGCGGTTTGCTTGTTGCGCAGTTCAAAATGTTCGCCGTTGAATCCCAAATCGTATTTGCCGATGGTGGTATCCTGATACTCTACTTCTATTTCATGATCGCCTATACCCAAAACCTTTTCAGACAATTCGATGATCTTGAGCAGCTTTTGTGGTTTGAGCCGATGTTCAAAATCATTGGCATCCCAAAGCTGGAAGTTGACGACGGTTTCCTGGCGTACGGTGCCGCCGCAGTCGATGAAGTTTTTGGTGATGAGGCCTACTTCGGTCACGTGAAAATGTTCGGGGACAAAAGTGCCATCGGGCAATTGAAAGTTAACCGTCTCCACGGTAGTCAATAGGTTTTTGATTTGTGAGAGTTTCATGATTTTGGTTTTTTAAATTAACAACATTCGTTTTTCTTTTTTTCGATGGTGGTGGTAATATGTTCAAAGAACCCTTTGACTTTTTCAAAACCCTTTTCATCGACACAATAGCAAATGGCAGTGCCCTCTACATTTCCCTTGATCAGCCCGGCGTTTTTGAGTTCCTTGAGGTGTTGCGAAATGGTGGGTTGCGCCAACGACAATTCATTTACAATATCGCCGCAGATGCAACTGTCGGCCTTTAAAAGGAATTCTATAATGGCAATCCGCGCCGGATGGCCAAGCGCTTTCGCGAGAATAGCGATCTCATTTTGCTGATCGGTGTAGTGTTCTGTTTTGGTTGCTCCCATTGCTCTATATATTTATATTGCAATATTACGATAAATAGTTTATCAAAAAAACAATTGACCATTTATTTTACAAAAAAATGCGGACTGCGCTTCAAAATTATTGCGTAACTTGTATGAAAAGACCAACATGAAAATCGCCACCTACAATGTCAATGGGGTCAACGGCCGTCTTGCCGTGTTGCTGCGATGGCTCGAAGAAACTGATCCCGATGTGGTGTGCCTACAGGAGCTCAAGGCACCACAAGATAAATTCCCCGAAAAAGCCATCAATGATGCTGGCTACCAAGCCATCTGGCACGGGCAAAAACAATGGAACGGCGTGGCCATCCTTTCCAAATCGAGCATCGAGGAAATCGGGCGCGGGCTGCCCGGCGATCCAGAGGACGTGCAAAGCCGGTATCTCGAAGCCATGGTCAACGGCATCGTCATCGCGTGTTTGTATTTGCCCAACGGCAATCCCGCTCCGGGCCCAAAGTTCGACTACAAACTCGGTTGGTTTGCCCGCCTGCAGGAACGGGCCGCCACCCTACTCCAATTTAAAACGCCTGTCATCCTCGTGGGCGATTTCAACGTCATGCCCACCGAACTCGACGTGTACAAACCCGAACGTTGGGTAAACGATGCGCTGTTCAGGCTCGAAACCCGCGCCGCGTTCCACAAACTAATGCAACAAGGCTGGACCGACGCCATCCGCACTTTATATCCTGATGAAAAAATCTACACCTTTTGGGATTATTTCCGCAATGCGTACGCGCGCAATGCCGGGCTGCGCATCGACCATTTCCTGTTGAGCCCCGAACTCAAAGAAAAACTAGTCTCGGGCGGCGTGGATACCCAAGTACGTGGCTGGGAAAAAACCAGCGACCACGCACCGGTCTGGATTACCTTAAAAAAATAACATGAAACAAAGCGCGGGCGTCTTAGTGTACAAAACCGTCGGTAACGCCCGCCAGTTCCTGCTCGCCCATCCCGGCGGCCCATTCTGGAAAAACAAGGATTTGGGCGTGTGGTCTATCCCCAAAGGAGAATTCGACGAAACAGAAAACCCGTTTGCCGCAGCCCTGCGCGAATTTGAGGAAGAAACCGGTGTGGCCCTCGAGGGCGACTTTACACCGCTATCGCCCGTGAAACTCCAATCGGGGAAAGTTATCCACGCTTGGGCCATCGAACAGGATTTTGCACCCGAAAGATTGGTGAGCAATACCTTTGAAATCGAGTGGCCGCCGAAATCGGGAAAGCTGGGGACCTTTCCCGAAATCGATCGTGTGGCCTGGTTTGGTTTGGCAGAAGCGTTGGTTAAAATCAATGCGGCGCAGGCCGATTTTATCCGGCAACTCGAGTCGGTTCAAAAATAAAACCGGGATGCTATTCTATGACGAGCTTGCTGCTTGCTGTGCCTTTTGTCGTTTCGAGCGATAACAGGTACACGCCTTTAACTAAGCTATTTTCGCCTTGCGCGGACAGGTTCCAGTTGATCCTTTGCATTCCGGCGCTACAATTGCCCTCGAGCAATGTAGCAACTTTGCGTCCCGTGAGGTCATGTACCACAAGCCTACAGAATCCGCTAACCTTATTCTCGAAAGTAATCTTTACGGTGTCACGCGCCGGATTCGGGTAAACCACCATCGATCCTGCTGTTTTTGAAACCAACGGTTGCGTGGCCAAATTCTCGTCGAGGACGGTGAGCACCGCAATGCCGCGTCCCACGCAACTCATCCAAAGCTCATAGCCGCCCGTGATGGTTTTCACTTCGATGTCCTTGATGTTGCTGTTGGGCAATACATCCCAGGCAGGAAAACCACCTGGTGCCGACGGATAAATCTCGAGGTTCACGCCATCATAGGCAAAAATACCCGACTCAAGCGAAGGGAACTCTGAATCGTACAACATCCAGATGCGGCCGTCGGGCGTTACCGTTAGCGGACGCACGTGCTCGCCGGGAAAAGGCCAGCCTTGGTCGTAAGACCAGACTGTGGATTGCGCCGTTTGCGGATTGTATTTGATCAAGGTGCTGCCCGCGCTCGAGAATTGTGACCAGGTGCCGGTCCAGAGTGTGCCGTCGGGTTGTACAGCCAAACCGGTCAACCAGGCGGCCGATCCCGGAAAGTCACCACCAGTAATAGAGAGTACGTCGGTACCATTGGTGCGCTGGATTTCATTGTCGGTCATGGCCCAAACCGTTCCCGGCAGCGTTGGATCTTCGATGATTTTACTGCACCAGCCCACAATGGGAAGTGTAGTCCAGGTATTATTGTCGTAAAAACGATAGCTGAAATATTCGTTTAGGCTCCACAACCGTCCTTGCGAATCTTCTACCATGCCTTTTGAGGTGGTCATGTCACCATCGAGTGTGGTGTAGTCCGAGCCGTTCCAGGTATGCACACCATGGAATGTGGGGCTAAACGCCATGCTATGCGCAGACGGTCGGTTGGCGATGGCCGTGGCGTTGTCGGCATCGTAAGGGAAATCATGGCCGAGCCCATACGTATAAGGATTGAACCCGGTCCAGCGCGCACCGTCAAATTCCTGGATGCCTCCGATTCCCGTGCCTGCATTTCCGGTAAACCACAAATGCCCGCTGTCATCCTGGGCGAGATCCTCTATCATATAATCAATCTGGGCGGTATTGGTGAGGCGGTATCTTTGCCAAAGTCCGGTAGTTACGTCGCGTTTGGCGGCACCTTCGAGCCCGCAGACCCAAATATTTCCGGCTTGGTCTACATCGATACCCATATTGAAATCACCTGGTCGCCAGGTACCGTAATTGTGCCAGGTGGTTCCGTCAAAGAGCCAGGTCTCGCCACTGGCTAAGACCATCGCCGCCTTGCCATCGCCAAAGGCTTTAAAGTCGTTGATGTAGAAAGAGACGTTTTCGTATGGATGCACGGGATAGACCCATTCGCCAGTTGGCCTTTGGTATTCGAGCGTTTCCCAACCACCGCTTTCGCCCATGCGCACGGCCCAAAAATTCCCAGCCTCGTCTACACAATCTTTTCCGGGCAATCCGGCCACATCTCCCAAGGCTTCGGGCATGCTGGTGACTAGGGTTTGGGTGGCGCTGTTGTATTGGAAGACGTAACCGTAATAGCTGTCGGCCGACCATACAAGGTAACTGCCGTCGGGCTTGGGTTGTACGGCCAGGTGCGGGTTGGCACCGCCGATGGTGGTCCATTGGTCTTGTTGTGGCTGGTATCTTACGAGTCCTTCGCTGACAAACCATACGCTGCCATCTGGCGCGATGTCTACATCGGATGAAAATCCCAGCAACAGCGAGTTCGAAGTATCGTAATTGACAATCGAGGCGGCACCCACAGCCGGATCAAAATAAATGGCTCCGGTTTTCTTGGCCATCCAAAGCCGTCCGTTTGGGTCTTTGACGATGTCGTTAATCTGGATGTCGCCATTGTCGAATCCGCCGAGGACCGGTAAATCTACGTTGGAATAGTTGGTCCATTGGTTTGAAGATTGGTTGAATTGGGCAAAACCGCCTTCGCCCCAATTGCCAGTATTGGCGGCAATATAAGGGTCGCCATTGGCATCAAGCCAGATTGCCGTAGCATTATCGCCCTGAATACCGGTATTGCCCGGTCGGTAAAAACGCCAGGAGGAATTGAGGTTGGATTGGGCGGCGCCATGCAACGCGAACAATAAAGCGAGAGCGATGGTGATTTTGGTGGTAGTGTTTTTCATTTTGTTTGGTTTGGTAGGTTGATGGTGGTTTTTAGTAGGACATAATTTTGGTTTTTTACCCTACCTTGACAAAGAGTTTTTCTTTTAACGTGTTGATAGAGACAAAGTTTGGCAGATTTTAGATTTTGGAGTATGATAATTGTCACGTTTTTTTGCCTGGCGGCAAAGGGACACTCTGTTGTGAGTGGAAATTTTAGCTTTTTCTTTTGTCTTGATACAAAAGAAACAAAAAATCAATGGCCTCCGGATAAAAAGC
>DLHP01000026.1 GCA_002483285.1 Flavobacterium sp. UBA7665
AGCGGATATCCTTTTGCAGCGAGGCACGAGCGCAAAAGATAGCAGCGCAAAGCGGGAAACAGCTCCCAAAAGTTAAAACCCACACCACCAGTAGGGTAATCCAACCCCAACTTGTTTTGCATTAGCAAACACCCCAAACAGCTGTTAAAGTACACCTCATATCTTGTTAAACCCATTGAACCATCGGCAACTATGCAGAAAAAAACCTAATTTTAGAACATCACTTTTTGTAACCAATAAAAAAACCACCGCATATAGTGCAACTTTACCTCGCAATACAAGCTGCCAAAAAAATGCTCCATTCCCTTTACTGGATGGTGGTTTTGTTGTGTACGGTTTTTTCGGCACATGCCCAATTGCCCAATTTTACCCTTACCGTTACCCAAACCGATGAAACTTGTCCCGGCAACGGTTCGCTGACGTTTTCTGTTTCGGGCAACGATCCGTTGGCCACAATGACTTATACCGTTTACGAACTGCCCGATACCGTAACGCCCATAACCGTACAAACAGCCAACTCAATCAGCGGGCTTACCGAAGGCGATTACCAGGTCATTGCCACACAAACCCTTGGCCCCGACTCCAATACCCAAACGCAACAAATCCATATCGACTCTCAATTGGTGACTTTGGCTTATACCATCGCCAGCACGGATGTGACCTGCAACAACAACGGCACCATGACGATTTCTGTTTTTTCGGGAACGGGCGTGGCTTACGAAATTCTTTCGGGACCCATGATACGGGCGCCGCAATCCTCGAATGTTTTTACCGGGCTCGCCGCGGGTTTGTACGAAGTGCGTGTGATTGACAATTGCGGCGAAGGTTGGGTGGCTACGCACACTGTATTTTACGACAATTCGTTCTCGGTAACACCAACGGCTTCCAATGACCAGCAGCTCGTTAGTTGCAACTCGACTACGTTTTCGCAAAGCATCTCGGCGCCTTTGGGTGTTACGTTGAATTATCCACTTACAGTGGTTTACACCTTTTATCCGCCAGGCGGAGGCACGCCACAGGTTATTACCACGATTATCAATTCGGGCGATCCATCCAATATTGTTATCGATACCGTCGTGCCTTATTACGACAACCAGACTTACACCTATAGTGTGGTCATCACCGATGCCTGCGATAAGGAATACAATTCGGGCAATACCCAAATCAACCCCAAGTTTACGGGAGACGCAAGACGGGTTCCGGCCAATTGCGGCACGTTTGCCCTGAGTTATGTTTTTTCTAATTTCATGCCGCCGCTTTCGATCAATTTCCTGACCGTTCCTGCTGGTTTCAATCCAGTCGATTTCAACAGCAATTTCCCAGGCCCGTTTGCTTCAACTCCGATACCCTTTGGCGATGCGACGCATCCGGTGCCAGAGGGCATTTATACCGCCGAAATCACCGACGGTTGCGGCCGCACCGTAATGACCAACATCAACATCGAGTACATAGATCCCCAGCCCAACGTCAACATCACGCCCAATCCGGGTTGCGATGACAAAAGCAAAGTAGAGATCAAAATCCCCGATATCAAGCTTGTGCGCGCCACTATCACCATAGCACCGGCCGCTTTTACCACACCATTACCCGCCGACATGAGCAGTATGATCGATGGACAAGGCAAACTCATCATGGAGAACATGCCGCCCGGCGTCTACACGATTACTTTGCTCGACGAATGCGGCGAAACCTATGTAGTCGTTTTTACAGTGGTGGGCGTGGTTTCGCAGATTACGAGCAGCGAGCGTCCGGCGTGTACGTTGGGCATGGGATCGGTAAGGATTCGCGGGATTTGTACGTATCTGATTTCTGCCATCATACAAACAGCGCCCGCCGGATTTACACAACCTTTACCGTTTGACGCCTCTTCGTACCTTACCTTCAATGGTATTTTATCGATGGCCGATTTACCGCCAGGCGATTATACGTTTCTCGTGAAAGACAACCTCAACGTCGAACTCACGCGTACGATAACCGTTACGCCTTATGAGGTGACCGAAAACACCTTTAGCATCGTGGAGTATTGCGGCGCTTTCGACCTGACTTTTACCCACGATACCAATGCCACTACCGCTTTGGCTTTTTACCTGCAACGATTCAATCCGGCAACCGGAACCTGGGGACATCCGCAGACCAATGCGCCTTATACCGACGGGCAGCCACTAAGCGCCGTAACCGGATACCTATTGATAAACGACACCACCAACTTCAACATTTCCTACCTTGGCGATTTCAGGATCATAAAACAATTTGAAACTTATGATAACGGAAATGTAGGCGAATTCAAGATGTGTTACGAAGTCCTCCAGACGTTTACTTTTACCAACACGATCCGGATTACCGACATCAGTAAATCGACCTGTAGCGGGCTTACTTCGGATGTGACCGTCACGGCGGCCGGCGTCAATCCGCTTACCTACCAGATTACGAGCAAAAATGGACTGCCGTTCTTTATCGATAACGGTTACAACAACGTCTTTACGAACCTTGCGCCTGCGATTTACAATTTTCTCGTGTTCGACCCGTGTGCCAATATCGGCAACCGAATTGTAGACATTGCCGCGCTTCCGTCATTGGTCAACATCAACCAACCGCCTAACCTCGTCGAATGCGATGGCGACGACCACGACGGCAAGGCCACATTTGACCTGAATACCCAAAACGCCACCATACTGGGCACGCAATCGCCGGCCAATTATACGCTTACTTACCACGACAATCCTACCGATGCCGCAAACGACGTTAATCCGACACAACCACTGCTGACCACCACGAGCCAGATGGTGTACATCAGGCTCGAATACAATGGCGTGGTAGGCTGTTACGATGTGGGTTCATTTCAAGTCATTGTCGCACCTACACCCGAATTGCATATCCAACCAACAGCAGTAATCTGTGAAGGCAATAGCATCACCCTGAGCGCTGACGCAGGATTCCCATCCTATTTATGGTCAACAGGTGAAACCACGAGTTCAATTATCGTAGACGAACCCGGAACCTACACCGTAGAAGTTTCACAGACGCTATTGGGAAAAACCTGTAGCAGTATCGCAACGATTGATGTAAAACTGTCGGCTTCGGCATCGATACGGCAAATACTTACTACCGATTTTACGTCGGATGACAATACCATTACCGTAGTACTCGAAAATCCAGGCGCGGGCCAGTACAGTTATTCTCTAGACAATGTGCATTTTCAATCGTCAGACACTTTTTACGGGTTACCTGCCGGAGAATACACCGTATATGTTAAAGATGAAAACGGCTGCGACCCGATCAACCAAGAAGTTTACCTGCTCACCTACC
Organism: Flavobacterium sp. UBA7665; assembly: GCA_002483285.1. Classification (GTDB taxonomy): domain Bacteria; phylum Bacteroidota; class Bacteroidia; order Flavobacteriales; family Flavobacteriaceae; genus Flavobacterium. Next base: position 3,307 of record DLHP01000026.1, read on the forward strand.
CCAAGTTTTTCACGCCCAACACAGATGGCTACAATGATTTCTGGCAGGTGAAATTCTCGTACAATGAACCTACGATGAAAGTCTACATTTTTGACCGTTACGGCAAATTGCTTACCGGATTCAACGGCGCGAGCGTGGGTTGGGATGGGCGTTACAATGACGCCGATTTACCGTCGGAAGATTATTGGTTTTTGGTCATCCGCCCCAACGGAAAAGAATACCGCGGCCACTTTGCGATGAAGCGATAAAAAAACCCGATGCGTAAACATCGGGTTTTTGTTATTTTAATGGATCACATTTTCAACCTCATCAGGATTGTGCTTGTGCTTGAACATGAACGAGAACAAGAACGCAATCACAAGCGCATAGCCCGCAAACGCCAGCCAGATGTGGTGCCAGTCGCGTGTGCCATCATGGGTAAAGAATTTGTCAATGACGATACCGCTGATCATTCCGCCAAGGAAAGCGCCCACGCCGTTAGACATCATCATGAACAAGCCTTGTGCGCTGGAGCGGATGGATGAATCGGTAGAGGTTTCTACGAAAAGTGAGCCTGAGATGTTGAAGAAATCGAACGCCATTCCGTATACAATACACGACATGATGATCATCCACAAACCGTCGGCAGGATCGCCATATGCAAACAGCCCAAAACGCAATACCCAAGCCAGCATAGAAATCAACATGACCTGCTTGATGCCGAATCGTTTGAGGAAAAATGGGATGGCCAGGATGAACAAGGTTTCTGAAACCTGTGAGATCGACATGATTAAGGTAGATTTCTTGACGATAATGCTGTCGGCATATTCGGGCATTTTACCAAATTCCGACAAAAACACATCGCCGTACATATTGGTCAATTGGAGCGCGGCACCAAGCATCATCGAAAATAAAAAGAACAGCGCCATTTTGTATGTCCCGAAAAGTTTAAACGCATCCAAGCCGAGTTTCTGGGTCAGCGTAGCATTTTCTGAAATGAGCCTTTGCGGCGGACATTTGGGCAAGGTGAAAGAATAAATCCCAAGTACGATGGCCGCTACAGCCGAGATGTAAAACATATTCGCCGACGCCTTATTACCCGAGAGATTCGTAAGCCACATCGCAGCAATAAACCCGATGGTTCCCCAAACCCTAATGGGCGGGAACACTTTGATGACATTGAAATCGTTGTTCTTGAGGATCGTATACGCCACCGAATTCGACAGTGAAATAGTAGGCATATAGCAAATCATGGCGGCAAAAATGACCCAATAAAAAGTACCCGGATCGGTAACCTGCGGAATGTAGAATAAAACCAGCCCGCCCAAAATGTGCAGGATGCCGTAGAGTTTCTCGGCGTTGATGAATTTGTCGGCAATAATACCGGTAAGTGCGGGCATCACAATAGAGGACAGTCCCAGTGTTGAAAAAATTGCACCGAATTCGGCACCGCTCCATTGCTTGGTTTCAAACCAATAGTTCCCAACAGTGATCAGCCATGCACCCCAAACGAAGAATTGCAAAAAGCTCATCAATGTCAATCTAAACTTGATACTCATAATTTTTGTTTTATTCCGTTATGCGCTGTACAATCGGCCGCGCCTCGGGTTGGTTTAATAATAGGTTGTAAATCTAGTATTAAAAACGACAAATGCAAAACGTAGGGCTCAATTCTGACAGTTCTCCGGCGGAAATGTGCCAGGCAAACCGCAACCCGATTCATTGTGGTAGACATCGAGTGTGCAATCGGTCTTGAAATAATCTGAATCGAGACTAAAACTCATCGAACTCGGATTAAAATTAAAGACGATTCCAGGAACCGTTTTGTAAGTTGCAGGTGCAAATTCAAATTCAGGATTGAAGACGCAAATCATATTTTGGCAGGCCGCGCGCCAAACTTGGGGAGTAACCGGCATGGCAAAAAGTGAAGGGTCGAGGATACGTTCTTCTACAACTTCACTATTAATCCTAACCAAAACCAACGGCGCTGTATGGTAAACCCAAGGCGTGCAACACGTTCCTGAAGAAGCGAGCAAATCCCCAAAAATATAGTGCTTCTGACAATTGTAGCCATTGGCATTGAGTAGCTGCTTCATCTTGTGGGCGCGCGCATTACAGCCGTCGGTGGCGTATTGAAAAGTCAAACATCCATCCTGAAAATTCGTACTGACACAGGAATTATTGGTAATGATGGTGTAAACATTCATAAGTGTTGCCTCGTCAGGAAAAATGGAAAGTAGCGACGGGTCGGGTCTGTTCAATATTTCGTCATCAGCTTTCACGAGGTTTTTTCTATAGTCGAGGATTTCCTGCTCGGTCACAGGAACCACTTTGGCTATCTTATTGGTTCGGCTGTAAACAAATATCCTTAGCGGAATGTCTTTCCCAATAGCGTCTTTGATTAATTGGATATCGCTATGGTGATTGTTTACCGTCAAATCAAATTCAAAAGGAACAGGCGTTTGAACAAAACCAACTGTTGCTTTATTACCGTTTACCTTGATATTGAAAGGCGCTAGTTTTGCAATTTCTTCTGTACTATTATTCTCGTTTTTAATATAGGTCGATTCTGAACTACAGGAATTCAACACCAATAAAACAACAATATACCAAAGTGGAAATCTCAGTTTTGAATAATACTTTTCCATATATTTTGAAGGAATAAAAACGGTTAATTTTTGATGATTTTAGAAGTCCATCTTGCGCCGTCAGCATCGATGTTTAAAAAATACATCCCATTTTGTAAATCCGAAATATCATAAACGTCCCGTTTATCAAACTTCTTAACAACAGTACCTCTGATATCGGTTACCTCAAGAGCATAATTCCCTAAGATTAGATTATCGCGGAATTGAATTTTGAACCGATCACCAACCGGATTGGGATAAACAACGATTTTGCTATTCAAATTGAATGGCTCTGTCGCCAGTTGAGCGTTAACCGAAACATCGTCTATCGCTACCGCATCGGCATCATTGGCAATATAGTGGAATCTTATTTTTATCGTCTGATTTACATAATCCTGCAAGTCAACAGCTATATTAAGCGTCGCTTCGTCTTCAAAAAAACCATAGTTTTCTTCAACCCACAACTCTTGAGTTGAAGAACCGTTAGTTACAAAAACATAAAAGTTACCATTTTGAAATGGAGCCACCATAAATCGGTAATTCAGCCTGACCTTGAACATCAGATAGGCCGTGGCGTAATTCTGCAAATTAATCCATGGCGTGATCAACTGTTCGCTTTGGTCTTCGGCAATCCAATTAACTGTGGCCGAGCCTGCACCATTAATGGCTGTTGCTGTAGTTCTTTGCCAAGTATTTGTTTGGTGTGAATTTAAAATTTGCCATCCTGAAGGCGGAAATTGTGCGCCGTCAAAGTTTTCAGATAGCGCGATCTGGGCATTGCAAAAGCAGAATGGAATTAAGAGTAGAGAAAGTAGTCCTGTTTTCATACTCAAATATAACCATTTCTTCGTTACACAATCAATCGTTGAGGGATAGTTTGACGAGGTCTAAAACCGCATCGAATTGCTCCTCGCGTGTGAGGTTGGAGTTGTCAATCTGGATTGCGTCGGCGGCTTTGGTGAGTGGCGAATCGTCGCGGTGCGTATCAATATAATCACGGCCTTCGACGTTTTTTAGGACTTCGTCGTAAGTGACCTGGAGTCCTTTCTGCTGCAATTCGTCGAAACGCCTTTGGGCACGGGTATGCGACGAAGCAGTCATGAAAATTTTGAGTTCGGCGTCGGGAAAAACCACGGTACCGATGTCGCGTCCGTCCATGACTATGCCTTTGTGCTTGCCCATGGCCTGCTGTTGCTCGACGAGTTTGGCGCGCACTTCAGAAACTTCTGCAATGAGGCTTACGAAATTCGACACTTCGATGGTGCGGATTTCTGTCTCAACATTGGTGCCGTTCAAATACATTTCGGCAAAACCCAACGCAGGGTTGAACTGGAATTCGAGTTTGATGAATTGCAAGCTGTTCACGAGGGTTTCCTTGTCGAAAAAATCGGTGTCGATATAACCGTTCTGCATCGCGAACAACGTCACGGCGCGGTACATGGCGCCCGTATCTACATACACATAGCCCAAGTGTTTGGCGAGTTGTTTGGCCAGCGTACTTTTTCCGGTTGAGGAAAATCCGTCGATGGCAATGGTAATTTTTTTCATCATTGCTCGGCGAAGTTGATGGTGAGTCCAAAAAGGCTCGTGTTGGCGCCCAATGAATATCTGGAGTAAGAATAATCGAATTTGAGTCGACCCATTTTGAGGCCAACACCTGCAGAAATACCTGAGAAATTGCGTTGTTCGAGCAATCGCAACTCCTCGCCCCTACGGAAATTATACCCCAAACGAATGTTGAATCCTTTCTTGGGGAACAGCTCGGCACCCACGATTAAGTGGCGCAAGGCGTTGTTGAAAAACGACACCTTTTCTGGAGTGGATCCGCCGTCTATATTGTTTTGGGCGCGCGCCGGATTGGAGAAACTCACATTCCATTGCTGTAGGTTTTCCAGGGTAAGGTGCCAACGGATTGGTACATTAGAGAGTTCTTGTGAAATCCCGGCCATGACTTCAAAAGGCAAAGGCTCGCGCGTATCTTCGTAAGCCTTGAATTGCATCCCGAAGTTGCGCACCACGAGCGCATAGTTGATATCGTTGTCTTCATCGATGTAGACGGCTCCCACATCAATCGCGCCGCCAAAAGAGCTGTAGCTTTCCAGCGATGATGAAATGAGTTTGCCGCTCGCGCCGAGGTGGAAATCGGTAAAGGGAATGTTGTAAGCGTATCCAAACGACAACGCGATTTCGCTCCCGGTGAAACTCGAAGTCGCGAGACCGTTTTCATCGTAACCGTCAAATTTCCCGTAATTGACATAATTGACTCCGGCGTGAAAGGTTTGCACGTGCCGGTCATACGTATAAGCGTAGGAAGCTGTCCCGTACCTGACTTCACCGTAGTAACTGCCATAATTCACCGCAAGCCGATTGTCCATTTCAGGGTTAATCGCTGCCGGATTAAAATTGGCTTGGTTGACATCGTAATCGTAAATGGTGAGTACTTTCCCGCCAAGCGCTGCCTGTCGCGGTGAAACGACCAAATTCAGGAATTTGTAAACCGATTTACCTCCAACCTGGCAGTACGCCGCAGTTCCCAAAAAGAAAATCGTAAGGTAGAGGAATGGTTTGATCATTTGCAATCGTTATTTCTGAAAGTATAACGCAGTTGCGAAGATATTATTTTTAATAAAAAAACGGCCAATTAATTTGGCCGTTTTTTGTTATAATTTTTTTGCGTTTTTAACGTCGTCTTTGGTCAGCGCCACTTTGAGCACTTCGCTCATGTCTTTCACATAATGAAAGGTAAGCCCGTCAATGTACTCGGCCTTGATCTCATCCACATCCTGCTTGTTCTGGTAACAGAGGATGATTTCCTTGATGTTGGCGCGTTTGGCAGCCAGGATTTTTTCTTTGATGCCGCCCACTGGGAGCACTTTGCCCCTAAGGGTAATCTCGCCGGTCATCGCAATACTTTTTTTGACGCGCTTTTGTGTAAACAAAGATACCAGCGACGTTAGCATGGCAATTCCTGCGCTTGGCCCGTCCTTGGGCGTGGCGCCTTCGGGCACGTGCAGGTGGATGTTGTATTTGGACAGCGTTTCATTGTTGAGGCCAAATTCGGGTGCGTTGGCTTTGATGTATTCGAGTGCGATAGTTGCCGATTCCTTCATTACCGTCCCGAGATTACCCGTAATAGTCATGGTTCCTTTTCCCGGTGACAATAGCGACTCTATAAATAAAATATCTCCACCCACAGCGGTCCAGGCCAATCCGGTTACTACGCCGGCCACTTCGTTATTTTCTGATTTGTCACGTTCCATTCTCGGTGCGCCGAGGATTTTTACAATGTCTTCATCGGTGAGTTTTTTGCTGTACTCCTCCTCCATGGCTACCGATTTGGCGATGTTGCGAACCACCTGCGCAATTTTGGCTTCGAGTCCGCGCACGCCCGATTCGCGGGTGTAACCTTCAATGATTTTTTCGAGTTGTTTTTTGCCGATGGAGACCTCTTTTGCTGTAAGCCCGTGTTCCTTTAATTGCTTGGGGAACAAGTGCTGGCGCGCAATTTCAACTTTCTCTTCTATGGTGTAGCCCGACATCTTGATGACTTCCATACGGTCGCGCAAGGCAGGCTGTATGGCCGACAGGTTGTTAGAAGTGGCGATGAACATCACTTTAGACAAATCGTAACCCATTTCGAGGAAGTTGTCGTAAAAGGCGTTGTTCTGTTCGGGATCGAGCACCTCGAGCAGCGCCGATGATGGGTCGCCCTGGTTGCTCACCGAAAGCTTGTCAATCTCATCGAGTACAAACACCGGATTAGAAGTCCCAGCTTTTTTGATGCTTTGGATAATCCTTCCGGGCATCGCGCCAATGTAGGTTTTGCGGTGTCCGCGGATTTCGGCTTCGTCACGCAAACCGCCAAGGGAAATCCTCACATATTCACGTCCTAAGGCTTCGGCAACCGAACGACCGATAGACGTTTTACCCACACCCGGAGGCCCAGACAAACAAATAATCGGCGATTTCATATCGTTGCGCAGCTTTAAAACCGCAAGGTGTTCGATCATCCTTTTCTTGACGTCTTCTAGCCCGAAATGGTCTTTATCGAGTATTTTTTGTGCGCGCTTTAAATCGAAATTGTCATGCGAGAATTGATTCCAGGGCAATTCGAGGAACAACTCAAGGTAATTGCGTTGGATCCCAAAATCAGGAGCCTGCGGATTCATGCGCTGCATTTTTGACAATTCCTTCTCAAAGTGCGTCTTGGTTTTATCGTCCCACTTTTTGGATTTGGCCTTGAGGCGCATCTCGTCTAATTCCTGTTCATTTGAGGCACCGCCCAATTCTTCCTGGATGGTTTTCATTTGCTGGTGCAGGAAGTATTCGCGTTGTTGCTGGTCGAGGTCAAAACGCACCTTAGACTGGATGTCATTCTTGAGTTCGAGTTTTTGCAGTTCGAGGTTCATGAACCGCAGCGTTTCGAGTGCGCGTTCCTTGAGCGCGTTCATGGCAAGCAAATCCTGTTTCTCTTTGACCGACAGATTCATGTTCGAAGAAACAAAATTCACGAGGAACGATTGGCTCTCGATATTTTTGATGGCAAAAGTCGCTTCGGTTGGAATGTTCGGGCTTTCCTTGATGATCTGGATGGCCAGTTCCTTGATGGACTCGAGGATGGCGAGAAATTCGGTATCGTGTTTTCCCGGGCGTTTTTCCTCAACCTCCTTGACGTTGGCCATCAAATAAGGCTTTTCTGAAATCACGGCATCGATCTGGAATCGCTTCTTGCCTTGCAGGATCACGGTGATGTTTCCGTCGGGCATTTTGAGTACACGCAAGATTTGAGCCACCGTACCGATTTTATTGATATCGTTTTTGGTAGGATCTTCATCTTCCTCATTTTTCTGTGCCACCACACCGATGGTTTTCCCGGCGGCATTGGCGTCATTGATGAGTTTGATGGATTTATCGCGTCCGGCAGAAATCGGGATGACTACGCCAGGAAATAAAACCGTGTTTCTTAAGGGTAAAATGGGTAACGTGGCAGGTAGCTCTTCGTTATTCATTTCTTCTTCATCTTCGGGAGTGAGTAGCGGGATTAATTCTGCATCCGATTCGAATTCCTGAAGTGACAGGTTGTCAAAAGTGAGTATTTTGTGATTTGGCATCTTTTATAGTGGGTCAAAATGTCATTAATAATTTGGAAATACAGACAAAGGTAAGGTAACTTCCCCTTAACATTGCCTTAAAATCGATGTATGACGTATTAATTCGTCACGCGATAAAGGAGGCAACTTTTGTGCCATAAAAAAGCCCGATGGTCGATGTTTCGGGCTTTTACAATGTATAAAAAATGGGTTTTGTTAAGGCGCTGCGTTCACGTGAACTGGTCCTATCCATACCGAGTTCTCGGTTCCTGAACAATTCGAGCGTACGTAAAAATCATAGCCCAAGGTAGCAGAAAGTCCGGTAATGGATTTGGTGGTCGTTGTTGAGGGAATAGTGGTTCCTGTCCCAAGCGCAAAGTCGGTCTCGCCATATTGGATTTCCCAGCCGATTTCATCGCCGTTGGCGTTCCAGAGCAGGTTCACTTTAGTAGTATCCGTGATAGATCGTAGGGCTGTAAAATTGGTTGGGCTTTGGCAAGTTGTAATACTCGATCCCGGGTTTACCGGACCCGTCCAATTGCTGAATACGCCATTATCACACAAGGTTCTTACATAAAAGTCATAGGTATTGGTGGCGGTGAGTCCCGTAATGGTTTTGGTGGTGGTGGTTGCTGATACCGAGGTACCTTCGCCTGGCGTAAAACCGTCCAAACCGTATTGGATTTCCCAAGCAGCACCTTCTGCAGCCGTCCAGGCCACGGTGACCGAACCGCCCGCTATATCGCTTACCTGAAGCGCGCTGGGTTTGGCACAAGTGGGTATTTCGGGATCGGGAACCAACAATGCGGGATCAACCGGTTCATCTTCGCAAGCGGTAAAATTGAAATGGAGAAAAACCAATAGCAGCCCGATTAAAACTTTAGCCTTATTCATAGTTATGATTTGAGTTTGGAACAGTAGTTTTTATGAAATCGTCCCAAATATAACAATTCGTTAGCAGGTACATCAAAAAAAAATTACATTTATTTCATCCAAAGTGTAACACCCAAATAAAACCAAAGTCATTGGTGTAAATTAGAAATCATCTGTTTGAGTTTAGCTAAAAACAATATCGAGGAATTAATTTCGCTCTGCAGGCAAAAGAACCAAAAAGCCCAATTTGAAGTGTACAGCCGCTATTGCAAAGCGATGTACAACGTGGCTTTCAGGATTGTCAAGGACGCGCATTTTGCAGAGGATGTCATGCAGGAAGGTTTCCTCAAGGCATTCCTCAAAATCGACGATTACAAGCAAGAAGTCGCTTTTGGAGCCTGGCTCAAACGCATCATCGTCAATCACAGTATCGATTTCTATAAAAAAAACAACCGCTTTGGCACCGACGATTTTGAAAAGGTAGTGTATAAGGTAGAGGACGAATCGGGCACAGAACCAGAAACCGATTACACCCATCTCAAAGCTGACCAGGTACTGCAAGCAATCAACGGCCTCAAGGACTCGTACCGCATGATCCTGACGTTGTTTTTTGTTGAAGGCTATGACCAGGAGGAAATTACAGAAATCCTCAACATCAGCTATGCCAACTGCCGCACCACAATAAGCCGGGCCAAGGAAAGTTTACGACAAAAGCTACAAACTATACAATAGAAACATGGAAAAGAAAAATGACAACCTGGAAAATCTGTTTGAAAGATTGCACGACCAATGGGATTTGCACCAGCCCGATGAAAACCACTACGACCGGTTCCTCGAGAAACAAAACCGCAAGCAATCCCGAAGGAATTACTGGACGACGCTGTCTATCGCGGCCTCGGTAGTGTTAATCTTGGGCATGTTCACCTTTTATAAGGCAGAAAAACCTTCGGATGATTTTGTTTTCGCTTCAAAAGAGACCCGCCAGACCGATTCTATCTTTACGGCGATGATCAAAATGGAGCTCAACAAAGTCGAACAGAAAAAATCTCCGCTCAACGAGAAAATCATTGCCGACGCACTCGTGCAGATGAAAATCCTCGATGAAGACTATGAGAAAATCAAACAGGAACTCCTTAAAAATGGAGAGAACAAACAAATCATCCACGCGATGATCCGCAATTTGCAGACGCGTATTTCCTTTTTAGAAAATGTGCTCGAACATTTAGAAAGCAATGAAAAATTACAAAATGCCACCGATGAAAAAATCCTATAACCTTTTAATATTGTTATTGCTGTTAACGCCGACAGTTTTGCTTGCCAACGGCATCGACCTCGGGAAGTACTCCAAACAAAAAACAATCAAGAAAGCCTACATTGTCAATCCCGACGCCGGTATCGACATCAAAAACTCCTACGGCACCGTTACGGTAACTACCTGGGACGAGGACAAAATAGAACTCGACATCCTAATCAAGGTAAGCGGAGACAGCGAAGAATGGGTAGAGAAACGCCTCGCCGACATTGACGTGGACATACAAGCGCTCAAGTCAATGGTGACTGCGGTGACTAAAATCGCCAAATCGGGCGGCGGCGGACGCAACAACAGCATGGAAATCAACTACACGATTAAGATTCCAAAAAAAGGAAGTGTCCAGGTCAAAAACAGCTACGGCTCGATCATTACCGGGGATTTGAGCGGCAATACGAATCTTTCGTGTGAGTATGGCAAAATACAATTGGCCAACCTTACCGGGAATACCAACGTGATTCGCATTGATTATTGCAGTAAATCGACTATCGAATCCATACGAAATGCTACGATCAATGCCGATTATTCGGGACTTACCATCAACGAATACAACAAAATCCTGCTCAAGGCCGACTACACCAACATCAATTTTGGGAACGGCAGTGAACTCAAGTACGAATGCAGTTACGGCAAGCTCAATTTGGGTAAAGTCAATAACCTCGATGGTGCCGGCGATTATCTGTCGATATATGTCACCGAGGTGTCGGGCAACCTGAACATCGACACCAAATACGGGAAAATTACCGTAGAAGGATTGTCGGCGAAATTCAACAAAGTCAACATCGATTCGAGCTACACCTCGGTCAACCTGGGCTTTGACCCGACCGCTTCGTTTGATTTTGATGTGGTCACCAAATACAGCAATTTCAGTTATCCAGGTGGCTTGGAAATGACCAGCAAACAAGAAACCACCAGCAACAAATCCTACCAGGGTTATTACAAGAAAAGTGGCGACAACAAAATCACCGTACGCAGTGAATACGGCAATGTGAATCTCTCTAAAAAACAATAATCAATCACCCGAGGCGCAGCCGAATTGTATGGAGCGCAGCGGAATAAAAAAACAAACAGTTATGCGATCAATCATTTTAACAACAATTCTATTAGTTGCCGCTGTGTCCGGCGCGCAGGAAAAAATCAAAGGCAATGGGAATATGACCCAAAAAACGGTTTCGACCGCGGCCTATGACCAGGTGAATGTTTCGGGCTTTTTCGATGTGAACCTCATTGCCGGTAGCGAAGGTAAAATCACCGTAGAAGGCGAATCGAATATCATCGAATTTATAGAATGTAAGGTAGACGGCAACAGTCTTACCATCGGTGTGGAGAAAGGCAAACGCATCAGCCCAAGCGCAGGCAAATCGATTACCGTTACCGTTCCTTTTGAAAGTTTGAACGAGGTAACGCTGGCAGGTTCGGGCGATGTCAATTCTAAAAGCACCATCAAATCTGCTGATTTCACCACGACGCTTTCGGGTTCGGGCGATGTCAAACTCAGCATCGATGCGAAACAAGTGAACGCTAAAGTAACCGGATCGGGCAACATGACCCTTAAAGGAAATTCGGGCGATTTGATCTGCGGCGTTACGGGTTCGGGGGATTTGGATGCTTTTGGACTCGACAGCAACAATGCAGACGCAACGGTAACCGGATCGGGGAATTGCAAGGTCAATTGTTCGGGCTTCCTACAGGCAAAAGTAACGGGCTCTGGCGATATCGATTACAAAGGCGAACCCAAAAAGAAAGACACGAAAGTGCACGGCTCGGGCGCCATTTCAAAAGTATAAAAATAATTGAAGGTTAATTTCCCAAAGGGCGTCTTACGATTGTAGGGCGCCTTTTTTTGGCACGCGTAAAAGCAACAGCAAACCGATAATGAAAAAAGAACCGAGGAACACGATGGCAAAACGCGGTCCCTGGAATTGGTCTATGACACCGTAGACACACATCCCGATTACAATCCCTACTTTTTCGGCGACGTCATAGAAACTAAAGAAGGAAGCAGTGTCGTCGGTTTCGGGCAACAGCTTAGAATACGTGGAGCGTGACAACGCCTGAATACCACCCATGACCAGCCCAACCAGTGCTGCCATGATGTAAAAGTGCATGGGTTGTGTCATGAAATAGGCCGCGCCGCAAAGCAAAACCCAGAATGCATTGACCACAATAAGCACATTGATATTGCCAAATTTGGCCGACGCACGCGAAGTGAGCACAGCGCCCAATACCGCCACGAGCTGAATCAATAGAATACAGATGATAAGCCCTGTGGTGCTCTCGGCCTTTGAAGTCCATTGGATTTCCTGCGACCCGAAATAAGTTGCGATGAGCATTACCGTTTGCACCGCCATGCTGTAGACAAAAAATCCACCCAAGTAGCGTTTCAGGGCGATGTTTTGGTTGAGCAAACCCCAAACTTTTTTAAGTTCCCGGAAGCCGTTGAATAGAACCGCCTTGGTCACTTTCTCGGCATTCTTGTTGCCTTTGGGTAAGTAATAATAGGTATATTGGCTAAAAACAATCCACCAGATGCCAACCGTTACAAACGAATACTGCATGGCTTTCATCGCGGCCTCGCCTTCTGTCCCGCTGATTCCAAAGAGCTTGGGTTTCATGACCATGGCCAAATTGAGAATCAGCAAAATCACGCTGCCCAAATACCCCATAGAATAACCTCTGGCGCTTACTTTATCTTGCTGCTCGGGGAAGGCAATATCGGGCAAATACGAATTGTAAAAAACCACGCTACCCCAAAACCCTATCAATCCAAAAAAATAAAAAAGCAGCCCAGGATAAATATTTTCGAGGCTGAACCAATTGAGCCCAATGCACGAACAGGCGCCCAAATAACAAAAGAAACGCATGAAGTTTTTCTTATTGCCCACATAATCGGCGATGCCCGAAAGCAGCGGAGAAATGACTGCAACAACCAAAAAAGCCGCAGCCGTGACAAAGCTGATTAACGCCGTATTCTTGACATCCATACCAAAAACGTGGATGATTTTGCTGCGGTCGCTGTAAAGTGCGTCGTAAAAAATCGGGAAGATGGCCGAGGAGATTACCAACGGATAAACCGAATTCGCCCAATCGTAAAACGCCCAGGCGTTGAGTAGTTTCTTGCTTCCTTTTGGTAAATCTGCCATGGTATATTTTTAAGATGGGCTAATTTATTTATTTTTTTCAAACCATTGCCACAATCACCGATAAGTTACGGTAAACAAAAAGCCACTCTTTGCAGAATGGCTCTTTATAGTATTTAAGTCTTGGTTTTATTTAAAAGTCACGCCAAACTTCGCGGCTTCGGCCTTGGCTTGCGGGATCATCGCCTTAATGTTGGCAATCCTAGTAGCATCAGACGGGTGCGTACTCATAAACTCCGGTGGCGATTGCCCTCCGGATTTCGCAGCCATGCGTTGCCAGAACGCCACCGCAGTTTCTGGATTGTAACCCGCAATCGCCATGAGCGTTAAACCAATTTTATCGGCTTCACTTTCGTGGCTTCGGCTAAATGGCAACAAGGCTCCAAATTGCGCGCCAACGCCGTACGCTTGCATCGCGACTTGTTGGTAGGTTTCGCTTTTGTTGCCTACCGCTGCCCCAACGCCTACCGCGCCAAGTTGGGTGAGCACATCAGCGCTCATACGTTGTTGCCCGTGGTTGAGCAGCGCGTGCGAGACTTCGTGGCCCATAACTACTGCCATTCCTTGTTCGTCTTGGGTGATGGGTAAGATTCCGGTGTAAAAAACGATTTTTCCGCCAGGCATACACCACGCATTGACTTCTTTGCTGTCTACAAGGTTGTATTCCCATTGGTAATTATTGAGATAACCGGCATAACCGTTCGCGGCGAGCCATTTCTCGGCGGCACTCTTGATTTTCATTCCTACGGTACGTACGCGTTGCGCGTCGGCGGTTCCCGTAACGACTTTATTTTCTTTTAAGAAAGTGCTGTATTGGGCGAAAGCCGAAGGCAGAATTTGCGAATCAGGAACCAAAGCAAGGGTGCTTTTCCCCGTAAACGGATTGGTAGCACAAGCAATAGCCAAGGCTGCAATCCCGATTCCGCTCAGTAAAATACGTTTGTTCATGGTTTTTCAAATTTAATTTTAACAAAAGTACAATTAAATTTACTCGGCGGTGATATGCAATTCCGTAAAATCTTTATCGATTAACAAAGTTTTACCATCAAACCCAAGCGGTTCAAAATCGGCGCGTTCATTATCGATATAAATGCGTTTAACCTTGAATGGTAAGGCGTGCAGGTTGATTCTATACTTAGAATAGTTCACCTCGAACTTGCCTTCCTTGAATTGTTGGATGATCAGGTTGTTCTCGCTGCCCTTGAGCCTAAAAGTAGAAAGGCTGAAACGCCCTTTGTTGTAATCGTAACCGTCCTGCGCATCTTCGTATAGGATGGATTTCTCCTTGCCGGATTTGAAATACACCTCAAGGGTAATCTCGTCAAATTCCAGTTCGCCTACATACTGCTGCACCGGATATTTGGGGATGATGGCGCCTTCCTTGATAAAAATCGGGATTTGGTCGTAATCGGTTTTGACCCAAAGTTCCTTGCGACCTGAAACGAGTTCGCCCGTCCAGTAATTGTACCAGTTGCCCACAGGAAGGTACATTCTTCGGCCTTGCGCGTTGGGTTCTAAAATCGGGCAAACCAAAATTTGGTTTCCAAAAAGAAACTCATCGGTACGGTAATGCGTCTGCTGGTCTTCCTGGTCAAAATACACGAGTGGTTTGAGCATGGGCACGCCGTCATTGATGTATTCCCAAAACATGGTATACAAATACGGAAGCAATTGGTAACGCAGCTGGACAAACTTCCTCGTGATATTGATTACATCGGCATCAAACGACCAAGGTTCCTGGTCGCCGTGGTCTCCCGAAGAATGCGTACGGCAGAACGGATGGAATACGCCCAGTTGAATCCAACGCGCATACAACTCGCCCGAAGGCTGCTCGGCAAATCCACCGATATCAGAACCCGTAAAGCCCATACCCGAAATAGACATGCGCTGCATTTGGATATTGGCAATCCAGAGGTGCTCCCAGGACGCGACATTATCGCCCGTCCACGACGAAGTATAGCGTTGCGCGCCCGAATAGGCCGAACGTGTAATGATAAAAGGACGTTTGGGATACGCAAATTGCTTCACGCCTTCATAGGTGGCGCGTGCCATCTGTGTTCCGTAAATATTATGTGCTTTTCTGTGCGAGCAGGGATTTCCGTCGTAATCATGGCGTACATCCATTGGGAATGTTTTTCCGGGAACTTCCATCACGGCGGGTTCGTTCATGTCGTTCCAGACGCCTTTCACGCCAATCTCGGCGATGAGTTCCTTAAACAATCCGGCCCACCATTCGCGTACTTCGGGATTGGTATAATCGGGGAAATTGCATTCGCCGGGCCAGACTTTCCCTTTCATATAAGGGCCGTCGGCGCGCTTGCAGAAATAATCTTTTTCGAGCGCTTCTTTGTACACCCAGTAATCTTTGTCTATTTTGATTCCGGGATCGATGATGACCACGGTCTTGAATCCGTCCTGCGCCAATTCATCGACCATGCGCTTGGGATCAGGGAAATACTCCTTGTTCCAGGTAAAACATCGAAATCCCTCCATATAATCGATGTCGAGGTAAATCGCGTCACACGGAATCTGCAACTCACGGAATTTGGAGGTGACTTCCTTGACTTTACTTTCAGGGAAATAACTCCATTTGCATTGGTGGTAACCAAGCGCCCAAAGTGGCGGCAATTCTGGTTTTCCGGTCAGATGCGTATAAGTGGTCACAACATCCGCCATGAGCGGGCCGTAGATAAAATAGTAGTTCATTTCGCCTCCTTCGGCCCAAAAACTGGTTACGTTTCGGCGTTCGTGGCAGAAATCAAAGGAAGTGCGGAAGGTATTGTCAAAGAAAATCCCGTACGCTTCTTTATGGTGCAAACCGATGTAAAACGGCACGACTTTGTACAATGGTTCCTGGTCTTTTTGAAACGCGTATTGGTCGGTGGCCCAATTCTCGACACGTTTGCCTTTTAGGTTGGCGTGCGAAGCCTTATCGCCCATGCCATAAAAACTTTCCCCATCGCGCGAGGCTTTGCTCATCTTGACGATGTTGCCGCCAAAATGGTAGCTTTCTTCCCAATGGAACCCTTTCTCGTCTTCTAAAATAACATTCCCTGAAAGGTCGGTGATGGCAATGCGCAAGTCCTCTTTTTGGATGGTACAGATGACTTTACTGGTTTTGATGGCGTAGTGTTTTTTCTCTTCGGTGACTTCGAGAAAATTGTAGCCGTGCGACTGCGTCTTGTCTATCGCATAAGAAAAATCCTTGCTGAAATAGCCTTTGGTAGTATACCTAAAACGCAGCAAGCTGTCGCGAAGTACAGTTATTTTTAAGATGACCGAGTTGTCGGTGTAGAAATAAACGCTGTCGGTTTCTTTTTTGAATTCGGTGATTTTGGATGGATAGAGATCGCCTTTGTATTCTAATTCGGTGTTTGTAATCATACGTTTGGTTATAAAATCCGGCGGAATTTGGGAAGCCGCAAAGGTTTCAAACTTACAAAATTAGTTGGTTGGGAAAGTGGAATTTGGGAGTTTTTCACGCAAACGTTTGAGTTGGAAAAACAGGTGCCATAGTGGTTTCAATTCACGTTCATTCACGAACCGAAAGATTTTTCCTAAGTGAAAAACCTATCTCCTTGCCGTTGTTTACCCTATCTCTTCCTCATGAAATTTGCTTAGTTTTAATCGCACTTCAAAAACAAACAAATCATGAAAAAATTACTCTTCGCATTAGGACTACTCTTTCCGATTACAACGGTTTCGCAAACCGTAGTTACCAACAGCGACGGCGATGAAATGTTTAACTTCTATACTGGTAATAGCCTGGCCATTGAATTGGAAACGGGCAAGGAAGAAGTCAATTTCAATTATAACCTACCTGTTAAAAAATCGTTCTTCTACTATCTCAATGCAGACGGCACAACGAAAGACACGACAATTTACACTTCCAGAAACATTCAGTTTGCTGTAAAAATTTTCAACACCGGAGGAAACATCGATTACAATCGCATTGCAAACAATCGTGTCGGATTTGAAGGCAAGTTGGGATTTCAGAGAACCGTCGACAAATTTGCCAAAATGAGCCGCCTGGAAGACCATAACCAATGGGTTTGCAGCTTTGGCGGAAATGTGTATCTCAAAGAAGGAAATTACCTGATGCTGGATGCAGCATTACAGGAAAACACAAAAAAGCCCACTAGTTTTGGCATCAATTTGAATTTGGCCGTTTATCGGGTGGTTTGGATGGCGTCGCAATTTTCGGCGACGATAGGGTTCAGGGAGTGGAATATCGACGATTTACCCAGTTACTATGCTAATACACCTCTGGCAAGCAACGGTAGTTTTATTGCTCTTGATAAAGAAGCGAGAGGTAAATATGGACTATTGGCCGACAGGGATTTCTATCAAATCCGTTTTGCCAATCCATTCTTCCCTTTTCATTGTGCGAAAAACGTGTCCAATAGGATTGCATTCACGCCATACGGTTCGGTTGAACTATCCGATAAAGCCAAACCCGACTATCGGTTCGGATTGATGTTCAATATGCTTGGCTCAGGAATCAACAGGGAAGCCAATTATAAAATTGAAAAGGGATTTGGGATCGGCCTGGACAAGGGCTCGAATGACGAAAATCCCGTATTGTTTCTTAGGGGGACATTTAATTTTGGGGACATCAAGAAGGCCAAACGCGGTAACGGAAAACTGCAATAACGGGTAGGTAATCGCTCGCTTACATGCTATGATAGTGCCGGTAAAAATAGCAATCACAACGGCACTATCTATTACATTTTAAACACTTTATCTGAAAAATGGGTTTTCTGCCGATTAATTTCGGAATGCTAAAATCCCTTTTTTAATTTGGATCAACCAATCTAAATAAATCCTCAATTATGGAAACCAACACTACCTTAAAAGTCGTACACCGGCTCATCATCGAAGAACCGCAAAACGATCCGGCGTTCGAAGCCACAGAACTCAGCATTGTAATCGACGAAGATTTTCGCGATACTTACGATTACTTTCCCGATTTCGGAATCTAACTTTACGATAATTTAAACACGACTACTGCCAATGGCGGTAAAGTCACCGCTGCCGAAAACTCATGGCCGTTCCAGGGTTCTGCTTCAATTTTTACAGCTTTGGAGTTGGTTACGCCGCTGCCGCCAAATGAGGTCTCGTCTGTATTAAAGATTTGCGTGAGTTTCCCTTTTTTGGGCAAGCCGATGCGGTAATCCTCGCGAACCACAGGCGTAAAATTGCAAACCACGACCAGGTTTTCTTTCTCCTTCTCGCCTTTTCGGATGTATGACATCACGGCGTTCTGGTGGTCTGAATAACTGATCCATTCAAAACCGTCGGGACTGAACTGCTTTTCGTATAAGGCCGGATTGGATTTGTACAAGCCGTTGAGTCCGGTGATTAATTTTTTTACGCCTTCGTGATAACCGAATTCGAGCAGGTACCAATCGAGGCTGCTTTCAAAATTCCACTCCCCGCTTTGCCCGAATTCGGCGCCCATAAACAACAGTTTCGCGCCCGGATGCGTAAACATATAGCCGTAGAGCAAACGCAGGTTCGCAAACTTCTGCCATTCGTCGCCTGGCATCCTTCCGGCGATTGATTTTTTCCCATACACCACTTCGTCATGCGAGAGCGGCAACATGAAGTTTTCGCTAAACGCATAAGTCATAGAAAACGTCAAATCGTTTTGGTGGTATTTTCTGTAAACGGGTTCTTTCTGGAAATACTGCAAAGTGTCGTGCATCCAACCCATCATCCATTTCATGCCAAAACCGAGGCCGCCGTTGAACGTGGGTTTCGACACCATTGGGAACGAGGTGCTTTCTTCTGCAATCGTCTGTACGCCTTCAAAAGTCGAGTACACCGCTTCGTTGAAATCCTTGAGAAAACTGATGGTGTCGAGGTTTTCGCGACCACCGTAAATGTTGGGTTCCCATTCGCCATCGTTTCGGGAATAATCGAGGTAAAGCATCGAAGCCACGGCGTCTACCCGCAAACCATCCACATGGTAATGCTGCAGCCAGAAAATCGCATTGCTGATCAAAAACGAGCGCACTTCATTGCGTCCGTAATTGAAAACGAGCGACTTCCAGTCGGGATGGTAGCCTTTGCGCCTATCGGGATGTTCAAATAAATTCGATCCATCGAAGAAGCCCAAACCATGCGCGTCATCGGGGAAATGCGAAGGTACCCAATCGAGGATGACACCGATTCCTGCCTGGTGCAATTTATCCACCAAATACATGAAATCCTGTGGTTTCCCGAAACGCGAAGTAGGCGAAAAGTACCCCACGAGCTGGTAACCCCACGAAGGATCGTACGGATATTCCATGATAGGCATAAACTCGACATGCGTGAATCCGGTTTCTTTGACGTAATGGACGAGATCCTCGGCGAGTTCCAGATAGGTTAAGAACTTGCCTTCGGCATTGCGTTTCCACGAACCCAAATGCACTTCGTAAACCGAATAGGGTTTGTCAAGGCCGTTGTGGTCCTTGCGTGTTTTCATCCAATTCTCGTCTTTCCATTTGTAGTCTAGATCCCAAACTACCGACGCCGTGTGTGGCGGATGCTCACAATACAGCGCAAACGGATCGGCTTTTTCTGTGATAATGCCATTGTTGTTGGATTGTATTTTGTATTTATAGATGGCGCCCTTTTCTACACCGGGAATAAAGCCTTCCCAAATGCCCGAAGCATCCCAACGCACCAAAAGTTGGTGTTCGCCCTGAATCCAATAATTGAAATCGCCAATGACAGAAACCGACCGTGCCGATGGTGCCCAAACGGCAAAGTAAACACCCTTGACGCCATCCACCTCGGTAAGGTGCGCGCCTAATTTTTCGTAGAGTCGGAAGTGTTTTCCGGCTTTGAATAAGTTGATGTCGAAATCGGTGAAAAGGGAATGTGGTTGTACTGGGTTCATATGCCTTTTTAAATGCCGTTTGGCGTTAATTACTGCTTGATAAATCTTTGTGTCCGCTTGTCGTCGTCTCCCAATTGCAGGTGAAGCAAATAGACGCCCTGCTGCAATTGGCTCACATCAATAGGATGTTGCGGGGCGTTTTGATGCAGGACAATTTTGCCGGTAAGGTCGGTAATCGTAAGCTTTGACAACGTTTCATTTTCAGGATTGAAGATTTGGAGGTAATCCTGTGTTGGGTTTGGATAGACTGCCAATGGCTTTACCTCGGTTTCGGAACTGCTTCCCAATGCCGTACAGCCGATGACATGCGGATTGCTGCCTCCAGTAAAATTGTGCCCCCAAGTATAAAAGCGATCATCATTCCTGATGCCACCTCCGTGATAAAGATTCGAGCTTATTTTTTCCCAAGTCACGACCGACCCGATTTGCACAGGGAATAAATGCGTGTCAGTTGTCCCATTTCCCTGTTGCCCAAAAGAGCCCGATCCCCACGACCAAATCGTATGGTTGGTTTTCAAGGCTAAGGTGAACTGCATTTCGGTAGAAACATCGAGCCAGTCGGCGTCAGTTCCTACCTGCCTGACCGCGTGGACATCTTGGGTATCACCAGTTGCCTGCGTTCCGTGGTAATTATTGCCCCACATCCATAAGGTGCCGCTGTTTTTGATTGCGGCCGTTACCCACATTCCCGTGCTGATGGTTTTCCAATCATTATCGGAATTGACACGGGTTGGCGTTCGAACCTGCGAGACCATATTGTACCCAAATCCGAGTTCGCCCGAATAATTCGCACCCCAACCCCAAAGTGAACCATCATTTTTTAAAGCCATGCTGTGGTCGTATCCCGCAGAGATTGTCTGCCAATCGGTGTCGGTCCCGACTTGCATCGGCACTTGGTGCGGGCCAAAATCGTTGATGCCTATCTGGCCGTTATAATTCGAACCCCAAGCCCACAAGGTGCCGTCGTTCTTGATTGCTAAGGTATGCCACCCACCCCCACTGACCAGATGCCAGTCATTGTCAGTCCCGACTTGAATGGGCGTTGTTGTGTTGGTGCTTGTTCCGTTGCCAAGTTGTCCGTCCATGTTCCATCCCCAGGCCCAAAGCGTGCCGTCGATTTTTATGGCCAGTCCATGATGATCGCCAGCCGAAACCATCTGCCAGTCACTATCGGTTCCTATTTGCGCAAACACTTCGAGCGTGGCCGTTTCAGTAGGTATCCAGGCCCACAAGCTGTTGTCGTTTCGCAAGGCAAACAGGTTACTGCCGCCGCCGTAGGATAAGTCGCGCCAGCATTGCGTTTGCGACTGCATTTGTAAAGCAGTGGTGGCAACCAATAGCAATAGTATTTTTTTCATTGTGCAGCCGTTTAGACGATTATTCAAAAGTATCCTTATTATTCTTCCCAACGAAAAATCGATAGCACGGATATGAAATTACCGTAAATCCCACCATCCAATACAAACTTACGTTATCGCTCGCCGCAAACCCAATAAATAATGCAATGGTTACCACAAGCGCGAGCCAGGTTGAAAACGGATAGGCAAAAGCTTTATAAGGTCTTGGGAAATCGGGCTCAGCGTTCCTAAGCTTGATCAGCGACGCAAACGCAAACCCGGTTACAGCCGTCATCATCAAAGTCGCAAGCCCAAACAATTGCTCAAATGAACTGTAAATCGTAAGCACCAAAGCAAACGCATAACAAATCAACAATGAATAATACGGTGTGCCGCCTTTGTTGACGATGGTGCTTTGCGCGACGAAAAATCCATCACGACCAAGTCCGAACAAGATGCGCGACGGAATCAGCATGTACGCATTGAGGATTCCGACTACAGAAAATATTGCCACCGCCGTCATCAAAGTACCGCTCCAACCGCCAAACGCAGCGGCCGCCGCATCCGAAGCTGCCAATGGCGTGCCCGCAATCGATGCCACCGGAAGCACATATAAAATCGCCGCATTGATCAGCACATACAAAACGGCAATTGCCGAAGCGCCGAGCAAGTAAGATCTTGGGATGTTTTTAGACGGATCCTGGTCTTCTTCGGCAAAAAAAGAAACCGACATCCAACCGTCGTAAGTGCCCATAATGAGTTGTAGTGATTTGAACAGACCGAGCAACAATCCGCCTTTGATGACGGTAGTTTCGGCAGGAATACGGTTTTCTGGTGTAAAGGTAAAACAGCCTACAATCAGCACCAAAAACAAAATGACTTTGGCCACACTCGTGAGCTGTTGCACAAAACTGCCACTCTTGATTCCGGGCAGGTTGATCGCGGTAAAAAAAGTCAGGAATGAAACCGCAACTAACGTTTTAAAGCCAGCCAATCCGGGGAACATCAAAATCGAATATTCACTAAGGACGATGCAGAAATACGCCGGTGCAATCGCATTGGTCAAAAAATCAAACCAACCGTTGAGGAAACCCAAATAGTTCCCAAATGCGCGCTTGATGTAGTTGTACGCACCGCCTGCTTTGGGGAACATCGTGGTGAGTTCGGCATAAGAACTTGCGGCCAGGATGATGTACAAACCAATCAAAATCCAACAGGCCATGATGATTTTTGCATCGGGAATGAGTGCGGCGATACTGCCAGGTGTGCGTAAAATACCCACGCCGATCGTGCTGCCAATGACCACGGCGAGTCCGAATGCAACGCCTAAAACTTTGCGCAGTTGGTGGGTTTTGGGCGTTTGGTTTTCCATATTAGGTGATTTTGTTGAATTCCATGATGCTCGCGATTCCGGTAAGCGGAATCACCGCCCAACGCGGACGCGAATTAAGTTCATAGCCGAGTTCATAAACGGCTTTCTCGAGGATGCAATATTTTAAAAGGAAATCAATTTCCTTGCGGTAGCCAATGTTGAGATTGCCGGCTTGGGCGACTTCGGTATAAGTCTGTAAAAACACGCCGACGAAATACTTGAACAGGATTTCTCCGGCCTGGAACAATTCTTTTTGCTCATACGGATATTTGTCCTTATTGTTGAAAAGCGTGGCATAAATCGAATAATGGAACGAGCGAAACATACCGGCCACATCTTTGAGCGGCGGTTGTTTGACCTTGCGGTCACGAATCGTACTTTCGGGTTCGCCTTCAAAATCGAGCAAATAAAAATCGTCACCGTTGACCAAAACTTGTCCCAGATGGTAATCACCGTGGATGCGGATTCTTTCGGATTTCATTTTCGTCCAATCAAAATCAAGGAATATCTTACGGATTTCTTTTTTGTTGTCGAGGAATTTGTTGGCGAGTTCGAGCGCGAGTCCGTCGAGTTTGTGCAGGTTGTTCTCGAGGATATTCAATCGATTTTGAAACTGGTACGTCAAACGATTCTTGAGCCAAACGGTATAATCGCCGTTGTAAGTGGTTGGCGTAAACGCGGTGTCGTGGATGTCGCTGCCGAGTGCAATGTGCATTTCAGCGGTACGTGTGGCCAAAGTGTGGATTCGCAAAAAGATGCTGAGTCCCGCCCAATCAATAATCTCGTGCGGCACTTCATTGATCTTGAGCCTGCGGAACAATTCGATATCAGGCAGCTTGGCGATCTTGATTTTTTTGGTTTGCAAATTGGCAAAGATACGATCGACTTCCTCGAGCATGAACTGCCAGGCGTCGCCTTGGTTGGGTACGAGTTCCTGCATGAGGCCGAGCGTGATTTTTCCTTCCGACAATTCGACACTAATGCTACCTGTATAGGCCGGCGAACTCTTGAAATCCATGCGCTCGGTTAAGAAACGGCTGATTTCGTAATCGGGATTGGTGCTGATGTAAATCCGCCGGAAAATCTTGAGTACGAGATTGGAATTGTAGATAATCGAAGTATTGCTTTGCTCGACACCCATAAATTTCGAGGATTTGTATTCCTTGTCCTCGAGTTTGGAGCCTTTGTGGAATTTGACTTTTGAATCGTCCTTTTCGGTGGCATGGGCAATCTTTTCGAACATCAGCCTGCGAAAATCTTCCTGGTGCAACGCATCCACGAGAAAACCTTCCTGCCCATTCATTTTGACGGGCGCGATGATGGTATTGGTATCGAGTTCGTCCTCAGACATGAACGCAATCGGCATGAAATAATGCTGGTAGAACGCTTCCTTAAAATTGACTTCGAGCAGCACACCGTAATAGGTGTTCTTTTTGGATGCAATCTTGAAAAAATCAACGACTTCGATGTATTTGAGTGTACTCGCCTTACCGCCATACCAGCGTTTGTTGACGATGTAATTTTCGAGTATGTCCGAAGAGAAAACCTTTACAAAATCTTCATCCTCAAACGCATTCTTCCATTCGGTCTTGAAAACAAACGGATTTTGGAATCCATCTTCGTTGATTTTATTTTCCATAATCATCGTTGGATTTTAAACAAATGAAACGGCAACTCGGGCGACAACTCGACAAAATTGTATTCCTTGTCCCAGAAATAGCTGTTGCCGGTGATCAAATCGTGCACTTGTATGGGTTCGTTTCCGATTTCGGCGATAGGCAGTTTTACCGTCGCCTGGACTACGTTGTGCGCGTCGAGGCTTACTACCATTAGGGTTTCGTCGCTTTTCGCATCGTCGAATTTGTAGTAGGCCATTACATTTTCATTGCTGGTCTCACAGAAAACAATGTTGTTGGTTTGCTGCAAGGATTCGTGCTGTTTGCGGATGCTGTTGACTTTGGTGATGAGCGTCGTGAGTTTGTTCTGGATTGTCCAATCCCATTTCACGAATTCGTATTTCTCAGAATTGAGGTATTCTTCTTTTCCGGCAGCCATGGGCTCACAAACCCGATATTCGAAAACCGGCCCGTAAATCCCGACGCTCGAACTCAAAGTCGCGGCAAGGAAATACTTCTGCAAATACACCGACTCGTTGCCGCTTTGCAGTGAAAACGGGTTGATGTCGGGCGTGTTAGGCCAGAAATTCGGGCGATAGAATTCCTTCTGGTCGGTTTGGGTAAGTTCGGTCACATAATCGGTGAGTTCCTTTTTAGAATCGCGCCAGGTAAAATAGGTATACGATTGGGAAAAGCCTTGCTTGGCAAGCTCGTTCATGATTTTGGGTCGCGTGAACGCTTCGGCGAGGAACAACACATCGGGATGCTTTTTCTTGATTTCGGCAATGAGCCAACCCCAGAAAAAGAAGGGTTTGGTGTGTGGGTTGTCTACGCGGTACACTTTAATGTCGCATTCTTCGATCCAGAACAAAGCCACGTCGAGTAATTCTTGCCACAAGTTTTTCCAATCTTGACTTTCAAAGTAAATCGGTTGGATGTCCTGGTATTTTTTGGGCGGATTTTCGGCGTATTGTACCGTTCCATCTGGGCGCCATTTGAACCACGCCGCGTGTTCTTTTACCCAAGGATGGTCGGGCGCGGCTTGCAAGGCGTAATCCATCGCGACTTCAATTCCGAGTGATTTGGCTTTTTTGACGAGCGATTTGAAATCATCGATGCTGCCCAAATCCGGGTGTGTGGCTTTGTGCCCGCCGTGTTTGGACCCGATTCCCCAAGGCGAACCTACATCGCCAGCTTCTGCATTGGTTGCGTTGTTTTTCCCTTTGCGGTTGACTTCACCGATTGGGTGGATGGGCGGAAAGTACAAGGTGTCGAATCCCATAGCGGCAACTCTTGGAAGCAATTTTTCGCAATCCTTGAATGTTCCGTGCTTGCCTTCTACTTCCGATGCCGATCGTGGAAAAAACTCGTACCAGGTGCTGAATAACGCTTTCTTGCGATCGACATAAACCTGGAGTTCTATTGACTTATTCGCCAGGAAACGCGTTGGGTATTTTTTAAAAATTGCAGTGAGTTCGTGCGACATCGCCGCTTCAATCGCACTGTCGTATTTTGATTCGTCTGTAAAAAATTTCGAGACGTCGTTAAGATAAGACACTTCGGTTTTATCGGCAGATTTTAGAATATCGTTGGTGTATTCGGCACCTTCTAAAAGTTCGGATTTAACATGCTGGTTGTCTTGTATTTTTCGTTCGGTGCCGTGTTGCCAATTCAGCGCGTAATCGACCCAACCTTCTACGAAATAACTGTAGGTTCCTTGTTTGTCGACGATAAATTCGGCGGTCCAGGAATCGTTTTCGGTAGGAGTCATCCTAACCTCGCTCCACTTTTTGTCAGTTTCATGTTTGTAGAGCACCGCACATTCTACAACGTCGTGCCCGTCGGGGAATACATCGGCCGTGACCGTTACTTTTTGTCCTAGGATTCTTTTTATTGCAAAGGCGCCGCTATCGAGTTGCGGTTTGACGTTTTCAATGACGATACGGGTTTGATGCTGCATTTTAGGATTTATTTATGACTTCTAAATTTATAAAAATTTGCATAAAATAATACCTTGCAGTAAAATTTACGGATATGACAAAGAATAGTGGCAAACCCAACCAAACGTTGAAAATTCCGAAGATAATACTGATTGCCGCTCAATTTTTGTCGTTTATTTCTACCAAACTCGCCGTATCATTTGCGGCACGCCTGTTCACAACGCCCATAAAACACAAGCTTCCGAAGCGAGAAGCCGCCATGGACGAAAAAAGCCGACAGGAATCGGTGTTCATTGCGGCCATCCAAAAAGAAATCGTCGTGTACCATTACGGCGACAGCCCAAAGAAAATCTTGCTCGTACACGGTTGGTCTGGGCGCGGAACGCAACTCGTTAAGTTTGCCGAGGCTTTGTTTGCTGCTGGTTACAGCACCATTAGTTTTGACGCGCCCGCACATGGAAAATCCAAAGGCAACACTACTTTGCTTCCCGAGTTTATTGAATCGATACTCGAACTCGAAAAACAATTCGGCCCGTTCGAAGCGGCGGTTGGGCATTCGCTCGGTGGCATTGCGCTGCTCAATTCAGTGCGACGAGGGCTTCAAATCAGCAAGCTTACCATTGTTGGCGCTGCCGATATCATCTCTGACATCACCGACCAATTCGTTGACAAACTCGAACTCAATCCAAAATACAGCGTACTGTTGCGCGAACATTTCGAGAAGAAACATCAAATTTCGATGGACAGTTTCTCGGCCTGGCATTCGGCGGCTGTAACGCGAATTCCGGTTTTGGTGGTTCACGACGAACAGGACGACGAAGTTCCAGTGAAATGTGCGTACCACATCCACGAAAACCTCGCTAACGGACAGCTGATGATTACCCAACACTTGGGACATCGCAAAATTCTTGGCGATAAAAAAGTGATTGCAAAGACAGTTGATTTTTTCAAAAACTAGAACACCTTAAAAATAAAAAGCCATGAAATATCCAGTCACAAAATCAGAAGAGCAGTGGAAAGCCGAGCTTGGTCCAGAACGCTACAGAATCCTGCGCCAAAAAGGAACCGAGTTTGCCCACTCCGGGAAATACAACCTCCATTTTGAAAAAGGCACGTATTGCTGCGGTGCCTGTGGCGCGCCGTTGTTTGAAAGCAGTTCGAAATTCAATTCGCATTGCGGTTGGCCGTCGTTTGACGAATCGATTCCCGGCAAAGTAGAATACATCAAGGATACCACGCACGGGATGATTAGAACCGAAATCCTGTGTGCGACTTGCGGTAGCCATCTCGGCCATGTTTTTGACGATGGCCCATCCGAGACTGGCCAACGTTACTGTGTGAATTCGCTTTCAGTCGATTTCAAGAAATAATTTAGAATAGTTCAATTGGATTTTCTTGCTAACTTTATTTCAAATCGATTGAACTATGGAAAATACTGACTGGGGAACGGCGCTCAAGCCACTGATTGCCCAATATAAAAACAAAAAACACCCGCTCGATTACCACAATTTATACCAGCTTATGGTGATGGTGGTGTTGTCGGCGCAGGATTCTGACGCACACATCAACAAACTCGCTCCGGCACTTTTTGAAAAATTTCCAAATCTTAAAACATTAGCAAAAGCCGAAAAGGACGACCTCGACCCTTTCGTAGGTAAAGTACGTGGCTTTGACAAAAAAGCAGATTGGCTCATTGGCATCGCCCGCGAACTCAAGGACGACAAAAACATTCCCACCAACATGAAAGACCTCACGGCGCTCAAAGGCGTCGGACGCAAATCGGCCAATGTCATCATGCGCGAAGCCGAGGTCAAGGCCCAAGGCATCATGGTGGATTTGCACGTGCTTCGGGTGGTTGATCGCCTCGGGATTTCGCATGCCAAAACCGGCGATAAGATGGAAAAGGATATGATGGCGGTGATTCCGCAAGACCTATGGGACGAAGCTGGCATGGCGATTTCTTTCTTAGGGCGCGAAACCTGCAGGCCTACGAATCCCAAACACGAAGCCTGCGTGCTCAATAAGGTGTGCGAGTATTGTAAAGCGCATTCTTAGTTGTTGGGCGTGCCGACGTTATCAAATTTGTGGTATTGATTGAAGTTTTTGCAACGCCGTCGGGCTGTACGCGGTGCGCGGCACCTGGCTCCCATCCCTCACGCAGCTGACGCAGTAGCAACATTAATTTCACCCGAGATGGTACACATTCCTGAATTTTCTCTTGTTATAAGACCACCTGAACCTATCATCAGCTATGTGGCTTCGTTGAAAAAGAAGTTACGCGATGAGATTGGTTGGTTTGGCAGTGCAAACGCCCAGGCACATCTTACAGTTTTCAACTTTGACGCGACTCCTGATGAGCTAACGACTTGGGACAAGAATATCCGGCGCTTTTGCGAATCGGTCATTGCAAAAGAAGTATTGTTCAATCATTTTGATTCGTTTCCACCCCGAACATTTTTTGTCGCACCTGACGATACCTCGATGGTCCATCTAAATGCAGTCGTCACAAATTTCGCCCGTTTTATCGGAGAAAAATCGTCTGCACATGCGCACATGTCTATCGCCCGAAATCTCAAGGATGGTGAATTGGAGCAGGCAAAACTTTTATTTCAAAACCAATCCGTGCATCTTGAATTTCTTTGTGAAGGAATGACGCTTAGACAATTCGACCCAAACACAAAACAGTACGCCCATATTTTGAAGAAATTTCCTTTTGTGGGCAAAACCCAGCCTGATTTATTTTCCTGAAATTCCTTCTCGGTATAAAACAAAAAACCCTTCATCGAATGATGAAGGGTTTTTCTTAAAAAGGCGACGACTTGAGGGCTTTACCCGACAGCGTCGCACCGATAAAAACAAAAACCCCAGCTTTTCAGCTGGGGTTCTCTAAAAAAGGCGACGACATACTCTCCCACAAATTGCAGTACCATCTGCGCAGGCGGGCTTAAGTTCTCTGTTCGGAATGGGAAGAGGTGAGCCCCGCCGCAATAACCACCTTGGATTAT
>DLHP01000029.1:0-282142 GCA_002483285.1 Flavobacterium sp. UBA7665
TCAGGCACTCAGGCACTCAGGCACTCAGGCACTCAGGCACTCAGGCACTCAGGCACACAGGCACTCAGGCACTCAGGCACTATGATAAAAATAGTAATCTTCGACATGGACGGCGTCATCGTAGACACAGAACCCGTCCACCACTATGCCTACAGGCTGCATTTCAAGGATTTGAATATCGAGGTTTCGCCCGAGATGTACGCTTCGTTTACCGGAAATTCCACTAAAAACATTTACGAACGCCTCAAGGATGTTTATAAACTCACCGATGAAGTGCCGACGCTCGTAAAAACCAAGCGCAATTTATTCAATGATGCCTTCGATAAAAAGGAAGATTTGTACTTGCTCGAAGGCGTACTCGATTTGATACAAGATTTGCACCGCAATGGTATGCAACTCGTACTGGCTTCATCCTCGGCCAATGTGACCATCGATCGCATTTTCAGGCGATTTGACCTGCACCGATATTTCAGCCATATTGTTTCAGGCGAGGATTTTCCTAAGTCTAAGCCACATCCGGCGATTTTCCTCAAAGCCGCTGAATTGGCGAACACACCGGTTGAAAATTGTATCGTAATCGAGGACAGCACCAACGGAATCAAAGCCGCAAATGCTGCGGGAATTTACTGCGTCGCATACAACAGCCTGCATTCAAAATTGCAGGATTTGTCTACTGCCGATAAGGTGATCCAGCGTTTTGACGAACTCGATTTTACAACCATCCGAAATTTGAAATAATATGGAATTCAGCCAATTTGCCGAGCCTCAGTATGCATGGATTCAATCCTCAAGACAGGTGTTGTTCGATTACTGTAAAGCCATCAAGGCAGAAGATTTCGTCAACCAGAATACCTCGTTTGGTCAAGGCGGAAGCATGCGCAACTTACTCGTACACAATGCCAATACATATGTGTTTTGGGTAGGGAAGGTTGCTTTAGGTAAAAGTTTGGAATTCGCTAGAAATGAATCGGTTGAAGATATTTTAGCAGCGATGGATTTGTTTGATTCGGTCAATCAATTGATGATTGAATTTCTTGAATCAAACCCCAGTAACCCAATCGAATATGAAATCCGCGGTGTGAAAGGCATTACGACTTGTGCCCAGATTTTTGCACACGTCACCACACATGAATTCCACCACAAAGGACAAATCCTTTCCATCAGCAGGCACTTGGGTTATGTTCCCATCGATACCGACATCATTCGCTAACCTACTGCTTCCTTAAAGACTTTGAGGCATCTTTCGCGCGCCATTTTGTGATCGACAATCGGCTCGGGATACGCCGAAGTTTCTAATTCGGGAACCCATTTTTTGATGTATTTGAGGTCCTTGTCGAACTTCTTGATTTGCTCGGATGGGTTAAATATCCTGAAGTACGGCGCAGCGTCCACACCACTTCCGGCGGCCCATTGCCAATTCCCGATGTTGCTCGATTGCTCATAATCGAAGAGTTTTTCGGCAAAATACGCTTCGCCCCAGCGCCAATCAATCAGCAGGTGTTTGCACAGGAAACTGGCCACGATCATGCGGACGCGGTTGTGCATGAATCCGGTGGCATTGAGCTCGCGCATGCCGGCGTCTACAAACGGGTAGCCGGTTTTCCCTTCGCACCATTTCCTGAATTCGACCTCGTCGTTGCGCCATTGGATCGCATCGTATTTGGGTTTGAAACTTTTGGTGACGGTGTGCGGGAAATGCCATAATATCTGCATGAAGAATTCGCGCCAGATCAGTTCATTGAGATAAGTGGGGTTCGTTTCCCGATTGGCCTTCTCGACCATTTCTCGAATACTAACAGCGCCAAAACGCAGCAACGGGCCAACATGTGAAGTCTTTAAGGCGGGAAAATTGCGGGTGTCTTGGTAATTGGCGATTAATTTTGGCGAGTCATCCAAGGCTGGAGTCTTTATTTTCGGGTCTTGGAAGCCAATTTCGTCGAGTGAAAGAAAAGGATAGTTGTGCGCGGCAACCACATCGAGTTTTTTCTCTGAAGCAAAATGTTGGAGTTTGTTTTGGCCAAAATGTTCCTTCCATTTCCTGGAATAAGGCGTGTAAACGACGTAAGGCGTGCCGTCGTCTTTAGTGACCTCCGATTTTTCAAAGATGACTTGGTCTTTGTAAGTCAGGAACGCTACTTCGTGCTTCTTGAAAACCTGGTACACCGCAACATCGCGTTTGCGCGCATACGGTTCGTAATCGTGATTGGTGTACACGCTGCTGATGTGGTGTTTCTTGAGCAATTCTTCGAACACCGAAACCGGATCGCCATAAAATACCGCCAGCGATTTCTTGTGCTTCTTCAGGCCTGCCTGCATCTCGGACAACAAGTCGTGGATTAGCCCGACACGCGGATCGTCTTTGGGCAATTCGTCGAGGATGTTTTTGTCGAAAATGAAAATAGGCAGCACCGCTACGTCGCTGTTTAAGGCTTCAAAGAAACCTTTGTTATCGTGCAATCGCAAATCGCGCCTGAACCAGAATACCACCATAATGTTAAGGGTTTATGCTTCCAAAAAGCAAGGTCAGTTTTTCGCGGCGGTAGTCAAAGATCGCGTCGAGTTTGGGTTGTACGAGTAGTGGATGTGCGAGCTGTCCCAAAATCCCCATCGGCAATTTGTAATGGATGATGTCTTCCATCTCCACGCCGCCCGGAATGGCTTTGAGGAAATGTTTGTGGTGCCAGAAAGCATAAGGGCCAAAGCGTTGTTCGTCTACAAAATATTGCTTGTCTATTACGTGTGTGATTTCGGTAACCCATTGCATTTTCAGGCCAAGGACTGGCGCTACGGTGTATTCTATGATTTGTCCCGGGAAAATACTGCGGTCGGTGCCGGAAATAATATTGAATCCCATGAAATCGGGTGTGATGACTTGTAGGTTCTTGGGATCCGAAAGGAAATCCCAAGCTTGGTCAACGGACATCGGCAACTGCTGTGTACAGCTTTTGGTGTAGATTTTCATCGTAGCATTTTTGGTAAAGCTACTTAATGTTTAATGTAATTCAAAAAAGATTAAACAAAATAATTTGAAATTAAGATTTGATTAACATATTGCCGCGGGTTGAATGTGTAAATTTGAAAACAACTAAAACAAAATTTTATGAGAAAAATTATCATTGCCGCTGCCATACTCTTGGCTTCACACACCATCGATGCGCAGGTGAAAACACCACAACCCAGCCCAAAGGCAACCGTAGAACAAGTGGTTGGCCTGACCACCGTAGACATTGAATACTCCAGGCCGAGTATGAAAGGAAGAAAGATTTTTGGCGATCTTGTCCCATTTGGTAAACTTTGGAGAACCGGCGCCAACCAAAACTCGATGATCAGCTTTAGCGAAGACGTCATCATCGACGGTAAAACGCTCAAAAAAGGTAAATACGCACTATTCACCACGCCAAAAGCCGATAGTTGGGACATCGTATTTTACACCGATACCGACAATTGGGGAACGCCTGATGAGTGGAGTGATGCCAAAGTAGCACTAAAAACCACCGCCCAATCTGAAATGCTCAACCGCAACGTGGAGAGTTTTACCATCGGAGTCAATGGCCTCGATAACAACTACGGCATTCTCGAACTTTCCTGGGAAAAAACCGTAGTGCCAATCAAGTTTGAAGTGCCTACACAGAAAGCAGCTATGGCCAGCATTGAAAAAGCCCTTGCCGGGCCAACATCAGGCGATTACTTTTCATCGGCGCAATATTACTACCAGTCAAATGGCGACATGAACAAGGCGTTGGAGTACGTCAACAAAGCGCTTGATCTCAACAAAGACAAGCCATTCTGGTACAACCGCCAAAAGTCGTTGATCCAAGCAAAATTGGGAGACAAGAAAGGTGCTATCGAAAGTGCAAAATTGTCACTCGCAGCAGCTCAGGCGGCTAAAAACAATGACTACGTGAAAATGAATAACGATAGCATTTCTGAATGGAGTAAGAAGTAATTTGGTCGAAAGTCGAAAGTCAAAAGTCGAAAGGCGAAAGGCGAAAGTCGAACGATTCTGAAGACAATGGCAAAAGAGAAAATCCTGTTTCAACCGAAACAGGATTTTTTTTATGCGACTGTGTTTTGTGGTTTTGGGAGCAACATCTGGAACAGCATCGACAAGATCATCGTGAGCATCGCACCGATAAAGTTGAGCCAAAGGAAACTCACCACGTCGAGGTAATAGATGTAGAAGATGGTGAGTTGGCTGATGACCGCCGCGTAAAAAATCGCATTGGCCTTGACGTATTTGATATAGAATCCAACCAGGAAAATTCCGAGTACGGTACCGTAAAAGATAGAGCCTACAATATTCACAAGCTGGATTAAATTTTCAAATAAAGTACCCACGCAGGCAAAAAGGATGGCAATGATACCCCAAATCAACGTAAAGAATTTGGTGGCATTCACGTAATATTTCTCGGATTTCTCTTCCTTGATGTTGCGTTTGTAGATGTCGATGGCTGTAGTCGATGCTAGCGCGTTGATACCAGAAGCCGTCGATGACATTGCTGCGGATAGGATCACCGCCAGCAACAACCCAATCAATCCCTTGGGCAAATAATTGAGGATAAAATGGATGAAGACATAATCCTTGTCGTTGGTTTCGGCTTTGCCGTCGGCTTTGGCAATGACCTCACGCGCTTGATCGCGCAAATCATTTTCCTTACTTGAAATCGCGACGAGTTCCTTTCTCAAAATCGGGTTGTCGTAATTTTGGTTGAGATGGTCGATGTAGATCAGGTTGATTTCTTTTTTGTCTTCGGATAGCTTGGCAAGTTTCTGTTCGAGGGCGCGGTATTCTTCTTTGTATACAGAACCTTCTACCGCAATCTTGTTGTTTGGGTTGAAATTGAGCGGCACCGGATTGAACTGGAAAAACACAAACACCATCACGCCCGTTAATAAAATAAAGAACTGCATCGGCACTTTGAGGAATCCGTTCATGATGAGTCCCATCTGGCTTTCGCGGATCGATTTGCCCGACAGGTATCGGCCCACCTGCGATTGGTCGGTCCCGAAATAAGACAGCATCAGGAAAAATCCGCCCGTAATACCACTCCAAAAAGTATATCGCGTTTCGGGATCGTAGGAGAAATCAACAATGTCCATTTTGTCATTGGCACCCGCAATATGCATGGCATTGCTAAAAGTCATGTCGTTGGGCAGCATGTGCAAGATCAGGAAAAAGGTCAGGAACATACCGGTCATAATGACAAACATCTGTTGCTTTTGCGTGACATTGACCGCTTTGGTTCCGCCAGAAAAAGTATAGATGATGACCATTACGCCAATAATGATGTTCATCAGTGTGAGGTTCCAGCCGAGTAAGGCCGATAGGATGATGGCCGGCGCGTAAATTGTAAGTCCGGTTCCCAGTCCTCGTTGCACCAGGAAGAGTATTGCGGCAAACGAGCGCGTCTTAAGGTCAAATCGCTGTTCGAGGTATTCATAAGCAGTGTAAACTTTAAGCCGGTGGTAAATGGGAATGAAAGTAAAACAGATGACCACCATGGCGAGCGGTAAGCCGAAATAAAACTGCACGAAGCCCATACCATCATGATAAGCCTGGCCCGGCGTAGACAGAAAGGTAATCGCGCTGGCTTGCGTGGCCATCACCGAAAGCCCCACCATATACCAGGGCGTTTCGTTGCTACCGAGGATGTATTCCTCAACGTTGCGGCTGCCGCGGGTTTTCCAGACGCCGTAAATCACGATAAAAAGCAAGGTTACACTAAGGACAATCCAGTCGATTTGCTGCATGCTAAGAGTAGATTATCATGATGAGACAAAAAACGAGGATGTAGATGATGTTGGCAACGAGCACCCAGGTGTAACTTTTTTTCCAGCTTGTATTTTTACTCATGTGTGTCATTTTAACGAAATCATATTGGCCATCAACCTAAAAGCGCCCGGAACGCCTTCTGGTAATTCCCTAAAGAAACTCAATCCGGTGTAAATGTAATGGCCTTTGCCGTATTGCGCGACCAATATCGCGCTTTTTTTGGCCAATTCACCCTGGTCGGATGAAGAGATGATCGGCGTGAAAGCCTTGTCCCATTCGCTTGGGTAATACAATCCCTGCTCTTGTTTCCATCCTTTAAAATCCTCGGCGGTGATTTTGTTGGGCTTGTTGAGCAAAGCATGGTTGGGTTCGAGGAATGTCACTGCGGCGTTCTCATCGGTCACACGATCGCGTGAGATTTTGAGCGGGAAAGGGGCGAGGTTCGGCGCAACCAAATCATCCAAAGTGTTGTATTGCACAATCATCGTATGACCTTCCTTGACAAAATCAAACAGCAAATCCTGCTTGAAACCGAGCTGTTGTATGGTATTGTACGCACGGATTCCGGTCATGACCACATTAAAACGCTGCAGGTTTTCTTTGGTAATTTCTTCGGGTTTGATGACCGAAACGTCGTAGCCCATTTGGCGTAAACTTTTAGGGACTTCATCGCCGGCACCCATAATGTAGGCGATTTTTTCGTTTCCGGTTTTGATGTCGAGCCTGATGAGTTGGGCTTCAGACGCTTTAAGCACCTGTTGTTTGGCAATGTGTTCGTAATTGATGTTGTATTGGTCTTTGTCGAAACGTTGGCCGTTGACCATGGCGACACTTTTGGCGGTAATTTCCTGCGCGTTTTTGGGCGGCGAAACATCGAAAAACACTGTGGTTTCTTCGCCTTTTTTAGCCAACGAAAATCCGTGTGAGGCAGGCGAGACTTTCCAGCTGTCGGGCAGTTCGAGTTTAACGTCACCTTTGACGCCATCCTTGCCCGACCGTACTTTTACGCCAACGGTTTTGGATTTGTCGTTGTTGAAAATCGTTACTTTTTCTGTGATGGAAGTAGTTACATCGGGAACTATGTCAAAAGGTTTGTAGACTTCGCCTTTCACATCGTCGTTGTATTTGTAAACCACGTCGCGTTCGTATGGGATGGTTACACCGCTGATGCCGATGTTGAAGGTGACTTTCACTTCCCGGATGACATCGGGAATCCCGATATTTTTTTGCTCGTCTACGCGGTACATGCCCACTGTTCCCTTTTCCTTGAGCCAATAAGGCTGCGTGTAGTCAAGTTCTTGTGGGATTTCTAGCGTGATGTTGAACGTGTTGGCCACATTATTTTTGAGTTCGGTGACCTGTTGCGCGGTCATGCTCGCCGGAAACGTAGTTATAGAATTGAGTTGCATCGGAACGGCGCTGCGGTTGATGGCCTCGATTTTGAGCTTGACAGAATTGGCCTGCGTCGTTTCTGGGTTTTCGGCCACGGCTTCGAGATACAAACCGGCGCAAGCGGCAATTATTTTTTTAAGGGCTTCGGATTTGAGCGGTTTCCAGTGGGTTTCATCCAAAGCCTGGACCATCGCATAAGCCTTGACCAAATCAGGTATGCTTGCCGACGGATTTTTGAAGTCGAAGTTCTTTTCTACGTTTGCAAGCAATTCACCGATTGGTTTACCGCCTTTGACGCGGTTCCAGGAAGTATCAATGCCTTCGAACAGGTTATTCTTGTCTTTTAATGCGTCGCCTTTGAGGAATTCGAGGTATTCTGAATCTTCCCCTCGTACGCCGGTGTTCCCAAAGCCTTGCGATTGGTGTCGGCTTCGACTCAATGCCGCAATTTCCTGGTTGGATTTGCCAATCGACGGATAATAAACCCCGGTTTGGATCTGCGAAAGCTTGCTTTTGTCGGCCTTTTCAAATTTTTCTTTACTGCCGTAAAACCACCAAGAGGTATTGAAAAACACGCGTTTGGGTTGCCAGGTTTGTACCAGGTTCAATTGGTTGGGATATACGGCTGCGTCGTTGGTTTTATCGAAAGCTTCGAGACTCAGCATAGCCGACGCGGTGTGGTGACCATGCGTGGTTCCCGGTGAACGGGCATCAAAACGGTTGATAATTACGTCGGGTTGGAATTTGCGGATCACGTAGACGATATCTTGAAGTACTTCGTCCTTGTTCCAGATAGCCATGGTTTCATTCGGGGTTTTAGAATAGCCGAAATCGTTGGCGCGCGTAAAGAATTGCTCGCCACCGTCTATTTTCCTGGCTTCGATCAATTCCTGGGTTCGGATAGTGCCAAGTAGTTCGCGCAGTTCGGGGCCAATCAGGTTTTGCCCGCCATCGCCGCGTGTAAGCGACAAATAACCCGTTCGGGCGTGCTGCTCATTGGCGAGGTAGGAGATGAGCCTGGTATTTTCATCGTCTGGGTGCGCAGCAATATACAAGACCGATCCGAGAAAGTTGAGCTTTTGGATTTGCAGATATATGTCGGCAGCGTTCGGCTTTTGAGGCTGTTGTGCGTAAAGATCGGGAAAGGTAAAAAGCAAGGATAGTAAACAGAAAAGGTAAAGCTTTTGCATTTTGTGAGGTTTGGCTTAGCTTCAAAAATACTGATTATCTAAAAGAGGCAATTTTATTTATTCCGATTTTAACATATCTTTTAGGTGTAGGCCTAATTTAACTAGTAGGAAAGTGATTAGCATAATTCAATCGGTTAGGGCGGTTGTTTTTTTGGAGCGTTCGTTGGTAACGTAGGGATATTTCTTTTTATGGATGTTTATAAATTGGCAAATGTTATCATCGTCATAGTCTGTAATCATTACATTGTATTTGTTGAACATGGAATAGCCACGGTAGCCATTGGGTATTTCTTCGGCCGTTTCCCATTGCCCGTTGACCTTGTAATAGTAAACCCTTTTCTGTGTGTCAAAGTAAGCTTCAAGGTTGGGATAATAGTAATAGCGCAATCGGCAATTGTTTTTTGGATTGACAAGCGGCGTGCTTTCTTTTGCATTCTTAGATTGGCCAAAGGCATTTCCCGACGCCAAACCAATCAAGGCTATGGTAATAATCAATTTTTTCATCGCTGCTATGTTTTAGTCTTGAAACCTAAAAAGCTGGTTTTCAAAAGTTAGACATTCAAATCGGCATCAAAAAATTATGGGTTAAATGTAGCAATCAAAATTAATAATATCGACAAAAAGCATAAAAATATAGATAAAATACATTATTTTTAATTATTTGTAAGTTAATATTTATAATAATTAAATGTAAAAATAAAAAAATGCAGCCTTTTAGAAGCTGCATTTTTTTTAGTATGTATCTAATTTCCAGAACTATTTATCCGAATCCTGGCTATCCTGAGACTTAATCGTATAGGTTTGCGTAAATGTAGGTGCAGGAATATTGGTAGCCATAATCAACGAGTCACTGCTTTGTTCGTGGTCGTAACGCGGCAGTTTGATGTGTTTCCAGACATAGGTTTTTGGCAAGTCATCGCCAAGCAGGTAACCCCAAGCTTCGAGGTAGGAAATGCGGTCAAAAATTACCTTACACACAGCAATTACCGGAATCGCGAGGAACATACCCGCCACGCCGCCGAGTGCGCCACCTATGATAATTCCTATAATAGAGACAAAGGCATTGATCTCGACCTTTGAATTGACAATCATCGGCATCAATACATTGTTGTCAATGAGTTGTACAATGATGTTTACTACAATGACCCCAATGACAATGCTCATATCAGGTGTTCCTGTCAATGAGGCCACAATACTCAGGAACATCGCAAATAAAATCCCGATGTATGGTATTAGGTTTAAAATTCCAGTAATAATGCCCAAAAGGATCGCATACTCTACGCCGATGATCATGAATCCTATCGTGGTTAGTACAGAAACTGCAACCATTTCCAAAATCAATCCTACAATGTAACTTTTTACCGCCACCTTAATTTGCGTCAGGCAATCAATGAGCTTGGCGTGGTGTTCGCTGCGGAACAATTTCCCTAAAAATTTCATGAAGTGGTTGCGATAGAGTAAAATCAGGAACGTGTAAATTGGGATCAATGTCATGGTGAGCAGCACATCGGTAAACGAAAGCAGCGTTGAGCCAATCAATTCCTTACCTTTTGACATCGAGTCTTTGGCGGCGTCATTAATGTATTGTTGCTGTTCGCGTTGGCTCACATGTAAATTCTCCTTCACGAACTGTTGGATGTTGCGAAAATGAATCGTGAGGTTTCGCTCGATTTTATTAACATCGCTCACCACTTCACTAATTTGCATTGACATGAACCAAATGACCCCCAATATCACGAGGCAGAAAAAAATTACAGACAGTATCGATGCCAACACATGCGGCAGCCGCAATTTGCTATTCAGGAAATTAACGATGGGTCGTAACAAGATAGCGAACAACAACGACATCAGTATGGGGATGAGAATGTCCTGGCCAATATAAAAAATAAAGCCTGCCGCAATCATTCCCAACAAAATAACCGTAAGTTTCGCGTAGAACGGCAATTTAAGCACCTCATTCATATTTGTTTGTTTTAGTTAGACAAATATGAAACTTTGGGCCAATCAGATACTTACATTATTTTTTGTTAAAGTTATAAGATTTCTTGCGATGTCAATCGGTAAACTCCTTATCGTCAAAGGTATGGTGCCGTACAATAGAAATGCCTTTTTGCATCAATAGGGTGTTGGGATAGGTAATCAATTCGCCGTCTGAGGTTTTGAGCAGCGTATGAAAGCTTCGGATGTCCTCAATTTCGGCTTCAATCGGGAAATCCTTATCGTGGATTCGGATGATGTCGCCAATTTTAAAAGGGAATGAAAACAGCAAAATTACGCCCGAAGTAATGTTGCTCAAAATAGACCACTGCGCAAACAAAGCCACACCAATCACGGTAAGTACCGACGAAACCGTCAGGAACAGGTCTTTGGTCTGCACGCCCCAAATGATAAAAACCGCGGTCATGAAAAGAAGCATAAAGAAAATGCTATTGTATTTGATGACAAGGTTGAGCCGATGTTCAAGAATTTGGCTCTTGGTAGCGTAGTTTCGGACCAGTCCGTTGATGACGCTGCGCAACACCATGATTACCACAAAAACAACAACGGTGGCAATGGTTTCGGTAAAAAAGTTATCGAGTGAAGGCATGTTATTTTAGATTTTTGAGATATTGGTACACCTTGTCAATCGGCAAACCCATGACGTTGGGGTAAGAACCTTCGATCCTGGCCACGCCCACAAAACCAATCCATTCCTGAATGCCATAACTGCCGGCCTTGTCCGCAGGGTAATAATGGTCGAGGTAGTACTTGATTTCTGCATCGGATAACGCATGAAACGTCACTAATGTTGTCTCGGTAACCACGTCTGCCGCATTTTTGCTTTTGAAACAGGCCGAAGTGATCACTTCGTGTGTCTTGCCCGACATCGATCGCAGCATCTCAAAAGCGTCCTGATAATCCTTTGGTTTCCCGAGCGCTTTTCCCTCATGCCAAACAATGGTATCGCTGGTGACGAGGATTTCATTGTCTGCGAGCAAACCATCGAACGGCGTACTTTTTAGCTTGGCAAGGTATTCGGTAATTTGAGCCGATTGCAAATCAGGCGGATACACTTCATCAACCTCCTTAAGCCTTATTTCAAAATCGATGTCCAAATCGCGAAAGAATTGTTGCCTGCGCGGTGAACCCGATGCCAATATGATCTTGTAGTTTTTGAGCGCTTCCCTAAGCATGGTGCAACAGGTTATAAGTCAATACGCCGATAGAAAGAATTCCGAACAACAGCACCAATTTCAACACAAAGCTCAAATGACTGAATTCCTTTTTCTTTTTGGCCGAGTACATTTTGATGGCAAAATAGAGTAGTGGGCCCACCAAAAAAAGCAAGGTATATCCAGACAAAATCCACAAATTATTCGCCACGAAATACTCGTTGATATAGTACAAAAGGATCAAAATCGGCAGGAAACTCAATGCGAAAATTACTTTGGCAGTCCGGCCTACGCCGAGCACAATGGGCAGCGTGTTCATACCGCTGTTGTAATCGCCGTCGACATCTTCAATATCCTTGACCATTTCGCGCAGTAGGTTGATGATGAATGCAAAAATCGCGTAGTCGGTCAGGATCGAGAACACCGTAGCCATTTCGCGCTGGTTGCCTTCATAAGTGGCAGGAAATAAGTCGAAAATTCCAATGATGATGACGCTGAACGACAGCAGCAACGCCACGAGTATATTGCCCACAATCAACATTTGCTTGAGGCTCGTCGCGTACAAGTATAAAGTCGCCGCCACCACGATAAAAATCGCTGCAAAGCCTGGCCGCTCAATCACATTCGACAGGTAAAACCCAGCGCCAACACCCAACACATTCAAACCCACATAAAGGTTGTAAGCCATGCTTTCACTAACCGATCGGCCAACGATGACGTGCTTGTGTTTGTTGTCATTGTCGGTGTCCTGATCCATGATATCATTGATGACATAACCCGCGGCAGCAATTAAAACCGTCGCCAAAACAAGCAAACCAAACTGCCAATCGGCGAGTGACAAATTGATGTTCTGGTATTTCAAAAATCCGTAGCGCAGCAACAGTTGCATGAGCGCAAGCATCAGCAAATTCTGGTAACGGACCAATTTGAGGTATTTCATTTCTTTAATTGTGAATTGTGAATTGTGAATGATGAGCGCCATAGCCCTTTCGTCATTCACCATTCAACATTATTAATCGTGTTTTCCATTATAATACAAATGCCACTTTCCCTGCACCTTCATCACCTGCTCAATTACATCGCGAACCGCACCACGACCACCGTTCTTGTGCGAGATGTATTTGGATATCGCCTTAATCTCAGGGCTCGAATCCTGCGGACAGGCCGGCAATCCCACGAGTTGCATCACATGGTAGTCGGGAATGTCGTCTCCCATATACAACACCTCTTCGGGCTTTAAATTGTATTGGGCGATGTATTCGTTGAAAGTCGCCACCTTATCGGGTGACGCCAAGTGGATGTCTTTGACGCCGAGGTTTTTCAACCGGATGCGCACGCCTTCATTGTGTCCGCCCGAAATAATGCACACGTGGAAACCGCTTTCTATCGCAGCCTTCATCGCAAAACCGTCGCGGATGTTCATGATGCGTAGCATTTCGCCGGTTGGGGTAACGTGTACCGAACTGTCGGTCAGCACGCCGTCTACGTCCAGGATGAACGTAGTGATGTGGTTCATGATCTCTTTATAGCCTTTGCTCATCTTGTATGGATTGGGTAAGTATTTGGTAAATTTTTTTTTGGTTCGGGTTGGTGAGCAGCTCGAGGTGTGCAGCAATGGTTTTTTGGTCGCAGCGTTTGGCTGGTCCGGTTTGGGCGGCTTCAGGGTCGAGCACCATGATTTTCTGTGCGGTTTCCCGGATCAATGGCTTGAGGATGTCAAACGGAATCTGGTGTTCGTCGCAGATGTCGTGCCCAATCTTATACAAATGATTCACGAAATTGTTTACGAACACTGCCGAGACGTGCATGGCTTTACGTTGCACAGAATCGATGGCGAAAACGGTATCCGATATGGTGTGTGCTACGGTTTCAAGCGTTCTGAAATCATCAGCATTTTCGCTCTCCAGGCAAATCGGGATTTCCCTAAAGTTAACGGGTTTGCTCTTTGAGAACGTCTGCAGCGGATAAAAAACGGCTTTACGGTTGCGATCATCCAATACATCAATAGAATGGCTACCCGACGTGTGCGCGACGAGTTTGCCGGTAAACGGCAGTTGCTTTGAAACCTCAGCAATCGCATCGTCAGAAACGGCAATGATGTAGAGATCGGCATCACTCAGGGCATTGAAGTCGTCGGTAATCTGGATCGGGTCAAGCAAGTGCGCGAGATTTTGCCTGTTGCGTGCAAATGCCGAAAGTAATTCTACACCGCTCACTTTGCTCAAAGTGGCAATGAGGTGTTGCGCGACATTCCCAGAACCAATAATGCTTACTTTAACCATGGCGCTAAATTAAAAAATATAAAAGATTTGCTGGCATAAAGCGCAGACTAATCGGCGTCAATGGATCATCGCCAATGTGACCTCGAACAAGATGGTTTTGTAAATTACCTGGGTAACAACGGCGTAACAGACAAAAAAGAGGATTGCCTTTACAGCGGCACCCATCCATGAAAGGGTGAAAAACCTGCGAAACGTTAGCGTCGTGTATACCAACAACACCATTATTACAGGAAGTGCCAGAACATTTTCAGAAATTTCATTTTTCCCAATTAACAGCAGGAACGGCAGCAACAGGATTGGGGCAAGCATGAATACGAACAGGATGATAAAACTATTGATCTCTGTACCCAGGATAAAAAAATCGAATGCCCGGCGCTTGCGGTAAAACAGCAACGACAGCGCAGCGGCGGTGAGCGGAATCA
Organism: Flavobacterium sp. UBA7665; assembly: GCA_002483285.1. GTDB lineage: Bacteria > Bacteroidota > Bacteroidia > Flavobacteriales > Flavobacteriaceae > Flavobacterium. Next base: position 14,212 of record DLHP01000029.1, read on the forward strand.
ATAAAAACAGTAGTATTTTGGCTATTTTTTCTGATTTCTGGTGAAACAGTTCAGCCAATTGGGCTTCAGAAATATTCATGGCGATGGCTTTGGCCGCAATCTGTTCGGCAATGATTGGGCCTGTGCCAACGATACCCCGGTAATACGGCATGCGCATGTTGAGTCCATCAAACATGGGGAACAGCAGGTAAAGCACCACAATCAATAAGAAGAACGAAATCGGTTTGTAATATTTCTTGCGGATGCCGTCACAATAATCTGCCGACATCTTACCAGGCTTCAACAATACCGTCTTGATCGTCGTGAACAAGGTACCTTCAAAATGCGTCATGAAATGCAGCACTTCTTCAAAAATGTCTTTGAGGTTTTTGTCCTGTTCGGCGTAGCGTTTTTGCCCGCAGTGGTTGCAGAATTTCCCTTCGAACGACTGTCCGCAGTTTTTACAGCTTTGTTCCATAGTGTTCAAAAGTAGCAAAAGAATTTATTGTTTGGGCCGAAATCCGCTTTTGGGTTCGGGCAAGGGCACGAACTCTGTTTCGCCGGGTACTTTGGGGAACGATTGGTTGGTCCAGCGTTGTTTGGCCGCTTCGATGCGTTCGTGTGACGACGCGACAAAATTCCAATAAATAAAACGTTCTTCGGCAAAAGCTTCGCCGCCGAAAATGTAGACTGTGGTATTGGGTTGCATTGTAAATTCGCACAATTTAGCATCTTTTGCTATCAGGATTTGTTTGGGCTCGTAGAAATTCCCTTCGCTTTCAATCGCGCCTTCAAGGATGTACAACGCGCTTTCTCCGAACAAATCATCCCCGATTTTTATTGTTTGCTTTTCGGTGTTCTTGATTTCAATAAAATACAACGGGCTGTAAACCGGAACTGGGGATTTTCTCCCGAAAGCTTCGCCCGCAATCAACTTGAATTGTACGCCAGCGGTTTCCCAGCATGGAATAGCCTCGGCATCGACGTGGAAAAACTCAGGTTCCATATGCTCGAGATGTTTAGGTAGCGCTACCCAAATCTGCAAACCGTGTAACGATTTGGGTTCGTGGCGCAATCTTTCGGGTGTTCGTTCAGAATGTACGATGCCGTTTCCCGCGGTCATCCAATTGACGGCTCCGGGTTGGATTTCAACTTCGCTTCCCAAACTGTCCTTGTGCATGATGCTGCCGTCGAACAGATAGGTAAGTGTAGACAATCCGATGTGCGGATGTGGCGGAACGTCGAAGTTTTCCTCAGCCGATAAAAATTCGGGTCCCATATGGTCGATAAACGCAAACGGCCCGACCGTCCTTTTATCGCGGAAGGGTAACAATCGGCCCACCATGAAATTGCCTACAATTGTAGGACGTTCTTCGATTATCAATTGCAAGTTTGACATCTTGTTTGTTTTTTTTGGAGCTTAAAAATACGAATTAAACCAAACAAGTTGGGCGCAACCACTTAAATGATTACGCCCAACAACCAAAAATTACAATATTAAAACGGTGTTTAAATTCCCTACGGTTGGTGTTCCTTGGGTTTGGTAAGTCCAAAAAACAGGATGATACTCAATATCACCAAGCAAGAAAGCCTAATCAGGCTGAATCGCTCCCAATCGGCGGCGCGCTCAGCCAGTCCCAAATCAATATGGTCGCTGTAAGCCGATGTCGTGATGGCGAGGAGTTCGGGTACGAAATAAATCGCGGTAACGGCCAGCACCAAAAAGTAACCAACAAACGCAATGAGCACATTGGTTCTGCGTGCCGATTTCCAACTCGTGTACAAAGTCGCAACAAACAAGAGCAAAGTTACCGGGTGGATGGGTTTCCAAAAGTTTTGCGCCTGTAAGCCATAAGTACCCTGAAACATGGCGAGCGATCTTGGCGGAGCAGCAGTCCATTGCGGAACCACGGCTAGGTGTTCATATACTGCTGCGCCAATGACAATGGCGAACGACAGGCAACAAATCGAATAAATCAGGTTCTTAAAATCCATATTTTAAAATTTTAGAATTGAAAGTAAATAAACGCACTACCGCTTTCCTGCGCCCAAACGAGCATCAAAATCAGGAACGACCACACGAGCCCGAGCGACCACCAATTCATACGGTAAGCCACGTCGATAATCTTGCGGTTGCGCAATACCCAATGGAAAATCAGAATTGCAGGGATCACAATCGCCACTTTAACGATGGCCACTGTAGTGAGTAAAACCTTACCATCGGCTGCCATACCAAACATCGACTCGAAAATCTGCCAAGCCCTTGAGAACGATTCCGAACGGAAGAACACCCAAGTGATGTTGACGAGCATAAAAGTCAGGAATGCATAGAGGAAACCAACCCAATTCCGGTTTTGGCGCTCCTTCTCTTCTTTGGATATTTTGCGTTTATCGTTGATGAATTTCTCGGCCCACAAGTACAAGCCGTGCAAACCGCCCCAAGCTACGAACGTCCAGTTGGCGCCATGCCACAATCCGCCGAGGAGCATGGTAAGCATCAAGGCCATATACATCCTGAACCGTCCATTTTTATTCCCGCCAAGCGGAATATACAAATAGTCGCGCAACCAAGCCGACAGCGTAATGTGCCATCTTCTCCAGAAATCAGAAAAACCAATTGCGGCGTACGGATAATTGAAATTCTGCGGTAACACAAACCCAAGACACAACGCCACACCGATCGCACAAGTAGAATAACCCGCGAAGTCGAGGAAGATCTGCCCTGAGAAAGCAAATACGCCAGCCCAGGCATCGAGCGATGATAAAGCATCGGGCGAATTGAACACTGCATCAGCGGTATCGGCGAGCAAGGCATCGGCCAAAACCACTTTCATGAACAAGCCGAGTGAAAGCAATAGCAAACCGTCGAGCAATTGCTTTTTGGTAGCCGAACGCGGATGTTCGAACTGCGGTACCAATTGCGGCGGACGTACGATTGGGCCAGCCACGAGGTGCGGGAAGAAAGTCACGAACAACGAGAAATCGAGTAGCGATTTGACCGGAGCGCTCTCCTTTTTGTACATATCAATAGTATAGCACAAGGTCGTAAAGGTGTAGAACGAAATTCCCGCAGGCAAAATAATATTGGGCTTGGCCGGATGGAAATTCACGCCAAAGGTGTTTACCAACGAAACGAAGTTGTCTAAAAGGAAAGTCCCGTATTTAAAGAAGCACAACATGCCGAGGTTTCCAATAAGGCTCACAACGAGCAGGATTTTCTTCTTGACCGGATTCTCTTGGGTGAACAAAGCTCTACCGACGAAGAAATCGACGACGGTAGAAAGCCACAACAACAGGATAAACGGCGGGTTCCAGGCAGCGTAAAACAAATAACTGCCAATGAGTAAGGACGTCTTTCTGGCCTTCCACGAAATCGGGAGGTTATAGACCAAAAGCATGATCGCAAAAAACGCGATGAAAGTATAAGAATTGAATACCATGATTACAGTTTGGTGATTAGTTTTTCAGACCGGACGTTCCAGCCTTCGTGTTGTGAGAGGTTTTTGATAAACGCTGCCGTATAGACTTTCGCATCGGCGCGATTGAGGTGCGAGAATTCGGGACAGACCAGGTTTTTGGTCGCCGCATCATCCTCGAAATGAATGCCCGGACAACCGGTCACTTCAAGGAGTTTGTCCCAATAACGCGAGCGTGCAAATCCGCCCAGCTCCATTTGCCTGAAAGCCCCGCTCGATGGTGTACGTACAAAAATCACTTTGCCGCCACGCGCCTTGATTTTGTCGGTGCTTTTCCTGATGTCTTGGAGGAACGCCAATATTTGGGCGTCGTTCATTGGCGGTGGCATGGGCATTTTGGCCAAACCGGCCCAGATGCTCTTGACGATCCCGACTTGTGCGGTGTCGGCTACGAAATGGTCGGTCATGTAGGTTTGTCGGTCAAAATTCGTGCGCGCAAACTCAATGGGGAAAATGGGTCCGCCAGAAGCGCCTGGCCGATCCTGCAATTGGGGCACCATATAAGGTAAAATGCCAAGCTGCGCATTCATTGACAGGTTTTCTTCGTCGAGGAAAACCAGTTGTGATTCGAGTGCCGAATGCAATTGGAAGCTGATGTCCTGCGCAATTGTATGGTCGTGGTAATACTTGAGGTTTTTGGTGGGACGTTCAAAAAAGAATGGAACGCTCGAGAAAAATAGGGGCTCGGTCACATCGATAATGAGCCGTCCGCGAAACTGCGGGTCGTTGGCAAGGTCTTTAAGGATTGGCACCGGCGTGCTGCCCACGCAGGCCAATTGAACGGCTTCGAGCCCCGTCTGTTCTTTCCAGGTTGGGATGTCGAGGTCATATTTGATACGCGATGAGCCGATAAAAACGATTTGATCTTCGGACGATTGATAAACCATTTTTCGTTTGTCGGCCCAGAGTGCCGGACCGTCGTCATAACTCACTTCAAGCCCTTTGCTGCGCAGGCTAATCTCGTAACCGGTTATGGCTGTTACGACGATAACGAGCATCAAAAGGGCAGATTTTGCAATTGATTTGTCTAACATATTTTCTTTTGTTTTGTTGATTTTCAGGTATGCGTTTCCCGGTTTGCCATCGGGTTGATGGCAAAGCATGGAGGACAATAAGATCGTAGGATTTATTTTTTAACGATTTTCCGGACGTTTGGGGCGTTGGTGTCCCGATTGGTGGTCCTGAGCAGGTACATTCCCGATTCGAGAGCGGACAAGTCCAGTTCTATGCCGTTTTCATCGAGCAGGTATTCTTTTCTCGCGACAACGACTTGGCCAAGATAGTCAAAAAGTTCAATATCAACTGTATAACAGGTATTTTCTGCTGCAGGCAAGACCGATATCTTGCCTTTTGTAGGGTTTGGGAAAACCGTAAACGCTTCACCCGAGGCGAAATGTTCGTTGGCCAGCACCGAAGTGTTTTTCACAATTCCCAAACTGTTTTGTTCGAGCACCGTTTGCAAAATAGGGTAGAACGGTTGCACATTAAACCAATTGTAATTGGTAACCGTTCCGTCCTTGACGACTTTCTGGCGGATGACGTTCGTGTAGGTTCCGATCGGTAGGATAATGGTGCCGTAAGCGTCATAAGTAGCAACTACCGAAGTTTCAACAGGATCTGTCGTAGATCGGTAAGTATCGTTGTAAACGGTGCCATACGTATACGGGAAAATCGCAAAAGTACGCGGATTGGGCGTGTAATTGTCGCCCGTGGTGGCGGTGATGGCCAGACCCAGGATTTCGTATTTTCCAGCGGTCACGTTTTGGTAGTAGTAACGGTCGGGAGGAAAGAGGCCGCTAAATTTATAACAATTGTTAGCGGTTGGGAATTGGCTTGCAAATGGTGTTGCGCTCACAACCTGCGGGGTGTCTACACCACCCAGGGTGAGTTGTAGATTGGAGAAGTCCCAGGTTTGGTTGGCTCCGGCAGGTCCGGGATCAAAGTTGCTTGCTTCGGCGAAATAGAATTCACCGGTAAAGTCGGTAACGTTGGCTGATGTGGCCACAGGCTGCGCCCAGCTTGAAAGTGATGCCAGCGTGATTAGTGCCGCACCCAAGTACATTTTTTTCATAATGTCGATTTTTGATTGATGATTGTTTATATTAATTTTTATTCATTCACGATGGTTTTAGTGGTATTTTGGAGCTAAGACTGTGTTGGTCATTTTTTGTTACTCGCGGTTGTACAATTTGTTGACTGCTTCTACTTTGTTTTGCACCTGGAGTTTGGTGTAAATGCTGTTCAGGTGGCGTTTCACGGTGCTGATGGAAATGCTGAGCTTGTCGGCAATTTCTTTGTAAAGGAATCCTTTGCTCAGCAATTCCAGCACTTCCTGCTCGCGTTTTGATAAGAGTTCGTTCACCGATTGTTCGGGTGCCGGCGTTTTGAAAACGCTGAGCACTTTGCGGGCAATCTTGGGCGACATCGGGCTTCCGCCTTCGTACAATTCTACCAAAGAATCGATTATTTTCTCGGGTGTGGTATTTTTAAGGATGTATCCTGAGGCACCGGCTTTGAGCGCTTCAAAAACCTGGTCGTTGTCTTCGTAAATGGTAAACATGATGAATTGCGTCTGGGCAATAACCGGCTTCATTTCCAGTACACAGTCAATCCCGCTTTTTCCGGGAAGGTTGATGTCGGCCAAAACCACATCGGGCTGTAAGGCAGGCAATTGGGCTATTGCAGTTTCGGCATCGGTAAAACAGCGCAATAAATTAAAGCGCGCATCGCCTTCGATAATGGCCTGCAATCCTTCGCGGATATCAGGAATGTCCTCTATGATACAAATGCTAATCATGCTATTTTAATTTCGGTGCAAAGAAAAGCCGGTAATTTGGGTTGTGCAATGGTACAAAAGGTTCATTTTCAGCCGATAACTGTTAAGGGAATCTTAAAACTAATTTGCGTTCCGTTGTTTGTTGTGATTTCGATTGTACCGCCCATACTTTCAATACGCGAGCGCATGTTTCTGAGCCCGTTGCCGCCCACGGTTTTCTGCGGTGTATTTTGGGTCATGCCGATGCCGTTGTCGCGGATGCAAATCTTGAGGTGTTCGTCCATCGAAATTTCAATGTTGACCTGGCTCGCCTGCGCATGCTTGACGATATTGTGTAAACTCTCTTTGACCGAAAGGAACAGGTTGCGCCGGGCATTGCCGTTGACCATCACGCCATCGAAAGAGTCGGGAATCGCAATCGAAACGCCGATGTTGTTGTTCTCAAAATACTCCACCGCATACGATTTGATGTAGGTGGCGAGGTCTTCGAGGGTGTTGTTTTCCTGTTTCATCACCCAGATCAGTTCGCTCATATTGCCCACGAGTTCTGATGCCGTTTTTTTGATTTTCTGCAGGTTGTTCTGCGTATCGTTCTGCATCGCCATCTGGCTCAAATAGGTAATCCGTGTAAGTCCGCTACCCAAATCATCGTGCATATCAGCGGCGATTCGGGTGCGTTCGTTTTCTAATTCGGCCTGTTTTTCAAGTACCAGTTGTTGCAAGGCGATTTGCTTGTTGGCTTCGTTGAGCAGGTTCAGGTTGAGGCTGTCGAATTCCTTGCGGTTGCGGTATCCGATGGCCAGCGAGAAGAAAATAATGTCGATGAAACTCCCAATCATCATCCACTCAAGCGGCAACACAATCATTTCATGGTAATGCTCGTGGAAGAAATTGGTGATGAAACTCACGATGCCCAGCACAAAATAAATGAGGCAGCCACATAAAATAATCAGTTGGAACTTGATCTCGCGAAGCTTGAAACTCTGGTACAACATGATGCCGGTAAGGATGAAGATAAACGCACGGATTGAAATAAACGGAATCGAATAGTCATCGAGTTTGCCCTGGAGCTTTGACCACGCATTCCAGACCGCGTAAATTATAAGGATCGCCATCGCCACGGGCCAATAACGAAACAGGAACAGCTTTTTTCGTTTCGACAATCCGATGGCTTCAATAATGAAATTGAAATAGGAAGCGAGGTAAATAATCTGAATGGCTTCCTTGAAATAAAACATCATGTACAGTTCGGCCACATTGCCATAAGCGGCGGCGTACAAACCGGTTTTCGAATACATGAAAATACCCGTAAAGAACAGGTAAACCAGATAATGGATCATGAACCGGTCGCGGTTGTAAAACAACAGTACCGCATGGTAGATAAAAGCCAGTACGGTGGCGCCCAGGATAAACATCGGGATGACATCTAAACTTACATTGTGCATGTTAACAGATTGTTAGGGGATAAAAATACAGAATTCTTATGAGGCGTTGTGAAAAATGTAAGTCTTATCCCAGCGCATGAAAGGATTTCTGCCGCTTTAACAATAAGCGTAGATTTTCTGCAAGGATGACATCCATAAAAATTGTATTTTACCTTCAGGGAAGGGGCGAATGTTTCCCTAACAAACTGCAATAAATCCAAAATGTAGAAATTCCTCACACTTTGTTAAGTTGAAGGGGTTCGGTTTTCTTTGTACCTATCAACCGCAACCGAAATGTAAAGCCTGTAAAATTCCCCGAATTAACACGCAAATACTTTCTACAAACGCCACTGCGATTACATTTTTACTTACTTTTGTACGACTTTTTAAATACCTAATTCCAACCTTCATGGAGAAGAAAATAGCTGCTGTATTATTTTCAACAAGATTAATGGCCTTTTTATTTATCGCATTCGCCGTCGCCATGGCCGTCGGGACTTTTATCGAAAGCGAATACAACACCGATACCGCACGCATTCTCATATACAACACCCGCTGGTTTGAGGTAATCATGGCGTTTTTCATGATTAATTTCCTTGGAAACATCAAACGTTACCAATTGTACAAGAAGGAAAAATGGGCTACTTTGCTGTTGCACCTGTCGTTCATTTTCATCATTGCCGGTGCTTTTGTAACCCGATATATTAGTTTTGAAGGGATGATGCCCATCCGCGAAGGCGCTACAGAAACCCGTTTTTATTCAGACAAAACCTATCTTACTGTTTTGGTAGATGGCGAACACAAAGGCGAAATGAAACGCCGGGCTTATGAAAAACCATTGTTATTCTCTCCTGTGACCAATAACGATTTCTCGATGTCGGAGGAATTTTCAAAAACACCGTTTACCATTAGCTACAAGAATTTCATCATGGGCGCGACGGAAACCGTTAAACCTAACGCCAATGGGAAAACCTATCTCAAACTCGTAGAATCGGGTGGAGGCGAACGCCACGAACATTATTTGCAGGAAGGCCAGATTGCGAACATCCACAACATGCTTTTTACGTTGAATAAGGCGGTGAAAGGCGCGATCAACATCAATACGAACGGTGAGAATTACACCATCCAAACGCCATTTGAAGGACAGTTCATGCGTATGGCCGACAAGCTGCAAGGCAAAGTAGGCAAGGATTCGGTACAAAAACTCATGATGCGCTCGCTGTACAATGTGGGTGGAAGCCAGTTTGTTTTCCCAGAACCTGCGGTAAAAGGTGTTAAGGTTTACCAATCCAATAACGATTTCAAGGCCAAGAAACACAGTGATGCGGTGACGGTTGTTGTCGAATCGCAAGGGCAACAAAAAGAAGTGACGATCATCGGGTCGAGAGGCGCAGAAGGCGAAACCAAAACCGTCAAGATCGGGAAGCTCGATTTTACGCTCGCTTATGGCAGCCGGGTTTACGAGTTGCCTTTTGGCATCAAACTCAATGATTTTATCGCATCCAAATATCCGGGAACCGAGAAGAGTTACGCGGCTTTTGAAAGCCAGGTGACCGTACAGGACAAGGAAAAACCTTTTGACGCGCGCATTTACATGAACCATATCCTCGACCACAAAGGCTATCGTTTTTTCCAATCGTCGTTTGACCCTGATGAAAAAGGGACCGTACTTTCTGTAAACCATGACGAGTGGGGCACCAACATCACTTACCTGGGTTATTTCCTGTTGTTCTTTGCACTCATGGCGATCCTGTTTACCAAATATTCACGCTTTGCCGACCTCAAGCGCAAACTCGAGACCGTGAAGAAAAAGAAAGCCAAACTCATCGCATTGTTGATTTTTGGTATCGGATTTACGGCCACCGCTCAGAACCATGAAAACCACACACCCACGCGTGCACAGATTGACTCGATTATAGAAAAGAACAAGGTGACGCAAGACCATGCGGCCAAATTCGGGCGATTGATTATCCAGGATGAAGGCGGACGCATGAAGCCAGTGAATACCTTTTCATCAGAGCTTTTGCGAAAAGTCAGTAAAAGCGATAGTTATAAGGAATTGAACTCAGATCAGGTATTTCTTTCCATGACGCAGTTTCCGCGCGTTTGGTTTGAGGTGCCGCTTGTGTACATCAAAAATGGCAATGACAGCATCCGTAAAATCATCGGGCTCGACGCTAAAGAAAAATATGCGCCATTCATCAAATTCTTTGACGAGCGCGGCAATTACAAACTCAGCCCGTACCTTGAAGAAGCGTATAAAGCGGCGCTGCCAGACCAGTTCCAGAAGGATTTCATTGAGACTGACCGAAAAGTGAATTTGCTCAATTCGGCGTTGAGCGGCAGCATTCTCAGGATTTTCCCAATCCCGAATGACGCGAACAACAAATGGATTTCATACCTCGAATTGCACAGCGCCAAAATCCATGGTATTGACTCGACCTTTGTGCGCAACATCATGCCGTTGTACCTCAATGCACTCGACAGCACTAAGGTCAAGGGCGATTATACCAATGCCAATTTCTTTTTGAAGAGCATGGAAAATTACCAGCTCAAGTTTGGCAGTAAGGTGCGTCCGAGCGAGGATAAAATCTCATCAGAAATCCTATACAACAAATACGACATCTTCAAGAAATTGTACTATTTGTATATGCTCACCGGCGTGTTAATGCTGCTGTTTGTGATCGTCAACATTTTCTTTGAGAAGAAAGCGCTGCGTTACGTGATCAACTTTTTCCACATCGGCATCGGGTTTTTATTTGCGCTGCATACTGCAGGGCTTGTAGCGCGTTGGTACATTTCGGGACACGCGCCTTGGTCGGACGCGTATGAAAGTATGATTTATGTGGCTTGGGCGACGATGTTCTTTACATTGGCTTTTGACCGGAAATCTAAACTTACAGTGGCCTCGGGAACTTTCGTCGCGTCGATGATCCTGATGATTGCCCACTGGAACTGGATGGATCCGTCGATTGCCAACCTGCAACCCGTACTCAATTCGTATTGGCTCATGATCCACGTGGCGGTAATCGTGGCGAGTTACGGCCCGTTTACCCTTGCGATGGTACTGGGTGTGGTGGCTTTGGTACTCATGTTGTTCACCAACGAGGGCAACAAAAAGAAAATGGAGCTCCACATCAAGGAGATTACTTACATCAATGAAATGGCGCTCACCATCGGGCTTGTGATGCTCACCATCGGGAACTTCCTCGGCGGGCAATGGGCTAACGAAAGCTGGGGACGTTACTGGGGTTGGGACCCGAAAGAAACCTGGGCGTTAATCAGCATCATGATATATGCGTTTGTCATTCACGCGCGGTTTGTGCCGGCGCTTCGAGGCAAATGGATCTACAACCTGATGAGCATCTTGGCGTATTACTCGATCATGATGACTTATTTTGGGGTGAATTTCTACCTCACCGGATTGCATTCGTATGCGAGTGGCGATAAGGTCGTGACGCCGACTTTTGTGTATTATTCGGTTGCGACGGTTTTTGTTTTGGCGGTAGTGTCATGGTTCAAATACAAGAAGCATTTGAAGAAATAGCGTTTGAACCATTTGATCCATCCATGAAAAGCATCTTTAACGACAAAAGTACTGTCCCAACGAATCCAGATTTAGAAGGTGGCCTTATGGAGACTTTTCACATTTGGCAGGAAATCGCCGCTTTTACCATCCAAAATTATCCGCAAGCGGTCGCCGGATGGCATTTTTCTGGAGAGAAATTTGGCTGGAGTTACAGGATTAATGACCATAAGCGTGTACTGGTTTACCTGCTGCCACGCGATGGATTTTTCAAAGTAGCTTTGGTATTTGGGCAGAAGGCACTAAATCAAATTATGGCTTCCGAAATTTCGGAATCAATCAAAACCGAGTTGGAAAACACAAAAAAATACGCAGAAGGAAAGGGCATCCGTATTGCCGTAAACGACCGGTCCAATCTGGCAGACCTCCAAAAACTCATTCAGATTAAAATCGCCAACTAGCGGCCAAAGCACATTAATCGAAATTTACAGCATAAAAAAAGTCCAGCACCAAAGCCGGACTTTTTTATTTATAAGTAAGGTAGAAATTATTGATTGTTTACACTTTTCCCAAAGCATACAATTGTTCCATAGTAGGTGATTTACTACCACCTGCAGGCTCAAGCGTAATCCCAAAACCTTCGGCGCCCGCCGCTTTAGACACCGCGAAAATGCGCTGGCTGTCGGTCTTGAAGTTATCCAAAAGCCCAATGCTGGTTGGCGTAAGCGGATTGAGTTTGAGCGCCCAGACCTGATAAACCTTGCCTTCTGGCGGCTCGGGTAAGCCTTTGACGTCTACGTAAACCACTTGGGTCGCTTTGTTATAGAACACTTTGGCATACGAATCCGGTGAAACCGCTTGTCCGCCCAAAGGAACCACAGTGGTATTTTTGTCGCGGATGACGGCCAGCGCATCTTGGGTTTGCTTGCCTTTGATTTCTGAGGCCACGAGCGCTTCCTGGAGTTTGTTCTTTTCGTTGTCGGTATTGGCAATCTGCGAGCGGCTTTGCTGCAATTCGTTGAATTGGTAACCAGCAGCAATGAGCAATAGTACCGCGGCCGCCCAACCCCAATACTGCGAACGGTTGGACGGTTTCATTTCAACAACCTTTGCGTGTTTGAGCTCGAGTTTTTCCTTAATCTTTCTAAAGTTTTCGGCCGAAAGGAAAGGAGAGAAGCTCGTTGAAAGATTGACGATCGATTTCTCAATCGATAGGATTTCGTCATTTATTTCGGGATGCAGCTTGGCCATACGGCTCACTTCGAGGTTTTCTTCCTCTGAAAGCAACCCGTAGACGTACAATTCTAGGGTTCCGGATTCGATGTAGGTGGTATTTTCCATTATACTTGAAGAAAGTTTCTTAAATCATTAATGCAATTCCTGTTCTGGGTTTTGACCGTTCCAAGCGGAATCTGCAGTTCGTCCGAAGCTTCCTGTTGCGTATAGCCCTTAAAAAATAGCAGGTCTATAATCTGGATGCATTTGGGCTTGAGCTTTTTGACAAATTCCTTGATCCCAATCGTGTCGATTTTATGGATCAGCTTGTTGCTGTCGTCTAACAGATGTACGAAATTATCTGAGGACAGGTTTTTCTGACGGTTGTTAAATCCCTTGGAACGCAGCTTGTCTATCGAGGAATTGCGCGCGATGTTTACAATCCAGGTGTAAAAGCGGCCTTTACTTTCATTATAGGAGTCGATGTTTTTCCAGATTTTGACGAAGGTTTCCTGGAGCACGTCCTCGGCTTCCTCTCGGTCACTGACCAGGTTGCTGATTACGGCAAACAGGCTTTTTGAATACATGTCGTAAACATGCGTAAAGGCGCGTTCGTCTTTGGTTAGGATTAAAGGGAGTAGTTCTTCTTGGGTCATAGCAATTGTGTTTTACACAAACTTAGCGATTTTCTGTTGCAATAAATAGGGGTTTCAAAAAATTAAGAATTGTTTGGCGGCGAAAAGCGAATTGGCGTGATTTGCTGCCCGTATCTTTATAAGGTACTTTATCGTAGCTTTTTAAGGCGATAGTTTTACCAAAATATTAACCGCTGTTTGCAACCTGAATCCGATTTTCTGATTAATTTTATCAAAAAATAAATCAATATGAAAAATGCAATTCTCGTCTTTGCGCTGCTTCTCGGCACATTCGTACAGGCACAATCATCCAAAAAAACAACCGCAAAAAACATGGACCAAACCATCTACCAATTTAAAGTCGAAGACTTGTACGGCAAAACTTTTGACTTTGCCACGCTCAAGGGCAAAAAAATATTGATTGTAAACACCGCTTCAAAATGCGGACTGACGCCACAGTACAAGGATTTAGAAAAAATCTATAAAGAGTTCAAATCCAAAGGTTTTGTTGTCGTTGGATTCCCGTCTAACGACTTCGCTTCGCAAGAACCCGGAACCAATCAGGAAATAGGTGCTTTCTGCGAAAAAAATTACGGGGTTACTTTCCCAATGATGAGCAAGGTAGATGTAAAAGGCAGCACCACCGCGCCAATTTATCAGTTCCTGACCCAAAAATCCAAAAACGGCTTGCAAGATTCTGAGGTCGAATGGAATTTTCAAAAATACCTCATTGACGAATCGGGCAAACTCGTAAGAGTGGTCAAACCGCAAGTAGTTCCTACCGATCCTGAAATCGTTTCCTGGCTTAAGGGCTAATGAAAAATAAGGAAAATTTCCCGCACATCCTCAACACCTCGGCTACGTTGTTGGGGTTGTGTTTTGTGGTGCTCACTTCGCTTAAGGGTAGTAAATTCAATGAAGTCTCTGTGATTGATGAATTTACCGCTTTTGCCATACTGATGTTTTTAACCAGCAGCATCCTATCGTATCTTTCTATGCGCAGTGACAATGAGTCCAAGCCGTCTTACGAAAAAATAGCGGATGCGGTATTCCTGGGCGGACTGTTCTTTTTGTTCGTTACGACCATTTTGATTGTGATGGATGTTATTCGCTAGATATTCACCACAATCAATGAATACTACAAAACGGCACTAATCCATAAATTATGACCTTAGCAATAATATTTATCGTATTTGGACTTTGCTTCATTTTAGAGCGTATCAAACCAGGATGGAAACTACCCGAAGTCCCCACATGGACCATTAGGGTTTTGGCCGTCAATTTCATCCAATTGGGTATTGTTATCCTTGCCGGATTCACTTGGGAGAAATGGTTTTCGGGTTCTTCTGTTTTTCATTTATCTAGCAAAGTCAATCCTGTTCTTGGAGGCTTTATCGCTTATTTTATCGCCACATTTATTTTCTATTGGTGGCATCGTTGGCGGCATAAAATTGACTTCCTTTGGACGCATTTTCACCAAATACACCATAGTCCGCAACGGCTCGAAGTAATCACTTCTTTTTATAAACATCCGTTAGAGATGACCGTAAACTCGATTATCGGAAGCCTTCTCGTGTACTCTCTCTTAGGATTGAGCCTTGAAGCCGGAGCGATTTATACCTTGTTTACTGCCTTGGGCGAATTTTTCTACCACACCAATGTAAAAACTCCGCAATGGATTGGCTACATATTCCAAAGGCCTGAAATGCACCGAATCCATCATGAATACGACAAACACACCAACAATTACGGAGATATCGTTTGGTGGGATATGTTATTCGGAACCTACGAAAACCCAAAAGAGTTTCAATCGACTTGTGGTTTTGACAATGAAAAGGAACAACGTTTGTTGGATATGTTGCAGTTTAAAGATGTGCATAAAGAGTAACCGCCAAAACCCAAAGCTCGTTTAAGTTCGCGAAAAATATATCCTCGAATTCAATCGCGAAACTACTTCAAAATCAACTGCATAAACATCAAATCAAGCCAACGCCCGAATTTGAACCCCGCTTCCCTGATTACCCCGTTCTCTACAAACCCGTATCGTTTGTGGAAAGCGATGCTGCCCGAATTGTCGGCATCAATTCCACCGATCATGACGTGATAACCTCCGTTTTTGGCGAGCCTGATCAGTTCTTCCAACAATTTCCCGCCGATGCCTTGGCCAATGTAGTCTTGCGCCACATACACCGAATGTTCTACGGTATATTGGTACCCGATTTTTTCCCTGAACATTCCATAAGTCCCAAACCCCACGGTTTTGCCGTTGTGTTCGGCTACGATGATTGGGTAATTCTTGGCCTGTTTGTCGGCAAACCACTGCAGTTGTGTTTCAAGCGGCAGGATGTCATAATTGTAGTTAGACGTGGTGTGCAGGATCGAATAGTTGACAATGTCGAGTATGGCCGGTACATCTTCAATGTACGCTGGGCGGATGTTGATTACAGTATGGGTCATTTTTGGGAGAGTTGCTGGATGAGTTCGTCGGCTTCTTTGGTATTGAATCCCAAATCGCTATTTCGTTTTTTGGCGCGCTCGGCGTAGGCCAACGATTGTTTTTTGTCGTTAATCTTCCGATAAAGTTTGGCCATTGCAATCGCCGCGTCATACGAGTCGTTTTTTTCGAGCGAGCGGTTGAGCAACTTCACGGCAAAGACCAAATCGTCTGTGTCGTATACATTTTTGGTGTATTCTATGGCGATATCCTTGAGCAGCTTGGCATCATTCCAGGCATACTTTTCGGCAAGTTCGCGGTTGGTTTTGGCGTACCATTTCCAATCCTTGGTTTTTTGGGCCATTTGCAGGTCGTAGCGGTAAATGATCGAATCGGTCCGTGTGGTATTCACCGATTTGGCAATGCTTCGCTTCTTGAAATAATGCACGGTATCTAAAGATTCCAAATAAGGACTGAGCGATTCGATGACGATATTGTCTAGTTTTTTCTGGACGCGCTTGGGCGAAGCGACTTTCTCAAATTCGGCCTTGTGGTGCAAGACATATTGAAACGGGCGCGACCCAATATCCGAAACGCCGTTGGCAATGATACGCCAATTGGTCTCGCTGAGCATTTGCTCATCCGATTGCGTGGTAAAGTATTGTTGCGCCTGCCCATTAATCTCAGAACGCTCCAAACCTTTCTTAAGTGTAGCCAGGTATTCGAGGCATTTTTTGCCATTCGACGGATCGTCGCGGAATTGCTTTTCAAGGGACGGCAATTGTTTTTCGGGGATTTGCGCGAGTTTGACTTCGGCCAGGAAGGCATCGGCTTGCCATTCACCACTGAACGCATATAGCAGCTGGCCGTTGGCATCGAGAACTAGAAAAGTAGGGTAGGCGTTGGCCTTGAATTGTTGTTTCATCGCAACGCCTTGTCCTTGTTCTACATCCTGCCACGCACAGACAAAATTGGCATTGAGGTATTGGGCCATTTTTGCGTCTTTAAAAACATCTTGTTTCATTTTGTTGCAATGGCCGCACCAACTGGCGTACAACATATAGAAAATGTTTTTGTGTTCGTCCTTAGAACGTTGCAACACCGATTGGTAGCTGCCGTCGTCAAAAATGACTTCCTGCTGAGCCCACGAAAAGGTGGCCATTAGCAGCAACGATGCGAAAGCGATTTTCCTGAACGATGGCTTCATAACACGCGTGTACAAAAGGTTTGACGCCTACAAATATATTTTGTTTTTGGGAGCGTCGCCCGATTAATTCGTTAAAATATGTAACTTTGGAACTCCTAAAAACAAAGCATGCTTTATCCTAAAATCCCTTTAGCCCAAAGTATCATTCAGATTTGCCTGGCTAAAGGCGTGACGCAGATTGTGATCTCGCCGGGATCGCGCAATGCGCCACTTACGATTGGTTTTGCCAACAACCCGAAGTTTAGTTGCTACAGCATCGCCGACGAGCGTTGCGCTGGTTTTTTTGCTTTGGGGATTGCACAACAGACAGGAAAACCCGTGGCTTTGGTTTGTACCTCAGGTTCGGCTTTGCTTAATTATTATCCTGCAGTTGCAGAGGCTTTTTACAGCCAGATTCCCCTAATCGTGATTTCGGCCGACCGACCTCTGGAGAAGATTGACATTGGCGACGGCCAAACCATCCGCCAGATGAACGTGTTTGTCAACCATTCGCTCTACAACGCCAACCTTACCGAAGGCGAATCGGATGAGAATGATTACAAAATCAACGAAGCCATCAACAAGGCTTACCAACAAAAAGGACCTACGCACATCAACGCGCCGTTTGAAGAACCGTTGTACCAGACCGTGAAATCGATGACGGTCGACCCGAAAATTTCGGCTTTTGCCAAGGTTTTTAAGAATATCTCGATTGACGAC
Source organism: Flavobacterium sp. UBA7665 (assembly GCA_002483285.1). Lineage (GTDB taxonomy): Bacteria > Bacteroidota > Bacteroidia > Flavobacteriales > Flavobacteriaceae > Flavobacterium. Next base: position 31,583 of record DLHP01000029.1, read on the forward strand.
ATCATCGCCTGCACCAACATTTGGAATTCGACCAAAAAGAAAATGATCCTGATTGGCTCGAATGAGCCTTTTGAAATCGACCCCGACACGGTTGAGATCCTCGCCAATGACCCGTCTATCGTAGTGATGACCGAGGCTACGTCTAACGTGCACCATCCGTCGTTTTTGAGTGCCATCGATACCATCATCACTCCGTTTAAGGAAAAAGACTTTAAGGCATTCCAACCCGAAATCCTGATTACGTTTGGCGGTATGATTGTCTCCAAAAGGATCAAGGCGTTTTTGAGGAAATACAAGGCCGAACACCATTGGCATATCGATCCGTTACGCGCCTACAACACTTTTGGCTATCTCGCGCACCATTTTGAGGCGAACCCGAATGACTTTTTTCACCAGATTTTGCCGTTTACCAAACCGGTATCGAGTGATTATTTCCAGAAGGCGCAAACCATCAAGACGGCGCGCGCGTTGAAACACAAACAATACCTGACCACAATCCCTTTCTCTGACCTCAAGGCTTTCGAGCTGATTTTACCAAGCTTGCCAAAGGATGCGCTGTTGCAGGTAAGCAATAGTGCGGCCATCCGCTATTCGCAATTGTTTGACATCGATGCGTCGATTGCTGTTTTTTGTAATCGCGGCACCAGCGGAATCGACGGTAGCACGTCTACAGCAATCGGTGCTGCAGTGGCCAATAAAATGCCCACGGTATTGATTACAGGCGACATTGGCTTTCTTTACGACAGCAACGCTTTATGGAACCAATATATCCCGAAAAACTTCAAAATCATATTGATTAATAACGGCGGCGGTGGCATCTTCAGGATCCTTCCGGGACACGAGGAGAACAAGGTGTTCAACACTTTCTTCGAAACTTCACACTGCCTTACGGCCGAGCACCTAGCCAAAATGTACGGGTTCGAATACCTGACCGCGAGCACTGAAGCCACGCTGAATATCGGTTTAAAGAAGCTCTACAAACAAAACGACAAGCCTGTCCTGCTTGAAGTCTTTACACCAACCAAGGACAATGATAAAATCCTCAACGGCTATTTCAAGTCGCTTGTTTAAAGAAAATCAATTATGAATAGAATTTTGTTTTCATGGATGGCAATCCTTATTGGCTTTGTGGCCATCGCACAGTCTAATAGTAGCAAAAATGAATCGGCGGTGCTCAAGTTGGGGATTGTAGACAAAATCCAATCGGCAGCGCTTGGTGAAAAACGAACGTTAAACATTTACCTTCCGGAGGGCTATCGCGAAAATCCGTCGGCCGAATATCCGGTTGTTTATTTGCTTGACGGATCAGAAAATGAAGACCTGTTGCACATCGTTGGTTTGGTACAATTCCTATCGATGATCGAAAAAATGCCCAAATCGATTGTCGTCGGCATTGCCAATGTTGACCGAAAAAGGGATTTTACGTTCCCAACCAACAATGTCAAGGATAAGAAAGATTTCCCTACGACGGGCAGTTCAGAAAAATTCACCGACTTCATCGAGAAGGAATTACAACCACACATCCAGCGGAATTACAGAACGGGCGGCTCAAAAACTATTATAGGGCAATCGCTCGGCGCACTGCTCGCTACCGAAATCTTGCTCAAAAAATCGCAACTCTTTGACCAATACCTAATCGTGAGCCCAAGTTTGTGGTGGGATGACGAAAGCCTGCTCGCAGCAATTCCAAACCTGGCTGCAAAACAACCCAAAGCCAAAGTCTACATTGCTGTAGGTAGTGAAGGAAAAGTGATGGAAGCCGATGCCAAAGCGCTTGCCGAAAAACTGCTGGCGTTGAACCTTCCCGATTTAAAAATCACCTTCGGCCCGATGCCCGAAGAAAACCACCTGACCATTTTGCACAACGCGGCTTATAAGGGATTACAAAGATTAAATGAAAAATAGCATTATCTTTGCGGCATGATCGAGATAGGAAAATACAATACGTTTGAAATATTGCGCACGACCAAAGTCGGGCTTTTTTTGGGTTCTGAAGACGGCAAAGACGAGATTTTGCTTCCTAATAAATACGTACCCGGAAAGTTTGAGATTGGTGATGAATTGCGAGCCTTTGTGTATCTTGACCACGAGGAACGCCCTGTTGCCACGACACTCGAACCCTATGTTTTTCTCAATGAATTTGCACTATTGCGCGTGAACTACATCAATCAGTTTGGTGCGTTTATGGATTGGGGACTCGAGAAAGATCTTTTTGTCCCGTTCAAGGAACAGGCGCGTCCCATGGAAAAAGGCAAACGTTACCTGGTGTATTTGTACCTCGATGAACAGACCAACCGATTGGTGGCGTCCAGCAAAACCAACCAGTTCCTCAACAATGACACGCTTACCGTCGAAGTTGGCGAAGAAGTCGACTTGCTCGTTTCACATATTACAGAACTCGGCATCAATGTCATCATCAACGGCAAACACAAAGGGTTGATCTACAAAGATGAAGTGTACGATGACACAATACGCACCGGCGACAAAACACGAGGTTATATAAAGACCATTCGCCCCGATAACAAAATCGATGTCGCGCTGCAAAAGCAAGGTTATGAAAGTGTCGAACCCAATGCACAAATCATCCTCGACGAACTGAAGGCGAGTCGTGGTTTCCTTAGGTTGCACGACAACAGCCACCCCGAAGACATCCGGACCGTGCTAAAGATGAGTAAGAAAACCTTCAAGAAAGCCATTGGGCTTTTATTCAAACAGCAGCTCATCGATATCAAAGATGACGGTATTTACCTGTTGTAGTTCCTGTTAATTTTATCGAAACATTGTTGAGACACTAAAATTAAACATATATTTGTATATACAAATGTTTGATTTTGGATAGAGCTACTTTCATCAAAACGCTAATAGGAGGAACCGTCATGGCATCATTAGACCCATTTTACCATTGGACCAAAAGTCTGACCCAAGAAGATACTGAGCATCCGGTACTGTTTATCGGCCACGGTTCGCCCATGAACGGCATCGAGGACAACGTCTTTTCACAGACTTGGGCACAGTTTGGGCGTGACATTCCAAAGCCCAAGGCAGTGATTGTGGTGTCGGCGCATTGGCTTACGAGCGGCACGCACATCACGGCGATGGACCATCCAAAAACCATCCACGATTTCGGCGGATTCCCACAAGCCTTGTTTGACGTAGCATATCCCGCCAAAGGCAGTCCAGAATTGGCCAAAGCCACCGCTTCATTGGTTCAGTCTACAAATGTCGGCCTCGACCACGACTGGGGTTTAGACCACGGCACCTGGACGGTCGTCAGGCATATGTATCCCAATGCAGACATTCCCGTTCTGCAACTCAGCATCGACTATAATAAACCGGCACAGTATCATTTTGAGTTGGCCGCGCAGCTCAAGACCTTGAGAAAAAAGGGCGTACTCGTGATCGGGAGCGGGAATATGGTGCACAACCTGCGCATGGTAGCTTGGGATAGATTGCAAGAAGACAACTACGGTTTTGATTGGGCGATCGAAATGAATGCCATTTTCAAGGAAAAAATAGCCAGTCGCGATTTCAAGTCGCTGATTGACTACGAAAAACTCGGAAGCGCTGCCAAACTGGCCATCCCAACTCCCGATCATTACTATCCATTGATTTACACCTTGGGTTTGCAGGATGATAAGGATGAAATTGCTTTTTTCAACGACACGCTTGTAGGCGGATCGCTCAATATGACATCGGTAAAATTTGGTTAATTAGCTTACGATTTCAATCTTCGGGTTGATCTTGAGCAATTCCTGGAGGAAAATATCGCTTTTTTGTGGCGACACATAGACATCATCGTAGTTGTTGTAGGTGATGATAAAGCCTTTGGTATCCAATGCCGGTTTCATGGTCACTGGTACAAACATCCCCGAAAAATACTTGACTTTGTTGATTTTGGCGATATCGATGCGCCCTCTAAACGGGCCTGATCGGTACAATAAAAAATGCTCTTTGATTACATAACGGGTATCCAATAACACCCAAGCCACCATGGCAATCACAACAGAAATCATCCCGATGGGCAATAACGTTAAGTGTTGTTCGCGCAAACCCAGATACAAAAGCAGTAGCATGAGCAGCACAATGCTCCAGAGAATCGCAATCGTAAACGTGTTTTTGGTTGAGAGATAACGTTTCATTTTGGCCTGTGTAAAGTGTCGATAATTAATTGGGATGAATCCTTTTAAAGGATAAAAATTCGTTTATTTTTACGCTAAATTAATACAAATTGCGATATGATTGACTGGAAAACAGCAAAAGATTTTGAAGACATCACTTATAAGAAATGCAACGGCGTAGCGCGTATTGCATTCAATCGACCAAAGGTGCGAAACGCATTCAGGCCCAAAACCACCTCCGAACTGTACCAAGCGTTTTACGACGCGCAGGAAGACACCTCGATAGGGGTAGTTTTGCTTTCGGCCGAAGGACCATCGGCTAAAGACGGCGTGTATTCATTTTGCAGCGGCGGCGACCAAAATGCGCGCGGATACCAAGGTTATGTAGGCGACGATGGCCAACACCGATTGAATATACTAGAAGTCCAGCGGTTGATTCGTTTTATGCCAAAAGTAGTCATTGCGGTCGTTCCGGGTTGGGCGGTTGGCGGCGGACACAGCCTGCATGTGGTTTGTGACCTGACGCTCGCGAGTAAAGAACACGCCATCTTCAAACAAACCGATGCCGATGTCACCAGTTTTGACGGCGGTTACGGTTCGGCTTACCTGGCCAAAATGGTAGGGCAAAAGAAAGCGCGCGAGATTTTCTTCCTCGGACGCAACTATTCGGCACAGGACGCCATGGATATGGGAATGGTCAACGCCGTAATCCCACACGATGAGCTCGAAAATACCGCGTATCAATGGGCTCAGGAAATCCTGCAAAAATCACCAACCTCGATAAAAATGCTCAAGTTTGCCATGAACCTCACCGATGATGGCATGGTAGGACAACAGGTTTTTGCCGGCGAAGCGACGCGTTTGGCCTATATGACCGACGAGGCCAAAGAGGGCAGGAATGCTTTTCTCGAAAAACGCAAGCCCGATTTTGGTCAGAACAAATGGATTCCTTAAATTTCAGGAATTCAAACACAACCGGGCCCATTATGCCTTAGCCAAAACACCACCAGCCTATGGAGAACTTTACCAATGAAACGATAGACACGACGCAGCTTCCGAGGTTTGAATACGTGCCTTATACACCCTTGCACTCGGCTTATTGGAAAGTGCTACTCATCAATATTGGGGTGTTGATGCTGGTTTGCGCTATCGGTGTTGGCGTGTTCTTTTTCAACGCCCCGGAATGGGCCGGCTATGAAACCAAAGTTGTGGGCGGACTGCTGATTTTATTTTCCCTAATACTATTTTTTGCCCGCTTGGGTTTCTCTAAAAAAGGCTTTGCTTTCAGGACCCACGACGTCCTTTTTAGGCAGGGCATTATTGCAACCAACACCATGGTTATTCCTTACAACAGAATCCAGCACGTGGCTTTGCATGAAGGAATTGTTTCGCGCCTGTTTGGCTTGGCCAAGATTGAAATCTTTACGGCTGGTGGCAGTGCAAGCGATCTCGAAATTCCGGGAATCAAAAAAGAACATGCCGAGAACATCAAACAGCTGCTCATGGGTAAAATACAAAAGGAGCTCTGATGGAAGGCCTCTTCAAAGAACCACAAAAACAGTCGCCTATTGGTGTTTTGGTAATGTTCCTCGACACCATGCGGCATTATGCGCGTGCGTTTTGGCCTGTTTTGTTGGTTTGGGTGTTTCGATTTAACGATGTCAGTAAGGTTTGGCTTTACTCGGGAATCGCTGCTCTGTTTGTTATTGTCGGTGTTGTTGCCTATTTGAAATACATCAATTTTACGTTTTACCTCGACTATGAAAATGAGGAGTTTATCATCAGTGAAGGTATTTTCAACAAGTCAAAAACGGCCATCCAACTAGACAAGATCCAGCAGGTCAACATCAACCAATCGTTGTTGCAGAAAATCATCGGCGTGTACGCGCTTGATGTGGATACCGCAGGAAGCAACCATAAGGAAGGAGCGATCAAGGCAATTTCGCACCCGCTGGCTTTAGAACTCAAGGCCAGGCTTTTGGATAACAGCAGAAAACCCCGAGTTTCGCCGGGCAGCCCAACAGTTGAGGATTTTATTGGCGCAACAGATACAGACGCGCAGCCACCATTCGTTAAGATTGGTTTGCCGAGTTTGGTTAAGGTAGGCATCACTTCTAATTACATCCGCAGTTTTTCATTGTTGTTGCTGTTTTTCTTTACCCTGTCAGACAACATCCATAAAATAACGGGCCGCGATGTGTTTCACGATGAAGACATTGAAAACTACGTGGATGGTAAACGCATGCTTCAGGTGTTCCTCTTAGGCGTTTCGTTTTTGTTCGTGGTTGTGCTCGCAATCAATCTGGTACGGATTATTTTTAAATACTTCGACTACAAAATTACCAGGCAAAAAGGATCGCTGTTGTTGTCTTTTGGCTTGCTCCATACCAAAAGTACCATCCTCAAGCCCGAGAAAGTCCAGATGGTGTCTGTTTCGCGCAACTACTTTCAAAAGAAAATGGACATCCTAAATCTCAAAATTAAGCAGGCCAAAAGCGATGAGCACGAAGAACGCAACTCGGCCATCGAAGTGCCCGGTTGCAATGAAACCGAGCGCGATGCCATCCTCAAACTGCTTTTTGGCCGAATTCCCGAAAAAGGGGTGAAGCTCAAACCCAATTTCCGCAAACTGGTTTTTGCGTTGTTCCTTACGGTGGGTTTGCCGCTCGCAGCGTTTTATACGTTTGGATATTACTATCCGCAATCGCTATATCCAGCGGGTTATCTGGTTCCGGTTTACGTTTTATTTGTGGGTACAGTACAGTTTTTTAAATTCAGCAACAACCGGCTGTTCATCCATGACGATTTTATCATCAAGCAAAGTGGCGCTTGGGATATTTGCCATGAAATCATAGAGCCCAAGCGCATACAAGCCATTACCACCTCACAACTTTTTTGGCACAAAAGCCTGGGTATTGGGTCTTTGACGCTACATACCGCAGGCGGAAAAATTGCGTTCCAGCTCGGCGACTTTGAAACCATCAAACAACACGTAAACCTCTGGCTGTATGAGATAGAAACCTCAGACAGCAACTGGATGTAATTTTAAACCATCAAAATAAAATATGAAAAAACTATTGATCTGCCTTGCCTTGTGTAGTGTAATGGCTGTAAAGTCCCAGGAAAAACAATCCGCGCCAGACCATAAATTCCAGATTGGGTTAAGGTACAATCCCGATCAGGAAGCCGACCCATTAGGCCGACGCACTGCGGGTGATATCGGGCTCGGTGTTCGATACAAAATGTTTGGCTGGGGACTTACCAAGTTTAATGCGGGAGTTAATGTGTATCGAATTGCATCGATGAACAATGCCAAGCCAAGCCTGCTTCTTAATCCAAATGTTACAGCCGAATTCAGTTTGCTAAGCTCAAAATTACGACCTTATATTTCTGGTGGATACGCTTACAAAAAAGTAGAATTTCAAGACATTCCTAATGGCAATGGCACATACTCCACCGCAAACTACACTTTCAACGGCGGAAGTATCAATATTGGCGCACGTTATTATTTCAAACACATTTTCGCTGAAGCAGGAATTGAATCATTTATGTTTAAGGGCTATCGACCGCATCTTGAACTCGAATACGGAATGGTTGGTGTGGGCTTCCATTTTTAATAATTAATTATTGATAAATAACAATTAATAATTATGGGGCATGTCGTAAATTTGAAAGCAATATTTTACAACAGATTGGCATGATCAATTGTCAACTATCAATTATCAATTAAAAAATGAAACACTGGATAGAAGCCGCGCGTGTACGCACTTTACCACTTTCCGTATCAGGAATCATCTTGGGCTGTTTTTACGCCATGTCGCAAGCCCGACCCAACTGGAAAATCTTCGCCTTCGCGATGAGCACCACCTTGCTGCTACAGATCCTGTCCAATTTTGCCAACGACTACGGCGACGGCGTCAAAGGAACCGATAACGACGACCGCGTCGGGCCCAAACGCGCCATACAAAGCGGCGTGATTTCGCCACAGGCTATGAAACGTGCCATGATCCTCACTTCAATCCTTACTATGCTATCGGCGGTGACGCTGATTTACTTTTCGTTCAAGAAAACCAATCCGGTGTATTCGCTGTTCTTCCTTACGTTGGGCGCTGTGGCGGTTGCCTCGGCCATCCGATATACGGTGGGCAATACCGCTTACGGTTACCGCGGTTACGGCGATGTGTTCGTATTTGTCTTCTTCGGATTGGTAAGTACACTCGGCGTAAGCTTTATGTACCTCAAGGAAATCGACTCTTTTTTAATCCTTCCGGCGTCAGCAATCGGTTTGCTTAGCGTGGGCGTGCTCAACCTAAACAACATGCGCGATGAGGCTTCCGACAGGAAAGTCGGCAAAAACACCATCGTCGTCAAAATAGGTGGTGCCAAAGCCAAAGTTTACCACTATTTCCTGGTCGTGACGGCAATGATGGCCATGCTGGTGTTTGCGTTCCTCTTCGATTGGTACAAAGACAGCGATCCGGGTTACATTAACTTTGATATATACTTGTTCGTGATTGCTTATGTTCCGCTCATCAAACATTTGCGCGTGGTCTATAACAACAAAGAACCGCGATTGCTCGATCCTGAGCTTAAGAAACTCGCCATCAGTACCTTTCTCATTTCAGTGCTGTTGTCGCTTTCGCTGATTTACTTCTTTACCGATATCGTGGTCCAGGTCGTCAACGCCACCATTAACCATTTCAACTAACTGTTATGAAAATTACTTTTTATGGGCACGCCGCGCTCGGAATCGAAATCAGCGGGAAATCCATCCTCGTTGACCCGTTCATTTCTGCCAACCCAAAAGCGTCGCACATCAACATCAACGCATTCCGGGTAGATTACATCATGCTCACGCATGCGCACCAGGACCATACACTCGATGTAGAACACATCCTGCAATTCAATCCCGATGCGGTCATCATCTCCAACGCCGAAATCGCGACCTATTACATGCAGAAAGGTTTCAAGACGCACATGATGAACCACGGCGGCAGCTGGAAGTTCGACTTCGGCACCGTCAAATACGTGAACGCCATCCACTCGAGCTCGTTCGCCGACGGTACTTACGGCGGCAATCCCGGCGGTTTTGTCATCGAAGGCGAACACAAAAACATCTATATTTCAGGAGACACAGCGCTCACCATGGACATGAAACTCATCCCCATGCGCACAAAACTCGACCTCGCCATCCTATGTATCGGCAGCAATTTCACGATGGATGTAGACGACGCCATCATCGCGTCGGATTTCGTGGAATGTGACAAGGTTTTGGGCTACCATTTCGACACGTTCGGCTATATCGAAATCAACCACGAAGAGGCCATTCGCAAGTTTTTCAACAAGGGCAAGGATTTGATGTTGCTTGAAATCGGGCAGAGTATAGAATTGTAAATTTGGGCAGCTTATCCGGCTGTCCGCTTTATCTTTCACGGCCTCCGCTGCGCTGCGGCCGCAAAAGGATGCCGCTTCCATCCGGGCTGCGTCGGTTACCCAATAAACACTAAGTTTTCACGTTAAAACCACCATGCAAAACAAACTGTTCCTTTTTATATTCTTCCTCTCCAGCGCAGTATTCGCCCAAACCGGCGGCTATTGGGACAAAGAACGCGCGACGACCAAAGAACTCACCGTAGGCGCCGGCGATCGCATCCTCGCGAGCACCGAAGAACTACCACTCGGCACCACCGAACTCGTCTACCGCATCACCTTACTCGACGAGAACCAACAAATGGCCAACAGCCTCGTGTCATTGCTCAAGGCGATTCCTGATCCCAGCGGCGTGAGCCAGGGTTCGGCTGGCGCGGTGTTCCTGTTGTCAAAAATCTCGGGTGACGACAAATGCAAATACGCAGTCTTTTCGGATAAGGACAATGCCATCGCCTACAAATCCGACGGGAAAACCGAGAAAGCTTGTTTGTACCAGGACAATCCCATCAATAAGGAAGCGAAACTACTTTCTGTAAACAAATCCACCTGTTTCAAATCGGGTGTGCTTTGGTTTGGTTTTGAAAGTAAGAACTGGATCATGAAACAGCGAATCATCTTGGAGGTCGTGCCGTGGGTAGACAGCAAGCTCAGTACGGGTTGGAATATAGAAAATCGCAAATCGGTGATCAACCTCTGCAAAACCACCGACTTGGCCAAAAAACTCGGCGATGCCGATGAATATTGCGTTTGCGTCCAATCCAAAATCCAAAGCCAATACCGGTTCAAGGAGTATGAGGAATTGCTCGCCGCCGAAAAAACCAAAGCGTTCCGTGATGCCGGACGAGCCTGCTACACCGAAACCGACGCGGCCACGGCCATTTACGCCAAGTTGCGCCTAGATGCTGCCCAACTCACCGCCAAAGCCAAATACGCCGACGCGATTGCTAAGCTGCAAACCATCTTCAATGAAAACAAAGCCAATGCCGCCGATTACAGTGCGCTCGGCCAGAATTACATTTTCACGCGGCAATTCGACAAGGCGCAAAACCTGCTGCGGGAAGGTGAAAAGCAGTATCCAGCCGATCTTTTAATCCAACTCAACCTCGCGCATGCGTTGCTATTGCGCGGCAATTACAGCCAAGCCAAAGGCATCTACAAGAAATACAAAACCCAGAATGCCACCGACAATTTGAGCTGGCAGGCCAAGGTGAACGCAGATTTCGCCGCTTTCAAGAAGGCAGGATTGTCTTCGGAAGATTTTGACCGCATTCTAAAAACCGTTGAATAACAAGCCTTGAAAGCCACTTTCCAAAAATACACCCTGCTGTTCAAACAGCCTTCGGGAACCTCGCGTGGCGTGATGACGCAAAAAGAAACATGGCTACTTACCATTATTCAAGACGGCAAGAAGGGAATAGGCGAGTGCGGCATGTTGCGCGGGCTCAGCGTAGATGATCGCCCGGATTACGAAACCAAACTACAATGGGTTTGCGACCAAATTGAAAAAGGTGAAGAGTGGCTTTGGCAACAATTGGTCGAATTTCCATCGATACAATTTGGGGTAGAAATGGCGTTTCGTTCGCTACAGGCAGACCAGCCGTTTTTGCTTTTTCCTTCTGAATTTACCGAAGAACAACAATCGATTCCCATCAACGGCCTTGTCTGGATGGGAACACCCGATTTCATGAAGCGCCAAATAGAGGAAAAAATAGCTTCCGGATTTCATTGCATCAAGCTTAAGATTGGCGCGATAGACTTTGAAAAGGAACTCGAATTATTGGGTTTGATCAGGCAGAATTTTGATGCCGCACAAATAGAAATACGGGTTGACGCCAATGGTGCATTTTTATCAAATGACGCTTTATTTAAATTAGGGCAACTTTCTAAATTTGAGTTACATAGTATCGAACAGCCAATCGCTAGAAATCAATGGGAATCGATGTCGGAACTGTGTCGAAACACACCAATCCCAATCGCTTTAGACGAAGAACTCATTGGTGTTTTTGAACAAACTGAAAAAGAAATTTTGCTGCAAAAGGTCCAACCGCAATACCTCATTTTAAAACCCAGTTTTATCGGTGGTTTCCGCGGTACGCGAGAATGGATTGCGCTAGCCGAAAAATATAAAATAGGTTGGTGGATTACCTCCGCACTCGAAAGTAATATTGGTCTGAATGCCATCGCCCAATTCACCTATACTTTACAAAACCCAATGCCGCAAGGTTTGGGAACCGGCGCTTTGTACACCAATAATTTTGATTGTCCACTCGAAGTTTCTGGCGGCCAACTTTGGTACCGACCCGGTAAGCAGTGGGATTTTAGCCTTTAGCGGCTTGGTATTTCCGCAGCGATTCTAATGCCTGCTGCCTTATTTTTCGCTGCATAAAACCCGTCCAGCCTAAAAGCAGTCCCGAAAGTCCGAGCGCCTGTTGGCACCATTTCCATAGATTGAAATAATCGGTATGGCGGTAAATCAATCCGTCCCTAAACTCGAAAGCTGCCGCAATTTTGTTGACCACCTGCCGGTTGGTTTTACTGAAATGGTAGGTGGCTACCCATTGCGCAGCACCCGAATCTCCATTAGCCGAAACGTTCGAGAATTCAATCTTGAGGTTGCCTTTACTGCGTTCGATGAGCATTTGCCACATATCCGACACGTCCTGGCCTTTGAGTATGCCAAACACCGAATCCTCAAAAACAACATCCGGATGGTAACAGCTGGCCATTGTCCTGGCGTTTCCTGCGGCAAAGGCAGCGTAGAATTCTTCGATGAGTTGTTCGTTTGGGTTCATGTTTATTGGTAAAGTTTTGAAATGGCTGCAGCAGTGTCGTGGCTTTTCTTGCTTTTGTCAAAAGCCGTGGCAAAGTAAGCTTTGCGGTTCACGGCGGTAAAATTCCCCAGCTGGCTGTTGAACCTTTTTCCGTCTCCTTTGATGTTAAAATGAATCGATTCGATTTCTACTTTTTTGAGTTTGTTCATTTCTGCGGCGGTAAACATATAGTAAGAGATAATTTGTCCGTCCTTCACCTCGCGGATTCCTTTGTCAGAACAAGTAATGGTGCTATGGTCGGTCAAGAAAACATACACGGTACCCGAAATCACATTTGTTGGATTTGCAGTCTCGACTGACAATTGCAACAATCCGCCTTTGTCTGTTTTTGCAATCTGCACCTTAGCCGATCCGTTGAGTGCGTATTGTTCGCAGATGAAATCCCAGCTATCGGTTGCGGGATAGGTTTTGCCTTTCAAAGTTAGCGTTTGCGCCGTCGCGGATAACACAAATGAGGTCAGTAAAAAGCACAACAATATTCTAATCATAAGGGTTTTTGGGGTTTTGCTGTTGTGTTTTTTTCTTTTGGCGCCGGCGGATATTTGTCTACCCAATCGAGCGATTTGATCGATGAAACCTGGTTTTTTTCATTCATCGTAAGCCGCAGTTCCTTATTGGCTATTTTCTTTTCGTATAGCGCCTTGTACCTGAAAACGGTGGTCTTATCGGTCTTGTTTTTAAACACTTCCTTAAGCTCAAGGTCCTTGAAATCGCCGTATTTGAGACGAAATTTGAGGCAGGTTTTGGTAAGTCGTTCCTTAGTCATGTTCTTGATGACCGATTCTGTGGCTTCTTCGGTATTGAACGGCCGGAATTTAGAAATGTTGCAGGTCATCAGCACGCGCCTTCCCAAATCGTAGGCCTTGTCTTTTACTTCGGGTGCGATTTCAACGATTTCGACTTTCTTTACTTTGGGTTCGGGCGGTACTACGACGGTATCCTTTTTCGATTTGCAACCGATAACCGACAGCAGCACTAAGATTAAAATTAACTTCTTCATCGTTTATTGATTTTTAATAACAAATTCGGGTCGGGGCAATTGTCAAGATAGAAAGGCAATTGCTGTTCGCTGCAAACGCCCGGATAATCTCCAAAATAGCCTGAAATGTCGCGAATCAGTTGAAAATGCAGGTGCGGTGCGTAATCTCCGTTGACCGTTGCATCGCCAAGCATTCCAATTTGCTCGCTCGCCTTTACGGTTTGCCCGATTTCTAGCTCTGTGATACTCTCTAACGACAAATGCCCGTACAAAGTATAGAAAACCTGTTCTTCGATAGTGTGTTCAAGCAACAGGGTTGGGCCGTAATTCCCGATCCCGGTGTTATAATTGAAACTGTGAACTTTTCCGGCAAGCGCCGCCAAAACAACAGTTCCCGCTGGCGACCAAAGGTCCAGGCCAATATGGATGTCGCGCTCGGGTGAATTATCATCTTTAAAAATCGTACTGCGCTTGTACAAGTTGCGTTTCTCGTTATAGCCGCCGTACGCTACTTTGGCCCGATGTTGCGACAAGTATTTGTTTAGGTAGCGTCCAAAGGCTGCGGCATCATCGGCATTGACCAGTTCGAGGTCGGTGTTGCCTGCCGAAAGGTCTAGATTTGTATAGTCTTCGTAATCAATAGAATCATCTACTACCTTAACCGGCGGCATTTTTTCAAATAGGGCTGTCCACATGTTTTAGTCTTTGCTTTATAAATTTAAAATAAAAATGCCAACATCTCTTAATGATGCTGGCATTATAACTTTTATTTTAGAAAATTTACTTTTTGACTTCTATTGAGGTGCCCGAACCGTCAATTTTTACTTTGGTTTTCTGGGCATCCACTTTAATGCCGTTTTCATCGACCGATACCGAAGTAGACGTTCCAGATTGTCCATCCGGCACTTCAGGCGTTGGTGGCGGTGTAGCCGGAGAAGTTACCGGCGGAACAGCTTCGGGAACCGGCGGCGGTGGGATGGGCGAATCTTTTTTACACGACAGGCACAATACCGATAAAAGGGTTAGTGCAAACAACAACTTTTTCATCTCAAATGATTTAAGGGTTAGGATGCCTAAAGATAGTCCAAATTGACACCACTAATACAAAGCGGGAAATTTCGTTGGATTGCTTTCCTGCATCATCGCATACACCTTTTCGTAAATATCTTCGGCCGATGGTTTCGAGAAATAATCGCCATCGGTGCCATACGCCGGACGGTGTGCTTTTGCGGTTAACGTCTGTGGCTTGCTGTCGAGATAATCGTAAGCGTTCTGTTCATCGAGGATTTGTTGCAGGATGAAAGCCGAAGCACCACCAGGTACATCCTCATCGATAACCAACAAACGGTTGGTGTTCATGACGCTTTTCACAATGTCGTGGTTCAAATCGAAAGGCAACAACGATTGGATGTCGATAATTTCACAGTCGATTCCTGTTTCAAGTAATTCCTTGGCTGCCTGTTCTACGAGTCGCAAGGTAGAACCGTAAGAAACCAGCGTGATGTCGGTTCCTTTTTTGATTGTTTCTACCACACCAATCGGCGTTTTGAATGTGCCCAGGTTTGTAGGCATTTTTTCCTTGAGACGATAACCGTTAAGGCACTCTACAATTAAAGCAGGTTCATCGGCTTCGAGCAAAGTATTGTAAAAACCGGCCGCTTTGGTCATATTCCTCGGGACCAAAACGTGGATACCCCGAATGGCGTTGATCACCATGCCCATAGGCGAACCCGAATGCCAGATGCCTTCCAATCGGTGGCCGCGCGTACGGATAATCAGTGGCGCCTTTTGCTTGCCGCGGGTGCGGTATTGCAAAGTTGCCAAATCATCGCTCATGATCTGGATTGCGTACAGTAAATAATCGAGGTATTGGATTTCGGCGATCGGGCGCAAGCCTCTCATGGCCATCCCTATACCTTGTCCTAAGATCGTAGCTTCACGAATTCCTGCATCGGATACGCGCAAAAGCCCGTATTTTTCCTGCATGCCTTCAAGGCCTTGGTTCACATCGCCAATGTTTCCGGCATCTTCACCAAAAACTAGTGCCTGTGGGTATTTGGTAAAAATCGCGTCGAAATTGTCGCGGATGATCACGCGTCCGTCGGCTTCTTCGGCGCCTTCTTCATAAGTAGGCAAGACTTCTTTGATTGAAGCGGCTTGTTGCGCAGATTGCGAGAACAAATGCGAACTGAAATTCGGTTGTATCTTTTGGGTGTAAGCGGTAATCCACTGTGAAAGTTCGGCTTTGCCATTTTCCTTGACCACCATGCGCAGAACTTTGCGCGCGGTAGACAAAAGGTCTTTGCGGATCGGTTCCTTGATCGAGGCCAGATCGTTGCTGTATTTTTGGATAAAAACCTTATTGTCACTAGACGCTGCGATTTTCTCCAACAAACTAACGAGTTCTTGTTGTTCGGCCTTCATCGGGCTCAGGAACGCTTCCCAAGCTGCTCTTTTGCCTTCGAGCACTTCCTTTTTGGCGTTGGCATCGATGGCATCGAGTTCTTCATCTGTGGCGATGTTGTAGGTCACCATCCACGATTTCATTTGCTTGACGCAATCAAAGTCGCCTTCCCATTCGAGCCTTTCGGCATTTTTGTAGCGCTCGTGCGAACCAGAAGTAGAGTGTCCTTGCGGTTGGGTCAATTCGGTCACGTGCACCAAAACCGGAACGTGTTCCTCGCGGGCAATCTGCGCGGCGCGCTCGTAAGTCGATACAAGGTCGGCATAATCCCAACCTTTGACGCGCAAAATTTCGTAGCCTTTGTTTTCCTCGTCACGCTGGAAACCGTTGAGGATTTCTGATATATTCTCTTTCGTGGTCTGGTATTTCGCATGTACAGAAATGCCGTATTCATCGTCCCAAACGCTCATCACCATCGGAACCTGTAAAACGCCGGCAGCGTTGATGGTTTCAAAGAATAAGCCCTCAGAAGTCGAGGCGTTGCCAATGGTTCCCCAGGCAATCTCGTTTCCGTTTTCAGAAAAATTGGTAGTATCTATTCCTTTGACCTCGCGGTAAATCTTAGAAGCTTGCGCCAAGCCCAGCAAACGCGGCATTTGTCCGGCAGTAGGAGAGATGTCGGCACTTGAGTTTTTCTGGTTCGTTAGGTTTTTCCAGGATCCGTCCTCGTTGAGGCTATGTGTCATGAAATGCCCGCCCATTTGGCGCCCGGCCGACATGGGGTCGTGTTCAATATCGGTATGGCCGTACAAACCGGCGAAAAATTGTTGGATGCTCAAGGCGCCAATCGCCATCATAAAGGTTTGGTCGCGGTAGTAGCCCGAACGGAAATCACCGTTGCGGAATGCTTTGGCCATGGCGAGTTGCGGTACTTCCTTGCCATCGCCGAAAATCCCGAATTTGGCTTTCCCGGTGAGTACTTCGCGTCTTCCCAAAAGGCTGCATTCGCGGCTTTGGATGGCTATTTTGTAGTCGTTTAATACTTCTTTTTTAAAATCCTCAAAAGTCAGTGCGGTATTGGTTTCTGCTTGTGTCATAAATGGATTTACTACGTTGGATGACAAATTTAATTAAAAAAGGTTTGATTATTTTACGATATTTTCAAAAATCGGGGAACGGTTTGCTTTTTCGATTAAAACCACTTTCGCGTAAAAAGATTGAGCAATGTTTTGGGGCTGAAGGTCACCACCATACGGATTTTTTGCGAATACTGCGGTTGTGCGATTTCCCAGCCATTGTTAGAATAAACAGGCAAATACAACTCAAAATAATCGGGTACGAGATTGAGCCGGATGCCATTGTCATAAAGGAATTTGGCATCGAAGCCTTTGTTTTTTGCAAACCCGATATCGCCATACACTTCAATCCAGTTCCAGATGCTCGCGCTTACATTGGTGCTTACGAGCCACTGGTTGGCGGTTTCTGGCTGCAGTATAGACTTGAATCCGCCTTCGGCCTGGATGTATTGCTGTGAGAAAATCCCAGAGGTTTCTGAACGCCCAAATAAATTGTACTCGAATAAATAATCATTGGGCTTAGATACACCAAAATTATAACCATCCGAAGTGAGTTTGCCATCGTAAAGGAAAGTGCCGCCGTACAATCGCAGGTTGATCTGGCGGTTGTTGTCGAACAGTTTACGGTACTGGATCTCAAATGCGGCCTTCCCAAATGCATCCGAAAGTTGCACATCCGAATTGAACGTGAGCGTATTGGTGATCTCCTGCTTTGAATTGTAATAACGCAAACTAAACACAGAATAGTTATCATCGGTACTGTCTTTAACAATCTTCGATGCGTCTTTGTGTACCATATTGTAACGCAGATTGAATCCTTGTTTGCGATTGTCGCGGAAATCAGCGTCGCGGATCGCAAAATTCACATACGGATTGACCTTGAGGTAAGCCGCATCGGGTGCGTAATGGTAGTAATTACCACTAATTCCGTAGCGCGTATTGTACCAACGGCTTTCGCGATTGTAGTGGTTGAAACCCAGGCTCGCGCTTCCGGTCAATGATTGCGTATTGGGCGAATAAATTGGGTTCACGTCATAATTGAAAGGCTTGTCAAGCAAAGTTTTGTTGTGGAAACGCAAGCCCGGCGACAAGCCGTCGTATAAATTGTAACTCACCGTGGGCACATACAAAATCTGGTTGTAATAAGGGTCTTCCAGGTCTTTGAGGAAGGCGAATTTAAACGGACGGTTGTTGCCAAAGAAGCCTTCGAGTTTTTTCCAGTTGTTGCGCAGGTTGTACTCGGGCACTTCATTTTTGTAGTTGATCACAATCTTTTTGGCCGATTTCCGCTCGACGGTAAAAGTGCTGTCGGTATCAATATTTTCGTACCATTTCTTGAATACGATTTGTTTGTCGTTGATCCCAAATACAGGAATGGGAACGGTTGTACCGGTTTTATTTTTGATCGTAAAGGTGACGCTGTCTTTGGTTTTGGTTACGTCATCAAACTTGTAATCGACAATCTCGCGCGAATCGATGATGGTTTTAAAAAACCAATCGATGTTCTTATCGGTGTCCTGACGAAGTTGGCTTTCAAACGCTGCACGATCGCTTTCCCTATTGGTATTGCTCGCAAAGAAACGCCGGATGTTGCGCTGCACAAGGCTGTCTCCCAAATAATTGTCAAGGTATTTCAAACTGAGTCCCGCACGGTATTTCGACGCGATTTTTTCGTTGAAGCGAATCAACCGGTCTTTTGGGTCGCCGAGCGGCTGGTCGAGGTTTTTGCGCGCCATGAGCATATAGTAGTAACTGTATTGCTCGTTGAAATCGAGGTTTATAATGTTGAAACTCTTGAGTATCTTAAGCTTGGCGAGGCTTCCCATCATTTTGGCATTCGGATGGTGTTCGTCGATGTAATTCATCATCGTATACACCTGGATGCCATCGTAAATCCAGCTGTCCTTACGCGAATCGAGGTGCAGGCTGTTGTGCAGGAAATTGTTGAGATAGGTCTTTAGGAATTTAAGCTCAAAGATAAACTCGTCCGAAAACGGGCTAATAAACGCAGGCAATTGGTTGAGTCCGTAAAACGGGTTGCGCTGGTAGTCCACATCCGAAACCGTAATTTTTTCATATGGATAATCGCCCACATGGTTGTGCACGAAATGTACAATCCGATCTACGACAATCGCTTTTTGAATATCGCTTAAACGGTTGTCCTGCAAATCGGTAGCAACGGTGAGCAAATCATTTTTGTAAGTAGCAAATGCCAGTTTTGGCGCGATAAATAAACTAAATTCATTGCGATTTTTTCCTGAGAAAGCCATCGTGGTTTGCAGCTGGGTTTTGGCCTGCTTTACCGCATCAAGGTCGGTTTCCAATTCAAATCCCGCAGGCAGTTTGATCTCGAGGTCGTAATCCGAGATACCGTTCGCGATGTCGTCGAGGTTCACGTTGCTGTACCGCAAGAACTTATGGTTCTCGTAACGCGCCGGCGTCAGGAACCAGTTTTTGAGCACCATTTCGCCTTTGCTGTTTCTTCCGTATTTGGTGAATTCGTCGCTTGGGAGTTTTACGCTGTAGGTGAGGTGTAGCTGCACTTTTTCGCCAGGCGGTATTTTCTCGCGCAACGACACCTCGATCAAATCGATGTTGTTTTTGGGTCGCAACCATTTCAGGAACGAATTCTCGCTGTCAATCACCGTTAAGTTGTTCGTAAATCCACGCTGGCTGTCTTTGGCCAGGTGAAACGACCGCACAAATTCATCAGAAAACCGTTTGCCAAGCCAAGAATTCTTATCAGCATATGCATGGTTCCAGTCATTGAGTACGATAATCCCGATAGAATCCTTCGATTGATTGTTGAACGTCAGCTCCTGGATAGCATTGAGCGTGAAGTTTTTTGCGTCGACCTCCACGGTAAAACGCGAATGGTGCTGCGCGAAAGAAACGGCGCAGGCCAGCAAAAGCAGCGGTAGAGAAAGCGATTTAGGGAGCAATTTCAATGGAATTTGTTTTCTTAATGATACGCAATTAACGTAGAGTACGGCTTAAAAATACCCAATTATTTTGATATTAATCCAATTTTAAGTTTTGGCAGCAAAAACAAAGCTGTCGTAAAACAGCTTGTTTAACCACGAAGGGCGCAAAGGGTACAAACGAATTGTTCTAAAATTCGCGTAAACCTTGCGCCCTTGGCGATAAAATGTCCTCGAACCTTAAAAATTCGGGCTCAAGTCGTATTTCTTATAGAATTTATCGAGCACATCGACTACTTCGTCTTCGGTATCCACGATTTTCACGAGATCGAGGTCGTGTGGGCTCACATTGTTATATTTCTCCACTAGGATGGTTTTTACCCATTCCATAAGCCCCGACCAGAAATCAGAACCCACCAAGATGATCGGGAATTTTGCAATTTTTTTGGTTTGGATCAGCGTAATCGCCTCGAACATTTCGTCTAGCGTGCCAAAACCGCCCGGCATGACCACAAACCCTTGCGAGTATTTCACGAACATCACCTTGCGCACAAAGAAGTAATCGAATTGCAGGTTCTTGTCGCGGTCAATATATGGGTTGTAATGCTGTTCAAAAGGCAACTCAATGTTGAGTCCTACAGAAATTCCGCCACCCAAATGCGCACCTTTGTTTCCGGCCTCCATGATGCCTGGTCCGCCGCCGGTAATAACGCCGTATCCAGCTTTACTGATTTTAAAGGCAATCTTCTCAGCCAGCAGGTAAAAGTGGTCTTCGGGTTTGGTGCGCGCCGATCCAAAAATCGATACGCACGGGCCAATACGTCCCATAGTTTCGTAACCGTTCACAAACTCGGCCATGATTTTAAAAATCGCCCAGCTATCGTTGGTTCTAATCTCATTCCAGGTTTTCTGCTTGAGCTTGTCCTGGATTACTTTGTCCTCATCATTGTCAAAATCTTGTAATCGCATATTTTATTTTTTAGAAGCCAATCCGGCTGTACGCTGTATCTTTTGCCCGCTGGCAGCAGCGGAACAAAAGGATGCCGCTTCCATCCGGGCTAGGGCATCCGTATACACTGGAAAAGCAGGCAAAAGTACCCGAAAATTTTAAGTTTCCAAACAGAACGTCTAACTTTAAACAAAAACCATAGAAACCAATTTTACCAAGACCCAAGAAACGCTTGAATGTTTTAGTCAACAGGTGCGTGGCAGGCACGAAAAAAGAGGGACTAGTTTTTCAAAAATTTAACGGTTTCAACGTTTTTGCCATTATCGATTTGCATCAAATAACTTCCCGCTGGCAAATCGGCAATATCAATGCTTTTAGAGTGGGCGGTTTTTACAAGTTGTCCTAAAACGTTAAAAATCAACGCCGATTTTAATTCAAAATCCCCCTCAATGTTCAAAATAGAAGCCGCCGGATTGGGGTAAACCGAAAAAGTTTGCGCCGATGCAGTTACGGTCGATAAATCATTGCCGGCAAACCTTGTCACTGCAAAATCCCAATCGTTAGAACTGTAAAGTGTGGCACCGGCAACCACGATTTTCCCATCATTCTGCACAGCAATGTCATTCACAATTTCCATGGGATTGGTAGTTGAGACGGTTACACTTCCAGAGCTGTTAAAAGTAGTATCGGGAAGGCCATCGGCAGTATACCGAAATACAAGTATATCTTGTACAGCATTGGCGCCTACCAATATTTTTCCATCTTCTTGCACAAGCAAATTGCCAAGACGTTCGTGCGGATCATCGCCAATTGCAATCGTTACATGGCCGTTGTCACCAAAAGTAGTGTCTTTCGTTCCATCTGCTTTCAACTTGAGGATAATGGCCTTGGTGTTCTGGTAATTGTTGTAATTCATCGTACCGCCCACAAAGATTTCGTTTTCATCGGTGACCGCTACGCACATGTCGCGATCGGCGCCGCCTAAATCGTAGGTCACTTTACCATTGTTACCAAAAGTGGCGTCGAGGCTGCCATCGGTATTCAGGCGTGCCACCGACAAATCGTAACTCGGCACCGGCCCAGAATAACCCACAACGAGAATTTTTCCATCCGTCTGGATGACTACTTTACTACCGTTATCGGTATTTGCTGTAGGGATGAAATTGACGAATTGAACGCCGCCATCGCCAAAGGTATTGTCAATAGAACCATCGGTATTGTAACGGATTACGGCAAAATCCCTTCCGTTGGTTTGCGTAATGGCCGAACCCAAAACGATGATTTTTTGGTCTGTCTGTATGGCAATGTCATTTGGGCCGTTGGCCGCCTCGTTGAAACTAAAATCATTGAGTACGGCGCCATTGCCTAAAGGACCGAACGTGGTATCGGGCGTTCCATCCGCATTGAGTCGCATCAGCAGGTACTCGAAATCAGTCTCCGGTGTTCCTTGATAGGCGCCGGTAAGTAAAATTTTGCCATCGTCCTGCAGGTCGAGACCCATAAGACCATTGAGTCCACTCCTGTATGATGCCGTTACAACACCGTTGATGCCAAATCCCGTATCGCGTGTTCCATTGGTATTGTATCTCGCAACGCTGTAATACACGGGCGCGCCGGCAGAAGTTCCTCCAACCAGAATTTTCCCGTCGGGCTGGACTTTCATATCGTATATATAATCGAACCCGAAACTAATATTGATAAAAGCCCTTCCGTTAACACCAAAAGTCGGATCTAAAGTGACCTGTGAATTTCCTGTCCAAACGCAAGCGAGAGCCAGCGCCAATAAAAAAGCGCACGTAGTTTTACCCATGATTTTTTCTGATAAATATATAAAAAGTTATCGCTCGCTGGCTGTAACAACGATGAGATGCAAAAATATCAGACAAGCTCCTTCTTCAAAAATTCTGCAGTGTAACTCTTCCTATTTTTCGCCACTTCTTCAGGCGTACCAACAGCTACAACCGTTCCGCCGCCTTTTCCGCCTTCGGGGCCAATGTCGATGATGTAATCGGCGAGTTTAATCACATCCATATTGTGCTCAATGATCAATATCGTATTGCCTTTGTTGACGAGTTTGTTGATGACTTCCATAAGCACACGGATGTCCTCGAAATGCAAGCCGGTCGTGGGTTCGTCCATAATGTAGAACGTGTTGCCGGTATCTTTCTTAGACAGTTCGGTGGCGAGTTTGATGCGTTGCGCCTCACCGCCAGAAAGTGTCGTGCTTTGCTGCCCGAGCGTGATGTAGCCCAAACCGACGTCTTGTATCGTCTTGATTTTGCGGTAGATTTTCGGGATGGCCTCGAAAAACGGCACCGCTTCATCCACGGTCATATTCAATATATCAGAAATCGACTTGCCCTTGAAACGAATCTCGAGCGTTTCGCGGTTGAAGCGTTTGCCTTGACAAGTTTCACATTCTACGTACACATCAGGTAGAAAATTCATTTCAATGGTGCGTACACCTGAGCCTTCACAAGTTTCACAACGCCCGCCTTTTACGTTAAAACTAAAACGTCCGGCTTTGTACCCGCGGATCATGCTTTCTGGTGTCATTGTGAACAACGTCCTGATTTCTGAAAACACATCGGTATAAGTCGCGGGATTTGAACGCGGCGTGCGACCAATCGGGCTTTGGTCAATGTCAATGACCTTGTCGATATGTTCCAGGCCTTCAATCTTCTTATACGGTTTGGGTTTCTTGACGCCATTAAAATAAAAGGCGTTCAAAATAGGGTAGAGTGTCTCATTGATGAGCGTTGACTTGCCACTGCCCGAAACGCCGGTCACGCAAATCAATTTCCCAAGCGGCAATTCAATCGAAACATTCTTGAGGTTATTTCCTGTTGCACCGGTCAGTTTCATGAATTTCCCGTTGCCTTCGCGGCGCTTTTTAGGCACCTCGATTTTGCGTTCGCCATTCATGTATTGCGCCGTCAAGGTATGGTGTTTCAAGGTTTCGGCCGGTGTGCCGATGCTGATGATCTCGCCGCCGTATTTTCCGGCGCGAGGGCCAATGTCGATCACATAATCGGCACGTTCAATCATGTCCTTGTCGTGTTCTACCACGATCACCGAATTGCCGATATCGCGCAAAGTCTCGAGCGACTTGATCAGTTTTTCATTGTCGCGCTGGTGCAAGCCGATGCTCGGTTCGTCCAGGATGTACAACACACCAACGAGTTGCGAGCCTATCTGCGTGGCCAACCTGATGCGCTGCGCTTCACCACCTGAAAGTGATTTAGAGCTGCGGCTGATGGCAAGATAATCCAAACCGACATTGACCAGGAAATGCAAGCGGTCGCGGATTTCCTTGACGACTTCGGTGGCAATCAGTTTTTGCTTTTCGGATAAATGTTTGTCGAGTTTATCGAACCACATACTCAAATCCGAAATGTCCATATTTGATAATTCGGCGATATTTTTATTGTCGATCCTAAAATACAGCGCTTCCTTTTTGAGGCGTGAACCGCCGCAGGTTTCGCACGGCACTTCATCCATAAAATCCTTCGCCCAGCGCTTGATGCTCACCGATTCTGATTCGTTGAACTGGTTGAGGATGAAATGCGAGATTCCTTCAAATTCAATTTTGTATTCCTTGGTGATTCCTAAGGATTTAGACTCTACCGCGAATTTGTCGTGTCCGCCGTGCAGGATGATTTCCATCGCTTCGGCGGGAATCTTCTCAATCGCGTCGGTCAATTTGAAATTGAATTTCTCGCCAATGGTTTCGAGTTGTTTGAAAATCCACGAGCTTTTGTATTCGCCAAGCGGCGCAAAACCGCCAGCCTTGATTGACAGTTTTGGGTTTGGGATGATTTTCTTGAGGTTGATTTCGTTGACCGTTCCCAAACCATTGCAATTCGGGCACGCGCCTTTCGGGGAATTGAATGAGAACAAGTTCGGCTCTGGGTTCTGATACGAGATTCCGGTCGTGGGGCACATCAAATTCCGGCTAAAAAACCTTATGGCGCCAGTGTCCTGATCTAAAATCATCAGGATATTCTCGCCGTGGTACATCGCCGTCTGGATGCTTTCTGACAGGCGCTTGACACTTTCGGGCGTTTCCTCGACAAAAATCCGATCCACGACAATCTCAATATCATGCGTCTTGTAACGGTCGAGTTTCATGCCGGGTGTGATGTCCTTGATTTCCTCATCGATCCTCACTTTGACGAAACCTTGTTTGGCAATCTGTTGGAACAATTCGCCGTAATGTCCTTTCCTTGCACGGATTACCGGCGCCAGGATGTTGATGCGCTTGCCGATGAAATTCTCGATGATGAGTTGTTGGATTTGGTCGTCGCTGTAACTCACCATTTTCTCGCCAGTGTTGTAGCTGTAGGCGTCTCCCGCACGAGCGTAGAGCAGTCGCAGGAAGTCGTAGATTTCGGTGATCGTGCCTACGGTAGAACGCGGCGATTTGCTCGTGGTTTTCTGCTCGATGGCAATTACCGGCGAAAGCCCGTCGATTTTATCCACATCAGGACGTTCCAATCCACCGAGGAATTGGCGAGCGTAGGCAGAAAAAGTTTCCACATAACGCCGCTGGCCTTCGGCATAAATCGTATCAAAGGCGAGCGATGATTTCCCCGAACCAGAAAGTCCGGTAATCACCACTAATTTTTCCCTTGGGATTGAGACTTCTATATTTTTGAGATTGTGGACGCGCGCGCCCAGGACTTCTATCGTATTGTCGTTGTCTAACATGGTATTTACTCCTGAATTAGGGAGCGCAAAGTTACTATTTTGGTTCGTGGATTGTACTACAAGCTTGGCAAGATTTTGTTAAAAAAGAGCCGAATACCGTCACTTCGGATTCAGGTCGTGCCGTTTCAGGATTTCATGAAATTGCGCTTCGTTTCCCTGCTTTTTCATCGCCTCGTACACATACTGTATCAATTTTTCCGCGTCGCTGCGATATGGTGATTTGCTTTCTACGTAAATGCGGTATGCCTTGCATAAGTTGTCAAGTCCTTTTTCGTATTCGCCAGTGTAGACAACGCAGGTTTGGCCGATGCCGTAATACACCTCTGCATTCTTAGAATCGATTTCGGCCAACCGCTCATAAGCTGCAATGGCTTTGGCATATTCTTTTTTGTGTTGGTAAACGATTCCGAGATTCTGCAATGGCATGGTGCCATACGGATCAATCTTGAGCGACTTTTCATAAGCGTCAATGGCTTTGTCATACTCGTTGAGGCGGCGGTAACAGATTCCCATATTGTCGTAGGCGTAAGCAAAGTTCGGGTCTATTTTTACTGCTTTTTGGTAACATTCAATCGATTTTTTGAAATCCTCACGCTTTGTAGCTTCGAGGCCTGACTTGTACAATTTTAAGGCTTCGGGATTGTCAGACATTGACGAATGGCTTATATGCTCGTCGGCCGTCATACGGTCTTTGAGCGCTTTGCAGTTTCCCATAAGGTAACTTTCCATTTCGTAATAGTATTTCTTGTACTCGTCCGAGTCTTTGTTGACGTTTACATTGATGGTCACGTCTTTGGTTTGGCCCGAAGAAAGGTCGAGGTTCATCAGCTTGTGTCCCATTTGGTAAGTTCCGGCGGCATCATCTATACACGATTTGACCCTGAAATGGATCGCATCCTTTGAAATGTCATACGGAATCGAATCGATGCACTGGCAAACGTTCCCCGACAATTCGGTGAGCAAGTCGTCACTTTTACTTGAATCGTTTTTGTTTTGTGCTGTTGCGGCGCTCGCCAGCGTAAGTACTGCCAGCGCCAGAAAGAAATTTCTCATCATTTGGTTGTTTGGTATCCAAATCTAACCAAATTTTTTACACTGACGATAAAGGAACTGTTATTCAATAATCAACGATTGCAATTTCTCCCGATACGCCTCCAACGCCTCCGATTTTGAAATGAAACCAAAGTATTTCCCGTTTTTCAAAACCGGGAGGAATGCCTTTTTACTGCTCTCGAATTTGTTCATTACGGTTTCCATTGAATCTGTAGGCGACACGATTGCGGCAGGTTTGCTCATAATCTCATGCACTTGGGTGTATTTGACCTTAAAATTGCTAAAGATAATCTCGCGGATGTCATTGAAATACACGAGTCCCAGCAACTCATTGTCCTTGTTGACCACGGCGAAAACTACCTGGTTGGAGTGTGAAATGAGGTCTACAAGCTGTTCGAGGTTTTCATCGGGCGCGATGGTGAGGTAGTCGGTTTGGATGATTTTCTCGGTTTCGAGCGTCGACAGGATGTTTGTGTCTTTGTTGCTGGTAAAAGCATGCCCTTTTTTGGCGAGATTTTTTACGTCGAGCGAATGCTTCTCAAATTTTTTTGAAATGGCGTAGCTGATCGAGGAAACCATTAACAGTGGAATCATCAAATCGTAACCGCCTGTAATTTCGGCAATCAGGAAGATCGCGGTAAGCGGCGCGTGGAAGAGCCCGGCGAGGATGCCCGCCATTCCAACCATCGTAAAATTACTCACCGGCAGTTTCGTGAGCCCGGTAAGGTTGAGCGCCTTTGAAAAAAAGAAACCCGCATACGACCCAAGGAACAACGAGGGCGCAAAGTTACCGCCGTTGCCGCCACTACCCAAAGTAAGTCCTGTGGCAAATGCCTTGAGTAGCATCGCCGCGCCAACAAACAATAGTAACGCCAATGGGCTGTGCCTGAAATCGCTAAATAGAGTGTTCTCGAGCAATTGCCCTGGATTGCTTTCGGACAATGTTTTGATGCTTTCGTAACCTTCGCCAAAAAGCGTTGGGAACACAAAAATGATGGCCGCCAATAACGTGGCACCCACCAGCGCTTTTTTGTAGGGTGTGAGTCGCAGTCGTGAGAAAAAATGCTCGGTTCTTTGAAAATTCCTCGAATAGTAAACCGATATGATTCCGGTAAAAACCCCCAATAATATATAATACGGGATATTGTGGTAATTGAAAGTCTGCTGTTGTTTGAAATTCAATAAGATCGATTCATCTAGAACGACTGCCGACACCAGCGCACCGGTCGCCGCTGCAATCATAATGGGCGTGAATGCCGAAATGCTCACATCTACCAGCAACACTTCGATCGCAAATAAAACACCGGCAATGGGTGCGTTGAAAGCTGCCGCAATCCCTGCCGCAACCCCACATCCAATGAGCAGTGTGCGCTCCCTGTAATCCAGATGGTAGCGTTGCGCATAATTAGACCCGAACGCTGCACCGGTAATCACAATCGGGCTTTCGAGTCCTGCCGATCCGCCGAGTCCCACGGTAAGTGAACTCGTGACAATCTGTGCATACATCTGCTTTTTTGGGATGATGCCCGCTTTTTTAGCTACGGCGTATAAAATCTGCGAAGTCCCTTTGTCAATGGTTCCGCCGAGTACTTTTTTAACTACAAACACCGTGAGCAAAATCCCAATGATGGGTAGCAAACTGTTCATAAAACTGAGCTTGAGTGTGGTGTTGATGTAAGTGGCCGCCACAAAAACCCAATGTGCAAATGATTTGAGGACAATTACCGCGAGCGCAGCCGAAATCCCCACGAGCACCGCCGACAGAAATATAAACTGCTTGCTGGTGAGCTTGTCTTTTCCTAAGACAATGAGGTATTCGATCTGGTTGCGAAGGCTTCGGAACATTCCATAAAAAATAAGTGGCGTAAAATTACTTCTTTAAACTCCAAGCCCGAAGAAAAATAACAAACTTTTTAAACCACAGGCAAGTCTGCCGCAAAATGTTAAAATCTTTCCAACCCTTTTGCGTTGTAATGGCTCTATAGAAGAAATGCCTAACCTTTAAATTCGTCTCCCATGAAAAAAATCTTTCTTCTCCTCGTTTGTGTTTTGGGCGCAGTGGTTTATGCCCAAAGCCCGCAACTCACCGTTAATGGTGCCGATTCCCTAAAAGTCAGGATGAGCCAAATGATTGTCAAGGTCAAGATTGTCGGCAATATCGCTTATACGACTTCGGAAATGCATTTTACCAACAAAAGCACAAGACAGATGGAGGCCGAGTTGCTCTTCCCGCTGCCCGAAGGCGTTTCGGTTTCCCACTACGCCATCGATATCAATGGCCATATGCGCGAAGCCGTCCCTGTGGATAAGAACAAAGGCAAACAGGTTTTCGAGGCGATAGAGCACCGGCGCGTCGATCCGGGTTTGCTCGAGAAAGTCGAGGGCAATAATTTCAAGACCCGGATTTACCCAATCCTGCCCAAAGGCGAGCGAATTGTACTCATTGGCTATGAACAGGAATTGTCTGGTTCTGATGCGAACAACCTCGCTTACCAAATGGTGAGCAAATACCACGCAACACTCGACAAGTTTGAAGTCACCATCAGCGTAGTCGGCGGGGCTTTGCAACCCACCATCATCGAAAACGGAAAGGAACGTCCCGTGACCGAATTGCAGCAACCCAATGAATGGACCCATTCCTACCAAACCCGCATCAGCAAAACCAATTACCGCCCGGCGGATTTGTTGACGGTAAAGATTCCGACCCAGCAAGAGGTACAGTCGGTTTTGACGCAGTCGGTAAATGGGCAACACTATTTTTACGCGAACCTGTTTGTGCCTGCGCAAAAAAGCCAAAGGCAAAACCCTGCTTCAATCGGCTTGGTTTGGGATGTTTCTCTGAGCTGCCGCAAAAGGGATTTTGCAAAGGAAAGCCAATTGCTCGACGCTTATTTCAAAGCAATCCAGAATACCAGTGTCACTTTGTACACGATGGGTTATGTGTTCGAAAAGAAACAGGTCTATACTATTGTCGATGGGGATTGGAGCGCGTTGAAAACCGCGTTGGAAGCCGCGCCATACGATGGCGGCACCCGTTTTTCCAAAATCAAATGGGACGCGCATGAGACTTATATTGTATCTACCGACGGGCTTTCATCGCTCAGCGAAAATGCGTTACCCAAGACCAACAAACCGGTATATATAATCAACTCATTGGTTTCGAGCGATTTTTCATTTCTGAATGCCGCGGCGAACCAAACGGGCGGAGAACTGCTCAACCTCAATGCAATCGATACGGCGCAAGCGCTCGACAGGATGTTGCATACCGGACTTCGGTTCCTGGGGATAAAAGACAATTATGCAGTAGCCGAGATATTCCCCGCAATCGGAACGACGGCCTCCGGAAGTTTCAGTATTTCGGGCATTTCACTCAAGGAAAAGAATGAACTCGTGTTGCTTTTTGGGTCGAATGGACAGGTGACACTCGAAAAGAAAGTTACCCTCGACGTGCCGCTGCAAAACACAAGCGAAGTCAATATCGAAAAACTCTGGGCACAAAAAAAAATCGCCAGCCTTGAACTGCAATACGCCAAAAACGAGCAGGAAATTGAACAGATGGGCAAAAAATACGGCATCATCACACGCAATACTTCGCTGATTGTACTTGAAACCGTAGCCGATTACATCGCTTACGACATTGTACCACCTGCAGAATTGCGCGACGAATTCGACCGCCTTTCCAAACAGCAACGTGAATCTCGCCTGGCCGAGCAGCGCAGCAATTGGGACAATGTAGCCGACTATCATCGCGCTCTCGAGGACTGGTGGAAAAAAGACCTCAAATACACCGCGCCAAAACCAGAGCCCAAACCAAAGCCAGCGCCACGGCCAAGACCCGAACCGGTGCGCCCGGCGGTAAGAACAACATCGAACCATGCGAGATCGGGTACCGGCCAGGAGATGCGTATTTCGGGAACAGTTTCGGACCAAACAGGGCCATTGCCTGGAGCGAGCGTTGTGATACAAGGCACCGGTCTTGGCTCACAAACCGATGTGGATGGGCGTTATTCTTTACGCGCCAAACGCGGCGATGTGTTGGTGTATTCTTTTATCGGGTTGGATAATCAATCAGTACGCGTCAGGAATGGCAACCATTACAATGTTGTCCTTTCGGGTTCGAGTACTGAATTGAGCGAAGTCGTGGTCACTTCGATGGGCGTCCGAAAAGAGAAAAAAGCTTTGGGTTATGCTGTGACTAAAGTTTCGGATAAATCCGTGGAAGAGAAATCGTCGCGAAATGCTGCGAGCGTAGTCATACGAGGAGCTAAAACAAATCTGGTTGACTATGAAAGTGAGAAATCTGACGATTTTGATTATGGAATCGACGAAATTAGACGTGACGTCAAAATCGAAACCTGGAATCCAGATCGCATTTACCTCAAAGTGCTCGAAGCCGCGCCGGAGGCTAAGAAATATGAGGCTTATCTCGAGCTTCGTATCCAACAGGAACAAAACCCGTCGTTCTATTTTGATGTGGCCAATTTTTTCTACAACAAAGGTGATCGTGCCAAAGCATTACTCGTGCTCTCCAACATCGCCGATCTGGGACTTGAAAATCACCAGTTGTACAAATCATTGACTTACGTACTGCGCCAATGGGAAGCCTATGATGACGCGCTGTTTACTGCAAATCGTGTCGCCCAATGGCGGAAGCACGAACCGCAAAGCCACCGCGACCTGGCCTTGGCCCTGGAAGACAACAAACAATACCAGGCAGCGTTTGATGCGCTTATTGCTGCGCTAGAAGTGAATTACTATGGTGAAATGGACGGTCAATACGAAGGCGTAGAAGACATCATCCTCATGGACATCAACCGTTTGACTGCCGATCACAGCAACCTCAACACCGCAAAATTGGATCCGAAATACCTAGCGAAGATGCCTGTAGCGATCCGGATTGTGTTGAATTGGAACCAAATGGACACCGATATCGATTTGCACGTCATTGAGCCTACGGGAGAAGAATGTTATTTCGCGCACCGCGATACCGCCGCAGGAGCAAGGTTCTCGAAGGATTTTACGGAGGGTTATGGACCCGAACAATATTTGTTGCGCCACGCCATGCCCGGAAAGTATCAAATCAGGACCAACTACTACGGAGAAAGGGCGCTCACCGAAAACGGCCCAGCCACAGTAATGGTGGAAATTTACACCACCAAAAACGGCAAAACGACACGAAAGCTACAAACCATCCAGCTTGGCGCGATCAAGGAAAACCAAAACCTTGCGATGCTCACCATCGATTGATACAACAAGCCTTTCGGAAACGGAAGGCTTTTTCTTTAGAAACCTACGGCCTTGTCATCACCGCGAAAATCAGCGCCGCCTTCAAGCGAACCGTCTGGCAAAATCATGATCGCATCGACCTTTCCGATGACCGGCAAATTCTTTTCGTTGACGTTGTAGCCTTTTTTAGACAGGCTTTTTAGCAATTCAGGATCAAATTTCCCGGGCTCAAAGTCGACTTCATCGGGCAGCCATTGGTGGTGGAACCGCGGCGCATTGACGGCTTGTTGTACGCCCATATTAAACACGCTTACGTTGAGTATCGTTTGCAGTACCGATGTGATAATCGTAGAGCCGCCGGGCGTTCCTAAAATTAGAAAAAGTTTCCCGTCTTTCTCGACGATCGTCGGTGTCATTGAACTCAGCATGCGTTTTCCGGGAGCAATGCTGTTGGCCTCAGCACCCACCAAACCGTAAGAGTTGGGAATGCCGGGCTTGGCGCTGAAATCATCCATCTGGTTGTTGAAAAAGAAGCCCAATTCATCCGAATACAGCTTGGACCCGAATGCGCCATTGAGCGTCGTGGTTGCCGCAACCGCATTGCCAAAAGCATCCACGATAGAATAGTGGGTGGTTTCATCGCTTTCTGAAAAGGTGATGTTGCCATGCGAAACTTGGGCTGACGGCGTCGCTTTTGTCCAACTAAAATTTCTCATACGTTGCTTGAGGTAATTTTTTTCAACCAACTTGTTTTTAGGAATTTGCACAAAGTCGGGGTCGCCTAGAAAGAAGTTCCGGTCGGCATAAGCACGGCGTTCGGCTTCCACAATTACCTGGATGGCTTTTTCGGAATTGTGACCGTACTTTGCAAGCGGATATGGTTCAATCATTTTCATGATTTGTTGCAAGGTAAGGCCTCCGCTCGATGGCGGTGCCATAGAAATGACTTTGAGGTTCTTGTAGGTAAAGGTCACCATTTCACGCCATTTGACTTCATAGTTTTTTAAATCTTCAAGCGTGAGGATGCCGCCGTTTCGTTGCACGAATGCCACGATTTTTTGCGCGGTTTCGCCTTGGTAGAATTCTGCCGCTCCGTTTGTCATGATGCGCGAAAGGGTTTCGGCCAGCGCCGGATATTTGATGGTATCACCGGCTTTAAACGGTCGTGCGAATAAGGTTTCCTTTCCGCTTACTTTGACGATGTCTGCGCGCCATTGATCCATTTGTTTTTGTTGGTAGGGCGTGATGACAACGCCTCTTTTAGCCAAGTCGATGATGGGCGTGAGGATGTCTGCCATTGGCAGTTTACCGAATTTTTTGTGTACCGCAAAAACGCCGGCGACGGTACCCGGAACGCCAATAGCCATAGCGCCATCGACGCTTAGGTTTGGGATGACATTGCCCGCTTGGTCGAGGTACATGTTTTTGGTGGCTTTTATGGGCGCTTTCTCGCGGTAATCGAGTGATCCGGTGTCGCCATTGGCTTTTCTATAAACCATGAATCCGCCACCGCCGATGTTGCCAGCGTATGGATAGGCAACGGCAAGCGCAAGTTCTGTAGCGGCCATCGCATCGAACGCATTACCTCCTTTTTGGAGGATGTCGGCACCGATTTTGGAGGCTTCCTCACGCGCGGAAACGACCATGGCTTTTTGGGTAATGAGCCCGCGTTGCGCCAACGCATTGAGCGTGCAGCAAAGCAGCAGGAGCGAGGCGATAAATCTCATAAACTGTTTAACTTTTCTGCGGCGTGGGCGCGCAAATCTTCAAAAAACCGCGTAAACTCGGATTCAAACAAAGGGTAATATTGCTCGAGTTCATTGATGGAGTACTGCATCTTTGAGTTGTTTTTGGTGCGTTGGTCCATCTGGAACAAGATCCTGGCGATGCCTTCTTTGTATTGGTAGTTGAGCAACCAGTTGCGCTCGATCATATACGGCATCATGCCTTGGGTTTTTTCTGTAAGCAGCTCGTAGTTGTCGCGTAGGGATTGGTAAAACCGTTCTACAAAATCGGCGAGCTTTTCTTCGCTGTATTGTTGCCAGTTCTTGGCGAGGAAATGGTCGTAGAACACATCCATGATTACGCCGGCATAGTGATGGTATTTTTCGTGCAGTCGCTTGGTGCCTTCGCGGAAAATAGGGTGGCTATCGGTGTAGGTGTCGATGGCGCGGTGCAAGAGTATGCCTTTCTGGATGTCGGCTGGAAGATGTTCGTACTGTTTGCCACGGATGCCGTCGGCCATGAAGTTGCCAATCTTGATCAGGTCATTGTTGCCCGAAAGGTAAATGTGTGCGAGGAAATTCATCAGGTTGCGGTTGATTCGTAAATATAGCAAAACTTTGCTTAATGCGAATGGTTGTGAAATGCACGGAAAAATCGGGCATATCGTCGAAAACTGTACTTTGGGATATGGCAGTGTGGTTGCAACTGCTATATTTGCAGTGTTTTTGCGTGAAGGATGGGAGCGGTATCCTTTTGTGACGTCAGGAGCAAAAGATAAAGCGGACAGCCTGACGGCAACTGTTGCTGATTGAAAACAGTATGCTGATTGCCGGCACGCCCAACATTCATAATTTATTCCGCTGCGCTCCATACCGTTTGGCTGCGCCTCGGGTCAACACTTAAATAATTAAAAAATGACTTTAATCAAATCAATATCAGGAATCCGCGGAACCATTGGCGGTAAAGCGGGTGACAATTTAACGCCGGTGGACGCCGTGAAATTTGCCTCGGCTTACGGGACGTTCCTCAAAAATAACATCAAAAAAGACAAGTTGACCGTTGTAATTGGCCGCGATGCCAGGATTTCGGGACCGATGATCCACAATCTGGTGGTCAATACGCTCATTGGGCTTGGTATTGACGTGATTGATTTGGGCTTGTCGACAACGCCAACCGTAGAAGTCGCGGTTCCTTTGGAGAAAGCCGATGGCGGGATTATCCTCACAGCTTCGCACAACCCCAAACAATGGAATGCTTTGAAATTGCTTAACGCAAAGGGCGAATTTTTGAGTGGTGACGACGGCGCCAAAATTTTAGAGATTGCCGAAGCCGAAGCGTTTGACTTTTCGGACGTGGACAATCTGGGCGAGATTACAATCAACGATGCGTATATGGACATTCATATTGACGAAGTGTTGAATTTGCCACTCGTGGATATCGAAGCGGTTAAGGCAGCGAAATTTAAAGTAGTTGTGGATGCGGTGAATTCATCGGGCGGGATCATCATCCCAAAATTACTCGAGCAAATGGGCGTGGAGGTCGTGAAATTGTATTGCGAACCCAATGGGCATTTCCCGCACAACCCCGAACCTTTGAAAGAACATTTGGGCGATATCTCTAAATTGGTCGTCGAAGAAAAAGCCGATTTGGGCGTGGTCGTGGATCCTGACGTGGACCGTTTGGCGTTTGTATCCGAAGACGGCGAAATGTTTGGAGAAGAGTATACTTTAGTAGCCGTAGCCGATTACGTTTTGTCTAAAACGCCCGGAAATACCGTCTCTAATATGTCATCGTCACGTGCTTTGCGCGATGTGACCAACGACCACAAAGGCAGCTATGAAGCCAGCGCGGTAGGCGAGGTGAACGTGGTAGAACTCATGAAAAAGAACAATGCCATCATTGGCGGCGAAGGCAACGGTGGCATCATTTACCCCGAATTGCATTACGGACGAGACAGCTTGGTGGGCGTGGCTTTATTCCTCACGCATTTGGCGAATAAGAAGATGAAAGTGTCGGAGTTGCGCGCGTCGTATCCGGAATATTACATGAGCAAAAACAAGATCGAGCTCACGCCGCAGATTGATGTGGATGCAATCCTATCGGCAATGACAGAAAAATACAAAGCCGAAGACATCAAAACCATAGACGGCGTTAAGATTGACTTTGCCGAGAATTGGGTGCATTTGCGCAAATCGAATACTGAGCCGATTATCAGGATTTACACTGAGGCGGCAACGCAGCAATTGGCGGATGATTTGGCGCTGCGGATTATTGAGGAAATTAAAGCGATTGCGGGAATCTGATTCAACGGATTTTAATACTAAAGCCCAATGGCTCAAACCATATAAACCGATTTTGGTTTTGGCTTAATAACAAATGTGGTTTTTCTGTAAGAGGGGTGAGTGAAAAAGTTGTAATTTACCTTCAGGGAAGGGGCGGATGTGTTCCCTAAACAATTGCGATGGCTTTCAAATGCAGGATTTCCGCATACTTTGTTAATTTTTTTACTCTTGCAAACGTTTGAGACATATTTAAAAAAAAGCGGAACATTTTACGCTCCGCTTTTTTTTATGCAATTATTAATTGTCAATACTCCAATAAAAAGCCCGACGCGAGCCGGGCATTCTATGCGTTAAAACGAAACGCTATAGGTAAGCGCTGCGGTAAACGAACGCGTAAGACCATCGGGGCGCACTTCCCTGACGATAAAAGGCGTGGCGACCGAGGCTTCGATACTGTTTTTAGCATCGAGACGATAAACACCTATGAGATTGCCGTTGAGGGTAAGTCCGCCCGAGCCCGCAATACGCTCGCGGATCCCGTAGATGTTTTCAAAACTGTCTTCGCCTAAATGGAAAATCCCAAGGAGGTTGGGCCTGAACGTGAATTTTTTATTGGGCGTCGGGTAGGAGTATCCTACGCGCAGTAAAGCATCGGGTTGGCGTACCAATAGATTGGTGGACACAAAGGCATCGGTTCCCGAAAACTCCCTGAAATACGAATTCCGATTGAGGTTAAACACCGGAACCTGCAAGGCTGCGTTGAAATCCCACGATTTGTAGCGTAAGTTGGTACCTGCCAGCAAATCAAAAGTTCCCAAACTGGCCTGGTAGTCCATGGGCAGCGAATTGCCGTTGATTTTGAGGTTGGCGCTCGTAAACGGAAATTTCATACCCAACTGGCTGCTCCATTGGGCCGAACTTTTCGTTTTCCAAAGGTAATTTCCGATGAGGTAGGCGTCGCCAAAGGTGCCGCGCGTGCCAAAACTGCCTTGTGCGACATTAAACGTAACTCTAGTCGTCAGGGCGAATTGGCGGTTCCATTGCCGGGTGTAGGAAAGCTGCGGTGAAAAATAGGTCACATCGGCTTGACCGGTGCCAAACAGGCCAACCAACTCAATGTTGTTCGGGAACAAATTCCCTTCGGTGTTGCCTTTACCTGCAATACTGCAAATACCTGCATCACTACAGCCTTGAGCGGCAGCAACTCCAGCGGCCAAAAAAACGACAGTCAAAAATAGGTTTTTCATACTTTTCAGTTTTCGGTTAGTGGGGCAATGGCAAAAAGGTGGTTGTATTGCTGGCAATGGATCAGTACAAAAGGATACTGCGCGACATCAACAGCTGTTGGGATTGGGTAGACCGTTTCCCCGGTCAAGTTGCCCAGGTTTACGAATGCTGTGGGAGTTGCGGCTTTAGAAAGGTAGACCTTAAGATCAGGGCCATCCGAAATACGGAATCCCTCGAGTTGCACCTTATAGCCGTTGGCATCGCTGTAAATGTTGGCCGATCCGGTAACGGTGATTCCTGACGTAGCCGAGAAATCTCCGCTGTAGCGTAACATGGAAGTTGGTGTAATGGTTTGGACGTCAACTCCATCGCGAGTGAGCTCGCCTTCTGATTCGCAGCTGCCAGACCAAAAGGCCAGCAGCAAAAGGATGATTGGTTTTTTCATTTTTGATTTTTTATTGTAAAGGTAGCTGGCAGTCTTTTGCCGAATTGTCGGCTACTTTACAATTGGGGAAAAATTGTGCAAACGCGATATATTCGCACAAACCCACCAGGAGCGGATCGCTTAAAGCATCTGCCCGCCCGAAACCTCAATGCGCTGTGCTGTGACCCATTTTGCGTCATCCGAGCAAAGAAAGGCTACGACACTTCCGATATCATCGGGCAATCCCACGCGACCCAAAGCGGTAGCCGAAGCGATGTAATTATTGAGGTCTTTGTTGTCGCGTACTGCGCCGCCGCTAAAATCGGTGGCAATGGCACCGGGCGCAACGATATTGACGCGTATTTTCCTTGCGCCGAGTTCCTTGGCCTGGTATTTTGTGAGTGTTTCCATCGCGCCTTTCATTGAAGCATATGCGGCATAACCCGGTAAAGAAAAACGCGCCAGGCCGGTTGAGATGTTGACGATTCCCCCGCCGTCGTTCATCATTGTGAGTGCGCGCTGCGACAGGAAAAACGGCGCTTTGAAATGGATGTTGGACAGGTTGTTGAATGCCGCCTCGGTGGTTTCTGCAAATGATGCATGGTAACCTACACCGGCGTTGTTGATGAGGAAATCGAAACTTGTGGTTTGGAAGGTTTCGTTTAGGGCGGTTTTGACCCGAGCGAAAAAGCGGTCGAAGGTTTGCGAATCGGCGACATTGAGTTGAATGGCTACCGCTTTTTGCCCGAGTTGCTCGATTTCGGCTGCGACCGCAAGCGCTTCCTCGATCTTACTGTTGTAAGTCAGGATAATGTTTAGGCCTTTTTTGGCAAGGGATAAGGCCATGTTTTTCCCGAGGCCACGGCTGCCGCCGGTAACCAGTGCAATTTTTGGATGTTCCATTTTTAAAGGTATTTGGATGATTTAACCGTACAAAGGTAGTTTGGGTCTCGTCCTTAAAAATGGTACTGGTTTCCGATAAAATGGTGACTAGTTCAGTTTTTTACACGCTGCGAATCCAGGAAACTTTCGCGGTATTGTTTGGGTGCCTGCCCGCCAAAACGTTTGAAAAATTTGGTGAAGTTTGAAGCGTCGAAAGTCAGGAAAGCAGCAATCTCGGCAATGCTTTGGTTGTTGTCGCGCAGTTTTTCCTTGGCGATTTCCATGATTTTTTCTTCAAAAAAATAACACGGATGCTTGCCAGTGGTCAATTTGATGGTATTGCTTAGGTGCGTCGGGTGAATGAATAGCTTGGCGGCGAAGTCGCGGATTTCATACATTTCAGTCACTTTACCCGAAGTGAATTCGGCCAGGTGCGTATCGATGGCTTTAAGATATTCGGAGGTGATTTCGTGTTGGCGCGCGAGTATTTTCTGCGGAATTTTGGTCATCGGCATAACAGTGAGTTGGCTTGGGTAAAGATAGGAAGATTTAAAACTTGCAACCAAATTCGTGGGTGGTGATAAAGAGCACCCGGATTTATTCGTACTATTACAATACCAAATGACCCGATGAAAAAACAATACCAAAAGATGAAAGCGACAGTCGCCAAACGCAAGTGGCCAAGATGGGTTCGGGTTGGCCTGCGGATCATTGGCGTCTTGGTTTTGCTCCAGTTTTTGGGCGGCCTGGGTGTGATTTGGTACGTCAATACCCACAAGCGCGAAATCCAACAGCTGGTGACGACAAAGCTCAACGAGAATCTCAACGGAAAGCTCAGCATACAAGATATGGAGCCCACGTTCCTCGAGAATTTTCCGCGCATTTCACTGCATCTTAAAAACGTCACCATCCGCGATACCATGTTTTCTAGGCACCAAAAGACGCTACTCAAGGCGGGCGACTTTGATATTGCCGTCAATGCCTGGGCGTTCCTCAAAGGACGGGTTGAAGTGCATAAGATTGGTATCGGCAATGCCGAAGTCATCCTGTTTACCGACGCCAACGGTTACAGCAACAGCAACGTTTTTAAAGCCAAAACCAATAAAAGAGGTGATAAGCCGGTGTATCCCGAACTCAAGAAGTTTGAACTCTACAATGTCAACGTGACGATAGACAACCAACACAAACACAAGCTGTTTGTATTCGGGGTGCAAAAAATCGATGGCAAAATGAGCTCGGATAATGGTGGATGGAAAGCAAGTTTCTCGATGCAAACCTTGGTAAACAGCCTGGCATTCAGTACAAAAAAAGGCAGCTTCATCAAGCAAAAACAGGTGAAAGGCGATTTTGATGTTTCGTACACGCAGCGTGACAGCACCATTGCGATTCTCCCCAACCGACTC
The DNA here is from genome assembly GCA_002483285.1 of Flavobacterium sp. UBA7665. Taxonomy (GTDB): domain Bacteria; phylum Bacteroidota; class Bacteroidia; order Flavobacteriales; family Flavobacteriaceae; genus Flavobacterium. The sequence goes on from DLHP01000029.1 coordinate 71,223, forward strand.
GATATTGGCGGCGAAGATTTCAAGATCTCGGCCGAGTTCAAAACTACAAAAGCCAATACTACAGATTACGCCATCCATATCGTGAACGACAAAATCTTATGGCGCAATGCGTCTCACTTGCTAACGCCCAACATCTATTCGAGGCTTGACAAGTTCAATCTTAAAGAGCCGATTGCCGTACGTTGTGACATTTCTGGTAATTTCTATGTAGAAGGCGACCCGTTTATATACGTGAATGCCAAAATTAAAAACAACGAATTGACCACGCCCGGCGGAATGGTTTCTGGCTGCAGCTTTACGGGAATCTTTACCAATAACAACAGTTCTGGGAACGGCTTTAACGATGCCAACTCGGCCGTGAAGTTTGAGGACTTCATGGGTGACTACGCGGGCATTCCGCTGCAGATCAAGCAGGCTGCAATCCTCAATCTCGAGCATCCCATTGCGGTAGGAAATTTTAAATCGGATTTTGAATTGCAGCAATTGGGAAATCTCGTAGACTCGAGCTTGATTAAGTTCGAGCGTGGAAACGCAAAAGTCAATCTCTATTTTGAAGCGGATATTGTAGACTACAAACTCACCAAACCCAAAGTGACGGGCACTGTTGAGGTCAAGAATGGGAGTGTGGAGTACATGCCAAGGAAACTCAAGTTTAGCAAAACGTCGGTGTTTCTGGATTTTAAGAAAGAAGACCTGATTGTCAATAGTATCCATGTACAGAGCGGACGCAGCGAAATTGATATCCAGGGCGAAATTAGAAATTTCCTGAATGTATATTATGCGTCGCCCGAGAAGGTGATGCTCAACTGGCGTGTCACAAGCAAACAAATCCACCTGGCCGAATTCCTGAAGTTCATCGGCAAACGATCGGCGGGCAAGCCCAGGAAAAAGAAGACGGCCACGGCCGATTTTACGGATGAGATCAATACACTTTTTGAAAAAAGCAGCGTGAAGATGCTGATGCGTGTTGACAAACTTTACTATAATAAATTTCTCGCGACGGGCGTTAAAGCCGATTTACTGCTTTCGGACGCTGGAATTGCCGTTAAAAACGGATCGCTACAAAACGCCAACGGCAACATCGACTTCAATGCGGCATTGACCCAGCAGGGAAGAGTCAACAGCTATTGGGTCAATGCCGAGGTCAACCACGTGGACGTGAGCCGATTTTTTTATTCCTTTGATGACTTTGGGTTGCAATCGATGAATTCCAGCAACCTTAAAGGCAGCCTCTCAGCTACAGCCAGTCTTCGCGGGAAAATTTTTGAAAGCGGAAAACTCGCGCCCAACACCGTTCTGGGGAATGTTTCCTTTCGACTAAAAGACGGCGCCTTACTCAATTTTGACCCAGTGCGGAAAATCGGGAAATTTGTGTTTCCCAGACGCGACATCAATACGATTTTGTTTGAGGACCTGGGAGGTTCATTTGCGATTTCGGGCGAGCGGGTAACCATCGAGCCCATGCAAATCAACTCGAGTGTACTCAATATGGATGTAGGCGGCGTTTATTCTTTTGGGAAAGGCACTAACATCAATATTAGCGTGCCGCTCAGGAATCCCAAAAGGGACGCCGATATTGAGGATGCCGAAGAGTTGTCGAGGCGCAGGGCGCGCGGATTGGTTGTTAGGTTGCAGGCAGTGGACGGTGAAGACGGAAAGGTCAAGATCAAACTCGTGAGTAAAAAAACGCAACTGCAAAGTGGCGAAAGCGAGACACCTTCTGTAAAAAAATAATATCTTTGGGGCCACACGAACCAAGTGATTAGACAAAGTAAACGCAAGCATCATGATGACAACGGATAAGGCAACCTTACCAACGGCTTTGGAGCAATATTTCAAACAGTTCCGCGACCCGATTATTGGGATTGACCAGGAATTCACTTCTCCATTCGGCAAGCAGAAAATCGTTTATACCGATTGGACCGCTTCTGGCCGGTTGTATCGTCCGATTGAGGAAAAGCTCATGAACCAATTTGGTCCGTTCGTAGCCAACACCCACACAGAAACGACCGTATCGGGTACGGCGATGACTATGGCTTATCATGAGGCGCGTCACATTATCAAGCACCACGTCAATGCCAGTGCCGACGATGTGTTGATTACCGATGGTACCGGAATGACCGGCGTGGTGAATAAATTCCAACGGATTTTAGGACTTAAGATTCCGGAAAACCTCAAACCCCATGCAAATATTCCGCAGGAAAACAAACCCGTGGTGTTCATTTCGCACATGGAACACCATTCCAACCAAACCTCGTGGCTGGAAACCATTGCAGACGTAGTGGTGGTCCCCGCTTGTGAGAAAGGACTTTTCTGCCTCGACAATTTCAAGGAACTGTTGCAAAAGTACAACGACCGACCCATCAAAATTGCGTCGATTACCTCATGCTCTAACGTGACGGGAATCAAGACGCCTTACCATGAAGTGGCCAAACTCATGCACCAGAACAATGGGCTTTGTTTTGTGGATTTTGCTTGTTCTGGGCCGTATGTGAAGATCGATATGCATCCGTCAGATCCAGAAAGTTACCTGGATGCGATTTTCTTTTCACCGCACAAATTCCTCGGTGGTCCCGGAACTTCGGGCGTTTTGGTCTTCAATAAAAAACTATATAACAATATGATTCCCGATAATCCGGGCGGCGGGACTGTAGCCTGGACGAATCCTTGGGGCGAGCACAAGTTCGTCGACAATATTGAGGATCGCGAAGATGGTGGCACGCCGGGTTTTTTACAGGTCATTAAAACCGCGTTGGCTATCAAACTCAAGGAACAAATGGGCATTGCCAACATCCTGGAACGCGAACATGAACTCGTGGATTTTGTATTTGCCGAACTTGGGGCCGTTGCCAACATCAATATCCTTGCGGGGCAACACAGAGATCGTTTGGGTGTGATTTCTTTCTATATCGATGATTTGCACTTCAATTTGGGCGTAAAATTACTCAACGACCGATTTGGCATACAGACGCGCGGCGGATGCAGTTGTGCCGGTACTTACGGGCATTATTTGCTCAATGTCGATCCCGAAAAATCACACAATTTGACGTGCCAGATTGACTCGGGTGATTTGATTCAAAAGCCGGGTTGGATTAGGATGTCTATCCACCCAACAACCACCAATGCTGAAATACGATATGTTTGTGACAGCATCAAATCATTGGCGGCCAACCATGAAGTTTGGGCCAAGGATTACCATTACAACAAAGCATCGAATGAGTTTGTACACAAAGATGCGCAGCCTTTAGAACAGGAAATGGTAGACCGTTGGTTCTCGTAAACTAACGCTTGTGTTTCCAGCGTTTGTGCGTCCAGAGGTAGAATTCGGGCGCTTCGTGGATTTGCTGCTCGACCATTTTGAGGAAGGCGTCGGTGATTTCGTAATCGGGGATGGAGGGCACATTTTCGTAGACGTGCTCAAAACTCGCTTCGTAATATCCCCTTTTTACTTTTTTTACCTTTAGGAATAAGACGTTCATGTCGTATTTCTTGGAGAGCATTTCTGCTCCGGTGTGTACCGGGACTTCAATTCCCATAAATTTTTGCCAATGAAAAACCGAGGATATTTTGGGTGATTGGTCACTTGCAAAACCATACAATCCCAAGATATTATTTTTGGCATTCTCCTTAATGACCGGAATGGTTTCTTTAGTGGTGATTAAATTGGCCTTGAATTTTGAGCGGATGTCGCGGATGAGCTTGTCGAAATACTTGTTGGCGATTCTTTTGTAGATGGCAAAACCTTCATAGGTGATGCGGTTGTTCATTGAAATTACCCATTCATAACTGGCGTAGTGCGCGCACATGATGGCGATGCTTTTTTGCTTTTTTTCGAGGTTTTGGTAGACTTCAAAATTGGTAAACTGAAAGCGTCGGTTCATCTCTGTTTCTGAAATTGACATGGTTTTGATCATTTCGAGGAACATGTCGCACATATGCCTGAACGATTTCTTTTCAATAGACAAACGCTGCTTGTCTGATAAATGTGGCAACGCCAACCTGAGGTTTTCACGCACTGTTTTTTTGCGGTAACCAATCACGTAGTAAGTAAGCACGTATACAAAGTCGGAGAATATATACAGTAAGCGGAAAGGTAAAATCGAGATCACCCAAAGCAACGGATAGGCAAAAAGATAAGCGAGTAACTGCATCCAATTAAATTTTGACAAAGATACATTTAAATGCCTATTTTGTTGTTTTACTTTAACAAAAGCTAAGGAAGTAATTTCTATTTTTACAGAATCAATCCAGCGCCCATGAATGTATTCCTTATTGCCATTATTGCTGCCAACATCCTGATCAGTTTTAAGGGGTTCAACGACCTGTTCTTTTTTAGGAAGTATGAATTTCACATTGGGAGCATCCGCGCAGGCGAGCAAATCCGTATGGTATCGTCGGGTTTCCTGCATGTCGATATTGGCCATCTTTTCTTTAATATGTTTACGTTGTATATGTTTGCGCCCGTGGTGACCAACTACCTCGACAATTTCTCGTTCGTGCTGATATATGCCGGCAGCCTCATCTTTGGGAGTTTACTCACTTTGCTTTTCCATAAGGATGATTATAGTTACAGGGCGGTGGGCGCATCGGGTGCGGTGACCGGTATATTGTATTCGGCCATACTGCTGCAGCCCGACATGAGTTTGTATTTGTTTTTTATCCCAATCCCTATTCCAGCCTATATTTTTGGAATCGGTTATCTGTTGTATTCTATTTACGGCATGAAAGCCAAAAGCGACAATATTGGCCACACCGCCCATTTTGGTGGCGCGATTGGCGGTTATGTGATTACAATATTGAAAGAGCCACAAATGCTCACCGACAACACGTTCATGGTCATTACATTGGCCATCCCAATCGTTATTTTATTTGTCATGGCCAAAATGGGCAAGCTATAATGGCACAACATTTGCCCAGCGGCAAGCCAATCAATTAAAACACTTATCTCATGAAAAAGACTGCCTTAATCCTGTTTACCATGTTTTCGGTACTTATGCAAGCCCAGGAAATCAAACCCATCCCAACGGTTAACGTAGCTGGCGAAGGGAAAATCAAAATCGTACCGGATCAGGTTGCCATTACCATCGGAGTGGAATCCAAAGGAAACAATTCGGCCGAGGTTAAAAAAGAAAACGACACCAAAATCGACGCGGTGCTCAAGTCAATCAAAAAGTTTGCAATCGCCAAGGAAGACTTCCAGACTGCGCGTGTAGCACTCTATCCAAATTACGATTACGAGAAAAAGAAACAGACGTACACCGCCAGCCAAACTGTTGAGATTTTGTTGCGCGACCTGTCTAAATACGATGCCTTGATGTCAGAATTGACGACAACCGGCGTTAACCGAATCGACAATGTAGTGTTCAAGTCGTCCCAATTCAAACAATTGCAATCAGAAGCCCGAAAATTAGCGGTAAAGGATGCCAAAACCAAGGCCGAAGATTTCGCAGCAGGGCTTGGGCAGAAGATAGGCAAAGCGGTATCTATATCAGACAATTCACAAGGATACGAACCGCCACGTCCGGTCATGTATAAAACAATGGCGATGGCGGCCGATGGTGCTGCCGAACGCGAGACGCTAGCGCCCGGAGAACTCGAAGTAGTAGTCAATGTCAATGTAAGTTTTATTTTAGACTAGTTTACCACCATGAAAACATAGAAAGCCCCAGAGTTGGGGCTTTTTTATTTTTTTCCTATCCGGTTTTATATTGAAAAATGTATTACTTTTACACCAGAATTCTACCCTTTTTAAGGCGCTAATACATCCTTTAAATCCCCCTTTCTGTTTTGGTCTTTCGAATGCGGCTTTGGTCTGCAACGATGACTTTTTCGGATTTTAGAAAATTCCGGCAGCTTTTGCCGTACGTATTAACGCAAACAAAAATTATGACTAAAAAGTACTTATTGCTTATTGATGACGATCCAGATGAATTCGATTTCTTTCTCGACGCCATTAATAAAATCCCCGGGCTATTCGATTGCAGCTACGCGGTGAGTGCTTCGGCTGCATTGGATTTACTTGACGAATTAACGCCTGATTTTATCTTCATCGATATGAATATGCCCAAGATCAACGGTCTGGAGTGCATCATGTTGCTCAATGAAACCAAAAAGGCGCTGGGCGTACCCTTGTTTGTGTATAGCACTTCGGGCGATCCGCTAATGCAGCAAAAAGCCGTCAGCCTTGGCGCGGCAGGTTGCTACAAGAAATCAGGCAACCCCAACGCACTCGTAGACATATTGAAAGAATTGTATTCAAAACATTCCTAGCCCACAGGAAAGAAGCAGCAAAACGCCGAGCCTTTTCCTGGCTCGCTTTCTACGGCCATTGTCCCGCCGTGCAGGGTCATTATTTTTTTACAGATGGCGAGCCCTATTCCCGATCCTTTGTATTTTTTGTCGTGGATGCGGTAAAACATCTCAAAGATTTTATCGGCTTCTTCCTGTTCAAACCCAATTCCATTGTCTATAAACGAAATCTGGTGCATTTCATGGTCGGTATTGCGTTCCTTGGTGAGGTGGTAGGTAACCTTGATTTCGCAAGGCCTATCAGGACTCCTAAATTTTAAAGCATTGTCAAGGAGGTGGAAAAAAAGCAGGTCGATCAAAAATGGATAACCGTTTACAACCGGCAGGCTTTCCTTTTCAAAAGTGATTTCGGGCTGGTGCATTTTTTCATCGAGCTCTTTAGAAACGTCGGCCAACACCGTATTGAGGTCTACCGGTACAATGTTGTTGCCCAGCACCTGTATGTTTGAAAAAGCAACAATATCGTCTGTAAGCAATTTCATTTTTTGTATCGCCGTCTGCGCTTTCCTGAGGTTGGCACGCCCAGTATTGCTAAAGTTGCGTGCGTCATGGCTGATGATGTATTCAAGGTTCGTGTAGAGCGTCTTGAGCGTGTCCTTATAGTCAAAAGCCGCGATAGAGGTGAACGTCTTGAGTTCATTGTTGAGCGATTGCAATTCCCTGTTTTTGGTTTTGAGCGATTTGTTGAGCGAACTGATTTTTTGCTCTGCCTTTTTGGCGTCAGTGTTTTCAATTGAGGTCAACACCACGCCATCATTGAATTTTCTCGCCGTATATCGGGTTTGCTTCACGCTGTCTTCTAACTGATCATCCCAGTCGTCGTTGGTAAACTCTTCAGAACGTCCGGTGTCTATGACCCTGAGCAAAGGGTCGAACATAGGATGCGAGGGCGCTATGTGATTGGCCAAAGGTGTTTTGGCCGGATGCAAATCGGCTACGAGGTTGCGATACGTGAAATCGAACCCAATAACCGTATCGTCGTGGTTGCGAACGGCTTTCAAAAAAGCAATACCAATCGGCATCGCATTGACCATCGCGCGAAAAATATCGTTGTCTAAAACTTGTTGCAGCTCATCAGAGCTGAATGATGAAAAATCGAAACTCATAAGATAGCCCGCATGTTTTTTGGAACATACTTACAGCCTTATCAGCTAAACATTTTATAGAAAAGAGTATAGTGGATAATAGATACGCCAGGTGGTGAAGTATCGGCCGAAGTATGTATTATCCTGCTTGTTTGCGGTGAACAAATATAATATAATTAACATTTAACTGGCAAGCATAATACATTATTTTGATGTGCCCGAATCAAATTTTCAGGGCTTAACCTAAGACACGGTTTTTGAGGATTTTGGAGCCTTGGTAAAGTGTCTCGGTAACTCAATTGCTATAATTTTTTTTCATTCGCTAGATTGTTAGTGGGCGAAATCTGCCTTTGATCATACAAATGTCGTATTGCAAAGATGCAAACACTAACCGCCGTATCTTTTACACTATTCAACGAAACTCTTTCAGAATCCGCAATTTTAGCGAAATTTTGGTAAGGGAACTTCTTCAAAATGGCATACACCTTTGATTCGTCGGGTGATTTTAACAAAAAAAAGCCCCGTAAATACACGGGGCTTTTCTCAAAAAATAGCAGCTTATTGCTTGACCATCTTCAAAGTAACCGATTTGGATTTGCCCGAAATTCGCACGAGGTATATTCCGTTGGGCAATGACCCGGTGTCGGCTATCATTTCGCGGCCTTTACCATATTGCGTGAGTACTTCCTGTCCTAAATTATTGTAAAACGTAACGGATTGGATATCGCTGTCGGCCGAAAAACGTACTTCTTGCTGAAACGGATTTGGCCAAGCGCGACCTGTAAAATCGGTTGTAAAGTCGGCTGTGCCCAAGTTTTGATTGTTGCCATTAAACGTCGGTGATTGGTTTACAAAGCCGCCGGTGCCATTGGGGACACGCGCGTACGCCACATCAGCGGTCTGCGCGTCAAAGCTCACCGATTCAATGATGTCGCCATTGGGATACGACAGGATTACATTTTCTCCGCTGGCCGACAGTTTAAAGTCGGCATGCAGGCCTTCTTCGGTCAAATCCTCATCGGCCCAAACCACCAAATAACTGTTGGGTTCAATGGTAAGCCCCGATGGGAAAGCCCACTTTTGCATGTTGGCCGCGTTGTCGGTCAGGTAAAGGTTGTCGAGGCTGATCGTGTTCGACGTATTGTTATAAAGTTCTATCCAATCCTCAAATTGTCCCGCCGGATCGGTAACCGTACTGGTGTTCTGCGCCATAATTTCGTTGATGGCCAGATCGCCCGCGGTAAGCATCGGGTAACTGGCGTTCATGGTATGAAATTCGTATTCAGCTCTTTCGGGTGAAAAAGTACCAATGGTACCGTTCTCGGCATAAATGTAATATTGCATATAGGCATTGCTGATGGTCACCTCGGCGCCGTAAACATTATCCGCAGCTGCGCCATCATTGTGGTTGCCGTCGTCAAACATAGGTACTTTGGTAAAGATTGCCTTGAGGTTGTTCCTAAACCCCAGGTAAACCGCATTGCTGTTGGTGTTGGTGACGGTTGCAGTCATCGTCAGCGCACTTCCTACTACCGGATTAGCAACCGATGGTGTAATGTTGGCTATCACGGGTTTAGCCGCCGTGAAATCGGGCAGCGCCGACAGGAAATTCGTGCGCCCATTGATGATGTTGGTGATTCCCGGCGCGACGAGCCCATTGTTGGTAGTCACATCGCTGTTCAGGTTGGCCTGATAGGCCGAGAAACTGTTGAGTTTATTGGGGTCGGCATTGACCGAAGCCGTAATCAGTGTGCGCAATTCCTGCACTTTGGGCAAATACGCAGCCCCGACAAAATTCTCCTGCAGTAGGGTATTGTAATGCGCCAGGTACATCTTTTTGTATTTGGGAACGGCGAGCAATTTAGACAGTAACGGGAACGTCGCATCGCCCATATGCTGCAAATGGTTCATTTGTTTCTTCGCCGTGGTGTTTGGCAGTACAAAAGTCCCGAGGTCGGCAAACACACCCAATGACATATTCAAATCCCAAACCACGGGATTGAAACGCCCGTTATCGTCCTTATACAAATAGTAATTCTGGTTGAATACGCCAATGTAACTGTCCAGGTTCACCATGATGTTATCAAAGGCGAGCATCCATAAAACCTTATCCACGTCAAGCTGCGATTCGATATTGACCGTATTGTTGTTGAGCGTATTGACCAGGTCAATCAAATCGTCCCAGCCCGTTTCAGACTTCATCCGATAAGCCAGGTTGTACGACTCTTGGTTGGGTCCCCAATAAATCAAAGCCGGCAAATCCTGCAAACTCTGGTTTCCGGCGCCACCAACAGGCGAGCAGTCAAAAAAGGCGTTCGTGTCGGAGTAAAAGTGCTTCTTGACGAATTTCTTCGAGACCGACTCTACATTCACATACAACCCAATCAGGTTGTTGTTCACATATACATTGGCGTAATTGCACTGCGGCGCCGCCATATAATTGCGCAGGATCGAGTAGGAGAGCGGCTCGCGGATAAACGACGGATCAAACACCACATTACTGAGCTTGATATCAGTATAACCTTGGTAATCCTGGTTCTGGTAGGCGTCGAGCTCAATATGGAACGGGTTTTTAACCAAAAAAGGAGAGAACGAACTGTTGCCTTTGTATTTCACGCCTACGTTGTTGAAGACCGTGCCATTGACGGTCACCGATTCGGCCGGAATGTAATTTTGTGTAGTCTGTTGCTCGGTATTGAGCAGAATTTCCCAGTCGGGCTGGGCGAAGTTGATTCTAATTTCCTGGATTGTAGTTTCATCGTAGAACGATTGCGCCTGGATTCCTACAGTGATAAACAGGCAGAGCGCGAGTAATTTTTTTTTCATAGCTGGTTTTGGTTGGTTAATCCTGTAGTGGATTTAAACGTAGATAGCGTTTTGAAAAAAGGGTTGCGTAGTTTGGGCGTTGCCGCAATGAAGTGATTGTTTTTTATTGATGTTTTTGGTGCGGCCGGGCCATTGGCTTTATCTTTTTCTCGTTCCTCGAAAAAGGATACCGCCGCTGTCCCTAACGCGAATGCCGGGAGGAAGTGCTTTGTAAGTGAGATTTGTGTTCAAAGGAGGAGTTGTGGCAGGATTACTTTTTAAGTGATTATTGGAGGGAACCCTTGTACAAAACCAAAACGCTGTGCATTTTTTATTTCTTATCGCTTACGAAAATGAATTGGTAGTGGGAATTTTTAGTAATGGCAGGATTACTTTTCAAGTGACCCTTTGGGGGAACCGTTGCACAAAAACAAAACGCTGCGCTTTTTTTATTTTTCAGCGTTTATGAAGTGAATTGGTTAGCAGGAAATTTATAGTAATGGCAGGATTACTTTTCAAGTGATCCTTTTGGGGGAACCCTTGCACAAAACCAAAACGCTGCGCATTTTGTGTTTTTTTATTTTTCCGCATCGCTTACGAAAATGAATTGGTAGAGGGAAGTTTTATTAATGGCAGGATTACTTTTCAAGTGATCCTCGGAGGGAACCCTTGCACAAAACCAAAACGCTGCGCGTTTTGTGGTTTTTTTATTTTTCAGCGCTTACGAAAATGAATTTTCGACGCGCTTCTAAATAAAAAAACCGAAATGCTATGCATTTCGGTTTTGTGGGGAGAGCAGGATTCGAACCTGCGAAGTTCTCACAGCAGATTTACAGTCTGCCCTCGTTGGCCGCTTGAGTATCTCCCCGTGGGCACCGACGTTTGTCGGAAACGGTTGCAAATATAGGAACACTTTTGGTGTTTGCAAATTAAAATACCAGATAATTACAATCGATTTTTTAAGCCTTTGGAACTGAAAGACATAAAAAAATCTCCGTAAAGGAGATTCTTTTATAAGGTGTGCCTTTGTGGTTTATTTGGCCAACAACTCGGCTACTTTTGCTTTTAAGGCTGGTCCGGTTAGGTCGCGTGCCACGATTTTTCCGCTCGCATCGAGGACGAAAGTAGCGGGAATCGATTTGATGTTGTAAGTGATCGCGATAGGTTCGTCCCAAAACTTAAGGTTTGAAATTTGGTTCCAGCTCAATTTGTCTTTGGCGATTGCTTCTTTCCATTTTCCCGCTTCCTTGTCTAAAGAAACGCTGATGATGTTGAGTCCTTTAGGGTGCATTTCGTCATACAAAGCCACCAATTCAGGATTGGCTGCGCGGCAAGGGTTGCACCATGATGCCCAAAAATCAACGATGGTTACCTTTCCCATAGATTCTTTTAACGAAATCATTTTACCTGCTGGGTTTGGTGCCGAAAAATCCGGAGCTACGCTGCCCACACCGATAGAAGCCATCGGTTTAGACAATTGGTCTAATTTGGTCTTGATTGATTTTCCGTGTTTGGTATCCTTAACCGATTTGTCCAAACCATCGTAATATTTCTTGATTTTGTCTGTATCGGGCACCATCTGGTTGAACATGCCTTCAATGATCAAAGCAGAGATGAATGCTTTTGGATGCGAGCTCACATAATCGTCAGACTGTTTAGCGAAATCGTCCTGGAATTTGCTGAATTCCTTACGCAGGCTGTTCATCACTACCGTATCGTTTTTCTCGCGGGCCTCGTTCATTTTCTGCATATTGGCTTCCTGAAATTTCATCATTTTCTTCTGGATGGCCATTCCTTTTTCTTTGTAAGCAGTCAACTCGTCGTTGTTGTAAGTACCGCCAACTTTGGTGATGCTTACGCTGTCTTTGTTGATTTCCATTTCAATATCGCCATTCTCAAGGATGAAAGGCACTTTTCCTTGTACAGACTCTACTTGCACCAAATGCATTTCTGGTTCTTTAGACGATCCTTTGAATACAAATTTTCCCTTCTCAATTTTTACAGTGTCTACGGGTTTAAGCTGGCCAGTGGCTTCGTCCTGTACTTCCAAAGTAACCGATTTTCCATCGAGTCCTTTAATGGTTCCGGTAACGATGTACTCATTTTCGCCTGCCTTGTTGCACGAAACTAAAACAGATACGGCTGCTAGTAGTAATAAAAAGTTCTTACGCATGATGTTGATTTTGTTGTTGGGTTGTGAATCCTGAGATTCCTTATTAATTGAATTTGCTGTTTTGAATTTGTGGCGCAAAATTATCCAAAAAAATAAGCCCGACGCAATTTGTGGGCTTAAATTTTTCTTATAGTTTGTTTTAATGCTAATTCTGGGTCGACGGACAAACGAATTGGGTAACGCTAACCGCAGTATTTTTAATCCCATTGAAGCCTTTTTCGATATTAATTAAATTGTGGATTCCCCGTGATTTAAGTATAGAGCCCATGATGACAGAACGGTAACCGCCCAGGCAATGCAGGTAGAAGGTTTCATTTTTAGGAACTTCTGCAAAATGGGTATTGATGGTATCCAGCGGAATGTTGAGCGCGTTTTCTACATGCTCGGCCTTATACTCTCCGGGTTTTCGGGCGTCTACGACGACGCTTTTCTCAGAAAATTCGGATGCAAATTGTTCGGGCGTGATCGAGGCCATGCTGTCAGTTTCAAAACCGGCATTTTCCCAAGCCGCAATTCCACCTTCGAGATAGCCCAACACATGGTCAAATCCTACGCGCGACAATCGTGTGATGGTTTCCTGTTCGCGGCCTTCGGGTGTTACAAGCAGCAACGGCTGGTTGACATCCATAATCAGCGCACCAACCCAAGGCGCAAAATTCCCCTGGATTCCGATAAAGATACTGCCGGGAATGTGGCTTTTCACATAATCGTTTTCGTGGCGTACATCGAGTACAATGGCTTCGGATTGGTTGGCCAAAGCTTTAAATGCTTCTGGATTCAAACCATTGAGTGATTTTTGAAGGATGTTGTCTAGGCTTTCATATCCCTGGATGTTCATCATCACATTCTGCGGAAAATAAGCAGGCGGTAATCCCAAGCCGTCGAGCAATTCCTTTGTGAATTCCTCCTTGGTCATATCGGCGCGCAACGCATAATTGGTCTTTTTCTGGTTACCCAAAGTGTCTGTGGTTTCCTTGCTCATGTTTTTGCCGCAGGCGCTTCCGGCTCCGTGGCTTGGGTAAACGATCAATTCATCGGCCAAAGGCATGATTTTGTTGCGAAGTGAGTCGAATAGATAACCCGCGAGTTTCTCCTGTGTGAGGTCGCCAACCAAGGCTTGTGCCAGGTCGGGTCGGCCAACATCACCTATAAATAAGGTGTCGCCGGTAATGATGCCTTGTTGGTTTCCATTCTCATCGATAAGCAAATAGCAGGTACTTTCTAAGGTGTGCCCCGGAGTATGTATGGCCTTTACCACACAATTTCCAACAGTAAACTCTTGGTTGTCGGTGGCTATGATCGTGTCGAATTCGGGCTGCGCCGTTGGGCCGTAAACAATTTTTGCGCCGGTTTTATGCGCCAGGTCAAGATGCCCCGAGACGAAATCGGCATGGAAATGCGTCTCAAAGATGTATTTGATTTTTGCCCCGTCGTTTAGTGCCTTATCAAGGTACGGTTGTACTTCGCGTAGTGGGTCAAAAATCGCCGCTTCGCCATTGCTTTCGAGGTAATAGGCCGCCTGGGCAATACATCCGGTGTAGATTTGTTCTATTTTCATGGTAGTTGAGATTTCAATGCAAATTTAATAAAATCAGCTGGTAAAGTACAATTCCCTGGCGAATATGAAAATGGCCATTGCCAATACAAACCATCCGAAACCTTTCTTCAGCTGCTTTTCATCGACATATTGGCTTAAATAAATTCCGGTAAAAATGCCTATAACTGCAATCGAGGTGAATCGCAAGAGAAACGGCCAGTCGATAATGGTGGTGCCTAAATCGCCTGTGAAACCAATCAGTGAATTCAATGTGATGATCAATAAAGAAGTGCCGATTGCCTTGCGCATCGGAAGTTTGGCCATAAACACCAAAGCCGGAATAATCAAAAAGCCACCGCCAGCACCAACCAAACCGATGAACACACCCACAACCGTCAACTGCAGCAACATCGCCAGAAGGTTCATTTCTTTGTTTGCTGTAACCGTTGGTTCGGCCGGTTTTTTAATCATTGAAAACGAGGCAAGCAACATGATGGCCGCGAAAAGCACCATCAGGAAAGTTTCGCGAGTGAGTGTAAATCGAGAGGATTGAATCAGCACATCTGGAATGGCCGGGACAATGAATTTTCGGGTAAGGAAGACCGCGATAAAGGAAGGAATTGCGAAAAGCAAAGCCGTCTTGACCTCGACAACACCCTTTCTAAAGTTTTGCACCGTGCCGAACGCCGATGTTGTCCCGACTATAAACAAAGAATAAGCCGTTGCAGTTACCGGGTTAAGGTGCATAAGGTAAACCAAAACGGGAACGGTAAGGATTGATCCGCCTCCGCCGGTAAGGCCAAGCACCAAGCCAATCAGCAGTGCGCCCAAGTACCCGAAATACAATTCCATGCTTGACTAATTTGAACCCAAAGATACCTATTTAAAGTAAAAAAGGTCTAGCTTTCGCTAAACCTTTACATCAAATGATGTGGTAATCTTATTTGACAGGACTGTGTTCGCGAAGGCACTCTTCTAAAGCATGTTGGCAGTGTTCGAGCTCATTAAGCGTGATGGTCATGTCTAAGGTGGTATTTTTTAATTTTTGTAAAAAGGCCGCATTGGTTGGGTCTTTCTGGAGCTTGAGACGGATTTGGTACAGTTCTTCCTCAATAATCCCGATAGTTTCCTTGGCCTTACTTACTTGCTGCTTGTACTTGTGACAAAGATCTTCCATGGCTTAAAATAGTTTTGGGTTGTAATATTATTCGGCTAAATTAAAGCATTGATTATTAACCTGCAATAGGGTTAACCCTGATATTTTAACGCTTTTGGTCGATTTTTAGTATGAAGCAAAAAAAAACGCCTCAAGATGAGACGTTTCGTTTCTATTGTTAGCCGACTTTAGTCGATGTTGCTTACTTTTCTGTACGGAAAGGCGCTAAAGATGTGTCGTTTAGCAAATCGACCAGGCGAATCGGCATTCACCATTTTGATGTATGTGGCCTTTGGTACCGAGATGTATTCGTACACGCTTCCGTTAGAAAAATTCACGATCAGCCTGATATTTTCATAACGGTAATCGGTAATGGTAGCCGTAGCGATGGTTTCCTGGTACTCGGGTAGGCCTTGCTTGATGGTTTCTGCATTGATGCTCACCAGGAAATGGTAGGCTTCAATAATCTCGCGGCTTTTTTCCTCGGCGGCTTGCAAACCTTCTGGGTCACCCTGGAATTTATCGGGGTGGCTTTCCTTCATCGCATTGCGGTAGATGGTTTTCAATTCTTTCAGTTCTACCGTTTTTTCAACATTGAGCAGTTTGCGGTACTCGACAATTTTTTTCATAGTGGTTTGGGTTCCGGGATTAAATGCTTGTTTTACAGCGAAAAACGCTAAAACATTGCAACTTTTTCGTCAATTTTTTTGCAAAGGTAATTTTTTTAAAAGGAGTTCCAAGAGATTTGCTTGCTACTTTAACAAATTGATATTCGGCGTTTAACACAGCACTACAGGTTTTTCGTCTATATTTGCTGTTCAAATCTTATAAAATGATTAAAAAAATATTTTTGGCCTTGGTGCTCCTGAGCACTTATTTCGTGAGCGCACAAGTCGTAATCAATGAACTCGATTGCGATACGGCTGGTACCGATGATAAGGAATTCATCGAGCTCAAATCGGCTACCCCAAACTTTTCACTCGACGGTTACGTCCTCGTGTTTTTCAACGGCACCGGAACCCAAGCCAACCTCAGTTATTTTGTATACGATCTCGACGGACTCGTCACAGACGATAACGGGATTGCCGTAATCGGCAACGCGCTGGTTTCTCCCGTTCCAGGCAAACTGTTTGCAGACAGCGTGATCCAAAATGGGCCAGATGCCATTGGGCTTTACCTGGGTAATCCATCTGATTTTCCAAATCTTACCCAGGCATCCACCACCAACCTCATCGATGCGCTTGCTTACGGCACCAGCGATCCTAATGCCACGGCACTTATGGCTTTGCTCGGCGTAGCGGTACAAGCGGATGAAAACAGCAACAGTTTGGGCACGTCTCAATCCATCCAACGAAAAAATGATGGTACTTATGAAACCAAGGCACCCACTCCGGGCGCCAACAATGACGGGACGGGTATTGTTTACAACGGCATCACGATAAGTACGACTGCTACGCAATTTGCCGAAGGACAATCGTTCAGCATCACCTTTACCACGCAAACCAACGTAACGAGTAACCTCAACTTTATTTTCTCGCTTGACAACGGTACTTTTGATACTGCCGATTTTTCAGGTAGTACTTCGGTTACGATTCCAGCCGGATCCAATGCCGTAGTTGCGACCATCAATACGATCGATGACGCGCTCGACGAAGGCGATGAAGTGGCAAAAATCAACTTCAGTGTCATCCCGGCAGGCTATGTCAGGATGAATAATAACATCAGCATCCGTATCCTCGACAATGATTTTGTACCATTGGCTTGGGGAACACCTTTGAATCCCACATACGGAATTGTAAGCAGTACTGCTCCGGCGGGTTATTATGATTCGCTCGAAGGCAAGTCGGGCACGACTTTGCGTCAGGCGCTTCAGGATATTATTGCGAATCCTTCGGTAGTGCACGCGCACAATTACGGCGATGTGACCAATATCATCAAGGCTTGCGACCAGAATCCGCTAAATCCAAACCAGGTGTGGCTTTTGTACAGCGAACAACCCCGTTCTAAATTGGATTTCCAGGATACCGGCGGCAGTAATATCGGCAAATGGAACCGCGAACACATGTATCCGCAATCGCGCGGCGGTTATCAGGGTGGTACATCAAGCGACGCCGATGGCATTGACATTTGGTTGCCTACCGGACCCGACGATATCCTCACCGGACACGGCGATGCACACCACATCAGGGCAGAAGACGGCCCGGTGAATAGTTCAAGGAACAACAAAGATTACGGCGAATACCTCGGCCCGACGGGAAATGTGGGCAGTTGGCACGGAGATGCTGCGCGTGGCGTATTCTATATGGCCGTGCGTTACAACGGTTTGGAAGTCGTGAACGGCAATCCGGCCAATACAACCGTCGGACAACTCGGAGACCTGGCGTTGTTGCTGCAGTGGAACCACAGCGATCCATCCGACGATTTTGAAATGAACCGCAACAATTACATTTATACCTGGCAGGTTAACCGCAACCCGTTTATCGATTATCCTGATTTGGCCGATTATATTTGGGGAACGCATATTGCCGATCCTTGGTTTGCTGCTTTAGCGACTTCGACTTTTTCTGATAGGGAAGTGGTGCTTTACCCCAATCCGGCGCAAGATCACTTTGTACTTTCGGGTATCAAAGGACAAGGTGCACTTGAAATTTACAACGTTTCGGGATCGAAATTGCTGCGTACCGAATTCATCGGAGAAACAAAGTTTGACCTGAACCTCGCTTCAGGAATGTACATCGCCAAGATTACCTCCGGAAACAAAACAACATACAGGAAATTGGTCGTCAGGTAAGCCTTATATTGACTCCAAATACAGATTGCAGGATTTCACAGTTGGGATGAACAAACCCGTGAATTCCTGCAATCTGCGTTTATGGATTTTTGAAATTCAATAATGCAAATGCGGAATATTATAACTACTTGGGATAAATGACCTGTAATTTTGCAATAAAATAAATTGTATGGTTCAAACGCGAATACTGTTCTTGCTGCTGCTACTCGGATTTGGCGCTTCGGCCCAAAACGCATTCTTCGATAACAAAACCAAAATGCGCACCATGTCGGAGCGTTGGGAACTCGATCCCGCCACCAACAAAGGAACCTTCCTGATAACTGCTTACAAGCCCATCTACCTACTTCCCGCACGCTGGACCGACCACCCAAACGAGCAACCTATTTCGGGCAATGATAATCCAGAATACATCGCGCCGCCGGGCACCGACCTCAACAATGTAGAGACCAAATTCCAAATCAGCTTCAAAACCAAATTGATTCACGGGATTTTTTGGGGACAAGGCGATTTGTGGGGCGCTTACACGCAGATAGCGCACTGGCAATTGTACAACAACGCACTTTCGCGTCCGTTTAGGGAAATCAATTACCAACCTGAGATTATGCTCAATTTTCCCATTAAGTTTGATGTGCTAGGATTCAAGGCGCGCATGATTGGTGTGGCGTTCAACCACGAATCCAACGGCAAGAGCAATCCGTACTCCAGGAGCTGGAACCGCATTATCTTCCATGCGGGATTTGAACGCAAAGATTGGAGTGTTTACATACGACCTTGGTTCAGGATTGCGTCTACCAAGGATGACAATCCCGACATTGCCGATTATATTGGCCGTGGCGATTTGAACGTTATTTACACCAGAGGCGGTGATGTATTCTCATTGATTGCCACCCACAACCTCAATTTTGGCACACGGATGCGCGGCAATGCTACGTTTTCCTGGTCGCACCCCATAAAAGGAAACCTCAAGGGTTACCTTCAGGTATCACACGGTTACGGAGAGACTTTGATTGATTACAATTACAGGCAAACCACCGTAGGTATTGGCGTTTCGTTGATTGAGTGGTTGTAGTTTTTGGGTTTGCGGCTACCCTTCCATCGCGTCGGCGAGTTCAATTAGTTTGTTCACGGTTTTCCAATTGCGTGCGGTAGAGCGGAGCTTGAGTTTACTTTCAATGATAACGTTCGACAATTTGGAGTCACCGGCCGATTTCACGTAATTGATGTACAACGTTTTACCGATGTGGATAAAGTTGTCGCCTTTAAAGTCTACGGCTTTGAGCAAATCAAGTTTGTCTGACGCCGGAATCTCAGACAGGAACGACACATAAGGCTGCGCCGGATCTTCTAATTGTTGCGCGGCGTACGGATTGTCATTTACGATTTTCTTCAAATCCTGAGGCGTGACAATAGTTACGGGAACATCAAAACTAAAATGTTTGAAAATCAGATCTGTGATTTGTTTTTCGAGTTTTAGAATCGATGTTTCTCCAGACTGGAACAAAATATTGCCGCTTTGGATGTAAGTGGAGATGTTCTTGAAATCCAGCTCTTCCAATACTTTTCGCAGCGTTTCCATCTTGATGATTTTGTGTCCGCTGACGTTGATGCCGCGCAATAGGGCGATATAGGTTTTCATATTTATAGTTTTAATCCGATCCGAAAACCGAGCAGGAAGTTGCCGTTATCTCCCGAATCTTCCTCTAAATCGGTTGAAAAGAAATCATGAGGGCCGTTGCTTTCCTCCTGTTTTTCTGAATCGTATTGGCGGTGGTAGTTAGTAATTTTTCTATTCATGTATCCGATACCGATAAATGGCTCGATCAAAAAACGATTAAAGACGTGTTGGTAGCCTAGGACGACATTAATGCCCACTGCCGATTTGCGGACGCCAAAGTGATCGAAATACCGAAGCGATACCTCATTTGGGTCATTATTAATATCTGGATTCGGATCAATCGGCACATATTCGGTCGAGGCATTGTATTGGTTCCAGCGGTAAAATCCCTGGATGCCTACAAACCATCCGATGCCTTGCCAATTTGGCCGGAATAATTTCACAGGATAAAACCGAAATTCGAGGTTGGTTTTAAATCCTTTTTGCTTGAAGAAAATCGTGTCGGGTACACGCGTTCCATCGTAAAATTGATAGCCAAATTCGGCGTTTACGCTCAGGTAACGATTGACTTTTTTTTCGACACCCAAGGAGACATTCGGGAAGGTCACCACATCGATCAGTTGCGGGACATTGAATTTTACAGCCCAGGTTCTTTCCTTTGGCTTTTCCTGCGCATGCAAAAAGGAAGTCAAAAATAGCAAACACAGCAATTTCTTCATCAATTTCTAAATTTAATTTCGGCATAAACCGGCAAATGGTCCGACGGGTATTTGCAATCCTTAGAATCGCTCAAAACGGCATGTTTTAGAACATCAATATTGCCTTTATTCACAAAGATATAATCGATGAGCAGCGTCACCGGTTCATGGAATTTGAAAGCATTGAACGTTCCTGTTGGCCCGAAAGGCTTGGTTTTACTGATGGTTTTGCTGTCGTCCATAAATGCCACAATCGCTTCGTACGCCGCGCTGTTTGGCTCGCTGTTGAAATCTCCTGTGAAAACAACGGGTAGGTTTTTTGTATTTACGGCTTTGATTTTCTCAATAATCAGTTTGGCGCTGTTGGTTCGGGCCAGTTCACCCATGTGGTCGAGGTGCGTATTAAAAACGTAAAAGCGCTTCCCGGTCACGAGTTCCTCGAACAAACCATAAGTACAAATGCGCTCCAAGGCCGCGTCCCAACCTTTCGATTTCTCATTAGGTGTTTCGGATAGCCAAAAGGTTGCTTCGGAAAGTAACTTAAATTTAAGGGGTTTGTAGAAAATTGCGCTGAACTCGCCTTCGGTTTTCGAGTTGTCGCGGCTGATTCCGATGTAATTATACTCGGGTAGGGCAGTTTTGATAAATTCGAGTTGGTGGTGTTTGCCTTCCTGGGTTCCGATGAAATCGGGCGCGTAGAAACCGATTTGCCCGACGAGCAAATCACGCCGAAACTCCCAGTTGTTTTCGCCGTCTCCGCCAAAATCGACACGCAGGTTGTAAGACATTATTTTGAGTTCCTGGCTTTGCATCGCACCAGAAAACAATAGTGAGACCAGTAAAAACCAACGCATCAGGGAATTAATTGGAATGGATGTCGACCGCTCCCGTAACGTTGATCACAGTCGGTGCATTGCGTACAAAGTCAAAGCCATTTTCATACACCTTAAAATTACCGGTGTACTGAACGGTGTAATTGGTTGGGCTGTTTGCTACGATGGTCACTGTGCCGCTCGGATTATTTGCCGAAGTTTCTACACCACTCGTATTATTGAATGCGGATGCCATCGATATCCAGCCCAGGCAGGCACGGTCGCGCGCACCAAGGTAAGTATCAAAGTTGCCCTCATCGATATCGTCGTCAATCGAGTAAGTGCCGGCGACGGTCATCCCGTGTTTGTAGTACACATCAAAACTCACCGTCCCGGTTTTGGTAAAACCCTGAAGCCCGATGAGGGTGATCGTAGAACGGTCGTATTGTGTGCCGTCGATATTGAAGGCGTCTTCTATCTTACCTTCGGTAATCCCTTGCGTGCCCAGTAAACTGTAGGTTTGGCCGTCAAAATTGAACGATTGCGTAACTACCGGCGGGATGTTATTGTCGTCATCGCTGCCACCACAAGCGGTGAGTATCAGAAATAGGGCCGAGATAAGGACTGGTAATTTTTTCATGTCAGGGTTTTTAGGGTTGGTAATAGTTCCGGTTAAAAATAGAATTTTTTCCCTACCAACCCTAATTATCAATTATCAATTGACCTATTCTTCCTCTTTCTGCCCCATCATCATCAGGTACGCCTTAAGAAATTCATCGATTTCGCCGTTCATCACGCCATCTACATCGCTGGTTTCATGGCCGGTACGCACATCTTTGACAAGTTTGTAAGGTTGCATCACATAATTTCTAATCTGCGAACCCCATTCAATTTTCATCTTTCCGGCTTCGATATCGGCGCGTTGTGCCTGTTGTTTCTTGAGCTCGATTTCGTACAATTGCGATTTTAACATCTGCATCGCACGTTGCCGGTTGTCTTGTTGCGAACGGGTTTCAGAACATTGGATCTGGATGCCGGTCGGTTTGTGGACGAGCTGCACTTTGGTTTCTACCTTGTTCACGTTTTGCCCGCCGGCGCCGCTCGAACGCGAAGTAGTGATCTCGATATCGGCAGGATTGATGTCAATCTCGATGCTGTCATCCACGAGCGGATAGACATACACCGAAACAAACGACGTATGCCGCTTGGCATTGCTGTCAAAGGGCGAAATGCGCACCAAACGATGCACGCCGTTTTCGCCTTTGAGGTAACCAAACGAGTAATCGCCCTCAAACTCGAGCGTCACGGTTTTGATTCCCGCCACATCGCCTTCCTGGAAGTTGAGTTCCTTGATTTTGTAGCCGTTCTTTTCGCCCCACATCATGTACATGCGCATGAGCATCGATGCCCAGTCGCAGCTTTCGGTTCCGCCGGCGCCTGCGGTAATCTGCAAGACGGCACTCAGCGAATCGCCTTCTTCGGAGAGCATGTTCTTGAATTCGATGTTCTCGATGTGGGTGTTGGTACGATGGTATTGCTCATCCAGTTCCTCCACCGTGAGTTCGCCATCCTTGTAAAATTCTTGTGCAAGTTGGAGCTCATCGACCATATCGATTGCCTTTTCGTAATCCTCGACCCATTTCTTTTTGGACCGGAGGTTTTTGACGATCAGTTCGGCTTCACGGGCGTTGTTCCAGAAGTCTGGAGCGAAGGTTTTTTCTTCTTCGTTGGAAATTTCTATCTGCTTGGCATCAATGTCAAAGATACCTCCTCAACGCACCAAGGCGCTCCACAATACCTTTTATTTGTTCGGTAGTTGTCATAAATTGTTTTAAATTTGTTTTTCAAAAATACAAAGGACAACCGGCTATTCGTTGCTACGATTGTCGGGCACAAAAATACCATTTCAATTTACATTATGGAAATTAATTTAGTCAGTGATACTGTCACCAAACCAAGCGTCGAAATGTTGCAGTTTATGTTCAACTCCAAAGTAGGCGACGACGTTTACAAACAGGATCCGACTGTTAATGCCTTGGAGGCGCGCGTGGCCGAAATGTTTGGCTTCGAATCGGCTTTGTTTTTTCCGTCGGGAACCATGGCCAACCAAACTGCCATTAAGCTCCACACACAGCCGGGAGAACAACTCATCGCCGACAAATGGGCGCACATTTACAATTACGAAGGCGGAGGCGTTTCATTCAATAGCGGGGTTTCGTGTGCTTTGGTCGACGGAAATCGCGGCATGATTAACTCCGATTTGGTTTTAGACGCCATCAACAACCCCGAATTTTACCACAGCCCGTTGACGTCGCTCGTGAGCGTCGAGAATACCACCAACAAAGGTGGCGGCGCTTGTTATGACCTTGACGAATTGCGCCGGATACAAGCGGTTTGTAAAAATCACAACCTCAAATTCCACCTCGACGGTGCGCGCATCTGGAACGCACTTGTTGCAAAAAATGACAACCCTAAGGATTACGGGCAGATATTCGATACCATTTCGGTTTGTTTTTCCAAAGGATTGGGCGCGCCGGTAGGTTCGGTTTTGGCCGGAAGCAAGGAGATGATGCACCGTGCCCTGAGGATCCGCAAGATATTCGGCGGTGGTATGCGTCAGGCCGGTTATCTCGCAGCAGCCGGTTTGTACGCGCTCGACCATAACGTCAAAAGGCTTGAGGAAGACCATCGCCGTGCCAAGGAACTCGGCGCTTTGTTGCAAAAATTATCGTGGGTACAGCAGGTAGAACCGGTAGAAACCAATATCCTGATTTTTACCGTACAGCCACAGATTAGTGAAAGCACGCTGATGGAAAAACTCAAACTGCGCAACATTTACATCAGCTCAATGGGACACGGCAAATTGCGAATCGTAACCCACCTGGATTACCGAGAGGTGATGCATACTTATGTCATGGAAACCCTTGAGAAATTGTTCTGATGCACCGGTTTGAGGCGACGATTGACATCATCGGCATCAATCCGTTTGTCTTTGTGCCCGACGCCATCCTGCAATCGATATTTGAAGCGGCCGGCAAAGACAAAGGGCAGATTCCTGTAAGGCTTGAAATTGCCCACCAGGATTTTATCCAGACGTTGGTGCGCTATAGCGGAGATTGGCGTTTGTACCTCAACGGCCCGATGCGTGAAGTGAGTAAGACTACGGTGGGCGATTCCATTGCCATCGGCATTGCTTTCGATTCTTTGGATCGTACAACTCCCATGCCTCCAAAGCTACAAATTGCGCTTAATGAAGACGCGAAAGCCAAAGCGGTATTTGAAAAACTGGCGCCTTCGCACCAAAAAGAAGTGATGCGTTACCTCAACAACCTCAAATCGGAGGAAAGCATCGACAAAAACGTAATCAAGGCGATTGCTTACCTGCACGGCAAGCAGCGATTTGTAGGCCGCGAAAAACCAAATAAAGACTAACCAATAACTATAAAATTCAACAAGATGACCACAGTAAACACGTACCTGACGTTTCCCGGCCAATGCGAGGAAGCGTTCAATTTCTACAAGGCTGCTTTTGGCGGCGAGTTCACTTATATCGGCAGATTTGGCGAAATGCCACCCGGAGAAGATGGCAGTGGCTGTCCGCCTGCTGAGGCCGATAAAATCATGCACGTTTCATTGCCGATTGGCAATTCTGTACTTATGGGTAGTGACAGTTCTGAAGCTTTTGGGCAAGTGACGGTAATGGGGAACAATTTTTCGGTCTCGATCAACACCGATTCTAAGGAAAACGCCGACCGGCTTTTTGACGCGCTTTCTGCAGGAGGCCAAGTGACCATGCCAATGGAAAAAACTTTCTGGGGTGCATATTTTGGAATGTTCACCGATAAGTTCCAAATCAATTGGATGGTGAATTTTGACGAGGTGCCGATGAAGTAAAAAAGTCGAAAGTCAAAAGATAAAAGTCGAAAGTCGAACGGAATCGTCAATAGTGGCACTCTTTCTACTTTCGACTTTTCTCTTTTGACTATTTAAAAAGGTTTTCCATTCCCGGAATCATCGGCAAATCGGCTTTCGCCACTGCGTCAAGTTCGGTTTGGTTGATTTCGCTGGCGCGTGTGATGGCTTTGTTGATAACCAGTACGAGGTAATCTTCGAGCTGGTCTTTGTCTTCTAGCAAAGTGTCGTCGATAGTGATTGATTTTACTTCGCGATT
This sequence comes from Flavobacterium sp. UBA7665, assembly GCA_002483285.1. Lineage (GTDB taxonomy): Bacteria > Bacteroidota > Bacteroidia > Flavobacteriales > Flavobacteriaceae > Flavobacterium. Next base: position 96,375 of record DLHP01000029.1, read on the forward strand.
GGCTGTCACGGTTACTTTAAGCAGGCCGTCGTTACTTTGCTCGTCGATGAGCACCGTATCAAGGCGCTTTTTGGTTTCGGCCACTTTTCTTTGGGTTTCCTGTAACTTTCCCATCATGCCCATAAGGTCTCCAAACATACTGATTGATTTTAAAAAATTAATTGGCCCGAAATTACTAAATTAAGCAGACAACCCAAGCGAATAAAATCAAAAATGCGCGAATCGTTAATGGTCTTTGTGTTATTTTTGCCGTTCCTTATTGCAAAACCAAAACGAAATGCCCAAAACATTAAAAGCACCTGTCGCACCTGTAATCCCAACTACTTTAGAGAAACATGGCGACATTAGGATTGACAATTATTTCTGGCTCAACGATCGCGAGAATCCAAAGGTAATTGAATACCTGAATCAGGAAAATGCATACTACGATTCGGCGACTGCGCATACCAAAAAATTCCAAGCCGAGCTATACGATGAGATGAAGGGTAGGATAGAGGAGAAGGACGAGTCGGTTCCGTATCTTTTCAATGGTTACTATTATATCACGCGATACGAAGTGGGCCAGGATTATCCGATTTATTCGCGCAAGAAAGGAAACCTTCAGGCTAGCGAAGAAATCATGTTCGATTGCAACGAAATGGCCAAAGGACACAAATACTTTAAATTAAGTGGCATCAGTATCAGCAAGGACAACCAGTTTGCGGTTTTTTCGGTGGATATCGTGGGCAGGCGTATTTACACTTTACACGTCAAAAACCTCATGACGGGCGAAATTCTCTCGGATAGAGTAGAGAACGTAACCGGCAACGCGACCTGGGCCAACGACAACAAAACCATCTTCTACACCAGACAGGACGCGCAGACGCTGCGGTCGGACAAGGTTTTCAAGCATCGTTTGGGCACCGCCGACACGCAAGATGAATTGGTGTATTTTGAAAAGGATGAGATGTTCGACGTGTCTGTTTATAAGGAGAAATCGCGTAAGTACATTGTAATTGCTTCCTCGTCGACGCTAACCACAGAATGTCAAATCGCGCTCGCAGATGAAACCGACCCAAAATTTAAGGTTTTTCAAAAAAGAAAGCGCGGGCTAGAATACAATATTTCGCATTATGGGGACAGTTTTTATATCGTCACCAATAAAGATAAGGCAACGAACTTCAAGGTCATGAAAACGCCTGAAATTGCCACGGCAAAAGAAAACTGGACCGACTTAATCCCGCACCGCAAGGAGGTATTGATTGAGGATGTCGAGATTTTTAAGGATTACCTCGTGGTTTCTGAAAGGAGCAATGGTCTCAACAAAATTCGCATCATGCCGTGGAGCGGAAAAGGCGAGTACTATTTGCCTTTTGAAAGCGAAACCTATACCGCGTATGTGTCTACCAACGTAGATTTCGATACCGATATCTTGCGTTATGGTTACCAATCGATGGCAACGCCTTCCTCGGTAATCGACTTCAACATGAAGACAAAGGAAAAAACGGTACTCAAGGAGCAAAAGGTACTCGGCGGCAAGTTTGATAAAGACAATTACAAAGAAGAACGGGTTTGGGCAACGGCCGGTGATGGAACGAAAATTCCGATTTCTATGGTGTATCGCAAAGAACTCAAGAAAGACGGGAAGAATCCGTTGTTGTTGTACGCTTATGGTTCCTACGGCATTTCGATGGATCCGTATTTTTCATCTACGCGTTTGTCGCTTTTGGATCGCGGGTTTATCTACGCCATTGCGCACATCCGCGGCGGCGAGGATTTGGGCCGTCAATGGTATGAAGACGGAAAATTGCTCAAGAAGAAGAACACCTTTACCGATTTTATCGATTGCTCTAAATTCGTGATTGAACAAAAATACACCAGTGCCGAACATTTATATGCCGAAGGCGGATCGGCTGGCGGTTTGCTCATGGGAGCCATTATCAACCAGGCGCCGCAATTGTATCGCGGTGTGATTGCGCAGGTACCGTTTGTGGATGTAATGACTACGATGCTCGATGATACCATTCCGCTTACGACAGGCGAATACGATGAATGGGGCAATCCGAATGAAAAAAAATACTACGATTATATGCGATCGTACTCGCCTTATGACAATGTCAAAGCCCAGGATTATCCAAACCTTTATATTTCAACGGGTTTGCATGATTCTCAGGTGCAATATTGGGAACCTGCCAAATGGGTAGCCAAATTGCGTGCTGTAAAAACCAATGACAATTTACTTTTCCTGAGTACAAATATGGATGCTGGTCATGGCGGGGCTTCAGGCCGGTTTGAGGCTCTAAAGGAGCTCGCCAAAGAGTTCAGTTTTATGTTAGATTTAGAAAAAATTGAAAACTAATTAGAATTTTTTACTTAAATTTGCAAGGATTTGAGGTCGATTAAATTCTGAGAAGACACCTTGATTAACTATTTATTTATGAAAGAAGAAATAAAAGCCTACAAAAACGTCTTGGAATTAATAGGGAACACACCGCTTATTAAGCTCAACAAGGTTACCGAGCATTTATCCGGTAATTTTTATGCTAAAGTAGAAGCATTCAATCCCGGTCATTCTACAAAAGACAGGATTGCGTTGTTCATTATAGAAGAAGCAGAAAAAAGAGGCATACTTTCTCCCGGCGATACCATCATAGAAACCACTTCAGGAAATACAGGCTTTAGCCTCGCGATGGTAAGCATTATCAAAGGTTACAATTGCATTTTAGCGGTAAGTTCAAAATCTTCTAAAGATAAAATCGATATGTTGCGCAGCCTTGGTGCCAAGGTATATGTTTGCCCGGCTAATGTTGCAGCAGATGATGACCGTTCTTATTATAGCGTCGCCAAGCGCTTACACGAGGAAATTAAAGGGTCGATTTACATCAACCAATATTTCAACGAACTCAATATCGATGCGCATTACCAAACCACTGGCCCGGAAATCTGGGAGCAAACCCAAGGTAAAATCACGCACCTCATCGCTTGCAGCGGAACCGGCGGAACTATATCCGGTACAGCCAAATTCTTAAAAGAACAAAATCCAAATATCAGAATCTTAGGTGTGGATGCCTTTGGTTCGGTTCTTAAAAAATACCACGAAACCAAAGAATTCGACAATAACGAAATTTATCCGTATCGCATCGAAGGCTTAGGTAAAAACCTAATTCCAAGCGCTACCGATTTTGACGTCATCGACAAATTCACCAAAGTCACCGACGAGCAAAGTGCCCACGCCACAAGGGAAATCGCCAAAAGGGAAGGTTTATTCGTAGGGTATACTTCAGGAGCCGTACTCCAGGCAATCAAGCAATACGCAGAAGACGGCGAATTCAATGAAAACAGTAACGTTATCGCCATTTTCCCCGACCACGGATCAAGGTACATGAGCAAAGTATTCAGCGATGACTGGATGAACGAGCAGGGATTCTTTGATAGTGTGAATGCTGAGGAAGCGCAGCGGATTGAATTTATTAAATAGACACGGCTGCGCCTTTGGACACGCTACGCTACTGACACGCCCTCCGGGCTTTAGACGCGCTACGCTTCAGACGCTCTGGTATTGAAATAAAATAATCATAATAAAAAAAGCTCCAGAAAATTCTGGAGCTTTTTTTATTCAGTCTAATTGTCTAAAGCCGCAGGCGTGTCCAAAGTGAAACGTGTCTAAAGCAAGGCGTGTCCAAAGGCGCAGCCGCGTCACTCCTCCATCGTATGATACACATTCTGCACATCATCATCCTCTTCAATCTTCTCGAGTAGCTTTTCTACATCGGCAACTTGCTCAGGCGTCAATTGTTTGGTTACTTGCGGAATCCTTTCAAAGCCCGACGACAAAATCTCAATCTTACGGCTTTCGAGTTCTTTCTGGATAGAACCAAAGCTTCCAAAAGGTGCGTAAATCAAAATGCCGTCTTCATCCTCAAAAACTTCCTCAGCTCCAAAATCGATCAATTCCAATTCTAGTTCTTCAGGATCTATACCAGCCGACGGAATCCTGAAATTACAAGTGTGGTCAAACATAAACTCAACAGAACCCTGCGTTCCCATCGTTCCGTTGCATTTGTTGAAATAGCTGCGGATGTTTGCCACCGTCCGGTTGTTATTATCGGTCGCAGTCTCAATCAAAAGTGCAATACCGTGCGGCGCGTAGCCTTCAAACAATACTTCCTTGTAGTTCGCGGTGTCCTTATCGGTTGCTTTCTTGATCGCACGCTCTACATTTTCCTTGGGCATATTGGCCGATTTGGCATTCTGCATCACCGCACGCAACCTCGAATTGGCCTCGGGATTCGGGCCGCCTTCCTTGACTGCCATTACAATATCTTTCCCGATTCGGGTAAATGCTTTGGCCATCGCCGACCAACGCTTCATTTTTCTTCCTTTTCTAAACTCAAACGCTCTTCCCATTTCTAAATCTTGATTTTATGGTGCAAAAATATAATTTTTTAAATTTTATGAAACACAGATTTCACAGATTACACAGATTAAAAGCAGTCTCAAAATCTGTGGAATCTGTGCAATCCGTGTTAGTCTTTTTTATAAAACGGCAGTTTCACAACTTTCGCCAAAACGTCATTTTTTCTAATTCTAATGTAAATATCGCTATCTAAACCTGAATGCCCCACGGTCACATAACCCAAACCAATCCCTTTGTTCATAGAAGGTGACATCGTTCCAGAGGTTACAATACCAATTACATTCCCCGACGCATCCACAATCTCATAATCATGCCTTGGTACCGCGCGTTCCTGCATTTCAAAAGCAACAAGTTTTCTTAAAACGCCGGCTTCTTTTTGTTTCTTGAGGTTTTCAGAGTTTACGAAATCCTTAGTGAACTTGGTAATCCAACCCAATCCGGCTTCGAGCGGAGAAGTCGTATCGTTGATGTCGTTTCCGTACAAACAAAATCCCATCTCGAGACGCAAAGTATCACGCGCTGCGAGTCCAATGGGCTTAATGCCAAAAGCTTCACCGGCTTCAAAAACTTTATTCCAAATCGTTTCCGCTTGGTCGTTCTTGCAATAAATTTCAAATCCGCCAGAACCGGTGTAACCCGTCGCCGAAATAATAATATCATCAAATCCCGCAAAATCGCCCACCGCAAAATGGTAATACGGAATCGCCGCCAAATCCAATGATGACAATGCCTGCATCGCTTCAACGGCTTTCGGCCCTTGTATGGCAAGTAACGAATAGTCGTCCGAACGGTTCACCATCTCCACGCCCAAATCATTGTGCGATGAAATCCACGCCCAATCCTTATCGATATTCGACGCATTCACGACAAGCATATATTTTTCCTCAGCCATCTTGTAAACAATCAAATCATCCACAAGTCCGCCGTCGTTGTTGGGAAGGCAAGAATATTGTGCTTTTCCAACGGTTAAAACAGAGGCGTCGTTCGAGGTCACTTTCTGGATCAAATCCAACGCCTTTGGTCCGCTAAGGAAAAATTCACCCATATGCGACACGTCAAAAACGCCCACAGCATTGCGAACGGTTTCGTGCTCGGCATTCACGCCTTCATAAGTGATTGGCATATTGTAGCCTGCAAAAGGCAACATTTTAGCTCCTAATTTTTCGTGGAGGTGCGTGAGCGCTGTATTTTTCATTTTTCGTGGTTTAGGAATTTGAAGCCGCAATTTAGGGGAAATATTCGCAATTTAAAAGTGCAAATTTTATTAATTGTTGGAATTATTTGAAGCTAATCCGGCTATCCGCTTTATCTTTTGCTTTTTAAAGAAAAAAGCAAAAGGATGCCGCTGCTATCCGGGCTAGGCCGACCGTATTCCAATGAAAAACCGTACCTTTAAGGAACTTCAAAAGATTTGAATTTTGACCGCTGAACTAGTAATTTTGAAATGACGAACATCCGAATCACCGCTGCAGAAGTTTCCAAGCGCTACAAACCCACGCAACCCGACGCGCACAAAGGCACACAAGGCCACGCGCTCTTAATCGGTGGGAGCTACGGCAAAATGGGCGCGATTTCGCTCACCACCAAAGCCGCGCTCAAATCCGGCTGCGGGCTTGTCACGGCGTTTATTCCCAAATGTGGCTACGGCATTTTGCAAATCGGCTTGCCCGAAGCCATGATTTTCACCGACACGCACAAGAACCACCTTTCCAGGATTTTATTCGACATCACGCCGCAAGCCATTGGCATCGGTCCCGGAATCGGTAAGGAAAAAGAAACCCAAAAGGCATTGCAGCGTTTCCTCAAAACCAACGAAAAACCTCTGGTCATTGATGCCGACGCGCTCAACATATTGTCGCTCAACCAAACTTGGTATACTTTATTGCAGCCTAGAACGATACTCACGCCGCATCCAAAGGAACTCGAACGTCTCGTCGGCCCTTGGTATTCTGACACCGAAAAAATGCAGAAAGCCATCGACTTTTCCAAACAATATCAAGTCATCATCGTGTTGAAAGGCGCACCAACCCGAATCATTGATGGCGATACGATTTATGAAAACACCACTGGAAATGCCGCGCTCGCCACAGCCGGAAGCGGCGATGTGCTCACCGGCATTATCACTGGTTTGCTCGCCCAATCCTACGAGCCGATTGATGCCGCGATTTTGGGCGTTTATCTGCACGGCCTAACCGCCGATATTGCGCTGCCCGAAACGGGTACCGAATCTTTCATCGCTTCAGACATCATCGATTATTTGGGCAAAGCGTTTTTAACCTTGCAGAAATAAATTGTAAGTTAGCGTTATGAAAAAGATTGCATTGCTCATTTTGTTGTGTTGCGCCTCCAACGGCCACACGCAAAGCATTTACAGGAAAGATTTTGATTTTTACTGGCAAACGGTCAAGGACAATTTTGCTTATTTTGACCGCCAGAAAACCAATTGGGATGAAGTCAAAACCATCTACAGCTGGAAAGCCGATACAATTAAAACCAAGGACGGCTTCATCCATTTCCTTGAAAAGGTCAACAATGAACTGCACAATGGCCATGTCTACCTCAATACCAACCGCGACAGTTCGAACCGGCTGATTCCTTCGGGTTCTGATATGAAAATCAGCTACAGGGAAAACAAATTCGTGATTACCGAACTCCGCGAAAACTTCAATGCATCACTATGCGGGCTATCCAGAGGAATGGTCGTCGTACGTTGCAATGACGTTCCCATGACCATGGCTATCCAGGAATTCCTGCCCATGACTGTCCATAAATTCGACCTTGACAGTTATGAGTATGCCGCGAATATGGTGTTGGCAGGCAAGCACAACATCAAACGCAAAATCACGGTACTCGAGAATGGCGTCGAAAAGGATTATTTTCCCGATGTTAATCCCAACAAAACCGAGGAAAATTTCAAGGAATTGCTCGAACAGAAAAAACTGCCGGGAAACATCGGCTACATCAAAATCAACAACTCACTCGGCAACAACGCGCTCATCAAAGCCTTCGACACGGCACTCGACGGCTTCATGGATACCAACGGTATGATTCTCGACCTGCGCGAAACGGCCGGCGGCGGAAACACAACCGTAGCGCGCGCCATCATGGGACGATTCGCCCCACAGGAACGCGCTTATCAAAAACACATTTATATTGGTGAGGAGAATGAAACCGGCATACGCCGCAGTACTTTAGAACTCGTTACCCCACGAAAAAACGGCTACAGCAAGCCGCTCGTGATTCTCGTGGGCAACTGGACCGCCAGTATGGGCGAAGGCATCGCAATTGGTTTAGAAGGCATGCGTCGTGGTACGGTTATCGGCACCAAAATGGCCGGTTTGTTGGGCGAGAATTTTACGTTTAAAACACCCGAACTCAAAATCCCATTTTCGTTCCCAGCCGCACAACTCCAACGGGTGAACGGGCAGCCGCGTGAAGATTTCATACCTAGCCCGATGGTCGAGGATCCCACTACGATCATCAAAGTAGCTACCGACCAACTCCAAATCAAAGCCAGATAATGATACAAACCCAACCTTCATTGCGAACGGTCAATGTGACACGTTACATCACTCCATTGCGCGAAGGCGGATCGCTTCCGGCATTGGCCGAAGGCGATGACGATTTCAAATACGTACTCAAATTCAAAGGCGCGGGGCACGGTGTAAAAGCGCTGATTGCCGAACTGATCGGTGGAGAAATAGCGCGGGCGCTCAACTTGCCGGTTCCCGAACTGGTGTTTGCCAACCTCGACGAAGCTTTTGGGCGTACCGAAGGCGATGAGGAAATTCAGGATTTATTGCAAGGAAGCCAGGGTTTGAACCTCGCGTTACATTTCCTGTCGGGTGCGATTAATTTTGATCCGGTCGTGACCGAGGTAGCGCCTTTGCTGGCGTCTAAAATTGTGTGGCTGGACGCGTTTATCACCAACGTCGACCGAACGTTCCGCAATACCAATATGCTGATCTGGCATAAGGATTTATGGTTGATTGATCACGGCGCCTGTTTGTATTTCCACCATTCCTGGACCGATTGGCAAGGCCATGCCAAAAGCCCGTTCGCGCTCATCAAAGACCACGTTTTGTTGCCACAAGCTAGTTTACTCGACGAGGCCGACGAGGAACTGAAATCAATATTGACCGACGATGTCTTAAGATCCATTACCGATTTGATTCCCGACACCTGGCTTCATTGGGAAGAAACCCACGAAACGCCCGAGCAATTGCGCGAAGTGTATCTTGGGTTTCTTAAAACCCGCCGCGATCATTCTGAAATTTTCTTAAAACAAGCCCAGGATGCAAGAGAAGCAACTATATGAGTACGCCGTAATCCGCCTGGTACCCAAGGTGGATCGTGAGGAGTTCCTGAATGTCGGGCTGATCTTGTTTTGCAAAAGGGCCAAACAAATCAAGGTGCGGTTTGAAATCAATGAAACCAAACTCAACGCTTTTGCTGCTGATTTGGATATCGACCAAATCCGATTGAACCTTGATTCTTTCGTCAAAATCGCTCATGGACTCCCAATAGGCGGGCCGATTGCGCAATTCGACGTACCCGAAAGGTTTCGATGGTTAACGGCAGTCAGGAGTTCTGTAATCCAGACGTCACGGCCGCATCCGGGTTTGTGCAATGATTTGGATTTGGCTTTCGAGCGGTTGTATGGCGAATTGGTGTTGTAGCTTTAGCGTTCTATCAGCGGATTAAAAATGACTTCAGATTACTATAGGTGCTAATTTTTTCACTTACTTTTTCTTTATCCATAACCGATTGAATCTGTGGTGGAATCGGCAGTTTGATTTGCAATTCAGGTTCAACGACATCCAAGAACTTAATCGGATGCGCGGTTTCAAGAAAAACACCCACTGCATGCGGATATTTTTTCAGCTCCTGCGTCAATCCTAAATAACCCACGGCACCATGCGGCTCGGCCACATAACCCGATATTTGATGGATTTCTTTCATCGCTTTGCGAGTCTCAGCATCGGTGAAAGAGTAGGCCGAGAAATCTTTGGCAAAGGCAGCTAAATCATTGCCATACAATTCCTGGATTCGGATAAAGTTGCTTGGATTGCCTACATCCATCGCGTTTGAAATTGTCGCTTTTGAAGGTTTTGGATCGTAATCGCCGTTTTCAAGAAACCTCGGCACGGTATCGTTGGCATTGGTCGAGGCTACAAAATGCGCAATGGGTAACCCAAGCCTTTTGGCCATGATTCCCGCACAAATATTCCCGAAATTCCCGCTTGGGCAAGAAAAGACAATCGGTTTCCCCATTTTTTTCAATTCCTTATAAGCAAACAGGCAGTAAAACATTTGTGGCAACCAGCGTGCGATATTGATAGAATTGGCCGAAGTCAGGTTTTTATGGGCGAGATCTGGGTCGAGGAACGCCTTTTTGACCATATCCTGGCAATCGTCAAAAACGCCATCCACTTCTAGTGCCGTTATGTTCTGTCCGAGTGTGGTGAGTTGTCGCTCCTGGATGTCGCTGACTTTCCCCGACGGATACAAGATCACCACTTCAACACCCGTCACGCCAAGGAAACCGCTGGCTACGGCGCCGCCCGTATCTCCCGACGTGGCTACGAGTACCGTGTTTTTCTGGTTGGGATTTTTCCTGTTGAAATAGGCCAGACAGCGTGACATGAAACGCGCACCGACATCCTTAAAAGCCATCGTTGGGCCGTGGAATAACTCTAGCGAATACACATTCTCGCTTACTTTGACTACTGGAAAGTCAAAAGACAGGGTTTCGGCTATGATGTTGCGGAGTTCGGCCTCCGGGATTTCATCGCCTACAAATTGCCGGATAGACTGGAATGCGATTTCTTCATTCGACAAGCTTTCTATATTTTCAAAAAAAACAGATGGAAGCAGCGTAATACTTTCGGGAAAATACAAACCTTTATCGGGCGCCAACCCTTGAATTACGGCTTGTTCAAAAGAAACGTTAGGGGGATTGTGGTTTAAGCTGTAGTATTTCATTTTGTTTTTTTTAAATACAGATTTCACAGATTTGCACAAATTTATTTGTCATTCAATCTGTGTGAATCTGTGAAATCTGTGTTACATTATCTTCACGCCTTCTGAATTAATCCTGGAAACATGGATTTCAAACGCAATATCTGTGTATTCAAAGATGTTTCGCATAGCAGCGGCTACTTTTTGTGCGGTCTCGATGCCTTGGCTCAAAGCAAAAACAGACGGTCCCGAACCCGAAATACCACAGCCCAGTGCGCCGTTTTCTAAAGCCGATTTTTTAAGGTCCTCGAAATGCGGAATGAATTTCCCGCGCAACGGCTCTACGATTTCGTCGTGCAGCGACCGGCCAATGAGCGCGTAATCGCTGGTATACAAACCGGCAACAAGCCCGCCAACATTTCCCCATTGCGCAATCGCGCTTTTTAGCGAAACCATCGGTTGCAAAACGGCCCGCATCTCAGACGTTTTGAGTTCGATTTGCGGATGGATAACTGTTGCGAACAAATCGGCCGGGCTTTCGATCCTGACAATATCCAGCGGATTGTAGGCTCGAACCAGTGTGAATCCGCCCAAAAGGGCAGGAGCGACATTGTCGGCATGGGCGCTGCCACTAGCCAAAACTTCACCTTGCATAGCGAATTGTACAAGCTCTTTTCGGGTAAATGGGTTTCCGGCGAGTGCGTTAATCCCAAAGACAGCTCCGGCGGCGCTTGCCGATGAACTGCCAATTCCGCTTCCGGCTTTGATTTTCTTGTAGATTTCAATTTCAAATCCAAAATCGATCTCGAGTTTTTCGAGAAGTGCCAATCCCGCAACACCCGCGACGTTTCTTTCTGCTTCGAGCGGCAAATCGGCACCGTCAATTTTGGTGATTCGGATGCCTCTCCGGTTGGATTTGCGGATAATCATTTCGTCGCCTATCGTATCGAGACAGGTTCCCATGACGTCGAATCCGCAGGAAAGGTTGGCTATTGTGCCGGGACAGAAGAGTTTGATTTCCATTTGAGTTTTTAAGTGCCTGAGTGCCTGAGTGCTTGAGTTTTCCGAACTGCCATCATCTCAGGCACTCACCAACTCAGGCACTCCGGCACTAATTATACATTTCCAATCCGAATCACATCCGCAAAAATTCCCGAAGCAGTCACCGCCGCGCCTGCGCCCGCGCCTTTGATGAGTAAAGGCTGGTCTACATAACGGTCAGTGAAGAACAGTACGATATTGTCTTTGCCTTCTAGGTTGTAGAAAGGATGGTCTTTGGCAATGAATTGCAAACCTACACTTGCTTTGCCGTTATCGAATTGCGCAACGAATTTGATGCGGCTGTCTTTGTTTTTGGCCTCGGCAAGCAGTTGTTCAAAATGTGCCGAATTTTTGTTGAGCGATTTGAAAAAGTCGTCGTTGTTGGCGGTGTCCATGCACTCTTGCGGTAGGAAGCATTGGTTTTCAATGTCGCCGATTTCCATCTGGTAACCGCTTTCGCGGATCAGGATCAGGATTTTCCGAGCAACGTCTACGCCACTTAAATCGATTTTCGGGTCGGGCTCTGTAAAACCTTGTACGCCAGCTTCCTTAACTACGTCGTGGAAAGAATTTTTTTCATCGAAATTATTGAAAATGAAGTTAAGGCTACCCGACAAGACCGCCTGGATCTTATGTACTTTATCTCCGGAAGCAATCAAATGTTTAAGAGTATCGATGATTGGCAATCCGGCACCAACATTGGTCTCAAACAAAAACGGCGCATTGTATTTGCGTGACAGTTGCTTGAGGTGGCTGTAATTATCATAAGCCGACGAACACGCGATTTTATTGCAGGTCACTACGGCTACGTTTTCTTCGAGGTATTGGTCGTAAGTCTGCGATACCGCTTCATTGGCGGTAATATCTACAAAAATGCTGTTGCGCAAATTGAGGCCTTTTACTTTGGCAATGAACGCTTCCTTGTTGGCGGTTTCACCTTTGTCGAGCAATTCTTTCCAGTCCTTGAGCGCCATGCCTTCTTCCTCGAAATGCATCTTGCGCGAGTTAGAAACGGCAATCACGCGCAGGTTGAGCTTGAGGTTGTCCTTGAGGAATTTCTTTTGCTGGTGTACCTGGTCTATGAATTTCTCACCCACGTTACCAACGCCCATCACAAACAAATTGAGCTGTCTGGTGTTGTCTTCAAAAAAACGTTCGTGCAGCGTATTGAGCGCTTTCTTGACGTCGCGTTCGTTGATGACCACCGAGATATTCCGTTCGGATGCACCTTGCGCAATGGCGCGGATGTTCACGTTATTTTTGCCGAGCGTACTAAACATCTTACCGCTCAAGCCTTGGTGGTTCTTCATGTTTTCTCCCACAAGCGCTACGATACACAGGTCTTTCTCCACGATGCAAGGGTCGATTCTGCCCTGTGCAATCTCGAGTTCAAACGCTTTGTCTATCGCTTTTTGGGCTTTGTCGGCGTCGGTATTGAGGATTCCGATACAGATAGAATGCTCTGACGAGGCTTGTGTAATGAAAATCACATTGATGTTCTCCAACGACAACACCTCGAACAATCGTTTGGAAGAACCCGAAACCCCAATCATTCCCGAGCCTTCGAGTGTAAGCAGCGCAATCTTATCGATGTGCGAAATTCCTTTAATCGGGTTTTCGTTGCCAGTGACTTTTGAAGTAATTAAAGTGCCTGCGGCTTCGGGCTCAAAGGTGTTTTTAATCAGGATGGGGATATTGCGTCTCAGCACCGGCTGGATCGTTGGCGGATACAAAACTTTCGCGCCAAAATGCGACAGTTCCATCGCTTCCTGGTAGGAGATGGTTTCTATGGGTTGCGATTGCTTGACGATTTTTGGATTGGCGGTGAACATCCCGTTGACATCGGTCCAGATTTCGAGTTGTGCAGAGTCAAGCGCGGCTGCTAGGATGGCTGCGGTATAGTCGGAGCCGCCACGTCCCAAAGTGGTTCTGTTGCCGTCGGTCGATGAAGCGATGAATCCGGGAAGTACGGTTACAGAGGCAGCATTGGATTTGAAGTACTCGGCAATCAACCAGTTGGTAAGGTCAAAATCGACCACTGCTTTACCGAAATTATTATTGGTCTTGATGATTTCGCAGCTGTCTTTGTATGCGGCATCCTTGATTTTCTGCTGTAACGCTTTGGCAATAATTTGCGAAGAGAGCAATTCGCCGAAACCCAATATGGCGTCTGAGGTGCGGTTAGACAATTCGCCCAACAAGAAGCAGCCGTCGAGTAAAGTCTTAAGTTCATTGATGTTGCCGTTGACGCTGTCTATGAGTTCGCGTTGTTCGGGCAAGGCAATCAATTCGTCGATGGCTTCCTTGTGTTTTTGTTCGATTTGGCTAACAATGGTTTTGTAGTCCTTATTTTTTGCAGCGGCATGGGCAGCAGCCAGTACCAAAAGATCGGTAACGCCACTGAACGCAGAGACGACTACGGCGAGCCTGTCATTTTTAGAACTGTTTTCAACTATGGCAAGTGCTTTAGTTATATTCCCGGCATTGGCGACCGAAGTCCCTCCAAATTTTAATACATTCATTTTTGTTTGTTTTAGGGTAAGCGTATGGTTTACAGCAATTTTTGCTTTCTTTCAGAAAGACATTCAAGGGATGATATGTAGTGTTGTTTACCCCAAAGGGGTAGTGGTGGTTGATGTTGTTGTAGTGCAAGCCGCAACCGCAGTTATGGTTGTGTAGATGGCTTGGTATGTAAAGGTTTGGTACAACATCTGATTTTTTCAAATGTAGCCTTTTTTGTTAAAAATAAAAGCGGCAATCACATTTTTATGGATTTGTCAATTATAAAAGCCAAACGCAACAGATTTGGGAAAATCCTGAATTTTAGCGCAATGCCAATAGAAAATGTTCAAAAAAAAGCCCTTCCGAGGAAAGGCTGTGTATTTTATATTTTAAGTCCGCTGAGCAATTCGGTGAGTTTCGGGTCGGATGGCCGCGGCGCATCGGCGTTGAGGATGGTGCCGTCGGGTGCGATGATGATGAACCGTGGGATGCTGTCAATTCCGTATTCCTTTACGAATTGGGAGTTCCAATCGTTGTCGGCGAAAAGTTGGATACCGCCGAGGTTTTTATCGGTAACCATTTTGGCCCATTTCTCGTGGTCTTTTTGGGTGTCCACAGAAATGCTTACAAACTTGATGTTCTTTCCTTCAAATTGTTGCTCTACTTTCTGCAGGGATGGGATTTCTTGTCGGCAAGGACCGCACCAGGTAGCCCAAACGTCTACATATACGTAACTGCCTTTGAGGCTTTCAAGTGAGGTTTTTCCGCCTTTGTGGTTTTCATAGTCAAAAACCGGTGAAGGTTTGCCGCTTATCAAATTTTTGGTTTTGTTGTATTTGGCGGTAATGTCGGTTTCAAAAAACGGATTGGTAGAAATGTCCATGAGTTGGTTGTAAAGATCGGTGCCGTTTGGATTGGCGGGTGTAATCTCGTAAGAAAGCATTTGCGCCAAGGCATTGCGGATACTCTGGCTTTTGCGTTTCTTGATTTCGGGCAAAGCATAATTTCCCATGAATTCGTCTTCGTTCGACATTTTACTTTGGATGGTGGTGCTAAACTCTTCGTTCACGATTTGCTTGTACGGGTTTGAAAACAGGAAGGCCTGTTCATCATCGAGATTAATCAGCGGGTCAAGTTTAGGAAAATCGGCAGCAGGTTTGAAATCGGGAAGTTTGGCGTAATGCGCATGATACGTTGGGTAATTCCGAAGGTACAACTGCTCGAAAAAGTAGATGTTCTTCAATTCCTGTTTTTTGAAATTGGCGTCCTCAAACTTGGTGGCGTTGTAGTTGGTCGTCATTTGGTTCTTTAGGTCTGCCAGTTTGGCCAGGAATTCCTTTTCACCCAAACGGTACATTTCGTCCTGCGCAATGGGGATTGTGATAGCGGTTTTCTTAACGATGTAGTTGTTCTCGACACTGCCTTTGCCGGTATAAATCATCGATTTATAGAAGTCCTTGTTGTTGGCGGTAAGGTTCAATTTGCTGCCTTTGGTCAGGTAAACCGACAACCGGTTTTCTTTAGTGGCGATGGTGTACGTTCCGTTGTAGGCAATGCTTAGTGTTTCAGAAAAACTACCGTCGGGTTTAAGGCTGATTTCCTTGAAGAACGATTCGCCACGAATGGCCAGCTTATTGTCGGAAGTATTGGTTACTTTTCCTGAAACGACAACGGTTTCAACGGGGTTGGCAAACATTGGTAAAGCCGCCAAAAGGAAGAGGTAAAAGGCTGTTTTCATGCTGGGTTGTTTTTTGGTTTCCCAAATGTAGCGATTAATTCCAGCGGCGAATATTATTTTAAATACTATTAACAAAACTTGCTTTTTAGCATTGGTTTGTAGAATTTTGGCACACCAATCATCAATCCAATGGACAATACACATTACATCTCTTCTGATGTACTTTCCCTCGAACAATTAGACACCATTATCAGCCACCATATGAAATTGGCACTTTCTGAAGAAGCCAAGATCAACATTGATAAATGCCGCCAATACCTCGACGCTAAAATGGAATCTCAAGAAGAACCCATTTACGGCATCAACACCGGTTTTGGATCCTTGTACAACGTAACGATTTCTAAGGAGAATCTCTCGCAGCTACAGGAAAACTTGGTGAAATCGCATGCGTGTGGCACCGGAGAGGAAGTTCCCGGGTCCATCGTAAAAATGATGTTGTTGCTTAAAATTCAATCGCTGGCTTATGGTTATTCGGGCGTACAGTTGCTTACCGTGGAGCGTTTGGTCGATTTCTATAACAACGATATATTACCCGTGATTTATACCCAGGGTTCGTTAGGCGCTTCGGGCGATTTGGCGCCGCTGGCCCATTTGTCGTTACCGCTTTTGGGTGCCGGTGAAGTGTATTTCGAGGGACGAAAAGTCGCGGCTTCAGAAATCCTCAAAAAATTCGACTGGCAACCCATTGTCCTGCAATCCAAAGAAGGTTTGGCCTTGCTTAATGGAACCCAGTTCATGAGCGCGTACGGTGCACACGTATTGATTAAAGCCTGTAAATTCTCCTGGCTCGCCGATTTGATCGGGACCATTTCACTCGAAGGATTCGACGGACGCAAAGAGCCATTCAACGAACTCATCCATTTCATCCGACCACACAAAGGTCAGATTGTGACAGCCAATCGCATACTCGAATTCCTCGATGGCAGCGAAATTATCGAGCAGAAAAAAGCGCATGTCCAAGATCCGTATTCGTTTCGTTGCATGCCGCAAGTACATGGCGCCTCGAAAGATGCCATCGATTACGTCAAAAAAGTATTCAAGACCGAAGTCAACTCGGTTACCGATAATCCCAACATCTTTATTGAAAGCGACCAGATTATCTCTGGCGGAAATTTCCACGGGCAACCGCTCGCCCTCGCGCTTGACTTCCTTGCAATTGCGCTCGCAGAACTCGGCAGCATTTCTGAGCGAAGGACTTACCAGCTTATTTCAGGATTGCGCGGACTTCCCGCGTTTTTGGTAGACAATCCGGGGCTCAACTCCGGTTTCATGATCCCACAATATACCGCTGCCAGTATCGCGAGCCAGAACAAACAGTTGTGTACACCAGCCAGTGTAGACAGCATCGTGTCGAGCAACGGACAGGAAGACCATGTGAGTATGGGTGCCAATGCGGCCACTAAAGCGCTTCGCGTGATGGACAACCTCGAACGCATCCTTGCTATTGAACTCATGAACGCTTCGCAGGCGATTGCCTATAGAAAATTGCCGTCGAGCGACTTTATAAAAATGTTTCTTAAATCGTACCGCACCGAAGTTCCTTTGGTAACCGAGGACAGGATTTTGCATTACGATATCGAACAGTCGGTGGCATTCCTGAACAGTTTTGCAATAGAAGAGGAGTTGCTCAATTGATGGCAATTCGACGCTAATTTTTAGCAAATACCATTTTTTTTTGGAAAAGAAAAGACCCATATCTATACCGGATATGGGTCTTTTTTAATAGAGAACGACAAGCTTTACTGCTTGATTACTTTTCGGATGAAACTTCCTTCGCCAGCCGTTATTTTAACGAAATACACACCGGCTGCTTTGCCCGAAAGGTTGAGTTCTTTTGAAACCAACATGCCCAAGGTGTTGTATATCTCTACCCTTTTGATGGTAAGGTTTTGGCTGAGTTTCAATTCGCCGTTGGTAGGATTTGGGTACAACTCAAATGAGGCGTTGTTAAATGTGTTGGTTTGTAACACACTAAACGCCACACAGTCTGAAATTCCCTCGCAACCGTTGGTGTTGAGCACACAGGCATAATTGCCGCTCGCGGTTGGTGTGAATGCATGGTTGGTTTCGCCACCGATCCCAATGTTGCCGTTGTCACAATCAATCCATTGGTAAGTCGTTCCCGTTAGGTTGCGGTCTGCAATCAGGCCGGTTTCGGTTACGCTTACGTTGAGTGTCATGGCTTGAAGCGTATCGGTCACAGTAATTTCCTGTGTAAAAGTATCGGATGTTGGAGCGGCGCAGGCATTGTTGACCACAGTCATCGTAAGCTGGTAAACACCTGGACAATGGTAAACATGCGCCGAAGCTTCTCCCGACAACGTTTCACCATCACCAAAATCCCAAGAAATATCACTGTAATTAGCACTGTTGTTGTTCAACAAAACAACCGCCGATTGTGATTCGCCATCATAATCAACCGTGGCCGGCGCTGTAAATTGGGCAGTGGCTGCAACACAAACGGTAACTGCAGTACAAACCGAAAGACCCTCACAACCATTGGTATTGATAATGCAGGCATAATTTCCGCTTAACGCTGGTGTGAAAGACTGGTTCGTTTCGCCGTCAATAGTCGCATTGCCGTTATCGCAATCCACCCATTGGTAGGTTGTGCCGGGCAAACTTCGGTCGGCCGTTAGTGTATCGCCAGTGACGGTAATGCCAAGTGTCAGTGCGTTTTGGGTATCGGTAACGATGACAGGAAGTGTAACGCTGTCGCTTGAAGTCGTGGCGCACGCATTGTTTGTTACCGTCATTGTCACCTGATAAGTGCCCGGACAGTCGTAGACATGTGAGGGTGTGGCTTCTGTAGCGGTTTCTCCATCGCCAAAATCCCACACAACCGAGTCGTAATTGGCGGCAAGGTTCACAAAAGGCACGGTGGCCGACTGTGAATCGGGATCGTAATTCCCTACCGGAAGGTACGCGAAATTGGCATCCGCAGTAAGGCACAATTGCTCGTCCAAATAGGTTACCGTCAAGGGAACAAATAGATTGAACAATTCAAAACCATCGGCCTGTAATACCGGCATGCCATAATCAGGTGAGAACCATTGGTAGGAAATCGTGGTCGTCGTGATTGGGATATTGATGCCGTTGTATACATAGGTTTCGGTCTTGACCAATTTTGATTTGAGTTTCAGAACATTCGGGAAATTTCTCATCGGCGTGGTCAACGAACCCCAACCTTGTACAGTATTGGTACGTTCGGTAGCCAACGTATACGTGAATGGCATGCCTAGATTGTTCAGGTCCATGCTCAGATGTCCGGTGGTAGTGTAAGTGTCATTGTAGTTCATCGGAAACTGGTACAGCTCGTCCGGGTCGTCATAATCTACGGTTAACGGGATGGATATGTTGTTGACCGTTGCTGTGAGTCCGCGCATGCGGTTGGCGAAACCCGACGCATTCACCCTTGAATGTTCTACGATATTGCTCACGCCATAATTCATGAGCTCAAAACCGTCCGACATCAGTGTAGAGTGCGTAAAGTTATTGTTAAACTGCGAATTGCAATTGAACAGATACAAGTGTGATAGGCACCACGACAATTTGTAGCCTGCACCATTTGGGTTCTGCCAACCCGCAGTAGACTGGGAATCGGCACTCAGGGTGCTGTAATTCCAGTTGTGGTTGGCACCGGTGGTGGCAAAATTCATCCCGGTAAAAGAGGATGCCTTGCTCACGGTGAATTCTTCGCCCGCGCCGGCAAATTCAGCCGAAGTGTAAGTAACCTGCGCGTTTGAGGCAATAGCCAGCATGACCGCTGACAAAAATGTAATTTTTTTCATAAGCTGAAAGTTTTGTTGTTGTCGAAAGATGTATTGGGCTTGGTAAAAGGCCTTTTACCAGTTGACTAAAATTACGAACTTGGACTTGCCGATGGTAAAAAATCCGACAACGAGCCTGAAAATTAGTTGAATGCGTGTTTTCTAATCAAAAATCCCACGAAAAATGTAAATAGCTGGTACAAAACACATTGAAGCCGTCTAAACTCGAACGGTGGCAATTGGGATTTTAAGGTGAATTTCCATTGAACCGGAATCAGCTCATTTTAATAAGACTCTTGCAGTTCTTCCGGCGTTTGTAGTGGGTTTGCCGTAAAGCGTCGTCGCCACTGATAATGCTGATGTTGCCGTCCATTTCCATGAGGGCAAGTTTGACATCGGCTATATGCTCGAGCCCGTGTTCTCGAACGGCTTCGAGCAATTCCTCGTGTGTGATGTTGAGTTTCGACAAGACTTTATAATCGGGTTTTCCGTGGTGGATGAGGATTTCGGGCTTGTCGTCGAGCAAATTATTGAAAATCTTAAATTTGAATTGCAACACCTTGAGCAGGTAGTTGAGCAGGAATAAGATGAGTGCTGCGAGCAATCCGCCTTCGAGCGAAATATTGTCGCCCACCATCGCATTTTGTACCGAATTGCTGATGAGCAAAATCAGGATGACATCGGCGGTATTGAGTTGGGAGAGTTCTTTTTTGCCCAGCAGGCGCAAAGCGATGATCATAAAGGCATAGACTGCAACCGAGCGCAGGATAACTTCAAGGTAAGTCGTATGCGATTCCATCGGACTATACTTTTCGCAGCAGCATTGTGGTATGCATGCAAGGGTAGATGTCTTCTATTTTTTTGATGTTCCAGTCTTTCTCTACCATTTTGGCAATCACCCTCGATTTATAATTGTTGCCGAGCGGTAACAGGTTGAGTAGTACGCCGTATTTGCTTCGTCCCAAGACGCCACGGATTTCCTCGATCTTGAAGTTGTTGTTGATTTTCTGGATTACGTTTTTGGTAAAAGGCCATTCCCAATCTTTGTCATCCTGGAACGGACGGTAAATCGAGCGAAGAATTTTTATCGGCACGCTGGTTTCCAGAGGATCGTAAGAAATGATTATGCCGCCGGGTTTGAGTTTTTCCTTGAGCCTGGAAACGAGCAAATCAAAGTTTTCAAAATGGTGCAAAACACCGTAAGCGTAGATAATATCGAAATCGGTCTGGTGAAATTCTGGTGAAAGGAAATCAACGGCGAGCGCTCGCGCATTGGGGTAATCATGTTTTTCAATATTCTTTTGTAAATGCGCAATGGCCACATCGCTCAGGTCGATACCAATATACTCCTTGGCGTGCTGCGCCATATATAAAGAAAGCGCATTGCCGCGCAAACAACCCAAATCGAGGATTTTCTTATCGCTCATGTCGCCGAGCCAGATTTTGTGCTCGTCGTAAACGCGGTCCTTGATGTCGAATTTTTTACGGAAGTCACTCAGCGCGCCATTGCGGAAGCTCGACCACAATTTAGAAGCAATGTTCTTTTCGGGTTTTTTGCCTTCCTCATTGTAGAATTCTTTTTGGCGTTTGTTGATTTCGAGTATGTCTTCAGTATTCTTCATCAGGTATTTTTTGAGCGACAAATATAACAATTTGTATAAAGAAAAAGCCTACTGTTTAGTAGGCTTTTCTGCTTTATTGACTTTGATGCTGAGCTCGGTCGCATCGGGTTCGATGTCCATGAAAATTTCATCGCCCATTCCGGTTTTGGAGGTGATGATTTCTTCGGCAAGCGCATCCTCAACATATTTTTGGATCGCCCTTTTGAGCGGACGCGCCCCGAATTGCCTGTCAAAACCTTTATCTGCGATGAAGGCTTTTGCGGCATCCGATAATTTTAAGGTATAGCCCAATTCGGCTACGCGTGCAAATAATTTGGCGAGTTCAATTTCGATGATCAAATCGATATGCTCTTTTTCGAGTGCGTTGAATACTATTACGTCATCAATACGATTCAAAAATTCGGGAGCGAAGGTTTTCTTAAGCGCATTTTCAATGACACTTTTAGAATTTTCATCGGCATTGGCAATCTTGGCTGCCGTTCCAAATCCTACGCCTTGTCCAAAGTCCTTAAGTTGTCTCGCGCCGACGTTTGAGGTCATGATGATGATTGTATTCTTGAAATCGATTTTGCGTCCGAGGCTGTCGGTGAGGTATCCATCGTCCAGCACCTGAAGCAACATGTTAAATACATCAGGGTGTGCTTTTTCGATCTCGTCGAGCAAAACCACACAATACGGTTTGCGACGAACTTTCTCGGTCAATTGCCCGCCTTCTTCATAACCTACATATCCCGGAGGCGCTCCAACCAATCTTGAGATTGAGAACTTCTCCATGTATTCGCTCATGTCAATACGAACGAGCGCATCTTCTGAATCGAACAATTCTTTAGCCAAAACTTTAGCCAATTGCGTCTTACCAACTCCGGTTTGCCCGAGGAAAATAAACGAACCAATCGGGCGGTTTGGGTCTTTAAGGCCAGCGCGGTTTCTTTGGATGGAACGCGCGATTTTTAATACTGCATCTTTCTGCCCAATAACTTTATTTTCAATAAGTTCAGGAAGATTGGCTAATTTATTACTTTCTGTTTGTGCGATGCGGTTAACTGGAATTCCGGTCATCATTGAAACCACGTCGGCAACATTATCTTCGGTCACGACGATACGGTTGCTTTTGGAATCTTCTTCCCATTGTTCCTGTGCAATCGCCAAGTCTTTCTCGATGCGTTTTTCATCATCGCGCAATTTGGCTGCTTCTTCGTATTTCTGTTTTTTAACAACCGTGTTTTTGAGTTCGCGAACGTCTTCAAGTTGGCGCTCCAAATCGAGGATTTGTTTGGGTACTTCGATGTTGGTGATGTGTACACGCGAACCGGCTTCGTCTAACGCGTCAATGGCTTTGTCCGGAAGGAAACGTTCAGACATATAGCGATTGGTGAGTTTTACGCAAGCTTCGATGGCTTCTTGGGTGAAGGTCACATTGTGGTGGTCTTCGTATTTGTTTTTGATGTTGTTCAGGATGGTGATCGTTTCTTCAACTGAAGTCGGCTCTACGATAATTTTCTGAAAACGTCTTTCTAAAGCACCATCTTTTTCAATGTATTGGCGGTACTCATCTAAAGTAGTGGCTCCGATGCATTGGATTTCTCCACGGGCCAAAGCAGGCTTGAACATATTCGAGGCGTCAAGCGAACCTGTTGCGCCACCGGCACCCACAATGGTGTGAATTTCATCAATAAAAAGGATGATGTCGTCGTTCTTTTCTAGCTCGTTCATTACGGCTTTCATGCGCTCTTCGAATTGTCCGCGGTATTTGGTTCCTGCAACAAGGCTGGCCAAATCAAGCGTTACCACCCTTTTATTGAATAGGATTCGCGATACTTTTTTCTGGATAATGCGAAGCGCTAGTCCTTCGGCGATTGCCGATTTACCAACACCAGGCTCACCAATAAGCAACGGATTGTTTTTCTTGCGTCGGCTTAAAATCTGCGATACGCGCTCGATTTCCTTTTCACGACCTACGACGGGATCGAGTTTGCCTTCCTCGGCCATTTCTGTAAGGTCGCGTCCAAAATTATCGAGTACTGGTGTTTTTGATTTTTTATTCGATTTGTTCGCTGGATTATTAAAACTGCCTTCTTTTAAAGCATCATCCTGATTGGAATCATCGTTGAACGATTCGTTTTTAGGAAGGTTTTCCATGAAATTCTCTTCGTTGGGTGTCATATTCAAATACTGTTCTTTGGCTACATCATAATCTATCTTGAGTTTATTGAGCAGCTTGGTTGTAGGATCGTTTTCGTTTCTCAATATGCACAACAACAAGTGGGCTGTGCTGATTGACGTGCTCTGGAACACTTTTGCTTCTAGAAAAGTGGTTTTCAGTGCACGTTCGGCCTGACGGGTAAGGTGCAGGTTTTTCTTTTCGTTGCTCACGGCAACATTGGGATTGGCAGGGCTTAGAATTTCTACCTTTCTGCGCAAATGATCCAAATCAACAGATAAATTGTTCAGTATGGTGATGGCTTTACCATTTCCGTCTCTTAAAATGCCCAGCATAAGATGCTCGGTTCCAATAAAGTCGTGGCCTAAACGAAGCGCTTCCTCTTTACTGTACGTGATTACATCCTTGACTCTTGGGGAAAAATTATCGTCCATGATATATGAATTGTCTTGTAAATTTAAAGATTTTTATCCCGAAATGCAAAAACCGTTCCTGACAAAACTCTGTCAGCTAAGTGACAAAAAATATTCAAATTTAAATAGCGCTCAAAAATTAACTTATCAACTGAAATTCGGCGCGTTTTTGTTAATAAATCAAACAAAATTGTGTACAATATATATACGAAAAATCGTCGGGAAAGGTTATATTAGCAGGATTTTTTAAACCAGAATAAATTTTTAAAAATAAGTATAATTATGTCTGACGGAGATAAGTTGATCCCTATTAACATTGAAGATGAAATGAAATCAGCCTACATCGATTATTCGATGTCGGTTATCGTATCCAGAGCGCTTCCTGATGTCAGGGATGGCCTCAAACCGGTACACCGCCGGGTACTTTACGGAATGTATGATTTGGGAGTCTTTTCAAACAGAGCGCATAAAAAATCCGCCAGAATTGTCGGGGAAGTTTTAGGAAAATACCATCCGCACGGAGATACTTCTGTTTACGACGCGATGGTGCGTATGGCACAAGAATGGAGTCTACGTTATTTGTTAGTGGACGGTCAGGGTAACTTTGGATCTGTAGATGGCGATAGCCCTGCAGCAATGCGTTACACCGAAGCCAGGATGAAAAAAATGTCTGAAGACATAATGGCAGACATCGACAAAGAAACGGTCGATTTTAAACTCAATTTTGACGATACCTTATACGAGCCAACAGTGATGCCAACACGCGTTCCAACGTTATTGATTAACGGCTCATCGGGAATTGCAGTGGGTATGGCTACCAATATGGCGCCGCACAACCTGACAGAAGTCGTTGATGGTACTTTGGCGTACATTGACAACAATGATATCGAAATCGACGAGCTCATGAACCATATCAAAGCGCCGGATTTCCCAACAGGCGGAGTGATTTATGGCTATGAAGGCGTTCGCGAAGCGTTCAAGACCGGACGTGGCAGAATTGTTATGCGCGCCAAAGTTGGTTTTGAGGAAGTAGAAGGCCGTGAATCCATCATTGTAACTGAAATCCCTTATCAGGTCAATAAGGCCGAAATGATCAAGAAGACCGCCGATTTGGTTAATGATAAAAAAATCGAAGGGATTGCCAACATCCGCGATGAGTCGGATAGGAACGGGATGCGTATCGTTTACATCCTCAAACGCGATGCGGTTCCTAATGTAGTGCTCAATACCTTGTATAAATATACGCAGTTGCAGTCATCGTTCAGCGTCAACAACATTGCGCTCGTGAAAGGACGTCCACAGATGCTAAACCTCAAGGATTTGATCCACCATTTTGTGGAGCACCGCCATGATGTGGTCGTGCGTCGTACACAGTTCGACTTGCGCAAAGCCGAAGAACGCGCACATATCTTAGAAGGTTTGATCATCGCTTCAGACAACATCGATGAAGTAATCGCGCTCATCCGCGGCTCTAAAAACACTGACGAAGCACGCGAGAAATTGATGGAGCGTTTCAAATTATCTGACATTCAGTCACGTGCCATCGTAGAAATGCGTCTGCGCCAGTTAACGGGTCTTGAACAAGACAAATTGCGTGCAGAATACGAAGAGATCATGAAACTCATCGAACATTTGAAAGCATTATTAGCGAGCAAGGAACTAAGGATGCAACTCATCAAAGACGAGTTGGTTGAAATCAGAGACAAATACGGTGACGAGCGTCGTTCGCAGATTGAATATTCAGGCGGCGATGTGAGCATCGAAGATTTGATTGCCGACGAAAATGTGGTAATAACAATCTCGCATGCGGGTTATATCAAACGCACGCCATTGTCAGAATACAAAACGCAAAACCGCGGCGGAGTCGGGCAGAAGAGCGCCGGAACCCGCGACCAGGATTTCCTCGAACACATGTACGTGGCCACGAACCACCAATACATGATGTTCTTCACCCAAAAAGGGAAATGCTTCTGGATGCGTGTTTATGAAATTCCGGAAGGCAGCAAAACCGCCAAAGGCCGTGCCATCCAAAACCTAATCAACATCGAGAATGACGATAAGGTCAAAGCGTTCATTTGTACGCAGGATCTCAAGAACGCCGATTACATCAATTCGCATAATGTAATCATGGTGACCAAAAAAGGACAGGTTAAGAAAACGTCGCTCGAGCAGTATTCACGTCCTAGGGTGAATGGAGTTGCGGCGATTACCATCCGCGAAGACGACGAACTATTAGAAGCCAAGTTAACGAACGGATCGAGCCAGATCCTTGTCGCTGTAAAATCTGGGAAACTCGTTCGTTTCGAGGAAAGTAAAACACGTCCAATGGGAAGAACCGCATCAGGTGTACGTGGGATTACCTTGCAGAACGACCAGGACGAAGTTATTGGAATGGTATCGGTAAACGACATGAGCAGTGAAATTCTTGTTGTGGCCGAAAACGGGTACGGAAAGCGTTCAAGTCTTGAAGAGTACCGTGTAACAAACCGTGGCGGTAAAGGAGTGAAGACACTCAATATTACAGAGAAAACAGGAAAACTCGTTTCTATCAACAACGTAACTGATGCCGATGACCTGATGATCATCAACAAGTCTGGGCTTACCATTCGTATGGCGGTTGAGGATTTGCGTGTCATGGGACGCGCCACCCAAGGTGTACGACTCATCAACATCAAAGGCAATGATTCTATTGCAGCAGTCACCAAAGTGATGAAGGAAGAGGCTGTAGAAGAACTTGAAGATGTAATCGTAGATGAGAACGGTGAAGTGGTTACTACGGCGGGCGCAACGCCTATCGTTCGCAATGTAGCCGATTCGGATGATACTGATTTCGACGACGATGCGGATGAAGACGACGATGCGGATGACAATCAGGATGATGCCGATGAGGCTGATGAAGACGAAAACGAAGAATAAAACAGAAACACCATAAATATGAAAAGTAAACATGCAATATTGGCTTCGTCGCTACTATTTTCTGTAGCTGTGTTTGCCCAAAAAGACCAAATCAAGGCTGCCGAAAAAGCACTCAAAGGCGGCAATGCCATGGAGGCAATCAAACAGTTGGATCAGGCCGAGTCACTTATCGGCGCTGCGTCCGAAGCAGAAAAAGCACAGTTCTATTTTGTTAAAGGAAATGCGCTCAAAGACCTAGCCGACAAAAAAATGGAAACTTCTAAAAATCTTGTCGGCGCTGCAAAAGCTTACCAGAGTGCCTTAACGACAGAAAAAGCAGCAGGCAAGTCCAAGTATACCGCCGATGCTGAATCTGCTTTAGCGCAAGTAAAAACAAGTTTGCTAACCGCGGCGCAGACAGAAATTGAACGCAAAAATTACAAGCAGGGCGCCGATTTGCTTATGCAATCGTATGAACTGGATAAAGCCAACCTTGATAACCTTTACGCTGCATCGGTGTATTATCTTAAAGGCGAAGCTTATGATTTGGCTTTGACTGGGCTACAAGACCTTAAAAAGCAAAACTACACTGGCGAAGGCACGAACTATTATGCCAAAAGTGCGGTGACCGAACAAGAAGAGTATTATGGCAATACGCCACAGGCCAAGAAAGATCGGGATGATAAAGTGCGCCTTAAGTTAGCAACCGCCCCAAGGGATGAAAAGTTAGCTTCTAAAAGAGGAGAAATTGCCAGATATACCGCATTGATTCTTGTGCAACAAGGAAAGATTGAGGAGGCCAAAACGGCCATCAACGAGGCCAAAGCAGTGAATCCGGATGATATTGATTTGCTGTCTGCAGAAGCCGACATCTACCTCAAACAAGGTGACATGGAAAGCTACCGCAAAGTGACCAAGCAATTGGTGGAAAAGAATCCAAACGATGCCGATTTGTTCTTTAACCTTGGCGTGGCCTCTACCAAGTCTGATCCTGCCGGTGCCGAAGAGTTCTACAAAAAAGCGATTGCCATCAAACCCAATTACCACGGAGCTTACATCAATCTTGCTTTGCTCAAAATCGGTGACGAGAAAAAGCTCGTCGATGAAATGAATAAATTGGGCAATACCGAAAAAGACAACAAACGCTACGAAATACTCAAAAAGCAGCGCGACGGAATGTTCCAGGCCGCCATCCCATATCTTGAAAAAGCTTATGAGATCAAGCCAGACGGGGAAGTGGCCGACATGTTGCTCAATATGTACGGTGCCTTAGAAATGACCGACAAAAAGAAAGCCCTTAAGGCGAAAATCGGTAAATAATCTAAATCAAATCCATAAAAAAACCGTCTACTCAGACGGTTTTTTTTATATCACTTTTTTAATGACCCTAAGTTTGTGGGTGTGTTTGTTCGCTTCGGCGTTGTAGATCCCGAGGTGGTCGAGCCGGTCAATCCTGACTTTACCGCTGGCGTGGATGATGTAATTGTCTTCCATAATAATCCCCACGTGAATGATACGGCCTTCGTCATTGTCAAAAAACGCCAGGTCGCCGGGTTGGCTTTCCTCGATAAAACTTAACGCATCGCCTTGCGTGGCCTGTTGAGAAGCATCGCGAAGCAAATGGTAGCCGTTGAGCTTGTACACCATTTGCGTAAAGCCAGAACAGTCAATCCCAAAAGGTGTTTTTCCGCCCCAGAGATAAGGAGAATTGAGGTATAAAAAGGCGGTTTGGATCAGGTTTGATTTGGGTTTGACACCACTCACCCGCAATCCTTCAAAATCAAAATTGGTGGTGTTGATTTCGGGATGGCTCAAAAATGACAGCGACGCACCCAGCGGAATCGGCATCAATAAATTGTGCGGCGCCGTGATGTACTCTACCAAATCGGCGTTGAGTACAATGGCATCTTCAGAAAGCTGCTTGTAATCGGATTCGCTGATTTTTTGGTACTGCTTAGAATCGATCCAGCCCTCATAGCGGTCATATTGCAAACGGATTTTTGCCCATTGCTGCTGCGTTTCAAGTACCTCAAAATGCTCCCCGAACAATACCTGCGAGACAATCTCGCTTCGGTCGCTGGGCTCGAAACGCAAGGGAATGTTGGCTAAATTACAGATTCCAAACATCAAGATAATTATGAATGTTGAATTGTGAATGTTGAATTAGAAGCTACTCCCGCTATCCGTTGCAATCTTTTTGTTTTTAAAGAAAAAACAAAAAGGATTTCCACTTCTATCGGGGCTAGGGCTGATGTTTCCCAAACATTCATCATTCACAATTGTTTAAATTCTTTCAATCACAATCGCCGAAGCACCGCCACCGCCGTTACAAATAGCTGCCGCGCCAATTTTGGCATTGTTTTGTTCCAACACATTGATAAGGGTCACGATAATCCTCGCGCCCGAACAACCCAACGGATGCCCTAAAGAAACTGCGCCACCGTTCACATTGATTTTATCATTGTCTAGTCCTAGTATCTGTGCGTTGGCCAAACCAACAACAGAAAAGGCTTCGTTGAATTCAAAGAAATCTACATCAGCGGTGGTCAAGCCAATTTTGTCTAATGCTTTCGGTAAAGCTTTCGACGGTGACGTAGTGAACCATTTGGGCTCTTGTTCGGCATCGGCATAAGACTTAATGTACGCCAAAGGTTTCAACCCAAGCGACTGCGCTTTTTCCTCGCTCATCAAAACCAAAGCGGCCGCACCGTCATTGATTGTAGAGGCGTTGGCAGCAGTTACCGTTCCTTCTTTGGTAAAAGCAGCATTCAACGATGGGATTTTATCCAATTTTACATTGGTGTATTCTTCATCTTTACTTACCATCACCGGTTCGCCGCGTCTTTGCGGTACCGTAACCGGAACAATTTCATTATCAAACTTGCCAGCATCCCAGGCTTTTGCCGAACGCTCGTAAGATTGGATCGCAAAAGCATCCTGTTGCTCGCGCGTGATGTTGTATTCGGTGGCGCACATATCGGCGCAAACTCCCATGGCGTTATTGTCATAGGCGTCCTGCAAACCGTCTTTCTGCATGCCATCTATCATTGTGGTCGGGCCGAATTTCACGCCGTTCCTCATATGTACGTAATGTGGAATCAAACTCATGTTCTCCATACCGCCGGCAACTACGATCTCGGCATCGCCAGCCATAATGGCTTGAGCCGCTTGTGTTACGGCTTTCATTCCAGAAGCACAAACTTTATTGACTGTGGTAGCAATGACAGCATCAGGCAAACCCGCATGACGCGATGCTTGTCTGGCCGGTGCCTGGCCAACTCCGGCCTGCACAACATTTCCCATGATTACTTCATCCACTAATTTCGGATCAAGGTTGATTTTATCTAAAGCGCCTTTAATTGCAGCCGCACCCAAATGCGATGCAGTTACTGTTGACAACGCGCCCATAAAGCTTCCGATTGGCGTCCTCACAGCCGACACGATAACTACTTTTTTGCTCATAATGTTGTTGTTTAATTTGCGTGCGAATTTAGTGAATTTCGTTAAAATGCGGAGGGTAATTTTGATATTATTATGGAATGGGTAAGGATTGTAAATGTTAGATTTGGGCATTGCCTTTCACTGCGGCCTGCGCACCTGCTGGCTCCTCGCTAAAACAGTCCACAGGACTGTTTCTTTACGCTCGGCCCTGGCCGGGCTGTACGCTTTATCTTTTGCCCGCTAAAGAAGCGGATCAAAAGGATGCCGCTGCCATCCCTAATGCGGAGGTGGGAGTAGGGGGGGTATTTTAATCGGGTGAACTTTGAAGGATTTGTTGCGCGCTTCTTCCAATATTTCGATTTGAAAGTCAGACTCGCTGTGAAGTATTTTCATGGCAAAATTACTTTCACGGGTTTTTTTACGAAGGATTTGCTGCGCACATCCATCAAAGCTCCGCTTTGAAAATGAAAAAGCCAGAAAAGAAATCTGAAGTAGACTTTATTCAAGACTGTTTTTACCGGAGGATTCACGAAGGATTTGCTGCGCACATCCTCCAACGCTCCGCGTTGAAAATCAAAATGCCGAAAAAATAAANNTTTATTTTTTCGGCATTTTGATTTATTCGTGAGCACAGAAGGATTCGAACCTTCGACCGCCTGCTTAGAAGGCAGGTGCTCTATCCAGCTGAGCTATGCGCCCATTTTGTTTTAAAACTTAATGGTAAAGTTTTGTTTTTTTTGACAGGATTTTTTGATCCTGGTTTCGATCCCAACTAAATTCCAAAAAAATCCGATTGCTGGTCAATGGAGTTTCTTTTGCAGGATTACTTGCGTGATCCTGAGTTGGGTTTCGATGTCAATTAAATCCAAAAGCCTTGCAGGCTTTTGGTCTTTTTCAAATTTTAAAAAGCTCGAATGCATTCGGCTTTTAAAAATCTTGAAAAATCCCACTTTTGCTGCGCAAAAGGATTTTGTTGTCGGGGTGGCAGGATTCGAACCTGCGGCCTCCTGCTCCCAAAGCAGGCGCGATAACCGGGCTACGCTACACCCCGAGGGCTTAAAAAAAGCGGAGAGTAAGGGATTCGAACCCTTGGTACAGTTTCCCATACGCATGTTTAGCAAACATGTCCTTTCGGCCTCTCAGGCAACTCTCCAAGCTCTAATGAACGTTATTCTTTTAAGCGGTTGCAAATGTAACTTTTCATTCGATATTCTACAACAAAATGATAATTTTTTTTGAGGTTTTTTATTTCTAAAAGTAAAACGGGCTCATTGTCAATTATATAATGACGATTGGGCTTTGGTGAAAATATTAAATTCTGGGACAACGGCAACCGTTTTGAAAATAATTCCCATATTGCCTTTAAATTCGCACGGATGAAAAAGCTCCTTTTCCTATTGTTTTCTTTTACCTTTTGCCAGGCGCAAACCGTCGATCTAGAGACACTAGAAATCGCCGACACGACTTTTGTCGACCTCAAAGACCTGAGCCAGGATTTCATTTACGATATGAAATATGCCACCCAGGATAATTTCCTCAAATCCAAGGTATACGATTGCGCCCAATGCTTCCTGAGGTTTAAAACCGCAAAAGCGCTGTGTGAAGCCAACGAAAGATTTATTAAAAAAGGGTATCGCATCAAAATTTTCGATTGTTACCGACCGCTCGACATCCAAAAGAAAATGTGGGAAATCGTATCAAACCCTGAGTATGTAGCCGATCCAAAAAAAGGCTCCATCCACAACCGCGGCTGCGCCGTAGACATCACTTTGGTGGATCAATCAGGAAAGGAACTCGACATGGGAACCACTTTTGATCATTTTGGGCCTGAGGCGGCGCACGATTACGACAGCCTATCAGATGAAGTTAAAAACAATCGCAAGTTATTGCGACGCATCATGACACGTTCAGGGTTCCGAACTTTTGAAAGCGAGTGGTGGCATTACAACCTCAAGCGCTCGACGCGTGAAACCATCTCGAATTTCAAATGGAAATGTGATTAATTCTTGTCTTCGAGACAGTGAAAATAGTTGATGAAATAGGTTTCGGGCTCGTAGAGTTCGCCATTCATTTCACTCTTGATCGCTTTGCGATAGATGAAATCTTCTGTCTCTGCGCCAAATTTCACGCGGATAAAAGAAACCGGTGATTTTTTCAATTCCTGAAAATCCTCTTTGCGAAACATGAAATAACCCGACAGGATTCGGTTGTTCATGCCTTTGTCGTCGCGGATCAAATTGCCGCAATCGGATTTGTCTATATGCAACAAGGTCACGATTTTTCCGTTGTTGAGCTGAATGTAAAGCTTCGAGTTTTTATCCAGACACCTTGCTTTGATAAAACCGTCGCTCTTTTCAAGGAATTGTACGTTGAGCAATGGCATGCCGTCAGTTACTACGAAAGAATTAAAGACATAGGTAGATTTCCCTGCGAAGTTTTTCTCAAAAACCATATATTCTTTAGTCGATTTGTAAGACCCGAGCGAATCGGTGACATTGGCACTAAAATCGCAAGGGCGTTGCGCGGTCACAATCAAACAGTAGCATAGGGTAATGGCTGATAGTAGGAATTTCATCTTATTTAATTTTGGTGCAAATTAAAACTATTTTATCCTCATTTGGAACAGTAGTGAAAAAACAATACTGGTCACCGCCGTCTTTTATTTTCCATTTTTTTCGGATTATTTCTACGCTATCGGGGAAATTCCTGGTGGCGACATTGGCTTTCTTGTTCTCTAGCCACTGTTTCATTTCTTGTTTTCTATAAGGGATCGATGCTGTGACTTCAAAAACCCGTCCCGGGAAATCAATCACCAAATCGGAGGTGTACAAATGAGAGTTGGCGTGCAGCTTATCCAATCCATAACGCAGTGCGATGGTACTGAACCCACCCGACTTCATGATGGCGGCATTGGCTTCATAAATGTACTTTCTTGGAAACCCAAGAGACGCAATATCGGCTTGTTCGTTCCATTTAAAATCAAAGTGTTCTGCGTTGTCTTTAAGCAGGTTAACCGTCCTTATTTCAATGTCACCCACAAACTCTTTTTCTATTTCCCAAAGCAGTTCCTTTACCTCATTTTCTACCGCGACAATGTGTATTTTTTTTACCTGGCTGAGTTCTGACAGGCCGGCAGCAAGGTCCAGCACAGGCGCCGTTTTCATGAGGATATTGGGTGCGTATTCCAAATAGAAATCCAACAAATCAGGAACCGACGGCAAACAATCGCGCAACATAAACACCTTGCCCTTGTTCTCATTCCGCCGCGACGGGTCGATGTAAATCCAATCGAATTTTTCGCTACGTTCTTTAAGTATTTCGGCGCTATCACCACATTGGCAATCGATGTTGTCGGCCTGCAATATGCCAAAATTGTGCTGTACTATGGCCGAGAGCTCGGCATTAAGCTCGCAATGCACCACGGCTTCAAATCGCTTGGCGAAATAGAAATCATCCACGCCGAAACCGCCGCTCAAGTCAATCAGGTTTTTTCCGGAGATTAGCGAGGCTTTGTATTTTGCAGTTTTCTCGGAGGAGGTTTGCTCTACCGAAATTTTAGATGGGTAAACAATGTCGGCTTTGCTAAACCAAATTGGCAGCTTGTCCTTTGCCTTGGTTTTGGCCGCAATTTGGTTGAGCAGCGATGACCAGTTGATGTCGGGAAACGGATTCTTGCGCAAGGCCAGCGCGGTTACATCATCACCTATATGAGCATTGATAAACGCCTGTACTTGCAGATTTAAAATGGCAGTAAACAAACTAGATGTTTTTGGTCAGCAATTTTACAACGGCATTGTCTGGGAAAAATTCTTTTGCAATGACCTTAAGGATGGTGTAGAGCGGCACGGCGACAATCATACCCATGATGCCAAAAAGAAAACCGGCCATGAGAATGACCAGGAAAATTTCAAGTGGATGCGAGCTCACGCTTTTCGAAAAAATCAACGGTTGCGACACATTGTTATCAATCACCTGAACAATCCAGAACCCAATCATCACGTAGATGGTGGTGGGTAGGATTTCACTCTGGAAGTCGCTGCCGATATTGCTGAGCATCGTCAAAACGGCCGCGAATACCGACGCAATCAACGGCCCGATGTAAGGCACAATATTGAGCACAGCGCACAAGAATGCAATTACGATGGCATTGTCTACCCCAAAAATAAGCAGTACGATCAGGTATAAAATGAAAACGATTGACAGCTGGATCAGCAATCCTATGAAATAGCGCGAAAGCAAGTTGTTAATCTTGTCGAGCGAATTCAGAATCTGTTCTTCATGGCTGTCGGGAATCAGCTTTTTGGCGCCGATGATGAACAACAGGCGGTCCTTAAGGAAGAAAAAAGTGATAAATAGCACCGAAGCCAATCCCATCCCAAAACTACTGATGGTATTGATAATGGCGTTAAAAAAATCGGGCAAGAAACTAAAATTGATTTTTGAGGTGAGGTTGGACTCCTTCAAGACCTTCGCCGAATCAATGTTATGGCCATCTAAAAACAACGTAATCTTATTGACGAGCGTGAGTATGTTGCGCTCAATGGCCACGGTGTCCAGTAGCGAAAGGCTTTGGCTTTGGGTAACGATCATTGGGATGAACAGCATGAAAAAACCAACGATGATGATTAAAAAAATCAGCAATGTAGCAATCGTGGCAAAAATATGCTTGAATTTAAGCCTGCGCTTGAAGAAGTCCAGTATCGGGTTACCAATCAGTGTTAAAATCAAAGCCACCACCAGGTAAATCAAAACGGTCTGAATCTGGTACAAAAAATAAAGGCCCAGGAAACACAAGACCAAAACACCTATCGCACGTAGGATTCCGTTGGCTATATTTTTCGAGGTTACATTCATGCTTAATTATTGAAGATGTAATTGAGGATATTGGCGCCAATCCTTAGTGCTTTGAGCCTTACCTCTGGCGGGTCATTGTGCACGTCCGAATCTTCCCAGCCGTCGCCAAGGTCGGTCTCAAAAGTGTATAAAAGGACCAAGCGGTTCGCTACAAATATACCAAAAGCTTGTGGTCGTTTGCCCTCATGTTCGTGAATTTTTGGGATGCCCGCCGGAAAAGCAAATGGCTTCTGGAAAATCGGGTGGTTGGCGGGGATTTCTACCAGTGCATTGTTGGGAAATACCTTTTTGATTTCCTTGCGGATGAATTCATCCATACCGTAATTGTCATCGATGTGCAAAAAGCCACCCGAAGTCAGGTAATTCCTCAGGTTGATGGTTTCTGCATCGTTGAAAACCACGTTTCCATGGCCCGTCATATGCACAAACGGATATCCAAACAAATCGGGACTTGCAGGTTCTACAACGCCCGGTTTTGTGCGGATTTTGGTATTGATATTCTGGTTGCTGAATTTAATCAGGTTGGGCAACGAAGTAGGATTGGCATACCAATCACCGCCGCCATTGTACTTGAGCAACGCAATTTCCTGCGCCTGCAACAAAGAGCCTGTAAATAAAAACAGCAACAAAAGATTCTTCATTGTTCTATTCTTTGATGATTTTTACGGTTTGCTGTTTGCTTGCCGTGTTGATTTTTACAAAATAGATCCCTGCTTGCAAACCTGAAATGTCCAGGCTGGTTTCTTTTTTATTCGGTTGGTACATCGCGACCATTTGCCCGATGGTGTTGTATACCGCTATCGATCGCAAATTGTCGGAGAAGGCAATATTCAAGCGGTCGTTCGCCGGATTCGGATACACCGAAATCGCGCGGTTGTCAAAAGACTGGTTGGCCAAGACCAAACTTACAGTAACCGCCAGTCGTGTCGAGTGAACGCCGCGGCTCTCGCAGTTGTTCACGGTTTGCGACGCGTAGTAGGTAGTATTGTTCTGCAATACGGTGTTCGATGGCAATTCGTTGCCTTCGGTAGCCTGGTCGTACCAAGTGATATTTTCTCCGTTTACGGCCAAATCGGCAAGGGTCTGTCCCGAAGTAAAATTCTGTTGGGCGTTGCCGGTTGGTGGGCTTACCGGAGGAACCACGATAATCTGAAACGGAAGGATAGTTGCGCAACCCGATCCTGATGCAAAATTTTCTACACGTACGTAAATCGTTAGGTCCGTTGTAAAAGAGTAAGCCGATAGAGCCGCGTCAGAAACATAATTGATCGCGTTGCTCGCGCCGTTGATCGCATCCTGCTCGTTCGCATAGTAAAATAGTTCGTAATCATCCGGATTCTGTGCATTTAGGATGCTGCTATTCTGGTTGATGTCAAGGGTATAAGTTCCCAATATGTCAGAGCAAACCGATAAGTCGGCTGGGTTGCTCACCGGAAGCGGGTCGGCAATAATTTGTCCGCTGAATTCATCAGTTACGATCGCATTCTGGCCACAATTATCATACATCACCATCGCGGAGTACACCTGTTCGGTTGTTGGGCAAATAGGCAAGGGGTTTACATTCTCTGCTACTCCTATTCCGTTGATGAACCAGCTCAATTGTGGCGTAAGTGGTGCGCCATTTGGGGTAAATCGCCAGGCTTCGTTGGTGGCAGACCAGTTTCCGGTATTCCGTCCTAGCGGAACCGTCGCAACAGTCCCATCGGCATTTTGCAAACCGATAACACCCGCGCCAGCTTGCCAAGCGACACAGGCTGACCTGTTTTTTACAAACACTTCAATAATATTGGTGCCTTCGTGGAGTACGATTTGCGAGGTTTGTAAGCCTACAGCGTTGTTGCACTGAAATTGCGGCAACTCGTTGAAATTGGCTACGAAAACGCGGTTGGGCGCTGCGTTTACTCCGGTATCCAAGGTGTAATAATTGACATTTTGAAGCGTCGGATTGGTAACAGGAGGTGTGGCAATATTGTTGTCTTGGTAAACCCCGTAAATCGCGTTCTTTATTGGGAAACCGGCATTCGGAATGTTTCCGGCAAAAGACCACGGGCAATAGTCAAAACCTCCGGTTCCGGGCGACCATCCTGTAAGATTGAACGTGATTACGCCATTTGTCCCAACGAGCAGTTGATTGTAAGTGTTGCCATAGAAGCAGAAATTAAAAGGCAGGTTAAACACGTTTGACCATAAATCATCGCCGGCCGAAGGCGGGATTACAATACCGCCGGTAAACGGGAAACTCGGTCCATACTGCATGCTCTCCACAAGATAATCGGTCGTGGCTTTGGGCGCGATATATTCGGCGAAAATTTCGGTGCAGGCTCCCGGCGAGCAAACCATGCTCGGTTGCTGGATGCTAACATTCAACAACGGAGTTACAGGGGAAACCTGTGCCGAGGCCATTGCTGACGCCAACAATAATATAGCGGTAAAGTAATTTTTTTTCATGATTTTGTTTTAGAGGCGTAATGATACGACTAATTTGCGCTTTAAAAAAGAGCAGAAATAACAATTAACATCTGGTCATTCATTTGTGAACACTACCGTGTGGCAAGCCACTATAGCAGCCGTTTCTGTTCGTAAGCGCGTTTCGCCCAGCATGACGGGAACGTAGTGATTTTGTGTGGCGAGCGCGATTTCCTTTTCTGAGAAATCACCTTCAGGGCCAATGAGCATCGTGACATCGGCGTTGGGTTTCAAGGCAGTTTTGAGTGACTGCTTTTGGGTTTCTTCGCAATGTGCAATAAACAGTTGTCCGTTGCATTTCAATTTCAGGAAATCCTTGATTGCTATGGGTTCGTTGAGTTTTGGCAGGTAGCATTGGTTGGACTGTTTCATCGCTGAAATTAAAATTTTTTCCAGCCGATCGACATTGACTTGTTTGCGTTCAGAATGGTCGCAAATGATGGGTGTGATTTCGGCAATGCCGATTTCCGTAGCTTTTTCAAGGAACCATTCATAGCGGTCGTTCATTTTGGTAGGCGCCACAGCGAGATGCAGCTGTACTTTTGCAGGTTGGCTTTTCTCGCAAGACACGACTTTAACGGTACATTTATTATCGGATGCGAGTGTAATTTGTGTGGTAAACAAATGGCCTTTGCCGTCGGTTACGTGCAAGATATCGCTGTCTTTTTTACGAAGGACTTTGATAATGTGCCGACTTTCTTCGCGGTCAAAGGCAAAGTTTTCGGTTTGGGGATTGAGGTCGGGATTGTAAAATAACTGCATGGATTTTTTTGGGGTAACGATTGTTTATTGCTCTTTTTTAGGGCGGTTTTTGAATACGTAATTTTCCTTTTGCAGTTTCTTATTGACCCTGCGTGAGGGCTTGACGACTATTTCCTTGGCGGTAGTTTCGGTCCTGCCGATGTACTCCAACAAAAAATCTTTGGTAAACATCAGGTTGTCCTCAATCAGGCTGTAAATCGTCTTTTTGCCTTGTACTTTCAGCGAAACGATATTGGCTTTCTTGAGTTCGAGCAAATGTTTTGAAACGGTCGATTGCGCCAAAGGTAACTCATCTACGATGGTGCCGCAAGTACATAATTTTCTTTGAAGCAGTATTTTTAATATCTGCAATCTTGCCGGATGGCCCAACGCCTTGAAGATTTCGGCGGTCGTGTAAACGTCCTGTTGGAAGGCCAATTTTTTTGTAGTTCCCATAATCCCCCAATTATTTATCGCCAAAGTACGATTTAATTCAAACAACGCCTCAACTATTGGTTAAGTTTTTTACTAAAAAATTACCGATAACGCATCAACCCTGTTAAATAAAAACCATATTCACTGTGATTAACGCCATATGGCTATCACGTTTAAAATGCAATCCTGGCCTTGGCAACCACTGCCGACGTCTCAAAATGATCGCTTAGAAATTTTTGGTAACCCACAATCCCAATCATGGCTGCATTGTCGGTGGTGTATTCAAACTTGGGGATAAAAGTTTTCCAACCGTATAGCTGTTCAGCGTCTTTCAAGGTTTTACGGATGCCTGAATTGGCCGATACACCGCCACCGATTGCTACCTGTGTGATTCCTGTTTGCGCAACGGCTGCCTTAAGCTTGTCCATCAAAATCTCGATAATCGTATGTTGGATGGACGCGCAAATGTCATCACGATGCGCTTCAATAAAATTCGGGTTTGCCGCCACATTTTTCTGTATGAAATACAAAATGGCAGTTTTGAGTCCCGAGAAACTAAAATCGAGCCCGGGAACCTTTGGCTTTGTAAAGGCATAGGCAGTCGGGTTGCCCAATTGTGCGTACTTGTCTACCAATGGCCCGCCCGGATACGGCAATCCGAGGATTTTGGCACTTTTGTCAAAGGCTTCACCAACGGCATCATCGGTGGTTTCGCCAATGATTTCGAGGTCGAAAAATCCGTTGACTTTTACGATTTGCGTGTGCCCGCCCGAAATGGTCAGCGCCAGGAACGGAAACGTTGGTTTTTCAAATCCATCCTCATCGATAAAATGGGCGAGGATGTGTGCGTGCATGTGGTTGACGGCAATCAGCGGAATCTGCAACGCCAGTGACAATGACTTGGCAAATGAACTGCCTACGAGCAAAGATCCCATCAATCCCGGGCCTTGCGTAAAGGCAATCGCCGAAAGTTGTTCCTTGGCGATACCTGCTTTGTTTAGCGCGGCGTCAATCACCGGGACAATATGTTGCTGGTGTGCGCGCGAAGCCAGTTCGGGTACCACGCCGCCGTATTGCTGATGGACGAGCTGGTTGGCGACAATATTCGAGAGGACTTTATCGTTCTTTAAAACCGCTGCTGCCGTGTCATCGCACGAACTTTCAATGGCCAAAATGTAAACGTCAGGATTGTGCATGAAAAGGCATTATTTTTTGGACTATATTTGATTCAAAACCCCGTAAAAATCTGTATTTTTACCGCCAAGCAAAATTATA
This sequence comes from Flavobacterium sp. UBA7665, assembly GCA_002483285.1. GTDB lineage: Bacteria > Bacteroidota > Bacteroidia > Flavobacteriales > Flavobacteriaceae > Flavobacterium. The sequence continues at coordinate 136,086 of DLHP01000029.1, forward strand.
GATTTTTTATCAGGAATTGCTGCAGCAGTTAATTTAAAAAAATCAGGAATTTAAAACCAGCCCATCTATCAAAAGGTTCAGAAAAATAGTAGTCCGTTTATTGCTTGTGCTTATCCTACTATTGCTGGTTTGTGGCATCGCGCTTTCGTTGCCATCGGTACAAACCCAGATTGCGCAATATGCCACCGAGCGAATCAATGCCGAATACAAGACCGACATCAACATCGAGAAAATTGCCATCACGGTTTTTGGCGGCGTCAAGCTCAAAGGCGTACTGGTTCGCGACCACCACAAAGACACACTCATTTACGCCGGAAGGATTACCACTACGGTGCTGGACTTTGGTCAAATGGCGTCGGGTGACCTGCTTTTTGGCGACATTCGCGCAGACCGTTTGTTGTTTAGGATGAATACTTACAAAGGCGAGAAAGACACCAACCTCGATAAATTCATCGCCGCGTTCGATTCGGGTAAACCGTCATCGGGGAAAAAATTCCTCATGAAAGCCAAAAACGTCTACCTCACCAACAGCCATTTTTTACTGTTCGATGAAAACCGTGAGAACCCCAAAGACGCCGATTTCTCCTACCTCAATGCCAGGGCGACTGATTTCATGATCCACGGTCCGGTTGTCTCGATGGACATCAAAAGGATGTCTTTTATGGACTACCGCGGTTTGTTCGTCAAAGAAATGTCGTCGCAGTTTACCTACACCAAAAAGAACATTATCCTGAGCAACCTTGAATTGGCGACTCGCAATTCTACTTTTAAAGGCAAAGTCGCGCTCAATTACAAACGTGAGGATTTTCAGGATTTCAACAACAAGGTGCAGTTTGACATCCAGATAGACAAATCCAAGCTCGCTACCAATGACATCCGCTATTTCTACAAGGAAATGGGGCCCAACCAGGTTTTTTCTATGCGTGCCCGCGTAACCGGCGCCTTGAATGACCTAACCATGAAAGGCCTCAAGCTCACCGATAGCAAAAACTCGCAGATCTACGGCGACGTGAACTTCAAGAACTTGTTTGGCAAGGACCACCAACGCTTTTATATGAAGGGCAATTTTGTTAAGGTTTCGTCTAATTATGGCAACCTTGTGAAATTGCTGCCCAATGTGCTGGGTAAAAAATTACCGTCATCGCTTAAAAAAATCGGGCAGTTTAATTTGCGCGGTAAGGCCGAGATTTCGGCGACTGCCATTGCAGCCGATTTTTATATGGCCACCCAACTTGGGAATATCCAATCCAATCTGGAAATCAACGACCTTGACAATATCGATAATGCGCAATATAAAGGCAACATCATACTTGAGGAGTTCAACATCGGTGCGTTCCTGAACCGCAAAGATGTTGGGAAAGTCACACTAAATGTGGATGTAGATGGCAAGGGATTCATCCAGAAAAACCTCAATACTTCATTCTCTGGAGATATTTACAAGGTGTATTACAATGGTTACAATTACACCAAGATTATTGTCGACGGGAACTTCAAGAACCCGGTTTTCAAGGGCAAGGTGTTTGTCAACGACCCGAATTTGTTTATGGATTTTGACGGACTTGTCAACCTGGGCAAGAAAGACATCGCTTACCAATTCAATACCAAGATCGATTACGCGAACCTGCGCAAGCTCAACTTTATCAAGAACGATTCGATCTCGATTTTTAAGGGCGACATTAAGATGGACATTTCGGGCAACAGCCTCGATGACCTCAAAGGCAGTATCGATTTTACCGACACCTCGTTCCAGAACAACAAAGACACGTATTATTTCGACAACTTCTCGCTCAAATCTTCGTTTGATGCCGACCGCGTACGTACCATCTCAATCAATTCGCCCGACATCATAGACGGGACGGTGGTTGGGAAATTCAAGGTAAACCAACTGCGCAAGATGGTCGAGAATTCTGTGGGAAGTTTGTACGCCAATTATTCGCCCAACAAAATCCAGAAAGGGCAGTACCTCAAGTTTAATTTCAATATCTACAATAAGGTCATTGAGGTATTTTATCCCGGGATCGCGATTGGTACCAATACGGCACTTAAAGGCAGTATCAATTCTAACAATGACGAGTTTAAGTTCAATTTCACTTCGCCTAAGGTTACCGCTTTCGAGAACACTTTTGAAAAGATCAACATCAACATTGACAACAAAAACCCGTTGTACAATACTTTTATTGAGCTCGACAGCATCAAGACCAAATATTACAAGGTCAGCGATTTTAGCCTGATCAACGTCACAACTAACGATACCCTGTTTTTGCGCACCGAGTTCAAAGGTGGCGAAAAGGCACAGGATTCCTACAACCTGAATTTATACCACACCATCAACAAGGAAAGGCAAAGTGTGGTGGGCATCCAGAAATCAGAACTCAAATACCAGGATTTCTTGTGGTACCTCAATGAGCAGGACGCGCATGACAATAAGATTGTTTTTGATAAAAAACTCAAAAATTTTAGCATCGACAACATTGTGATGTCGCATGAAAACCAGAAAATAGCGCTTGGCGGTACCTTAAAGGAAAACAAGACCAAGGACCTTCGGCTCAGTTTCCAGGACGTCCACTTGGACAACCTGTTGCCTGCGCTCGAGAAATTCACAATCAAAGGAAACCTCAATGGTGTGGTCAACCTCAAGCAGGAAAATGCCATTTATCAGCCGACCGCGGCGGTTAAGATTGATAGCCTGCACTTGAATTCGGTGGCTTTGGGAACACTCAACCTGGACATCAAGGGCGATGACAGTTTCAGGAAATTCTACCTTTCTTCTAATATTGAAAACGAAAATGTAGCCTCGTTCACCGCAGATGGTAACCTGGAAGTGGCCAACAACAAAACCAACCTTGACCTCGACCTCGATTTTAACGAGTTCAACCTGGGCGTATTGCGTTCATTTGGCGGAGATGTAATCTCCAATATCCGTGGATTCGCCAGCGGGAAATCCAACATCCGCGGCGACGTAGACAACCTTGAAATCAACGGTCGGCTTTTTGTCAAGAAAGCCGGGCTCGGTATCCCGTACCTCAATGTTGACTACCAACTCGATGATGATGCGGTGGTGGATGTGACCGAGCGCAAGTTCCTGATCAGGAACGCCACCATCATCGATTCTGAGTTTCAAACCCAAGGCAAGCTCAACGGAAGCATCGAACACCACAATTTTGGCGATTGGAAATTGGATCTCAATGTAAGCTCGAAACGCCTGTTGGCACTCAATACCCAAGACAGCGAGGATGCAGCCTACTTTGGCAAAGCCTTTATCAACGGTTACGCCACAATCAAAGGGCCAACTGACGGCTTATTCATTAAGGTAGAAGCCGAATCAGAGAAAGGTACTGCAGTAAAAATCCCCATCAACGACGCCCAGTCGGTAGGCGAGAATGGCTACATCCATTTCATTACCAAGAATGAAAAGTTCAACATCAAAAAGGGCATTGCCGAACAACAGACGCGCAATTACAATGGGCTCGAACTCGAATTTGATTTTGCCATTACACCCGATGCCGAGGTAGAGGTGATCTTAGACCGCGCTACCGGCCACGGTATGAAAGGCAAAGGTTTTGGGTCGTTGTTGTTTAAGATCAATACGCTGGGCAAGTTCAATATGTGGGGCGATTTCCAGGCGTATGAAGGAACCTATAATTTCCGCTACGGCGGACTCATCAACAAAAAGTTCGAGGTCAAGAAAGGCGGCTCGATTACCTGGGAAGGCGACCCGATGCGCGCCATCCTGAACCTTGAAGCCATTTATAAAACCACTGCAAACCCTGGTGTCTTGCTAGAGAACGCCACGGCAAACAAAAAGGTTCCGGTAGAAGTGGTCATTGGGTTGCGCGGCAACCTGAGTAATCCTGAGCCCAACTTCGATATCAATTTCCCAACGGTAAGCTCGGTCCTTAAATCAGAAATCCAGACCAAGCTCGATGACAAAGATGTGCGGCAAAAACAAGCGCTGATTTTGCTGTCTACGGGCGGTTTCCTCAGCGACGAAGGTTTGAGCCAAAGTGCCCTCACGAGTAACCTCTACGAAAAGGTAGGCGATTTGTTGGGCAGCGTCTTTAACGATGATGCAGACAAGATCAACATTGGTGTCGACCTCGCACCTGCAGAACGCACGCCTGGAAATGAAACCGGCGGACGTTTTGGTGTTACCGTAACCACGAAAGTGAGCGAACGCATCAATATTAAAGGAAAACTCGGCGTTCCAGTTGGCGGTATCAACGAATCGGCTGTAGTGGGTGACGTAGAAGTGCAATACCGCGTAAACGAAGACGGGACCATGTACCTACGCGCTTTTAACAAGGAAAATGACATCAACTACATTGGGCAAGGTATCGGTTACACCCAAGGCCTTGGTATTACCTATGAGGTCGATTTTGATACGTTTACCGAACTCGTGAACCGCATCTTCAAAGGCAAAGCCACCGTAATTACGCAGCCTACAGAAGGCCTGCCGCAGGATTCAGATTTGCTGCCCGATTTTATCCGCATCAAGGATGCCAATCAAGACAAAGGTAAAAAAGGCAAAGATGAGCAGGATGAGAAAGACACACCCAAGGTCAACTCGGATGCGATACCTACCGACGACTAACCGCATTTTAAGTGGTAACCCACAAGTTGTCGGCATTATTTAAAAACTTATCAACGAAAACGTTTGAAAATCACAAAGGTTTAAAAACGCTACCCTAAAAGTTACCGATGTTTGCTAAGTTTACATTTTAATTGCAAAATAATGTCAAAAACGATAAAAAAGATTGGTGTGCTTACTTCTGGAGGAGATTCTCCGGGCATGAATGCCGCCATTCGTTCTGTTGTCAGGACTTGCGCCTACCACAACATCGATTGTATCGGTATTTACAGGGGTTACCAAGGAATGATTGAAGGTGATTTCAAGGAAATGGGCCCACGAAGCGTCAATAACATCGTCAACAAAGGTGGGACCATCTTAAAATCGGCACGTTCCAAAGAATTCATGACTGCAGAAGGCCGCCAACAGGCGCACGAGAAACTCGTCGCAGCAGGTGTAGATGCACTGGTAGTCATCGGCGGAGACGGCAGTTTTACTGGTGCCGAAATCTTCAATAAAGAATACCACTTTCCCGTCATGGGAATCCCGGGAACCATAGACAATGACATCTTTGGCACGAGCCATACCTTGGGTTATGACACCGCATTGAATACGGTCGTGGAAGTCATTGATAAGATCCGCGATACCGCGAGTTCGCACAACCGCTTGTTCTTTGTAGAGGTTATGGGTCGCGATGCCGGCCATATTGCACTCAATGCGGGAATTGGCGCAGGAGCCGAAGAAATATTGATTCCCGAAGAAGATCTCGGGCTCGACCGTCTGCTCGAATCACTCAAAAAATCAAAAGCGTCAGGGAAATCCTCAAGTATTGTGGTGATTGCAGAAGGCGACAAAATCGGCAAGAATGTCTTTGAACTCAAAGATTATGTAGAAGCCAACATGCCCGAGTACGACGTGCGCGTTTCGGTACTCGGCCACATGCAACGCGGCGGCGCACCCTCTTGTTTTGACCGTGTGCTCGCAAGTCGATTGGGCGTAAAAGCCGTAGAATCGCTAATTGAAGGAAAAACCAATTATATGGTAGGATTGCTCAGCGATAAAGTTGCATTGACGCCGCTGGAACAAGCCATTAAGGGTAAAACAGAAATCGACCGCGAATTGCTGCGCGTTTCTGATATCATGACCACTTAGCGTTAAGCAAAATCAAAAAAAAACAGGCTGTAAGCAAACGTGAGACGCCCAAAGCCTTTATCAATAATTAAATTCACGAACCGCAAGAGCTTAAGGCTTATTGCTTAAAAAACAAAAAATGTCAAAAGTAAAATTAGGAATAAACGGATTCGGAAGAATCGGACGCATTGTTTTCAGGGAAACCTTCAACCGCGATAATGTAGAAGTAGTCGCCATCAACGACTTACTAGACGTTGACCATTTGGCTTACCTTTTAAAATACGATTCGGTTCACGGTCGTTTCAACGGAACCGTAGAAGTAAAAGACGGCAAACTATTCGTCAACGGGCGCAACATCCGCATTACCGCAGAAAAAGATCCATCAACGCTAAAATGGGATGAAGTAGGAGCAGAAGTTGTCGCCGATTGTACGGGAATTTTCACCACACTCGAAATGGCCCAAGCACACATCAAAGGTGGCGCGAAAAAAGTAGTTATTTCTGCACCATCAGCCGACGCACCCATGTTTGTTATGGGCGTCAATCACACCAAAGCCACTGCAGCCGATACGATTGTATCCAACGCCTCTTGTACCACCAATTGCCTCGCACCTCTAGCCAAAGTAATCCACGAAAATTTCGGGATTGTAGAAGCGTTAATGACCACGGTCCACGCAAGCACGGCTACGCAAATGGTCGCCGATGGTCCGTCTAAAAAAGACTGGCGTGGCGGACGTGCAGCCAGCGTCAACATCATTCCATCCTCAACCGGCGCAGCAAAAGCGGTAGGAAAAGTAATCCCAGAACTCGACGGAAAATTAACCGGAATGTCGTTCCGCGTACCCACCATCGACGTCTCTGTAGTGGATATGACCGTGAAAGTAGCGAAGGAAACCAGCTACGACGAAATCATGAAAGTGCTCAAAAACGCTTCAGAAACCGATTACAAAGGCATCATCGGTTATACAGAAGACGATGTGGTGTCGCAGGATTTCGTATCCGACAAGCGCACCTCGATCATCGACGCCAAGGCCGGAATCGGGCTCAACTCGACCTTCTTTAAGATTGTTTCCTGGTACGACAACGAGTATGGCTATTCGAGCAAACTCATCGATTTGTCGGTACATATTGCAGGTTTGAAATAAGATATTATATTTACCAAAAATCCCGTTAGTCAACCATTAGCGGGATTTTATTTTTTAATTTTTTTAGAAGCTATTCCTGCTGTCCGCTATATCTTTTCCTTGCTAAAGAAGCAAGAAAAAGGATGCCGCTTCCATCAGGGCTAGTGGCAGCTTACTTCAATATTCAACATTCGTTGTTCAACATTGAACATTTAAAAATTTTGAACAACGAACAACGAATATTGAACTTTGAACAAGAGAAACACCAACCACACCCGAGGCGCAGCCGAACTGTATGGAGCGCAGCGGAATAAAAAGCCACCTTATGAAATTACTTGTTGACAGCGGTTCTACCAAAGCCGATTGGATTGCCATAGACGATTCGGGCAAAGTTTTGTTCACCACGCAATCGCTCGGGCTCAATCCAGAAGTACTCACCAAAGAAGAAGTCATCAGCCGCCTCGACGACAAATTCGACATCGAACACAACAAAGACAAAGCCGATTACCTGTTCTTTTACGGCGCTGGCTGCGGCACCGACCGTATGAAAAAATTCCTCACCGATATTTTCGAGGAATATTTCTCCAAAGCCAAAGTCACGGTACACGAAGACACCTACGCCGCCGTTTATGCAACGACACCAAAAGGGGAGGAGGCCATCGTTTCCATCCTCGGCACCGGTTCGAATTGTAGTTATTTTGACGGGACGGTCTTGCACCAGAAAGTGCAGTCGCTGGGTTATATCGCCATGGATGATTGCTCAGGGAATCGTTTCGGGCGTCACTTGTTACGCGGTTATTTCTTCAACAAAATGCCCGCAGCACTCGCCAAAGAATTCGAGGAAGAATACAACACAGACGCCGATTTCGTCAAACACAATCTCTATAAGGAACCCAACCCGAACGCGTACCTCGCGACTTTTGCCAAATTCATCATCAGGCACAAGGACAGCGAATTTTGCCGTCAATTTATTTTTGAAGAGATGGAGTCGTTTGTGGAGAATTACATTAAACAATTCGATAATCACAAGGACATTCCGGTGCATTTCGTGGGTTCGATTGCGTTTTATCTCAAAGACGAATTGCAAGAGGTTCTCACCAAACACGGCATCAAACTAGGAAACGTACTCAGACGTCCTATCGATGGGCTTATCGCTTACCATGTCCTGAATAAGTAATGGAAATCGCCATCATCGCACACGATCGGATGAAAGCCGAAATGGTCCAGTTCTTAAACAAGAACAAATCCATCCTGCTCAATGAAAACATCAGGTTGATCGCCACCGGAACCACTGGTGGCCAGGCGCAAAACGCTGGTTTCACCGTGAGGCGGATGCTCTCCGGGCCCATGGGCGGCGATGCACAGATTGCAGCCCGTGTAGCCGAAGGCAAAACCAAAATGGTATTGTTTTTCAAGGACCCAAACTCGAGCCATGCCCACGAAGTAGACATCAATATGCTGATCAGGGTTTGCGATGTACACAATGTGCCGCTCGCGACCAATGAAGCGACAGCACAGTTGTTGCTCAATGCGATAAGTAGATAGAGAAAAGACCGCTGCGCTGCAAGACCGCTTCGCTGCAAGACCGCTGCGCTGAGAGACCGCTGCGCTGAAAGAAGAAAGATTTTTGAGGTAAAAGAGGTGCTCCCGTTTAGTCCTTTTTTTTCTTCTTCTTTCAGCGCAGCGGTCTTGTCTCTTGCAGCAAAGCGGTCTTGCAGCGCAGCGGTCTTTCCTCTTTCAGCGAAGCGGTCTTTCTTCTAATGAATCGCCACCATCGAAATCTCTACATTCACGTTTTTAGGCAGTACCGACACCTGGACTGTTTCACGCGCAGGCGCAGTTTTCTCGTCAATGTAACTTCCGTAGACGGTATTCACCCTTGCGAAATCTTCCATGTCGGTGAGAAAAATAGTTGTTTTAACCACATTCTCGAACGTCATTTCGGCAGCGTCCAGTACGGCCTTTAGGTTTTTCATAACCTGATGGGTTTCATCCTCGATGGTGTGGTCGTTGAGATGGCCCGTTTCAGGATTGAGCGCTATCTGGCCCGAGGTATATAAGGTATTGCCGAATAGTACGGCTTGGCTGTACGGCCCAATTGGTGCCGGCGCCTTATCGGTGAAGATGATTTTCTTTTCCATGATGGTGTGTGTTTAGATGTTTAACGGCAAAGTTTGCAAAGTACAAGCAAGGTCTGCAAATTACAATGTAATTTTATATCCAATTCTTATCGGAGTACCCGGTCAGGAACGGTGCGTTTCTCCCACTTGATGTCGCTGAGCACACCCGATTTAATCCCAATGAAAAAGTTCCAGTTGGCATACGGCCCAAAAGGCATCCAGGTAAAATCCATACGCCAACTCATTAAGTCGCGTTCAAACCTGAATTGGGTTTGGGTGACGCCTTTAAGGACAAAATCGTAACCGCTGGAAACCCCAACCTTCCATTTGGGTGCGAGGTCGGTATTGAGCGATACCATCACCGAATTGCCTGAAATCTTCTTTTCTCGGTTGTTATTGGTGTAGGTAAGCTGGTAGGCAAAGGTCATGTCCCAAGGCAAATCGGCATTGTAGAATCCCTTGAAATCGTCTTCTTCGTCGCTGTCTTCGTCAAATTGGCTTTGTCTGCGGTCGGCGAAATCGGTGGTGGTTCCAAACAAATCGTCGTCGCGCCCGCCGTTTCTTACGCCTTGTTCGTTTTTCTTCTTGTCTTTGCCTTTGTCGTAATCCTTGCTCGAGAGCGAATAGTTGATGGTCATATTGGCGCTGGTCATCCTGAAAAGGCTGCCGCCATTGTCAATATTGAATTTGTTGTAGCGTTTGCCCGAATTGTCTATCGCATAAGGATCGAGCGTCATCCCAAAATTCACATTCATCTTATCCTTAAAAAGTAAGGTTCCGCCGCTGATGCGCAGGGCTTCCCATTTGAGCGAATCACGCGAGAAAGCGTAACCTGTCTGAAAATTCAGGTTTTGGATCAGCGTTACTTTTTTAGGCTCTACCTTGGTCGAATCACTGTCTCGTACCTTGGCCTCGAACTTATTGGATAGTGTAAATCCCACGCTATGGTTATAGCTGTTGCTCGGCGAGCCGTAAACACTTTGCTCAAAACGGGTGTACTCGCGTATCATTTTTCCCGAGGCATCCGCGGCGTAAGTATCATAATACTGGTCAAAAGAAGGCGCGTAATTATAACTTACATTGGGTTGCATCACATGTCGGATGGCCTGTATTTTTTTGGTGTCGCCAAATTTAAAAGTTCCGTAAACAGTGGTTCCTATGGCTGTCGAGAAATTGTAAGTCCGGAAAGAATCGAATTTGCTAACCTCAGTAATCGTATCCGACTTTGTAAGCGGATTATAGGCCTTGCGGATGGTCTTGAGCATCCAGACTTCCTCATAATTTACAGTTGGCGTCACACTAAAATACTTGAATATTTTAAAATTCGTGCTCAGTGGGATGCGGTGTTGGAAACCCACCTTGGCATTCCTGAACATCTCGGGCTTAAAGAACAATGAATCGGTGGTCTGGTATTCATTTTTGGCGTTGAAACTGTACTGCAGGTTGATGTTGCGCAACGCCCCTTTTTTGATGCCGTCCTTGGGAACAAACGGGAAGATCCGGTCAATGCTGAACTGTACCGTAGGCAAAGTCATGAAGATCGATTCTGTATTGGTATTTTGTCTGTGCGACATGGCAATAGAGAGATTGGCCTGCGGAATCGTATTGAACGTTTTAGAATACGAGATGGACGAAGCCAGCTCATTGACCAATTGCGCACTTGCATTGACCTGGTTTAGTGAAGTCCTGAAATACTTACTGCTACCCATATTCACCGAGGCCTGGAAACGCGAATTGGGATTGGCCTTAGCGTCCTGAGTATGTGACCATTGTATGTTGTATGTGTTGGCTTTGATGTAATTGGGGAAACCACGTTCGTTGATAATCTGGTTTTCAAATCGTACCTGGGCCAATCCGGTGTATCGGTATCTTTTGGCATAATTGGTCTCAAATCGCAACGCATAGCTACCATTGGTATAATAATCGCCCAATAGTGCTAGGTCATAATTGTCACTGAGGGCAAAATAATAACCGCCGTTTTGCAACGAGTAACCACGATCCCGGTTGTCGTTGAAAGTAGGAATAATGACACCCGACTGGCTTTTCTGTGTCATCGGGAAGAACGCAAAAGGCAAGGCGAGTGGCGTGGGTACGTCGGCGATGACCATATTGGTGAGGCCGGTCACGACTTTTTTCCCGGGTACGTATTTCACTTTGCTCGTACGGAAGTAGTATTCGGGATCGTCAATGTCTTTGGAGGTGGTAAAACGCGCGCCTTTCATGAAATAAACAGAGTCGTTGACGCGTTTGGCTATATCGGCCTTGAAGTAAAATTCGCCCTGATCGGTACGTGAATTCCAGATGAGCGCCTTTTTGGTTTTGTAGTTGAACCGTATCGAGTCGGGTTCTACCACATTGGTGCCTTGCTTGAAATTGGGGATTTGGGTGTAAGCACCGGTAGAATCCTTGATGCGTCCAGCGTAGACTTCGTTTTTCTCATAGTTGAAAACGATGATGCCCGCTTTGAGTTCAATATCCTGATAGTAAAGCTCGGCCTTATCGTATAGCGTGATCAGTTTCGTTTTCTGGTCGAGTTTGGCATACTTTTCAGCCTTGTAGCGGATTTTGCTTTCGAGGATCGGCTTTTTTTTTGTTTTTACGGTATCGAGCTTGATCGTGTCGGCAATTTTACCAAGTTCGGTAATCTCGATTTTAGAGCTGTCTACAGGTTTGTTTATGGGAGCAGAAACCGATTTATTTTTTAATTCCTGAGAGTGCGTTTTTGCAGTTCCGATTGTTAGGAAAAATGCTGATAAAACGATATGAAATAAGTTTGTCCGCAAAGGTTTAAATACTATTTTTGTAAAACTATGGCTTACTTTTTGACGCGCCAAACTTACAGATAAATTTCCGTCAAAAATAAACATTTATCAAATTTAAAACCATCAGGTTTTCATTAAAATTAACTTATGAATAAACTGCGCAATATCAATCCTTTACTTGTTTTTTTACTCTTCTTTACCATTTTTTCTTCATATGCCCAATCTGGTTCTAAATTTAAAGTCACCCTTGATGCCGGTCACGGAGGTAAGGATTATGGCGCGATCTACACCGGCCACATAGAGAAAAATATCGCGCTGGCCGTTACCCTTAAAGTGGGCAAGATACTCGAAAGCACACCGGGTTTCATGGTAAATTACACCCGAAAGACTGATGTTTTTATCGATTTGATTGAAAGAGCCAACATGGCCAACCGTGTAGATGCGAATATTTTCGTGTCTATCCACTGTAATGCCAACAAGAATACGGCAGCCGACGGAACAGAGACTTACGTGATGGGTATGACCAAAAACGCCTCGAGCCTCGCAGTTGCAAAAAGTGAAAACCAGGTAGTGACTTTAGAGAAAGACTACAAACAGAAGTATGAAGGCTTCGACCCGAGCAATCCCAGTACCATGATTGGCGTAACACTGATGCAGGAAGAATATCTGGAGAACAGCATCGCACTGGCCAGTAAAGTAGAGGACGAGTTTGCCAAAATCGGTAAGAAAGTGCGTAGTGGCGGCGTAAAGCAAGCGCCTTATATGGTTTTGCACAAAGCGTACATGCCCAGAATTTTGATTGAAATGGGATTCATTTCCAATCCGGTTGAAGGTGCTAAACTCGATTCTGAAGAGGGACAGGAAGAGATTGCGCAAGCCATTGCAGACGCGATTATCAGTTACAAAAAGGAATATTTCGGAAACGGTGGCGCCAATGAAGAGGTCATCAACAAACCTTCTAAAAAAATGGTAGAACCAGTAGTCACTCCTACAAAGGACGAGACCATCACCGAAAAACCGGTAGAGAAGAAACCCGAAACTAAAATAGAACTGAAAACCGATTATGCATCGGGAGTGGTAGTATTCAAGGTGCAGATTTCGGCCACGGGCAAAAGGCTTGAAACCGTACCGAGCAACTTTAAAGGGTTATCCAACATCTCGGTTTCTAACGAGAACGGAACCCTTTACAAATATTTTTACGGGGAAACCTCGGATTACAACACCGCCAAACGCAATCTCGAGGAAGCGCGCGCTAAAGGTTTTCCTACCGCTTATATCGTTGCCTATAAAGATGGTAAGAAGGTTTCCTTACAGGAAGCACTTAATAATTAAAGCCATTCCACATATTTATCTTAATTTTGAAAAAAAAGTACTGCTTTGAAAATTACAAGAGAGATTAAAACCGCCATATTAGTTATTTCTTCCATCTTATTGTTCATTTGGGGATATAGTTTTTTAAAAGGAAGGGATTTGTTCACGAATTACCGGACTTTTTTTGTAGAATATGACAATGTAGAGGGTTTGACTACATCGGCACCGGTAACCATCAATGGTTTGGTGGTAGGGAAAGTTACCTCCATTGAACTTGAACCTTCGGGCAAATTGTTGGTAGAATTACAGATTAAAAGTGATTTCCCGATTTCGGCAACGAGTACCGTTTCTATCTACGAACCAGGTCTTATCGGTGGCAAGCAAATGATGATTACTCCAGACCTGAAAAACCAACAACCGGCCGAATCTGGAAGTAAGTTACCTGGTTCTAACATTCCGGGATTGACCGCGCTTGTAGGCGAAAAACTAGCTCCACTGCAACAAAAACTGGATGCGGTTTTGCTCAATGCCGACCTTTTGATTACTGGCGTCAACAATGTACTCAATAAGGAAAGCCAGGCCAACTTGCAAAAAGCGATTGCCGAACTTAGCGTAACGATGCAAGAATTCCACAAAGCATCGGGTAGCCTCAATGGCATCCTAGACAACAACAAAGGGAAGATCGATGGCATCATGACCAATTTCAATAAGGTATCTGGCGATTTTGCCAAAATATCCGATTCGTTGCAGAAAGCCGATTTGGGTAAGACAGCTAAAAACCTGCAATTGACTTTGAATAAGGTAGATGGCATCATGAACGACCTCAATTCGGGCAAAGGCACAATGGGCAAATTGCTCAAAGACGAAGCGCTATACAAAAACCTCGAGCAGACGTCCAAAGAACTAGAATTGCTACTGCAAGATGTAAGGCTGAATCCGACGCGTTATGTGAATGTTTCACTTTTCGGGAAGAAAAATAAGCCGTACGTAGCACCAGCTCCCCAACCGACGGTAACCGAAGATCCAAACAAAAAATAAAAGCTGCATATGGGCTATTTAGACAATATTTTATTTGCCATCATCCTTGTGATAGGTGCGGGTTATTTCACCATTAATGTTAGGAAAATTATCCGCAACATCAAACTCGGGCAGGATGTAGACCGCTCAGACAATCCAGGTGCAAGATGGACAAACATGGCGATGATCGCGCTGGGACAATCCAAGATGGTCAAACGTCCGGTGGCTGGTTTCCTGCATATTTTGGTGTATGTTGGATTTGTAGTAATCAATATCGAGGTACTCGAAATCATCATCGACGGACTTTTCGGGACACACCGCGTCTTTGCGCCACTCGGCGTTTTGTATGACGTATTGATCGGCTCGTTTGAAATCCTGGCTTTACTGGTTTTGGTGAGTGTGATTGTCTTTTTGATTCGCAGAAACATCATTAAACTAAAAAGATTTATCCACTCCGACCTTAAAGGCTGGCCTAAAAGCGATGCCAATTACATCCTGTTTTTTGAGATCGTACTGATGACTTTTTTCCTCGTGATGAACGCCGCCGATTTCCACCTTCAAAATGTAGCAGGCGGTTTCGGACACTACCACAAAGCAGGCGCTTTTCCGGTATCGCAATTTATCTCGCCCATTTTTGACGGGATGAACAATGCGTCGGTCATGATGATTGAACGTGCCATTTGGTGGTTACACATTATCGGGATTTTGATTTTCCTCAATTACCTTTACTTTTCCAAACACCTGCATATTTTATTGGCGTTTCCTAATACTTATTATGCCGATTTGCGCCCTAAAGGACAATTCGATAACCTTGCTTCTGTAACCAAGGAAGTGAAACTCATGATGGATCCTAATGCCGATCCGTTTGCAGCAGCTCCAGTTGATGAAAGTGCAGTCCCATCTAAATTCGGTGCGCAGGACGTACAAGATTTGAACTGGGTGCAACTCATGAACGCCTACACCTGTACCGAATGCGGACGATGTACCTCATCCTGTCCGGCGAACATTACAGGAAAGAAACTCTCGCCGCGTAAAATCATGATGGACACGCGCGACCGTCTCGAAGAAGTAGGTCGTAACATCGATGCCAACAAAGGCGTTTTCATCCCAGACAACAAAACCTTACTCAACGATTATATCACACCAGAAGAGCTTTGGGCCTGTACGTCCTGCAACGCTTGTGTAGAAGAATGCCCGGTAAATATCAGTCCGCTTTCAATCATCATGGATATGAGGAGGTATCTCGTGATGGAGCAGAGCGCAGCGCCGATGTCATTGAACGCGATGATGACCAACATCGAAAACAATGCAGCGCCTTGGCAGTACAGCCAACAGGACCGATTGAACTGGAAAAACGAAAACTAAGAACCCTAAAAATCCTCTTATATGTGAGCTTAAGAGTGTTTTTAATCAATTTGAAATCAAAAATTAATTAAAGACCAAACGATTATGAAAGCGGAAGAAATTGAAAAAAACTTACAGCCGGCTACCGAGAACGGGCAACACATCAGCCCGATTTTACCAAAAGGAATCAAGAACTACCTGATAGACATCGACGGTACGGTTTGTGACGATATTCCCAACGAAGAGCCCGAAAGGATGCTTACGGCTGCAGTTTATCCCGACGCCTTAAAGACATTGAACAAATGGTATGACGAAGGCCACGTGATCTTCTTTTTTACCTCACGCACCGAAGCACACCGCGAATACACAGAAATCTGGCTCAAGCAACACGGATTCAAATACCACGGTATCGTATTCGGAAAACCGCGCGGCGGCAATTACCACTGGATAGACAACCACCTGGTCAAAGCCACAAGATACCGCGGGCATTTTACCGACCTCATAGAAAAGGAAGTAACCATCGAGGTTTTCGATGACGGCAAACATGAATAAAGTGCCAGAGTACCTTAGTGCCTTAGTGCCTGAGCTGCTCGGCAAATCGATAAGAATTAACAAAGCGCTTGGGAGCTAAGGCACTCAGGCACTAAGGAACTAATAAACTATGTCAGAGAGTTTGATTGTGCCTACAATGGCAGAGATGTTAGCCCAAGGCAAGCAGCCCGAAGTACTGTTCTGGGTAGGTTGTGCCGGAAGTTTCGACGACCGGGCCAAGAAAATCACCAAAGCATTTGTGCGGATACTCAATCGCGCAGGCGTTGAATTTGCCGTACTCGGAACCGAGGAAAGCTGTACCGGCGATCCGGCGAAAAGGGCAGGGAATGAGTTCCTGTTTCAGATGCAGGCCATGATGAACATTGAGGTTCTCAATGCCTACGAGGCCAAAAAAATTGTTACGGCTTGCCCACATTGTTTCAATACACTCAAAAACGAATACCCCGAACTCGGCGGAAAGTACGAAGTGGTTCACCATACCGAATACCTCAAATCGCTATTGGATGCCGGAAGGTTAACTATAGAAGGTGGGCAGTTCAAAGGCAAACGCATCACATTCCACGATCCGTGTTATTTGGGCCGCGCCAACAATATTTACGAAGCGCCCAGGGATTTGATCCAAAAACTCGATGCCGAACTCGTTGAAATGAAACGCTCCCGTGCCAACGGCCTTTGCTGTGGTGCCGGTGGCGCACAGATGTTCAAGGACGCCGAACCCGGAAACAAAGAAGTCAACATAGAACGCACAGAGGACGCGCTCGAAACCCAGCCGCAAATCATCGCAGCCGGTTGCCCGTTCTGCAATACCATGATGACCGATGGTGTAAAGGCCAAAGAACGCGAAGCCGACATTAAAGTGATGGATATCGCCGAGCTCATTGCCAACGCGCAAGACTTGTAATCACTGCGATTCACGCCATTCAACATTCAAACATTTATAATTCAACATTCTCCATGTACGTTCCCTTCGAAAATATGCCACCCGAATCCAAAATCTGGATTTACCAGTCCAATCGGAAATTTACCGACGACGAATTCGCTGCAATAGAAACCGACTTACGAACGTTTATAGATTCATGGGCAGCGCACGGACGTGACCTCGAAGCTTCGTACTTGCTCAAATACAACCGTTTCATCATTCTTGCCGTAAACCAGGAACCACAGGCAGCGACGGGTTGTTCTATCGACGCATCGGTGCAGTTCATCCAGCAATTGGAGCAAAAATACAGCGTCGATCTACTCGATAAGATGAACGTCACCTATCGCCTCGGCGAGCACATCGCACACAAACCGCTCATCGATTTCAAGAAAATGGCCAAGGAGAAAGCGGTTTCGGAGAAGACCATTGTTTTCAATAATTTGGTCAATACCATCGAAGAATTCGAGGAAAGCTGGGAAGTCCCGGCCGCAGAAAGCTGGCACAGCCGTTTCTTTTAAATTTAAAAGTTCTTCATGAGACAGTCTTTTTTCAACATATCACTTAGTAGTGCTTTCCTTTTATTGGCGATAGGCTGTGCAACGAAGAAGCCAGTACCGATTGTCAAGGCGCCCGAGAAATCGCCGGTAGCCGAGGCCAAGCCGCTCGTAGACCCATTGGCACTCGAGTTCGATTCTGATCTGGAGAAAAAATGGGTAGACAGCACCTACAACACCCTTACTTTTGATGAACGCATCGGGCAATTGTTTATGGTTTCGGCCTATTCTAACAAAGATTCGCTGCATGCAAAATCGATTGATAAACTGATTCAGGAGAACAAAGTGGGCGGGCTCATTTTCTTTCAAGGCGGACCGGTTCGACAGGCCAAGCTTACCAACCGTTTTCAGTCTAAATCGCGCATTCCTTTGCTTATCGGTATCGATGCCGAGTGGGGTTTGGGCATGCGCCTCGATTCTACCTACCGCTATCCGTGGAATATGACACTTGGCGCCATCAAAGACAAAAGCCTCATTGAAAAAGTGGGCCGTCAAATGGGCGAACAAAACAAAAGGATCGGCGTACACTTTAATTTTGCACCGGTTTTAGACATCAATACCAACCCTAAGAATCCGATTATCGGTTTCCGCTCTTTTGGCGAGACCAAGGAAAATGTAGCCGAAAGCGCGCTCGCACTCATGAAAGGCTACCAAAGTTACGGCTTGCTTGCTACGGGGAAACACTTTCCGGGACACGGTGATACCGAGATTGACTCGCATGCGGCCTTGCCCATGATTTCCTTTAGTAAGGAGCGGCTCAATGAGGTTGAGTTTTATCCTTATAAGAAATTATTCGAGGCCGGATTGTCGTCGGTCATGGTGGCGCATCTCAATGTGCCGAGCCTGGAACCGCGTGAAAATATCCCGTCTTCGGTTTCATCCAACATCATCACGGGTGTGCTCAAGGAGGAACTCGGTTTCAAGGGACTGATTTTTACCGACGCGCTCAATATGAAAGCGGCGGCCAATTTCAGGAAGCCCGGCGAAATTGACCTCGAAGCGTTTTTGGCGGGGAATGACATCTTGCTGTGCCCAGAAAATGTTCCGGTGGCGCAGGAAAAAATCTGTCAGGCCATACAGGATACTTTGATTACCGACGCGCGCATGGCTTATTCGGTAAAGAAAATCCTCAAGTACAAGTATCGGGCAGGATTGACCAGCTTCAAGCCGATTGAGATTGCGAATTTGTACAACGACATCAATCCCACGAAAAATGATGCACTGCAATATGAATTGTATGAGAACGCCATTACGGTACTCAAAAACACCAACGATATCCTCCCTGTTAAAAATCTGGAAAATAAGAAGATAGCGTACATAAAATTGGGTGATGATGTAAACACGCGCTTTGTCGCCACGCTTAAAAAATATGCCGACGTGACCGAAGTCGTCGAACCCGATATTTATTGCATCAACGAAAAACTCGCAGATTACAATCTTGTGATTGTTGGTTTCCACAAATCGGATAAGGCCTGGAAAAAATACGATTTTACCGCAGATGAACTCGCGTACCTGCAAGAAGTTGCCAAAAGCAACACGGTCATCCTCGACGTGTTGACCAAACCGTATTCTTTGCTTCCCATTACCGACTTCAGCGAAATTGAAGGTGTAGTAATGTCGTACCAGAACAGCGATATTGCGCAAGAGGTATCAGCCGAATTGATTTTCGGTGCGATCGGATCCAAAGGGACATTGCCCGTTTCTATCAACAGTACATATATTGCCGGTGACGGATTGCAAACCCAAAAACTCGACCGTCTTGGCTTTACAGCACCCGAAAATGTTGGAATGAATCCATATGTTTTGTCAAGAATCGACAATATCGCCAACAATGCCATCAACAAAAAAATGACGCCCGGCATCCAGGTTTTGGTAGCCAGGAAAGGGAAAGTCGTATACCAGAAATCTTTTGGTTACCACGATTATGAGAACAAGGTCAAGGTCGTGAATTCTGATATTTACGATATCGCCTCGATTACCAAAATCGCCGCCACTTTGCCCAACTTGATGCAACAGTATGACCAGCAAAAAATCAACCTCACCACGACCTTAGGTACGATGCTGCCTGTGTTTAACGGAACCGACAAGCAAGACATCCCACTCAAGGATTTGCTTTCGCATTATGCCCGATTGCAAGCGTGGATTCCGTTTTACAAAGCAACCGTAGACAGCATCACCAAAATGCCGCTGCCCAAGTATTACAGCAAAATCCAGAATGAGCGCTTTACCAGGCAAGTAGCCGATTCGCTTTTCATCCGCAACGATTACCACGACACGATTATCAAGAAAATTATCGACAGTAAATTGTTGACCAAAAAAGAATACAAGTACAGTGACTTTACATTCATCCTGCTCAAGGAATATCTTGAGAAGGCGACGGGGAAAACGCTTGACAATCTCGCTCAAGAGCAGTTTTATAGTTCGATGGGGATGAACAACACCACGTTCAATCCGCTGCAAAAGTTCAATAGGTATGTTATTGCGCCTACCGAAGTCGACAAATATTTCCGCCAACAAATCATCCAGGGTTATGTACACGACATGGCTGCCGCTATGGAAGGTGGTGTGGCCGGACACGCAGGTATCTTCTCGAATGCGATGGATGTAGCCAAGATCATGCAAATGTACCTCCAAAAAGGAACGTACGGCGACCACCGCTATTTTTCTGAAAAGACTTTCGACGAATTCAATACGTGTTATTTTTGCGCAGAAGGCAACCGCCGCGGCCTTGGTTTTGACAAACCGCAATTGCCGGGAACTGTTGGCCCGGTGTATTCTGGCGTTCCCATGAGCAGCTTTGGCCATACCGGATTTACGGGAACCATCGCCTGGGCCGATCCAGAAAACGAATTGGTGTACGTGTTTTTGTCGAACCGCACTTATCCTGACGCGACGACCAACACGCTATCTAAGGAAAATGTACGCGAGGACATCCAAAAGGCTATTTACGAATCGATTGTAAAATAGCAAAAGGCTAACACGAATTTCACGAATTTGCAGGAATGGAATCGCTTAGAAATTCACGGTGATACGTGAAACTCGTGTTTGCTTTTTTAACGAAACTTTCCGAAATCCCATCCCGAATTTAACTAAATTCGTTCCTCTAAAACAACACTATGAAAATAGCAATCGTTTGTTACCCGACTTTTGGCGGAAGCGGCGTGGTGGCTACAGAACTTGGGCTTGAACTCGGGCGTCGTGGACACGAAATCCATTTCATCACTTACAGCCAACCGGTTCGTTTGGCGTTGCTCAACCCCAATGTACATTATCACGAAGTTAACGTTCCAGAATATCCGCTGTTCCATTACCAGCCATATGAATTGGCCCTGTCGAGCAAACTTGTGGATATGGTCAAGCTGTATAAAATTGAATTGTTACACGTGCATTACGCTATCCCGCACGCTTACGCGGGTTATATGGCCAAGCAGATGCTGCGCGAAGAAGGAATCGAGCTGCCCATGGTGACCACGTTGCACGGCACCGACATTACCCTTGTTGGGAACCATCCGTATTACAAACCCGCAGTAACCTTTAGTATCAACAAGTCGGATGTGGTGACTTCGGTTTCCAAAAGTTTGCGCGACGAAACGCTCAAGCTGTTCAACATTACCAATGATATCGAGGTCATCCCGAATTTCATTGAACTCAACAAAAACATCATCGAAGCCAATATCCCGTGCCATCGGTCGGCGATTGCCAAGGAGAACGAACGCGTCGTGACGCACATCAGCAATTTCAGAAGGGTAAAACGCATTCCCGATGTGATTAAAATATTCCACAAAATCCAACAGCAAATCCCCGCCAAACTCATGATGGTGGGTGATGGGCCCGAAAAAGAAAAAGCAGAACGTTTGTGCCAGGAACTCGGCATTCTCGACAAGGTGATTTTCTTTGGCAACAGCAATGAAATCGACAAGATTTTGAGTTACTCGGATTTGTTTTTATTGCCTTCAGAAACCGAGAGTTTCGGATTGGCTGCGCTCGAGGCGATGGCAAGCGGCGTTCCCGTCATCTCAAGTAATTCTGGTGGTTTGCCCGAAGTCAACTTCAACGGAATCTCGGGTTATCTCAGCGATGTGGGTGATGTAGAAGAGATGGCTACCAATGCCATTAAAATATTATCGGATGATGTTGCGTTAAAGGAATTCAAGGCCAAGGCTTTAGAAACCGCCAAACAGTTCGACATCCAGAACATCCTGCCGATGTATGAGGAGTTGTACCTGCGTGCCATTAGTATTTATGCAAAACCACTGGTATGAGAAAAATTCTCGTTTTTGCTTCGTTGTTAAT
The DNA here is from genome assembly GCA_002483285.1 of Flavobacterium sp. UBA7665. Classification (GTDB taxonomy): domain Bacteria; phylum Bacteroidota; class Bacteroidia; order Flavobacteriales; family Flavobacteriaceae; genus Flavobacterium. The sequence continues at coordinate 157,779 of DLHP01000029.1, forward strand.
TCTTGCCGCCTGTTCATCAACCAAAAATGCGGCTGACAAATCGCTGTATCAAGTGCTGACGATGCAGAGCAACGGCGGAGCAAGCATCCGGTTCAATGAAATCCTGACCGAGGAGAAAGAGATCAAGATGCTGCAGTACGATGAAAACCTACGCAAGAAAATCAACCCACAGGATTTGACCCAGTCTAATTTTGTGATCATCAACCTCGGTGAAAAGAACACTGATGGTTACCTGATCAACGTTAAAAGTGTAGAAGAACTTCCCGACAAAATTGTCATCACCGTAGAAGAAGTAGCGCCAAAGCAAGCAGAAGCGGCCGAAGCCGACATTTATTTCTTTCCCTACACCATCATCAAGGTCAACTCCAAGAAACCCATAGCAATCAAATAAAAAATCCACCATGAAGGTGGATTTTTGTTTAGTTGAAACGGTAGCGTGCGGCAAAACCGATGTCGGCGCCAATGTTATTGTCATAGTACGCATTACTGCCAATCTCCGGTCGAACGTCAAATGACAATTGCAATGGGATTTGGGGAAAATCGTATTCAATTCCCACGTCTCCGGCGACAAACGCAAAAATTCCATCGTCTTTATACGGGCCATAATAGGGATAATTTCCTGGGCCGTTACCGTTACCCGGACCATAATAATAGTTCTTGTAGTTGTGTTCGTAACGCCCAACACCGGCACCGCCACCTACATACCAATGGAATCCGTTTTGAATCGGGAAAACCCATTGAAAAATAGCAGCAAATTTCACGGCGTCTTCACGTCCTGAACTTTTAATTCCCAAGTCAAACTCGAGTCGGTTGTTGGTAAAAATCCTGCGTTGGTAAGAAGCGGCAACTGCCGGTCCGTCATTGTCACCAAAGCGCACACCGATGGCATTTTTAGAAACCTGCTTTGAGGTTCTCTGTGCTTGTGCGCTAAACGCGAAAGCACTGAGTGCAAAAACGGTCAAAATGATTCTGTTCATAATTTGTGATATTTGTTTCACCAAATGTAAGCGCTAATCATTTTGATATTTTTTGTAAAGATTGTAAGATTTCCACTAGCAAATTGATACTAAAAAGAGTTGATATGTTTGGTAATCATGGCAAAAACCATCGGCTGTTCGCTGAGAATGGTTTCCATTTCAAACAAGTCTTCTTCATCTTCAGTGTAGTTGACATCAGCGTAACGATACAACTTCCAACGCTTTCTGTTGTATTCGAGTGCCGTGAGATTTTCTACCCAATCGCCCGAATTGAGATAAGTAACCGAGCCGTTTTTATTGGATTTCTGCTCGATCTTAGGTTCGTGGATGTGGCCGCAAATTACGTAGTCGTATTTTTTCTCGATAGCGAGGTCGGTCGCCGTGGTTTCAAAATCGGCAATGTGCTTGACCGCTTTTTTAACGCTGGCCTTGATTTTCTTCGAGAATGAATACGGTTCCTTGCCCATTTGCATGAGACACCAATTCACAAATCGATTGAACAGAATGAGATAGTCATAACCCAAGCCACCGAGTTTGGCAATCCATTTAGAATGTTGCACTGATACATCAAACACATCACCATGAAAAATCCACGCTTTTTTGTCGTCGAGTTCTAACACGATTTTATCCACAATCGAAAAATTGCCCATGTGCATGTCGGAGAATTTGCGCAACAGTTCATCATGGTTACCCGTCACATAATAGATTTTCGTGCCTTTAGACGCCATACTCAATATTTTGCGCACGACCTTTAAGTGGATTTGTGGGAAGTATGATTTCCTGAATTGCCAAATGTCTATAAAATCTCCATTGAGAATCAGGATCTTTGGCTTAATCGATGACAGGTAGTTGAGTAATTCTTTGGCGTGGCAACCGAATGTCCCGAGGTGCACATCCGAGATTACGACGACTTCTACTTTTCTTTTTTTCATGGATTGAAGTTTTCCAAAATAAGGATACGTTTGTGAATTGGGTGCTATGCAAAGGTTAAGAAAAGTGCGGGAGTGCCTGAGTTTTTAAGAAGCCGGGAACCTGCTGTCCGCTTTATCTTTTGCGGCTCTGCTTTGCGCCGCCGCAAAAGGATGCCGCTGCCATCAGGGCTAGGCTTAATTCTTAGTCCGAAGTTTGCCGTGACGTGAAGATGTGCAAAGAATTTGTAACACAGATTTTACAGATTTCACAGGTGAGTAAAGAAATCTGTGAAATCTTTGCAATCTGTGTTACATTCTATTTTGGTTTCTCCCAACGCTTCGCAAAATTCTTTTTCCCCTTTCAAACCGAAACCTTATATTTGTTCACCGAGGCTTTAAGCAAACGGCATCAAACCAAAACCACCCAATGGCAGGAAACTCTTACGGCACGCTTTTCAGGATTACGACTTTTGGCGAATCGCATGGCGAAGCCTTAGGCGGCGTGATCGACGGTTGTCCTGCGGGTATTGAACTGGATTTTGACGCCATCCAAAATGAGATGCAGCGCCGTAAACCCGGACAGTCAGCCATAGTCTCCCAGCGCAAGGAAGCCGACGAAGTGCAATTCCTCTCGGGGATTTTTGAGGGGAAAACCACCGGAACGCCGATTGGGTTCATCATTCCAAACACCAACCAAAAATCAGACGATTATTCGCATATCAAGAACACCTATAGGCCCAGCCACGCCGATTATGTCTACGAAAAGAAATACGGCATCCGCGATTACCGCGGTGGCGGACGTTCCTCGGCGCGTGAAACAGCGAGTCGGGTAGTGGCAGGTGCGGTCGCGAAACAGGTTTTAAAAGACATCAAAATCAACGCGTTTGTGTCGTCGGTTGGGGAAATTTTCATAGACAAACCCTACCAGGATCTGGATTTTTCTAAAATTGAAAGTAATGCGGTGCGTTGTCCCGATGAGGCTACCGCTGAAAAGATGGAAGCACACATCCGTGAAATCCGCAAGCAAGGCGATACCGTTGGCGGCACCATAACCTGTGTCATCCAGAATGTCGCGGTGGGATTGGGTGAACCAGTCTTTGATAAATTGCATGCCGAACTCGGTAAAGCGATGCTCTCCATCAACGCCGTCCACGGATTTGAATACGGCAGCGGTTTTTGCGGTGCCAGGATGAAAGGCAGCGAGCACAATGACCTATTCAATGCCGATGGAACGACGCAGTCGAATTTGTCGGGCGGGATTCAGGGCGGGATTTCTAACGGCATGGATATTTATTTCCGTGTGGCCTTTAAGCCGGTGGCGACCATCATGCAAGCCCAGCAAACACTAGACGTACACGGCAATATGGTAACAATGGAAGGTAAAGGGAGACACGATCCCTGCGTCGTGCCACGTGCGGTGCCGATTGTAGAAGCCATGGCCGCAATGGTATTGGCCGATTTTTACCTGATTCATAAAGTATATACGAAAGCCTAGCCCGGATTGAAACGGCATCCTTTTGCTTTCTTCTTTAGGAAGCAAAAGATACAGTGGAAAGCCGGATGATGCTTCAAAATAATAAAAACCGAAAGAATGACCACACATCCAAAAACCTCCTTTTTCTCAAACCTCACCACACAAATCCTAATCGCCATGATCATTGGCGTAATCCTTGGGATTTTCGTGCACAGCAACTACAGTGCAGACGCCGCGAAGGAATTTAGCGGTTATATCAAGATGCTCGCGACGGTCTTTATCAGGCTCGTGCAAATGATTATCTCGCCTTTGGTGTTCACGACTTTGGTGGTTGGGATTGCCAAACTTGGCGACATCAAGGCGGTAGGGAGAATCGGAGGGAAGGCACTGGGTTGGTTTTTTACCGCTTCGTTCATTTCGCTGCTCATTGGGATGTTTTGGGTGAATTTGCTGCAACCGGGAACCGGCCTTAATTTGACCGATGTAGATATGGCGAGCGCGTCTGAAGTGACCGAGAAAACCAGCAATTTCTCGGCCCAGAATTTCATAGAGCACATCATCCCCAAAAGTATCGTTGAGGCGATGGCCACCAATGAGATTTTACAGATCGTAATCTTCTCGATCTTCTTTGGACTCGCAGCGGCTTCTATTGGCGACCATGCCAAACCGGTGGTGAATGCTTTAGACAAAACGTCGCACATCGTACTGAAAATGGTGAACTACGTCATGAAGTTTGCACCTGTTGGCGTATTTGGCGCTATTGCTGGTGTTTTTGCCGTTCGGGATTTCACCGAATTGTTGCTCACCTACGCTAAATTTTTTGGGTCATTCCTCGTGGGAATATCTTCATTATGGATGATTTTATTGTTGGTGGGTTATCTGTTGTTGGGTAAGACGATGTCTGTCTTATTGAAGCGTATCGTAAGCCCGTTGATTATTGCTTTTGGTACCACAAGCAGCGAGGCGGTTTTCCCCAAACTCACCGAAGAACTCGAGCGTTTTGGCGTAAAGGATAAAATTGTTTCGTTTATGTTGCCTTTGGGTTATTCGTTTAACCTCGATGGCAGCATGATGTACATGACTTTTGCGAGTATATTCATCGCGCAAGCCTACGGAATCGATTTGAGTTTAGGCACCCAAATGACGATGCTCCTTGTTTTGATGCTCACCAGTAAAGGAATTGCCGGTGTTCCGAGGGCCAGTTTGGTCGTGGTTGCGGCTACTTGCGGGATGTTCAAGATCCCGATTGAAGGTATCGCGCTCATTTTGCCGATTGACCATTTCTGCGATATGTTTCGCAGTGCGACGAATGTTTTGGGCAATGCACTGGCGACATCGGTGGTGGGGAAATGGGAAAAAGACGACGCTTAAAATAGTTTGTGCTTTAACTAATTATTAATTTTAGATATATACATTTGTATAAATTAAATCCACCACCACTATGAAAAAAACATTACTCTTTTTATCGGTTATCGGAATGGCTTGCACTGCTTCGGCTCAGTCCTTGCTTTCTGAGAACTTTGAATCTTATTTGCCAGGTAACGTAGGCACCAATTTTACCGGGGCAACACCCAACGATTTTGGAATTTACACACAATCGTCTAACGGAACGGCGCCAACCACAGCCAACAACGCCGGCAACGACAATTACCAGATTGTTGTGGCCAATCAACCGGAACAAGGCAATGTATTGCAGGTTACCGGAACCAACGGTGACAAAGGAAGCAGGCAACTTTGGGCCGACGGTTTCACTGACCAATGGTTGTTCCGCGATCCGGGCAATGAAATCATCGAGGTAGAATATGACCTTTACACCGGAACTTCGGGAACCAGCCGCAATTTAATGGGCTTGTACGTCATGGATGCGACGCGTTCGATCTATCCTTGTGGTTTTATCTACAACACCAACACCAGGGTTTTATCTGGATTGGCTTACTACACCGGTACTGGTGCACCAATAGGGAATTACACCTTCTTCCTCAATACAGGAGGAACCAATTTGGTTTTACCAGCGGATACATGGGTTCGTTTGGGCGTGAGCTTCAATAAAACCACCGGTCAGGTGAGATGGAAAGGTCCGGGCATTAACGGGCAAGTTCCTGGAGCTGCTACCGGAATTGATCCTGACAGAGTCAGTGTGGTTTCTACAAGTGGTTCTCAAACTACACCAACCGTAATCCCAAATACAGCTGCAGCGAGTACTTTGTTCGACAATTTCATCGTAAGGGCTTCGGCTACCGATACTTTGTTGGGCGTTGAAGACGTGACTGCCGCAGACAATACTTTTGCAGTGTATCCAAATCCGGCATCTTCTGTAATCAATGTGAACAACAAGAACAATTCACCAATCACCAAGATTGTCCTGACCGATTTGAACGGAAGGATTGTGAAACAAGACGCTTCAAACCTGTCTAATGTACAACTCAACATTTCTGATTTGTCGGCAGGTGTGTACATGATTAACATCACGTCGGCCGAAGGTTCTACCACACAAAAAATCATCAAGCAATAACCATTTGCTAAATGAAATAAGAAACGCCCCAGCAATGGGGCGTTTTTTTATTCGAGGAATTTGGCTTTCAATTCGAGTGTCGGAATCAGGCATTCTTGTTTTTTGCCATACCAGCGGTATCGGTTTCTAGCAATGTAATCGTACAACAAATTGCGGACTGTGGCTGGAATAATCCTAAATACGGTTCCCATATGGAAGAAACCGCCAAGGCTTTTGGCAATTTCAAGCGCCGCACCGGATTTGTAGTAATACGCCACGCCAGGTTCGTACAATACAATGCTATCAATGTTTTTGGAGTCGATGCCGATGTGTTTTAAAATCTGCTGGCCCAACTGTGACTGCAACGCCACAAAACGAAAAACGTCGTTATGGTCGTGTTGAATCACGAACTGCACGAGCGCGTCGCAAAGGTTGCAAACCCCATCAAACAGGATGATTTTTTTGTCCTTTGGTAAATCGGTCACCAGCGTTCTATCCATTATCAATTCTTCTTTGCCTCCACAAATTCAAGCTTGTCCAGACTCACCGTAGACGTAAACACGCCATAATTCACCACCGCCTTATTTTTCTCAATTTTGTCAATGCTGCCCACTGCTTTACCGTCGTTCATGCGTACGCGATCGCCCACTTTTAAAACCGGTTTGGGCTTTTCAATTACTGTAGCGGCTTTGATTTTCTTCTCTTTCTTTTCCTTGCGGATTTCGTCGACCTGAACCGTTACCTCTTTAATGATTTCCTTTTTCTGGACTTCTTTGGCCAGTTGTTCTTTTGCCGACGCTTTTTTGCGTTTGGAGTTTTCAATCTCAACGATCTTGAGGAATTCGCCTATGAGGTCCTTTTTGTTCTTGTTGTTGAAATATTTCTCGGCGATGTCCTCAATCTTATGGCCGATGTAAATTGTCTTCTGGTTGCTGTCGTACAATTCCTGGTAACTCTCGAGTTTTTGCTTGATCTTTGAATTGATGGTTTCCATCTTCTTGCTTTCCTCGCGCGCCTTGGATTCTTCTTCCTTGAGTGTAACCGAAGTCTTCTCGAGTTTGGAGCGTTCCTTTTGCAGGGTCGCGATGGTTTTATCGAAACGCACCTTGCCGATCTCGATTTTCTTCTTCGCGCGGTTGATTAATCCGTATGGGATACCATTTTTCTGAGCGACTTCGAAAGTAAACGAACTTCCGGCCTGGCCAAGCACGAGCTTGTACATGGGTTCTAGCGATTTCTCATCAAAAAGCATGTTCGCGTTGGTGGCAAACGGCAGCTCGTTGGCGAGGATCTTGAGGTTTGAGTAGTGCGTGGTGATGATCCCAAAGGCTTCGCGGTGGTAGAATTCCTCGAGGAAAATCTCGGCTAGCGCGCCACCCAATTCGGGATCAGAACCCGTCCCGAATTCGTCAATCAGGAACAAGGTTTTCTTGTTGCATTTCTTGAGGAAATAATTCATGTTCTTAAGCCGGTAGCTGTACGTGCTCAGGTGGTTTTCGATCGATTGGTTGTCGCCGATGTCGGTAAGGATTCGGTCAAACAAAAAGGTTTCGCTGCGCTCGTGCACGGGAATCAACATGCCCGATTGCAACATCAACTGCAACAATCCGACCGATTTGAGCGAGATGGTTTTTCCGCCTGCATTGGGACCAGAAATTACGATGATGCGGTTGTTTTGGGTCAATTCAAACGTCTGCGGGTGCGTGATCTCGTTCTTCTGTTTGTTGTTCAAATATAAAATCGGGTGGTAGGCGTCACGGAAGTACAGACGGCGCTCGTCGGTAATTGTGGGCAAAATCCCGTTGATGCGGCTCGCGTATTTGGCTTTGGCAGCAATCACATCGATATCGCTCAGGAATTCCTGGTATTGGTGGAGCAGCGGCAAAAACGGTCTGATGTTTTGCGACAATTGCTTTAAGATTCGGGTGATTTCTTCTTTTTCTTCGTATTCGAGGTTGCTCAATTCGCGCGAATATTTGAGTGTCGCTTCAGGCTCGATATAAGCGATGCTCCCGGTTTTAGAACTGCCCATAATCGATCCTTTGACTTTACGCCGATACATGGCCAATACAGCGAGCACACGGCGGTTCTGCACGAAGCTTTCTTTGATTTCGTCGAGGTAGCCCAAGGCGTTGTATTGGGTGAGCGCCACGCCGAAACTCTGGTTGACTTTGCCGCGCACGCTGTTCATTTCGCGACGGGTTTCGAGTAGCTGTGGAGATGCGTTGTCTTTGATCTCGCCGTATTTATCGACGATTTCCTCAATGAGGCGAATGATTTCCTTGGTGAGCTCTACCTGCGCCGACTTGGTGTGCAGCGCAGGATAATAGTCATTGAATTTCCTAAAGTATTGCAACAATATATTGACGGTTTCAGAAATCGTCGCGATTTTCTTAAACGCATTGGTCTCTAGGAAACTGTCTTCTATGGCCAGGAACTTCAGTTCGTTTGAGATGTTCTCAAAGCCATGGTTCGGGATGGCATTGTTGTTCTGGAACGACGAAAGGTATTCGGAGGTTTGCAGCAGCGCGTCCATCAAAGATTCTTTGTCTTTGAACGGTACGATTTGCAGGGCTTTTTCTTTGCCGATGTCGGTATTGCAAATCGAGGAAATCGTTTCCAGCACCGTTGGGAACTGCAAATCCTGTAAGGTTTTTTCGGTGATGCTGACCATTTTTATTTTCTGGAATTTTAGTACAAATTTAAGGTAAGTTAGTCGAAAGTCGAAAGTCAAAAGTCAGAAAGAATTGCAATGCTTACAACTTTATCAATGTTGATTTTTCATTTGGTAGCGGATGTTTTATTTTTGTTTCAAATCATTTGTTATGGATGTCAAAATCGAACCGTCATGGAAGGCAGTATTGTCTCAAGAATTCAACAAACCCTATTTTAAAAACCTCACCGATTTTGTCAGGGTCGAGTATGCCACCCAAAGCTGTTTCCCAATGAAAAGCCGAGTTTTTGCTGCTTTTGATGAATGTCCTTTTAAAGATGTAAAAGTCGTCATCATCGGTCAGGACCCGTATCACGGACCGGGACAGGCCAATGGTTTGTGCTTTTCTGTCAATGATGGCATCCCGTTTCCGCCGTCACTGATCAATATCTTCCGCGAAATTGAAGCCGACCTCAAACAACCGATACCCAAAACCGGAAACCTCAATCGGTGGGCGCGCCAAGGCGTACTGTTGCTCAATGCTACTTTAACTGTAAGGCAAGGACAGGCGGCAAGCCATCAGGGGAAAGGCTGGGAAACATTTACCGACGCGGTCATCGAGGAAATTTCTAACCAAACCAAAGACGTGGTTTTTTTACTTTGGGGTGGATTTGCCAAAAAGAAAGGCGCCAAGATTGACAGAAATAAACACCTCGTACTAGAGTCGGGCCATCCATCACCACTGAGCGCCAACAAAGGGCATTGGTTTGGCAACAAGCATTTCTCTAAAACCAATGAATATTTGGTTTCTAAAGGGGAAAATTCTATTGATTGGTAATATTATTCGGTTACCGTAAACTGGTAATAACCACCGCCATCCAGTGTTGCGGTAAAAATGGAGTTGATATTAAGGAATAGGTTGTTCCCAAAACTATCAGAACGCAGCTCGACGCTGTTGGCCGACGTACTGTTGTAACCAAAACTCAAGCGGTAATCACCGGGCTGAGCAAGGGTAATCCCACTTCTAAACTGATAACGGTCTAACGAAGGGTCGGTGAGGTCTTCTTGCTTGAACGTACACAAAGCCTGAACGAACAACTCCGTTTCTTCTACAATTCCTTGGTCTTCGATTAGGTTGGCGCCAAGTGGAACAATACCCCATTCGGTATCCGAAACTTTCTTCTCAAGGATATAAGTAAAGTTGAAACTCTTGGCTCCGCCGGTTGTGGTGTAAACGTCGAGCGGCGTGGCTTGTCCGGGTTCGGCCAGGTAACGCGAGAAGTTATCAGTGTTGATCCACAAAATGTCACCAACTACATAGCTGGCTTGTTTTTCAACCTGCACCAAATCGGTAGAGGTCATATAGACATCGTTGTAAAACTCACTGTCTTTGTTAGAGCAATCAGCGGCCATCAGTACGCTTCCAAGCGCAACAAAAAAGAAATATCGTATCGTTTTCATAGTCTGTTTTTAAAATCGGTAACCTACGCTTAAACCTACGCGTGATAAGGCATCGGGGCTTTTATCGCGCTCCAGCATGTTCCATCCAAAACCTACCATGAACTCAATGCCCAGACGGTCTTTGATGTAGAATTTATAACCGGCGCCGGCACCCAACGCCACATCCGAATATTTGGATTTTACAATGGTGTAATAGCCGTTCCCAAACGCATCGTTGAGTCGTTTGGTTTCGCGGAAATCACCACCGTTGGCAGCTGCAAAAACTTCGGCAAAATATGAGCTTTTGGTTCCTGATGAAAAATTATACCGTACAAACGGCGTAACCTCGTATTTGGGGTTGTTGTCTCGGTTGCCTTCGTCGAAATCCTCGTTGACTTTGTTGCTGTTGACGTAATTTCCGTTGACACCCACAGAAAATTTCTTGCCCACATACCGTTCGTAGGTCAGGTTCATCTTTGAAAAAGCAATCAGCGAGAGCACATTGACGCGCACTTCATTTTTGCGCTGCGACAGTTTAGAAGGCTGGATTGTGTCCTGCGCCTGGGCAAACTGGAAGCACAAAAGCAACACAAATAGGATTTTCTTCATAGCCATTAGAATAATTGAGGCTAATATATAAAAAGGTTTTGAGAAACGGCCGCGATTATTTATAAATCAATTGAGCGTGAGTGCGCCCAGGATTTCCTCAGACATAAACGGTCCGCCGGGATAAGTTGCAGTGTAATCGAGGTTGAGCCAAATCTGTCCGCGCTCATCAATATGATAGTGAATTTGTTTGCCCTTACTTTCGGAGACAAACAGCACTTTCTTAATCAGGTAGTTGATGGTTTCCAGGTCGTTGCGGTCGCCTACCAGGATTTCAGGGTAAATGTGCCCACCAGTATGGATCAGACGCGGCGTACCACCAATGGCACGTACGCAAGAAGCCATCAGGATCGAATGGTCATCGCAATCGCCCGAGAAATAGCGTAAGGATTCTGTGGCTCGGGCAATGTAGTCTTTGCCTTTGGGATCGCTAACGTAGTTCCAACGGCTATTGATTTCCTTAAATACGGCAAAACATTGAATCGTGGTGCGGTATTGCGGGTAGCCGCGCACGTCCTTGAAATCCTTGAGCGTTGCCATCAGTGCAAAGTCACGTATTTTGGGACTGTCGTACTCAATGGCGCGAAGAATTTTGGATTTGTTGGGAAATGGCAGTAGTTTAGAAAGAATCAGGTCTTGCGGGTTGGGACTGTCTTTCATCGAATAGACCATGTAACGATAATCTTCAAAAACGCTCTGGAATCCGTAGTTCCCAAATACTGTCCCGTACGCCAGCGCAATGAGGTACAGCACCAAACAGATAATGATGATGGTGCGCATAAGCCGCAACACCAGTTGGATGACCACTAGAATCAGAAGAAATAAGAAGATACGGTCAATCTGGAAATACCAGTTGGGATCGATAATGTTCTGGTGGATGATGATGAAAACCGGTATGGCAATCAGGATGTTGAGCGCGAAAATGATGACGTTGTCCCAAGGTTTCCTGACCTGAAGCTGCTGTTTGATTTTTGCAAGCGAAACGGAACCGATTTTTACCATAGCAACCTTGAAATGAAAAGCTAGACTGGCTCTACCATTTGAGCAAAAGTACTTTTTTTATCGATAAGGCCGAGTTGCAAAAGTTGATTTTGGACATTGTTTAACATTTCCTCGGTAAGCAGTTGGTCCGACCATTCGGTAAGTGAGAGCCACTCGAGTAAATCGCGGGTTTTTTGGCCGAAGCGTTGCGCCAGTATTTTTTCAATTCCCGCAATCTGTTTGAATTTTGCGGTTTCCCGATTGATGGTTTGCAGTAGCCGAGCGATAACGTCCGAATGCTTCTCGAGGATTTCGTCGCGCACCGCAATCACGAAACACGGCCAAGGCGTCGGGCAATCTGCGAGCCTGCGAAAAATCCCTTGGTCTACAAGTGGTTGGGTCATAAAACGTTCCCACATGAAATAGTCGGCAGAACCATTGGTTAGTGCAGTAACGGCTCCGTCAATGGTGTGGACTACTTCAAATTGCAATTGATCGGTTTCCCAACCTTGGTTGCTGGCGTTGACGTAAGCCATGAGCTGTGATCCCGATCCTAACCTTGAAATTGCCGCTTTGGTGTTTTTGAGTTCGGCAAGCGTTTGGAATTGAGAACTTGCCGCCACGTGAATGCCCCAAATCAAAGGCGAATCCACATAAATCTGTACAATTTTGGATGGATTCCCTGCAGCAATATCCTTGACGATGCCTTCGGTTAGGATTACAGCTATGTCGGTTTGGCCGTCGCGCAAGAGCTGGCACATTTTTCCGGTACCTTCTGGAATGTCAGTCCATTGCAGGTCGATGCCTTGTTTTTCAAAGTCACCATTTTCGAGGCACAATTGCCACGGCAGGTTGAAATGTTCGGGAACGCCAACTATATTTAGGGTAGTCATTTAATGGTAAATTTGGTCGAGGTGGTGCTCGAGATGGTCAACATAATCATTGATCAGGAACTTGAGGTCTTTGGTTTGGCTGTTGGGCAAAATCAGTGGGTATTTCTGGGTCGCCTGGGTTTGGCGTGAAACGATAAAACTAATGTGCAGGTTCAGGCTTTTCCAGAGCGACACCAATTCTTGTAAATCCTTGTGCTGGTAATCATTTGCAGCAACCAACGCGTCGGGATCATAAGACCTGACCTGATAGGGTTTTGACTGGTTTTGGATTTCGGTAAACCGCTGGATGTTATTGATGGCCGAATCGACAAGATGCCCAAGGATTTCCTTTTTAGACCATTTTTCGGGGGTTGGTTTTGCTTCTAAAGCAGAAGGGTCGGCCTTTTCAAAATAGATTTGGGCCGACGAGAGCAAGTGCTTTATTTTGAGCAAGACGAGTTCCATTAATTGGCTGCGAGTTTGTCTAAGGTGTAGGCAATTAGTTCATCTACGGCTTTATACGGATCGGCACTAAAAGTACCCGAAGCGCGGTTGGCGATGATCGCGTTGAGTGACAAGGCGTGGTGACCGAGCAATGCCGAAAGTCCGTAAATAGCAGCCGTTTCCATTTCAAGGTTGGTAATTCGTTCGCCGTCTACCTTAAAATTGTCCATCTTACTGTTGAGATTTTCATCCTGGATGTCGAGCCTGAGCACGCGTCCCTGCGGACCGTAAAAACCGCCTGCAGTTGCGGTGATTCCTTTGTGCATGCGGCTACTCTCAATCACTTTCTCTAATTTCTCGCTGCATTTGATCACATACGGACGGCCTTTTTTGGCATCCCAATTCGTGTGGGCAATAAAAGCGTCCTCAATGGCTTTGTCTGAAACGGCTTCGATACGATAGGAGCGCAGCATATTGTCGAGACCCAAACCATATCTGGCCATGACAAAACTGTCGGTTGGGATATCGGCCTGCAAAGAACCCGAAGTGCCAATCCTGATGATGTTTAACGAAGTGAGGTTTTGCTTGGGCTGGCGCGTTTCAAGGTCAATGTTGACCAAGGCATCGAGTTCATTGATGACAATGTCGATGTTGTCGGGGCCAATTCCCGTAGACATTACCGTGAGGCGCTTGCCTTTGAACGTTCCGGTTTGTGTCTTGAATTCGCGCTTCTGCGTAGAAAATTCAATACTGTCGAAGAATTGCGTGATTTTCTCCACCCGATTCTGGTCGCCCACAAAAATGATGTCATGCGCGATGTGCTCGGGTTTGAGGTTGAGATGGTAGACGCTTCCGTCTGGGTTTAATATGAGTTCTGAGGATTGGATTGCCATTGGTTTGGTATTTATTGGTATTGAAATTTTAGTTTTTATTTATCCGCCGACGCGCTTGACCTTAAAGCCTTTATCAGTTAGCATTTTCATAATCTTGTCGCGGTAATCGCCCTGGATGATGATTGAATCGTCTTTAAAAGTACCACCCACACTGAGTTTGGTTTTGAGTTCCTTGGCCAACAGTTTGAAATCGTCGTCAGAACCGGTGTAGCCTTCAATGATTGTGATGGGTTTGCCTTTTCGTTTTTCGAATTTGCAGATCATCGGTTCCTTTTGAATCCAAAGCGGTTTATGCGCTGCTGGTTTAACTTCTTCTGGTGAAACCTCGTGATCGGGGAAAAGTTTTTTGAGTTGTTCGTGTAAGTCCATTGGTAAATGACATAAAAAACAAAGTACGAATTGAGACAATCCGTACTTCGCCATTATTCTATAATAGGTATTATTTCTTGATCAATCCCAAATCGACCAGACGCTCATGCAGGAATTCTCCAGCGGTGATGTCATCGTATTTCTTAGGGTTGTCGGCATCGATGGTTTTTTCGAGCACATCGAGTTTCATCTCACTGATCGGGTGCATAAAGAACGGAATCGAGAAACGCGACGTACCCCACAATTCCCTCGGTGGATTGACCACTTGGTGAATCGTCGATTTCAAGCGGTTGTTGGTGTGGCGCGACAACATATCACCAACATTGATGACCAATTCGTCTGGTTGTGCAACTGCATCGATCCATTCGCCGTCGTGATTTTGTACCTGCAAACCTTTGCCTTGCGCACCCATCAAAAGGGTAATGAGGTTGATATCGCCATGTGCGGCAGCACGAACAGCGCCGTCTGCTGGCTCATCGGTAATCGGCGGATAGTGTATTGGGCGCAAGATGCTGTTACCGTGTTTGATGTAATTGTCAAAATAAAATTCATCCAATCCCAAATACAAGGCTAACGCACGCAGTACATAAATCCCTGTTTTCTCGAGCATTTGGTAGGCTTCTTTACCCACAGCATTGAACCTTGGCAATTCTTCTACCGTTACATTGGCCGGATATTCTGAAGCGTATTTAGAATCAGCATCCACATATTGCCCAAAATGCCAGAACTCTTTCAAATCGCCGGCAGAGCGCCCTTTGGCATGTTCTTTACCAAATGACACATAGCCTCTTTGGCCACCGATTCCGGGAATTTCATATTTGGCTTTGGTTTCTAATGGAAGGTTGAAAAAACTGCGAACCTCGCTATAAAGTTCACCAACCAATTGGTCGTCCAAAAAATGACCTTTTAACGCAACGAAGCCTATATCTTCGTATGCTTTTCCGATTTCATTTACAAATTTTTGTTTACGTTCCGGGTCACCCGAAAGGAAATCACGCAAGTCAACACTAGGAATGTTTTGCATATTGAAAAATGTTTGTTAATAACTCAAAGGCGCTTGAGCCCTCGTAATCACAAATGTAAATAATAAATTTAAATCACAATTTTAAAAGTTATTAACAAGCCAAAAAAATAAAACAATTCACCGGCATCCTGTTATTTTTTTATATTTTTGAGCAGTTTTAACAATAGGAGATACCCCATCAATGAATTTTGAAAGACGACACCTCACAGACAACCAATTACTAGACCTTTATAAAAGATTGCTCAAACCGCGCCTCATCGAGGAAAAGATGCTTATCCTGATTCGCCAGGGCAAGGTGTCCAAATGGTTTTCGGGAATCGGGCAGGAGGCCATTTCGGTCGGGGTAACCGCTGTTCTGGACCCGGACGAATACATTTTGCCGATGCACCGTAACCTCGGTGTTTTTACGGGCCGCGACATTCCGTTGTATCGATTGTTTTCGCAATGGCAAGGCAAGGCGAGTGGTTTTACCAAAGGACGCGACCGCAGTTTCCATTTTGGGACGCAGGAATTTAAGATTATCGGGATGATTTCGCACCTCGGCCCGCAATTGGGTGTTGCCGATGGGATTGCCCTGGCCAATAAACTCAAGAAAAATGGCAAAGTCACCGCGGTTTTTACCGGTGAGGGCGCCACAAGTGAAGGCGATTTTCATGAAGCGCTCAATATCGCTTCTGTTTGGGATTTGCCGGTCTTATTTGTAATAGAAAATAACGGCTACGGACTATCGACGCCAACCAATGAACAATACCGTTGCGAAAACCTAGCTGATAAAGGTGTGGGTTATGGTATGGAAAGCCACATCATCGACGGGAACAATATACTTGAAGTCTTTAATGAGCTTAGTGAAATCGTTGCTTCGATGCGCACCAATCCGCGTCCGGTATTGCTCGAGTTCAAAACGTTCAGGATGCGCGGCCATGAAGAGGCGAGTGGTACCAAGTATGTACCGCAGGAACTCATGGACCTTTGGGCCGAAAAAGATCCGGTGGATACTTATAAAAGGTACCTGATCAAACAAAATGTACTGACGGCCGAGCAGGACGAAGAATGGCGCGATGCCATCAAGAAAGAAATAGACGACAATTTACTTATCGCCAATAGTGAGGCAGACATCGTTGCGAGTTACGAAGAAGAATTAAACGACGTTTACAAACCGTATCAGTTTGAAGAAGTTGAACCTTCAGGTGAAAAAGAAAATATCCGTTTGATTGATGCCATTTCAAGCAGCCTCAGACAATCGATGCAAAAGCATGAAAACCTGGTTATTATGGGGCAGGACATTGCCGAGTATGGCGGTGCATTTAAGATTACAGACGGGTTCGTAGCCGAGTTCGGCAAGGAGCGTGTCATCAATACACCCATCTGCGAAAGTGCTGTAGTTGCTGCGGGAATGGGACTGTCTATCAACGGTTATAAAGCCATCGTTGAAATGCAGTTTGCCGATTTCGTATCCACTGGTTTCAACCCAATAGTGAATTACCTGGCCAAAGTGCATTACCGTTGGCAGGAAAATGCCGACGTCGTGGTTCGGATGCCCTGCGGTGGAGGTACCCAAGCCGGTCCATTTCACTCACAGACGAACGAAGCTTGGTTTACCAAAACACCAGGGCTTAAAGTCGTGTATCCGGCTTTCCCGTATGACGCCAAAGGATTGTTGAACACCTCGATTAACGACCCGAACCCTGTACTGTTTTTCGAACACAAAATGCTTTACAGAAGCGTTTATCAAGAAGTGCCACAGGATTATTACACCTTACCGTTGGGAAAGGCAGCGTTGCTTAAAGAGGGGAAAGACATCACCATAATTGCTTTTGGAGCAGCAGTTCATTGGGCTTTGGAGGCTTTGGAGAAAAACCCGCAAATTTCTGCAGATCTTATTGATTTAAGGACTTTACAGCCGCTCGACAAGGACACGATTTATGCTTCGGTCAAAAAAACGAACAAGGCCATTATTCTCCAGGAAGACAGTATGTTTGGCGGTATCGCGAGTGATATTTCGGCGATGATTATGGAAGATTGTTTTGAATATCTCGATGGCCCAGTAAAACGCGTGGCGAGCCTCGACAGCCCGATTCCGTTTACCAAAGCGCTCGAAGACCAATACCTTGCAAAAGGCCGTTTTGAGCAAGCGTTGTTGGATCTACTTAAATACTAAAATTTTACGTTTTTCATATCAAATTAAGAGTCTTGTTTCAAGGCTCTTTTTTCTTTAGTATAAAAATTGATTTTTTGTAGCGCAATGGCTTGTTTCACAGCAAATATTACTATATTGTGCCCATATTTTAAAGCAATGAAAACCTACTAGAAATGCAAAAAAATACCACGCTTTATCTTCTTTTTTTCTTTGTCATTTTGCTAGCCCCGAGCGTTGTAAAATCACAAAACTTATTGACCAACGGCGATTTTGAATCGAGCGGCGGATTCCAGAGCAATTACACGCAAATCACGCCTTCGGGAAACAGCAATGCAGGTGATTATGCGCTTGTTACCAATTCGCAACCCATGAATACTGCCAATTTCATTTCGTCTACAGATCATACCTCTGGCAGCGGCAAAATGATGGTCGTTGATGGAAGAAACAATGACATCTTTTGGAAACAAAATCCAAATATCGCGCTGCAGGGCGGAAGCACTTATGTGTTTTCGTATTATATCAAAAATATCAATACCTCTACGGCGAACCAGCCCAAAATCCTATTTACACCTGCAGATCAATGCGACGCGGCTTGCGGAATGTCGGTCACGTTACTTACCGGTAACTCCGACGTGGGCGCGATGCCTGCCGGTTGGCAAAAGGTATCTTATCGATTTACACCAACTGGACCAGGAATCAGATACATCCGAATTGAATTATCAACCATTGGTGCCGGATTGGGCGGAAACGATTTTGCGATTGACGACATTTCATTGGTATTGCCACCTTGCCCGGCGCCCGTAGGACAAGCTCCGTTTTTTTTGTGTCAGGGAAGTACTGCGGCTCCATTAACCGCTACGGCATTGGCCGGATACACCTTGCTATGGTACGGTACTGCGGCAACCGGAGGAGTAGGTTCTCCAACCCCCACAGTTCCATCTACGGTAACCAACGGACAAACCATTTATTATGTAAGCCAAACCGATGGTATTTGTGAAAGCCCCCGTACTGCCATTATTGTGAATGTCAACTCGCTAACTGGTGCATATACCCCATTTTTTTGTGACGCAAATCAGGCCACGCAACCCAATTCGGTATATTTTGACTGGCAGAACCTTCCCGGACCGCCGGTCTATAACATTTCCTATTCTATTGATGGTGGTCCTTTGGTTTTCGTAAACACCAACATTTCACACTACGAAGTTTTTGGAGTACTTCCGGGATCCAGTGTCACCTTGACAATCATGTCGGCGGTCGGATATCCTTGTGTGCCGCCAGCCTCAAGGACTTGTTGTTCGGTGTATACCAATCCCGTTTTTGCATCCATACCCTCCACAATTTGTTCTAGTGCGCCGGCACCACTATTGCCAACTACGTCTGACAACGGCGTGACGGGAACCTGGTCACCAGCCACGGTCAGCAACACCACAAGTGCCACTTATACGTTTACCGCTACCTGTACCACTGCTCCTTTTACCAAAGGCATAACGGTGGTCAATGCACCGGTTGCCGGTACGTTATCGGGAACCCAAACAGCCTGTGTAGGATCAACGACAACATTCGCATCGACAACGCCAGGCGGAACCTGGGTTTCCTCCAATTTGACTGTCGCTACCATTAACCCAACTACAGGAGTCATTACCGGGATTGCGCCGGGAACAGCCATCATGACTTATTCGGTTGCCGGGACGCCGCCCTGTTCTAACGCGACAGCCATAAGAAACGTGACCATTACAACTGGTCCCAATGCAGGAACGCTTAACGGCGGACAAGCTATTTGTACCGGACAAACCACAACATTTTCGGCAACGGTCGCTGGAGGAACCTGGAGTTCATCGGCTCCTGGTACGGCGACAGTTAGTCCTCTCGGAGTTGTTACCGGTATTGCGGCAGGTACCGCGACGATTTCTTATACAGTGGCAGGAACGCCTCCCTGTTCGGATGCTGTCGTAACCCGTACCGTCACCGTTACGGCTCCACCATCCGCAGGAACTTTGGCAGGGACACAAAATGTGTGTGTGGGCCTGACTACGTCATTTTCATCTACGACGGCTTCAGGAACCTGGACTTCGGGTGCTCCGGGAATCGCAACCATAAGCGCTGCAGGTCTCGTTACCGGAGTGGCGCCAGGAATAGCAACGATGACCTATACCGTAAACGGAACCGGCGGCTGCAGCAGTACTTCTGCTACACGTCAGGTTACGGTGACCGCAGCACCGACAGCAGGGACACTAGGAGGAGTACAAGCCATTTGTATAGGCAACACTTCTACATACAACTCAACAGTTTTAGGAGGGAGCTGGAGTTCTTCAGCGCCCGCTACCGCGACTGTAAATACCGTTACCGGCGTTGTTACGGGAGTGGCAGCTGGTACGGCCAATATTACCTATACCGTCGCCGGGACGGGTGGTTGTAACGCCGCAACTGCATCGCGCTCGGTGACCGTTACTGCATTGCCCACAGCTGGGACGTTATCTGGAACGCAAGCTATTTGTATAGGGCAGACCTCGGCATTTGGATCAACAGTTACGGGTGGTTCCTGGACTTCTTCTGCACCTGGCACTGCAACTATAAATCTTACAACCGGCCTTGTTACCGGAATTGCTGCAGGGACCGCAACGATGACCTATACTGTAAACGGCACAGGTGGCTGCGGTAATGTCACGGCGACACGCACGGTGACGGTAACGGCTCCTCCAAATCCGGGTACGTTGGCAGGCACATCAGCCATTTGCGTCGGGCTTGGCGCTACGTTTTCTTCATCGGTACCTGGCGGAACATGGAGCTCTTCTGCTCCGGGTGTCGCCACCGTGAATACCACAACAGGTATTGTTACCGGGGTTTCTCCTGGTAGTGCCACTATAAGTTACACCGTAAATGGAACCGGAGGTTGTCTTCCGGTGGCAGCAACGCGTCCAGTTACTGTGACTGCAGCGCCGAACGCCGGCACCATCAGTGGTACGACAAACATTTGTATAGGGTCGAGCAGTACCCTTACTGCTACCGGAACAGGCGGGAGCTGGACTTCTTCAAGCCCTGCCATAGTAACAGTTAACGCTACAACAGGTGTGATTACTGGGGTTTCGGCTGGAGCCGCAACGATAACTTATAAGGTGATAGGAACCGGAGGCTGTTCTGACGTGGTAGCAAACGCCGCTGTAACTGTCACCGCACCGCCAAATGCAGGTACCTTAGCAGGAATCCAAAACATCTGCGAGGCAACCAATACATTCTTTACCACCACCGGAAGCGGCGGAACCTGGACTTCTTCGGCTCCAACAATCGCGAGTATCGATCCCGTTACCGGAGAGGTAACCGGACTCGCGCCGGGCAACGCAATAATGACTTATAAGGTAATTGGTACGGGAGGTTGCGCCGATGCCGTCCAAACACGAAACATCACCATCATTGCAAGGCAGCAGCCCCTATTTACACAGGTAGCTGCTATTTGTGAAGGCGATGCATTGGCACCGTTACCCACCACTTCTACAAACGGTTTTTCGGGAACCTGGTCTCCTGCGACGATGAACAACAATCTCACGACGACTTATACGTTTACGCCCAATACTACCTCGTGTTCCAATACCACCACGATGACCGTTACGGTTATACCGAGAATTACCCCGATATTCGACCCGATTGCGGTACAATGCCTCAACGACCCTAATGTACCTGTATTGCCTTTGGTATCGCAGAATGGCGTTTCGGGTACGTGGACTCCGGCAATTGTCGATTTGAGCGTGATTGGTACAAGGGTGTATACTTTTATCCCAAACCCAACCGAATGCGTGACGGCCACGGTAGTTACTTTGACCATCAGTGTGGTGGCGATTACGGTACCCAACTTTCCCGCGATTGCGCCTTTCTGTAATGGTAAGACGCCGATTCCAACATTGGATACCATTTCGCCGAATGGAGTAGAAGGAACCTGGTCTCCGGCAGTAATCAGCAATACCCAAAGCGGCACTTACGTATTTACACCCAATACGGTTATCAACCAATGCGCCACGCCGCAAACGCTAAATGTCACGGTCATTCAAAAAACTATTCCCGATTTCCCGCAGATTGCGCCGTTTTGTGTCAACACGACCGCACCGGTATTTAGCAATATTTCGCCTAATGGTATACCAGGAACCTGGAATCCGGCCATTATTGACAATACTTTTGTGGGTACCCAATCCTATGAATTTACACCCGATCCGGGCCAATGTGCCACCAACCAGATCATGAACATCGTGACCACCCCCGGGACAATCCCCGATTTTGAAGACGTTGTTTTGTGTAAAACAGCCACACCGCCAACCTTGCAAAACGTTTCCCCGAATGGAGTGAACGGAACCTGGGTTCCTGCAGCCATCGATATGACGTTGGTAGGAACCAATCCTTATGTATTTACACCCGACGTTGGAGAATGTGGTGTTCCAGCCACCATCAACGTAACGGTTAACGAATACACGCTTAATAGCATCCAAGGAATTGTCAGCAATTATTTCGAAGACGACCAGGTCATTACCGTCATTGCTTCAGGGCAAGGAAACTATGCCTATCAACTCGATTATGGCCCGTTGCAGGACAGTAACGTTTTTTATGACGTCAGGGCTGGATTGCACACCATCACCGTTGTAGACAAGAATGGTTGTGGTCCGTCGCTATCTGATCCAAACATATTGGTGATTAACTATCCGAAGTTCTTCACACCCAACAACGATGGCTATCACGATACCTGGAATATTGTTGGTTTGAAAGACCAGCCCGATGCCGAGATTTTTATATTTGATCGTTACGGCAAGCTCATCGTCCAAATCAATCCAACCAAGGACGGTTGGGACGGAACCTACAACGGTCGGGAGCTGCCATCAACCGATTATTGGTTTACGGTAGATTACCATGAAAATGGCGTTCCGAAACAATTCAAAGCGCACTTCTCACTCAAGCGATAAAAAAAAGGCTCCACAACGGGAGCCTTTTTTTTTAATCGGTTGGCCATCAATCTTTGCTGTTGAGGGCGTAATACATTTCATTCGGGTCGTAATCCAAATCGTAATCGTCCGCGTCGTCATCGTCATCGCTGACATTCATCCGTACGATGTTATTAAGATTGGCGCTGCCGAAATCTGAATCGTGTTGTGGTGTGTAGAAGTATTCCATTGCGAGTGGTTTAATAATTGGACTTTAGTTGCATTTTTCAAATTTCAACAAATCCACTTTCAGAAGGCTTACAATTTAAGTGCTAATTCTTATGGAATTGACAGATTAGGTGTTACTGCTTCCGTCGGATTTACCATCAGTATCCGACCTGCGTTCATTCTTCTTACTATTGCCACTATTGTCTTTAGACGTATCGTCATGTTTATGAAAGTCATCTGTATCGTCAAAATCCTCAGCGCCTTTCTTGTCAAAGGTCGAATCCTGATTGAGACCCGGATCGTCTATGGTTCGGTCAGTATTTAATAGCATCGGTATTGGTTTAATGGTTGAGTTCTATGTAATTTATAAAGGCTAAAATCGGCCGAGTAGCCAGTAAATAAGGATAAATACGATAATCATCCCAAAGCAGCCGCCACCCAGCTTCTTGGCTCCGTAACCGGCAATCAGTGTTTTAAAAAATCCGTTCATAAGTTTGGTTTTCGGGTTATTGTGTCTTTTCGTCGGGGTTTACATTGTCTTTGTTGTCGGAGAAGTCCAAATCATCGACTACTGGCTTTCCTTCTTCAAAGTTGGCATCATTGGTCAATGACTCTTCATAATCTTTGTACTCGTGATTCCGCGTATCGCTTCGGTTATGATCGGGATTGCGCTGGTTGGAATGTTGGTAATTTTTCTGTCCGTCATGCCTTTGTTGGCCGCCGGAATTTTGGCTTGGTAGAGTTCCCATGGCTGATTGTTTTAATTAGTTTTATAAAATTAAAACTTGCAGCATTCTGTCATGTTATGAAGTTTGGCGGAAATCTTGCGTAATTCCCGTATTGGCTATGCGCTCAATCTGGACTAAATGTAAAGACATAGACAATTGATTAAGTGGTTCCTGAAGTAACAGAAACTTACGATGAGTTTGTATTTTGCGTGTTCCATGACGTTGGCACTTAATTCATAATAACTACAAATTTCAGTGAACGAGAGGCAGAAACCTTTACAAATAACCGCTGGAATCTTATAAAATTTTAGACGTAAAAAAAGGAGCCGATTGGCTCCTTACAGTTAAGTTTCTAATTATATAAAACCTGTAATAGTTTTGAATTTTAGTATTTCCCACTCAGCAAACTACCGCCAATGGCAGATTTTGCTTCAATGCCTAGTTTTTTCATCATTTCGTAAGTGGTGCACACCGCCGCCGAAGTCACGGGAATTCCGATTTCCTTCTCAATCAAATCAATCGCTTCAAGCGATGGCATCTGTACACAAGCCGACGCGACCAACACATCCACGCCGGTCAAATCAAGTCGTTTGTAAATTTCGAGTAAGTTCATTGGGTCTTGTGCCGCCACTTCGAGATTGTCGGGAATTTCGAGCGCAATCGAATCCACCACTTCAAATCCCTGGTGCTGTATATAATCCACCACCATATCGGTCAAAGGGCGCATATACGGGGTGATGATCGAAACCTTTTTCGCACCCAACACCTTAAGTCCGTTAATGAGTGCACCGGCACTCGTGACAATCGGGGTAGGGAAGTCGTTGGCAATGGTTTCCTGGTGCAGGTTCACTTCCGAGACGCAATGGTAACCGCGCCCCATACTCATAATGGCTACGAGACAGGCATAACCCATCACATCTACGTGCGCATCCGAGAGTTCCTGCGCGCATTTCAGGCTCATCGCATCCATCGCTTCGAGTTCCTCCTTGGTCACTTTTTTCATGCGCATCCGGCTCGAGTGAAACGTAAACCGTTCGGGTAAGATTGTCTCGCGCGACCTGAAAATCGCTGGGATTTCGGTTTCCATCGTTACGTTGGACGACGGCACAATCTGGCCAATCCTGTATTTCTTCATAAGATTTTTAGAATTTTAGAGACGCTGCGCTATAGAAACGCCTGCGGCTATAGATATTAAAATTTAGCTTCAATCGGTGCGGCTTGCAGCCTCGAGTGGGCGTTGCCTGCGGCCGGGCTTTTCGTTGCAATCTTTTTATTGTTTTCAATTCAGATTGGCTGGTTATTCGCGTTTCTTGTCATTCCGACGCAGGAGGAATCTCTTCGAGCAATAAAAAGGATTTCCACTGCAATCCCTAACGCGGGCATCCGTCTAAATCGATTTTATCGTATTCACAAGTGTCCCAATCCCCTCAACAGTCGCTTCAACAACATCACCATCCCACATCCATTCCTGCGGGCTGCGTCCGGCGCCAACACCGGCAGGCGTTCCCGTGGCAATAATGTCACCAGGTTCGAGGGTGAAAACCGTACTCAAATCCACAATAAGCTCATTGATGTTGAACAACATGAATTTGGTATTCGAGTTTTGTTTCTCTACACCATTAACTTTTAGCGATAAATTTACGTTATGCGGGTCGCCAAATTCATCCGCGGTGACCAAAATGGGTCCCATCGGGGCAAAGGTATCTTGTCCTTTAGAAACGATCCATTGTCCGGCACGACGGCAATCGCGCGCCGAGATGTCGTTGATGATGGTGTAACCAAACACATAATCCAAGGCGTCTTCTTTCTTGACGTATTTCCCTTTTTTGCCAATCACCACGGCAAGTTCTACTTCCCAATCCAATTGTTGGGTGAGTTTGGTGTTGTGCAAAATGTTGGTGTTGGTTGCCGTAACGGTTGTGGGCGGTTTGGAGAAAATCACGGGTTGTTGCGGTAACTCTTTAGAAGTATCCAAAGTCCGCGCACTTTCGGCCACATGCTCGGTGTAGTTGAGCCCGATACCAATAATGTTCTTGCGCGGTTTCGGGATGGGTGCGAGGATCGTGATTTCATCCATCTTGAAAGAGATGCCTTTAAGGTCGCCCGGATCGACTTTTTGCAGCAGCGCCTCAATCTCGCCGATAATTTCATGACCGCGATCGATTAGGCCCAACATCGAATCGGGTAATGTAAATTGCATCACGTCGCCAAAATTAGCGATGTCCACGACAGTGTTTTGATGGATCAATCCGAGGCGTGCACCCGAATTTTGGGTTTGGTAGGTGAGTAGTTTCATTTTTTAGTGCCTGAGTGCAGGAGTGCTTGAGTTAAAAAGTATTGTTGATTGGTTGGGAAACCTAGCCCTGATAGCAGTGCAAATCCTTTTTTTGGATTCGCTGGAACGCAGTGGAAGCAAATTCAAAGCGTAGCGAAAAAAGATTGCAACGGATAGCAGGTTCCCGGCTTCTAATCATTAATTATTCACTATTAATTATTAATTGTTTGGAATCCGTCGTTATCAGGGTACTCCTTTTCCTGGTACAATCCCAGTTTCTCGATTACCGGTAAATCGTTGAAAGAGAACAACACAGCATCTTCGGTATCCGAGAGATTGACGTGTTCGTGGTACTCCCAACTGGGTACGCAGAAAATATCGCGCTCTTTCCAATCATAGCGTTTGCCGCCAATCACCGAGTAGCCTTTGCCTTTGGCGCATTGGTATACGAATGAACCGGTGTGTTTGTGCGCTTTGGTATGTTCGTGGGCGCGCAACAGTTGAATCGACGCGCCCATGGTTTGCATCACGTGGCCGCCGGTAAGCGGGTTGGTGTAACGCATCAGGATGCCATCGAAAGCAGAACCGTCATTGACTTTAGACGATTCGAGCAAGGCCGGATAAACATTTTTCCACGAATATTTAAATAAGGGCGAATAGGGTTTGTCCCAGTTGATATCGGGCGAAATCAGTCCCGCACCACCAAAAGTCATCGGCAAATGATTAACCGGCGCCACCAAAGGCTGTTTGCCATCGTAAACTGCATAATCGTTGGCTTCGAGTGCGTTGACGAGTGGAATATCGAGTCCGTCCTGCCAAATACAGGTTTCGCCGTCGGCTTCTACGCCATGTTCGTGCCAGGTAGAATTGGGCGTGATGACAAAGTCATTGACCTCAAGCATGATTTTGTTGCCGTCCACCACAGTGTAGCCTTTGGAGCCTTCCATAATGAAACGCAAAGCCGAGGCTTTATGGCGGTGTGCCGAAGTACTTTCGCCGGGACGCGTCACCTGGATTCCTGTGTAAAGCCAACCCACAGCAGCCGAAACATCTTTGCGTTTGTCGTTGACCAGATATACTACACGGCGACCGGCTTGTTCGGGCGTGACGAGTTCGGAAGATTTGAGTACGAGGCTGCGCAAGTCGTCATACTTCCAGAGCATCGGAATAGAAGAGGTGCGTGGCTCCCAAGGTTCGATGTCGTTAGCAACTGTCCAGAGTGCGCCGGCGCCGAGCGCTTCGAGTTCTTTGTAATAGGCTTCGAGTTCGGGCGTGTCTTTTACGCGGGCACGACCAATTTGGTCATCAGAGTATTTTGCGTCCATAGTATTAATTTTTGCCGTCCGAATCCCTACAAAAAGCGAGGTTTCGATGTGGCGATTGTCCTTTTTTTAATGCCATCCAAACTTACGATTTTTCTTCGATTTGGTCAATGGTTTTCTGGGCTTTTGACGTCGTGGTGATTTAATTTTCATTCAATTTGGCTGCAGCCCAATGTTCCAATTCACCGTTTAGCTGCCCGAAAAAATGTAGTGTTGGAGAACACGTAATTTCTCAATATCAACTATTTCTTATTGAAATCGTCGTGGTTGTCGATGAACGTGATTTTTCGCGTCGGCGCCACATTCACCCGCAAATCGAAAATATCAAAGCGGTTGTAATGCCCCAGAATATCGTGCATTTGTTTGGGTTGGATGCATTTCTCGAGGTCGATATCAGCATACACCATGCCTTCATCATCAATCAACGGCTCACCGATTACCGCGCCGTTTGGGCCAATGAAACCGCTGAATGCCGAATTTTTTCGCGTGAGCAATTCGTCTACATTGGGCACATCAGGCCTGAGTGCGTCCACGATTTCCTTTGAGATGGTCGAGCAGGAAACAATAGTAAATAGTTTTCCTTCAAACGAATGTGCCGCCGCACGGATCTTAATTGCTTCGGCCATATTGTAATCGGGCGGAGCAACCGGCAGTGAAATGTAGTTGGCAATGTGAATGAGTTCGCCTTGCGACAATAACGTGAAACGCGCCAAGGTATTGGTGTTTTCGCCACAAGCGAGGGTTCCGATTGGTCCGATTTTAGTCTTATAGACCTTAAGCGAAGAACCGTCGCCCGAAGTCCAGGTCAGCTTTTCAGCCCAAGTTGGCACGAGTTTGCGGTGCTTGCCAATCAGTTTCCCGTGGTTGTCAATAATGAGGTTGGTGTTGTAAATTTCGCCGTAACTGTCGCCACGCTCGTTGATACCAATGACCACCGTGATGTTGTTGGTTTTCGCCGCCTCGCAAATTCGGGTAATTGCCGGGTCAGAAACCGCTACCGAATTCTTGTACAGTTGCTCATACCATTTGCTGCCTTGAACCGGTGTCATGATCCAGTTCCAGTAGGGGTAACCGGCTACAAACACTTCGGGAAAGGCGATGAGTTGCGCGCCGTTTTTACTCGCTTCGACAATAAACGAAATGGCTTTGTCTACCGTTTTTTCTACGTTGAGGAAAACGGGTGAAGTTTGTACGGTGGCGGCTTTGAATTTTGGGAACTCCATTTTGGGAATATTGAATGATTAATGTAAGTGACGACTTAACTAATTAGGTTTGTAGTATTTCTCGATTCTATATCGGGTGTCGTCTGAAAAAGCTTCGGATTTGATGCCTTTTCCGCCTTTGTCGAGTGCCACATTGACCAAAGTTGCTTCTCCTTCAAGGCAGGTGGCGCCGTCGGCATGCGTAAAACGAAAAGCAAAGGTAACCGACGAACCGCCGAGTTTAATAACCCAAAGCGATTTTTCAAGCACATCGCCAATCCGTGCTGCTTTTTTAAACTGCACTTTTAAATCTACCGTAGGAATGCCATTGGTCTCATGTATCTTTGAAAACGGGCGGTCTAGCGCTTCCTCAAACCAATCTTCTACAAGGTCGTTGAGCATTTCAAGAAAACGCGGGTAGAAGACGATTCCGGCGAAATCGACATGTTTGAAGCGGATTTTTTCGTTTTTGGTAAATGTCTGGTTCATTTATTTGAGCTTAAATCTTTGTATTTTTCCCGTCTCTGTTTTTGGCAATTGTTCTGTAAAGTAAATCATTCTCGGATATTTATACGGTGCAGCTACTTCCTTGAACCACTGTTGTATGGCTTTAGAAAACTCATCTGATGCTTTACTTTTCTCCTTGAGGACTACGTGTGCGCAAACGAGCATCCCGCGCTCTTCATCGGGCAAACCGACGACGGCACATTCCAAGATATCGTCGTGGGTCAAAAGCACACTTTCCACTTCAATCGCGGCAATGTTGTAACCCGACGAAATAATCATATCGTCTCCGCGTGCAATAAACCAGAAATAGCCATCTTCATCCTTTTTGTAGATATCACCGGTAATATTCCATCCGTTCTCGACATACTCCATTTGCTTTTCGGGGCGATTGAGGTATTTGCAACCCGTGATGCCGCGTACGGCCAATCTTCCGGGTTCATTACTAGGAAGTTCGTTCCCGTTCGTGTCTATAATTTTGGCTTCGTAACCGGTTACCGGCAAACCCGTTGCACCCGGTCTCATATTTCCTTCGTTGGATGAAATAAAGATGTGTAGCATTTCGGTAGCGCCGATGCCATCGATAATTTTAAGTCCGGTCGCGTCATACCAATCCTGCCAAACTTTTAATGGTAAGGTTTCGCCGGCCGACACGCATTTGCGCAGGCTCGAGATGTTGTAATCGCTCACTTTGGTGGTGATGATTCTCCAGGCTGTAGGAGCCGTGAAACAAACGGTTATTTTATGGTTTTGGATTGCCTCGAGCAACAAATCGGGGCTTGGTTTGTCGATTAAAAAGGTCGAAGCGCCGAAATACATGGGGAACAAAACCAATCCGCCAAGGCCAAACGTAAACCCAATAGGTGGACTTCCCGTGAAAATATCATCTGGAGTAGGTTGCAGCGCATATTGCGGGAACGCTTCGCAAATATTAAGGATGTCTTTGTGGTAATGCGCGGTCATTTTTGGAAGTCCGGTAGTGCCCGACGTAAAGCCGATTAGCGCCACGCTGTCTGCCTTGGAATGAAAATTCGTAAAGGTTTTGGCTTTGGATAACATCAGGTTTTCGAGTTCAGAAATGCTGTTTCCGGTGCCATCATATTTGCAGATGTGTTTAAGGAAAGGCGATTGCACCAGGTCTATCTCTGACTCGAGGTGTACGTCACACAGCACATGCGAGATTTCGGCACATTCAATAATGGTAGTCAATTCCTTGGCGCGCAACAACGGCATCGTAGCCACCACAATGCCTCCGGCTTTTAAAATTCCGAACCAGCAAGCCACCATCATTGGGTTGTTGGCCGAGCGGATCAGCACGCGGTTACCCGATTGCAATCCCAAATCGTCAACGAGCACCTGCGCAATCTGGTTGGCTTTTTCATACAAGTCGCGGTAGCTCCAGTTTCTTTCGAACGTGCGTAAACAAATGGCGTCGCCGTGCCCATTTTCGATATGGTCGTCGAGCAGGCGCTCTACACAATTGAGCATTTCGGGCTGCCAGAACTGCGGCAAGTCGAAAATATAGTCGGGTTGCAGGCTAATATCCGGCAAACTGTCATGGGCAAAATGGTCCTGGTAATCTCTCATCTTAACTGTTTAAAAAGCTTTTGACGGTGTCTAAGTAAACTTGTGGTGCGTCGAGCCAACCATAATGGGCGCAATGGTCTATC
This sequence comes from Flavobacterium sp. UBA7665, assembly GCA_002483285.1. Classification (GTDB taxonomy): domain Bacteria; phylum Bacteroidota; class Bacteroidia; order Flavobacteriales; family Flavobacteriaceae; genus Flavobacterium. The sequence goes on from DLHP01000029.1 coordinate 187,878, forward strand.
AGCACCAGCTTTGAATTGGGAAAAGCGTTGGCAATGGCCTCGGCTGTCCTGATTTTGATGATGTCGTTTCTGCCTTGCAAGACCAAAACGGGTTGCTTGAAACGGCTGAAACTTTTTGCGCAGTCATAGTCGATTCTGTGTAGGTTGTTAATTACCAATCTATTCACATCGAAGTTGATCTGAATCAGCCGCGCTGCAATGGTAGGTGCTTTGCTTTTGTCATACACGTACGCATTCGCCAGAAAACGCGCGCGGTTTTTGAGGGTTTCGATTGAAAGGTCGCCGTTCTCGCGTTTGGATTGGTAATAATCGAGACTGTCGCGCTCGGTTTTGGTAAGGCTGGCTCTAACAGTGTTTCCAACATAAGTGGTAAAATCCATATCGATTCCGCCCGAAGACGAAAAGATGATTTTGTCAATAGCGCCCGGATACTTCGAGGCATAATAGGCTGCCATAATTCCGCCAAATGAATGCCCGAGCAAACTCCATTTTTCAATCTTGAGGTGTTTGCGGAGGTTTTCTATGTCGGAGGCCATTAAATCCATGGTGATACTCGTTTCATCGGTCTTTGGCAAGGTCGATTGTCCGGTGCCGCGTTGGTCATAGGTGATGGTTTGGTAACCCAATTTTGACAATTCGGCTGCAATCCCCGAAAAGCCTTCGCTGTTCATACCTGGCCCGCCGTTGATGATGAGTAATGGTTTGCCAGAGCCGAAAGTCCTGAAATGCAATTTCGAATCGCCGCTGTCTATGGTATGCTCATTTTGGGAATGCATCGCCAGCGGAATCAAAATCAATATCAGGTACTGCTTCAATCTCATTTCTTGTGGCTTTCGGGTTTGAGTGCTTTTTTCATGTTTTCGACGGCAGTCCTTTGTGCAGCGTGTAGTGGATAAAGGTGTGAAGTTCCTGCCGTGTATTGATTTGGAATATCGGAGGGTTTGTATTGCTCGTAAGCCTGCGCATGGCGTACAAAGTTCGGGTCGAGCAACAATGGCCTTCCCAATGCCACCAAATCGGCACGACCGTTCAAAAGAATCGTATTGATTTGGTCAATGTCCTGGATGTAGCCCGTTGTAATGGTAGGAATATGAGCGCTGTTGCGGATCAGGTCAGAAAACGGCGTCTGCCACATCCGACCGATTTGCGGTTGCTGGTCTGCAACGGTATTTCCCGTAGAAACGTTGATGATATCGGCACCTGCAGCTTTGAACGCTTCGCAAACAAAAACGATTTCCTCTTCGGTAATCCCGTTCTTGGCCCAATCCGAAGCAGAAACGCGCACCGACATGGGTTTGTTTTCTGTAAAAACTTCACGCATGGCCTGGAAAACTTGTAACGGAAATTTGATTCTGTTTTGGATGCTGCCGCCAAATTCGTCCTTGCGGATATTGGTTAAAGGGGATAAGAATGAGGCGAGCAAAAAGCCATGGTGTGCCTGCAATTCAATCATGTCGAATCCGGCTTCGTCGGCGTTGATGGTGGCGTTGACAAATTCGGCGATGACCTTTTCCATGTCGGTTACGGTCATTTCCTTGGGCGTGGCCGAGGTTTCGGTAAATGGGATGGCAGAAGCCGAAATCAATTCCCAGCTTTTCGCAAGCGGAATATTGGCGCCCACCGAAGGTACGTTGATCGAGCCTTTCCTGCCCGAATGGCCGAGTTGTATGCCAATCTTGGATTTGCTATTTCTGTGGATGTAATCTACAATTCGTTTCCACTCAACCGTTTGTTTTTCAGACCAAATGCCGGGACAACCTAAAGTGATACGGCCTTTTTTAGACACAGCGGTCATTTCGGCAATAATCAGTCCCACGCCGCCTGTTGCGCGCGCGCCGTAGTGTACCAGGTGCCAGTCGGATACCAAGCCGCTTTCGGCGGCATATTGGCCCATGGGCGACATCACGATGCGGTTTCTGAGTTGCATGTCGCGCAAGGTGAAAGGCGTGAATGCCGCAGGTGTCTTGACCTGGAAATTCCCGATGCTGCAATTGAATTCTGTCAATACCTTTTCGGTGAAAGATGGGTCGCGCAACGCAAGGTTCTCGAAAGTTACTTTTTTGGAGCGCGTCATCACCCCAAAGGCAAACTGCATGAAATCGTGTTGGATGTGGCGGTCCATGTCCTCAAACCATTGGAGCGAAACATTGGCGGCGTGCTGTATCATTTCTACTCGGTTGCGCCGCAATTTTTCATATTGGGCGAACGCCTTTTTGCGGTTGGTCCCGAATTCGATAATTGAGTCGGCCAGCGCAATGGCACATTCCATGGCGAGTTTGGTCCCTGAACCGATAGAGTAGTGAGCCGTGGCTTTTGCATCGCCCAGCAATACGATATTGTCCTTGCTCCATTTGTCGTTGGTGATTGCAGGAAACTGGCGCCAATGCGATTTGTTTGAAATGAGTTCGTGTCCGTCGAGTTCCTCGGCAAAAATAGCCGATAGTTTTTGGATCGTATCGTTTTCATCGGCGGTTTCAAATTCGGCATTTTGCCAGGTGTTTTCGGTACATTCAAAAATCCAGGTGCTCATGCCTTCCTCATATTGGTAGGTGTGCGCAACGAAAGTTCCGTAGACGGTAGTCCTGAAAAAATAGGTAAAGGCATCGAGTGGTTTGGTCGAACCGAGCCAGACAAATTTATTTTTCTTGAGTTCGATTTTAGTCCCGAAAGCCTTCTGGAATTGCTCGCGAATACCGCTGTTGATCCCGTCGCAGGCAATGATATAGTCTGAATCCTTGAACTGGGAAACGTCTTCTACAGGATGTTCAAAATGCAATTTTACACCTTCTTCGGTACAGCGCTGTTGCAGCAATTGTAATAAAGTCTTGCGAGAGCAACCGCAAAATCCGTTGCCGGTAATCCGGACCACTTCTCCATCGCGCGCCACGTCGAGGTTGTCCCAATAGGCAAAACGGCTACGGATCAAATCATACGACTTGGGATCGCGCATTAAGAATTCACTCAGGGTTTCATCCGAAAAGACAACACCAAACCCAAAACTGTCGTCGGGTTTGTTGCGTTCGTACACGTCGATTTGGGCGTCGGGAATGGCTTTTTTGATCAGGATCGCGCTATACAATCCGCCAGGTCCGCCGCCAATTACTGTTATTTTCATAATGTATCGCTAAGCCGCAGTTGCGGCAGGTTTAAACTCTTTTGATGGAGAACAATTCTCCTAATTTAGAATAATGGTGGCCCGCAAGGCGTGAAACCGGTTGGTACAGGTCAAGGTTGATCTTGTAATCTTCCAACAGCAATTCATCATTGACATGGAACATTACAATCCGACCGACGAGAATCGTTGACCCGCCGAATTTATTGTCCTCGAGCGTGTAATGGTGCACGAGCTCGCATTCCATAGTAATGGGGCTTTCCAGGACGCGCGGCGGCTTTACTTTAACTGATGCAATCGGCGTAACACCCGCAAACTCAAACTCACTTTCGTGTGTGGGTAGTGGATGCGCGGTGAGGTTCATGCGCTCGGTGAGTTCCTCGGTGACCATATTGACCACAAATTGTTTGGTGGTCAGTACGTTGTTGAGTGTGTCCTTGTTGGCTTTCCCGTGGGCTGAGGCCGAAAACATTACATGCGGTGGGTCGTCGCCAACGGCATTGAAAAAAGAAAAAGGGGCGAGGTTTGGGATGCCGTCTGCGCTGATGCTCGATACCCAGCCAATCGGCCTTGGGATAATAATCCCGGTGAGCAGTTTGTATATGGCTTTAGGGTCTATTTCCTGTGGATTGAATTCCATTGCAAGTTTTAAAGTTTGTTGTTACAAATAACGTAAAATTATCAGTAAACTTTCAATTTTTGGAGGTTAAAAAACCCGTGTTACTGCTAAAAACGGATTGGGATGCCAAAGCCAGTAATTTTTACAATAAAAATCGATATCGGAATAAAAACCCTAATAAAATAAAGACCTCATAAAAAAAGCGAAAAATTATTGTACAATCGTCTGAAGAAAATAGTGCAAAATAAGTATATTTATGCAAAATTTATATATATGGATGTTTTAGCCTGTCCGAAATGCCAAAACCAAAAGGTGGTCAAAAGCGGCGTAATCAAAGATAGACAAAGGTATTTGTGCAAAAAATGCAACTATTACTTTACGGTGAATAAGCTCGGTAAAAAGATCGATGATTACTATGTTACCAAAGCGTTGCAGTTGTATCTGGAAGGTTTGAGTTATCGTGAAATCGAGCGTATTATCGGGGTTTCGCACGTCACGGTAAGCAACTGGGTCAAAGAGTACAAGATAAAAAAACCGTCACACGGCGATTACCATCCTACTTACAAGATTTTTAACCATTTAGAACTCATAGAATACATCAAAAACAAGGAACTATTATCAGGTGCCGGCATGATTATTACCGAACTCGGCGACAAGTTTATGCTGATAAAATGGGAGCGCTTTAAACAATAACTATACTATTTTACAAAAAAATATACCATAATTTTTTTCTTCTACATAAAAATTGAATTTGGCTGCAGTTATCTAACCAAACAAACCTAATTTTTATTTATTATGAAAAGAATTATTACAGCCGCCTTACTGTCGATGATTTGGGTGTCGGGCTTTAGCCAGGGTTCTACCGATTACGGCAGCGGGATGAAATTCAACCTCAATGAAGATGGAAGCAAGTACATGCGCTTTATTGCCTGGAACCAAATCTGGCTCCGCTCGAGCCAAATGAATCCCGGAACCATGATTGCCGACGAACCCGCAACCAAAAGTACCGACATCGGGAACCGCCGGTTGCGCTTTTTGATTTACGCACAAATATCCAAACGCTACATGATCGTCACGCATTTCGGGATCAACAACCAAAGTTTTACCGGTGGCGGCGCAAGCGGAAGCACGGGAACCGGTGGTTATGGTGTAGGCAAGAAACCCGGGATGTTTTTTCACGATGCCTGGAATGAATACGCACTCGTATTGCCCGAGAAAGACAAAAAATTCAGCCTTTCGCTCGGTGGCGGATTGCATTATTACATGGGCTTGTCACGCGCCACGATGTCATCGACCTTAAATATGCTCATGGTAGACGAACCCATTTTCAACTGGCCACTCATTGACAACTCCGACGAGTTTGGTCGCCAGATGGGATTGTTCGCCAAAGGAAAATACGGCAAGTTTGAGTACCGCGTAAGCGCCAACAAACCTTTCTCGACCAACACGCCTCCGGTAGATGTAACCGACCCAGCCAAAGCGGTTGCCGTAGACAACTCAGGCAATACCGAATGGTCTAAGGCAGGTTATTTTGAATACCAATTCCTCGATACCGAATCCAACCTGCTTCCTTACAAAGTGGGCAGCTATCTCGGGACGAAACGCATATTTAACATCGGCGCAGGATTCTACAACGCACAAGATGGCACACGCACTTCGGTGAATTCAAAAATAGAGAAACACGACATCCAGCTTTTCGCCGCCGATGCATTCGTGGATCTTCCGATAGGGAAAAAGGAAAAGAAAATGGCCATAACCGCTTACAGTGTCTATTACAATTATGACTTCGGACCAAATTATTTGCGTAATATTGGAATCATGAATGTGGGCGTTGCCGATCCGGCTTTTACCGGAACCAAGGCATTGGCAGGCGCAGGAAATACCCAGGCGGCGATTGGAACGGGAACCATTTGGTACACCCAGGCCGGTTTTCTTTTGCCATGCAAGGCCGAGAAACCTCTTGTAAGAGTCCAGCCTTTTGGGGCTGTGACCTATAAGAATTTTGAAGCCCTGGATAAATCGAGTACGCAGTTTGACGCGGGTGCGAATTTTTTCCTCGACGGACACCATGCCAAAATTACGACCCAATATTCAAGTCGTCCGGTATACTCGGCCAAAAACACGATTGATGGAAGCAGGGGGGAATTTATTGTACAATTGCAGATTTACCTTTAAACCAAACTTAAAACCAATTATATGACTAACAGATCTACAAAAGGAATTTGGAAAGTAATTTCGGCTTCCTCGATGGGTACCATGATTGAATGGTATGATTTCTATATTTTCGGGAGCCTTGCCGTGGTGATTTCTACCAAGTTTTTCCCTTCGGATAACCCGACCGCTGCCTTTCTTTCTACACTGGCGACTTTTGCCGCAGGTTTTGTGGTACGCCCTTTCGGTGCGCTTTTCTTTGGGAGACTCGGCGATCTCATCGGACGCAAATACACGTTCATGGTGACTTTATTATTGATGGGCGGCGCGACGTTTCTCATCGGTTGTATCCCGAGTTATGAAACCATCGGATTTATGGCGCCATTGCTCGTGCTGGTCTTACGTTTACTTCAAGGACTCGCACTCGGTGGAGAATACGGCGGCGCAGCCACTTATGTAGCCGAACACGCTCCGGTAGGACAGCGCGGCTATTGGACTTCATGGATTCAAACCACCGCAACGGTCGGTTTGTTTATATCACTCATGGTCATCCTGGCCACCAAAAATCTGCTCAGCGCGGAGGAATTCGATGCTTGGGGATGGCGTGTGCCGTTTTGGGTTTCTATTGTCATGGTGGGCGTTTCGTACCTGATCCGCAAGAACATGTCGGAATCTCCGGTATTTGCCAAAGCGAAATCCGAAGGAAAAACCAGCACCAATCCGCTTAAGGAAAGTTTCGGGAACCGTTACAACCTCAAATTTGTTTTGCTCGCTTTATTTGGCGCGACGATGGGACAAGGTGTGGTTTGGTATACCGGGCAATTCTACGCGATGAATTTCATGAAAACTGTAATGTCTATAGATTCCTCCCAAGTCGATACTTTATTGGGTATTGCGTTGATTATCGGGACACCGTTCTTCATATTGTTCGGTTGGTTAAGCGACAAGGTGGGCCGAAAATTCATCATGATGGGAGGAATGCTATTGGCGATATTGCTTTACAGGCCGATTTACAAACAAATGTATGAGACCACCGATGTAAAAGGCAAGACTGAACTTACCGAAAAAATGACTTTGCTCGCCGAACTCAAGGAGAACAAAAAACAAACGATGGATTCTGTCTACACCACGCACAAGGAATACACCGACGGCACGACCTTTCTCGAAGTCAAAACTGTTTCACTAGAAAACGGAAAAGCGATAGTAGTAGACGGCAAGCCCAAAGTCGAAACCAAAACGACGATCACCATCAACAATTCAGACCGATGGATGCTCATCTTTTTGATTTTCATCCAGGTGATTTTCGTGACGATGGTGTATGGCCCGATTGCGGCTTTCCTTGTGGAGATGTTCCCGGCCAAAATCCGTTATACGTCGATGTCATTGCCTTATCACGTTGGGAACGGAATCTTCGGCGGATTGCTTCCCGCGATTTCAACCTATTTCGTGACCCATGCCAAAGATGCGGGCGACCCAGAATTCTACCTCGAAGGGTTGTGGTATCCGATTGTCATTGCCGCAGTCTGTTTCGTCATCGGAATGATCTACATTTCAAATAACAAGAAAAATATTCACATCTAAAACCATCCTTATGAACCAGTTAAAAAGAGCTTTAGGAATGGTCTGGCTCGGACTCGCAGTCGCTGCCGCCTATTTTTGCATCTTCGAATTCGGCTTGCCTAAATTCCTTTCGGGCAAACAAGACGACCTTGTATTTGGTATCATCATCCTTTTTGTATTGACACCGCTCATCGTTTTGGGCCTCGGGACCTTTGGTTATTATGCGCTCATGGGCGAATATGACAAACCCAAACACCACCATTAAATAAACACCACAGTCTCTGGATTTCACGTCCAGGGACTGTTTTTATTACCATGAAAAAGCGACACTTACAGAAATTAATCCTCGTGAGCCTGATTTTGCTGATGGCCTTCAACTTACCGTTGTTGCTGTTGTTCAATTCGGCAGAGGAATTTTTGGGTTTTCCGGTGATCCTTTTTTATGTATTTTCTATTTGGCTTACGTCGGCCGTCGTTTCGTTTATCATCATAACAAAGTACAATGAGTAACCTGGGTCTCATAGCGATTCTTATAAGCTACCTGGGCTTCCAGTTCTTTGTGGCGCAATGGGCCGAAAAGAAAAAGAACTCCAAATGGACCAACAATGCCTATGTGTATTCGTTTTCGCTCGCGGTTTATTGTACGGCCTGGACGTATTACGGAAGCATCGGCGTGGCAGCAAAATCGGGGCTTAATTACATTCCGATTTACTTGGGACCCGTACTTATTTTTCCGGTTTGGATCATCGTGCTCAAGAAAATCATTCGCATTTCAAGGGTCAATAAAATCTCGAGTATTGCCGATTTTATTTCGTTGCGTTACGGCAACAGCCGGATTCTCGGGGCGATAGTTACCTTGATTTGCATCATTGCCATTTTGCCGTACGTGGGTTTACAGCTCAAAGCGATTTCTGAGACTTTCCACGTGGTCACCCAGTCTGAAAACTCCAGTAATGTCTTGAACGACACCTCCACTTATGTGGCTTTTATCCTGGCGCTTTTTGCTTCGTTTTACGGAACACGTTATGGCGATGCTTCCGAGAAACGCAAAGGAATCGTAACGGCTATTGCCATGGAGTCGGTCATCAAACTGCTGCTGTTTTTGACACTCGGGATTTATGTGACTTATTTTGTGTTTGATGGATTTCATGATATCTATATGAAAGCATCGGTACTCGAAGGATTCCGGGAAAAGAATACCATCCGTGGACTTGAAGGCGGAATGAATTGGTTCATGTTCTGCGTCCTATCGTTATTTGCCATCTTTCTACTGCCGCGGCAATTTCACATGACGGTCGTAGAAAACCACACCGAGAAGCATGTGCGCAAAGCGATTTGGATTTTCCCGTTGTATTTGCTGCTGTTCAATATCTTCGTCTATCCAATTGCGTGGGGCGGTAACATCCTGTTTGACAAACAAGGATTCAATCCAGATATGTTTTCGCTGTTGATTCCGCAATTGTTCAACAACAACCTCATGACCGTATTGGTTTTTATTGGTGGCTTTTCGGCGGCAATTTCAATGATTATTGTGTCTTCGATTACTTTGTCCACCATGCTGAGCAACAATCTGTTGATTCCTTACGGTTATCTCGATGCTTTAAAAACGAAAAACAAGGAAGACAACACCATCCGCATCGTCAATATCCGCCGACTGGGGATTTTTTTGCTCATCATCCTCGCTTATATTTTTTACCGTTATTTCCTAATCGATTTCTCTTTGGTGTCGGTAGGGATGATTTCTTTTGTAATTATTGCGCAGCTTGGGCCAGCGTTTTTTGGGGCATTGTTCTGGAAACGCGGTTCGGTGCAAGGTGCAATTTGGGGAATGATTGCAGGTATGGCAATAACCACTTATACCTTGATTTTGCCATTTTTCCTGAACCAGGGAAATTCGGCAAGCCCATTTATGGATGGCTTATTTGGCATAAAGTTGCTCAAGCCTTTTCAATTGTTCGGCTTGGATTACCTCGAGCCCATTCCGCATTCGTTATTTTGGAGCCTGTTCTTCAACTTTATGGCTTACCTGCTTGTGTCGGTTAGTTTCAAAGGCGATTATCGTGAGCGGAATTATGCCGAGATGTATGTGGATATCGACCGCTACATCAACAATCACGAGGATGCCTTTGTCTGGAAAGGAACCGCCTATGTAAAGGACATAGAGAAAGTACTCACCCGATTTTTGGGCGAAGAACGTACCAAAAGAGCTTTGCGAATTTTCAATACCAAATACAATATCGACAAAGACAACACCATGGCCGATGCGCGATTGATTAAGTTTGCAGAGGATTTACTCACAGGGCATATTGGGACGGCTTCGGCCAAAATCCTCATCGAAGGCGTGACCAAGGAAGACAAAATCAGTTTGCCCGAAGTGCTGCGCATTTTAGAGGAATCCAAAGAGAACATAATCGTCAACAAAAAACTCATCGAAACTTCGCGCGAACTCAAGGAAATCTCCGCACAGCTCAAGAAAGCCAACGAGTCGCTGATGACTAAAGACAAACAGAAAGACGAGTTCCTCGATACAGTCACCCACGAGTTGCGGACACCCATCACCGCCATCCGTGCGGCCAGCGAAATCCTGCACGATGACGATGAAATCCCAGACACTTTGCGCAAGCAGTTCCTTCAGAATATCATTTCAGAATCCGACCGCCTGAACCGACTGATCGACAAAATCCTTGACCTTGAGAAGTTCGAGACCGGGAAGCAGAAAATCTACCCAAGCGAAGGTGATATTTCTAAAACCATCCGTAAGGCGATTGACCCGCTGCACCAATTAATTTCTAACAAGAATATCGCATTGGATTTTAAAATGGCGCCGCTTGAAATGCCGGTGCTATATGACGAGGAGCGCATCATTCAGGTGGTGACCAACCTCGTATCTAATGCGATTAAATTTTGCGATCCTGAAAACGGAATCATTGTCATCACCACCGAAAAGGGTGAACATTCGGTCAAAGTAGAAGTCTTCAACAACGGCAAGCCTGTAAATCCAGAAGAACTTGATTCGATCTTTGACAAATTCTATCAGTCGCAAAACCAAAACGTACGCAAGCCTATCGGCAGTGGTTTGGGATTGGCCATTTCCAGACAGATTGTTGAAATGCACCATGGAAAAATCTGGGCATCAAATCCCGAAACTGGCGGCGTAATTTTTACCTTTACCTTACCAATTTCCATTAATATATAAACATGAAAAAGATTTTAATCGTTGACGATGAACCCAATATCATCATGTCTTTAGAGTATACATTCAGGAAAAATAATTTTGAGGTGTTTATTGCGCGTGACGGAAAAGAAGCGTTAGAAATCCTCGAAACAGAAATCCCAAACCTGATTGTCCTGGATATCATGATGCCCAACGTAGACGGTTATGCCACCATAGAATTCATCAAAAAAGACGCGCGCCTGGCCGATTGCAAAATCATTTTCCTATCCGCGAAAAACAAGGAAAGCGATATAGAAAAAGGCATGAGCCTTGGCGCAAACGCCTATATGACCAAGCCATTCTCTGTAAAGAAATTGGTAGAGCAGGTCAACCAACTATTAGAGTAACGACCAAAAACAAATCAAATGAATTACCAGGATATTTATACAAAAAGCATCAGTAATCCCAAAGATTTCTGGCGCGAACAAGCCGAAGCCATACAATGGTACAGCAAGCCCGACACCATTTTATCTTATGCCGAAAATGGTTACCCGGTTTGGTTTAAGGATGGTACGCTCAATGCCTGTTACCTCGCTTTAGACAAGCACATCCAGGACGGACACGGCGACCAGGTTTCGATTATTTACGATTCGCCGGTGACCCAGACCGTTAAGAAATACACGTTTTCCGAAGTCAAGTCGGAGGTTGCGCGTTTAGCTGGCGGTATGCTCGCACTCGGGCTCAAGCAAGGCGATACGGCCATCATTTACATGCCCATGATTCCGCAGGCGGCGTTTGCAATGCTTGCTTGTGCGAGAATTGGCGTGACGCACTCGGTAGTTTTCGGCGGATTTGCCCCACACGAACTCGCCATCCGCATCGACGATTGCAAACCAAGAGCGATCATTACCGCGTCATCGGGCATCGAAATCGACCGGCTCATTGCTTACAAACCCTTGGTGGATGAAGCCATCGAACTCGCCCAGCACAAACCTAAAAAAGTAATTGTGTTCAACAGAAAATTAGGCGCGCGCGTTCCGTTCAAAAAATACGATGTCGATTATGATGCGCTGGTTTACGGTTCGGAGGAAACGCCTTGTGTACCAGTCAATTCAATGCATCCCTTGTATGTTTTATACACTTCAGGAACAACAGGCAAACCCAAAGGAATCGTGCGCGATACGGGCGGTTATGTTACCGCCTTGAAATTCTCGATGCAGAAGATTTACAATGTAAAGGAAGACGCTATTTTTTGGGCGGCATCCGATGTGGGTTGGGTCGTTGGGCACAGTTTCATCGTCTATGGGCCACTGATCAACCGCAACACCACTGTTATTTTTGAAGGCAAACCAATCCGCACACCCGATGCCTCCACGTTTTGGAGGGTAATCGCCGAACACAAGGTCAACGCCATGTTTACCGCGCCAACAGCGATTCGCGCCATCAAGAAGGAAGATCCCAATGGTGATTTCATCAAGCAATACGACCTGAGTTCGCTGCAGACGCAATTCCTTGCCGGCGAACGCTGCGATGTGGCCACACTCGAATGGTACGGAAAACACATTCCGGTGCCAGCGATTGACCACTGGTGGCAGACCGAATCGGGTTGGCCCATGATCGCCAATATGGTGGGTATTGAAAAACCCTTGGTCAAACCGGGTTCGGTAGGGAAGGCGGTATGCGGTTATGACATTCGGATTTTTGGTGAGAACGGGACAGAATTGGGCCCGAACGAAGAAGGTTACGTCGTCATCAAATTGCCATTGCCGCCAGGAACTTTGCTTGATTTATGGAACGACAACCACCGTTTCAAGGCGGGCTACCTCAATAAATTCCCGGGTTATTATTTCTCGGGCGACGGCGGATACAAAGACACAGACCAATACATTTACATCACCGGAAGGGTAGACGATGTCATCAACGTCGCCGGGCATCGACTGTCGACGGCAGAGATGGAGGAAATCGTCGCCTCACATCCCGCAGTGGCCGAATGTGCCGTGATTGGCATTAACGACGCGCTTAAAGGGCAGATTCCGCTCGCGCTCGTTGTGACCAAATCGGGTGGCGAAATCGAGCATTTTCAGTTGGAGCAGGAAATCGTGAAACTGGTACGCCAGCAGATTGGTGCGGTTGCCGCGCTCAAAAATGTGGTCATTGTGCAGCGGTTGCCCAAGACGCGTTCGGGTAAAATCCTTCGCAAACTGTTGCGAAGCATTGCCGACGGCGAGCAATTTCAAATTCCGTCAACGATAGACGACGAGGCGATTGTCGAAGAAATTACCGCCGTTTTATCCAAGGAAAATATCGGCATTTACAATAGCAATTAAGAACCAAACAAATTTTTAAATACCATGAGTTATTACAAAATAAACAACCTCGAGCAGTATTTCAAGCATTACAACAAATCGATTCGCGAACCCCGTAAATTCTGGGGAAAGATAGCAGAGGAGAACTTCACCTGGTACCAGCATTGGGATAAGGTGGTAGAGTTCAACATGGCCGAGGCCGAAATCAAATGGTTTACCGACGCCAAGGTGAATATCGTCAAGAATTGCATCGATAGGCATTTGGCCAGGCGCGGCAACAAAACCGCGATTATCTTTGAACCCAACGATCCCAAAGAGGAAGCGCAGCACATCACTTACACTGAACTGCACGAACGGGTTTCTAAAATGGCCAACGTACTGCGCGAGCAAGGCATCAAAAAAGGTGACCGCGTCTGCATCTATCTGCCCATGATTCCTGAATTGGCGGTTGCGGTGTTGGCGTGTGCGAGAATCGGCGCAATCCATTCGGTGGTGTTTGCGGGCTTCTCGGCTTCAGCTGTGGCAAGCCGGATTAATGACAGCGAGTGTAAGATGGTCATTACGTCAGACGGTGGTTTCCGCGGTAACAAATCGATTGACCTCAAAGGAATTGTCGATGAGGCTTTGGAGAAATGTCCGTGTGTTACCAATGTGCTCGTAGTAAAACGCACGAACACCAATGTCAATATGAAGGAAGGCCGCGACCAGTGGATGCAACCGTTGCTCGATGCCGCCTCAGATAACAATGTAGCCGAAATCATGGATGCCGAGGATCCGTTGTTTATCCTGTACACGTCTGGTTCTACTGGAAAACCCAAAGGCATGGTGCATACCACGGCAGGTTATATGGTGTACACGGCCTACACGTTCAAAAACGTATTCAATTATGAGGAGAACGATATTTTCTGGTGTACCGCCGACATTGGCTGGATCACCGGACATTCCTATATATTGTACGGGCCGCTGTTGAATGGCGCGACCACGGTTATTTTTGAAGGCGTCCCGTCGTATCCCGATTTCAGTCGATTTTGGGAAGTCATAGAAAAGCACAAAGTGACGCAATTTTATACGGCACCCACAGCCATCCGTTCGCTGGCGAAGGAAAGTATCGATTATGTTCAACGATTTCCGTTAAGTTCGCTCAAGGTCATTGGGTCGGTGGGCGAACCCATCAACGAGGAAGCCTGGCATTGGTACAACGACCACGTAGGAGGGAAGCGCTGTCCGCTTGTGGATACGTGGTGGCAGACCGAAACGGGCGGCATCATGATTTCTCCGATTCCATTCGTAACTCCAACAAAACCCACCTACGCTTCATTGCCGTTGCCTGGAATCCAACCCGTATTAATGGATGAAAAACGCAATGAGATCGAAGGCAACCAGGTCACCGGTAGCCTCTGTATCAAATTCCCATGGCCAGCGATTGCGCGTACCATTTGGGGCGACCACCAACGTTACAAAGACACGTATTTCTCTACGTTTCCCGGCAAATATTTTACAGGCGACGGCGCTTTGCGCGATGAAGTTGGGTATTATCGGATTACCGGCCGTGTAGACGATGTGGTGATTGTATCGGGGCACAACCTGGGCACCGCACCAATTGAAGACGCGATCAACGAGCACCCGGCAGTGGCAGAAAGCGCGATTGTAGGTTTTCCACACGATATCAAAGGTAATGCGCTCTACGGATATGTCATCCTTAAGGAAACCGGCGAGGGCAGGAACCAGGACAATTTGCGTATCGAGATCAACCAGATTATTTCAGACCAGATCGGCCCGATTGCCAAACTCGATAAAATCCAGTTCGTTTCGGGCTTGCCCAAGACGCGTTCGGGTAAAATCATGCGCCGCATTTTACGCAAGATTGCCGAAGGCGACTTCTCGAATTTTGGGGACACGACCACGCTGCTAAATCCCGAAATCGTTGACGAAATTAAAAACGGAAAACTATAAACCATTGTCAATCAATAGGAAAAAGCTGCTTGAAAAAGCGGCTTTTTTTTATGTTAAAATTGTCAAATTCCATAACATTTTTATAAGATTGTGAAAATGCGTATTTGATATATTGGTTATATTTACCAGATATGGAAACCAGGCAAATTATCATTATTGGCGGCGGTTTGGCGGGATTGACTTCGGCAATCCACCTGTCCAAAATTGGATTGCGGGTCACTGTGGTCGAGAAGCAGCTGTTCCCCAAACACAAGGTGTGCGGCGAATACGTCTCGAATGAAGTGTTGCCTTACCTGGAATGGCTTGGCTTGGATGTTTCTAAATTAAAGCCGACTCAGATTTCTAAAATCATCTTTTCAACGAGCAGCGGAAAAATCGTTCGGGGCAACCTGCCTTTGGGCGGATTTGGCATCAGCCGTTACGCGCTCGACGAATTCCTGCACCAGAAAGCGTTGTCGAATGGTTGTAGTTTCATCCACGAATCGGTAGAAAATATTGATTTCAACAATGACGTTTTTACGGTCACTGCCACTGGGAACCAAACTCTAACCGCAGACTTTGTAATTGGTGCTTACGGCAAACGGTCTAACCTCGACCAGAAACTGCACCGCGATTTCATCTCGCGACAATCGCCATGGTTGGCCGTTAAAGCCCATTACAGTGGCGATTTTCCCAACGATACGGTGGGATTGCACAATTTCAAGGGTGGCTATTGCGGCATTTCGAAAGTTGAAAATGATACGATCAATGTGTGTTACCTGGCCGATTATAAGACGTTCAAGAATTATAAAAATATAGAAGATTATCAGCAAGCCGTGGTTTCGAAAAACCCAAACCTTCGCCCAATCTTTGAGAATATGAACCCGTTGTTCGAGAAACCGCTCACCATCAGCCAGATTTCTTTTGAAAAAAAACAAGCAGTAGAAAACCATGTTTTGATGGTTGGCGACAGTGTGGGCATGATCCATCCGCTTTGCGGCAACGGCATGGCGATGGCGATCCACAGCGCCAAAATCCTTTCGGAGTTGTTGGGTGATTTTTTTGCCGGGAAAATCCAATCGCGTGCAGCACTAGAGAAAAAATACACCAAAACCTGGAATTCCAACTTCAGCAACCGCCTGAGCGTAGGGCGTTTTCTGGCTAAAATATTAGGCAAGTCCAAGTTGTCAGAAAACCTGATGCGGTTACTGACCGTTTTCCCTTCGCTATTACCCAAAATTATCAACAAAACCCACGGGAAAGCCCTCGTTTTAAACTCCTAGACTTTGCGTATCGATACCACACACCGAACCGATTTGCCCGAAATCATGGACGATTTTTCTATGAATGGGAATGGCTTGCGCGTGGCGTTAGACAAGATTGCAACAATCAACCAACTCCTTGGCGGCAACAAACTCACGCTTCAGGGCGTAAAGGATTTGATTGCGCCTATCGATGCCCACCAAAAACTCACCATTGTAGATTTGGGTTGCGGCAATGGTGACATGTTGCGTCTTATTGCCGAGTGGGGTAAAAACAACGGCCGCCAATTTGAATTGATTGGTGTGGACGCGAATGCTTACACGATTGGTTACGCGAAAGAATTATCGGCGCATTATCCAAATATTTCCTATCAATGCGAAGACATCTTTTCTGAAACGATTGCAGCATCAGTTTACGATATCGCATTATTCACTTTGACTTTGCATCATTTTAAAAATGAAGAAATAGACCAATTGTTGCGCACGTTCAACAAAAATACACGCATCGGAGTTGTTGTCAATGACCTGCACCGAAGCAGCGTGGCTTACCGGTTGTTCCAGGCTTTGTGCTTTGTGTTCAGGCTCAATGCCATGTCGCGCAATGACGGATTGATTTCTATACTGCGCGGTTTCAAACGAAAAGAGCTCGTGTCATTATCCGAAAAATTAAACTATAAAAATTATAGCATCCAATGGAAATGGGCGTTCCGCTACCAATGGATCCTCTCTAAAGTATGAGTGTAAAAATAAAGGCGGTTGCCAAGCAATTACCACAATATTCGAGGAACACGGCCGATGTGATTCCGCTGCTTGACGTTTGGCTCGAAGGCCAGGACGAGCGCTTTATCCGCAAGGTGAAGAAAATTTTTGAAGGTGCCGCAGTAGACAAACGCTACTCAATCATGGATCCGGTTGAAGTGTTCAGTAGCGCAACATTTGAGGAGAAAAACGACATTTATACGCGTGAGGTTATCCTTTTGGGCGAAAAAGTGCTGCAAAATGCACTCGAGAAAGCACAATGGAAACCTACCGACCTCGACTACATCATCACCGTAAGTTGTACCGGGATCATGATTCCGTCACTCGATGCGTATCTGGTCAATAAACTACAATTGCGGCAGGATATAGTAAGGCTTCCTGTTACCGAGATGGGCTGCGCTGCTGGAATTTCGGGTATGATTTACGCGCGTAATTTTCTCGCAAGCAATCCGGGGAAACGGGCAGCCGTAATTGCTGTCGAAAGTCCTACGGCGACTTTTCAACTCGACGATTACTCGATGGCCAACATCGTGAGTGCGGCGATTTTTGGCGATGGTGCAGCCTGTGCGTTGCTGTCTTCGCACGAGGACGATGATGGTCCTGAAATCCTGGCCGACGAGATGTATCACTTTTACGACAACATCCACATGATGGGTTTCAAGCTTGTCAATACGGGCCTGCAGATGGTTTTGGATGTAGAAGTGCCCGAGACGATTGCGTCGCATTTCCCCGATATCATCCATCCGTTCCTGGCCAAAAATGGGCTGACGATTGAAGATATTGACCATTTGATATTCCATCCGGGTGGCAAAAAAATCATCCAGACGGTGGAGGATTTGTTTGGTGGCATGGGGAAAAATATCGATGATACCAAAGAAGTACTGCGGTTGTACGGCAATATGTCTAGCGCTACTGTTCTTTACGTGCTCGAGCGGATCATGGACAACCAACCCAAACCCGGCGAGAAAGGACTGATGTTGAGTTTCGGCCCCGGATTTTCGGCACAACGCATTTTACTCGAATTCTGATGCAGCACGAACAAATCATAACAAAGCTACCGTATAAAAAGCCTTTCCTTTTTGTGGAAGAGCTTTTACAAGTGGATGAAAATGGCGTAACGGGCACTTTCACGTTCGACGAAAACCTTGATTTTTACCAAGGACATTTTACCGATTTTCCTATCACGCCCGGTGTAATATTAACCGAATGTATGGCGCAGATTGGCTTGGTTTGTTTGGGTATTTTTTTAATGAATGATACATTGACTAAAAACGATGTAATATCTTTAACTTCAACAGATATAGAATATTTAAAACCAGTTTTCCCTAACGAGAAAGTGACGGTGGTTTCAGAGAAAATGTACTTCCGCTTTGGCAAACTCAAATGCAAGGTCAGCATGCAAAACAGCCGTTTGGAAACGGTTTGCACCGGAACCATTGCAGGAATAATCAACAACAATAATGGATAGAAGGGTAGTCATCACCGGAATGGGAATCGTGGCGCCAAATGGCGTTGGACTTGACGCTTTTGAACACGCAATAAGAAATGGCATTTCGGGAATCAGACACAATCCCGAACTCGAACGATTGCAGTTCTCCTGTCAGATTTCCGGGACGCCCGAAGTTTCAAACGAGCTCGCCTTGCAATATTTCACTGAACTCGAGCTGCGCAATTTCAATGCATCCGGCATTCTATATGGTGTCATTGCCGCGATGGATGCCTGGAAAGACGCAGGTTTGACGGTGTCTGATGCAGACGAGCCTGATTGGGATTCCGGAACCATTTTTGGAACCGGTACATCGGGAATCGATAAATTCCGCGAAAGCATCTATAAAATTGACGATTTGCAAACCCGGAGATTGGGAAGTACAGCCGTTGCGCAGACCATGGGAAGCGGCATCAGCGCCTATGTTGGCGGAAAACTGGGGCTGGGCAACCAAGTCACCACGAATTCATCTGCGTGTACGACCGGTACCGAAAGTCTATTGCTCGCGTATGAAAGGATCAAATCGGGGAAAGCCAAACGTATGTTATCGGGTAGTACCAGCGACAGCGGTCCTTACATCTGGGGCGGTTTTGATGCGATGAAAGTATGTACTTTTAAACACAATGATTCGCCCGAAAAGGGTTCGCGGCCCATGAGTGCCAGTGCTTCGGGCTTTGTGCCGGGTAGTGGGGCAGGGGCTTTGGTACTCGAAGAGCTTGAATCTGCTTTGTCACGAAATGCAAGGATTTACGCCGAGGTTTTGGGTGGCAATGTGAACTCGGGAGGGCAAAGGGGCGAAGGTTCAATGACGGCGCCCAATCCGGCAGCGGTTAAAAAATGTATTGTGGACGCGCTTACGAATGCCGGCGTTTTGGCGTCCGAAATCGATGCGGTCAACGGACACTTGACAGCCACTTCAAAAGACGGCCTCGAAATTGGGAATTGGTGTGCCGCATTGGGCAGGAGCGGAGTTGATTTTCCGTATATCAATTCGCTGAAATCAATGACTGGGCATTGCGTGTCGGCGGCGGGAAGTATTGAATTGGTGGCGTCGACTTTGCAGGTTTACCGTAATTTTATATTCCCAAACACCAA
This sequence comes from Flavobacterium sp. UBA7665, assembly GCA_002483285.1. Classification (GTDB taxonomy): domain Bacteria; phylum Bacteroidota; class Bacteroidia; order Flavobacteriales; family Flavobacteriaceae; genus Flavobacterium. The sequence goes on from DLHP01000029.1 coordinate 207,314, forward strand.
CTGTGAAGACCTGCATCCTGACATAGCAGCACTTGTGGATGTTTCGAGAATTCCGCAGCAATGCATAGCAACAACAATAAATACGCTTGTCAAGGCCAGTTTTGGTTTTGGAGACGTAAACGGATGTGTGATTTTAAAAAAATATAACCATGAATAAAGTAACGACCATAGACCAACTCAAAGCAATCGTAAAGCCTTACATCAACAACCAGGAAGCGTTTGAAAACCTGAACGAAAGCACCGATTTTATCAATGATCTTAGGGTCAATTCGGCCAATCTGGTTGACATCGTGCTTGATATAGAAGAAGCTTTCGGGATTGAAATTGACAACCAGTCGATGGAAAAAATGCTCAACGTCAGCGCGGCATTGCAGATCATCGACACCAAACTCGCTGAAAAGTGATTGGCAATGACATCGTAGACCTTGAACTGGCTGCCGCACAAAGCAATTGGCAACGGCCGGGATTCCTCGCCAAAATTTTTACTGATTTTGAGCAGCAGTTAATCGCGGGATCGCAAAATCCCGAGTTGACGGTTTGGATGTTATGGAGTAGGAAAGAGGCCGCTTACAAAATTTTCAATCGGCAGACCAACTTGCGGTTGTACAATCCGCTGGATTTTGAATGTTCGGCCATGGTCATTGCTGTGGGCTTTTACTACGGCACAGTAAGTTGTAAAAATGGGCAGTATTACACCAAAACTGAGGTGACTACGGCTTTCGTACATACGATTGCTACGACCAATCCAGACGATTTCGCAAGAGTTTATCCTTTAGAAAACGAAAATGCGATAACTAGGAAAAATAGTATTCCTTATTTAAATAGTATTTCCGACGCTACGCAAAAGCCAGTTTCAATAAGCCATCACGGCCAATTCCGTAGAATTATCACAATTAATTGATGCCGAGCCTTGACTTGAGTTTGAGGAATAAAAGCGCGATGGCATAAGCGTCTTCTGAAGATGAATACCGTTCGTTGCGCTCCACATTGTAGATTTTACACAAATCCTCTACCGAAAAATTCTTGTCGGAAAGGTCGAGTAGTTTGCGGTGCATGATTTCTATATCGAGTGCTTCGTTTTTAAGCCGTCCACATTCCATCTTTTCTAAGGCGGCATTGATCATCTCGACATCGAAATGGATGCGATGGCCCACCAGGATAGCGTTCCCTATATATTCCAGGAAAGCTTCGAGTGCTTCGCGTTCGCCAAGTTTGGGCTGTTTGCTCTCCACAATGAACTCGTTCGACATGTCATTTTCATGTAGGAATTTGTATTGCAATAGCAACACTTCAAACGCGTCATACACGATGATGCTGTTGTTCACCACGGCCACGGCACCGAATGACAAGATTACGTCTTTCTCAGGGTTTAAGCCGGTTGTATCAAGGCTTAACACCACAAATCGTGAGGTTCTTTTGTCGAACTTGGAAAGGTAGTTTTTCCAGAATTCGGGATATTCTTTATTGATGTTTTTTATCCAATCGAACATATTTATGAAAATTGCGTCAGTTGAAACGAATCTTTGATCAATTCTTCGAGGTCTTTCATAGGGGCAAGCGCATTCTTAAGCTTTTCGCGGTCGGCTTTGCTGAGTTCCTCGAGGTTGATGAACTGGCCGTTGCTGTCATTTTTCAACCCTTCCATGGTGCGGAACTTGAACAGGGTTTGGAACGCCTCAGCACAATTGAGGTAAATCTCGGCATGCTTAGGGTCTGTAATGGCCAGTTGTTTGAATCGCAGGTAGGTGTTGTTGATCCCGCGGATATCGTGGCTTAAGACAATGAGGCGTGCGCCATCGATGAGTGGCATCAATGCGCGGGTCTTGATGTCGAATTTGTCTTTATTCGGGCCTTCTTCCTCAACATTGAATTTCTTGAAAAAGCTAAGTGGCGCGGGTTTACGGAGCGCATCGTTACCCAAATAGTCAAAGAAAAGCTTGTTTTTTTTGACGTTCCTGAAAATGGTTTCGGTAATGGCTTCTTCTATTTTGGGTTCGCCAAAAGCAATCTCGTAGTCAAAGAAAACACTGCTGATTTCATTGCTGATTTCGCCGGGTTGCGCCATCCAATTGCTGTATTGCTTCATCCAGTCGGAAATCGATTTACACCACAGGATGTTGTTGGCGGTGTGTCCGTTAGGGCAAGGTTCAAATCCCACTTTCTCTAGTGTTTCCACCGTTTTCTTGGCCAATTTGAGAAAGTAATCCTTTACGTCGCGGTACTTGTCGGCAGCGACATCTTCAAAAACCAGGATGCTGTCCTGATCGGTGAGCAGCAATTGTTCTTTTCTACCCTGGCTTCCGATGGCGAGCCATGCAAAACGAGCAGGAGGAGAGCCCAATTCCAGAATCGACAGCTCAACCGAACGTTTGATGATGGCCATATTGATCTCGCTTGCCACGTTATTGATGTGCGAAAGCGGTACGTTTTTACCGATAGAAGTCTGGATGAGTTCTGCAAGCTTGGTGCGTACGCGTTTGAGGTCGGCGCCGTTCTGGCCGCGTTTGATCTCTTTAATCAATACACCGGGATTGCTGGCTTGGGCCACGATTAGGTCGTGTTCTGAAATGATTCCCCTGATTTCTGATTTGTCGGATCCGTCAACGGTAACACATAAATGGCTTACGTTGTAGCGCAGTATTGACAATTGGGCTTCGGCCAGTGAAACGTTTTCTGCCACGGTAATCACGGGCGCCGCCATGATTTTGTCGACAGTGGCGGTAATGGGGACACGACCGGTGGCGATTTTAGAGCGCATGTCACTGTCGGTCACGATGCCAATGGGAAATTGATTTTCTGTAATGATTACGCTGTCAAGCAGGTTATCGGTCATGAGTTGGGCCACATCTTTGACCAAACTTGAAAGCGAAGCCTTGAGCGGCGTCTTATTATAAGACAGTGATTGGAAATATTGCATTTCTGATTGCTGGCCTGAAAAAACGACGTTATCAGACAATAATTTACCCTTATTGTCACGGTCTGTTGGATTGTTGGAGTTATGGGCGAAACTTTCTAAAAGAAAATTGAGTACCTCAGCATTTTGCGCCACAAAAGGTCTGAACGTCGCAATCGGGATGGCGTAAATGATGCTTTCTTCACGCGCTTTGGCGGTCATCTGGTAATTGTTTTTGGCAAAAAACGGACGCAAACCAAAGATATCGCCGGGAACACATTTATTTAAAAGCGTTTCTTCGGCATCCGAAATCACAGACAAAGTAACAACGCCCGAAGCCACGACATAAAAACTATCGTGCAGCAAATCGTTGATCTGGAAAAGGATTTTGTTTTTTTCGAGATTGATGACGCGTACGTTGTTGGATACAATTAGCAGTTCATTGTAAGATAGATTGTTGAATGGAGAATATTCTTTTAAAAAATCTGCGATGCGTTCTGCGATTGCGTTCATAGGAGCTGACTTAAGGAGTGGTAAAAATAAGGGTTTTGGCACAACTTTACAACAATAGCGGTGGATAGATATCGACCAACTGAAACAGATTGTGAACATCACTATTCTATTTTACATAATATAAATTATAGTTTTAAATTAAGTTACTGTGAATCTATCTATTTCCCTCAAAAAACACTGATGTCGTTTGTCGATTAAATATGTAGTTGCCTGAATATGACGTTTTGATGCGATTACTATTAGTAGCAATTGTGCTTGTTAGGAGGCTTTTTCTTATTAAAGTATGAGTTATAAACAATTGAAAATCTTATTGTTAAAAACTTATTTGAATGTTTTCACAACGATTTCTTACAAAAGATCATTTTTTTATATTTAATTTCTTACAAAACAAAACGTTTTTTGTAGTTCATCGATTAAATGAGGAATTTTAACAATTTCGTCGATGTTATTTGCATTTAATCTATATAAATTTGTCAACGTTGGTTTATCCCCATAAAGCAACAAAACCCAAATGTAAATTAATCGAATTAAACACACCAAAATCTTAACCTACCTACTATGAAGAATTTTATTACGCTATTGGGAGTTCTTCTCTGTGTTTACGGAAGTGCCCAAACGACAACTGTGACGTACACCACATCGTCTGCAGTGATCTCGAATCCAGAACGTGGCTTTTACAAGCACACTTCTTCCAATTCGAACATGGATCAGACCACACTGACCAATTACAGGCTTAACAACAACATTACGTTGATTTATCATGAAGTACGTCTGGATGCTTTTTTGAACTCCCCAGTCTCATCAGCATTCCTGACGACACTTCAGAATAACTTCAACAAAATGAGAAATGCCGGTATCAAATGCATCCTTCGTTTTTCGTATGGAAGTGACCAGGATGCGGCTCAGCTCGATGCAACCAAAGCGTTAATGCTGTCACACATCCAACAGGTAACACCTGTATTGCAAGCCAATTACGATGTAATCGCGGTCATGCAAGCCGGATTTATCGGAACTTGGGGCGAATGGTATTACACCAGCCAATCAGAATTTGGTGGTTGGGGTTACAATGAAACCGACCTTACCACAGCCAATTACAACAACAGACGCGACATCCTAAATGCGATCCTGGCAGCTTTACCTTCCAGCAGACAGGTTCAAATCAGGTATCCTGCCATGAAACAACATTTGTTCACCAATTCTGCTTTGACCACAGCCCAAGGATTTAGCGGAACTAACGCCGCCAGAACGGCGCACCACAATGACTGTTTCCTTGCCAGCGCTACCGATTACGGTACCTACGAAAACGCAGCTCAAGAGTATCCATACCTTGCCCAGGAAACCAAGTTTTTGGCGATGGGTGGTGAAACTTGTAAAGTCAACGAGCCAAGATCGGCTTGTGGTACTGCCCTTGCAGAAATGTCCCAATTCCACTGGTCGTTCCTCAACTTAGATTATCATGAAGGCGTTATCGGCGGTTTTGAAGATGATGGTTGTTTTACAGACATCCAGAAAAAATTGGGCTACCGTTTTTCATTGACTTCAGGCACTTTCCCACAGGCAGTAGCATTGGGAACACCTTTGACCGTGACACTTAAAGTAAAAAACAGCGGTTTCTCTACACCATATAACGAAAGAAAAGCGTACATCGTATTGAAAAACCTTACGACCAACCAGGTCTATCCTATCCAAATGGCTACCGATCCAAGAACCTGGATGGGACCTAACGAGCTCACGATCACAGAGAACCTCACTCTACCCGCAAACCTCACGGCAGGAAATTACAAAATGTATTTGAGCCTTCCCGATTCTGCACCCGCTTTGGCAACTAAACCCGAGTATGCTATCCGTCTGGCCAATGATAATGTTTGGGAAAGCATCACCGGTTACAATACATTGAACCATACCCTTAGTGTGACCAGCGGTGCGCTTGCTGTTACAGACCAGGCCAAACTAGACATGACTATTTTCCCGGTGCCTGCAAGCAGTGAGTTGAATATTGTTCTGGAATCTATCGGTGACTATAAAATCACGTTCTTCAATAATCTTGGGCAAGTGGTCAATGTTCCGCTAACCAACCAAACCGACAAGGTAATCGTTAACACCTCTAATTTATCAGACGGCCTTTATTTTGTAGAGCTTTCAAAAGGGAGTGTGAAAGACACCCGAAAAATTATTGTAAGACACTAAAATCTAATCTACTATAAACAAAAGGGATTGTCATTTATGGCAATCCTTTTTTATTTGTGATTCGTTTTTTTTTTGGGCGTGCCGGCGGGAACATGACCTTTATATATATCGGCACTTAGGCCGTCGTCGGGCTGTCCGCTTTTATCTTTTATTGTTTCGTGAACGCCACAATAAAAGGATAACTGCTACCATCCCTCACGCAAAATAGAACAATCTCTTAGCCGCTAGAACGTTTGGCTTTCGCAGCATACTAAAAATAAAAAGGGATTGTCGTTCTTGACAATCCCTTTTTTATTGATTCTAATGGGTTCCTACCATTATTTGTTCTTCCTGATTTTCTTCTTGAGGTTGTATTTGATACCAATATTTACAGAGTTCGAGTAGTATTTCTTTTGTGAGAAAACTTCGGCACCAATGGTAATCGCGGTAAAATCAAACACCTGATAAGAGAGATTTCCCGAATAACGTTGGAAATTCTTGGCAAAATCATCAAAGAAATAAGACGCTTCGAGTCGGGTTTCAAGGTTGGTTAGCTTGAGTTTCCAGCCCAATCCGCCACCTTCAGACAGCCTGCTCTTGATCATCCAATAAGGGTATCCAACCGGCAGGTTACGTGATCCGATGGTATACTGTCCCTCGAGGAACGGGATGAACTTTGATTTCTTTTCAACGCCGTTATCGAGCATGAAGCGCACGGTAAACGCAGCGCTGTAAGAGTCGTCGAAATCAGAAATCGTATACCGTTCATTGTCTAGCTTGGTGTACTCCTTGCGATCCATACGCCTGGCTTCTGGATTTGGCCTTTCAGGATTAAAGATAATCGGATTCTTGATGGTGTCTATAGCCAGTAAGCCGCTGGTATAGTAATCTCCTTCTATAGAAACGCTGGTATTGATGTACTTGAACAGGTAGAAATCCTGATAAAGGTTCAAACGCACCTGGTAAATGCCTTGGTTTACACCCGGAGCGGTCTCTACCGGGAACAAGTTTAATTCTCCCGAACGGTATCTTTTCTCCTTTGCCGACGAGAATCCAATCCCGGCCTGATAGTAAAACTTAGATTTCTTGTCTACCTCTGCCCTAGCCCTAGCCCAATACTGTGGCTTGCCTTCGCGCTCGGCAGTCGTAATTTTATACTCCAGCCCCATGAGGTCATTGGGATAATTATCGCCAAAGTTTTCAATGAATGGCAAACGATATAATTTGGTATAGTTGGCACTAACAGAATGCAAACGGTAATTTTTGTCAAATCGGTTGTACGACAACTGGTTTTTCTGTACCGCATTGTTCTTCTGGTTGGTTTCAAGTGACGACAACAAATTGACGTAACTTCCGTACTTTTTGCGGTCTTCCTTGATCAGGCTGTTCATGACTTCGGGATAAAACAGTTCGGCGTGGTTGGCTACGAGATCCTTTTGCAATTCCTTGTCTTCATAGACCACATCCTTATTGAGTGTCTTGCGTATGCCCTCTTTGTCTTCGCTTGGCGGAAGCGAGTTGGTAAGCACCCAAGCGTCCTTAAAACGTCCTTGTTCATGGTATACCGAAGCCATTAGGATTTTGGCCTTTTCATCATCCGGATGTTCGGCGATGTATTCGCGGTATTCTTTCTCGAGCAATTTTTTCTGCCCGAGGTTGATTAACCAGTTCATTTTGGTTACAAAGTCAATCTCGTTAGAATAAGCCGACCAGTCATAAGCCTTTTGGTATTCATTGTTATTGGCGTAGAGCCAGACGATGTCTGTGGCCACTTCGGCGAGCTCGTCGGTGGGTTTCTTTTTGTCGAGCTCTGTTCGGGCCTCATCGGGTTTGAACTGCAGCAAATGCTTGATGTAATTGAGATAACTTTTTGACGAGGTATCTACAGCCAGCAAGGCTTTGAGCGCTGTCCTGATTTTCTCTTGGTTTTCATCCGTATAAAAATTGGCTACATAGCTGTTGAGCAAATCCTTATCGTTGGGCGTCACCATCATCTGGGCGCTCATCCATTTCTCCTTGACCAGGTCATTGGGATAACCAATCACACGGTCGAGTTCTTTAGAATACATGACATTGTGTTTGGTTGGATATTTGGCGACATGCTCTTCTAACATTTTCCAGACCTCGTCTTCTTTTTTGTCCCACGACAAGTACTTGGCATATTTGTTCCAGGTGACAGAATCGATAACGGCCGTACTGAGCATTTTGGCTTTGAGCCCAGCTATTTCGAGTTTGAGTTTCTTGTCGGAGTCGTCTACCCAAACTGCACCGGTCACGAACTTCTTGACGGCTTCTTTATATCGGGCTACGTCATTTCGTACCTTTACGGCCGCGGCGGCTTCGATTGCTTTTTGCTTGGGTCCTCTGTAATCCATGTCCAGCAAGGATAAACGTGGCTTGTTGGCATATGCAGAATACAAATAACCATCCATAAAAGGGGTTTTAGAGTACAAAGTCACTTGGGTACGCAACCTGGCTTCTATCCTATCGGCATTTGCGGCGCTTGCGAACAGGAACCAATATTGTTTGGTCACCTCGCCGGGGTTGTTTTCTGTAATGACGTAATAGCCATTTTCTGTTTTATGCGTATAACGCGAAGCCCGCCAGTTGATGACTTCTTTGGCAGCGTCATTTACGTTCATGAATCGCAATTGCGGATAGGTATTGGTCATCCCTTTGAGGATGCTCTTAAATTCGGGCAACATCGCCTTGTCCTTGCCCTTGGTTTTGTACCAGCCCATTTTTTCTCCGTTGCGCAAATCATTGACCTCGTCCCTCGGCGTGTTTTTGTCTGGGATTTGGAAAACATCATCGGGGTGTACGAAATGCGTCCAGATTCCGGTAAACAAATACATCGATTGTACGTTGTATTTTCGGTCGTCATTGAGGTAGAATCCGCTGGAAATCCTTGGGTAATCGAAGAAATTTTTGTCATACGGATCGTAGTCGAATTCCCTTCCACCACCATCGGCAATGTCACCCAAAAACAGACTGCACATGTACTTTAGCGAAGGCATGGCTTTCTTGAGTTCGATCACTCCCATTTTATCAATCTCATTAGATGGCGGTACATAAGTAACCGGCTGTTTACCAAAATTACTGATCTCCCACTTTTTCTTAACCGTAGCCAAAGAAGTCCCAATGAATTGCTGGTTTTTCCAGAGCTCTTTCATCAATGACACGTGATTGTAGCCGTGAAAGGCAATCTCATGCCCGTTTTTGGCGCAATCCCTGACAAGCCAGTCTGTGAGCGGTTCTGTTTTGTTGCTTACCGTGATTTTCTCGGCATTCCATTGGTCGAGCGTAAACGGCGGGACGATTTTATTGCGATAATCAAAAGTGGTCATCGCCGCATACGGAATTTTGTACTCCTTGGCGATTTTTTTCATGTCGGGCCACCAGATGTTGTTCACAAAATCGGCCATGTTCACATTGAGTTCTGACGCGATGGGTTCTATTTTCATTTCATATTGAGGCGACGGGAAATCATCAAGGAAAACCGTCGAAGTGTTGGCCACCGGATAAGGTACTCCTTCAAGTCCTTTGAGTACGCCGGCAAATAAGAATCCACGGTCTGCCTTTACAAATTCGCCCGAGGTATTGTAGAATACCACGCGCCCCTTCCCTATCGGATTTTCAAGTACAGCAGGATATTTTGGGTTGTTGGCCGCCGACATCAGGATTTTGATTTGTGGACCGAAGTTCTTGGCATCGAAACCAAAGAAGCCCAAATCGGCAGCATAGGTTTTCCCTTTCATACCAGGCAGGAAAGGTGTATTGAAAAACCAACCTCTCGCTTTGCCGTCTGTGGCATACTCGGCTTCGGGTTTGAAACCAAGCAAGTACGCCGCCCTTTTGTCTTCGTTGGCAAATGCGATTACCAGGGTTCCGCCGCGGGCAACGAAATCGGTCAAAACCGGAATCGACCCGTCGCTGACTTTTTTGATGTCATAAATATAAATTACTCTTGTACTGGCAGCATAAGTGCGCGTTGCGTTCCATTTGCGCAAGCTTACCGAACGATAGGGCAACTTGGCGTAGTCACAGGCTTTCCTGATTTCCTGGTTGCAGATTCGGCTGGGTTTTGAACCTTCGTCAACGATAAATTCTACGAGCGGTTGTGTGCTCTGGCCCGGTTCGGTGTAGCGTTTAAAAATCGCGGCCTCAGATTCGGCGTCATCGTCGCTGCTGAACAAATCAATTCCTTCAAGGTCTGACCAGTCGTCAAGTCCTTCGCAACCGGTGAAGACCAATAGCGTGAGCAGTGCCATCAGCCAGTTTCGGCATTGATTCAGTGTAGGATGCATGGGTGATTTCATAACTTAAAATATTAAATCAGAAATTTTACTTTCTTTGGGTTCATTGATAATCTCGTAAACATCGAGGATGTTGCTTTCGTAAAAGAGATTGACTTTACGGCCTCTTTTTCGCAGCATTTCTATCTGATGCAGCAAATCTTGTTTGAGATGTTTGTTGAGTGAAAAAATATTGTCTTCGTGGTTGCCGTCGTCGCGGAGTACAAAGACCAGGACGCTTTTTGAAACAGAATATTCTGGATTTTCAACGAGAAATTTTGGATCTTTCTTGTACTTGAAATACATCGAATCGATTTCTGGGTAATCATGAAGGAAGAAATCGTAATTCATGAAAAAGTGTTTATTGGTACTGATAACTTGTGCCGCAGCATCATTAACGACGCAATACGAATACGGGAAAAACGTTTGTCCGATTTTGTCGTAGGCATCCAAGATCTGTTTAGGCGTTTTGTCTGCTTCGATTAGCGAGTTGATCTTACGTTCCTGGTAGTAGATTGAAGCGTAAACCATCGCTGCCATCATTACAAACACCGTTACCGGCGCGAATCGTTCATATTTATGGAGTACTAAATTGAATATTCGGATGACAATTGCGGCGTTCAATCCCAAAATGATGGGCAGGAAAACCGACAGCGAATTCTTGAGCATGTCTACATCAAGCCATTGCGTTTTTACGTAAGTAAGCAGGATCAAAAAATTGAAGTACACAAAAAATACGATAGTGGCGCGCCAGTCTTCTTTACGGACCCCAATAAGGATAACCACAAGGAAAAAGCCAACAAAGGTGCTGTACTGCGCGTAGCGGATGATTTCTGCGTACGGGAAAATAAGCTGCGGCACATAAGTATAAGAACTTACAGACAGTAGGCTGTTATTGATGAATTCTACCAAATATCCTTTCTGGTAATGGCAGGCCAGCGCATAAATGCCAAACAGGATTGAGGATGCGATGAAAAATCCCAGGATTGCCAAAAGATTGAATTTCTTGTGCTTCACCTTTGTAATCAGCAATCCTACAATAAGGAATGGCGGGACAAGTACACATAAGGTAAAAAGGTCAATCAGCCCGACTCCGGTGAAAATTAAGACGTAGCTCAAAAAATAACTCATTTTCCCCGCCTTGAGCGATTGTGGCCTGAGGTAATAGACAAACGCTGGCAATGCCAAAGTGAGTGCAAAAAAAATCGGGTTGGCCTTAAGGAGGAAATAAACGTTGAGCGGCGTGAGCACGTATACCAACGCAAATGAAAACGAGGCGATAATTGGCGCCAGGTATTTGGATGGTGTAAGCTTGTTGATGGTCCAGAAAATAATAATTGCGAGTAGTGTAGACTCGAGGATGGCAATTACCTGCAGGGCGATTTCGGGGCTTACGTCAGTTATTTTTCCGTAAAAATTGACCATTGCAAATTCGCCTTTAATAGACAGTTCATCACTAAACCAGAGCTGTGCGTCAAATGGAATCACTTTACTCAGGTCATAAATCCAGGCATCCGACAACGAATAATTGTCATAAATAATAAAGTAATACCTGCTAAGGAAAGTCACCGCGCCAATGATGATCGTTAAAACCAACATCATCGTATTGCGGCCCGTTTTTTTGCGGTTGCGCGAACGGTCAAGAGCAAACCAAAACCAGAAAGATCTTTTGTTTTCTACGTTGCGTAAAAATCCGAGGAGTGCGGCCTTGATGTGGATGTTAAAAAATTCGCGCGGTCTCTTGAGGTTTTCAATCCCGATAATGTCGATGCCCAGGATAATCAGCAGCAAAAACATGGTATTGAATAAGTTATAGGCGTTTAGCTGTACCAGCGTAAAAATGATGATGAGTATAACCGCCGCGTACCTAAACCAATTCCGGATAATGAATTCAACAAAATTGACGTGTCGCGACACGTTGACAAATTTTCTATTCAAGTAGAATAAAAAGAGTATGATAAAGCTAAGCCTTATAAAACCTAATAATATTGAACTTGTTAAAAACATCATCTTTCGTTTACTCTTTAAATTTGGGTAGGGTTTGCAGGTCTATATTTCCTATGAAATAGTCAAACTGCGTATCCTGGATTCTTTCCAGCACCTGTTTGTTCAATGCAGCGGAGTCCGAATATTCTATTAATATCACCGGAATCTTTGTGGCTTGGTTCACCGATTTCACGCGGCCCAACAAGGTCTCGAATGCTGCTTTCTCTTTAAGCTGGTATTTCTTTGTCTTGAAATCATAAGCTGTTGCCACGGATTCTATCGCGATGGCGTCGACCATTGTTGCGGTATCGGCTGCCACATCAAGGCCCGCATTCTGTATGAACAGTTTGTTGGCGTACTTTTGGTTGATTTGTTTGAGCAAAGCCAACAATTCTGGTTTCTGGTCTTTCTGCGGACCATGCGTTGTAAAATTATCAATGTTGTCGAGGAACAAACCATCGTAACCTTTCTTAAAAATTTCATCGATCATGGCCATCAAAACCTTATTGGTGTTGGCCGAACGCAGGTCTAGGTAATAGCTGTTCCAAATCTTATTCTTTCCCAGTGTGCTGCTTTTGAGTTCCTTGTAATGATCGGCGTTTTCATTGACCTCACCTAAGCTGATGTAAGCAAAAACCTTTTCGTTTTGTGATTTGATGACCCTGATGTTGCTGGGCAGATAATGCTTGGATTCTAGGATGACGTAGCCGTAACCTTTGATGGTTTCTGCTTTGAGCTTTCCATAGCAAATCAATACGGTATTATTTTTCATATCGTTTGCAATAAAATTGGCCAATAAAAGTACAGGAAGAAGGCAAAGGGAAATTTTAATAAGCCGCATAGTAATAATAATCCAGGTTTTTGAAAAATTTGATATTTGCTTTCAAGGTGAGCACTACAAAAAGCGCGGCACCGCATAGCATCCCTACTACGCTGTATTCGTAAGCAAAAAATCGGCTTAATACAAAACCCAGAAATATATTGAGCAAACAGGCATATATGATGGCTTTTAAAGGTTTCATGGCTTGGCCAAGGGTGAACAAATACAATGCATTGAGCATTCCCCAAGCCAGCAACATATAACCCAAACCACCCAACACGCAAACCTTAATACTTAGTTTGACCAGTGTCTCGTTAAACTGACCTTCAAACCCCCACGAAGCGTTGATGATGTAATAAATCAACACAAAAGCACCAGCACTGGTAGCGAGCAACAGTAAAATCTGCTGCCAGTACATTTTTTTGAGCTGGTTGTTGAATACTTCGGGTGTTTTATGATCGGTTATTTTCTGTCCGATATCAATAAATCTTGTAAACGATGCAATGCTATACTCCAGAACTCCAGCGAGTAATAAAAAGACCAAAATAGCTAAATCCATCCCTAATTCATAATTTTTTTCAAAATAAACCAAAAAAGGAAGATTGCCGTTAAGTCCTGAAGACCAAGCCAGTATCCTGTCGATAAAAATAAAGATGTAAATGAAAATGCCGTAGAAGAAGTATTGGTAGTTGTGGTAGAGCATCACAGGCACCTTAATCTTGTTGCCGCTGATTGCTTTTTTGCTTTTTGTAAGATTAAAAAAATAGGCCAACAGGAAAACTTTGGCAACGACAATGGCCGCCGCGATACCAATCCAGTGCGTAGCAAATATCTGCAAAGTGGTAAATTCTTTGAGTGCAATAGCGACTACGGTTCCTGTAAAAATAGCCAACGTAATCACCCAGCGTTGTTTGATGGTGTGCAATGGAGCGAGCATTAAAAGCAGAGTACCCACCAAAAAGGCATAAGCGAATACCACAAATAGCACTTCGTACGGGTAAATGTGAAAAAAGAAATTTACGAGGAAAATGGCCGATAAGATAAGCCCGATAGAAAGCAACCCGATTTTATGTAAATAATTGATGGTTTTTTTGGTCATCTGGAAATCCTCATAATTCCAGTAAAATGATGCCTGGCGACCAATAACTTGTACGAAACCACCGGTAGCGACAAGCCCGACTATAACGCCCAAAACAACCGCGGTAGATTGTACCTGGTTGAATCCGACATAAGTCCAGAGTGAATAGCCAAACAAAACGATTGCGGCAATCTGAATGAGTACCGGCAGTAAGTGGAATATCCCTAAAGAATAATATTGTGCAAAGATTTTGGTTTTGACACGCAAATAATCCGACAGTTGGATGGTTTTGGGTTGCGTGGTTTCGGCCTCGATTTCCTTGGCGTTTTTGGCGCCGGCGTAATAACGGTCTGTAGTGAGCTCGTAGTATACAAGGTCGGCCAAATCCTGGATCGAGGTGAATCCGTAGTCGGCCATCGTGTCCTTTTCGCGGATGCCCAGCGACTCGATGGTCGCAGCGACAACCTGGCTACTGACGGGTTTGCCGATTTTATCCTTAGTATTTTCTATTAAGGATTTGATGTTGGTGTAATGATTTTCCATAGTAGATTGGGGTTTCTATTTTTGGTCGGGTTGAAAGTATTAAAATACTTACGATGCTTCCATAGCTTCTTGTAGATGAGTATTGAGGTAAATCGGTTCTTGTGCTTTTCTGTTGAGTAGGTATTCGTAAGCCACTTCGTATTCCTTGATGAATTTATCGATGGTGAAATTGTCGATGACTTTCTTGCGTGCCGCTGCTCCCATTTGTTTCCTTAAGGCTTCGTCTTGCAACAGCGTTACAACACTATTCCCGATGGCCACGTGGTCTTTGGGTTTGCAGATGAATCCGCAGGTTTCGTCTAAAGCTTCGGTTACGCCACCTACATCAGTAGCCACTACTGGGATTCCACAGCTCATAGATTCTAGTACAGTGTACGGGAAACCCTCTGAGATCGACGTTAGGATTGAAATGTCGCCTTCGCAGAACAATTGGTGTGGTTTATCGTGGTAACCGGCAAGGAAAAAGTTCTTTTCGAGACCTAATTTTTTAATTAAGTCGTTACATTCCTTGGTATATTCAGGAACGGCGTTGTTGTCACCGTAAACCAAATATCTAACGTTTGGAATGGTTTCTTTAGCAACCCCACATGATTTGATCATCGTAATCACGTCTTTGAGTTCAAATATACGCGCTGCAGCAACCACGGTAGGAATACCCTCTAAGTGGGTAGGTTTTGGAGCCGGAACAAAAAGTTCGTGATCAATACCGTTGTAGATGACATCGATTTTATTTGGATGTGCACCGTACATTTTCTCCCAAGACATATTGAATTTGTTTACAGAAAGGATAATGTCGGCCTTGTAGTAAACCAATCTCGTGATACACTCAGAGAATTTAATGAGTAGGTTTTTTAGGAAAAACGAATACTCTGAAGAGTTGATGGCAATCAAACGCTCACGGATAAAAACGCCGTGCTCGGTAGCCATGATAGGCGTTCCGTATTTGTATTTAAGAACCAAGGCCGGAATAACCGGGAAACCTGACAACGTCAAATGCGAGATGTCTACTTTAGGCACATCGATAGAAATTGGGATCAGGAATCGGTAAATCCAACGCATACCTACGGTGAAATCATATAAAGTGGCCTCGTAGTGACCGTCTTTGGCGATTACCGCCGAGAGTGTCTTGCAGAATGATTTCCAAACCGCAAGGCTTTTCATGGTTTTCTTGTAATCGTGTTTTTGGAAGAACTGCCACATGTCAAAAATCGTTTCATCGATTTCTTCTACATCGGCATTCACATCGTAAATATGGGCAAGCAACCTTTCAAAAATCGGGATGAAAACCGTTTCAATGTTGCTTTCGTCCTCTTGCTCTTTGCGGTTGACAGTTTTGTAGTATCTTTTGCCGTAGCTCAACAATTCTTGTGGTTCTAGCGGTGACCATAACGGAACCTGTATGATGTTCTTTACGCTTTCGCTCATCTCATACTTGGGTTTGGTCTCGAAATCGGCATTGATAGAATACAATGTATAATCCACGTTACGCACTTTGTTGCAAAGCATGTGCGCCCAGGTAGAAACTCCGCCGCCATTAAAAGGATAAGTTCCTTCTAAAATTAACATCACATCGTATTTGTTCTTCATCGTTGTACTGTATTTACTCACTTTAATCAAGCTTTTGGAAAGCCGAATATTAATTCTCCGTTTTTTTATTACTTGTCTAGCGTGGTGGCATTTCTAAAAATTCGTTGGATTTTACCAACGCATTTCATCTACTAAACGAAACTTCTGTAAAAATTGAATTGTTAAAGATTCACGCCTTTTTAACATATGTTTCTGAAGCAAAGATATTTTCCCTATTCCTAATAAAAAAAAAATACGCGTGAAATCAGTTGTAAACACTCATATAGTCGATGAAGTGCACAAATTGGATCGATAAAACACCAAAGAAAAAAAATGTTAAAAAAAATAAGTAAAGTACGTCGATAAAATGATGTATTTCATCGAGTTGACCCGAAAACGTTTGAGCAATTAAAAGTGCTTTTCGCGGAATTTTTTCCCGATTAGCAAATTCAGTTTGAGTTTGTAGTCTTCAATAAGCCATTCGCGGTAATTTTTGCTGCAATGGCTCAGGCAATTCGCATAACGTTTCATGCGGCATTCTATGTCCGGGACGAGTTCGCGGGCCAATTGTTTGGCATCGAATAATTTTGAAGTATTGTCAATGCACATATTGGCGTGTTGCTCAAGCGATTTTTCTATAACCACCTTGGATCTTAAGTTTTGCTTGACGGCGCGTTTGTGCTCTTCATCCACATCGAATGAGATGTCGGCAGTCTTGGCAAACTTCTCGCGCAACTCTGCGGGCATCTGGTATTTGAAGTACAGTTCTATTTCGGCGTCGTCACGCAGGTTTTCAAGGTAGAATTCGGGCGCTTTAAAAATATGCTGCCAATCTACAGGCTCATTCCACAATCCAAAACGCGCGGCATTGTTCCCCAGGTCGATCACTACAAAACTATCCTTATTGGGAAGACGGCGTGAGCCACGTCCAATCATCTGAAAGTATAGTGTGAGCGACTTGGTGGCCCGATTGAGGATGATGGTTTCTACGGTAGGTTCATCAAAACCGGTGGTTAAAATCCCAACCGAAGTCAGGATGGCATCGGGCGTTTTCTTAAACCACGCTAGGATGTCCCGACGGTCCTCAGGACTGCTGGTATTGTCCAGGTGACGGATGGCATAACCTGCTTCGCGAAAGGTTTCGTAAACGTATAACGAAGTGTTGATTCCGTTGTTGAAAATCAGCGTCTTCTTCCCTAGCGATTTCTCGGTATAGGCATGCAGCAGTTTTTCCTGCATCATCATGTTCGAGTACAAGTCGTCTGAAGACTTCACTGTATAATCGCCATTGATACCTACTTTAAGCGAAGTAAGCCCAACGTCGTAGCTGTAAGTCACTGCTTTGGCGAGATAGCCTTGTTCAATCAATGATGAGATGGGATCGCCAACGATGAGCTCGTCGTAATTCTCATGCATCGGCATTTTGATGTTTGAGCTTAAAGGTGTCGCGGTCACACCCAATATAAAAGCGTTCTTGAACGAATTCAGGAGTTTGCGAAACGAGTTGTAATGCGCCTCATCGATAATGACCAAACCAATGTTATCCAGGTGCAGTTTTTCGTCGTTGATGCGGTTTTTCAAGGTCTCGACCATCGCCACAAAACACGAATAATCGTTCTGGTCGGGCAGTTCCTTGACCTTGCTGTTGATGATCTTGTTGTTGACATCAAATCCGGTGAGCATTTTTGAGGTCTGTTTGCACAACTCAATACGGTGCGTAAGTACCACTACTTTTTTATCGTGTTTGGACAAATACCGCCTTACGATTTCAGAAAAAATCACAGTCTTTCCTCCGCCAGTAGGCAATTGATACAACAAGTGGTGGTTGGCGGGCGCGTTATCGAGACGATCGAAAATGGCGTCGATATCCCCTTTCTGGTAGCTGTAAAGCTCCTTCTTTTCTTCGATTTCTATGGCTAAATCTTTTTCGGACATATCGTTTTTTGAATTTTGCAAAACTACGCCTAAAAAAGAGTTATTCAATATTTTAAAAAGTTAAATCTCAAAATTGGTGTGATAGGACGCACAATATCGGTTCAAATTGCGAATTTTAAAAAGGGAAGATTTTGTAAAAGATACTGGATTATTTGAGGGAATAAAATCGGCTCATGACTTTAAATCTTATGCCGCATTAATGTCTTCATCGCTGTTTTTGGCTTTGGCCACTTGAGCTAATTTTATAATCACATCGATGGTACTCACATTTCTTTCACGGCTTACCCGTGTGTTGTCAAAATGCATGACGTTGCTTTTACTTCTTAGTGCATTGGCAAAAATGGATTGAATAACGGCGACATCGTAATTATATTGAAGCAGGCCCGAAACCCTAAGGCTGATAACCGCGGTGTCTTGTAAGCCATCAAAAAAAGCTTCACTGATTACTTTATCGTGGTATCCGATGTAGATTTTTGTATACAACTTGTTGTCAATCAAACCGGCGATGACATAACGCATGACCTGGCTTTGGTTCCAATGGTCTTTGAATATCAGCAGACGCGACACATTGGGAATCGAAAAAATGAAAGTCAAGCGGTCTTGGGCAAACAGTTTGGTATGCATGTCATGAGTTTGAAACAAATGTCCCCAATATTTCACGGTTTGCTTTACAGAATTTAACTCGTCTTTTACAGCATATCCATCACGCGGCCAAATTCATATTTGTTTTCCCAATTTTGCCTGCCCGTTTCATTGACGATATCCGTGAGGCGTTGTTTAAAATCGGATGTTATTCCGTTCGCAATGATGTAATTCACGGCTTGTTCGAAAGAATTGAGCATGCTTTTGTAAAACGATGCATATCGCATTTCGCGGCGCGCCGAGTATTTTTGAGCCACTTCGATTGCGTAAAGCATGACATCGGCCACCGCAAAAGGATCTACGCCCAGCACAAGAAAATGCTTGATATACTTTTGCGCGGTAGATCGGCGCAATTTGGCGCGTTTGGTTTTGACCGGAAAATACTCGTTGGCAATTTTGGTCTTGGCCTCGCCTACCAGCTTTTCCTCTTTGGGATTGAATACAAAGTCGTAGTAGGTCTTCACGTCCCCGAATTTATCATACAAATCCAACAACTGTTCTTCAAGCTGCGGCTTATCTAAGCCATCCAGGTATTTTTTTAAATCGCGTTTGCTCATAACTTTAAAAACTATTGCAAAAGTAAACTAGTTTATGTTTTAATTCTCAACACGGATTGCCTAATTTTGTGCCACACGAATCAAAAAAAGGCTAGTATGCTTAAGGTTTTTAAAATTGTCGCATTGCTTGAGGGCGTTTCTTATATCACTTTATTCTCCAACATGCTGTTGGTAAAACCCAACAATCCTGAGTTGTATCACACTTTGCTGTTTCCTGTCGGGATGGCACATGGCTTGCTGTTTGTGGCTTATATCATATTGGCTGTGATGCTCAAATTTGAGGAAAACTGGGATTGGAAAAAGTTTGGGCTCATTTGTTTGGCTTCTATAGTTCCGTTCGGTACGTTTTACATCGAGAAGAAATACCTGAGAAGTGCATAAAATCCTGGAGAAAATATTTGGCTGGTGTTATCCCCTATTTAGCAAATGGCATATTGGCGATACGGTTGCTTCTTACGCCAGTGTCGTGGTCAATATTGTAATATTGTCGCTTTTTGCGTATTGTATCTACTTGATTTTTAGGTTTGTATTGGTGACCTTGATGGCGGTGATTGCCAAACGTACCAAAACCAAATTCGACGATTTACTGATTTCTAACAAAACCGCGAAATACATCGCCCACTTGATTCCATTGCTGTTTATCTACAAGTCGGTTCCGGTTATCCTCGAAGATTTTGTGTATTGGGAATCGGTCTTCGGGAAACTCGTGGGTGTGTACATCATCCTGCTGATATTGTGGATTGTACGCACCATTTTCAATGCGTTGCGCGACCACCTCAAACAAATCCCGGCTTATAGTGACAAGCCCATTGATAGTTACATCCAGATTATTATGATTGTCCTTTGGATGATTGGCATAACGGTTATTATTTCTGAACTTTTCAATGTAAAAACCAATACTTTACTGGGAACTTTTGGAGCGGTGTCGGCCATTATCATCCTTATTTTTAGGGATACGATCTTAGGATTTGTCGCCAGTGTACAGGTTTCGCTCAACGATATGGTTCGCATCGGCGACTGGATTACTTTTGATAAGTACGGTGCCGATGGCGATGTGATTGAGATCAACCTCGCCACAGTAAAAGTGCGCAATTTTGACAATACCACAACTACGATTCCAACCTACAGCATGATTTCTGATTCGTTCCGCAATTGGCGCGGCATGCTCAATTCAGACGGACGACGCATCAAACGCCACATCCTGATCAAAGCCAAAAGCATCCGATTTTTAGATGAAGCAGAGCTCGAGAAACTCAAAAAAATCCAGTTGATTGCTGCCTATATTGAAAATCGCCAGTCCGAGATCAATAAATTCAATGAACACCACCAAATTGACAAATCTATTCCCATCAATGGTCGCAACATCACCAACTTTGGATTGTTCAGGAAATACATCACCCAGTATCTACAAAACTACCCAAGTTTAAACAAAGACATGATATTGCTTTGCAGGCAGTTACAGCCTACATCTCAAGGTATCCCTTTAGAAATCTACACCTTCACCAAAGACAAACGTTTTGAGAATTATGAGTACATCATGTCAGACATATTCGATCATGTTTTTGCTGCGATCGTCTATTTTGACCTGGAGATCTTCGAGCTGCCATCCGAAGGAAAAACCGTTTATGAAAATTAGTGCAGAATCGTTAATTTTCGGCGTATTTATTTATCAATCGACGGTTAAATTTTGAGATTGGCAATAGCGGCTGCAAATCGTTATTTTAGGGCGAAGTAAATGGGCAAAAAATTAGAATTTTAAAAGTAAACTCCTATATTTGCAAATTAAATGTTAATTTTCGGCTCAATAAAGTCAAAAACCTTACAATAATTATGAAACGAAGTTTACTGCTATTTTCCTTTGCCCTATTACCGTTCGCCAGTATCGCACAAAAAGAAGATTCAAAAGAAGCCGAAGATGTGGTAAGCAATGCCTTATCATACAACAAGTGGACGATTGAATTGACTACCGGAAATGCCAAAGGAACCAAGCCTTTTTCCGATGGTTATTATTCAAGTAGGGCCGATACTTATTTGGGTAGTTTCAGGCTTAACAACTTCAGTATAGGTACAAGATACATGTTCAGCGCCAAATTCGGGCTTAAAGCCGATGTGAGCTACGACTTGTTCCAAAACAACAAAAAGACCTTGAGTAAAACCTTTAAGATGGAGCAATACCGTCTTGGAGTCCAAGGCGTCGTAAATGCCTCAAGGCTTTTCAACATTCAGGAACCACTCGGGAGATTGGGCTTTTTGATTCATGCGGGTGTGGTAGTTGCACAAGCGACGCCAAAGTTCGATACCGTGCCTGACATGAGTCTTCCGCTCAAATCTTCGAATGCCAATTACAACAAGGGAGAATTGAATGGCGGTGTAATTTTTGGTATTTCGCCAGAGTTTAGGGTTGCTAAGAAATTCTCAATCATCGGTGATTTCAGTACTATTGCCAATTTCAGACAGCACTACGCCTGGGACGGACACAACTCTGATGACGCCAACAACTTGTCAGGACAGATGATCATAATGTCGCTTGGACTTACCTACTCGTTTGGTAAGGAAGAAATGCACGGTGACTGGGCAATCTTAGATGAAAACAAGCTTGAAGAAATCGAAGCACTCGACAAACGTATCGGAGACCTCGAATCTATGATGAACGATTCTGATAAAGACGGTGTACCAGATTACCTTGACGTAGAGAACAATTCTATCGCCGGAGTTGCCGTAGATACCAAAGGACGTATGGTAGACCTCAATAAAAACGGAATCCCAGACGAACTTGAAAAATATATGTCTGATACTTTCGTAGACAAATCAAAAGTGTCAGAAACGATTTCCCAGGCCAATTCCGACATGATCAAAAAACTGATCAACGAAGGTTACGTAACCACCTATTTCGATACGGCCAAAACCAAGCCAACCAACGTTTCTACAGAAGGTATTGATTTCATGCTGACATACTTGAGAAACAATCCGTCAGCTACCATCGATATCGTCGGTCATGCCGATGAAATCGGGAAAAGCGCCTACAACGATAAGTTGGCCATTGAAAGGGCAAACAGTGTGAAGAACACCTTAATCAAAGCAGGTATTCCTGCCTCAAGGCTCAATGTGGTTTCACAAGGCGAAGACAGCTCGGTAGCTGTAGACTCACCCGAAGCCAGAAGACTCGTAAGAAGGGTTACTTTCAAAGTCAAATAATTAACAATCCATTATTGATAAGTATCAAAATCCGCTGTTTAAACGCAGCGGATTTTTTTTACCTTTAAAAGAAAATGGATACCCGAAACCAATTCATTACAGATTTTCGCGGCGAAATGCTCGGAACTGTAACCGCACAATCGTCTGCAGAAGAAGTTTTCCAGAACCAAACCCTACGCCCTATTTTAAAGTTGCAGAACGACTTGCTCGTAGAAGTCTTCAGGAATTATATTACCAAAAGCAAAACCGACTTCTTTCATTTCCCTGTCGAGAAGAAACTGCAGTTTATAGAAAACAGCATCCAGCGCGACATCAAGTTCCGCAACTCACTCAAAGGCATTATTATCGGGCTTTTCACGGTTACCGAATATACCGAGTACATCCAGAATTCCTCTTCACTCAACAAACGCATGATGTCGATGCTCATCGAGCGGCTCAAAAACCAGGTGCAAATTTTTGAAACAGCGCTTTGAGTTTAATGGTTTTATTGACAAACCGTTAATCCGTCAGCGTTATATAGGATTAAATTGCCTTTTCGTTAAATTTCGGGACAGTTTCTCTAAATTGTCATAATAGTGTGCGAAAACACCAATAAACGCGCGCGACTGTTGAATATTTTTGCTATAATTGTTTAAATATTTTTTTGATGAAAGAGGAATACTTCAAGTGGCATTCGCCCAACCTGGGCCGTGAGACCGAGATGCTCGTTTTTGGCCACGCCGGATATCCGGTAATTGTGTTTCCAACCTCAATGGGAAGTTACCACGAAAACAAAGACCAAGGGCTAATCGGTGCTGCGCAGTGGTATATAGAACAGGGACTGATCCAGATTTTTTGCCCATCGAGTATTGACAAGGACAGTTTCTATAACAAAAAGATACATCCCGTACACCGCATCCAAAACCATGTGTGGTATGACAAGATGATTTGCCATGAAATTGTAGAGCGCATTAAAAACAATACCGGTGCAGGGAAAGTCGCAGTGGCTGGTTGTAGCTTTGGCGGTTACCATGCGGCCAATTTTGCCTTCCGTCATCCGGGTTATGTAAGCCATATGTTCTCGATGAGCGGCGCGTTCGATATCAAGAGCTTTATGGACGGTTTCCACAATGAAGACGTTTACTTCAACAGTCCAGAAGATTACCTGTACGGCCTCGAAGACCCTCAACTATGGAACATGGACATCGTATTGGGAACCTCCAACTGGGACATCTGCCTCGACGCCAATCTCAAGCTCAGCAAAGTGCTCAGCAATAAAGAGGTGTCGCATTGGTTAGACATCCGCCAGGACAGACAACACGATTGGCCGGTTTGGCGCGAGATGTTCCCGCATTATTTGTCGCGCATCAAGTTCTTTTAGAAATGCAACTATATAAATATCATACACATGAAGAAAATAGGAATCTTATTCGGAATGGAAGACACCTATCCGCAAGCGTTTATCGACCGTGTCAATTCAAAGAATGAAAAAGGGATTATTGCCGAAGCGGTTTCGATTGACAAAGTCGTCCAGAACAAAGGCGGTGAATATGCTGTGATTATCGACCGGATTTCACAGGACGTGCCGTTTTACCGCGCCTACCTTAAAAATGCCGCATTGACCGGCACCAACGTCATCAACAACCCATTTTGGTGGAGTGCCGATGACAAGTTCTTCAACAACTGCCTCGCCGATACTTTGGGCGTGCCGTTGCCCAACACCGTGATTTTACCTTCGGCCGAACATCCTACCGACACGACTTCTAAATCATTCCGAAACCTCAAATACCCGATGGATTGGGAAAGCATCTTTGATTACATCGGATTTCCTGCGTATATGAAACCTTATGCTGGCGGTGGCTGGAAGAATGTGTACCGACTCGAGAACAAGGAAGAGTTCTGGGAAAAACACCGCGAAACCGGGCAGCTCGTGATGCTGTTGCAGGAAGAAATCGTCTTTACCGAATATTTCCGTGTGTATTGCCTTGGCGGAAAAACCGTACGCATCATGCCCTATGAACCAAGAAATCCACACCATTTGCGATATGTGGTCGATAATCCGACGAAAGATAAAAAGTTACTCGCGACTGTCAAGGATTACACGATCAAATTGTGCCAAGGCTTGGGTTACGATTTCAACACCGTAGAATTTGCCGTTCGGGACGGAATCCCTTATGCGATTGATTTTGGAAATCCGGCGCCCGATGCCGAACTGACTTCGGTAGGTGCCGAAAATTTTGAATGGGTCGTAGAGGAATCTGCAAAAATGGCGATTGCCGCCGCGAAGAAACACAAAGATGGAAAAATGAACCTGACTTGGGGAACCTTCATTAAAAATGCGGCTGCTCAAAAATAGACTGCTGCCCTAGCCCGGATTGCAATGAAAATCCTTTTTTTAAAAGGATTGCCCAGAGCGCAGCGAAAGGAAATCTTTTTAAAAAGATTGTAATGGAAAGCCGGAATAGCTCCAAAAAACTATAAAGAAATTATGCGATAAGTTGTGCGTTTGCTTTTTCTCAGGCACTCCACATCTCAGGCACTAAGGCACTTAAAACCATGAAAGCAAAATTACCTGTTTTTACCCTCGGCGTTGAAGAGGAATACCAGATCATAGACCCCGAAACCCGTGACCTGCGGTCGCATTTGTCTAAAATCGTAGACGGCGCCAAAATTAGCCTCAACGAACAGGTTAAGGCCGAAATGCACCAATCTGTGGTTGAAGTAGGTACCAATATCTGCCGCAACGTCAAAGAAGCCGCAACCGATCTCAAGAATTTGAGAAGTAAAATCGTAGAGCTCGCCGCCAAACAAAACCTCGTGGTTGGCGGTGCAGGGACACACCCATTCTCTCGTTGGCAGGACCAGCCCATCACCGACGATCCGCGGTACCACAATATTGTCAATGAACTACAGGATGCAGCGCGTTCTAATTTGATTTTTGGGATGCATTGCCACGTGGGAATTGAGAATCGCGAAATCGGTCTGCAGCTCATGAACCAGGCGTGTTATTTCCTGCCACATATTTTTGCGTTGTCTACCAATTCGCCCTTTTGGGAAGGTCGCCAAACCGGATACAAGTCATTCCGCACCAAGGTTTTTGACAAATTCCCAAGGACAGGATTACCGGAATATTTTGATTCGGTAGGTGCTTACGACAATTACCTCGAGACGTTGGTCAAGACCAATTGCATTGACAACCCTAAGAAAATCTGGTGGGATTTGCGGTTGCATCCGTTTTACGATACCATTGAGTTCCGCATTTGCGACATGAGCCTGACCATCGATGAAACCATGTGCATCGTGGCGATTATCCAGGCGATTGTAGCCAAATTGTACAAACTCACCAAACAGAACACGAGTTTCAATATTTACCGCATTGCGCTGATTAAGGAGAACAAGTTCCGCGCGGCGCGCTACGGAATAGACAACCACATGATCGATTTTGGCTTGCAGCGCGAAGTAGAAACCAAGATGCTGATTTGCGAATTGCTCGAGTTTATAGACGATGTCGTAGATGAGCTCGGCAGCCGCGAACACATTGACTATGTACACAAGATCATGGCCGAAGGCACTGGCGCCGACAAACAACTCGCGGTTTTTGAGCAGACCAATGATTTGACCCGCGTAGTGGATTTCATCACGTCTGAATTTACCAAAGGTTTGTAAGAATATAGTTTTATATTTGCGTTACCCTAACAAACAAAAACCCAAATCATGACCGACGCCACTATAAGGATAGCGATTTTGGATATGTACAACGGCGAGCCCAACCAAGGCATGCGCTGTATTATTGACATCATCAACCGTTTCAACCATTTGGTCGAATTTAAGGTGTTTGACGTACGCCGCAACTGCGAACTGCCCGAAATCAAGAAATACGACATCTACATCTCTACCGGTGGACCGGGAAATCCGCTTGAAGGCGACGGCAACTGGGATCTCAAATATTACGCGTTTATCGACGCCTTGTCACAATGGAACAAGGAAAACACGGTAAAGAAACATGTGTTGTTTATCTGCCACTCGTTCCAGATGGCGTGTAAACATTTCGGTCTGGCCGAAGTGACCAAAAGAAAAGACACCTCCTTTGGGGTAATGAAAGTGCATAAAACAGAAGATGGTTTTAACGATCCTTTGTACGACGGACTTCCTGATCCTTTTTACGCCGTGGATTCTCGCGATTACCAAGTGGTACAACCCAAATTGAGTATGTTCAGGAAGAAAGGCGCCAAGATTATCTCGCTCGAGAAAATCCGCGACCATGTACAATATGAACGTGCGATTATGGCGGTGCGGTTTTCGGACTATTTCGTGGGTACGCAATTCCATCCAGAAGCCGACCCAATCAGTTACATCGCCAACCTCAAGAACAAAGAGCGCCGCGAGAAGATCATTGAGATGAAAGGAAAAACCAAGTTTCGCGACATGCTTGAAGATTTGCTCGACGAGGATAAAATCTACAAAACCAACGAAACAATCATCCCGAATTTCCTGAGGATTGCGATTAATGATTTGATGAAAACACGCAAGATGCTGTCTAATTAATTGAAATGATTAACAAATACCGCGACTTATTCAACCAGCAGTTTACCCCTGAAAAATACGAAGCGTTCAAAAACGACATCGCTGCTGATTTCGATTACATGCCTACGTTCAGGATGGCAGAATCGCCATTTTTTATTTCCAGGGAACTCAAACAACAACTCATTGATGGTTGCCAGGATGTCATTGATCTCATCAAACGCGATGACTTTCTAAAAATGACCGACAAGGCTTTGGAGCTCAATACCAAAGTCCCCAATGAAGATGCGCATACCACTTTCCTCGCGATTGATTTTGGGATTTGTGAGGAAGATGGCAAGATCGTCCCGAAACTGATTGAAGTGCAGGGTTTCCCGTCGTTATTCAATTACCAATCTGTGTTGTACGACAAGTTCAAAAAATATTATCCGTTTTTGGAAGAATTGACGCCTTTTATCAACGGTATTTCTCCTGCTGATTACTTGACCATCATCGACGATGCCATCCGCAACGGCCATCCGGCAGCAAACGTCATCCTGCTTGAAATTGAGCCCGAGAAACAAAATACCAAAATCGATTTTTACTACTGCCGGCGCGACCTTGGGATTCCAATCGTATGTGTAACCAACATTATAAAAAAAGGCAAAAAGTTATATTATAAAAACGAAACCGGCACCGAAATAGAAGTCAAGCGCATCTACAATCGTGTGATTTTCGATGAACTCGACGCGCGCAAAGACCTTAACCTCGATTTCAGTTTCTCGGATGACCTTGATGTAGAATGGGCCGGACATCCCAATTGGTTTTTTAGGATTAGCAAGTACATCTTGCCCATGCTCAAAGGGCCGTATTTTATCGAGACGACTTTACTCAGCGACCTTACCGAAATTCCGCAGGATCTCGAAAATTACGTCCTCAAGCCACTGTTCTCGTTTTCGGGAAGCGGTGTAATTTTCCATGTCAAAAAAGAAGACATCGAAGCCGTCAAGGAAAAAGATTTGTACATCTTGCAAAAGAAAGTCAATTACATCCCAATCTTGCAATCGCCCGACGGCAAAGTCAAAGTAGAAGTTCGGGTACTTTGCGTCTGGAAAAAAGGCGACGATTCCCCTACCCTTTTGTGCAACCTTGCGCGATTGAGCCGCGGCGAAATGATTGGCGTGAAATTCAACAAGGATAAGGATTGGGTGGGTGGAAGTTTGGCGTTGTTCGAACGTTAAAAGACCAGTTAATGCTATTTTTCGAATGTGATAAAATGGAGCATGAACGCATCAAGGTCTTTGTTCTGCCTGGGTAATTTTGCAAATCCGAGATTTAGTATGAGCCCTTGCCCATTGATTTCTCCCGACGAAATGATGCGGTAGCGAATGCCTTCCTTACTTTTCAACTGATATAGTTTCCCAACAAAATCAACGCCTTGTGTCTTGAAATTGACACCCGAAATGAATCTGGCGTGCAAGTCGGTTTCTATCTGCTTGACCATCTGCTTGTGCACATTGTTTTCATAAAGAATCTTGGGAACCGCCACCCATTGCACCGAGAATTCAGGACTTTTCGCCTCAAACTCAGAAACCGTTTGGTAGTTTTCGGGCACTGAAATTGAAATTCCTGCAAAATTGAATGGTGTTTGCGCACAAAGGCCGGTGGAAACCATCAAAAAAACAATCACTAACAACTTTATTTTCATCATTGCAATCAATTCTAATGTAAATGTTTGACTTGTGGCTGTGCTGCCACGGTTGCAAAATCGCGCACCAAACGGTCGGCATAATTGTCGAGCAATTCCAAAACCCTTTGCGGCTTATCCGATTTTACAATCAATCCCGCATGGTAATCGAGCGGAACGGTAAAACAAACTTCTTTATCATCAAACGATGACAAATCGGGTTTTTCAAATTTAGACAAGGTGAGTACAATTCCGGCGTAACCTTTCTTTACTTTGGGCAATTTGTATTTTGTGCTTTTAACAAGCGCGTCTTCTATTTTGGCCCATTCTTTCCAGAGGTTGATGTCTGAAGCCGATTCGACCATTTCGGCCAAATGCGCACCGCCTACCCGCGACGAAGTCTCGAGGAAGTAGATGCGTCCGTCTTCCTTGCATTTGATGTACTCCGAATGCGCGGCACCGTGTTTGAGCCCGAATCCCTTGATCACCTGTGCGTTGATTTCCTTAATCGCCTTGTCGTCGGGCGAATCGTATTCAATATTGGCGCTCCTGAAAATACCACCGCCTTGCGAGATTTCCATTGGCGTGGCCAGGTATTTCGACGTAATACTGAAGACAATCTTGCCGTCCACAATCAGGCTGTCACAGTGGTACACATCGCCAGGACGGAAATGCTCTACCAAGTATTTGAAACGGTTGTTGCCCATTTCGTTGATGTGCATCCACAAACTCTCCTTGTCGTGTATTTTGATGATGCCCGATGCAGAAGCTTCCGAGCGCGGTTTCAAAACCCATGGTGCGGCGACCGTATCGGCAAAAGTATTGATATCATGGTCGTTGAAAAGCGAACAGAATTGCGGGTTCGAGATGCCGCAACTTTTGGCACGCATGCGCATCGCAAGCTTGTCGCGGAAGTAACGACCCGTTGTTTGCCCCATGCCTTGTATGCGAAGGTTTTCGCGCAGGTAAGTGGCTTTTTCAACATCGAAATCGTCAAGCGCCACGATGGCATCGATCTGGTTGTTTTTCATGAGTCCTCCCACGCCCAACAACAAATCCTCCAGGTTCCAATCGGTATCCTGGCCGGGCATATAGAACACCTCGTCTATATGTTGCCAAGGCCACGGCTTGTCACGCAGTTTTTCTGAAGTAATCAAAAAAACGGTGTTACCCAATTCTTTGAGCCCGATCATAAAATCGGCGCCCTTAAAAAAGTTCGAAACACAAACGATGGTATTTTGCTGCTTGCCCATAATTAAAGGTTTTCTATGAATTTTGTGAGTAAGTGTACGCCATAAGCCGTAGCATGTTTGCTTTTTGCGAATTCATCATCGCCAAAGGCTACACCAGCGATATCGAGGTGTGCCCAGGCTTGGTGCCCGTCGGTGAAATATTCGAGGAATTTGGCGGCGGTAATGGCTCCGGCGATTGGTTTGCCGCTCCAGTTGCGCACATCGGCTATTTCACTTTCAATGTCGGGTTTGTAGGCATCCCACAACGGCAACGGCCACATGCGTTCTCCGATGGCTTCACCGGTTTTTTGCAGTTTTCCCGAAAGGGAATCATTGTTGGTAAACAAAGCCGCACATTCATAACCAAAAGTCCCAACGGCGCTTCCGGTAAGTGTGGCAACATCGACCACAATTTCGGGTTTGTAATTTTTAATGAGGTAAGACAAACCATCGGCGAGGATTAGGCGGCCTTCGGCATCGGTGTCAATGATTTCGATGGTGTGATTGCTGTAACTTTTGATTACGTCGCTGGGTTGGAACGATTTATTATCCACCGCATTCTCGCAACACGGAACAATCGCGGTAACTTTTACCGGCAATTTTAAATCTGCAATGAGTTGCATCGCGCCAAAAACTGCCGCGCCGCCCGCCATGTCCGACTTCATGTGCACCATGCCCGCAGTTTTGATGTTGAGTCCGCCCGTATCGAAAGTGATACCCTTCCCTACCAGGCCAATATGTTTTA
Source organism: Flavobacterium sp. UBA7665 (assembly GCA_002483285.1). Taxonomy (GTDB): domain Bacteria; phylum Bacteroidota; class Bacteroidia; order Flavobacteriales; family Flavobacteriaceae; genus Flavobacterium. The sequence continues at coordinate 237,646 of DLHP01000029.1, forward strand.
CTTTAGCTGACGTTGGCTCGGGTTCGTATTGCATGATAACGAATTGCGGTTCCTTGTCGCTACCTTTCCCGACAGCCATAAAAGCGTCGAGGCCATGAATCCGGCAAGCTTCTTCACCGAACACTTCGACTGTAAAGCCAAACGCTTTCCCGCTTTCGTGGGCCCAATTAGAAAGGTACTTTGGGGTTACGGTATTGGGTGGTAAATCAACGAGTTGTAAGGCTTCGATTTGCGCATTGGCAATTTTGAGCGCGCGCTTGGCCAGGTCGGTATAATCGGTAGCCGACGACAGGTTCAGGACAAAATCGGCCGATTCAAACGGATGTCCGTCTTTCTTTTTATAGTGGCCTAAATCGTAGGCGCCGAGAAAAAGCCCCGAAACAGTAGCCTCGACGAGAGGTTCATCGAAAGGTTCCGGAATTACAATCGCTACCGAGTGGGTAAGAAAATCGCGCTGCTTTGTGGCAATCCGCCTGAAAACAGTCTTTAGTGACGGGTAATCGATGGTTTTACCCAACCCAATGAACACGTGGATATGGTCATCCTTTTCAATCAGGTACACACTGTCTTTCTTGCCGTAGAAAATTTTGGACGGGATGGCAATCCCATCGAATTCAAAGGGTACGATGTTGTTGAAATTGGTCTCAAAAACGGGAATTAAAATGGTTCCTGAAAAACCGGTGATGTTGGGTATGGTCTTGATCTGCATTTAGTCTTCTTTAGTGTTAAAAAACAACCATTCGATTGCTTTGGGGAACTCGTCGCTCCAATAGGTTTCGTTGTGTTTGCCTTGCAGGTTGATGCTGAGTTTGATTTTGGTCTTGTCGGCCATAACCTCATGCTGCTGTATATTCTTCTTGAATTGTTTGACATGTTTGATCATCGTAGCGCTTTCGTCACCGCCGGCATACAGGTAAATCTTGGTGGTACCGGGCTCCAAAAAATCGGCCTGGTTGAAATCCATCTTTGGGACGACCCATAAAGAGGGTGAAAAAATCATGAGTTTGCCATACACTTCGGGATACATCAAGCCACTGTAAATACTCACGAGCCCGCCCATTGAACTGCCTCCGATTCCGGTAAATTCCCTTTCGGGTTTGGTGCGGTAGGTTTTGTCTATAAATGGCTTGAGCGTGTCGGTAATGAACCGGATGTATTTCTTGCCTTGCCCAACGCCCAAAACGGTCTTACCAACATTGTATTCCTTGATGCGGTCCTGTTCGGCATGTTCGATGGCAATGATAATGATTTTTCCGATTTTGTACTCCGACATCACCGCGAGTTTCTTATCGATTTCCCAATTGCCGTATTTGGCTTGCTCATTGAACAAATTCTGTGCATCCTGTAAATACAATACGGGATAGCTTTCGTTCGAGGTTTTGTAATCATGTGGTAGTAACGCCCAAATTTTTCGTTTCTTGTTAAGCTGAGGAATTTCAAAAGCTTCTGAGATGAGTTCCACAACGGGCAGGAAATTGGGTTTAAAAGGCAGCCAGTTCTTACGCCATTTGGCGACGTGTTCCTTGCGCACGCCATTGTGCTGTTTGCAGGAGCGGTTTTCGGTACGGTTGCCATATTGGTCTATTTCTACTTCGCTCCAATCTCCTTTGGTGAATTTGTAGAGCAGCTCGTTTGGATAAACAAAGTCAGCCGGAAACTTATAATGATATAACCCATCACCTATTTTTTCCATTTCAAAATTGGTATCCTGGGTATGCCAATGGTTGAAGTTCCCTGAAAGGTATACCGGCCGCTGGTCGTCTTCATCGGTGGTGAGCAGGATGTTGAGTTGCGGTTCGGTCAGGTCTTCATCAAGATCCTGGATTACGGGTTGCTTTTGGGGATTCATAACTAAAAACGTGCGATTTGTATAGCAGTAAATATAGTTTTTTAGTTTCTGAAAAAAAAGCCGCGTCTGCCATAAACCGCAAGATTTAGCAATTCGCTTGGCACTGAATGGGTTTTAGTAAAAAACGAATATTATGGGAATAATATAGTAACCGTAGTTCCTTTATGCGGTTCGCTCTCAATAGTGATATTGATTTTGAGCAGGTCTGAAAGCCGTTTAACGATAGAAAGCCCAAGTCCCGTTCCTTTAATAGGCTCGTGCACCACGGTTTGCGAACGGTAAAATTGCTCGTAAATCCTTTCAAGGTCTTCTTTGGGAATGCCTACGCCCTGATCTATAATCTTGCAACCGACCGATTGGTTTTCGCGGTAGAGAACGATAGTGACCTTGCCATTGTCATTAGCGTATTTGAGTGCGTTGGAGAGCAGGTTTTGGAGAATGGTAGAAACCATGAATACGTCTGAGACGACGTAAAAATGCTCCTCGAAAGTAAAGTCTATCGTGATATTGCGGCGTTCTATCTTGGCAGAAAACCTTTCAAGTGATTGCAATATGAGATCATCGAGTTCTATGGTTTGCGGGTTGATGGCAATTTTCTGGTTTTCGAGGCGCGCGAGCAACAGTAACTGGTCTATCAAATCGTTGAGTCGGTCTACCTCGCTAATGCAAAACTTTACTTTTTCTTCATACTCCTGTTTTTCACGAGGTTTACGAACGAGAACTTCAAGTGTACCCTTGAGTACAGCGAGTGGTGTGCGCAGTTCATGCGAAGCGTCTGAGGTAAATTGTTTTTCCCTGATAATGGTGTTTTCGATCCGATCCAACAACGCATTGATAGTCGTAGAAAGCGTGTACAATTCATCCCTGTTTTGCGGCAAAACAATACGCGATTTGAGGTTGCCGCGCGAAATGCTCTTTGCAGTTTCTGTGATATTCTGGATAGGCTTTATGCTTCGTCCGGCGATGAAACTCGCAGCGAAAAACAACAGCACGAGGATCAGCGGGTAGGAAATCCACAATACCCGGCTTAAGTTTCTAAGAACCATTACAGGATCTTCGAGCGACATGGCAATCATCATGTAACCGGCTATTTTTCCTTTGTGCTCTATCCTGAAATTGACTTGACGGATTTGTCTGCCGTTCAATTTGGTATCAAAAGGTTTGTAGTCCTTTTTGCTTGTTCTAAAAACCAGATGATGGTTCTTAAGATTCGGCGATTTGTCGACGAATTGTTTGTCTCCATTTAAGATTTCAACATACACCGGATTCACGTTGAGGGTGTTGTGTTCCTGCTCGCGCCATTCTTCTGCATCAATGAGCTGAATGTGGTTGTCTTTGATTTCGATTTCACTCAAATGACTGGATACCTCTAGCGCCAAGTCACTGTCTACATGTGAATAAACAGTAAACAATACGATATTGTAGATAATTATAAACACAAAAAGCACGAGCAAGGCCGTACTCAAAAGGTAATTAAAGGCAATTCTGTTTTTGAAGGAAAACTGCAGCATGGCCTAGGTTTCATTTGCGATGTAGCCCACGCCGCGTATGGTTTTGATGTAATCCTCTTCTTTCTTGAGGCCGAGTTTCTTGCGCAATGCATTAATGAACACGTCGATGACGCCGGTATCATAGTCAAAATGGATATTCCAGACTTCTTCTATGATCTGGTTGCGCGTACACACTTTTCCTTTATTTGCAATCAGGTATTCGAGCAGCGTGAACTCTTTTTGGGTTAATTGTACTTCTGCTCCGTTATTGAAAACCTGATGCGTTTGCCTGCTTACGGTGATGGTGCCGAGTGTGAGGTCGGGCAGTTCTTGTTCAAAGGAACGCAACTGCACCTTGATTCGCTCGAGCAATTCGTCAAAACTAAAAGGCTTTTTGATGTAATCGTTTGCGCCAGCCTTAAGTCCCGTAATCGTTTCGGCGATGGTATCTTTGGCGGTAAGGAAGATAATCGGCGTTGTTTTATTGCGCTTCCTGAACTCGGTACACACGTCGATTCCGTTCATCCCGGGTAGCATCCAGTCTAGTAGAAGCAGGTCAAATGGCTGGGATAACGCCAGCTTGAGCCCTGACTTCCCGTCAGAAGCTACCGTCACTTCAAAATGTTCTTCCTCCAATCCTTGTTTCAGGAACTTAGAAATACCGGTTTCATCTTCAACAACTAATATCTTCACTTAGCTTTTTTTAATGGATTGGAGTTTGGTCAGGAACTGTTGCGGTGATTCATTATTGTAAGCACCCAATTGCCCCAAAACCTTCGCATTTTTATTGATTATCACCACAAGCGGAAAAAAACCATCCTTATTGTATTTTTCAACAATCAACAACTTGGATTCTATATCCTTTTCCTGCTCAAGGCTAAAATCCTCCTTGACCAGCAAGTAATTTTCCTTCGCGTAATTTAGGAATTCGGGAGAACGCAACACTTTTTGTTCGAGCGTCTTGCAACTCAGGCAATCCTGATTGGTAGAAAAAAACAACAATACATCTTTACCCGACGCATTGGCTTCCTTAAAAGCGTCATTGAGATTGCTTTTCCAATCCTGGGAATAGCCTGCCAAGACATTGCCTAGCAGCAGTAACAACACCGATACGGTTTTCATAGCCTGAATTTGACGTTAAATGTATCAAAATATTTTCACCCCAAAACCATCACCCACAAAAATATCAGGTTTATTTGAGTGCTTTGTGATTGAAAAGATAATCAGCGGTTTGGTACCACGAGATGGCTTCATGCAGAAAATTGGCATCCATCGGGATGGGCTTTAGATTGTTAGAGGTTTTATCCCAATCGTAAAAACTTTGCTTTTTCTGGTCAGACAAAATCATCGTTTTGGTGCCTTTCATTAAGGCGAGTTTGCGGTAGGTTCCAGAAAAAGAACGGGGCTCAAAAGTAGGGTTCAAGACATCTTTGCCGTAGAAATCAGATTCGTAGCTCCAATGGAAAAGGGAGAAAAGCGTTGGGAAAATATCAATCTGCGAGCATTGTTTGGTTACTTTTTGGTTTTGCGCTTCGGGAAAATTGACAATGAATGCCGGAATGTGGTAGTTGGCCACATCGATCTCGTCTTTGCCCGCGCTGCTGGCGCAATGGTCGGCAACTATGACGAAAACGGTATTTTTGAACCAGGGTTTTTGTTGTGCCTTCTCAAAAAGCTCGCGTAAGGCAAAGTCGGTGTATTGCACTGCTCCTTCCCTACACAATCCCGACGGGATAATGACCTTATTGGGCGGATAAGTAAACGGTTTGTGGTTCGAGGTGGTCATTACAAAATTAAGGAATGGCTTCCCTTTTTGATATTGCGAATCGGCCACTTTGAGCATTTTATTAAAGATGTCCTCGTCGCAAATTCCCCAAGCGTTTTCAAAGGTAACTTCTTGATCTTCTATGTTATGCCGTTGCGTCTTGATCGCATCACTGAGCACACTGCCACGCCCGCGATCGTATATATCAAAGCCGTTCCCTCCAAAATACCTGTTCATGTTATCAAAATAACCGTCGCCGCCATAAAAGAAATTGCAGCCATAACCGCGACTCTTAAAAACGTTCGAGATTGTAAACAGGTTTTGGTTTTCTGGACGTTTCACGATGCTTTGCCCCGGCGTTGGCGGAATACAAAGTGTCATGGCTTCCATGCCACGAACAGTACGCGTACCTGTAGCGTAAAGATTGTCAAAGAAAATGCTCTTTTGCGCCAGGCTGTCCAGGAATGGTGTGATGTTTCCCTTGTTGCCAAACTCCCGCAAGAAACTTGCACTTAAACTCTCTACCAGAATGAAAACGACGTTCTTATTTTGGGTCGAGGGTTGGCTGTCTGTAATGGTGCGGTGGATTGTAGCCCTTTGATTGGTATAGGCTGCGTTGCTTTGTGCCAACTTGTCGCGTACGAGCATGAAGGCCTCTCGATTATCGGTTGTCGAGTAAAACTCGGTATACTTCATTTGGTTGTTGCGGAAAGCGGCGAAAAAGGAATAAATCCCCGACTTTGAAATTTCTGAATTGTAGCGGTTGGATGACCATTCGGCCTGGTCGTTTGTAATGAAGGCGATATAAAAAAGACAGGCGGTACCCATACCAGTCAACAGCCAAACCCTTTCCTTAAGTGAAGCTCGAGATGAAAACGTGTTCTTGAATACACCGCGTTTCAAAAAGACAAACAACACCAGCGCTGTCAACAGTGCGATGCCACCCACGAGCAATGGCAAGGGGTACGACTGCTCGATATTGCCAATAACCTCATGGGTGTAAATCAGGTAATCGACTGCAATAAAATTGAAGCGGTTGCGGAATTCCTCCCAAAATGTCACCTCGGCAAAGAAACTAAACGTAATTACAAACAATCCTAGCGCGGTAAAAAAACAAACCAACACCTTGTCAAGGACAGATCCTATGTATCGTTTCGGAACAAAAAAATAATACAATGCCGATGGAAACAGTAAAAACGCTACAGCGCCCAGGTCAAAGAAAACCCCAGTAAATAACGTACGGAAAAAATCGATGGGCTGCCACGAAACTTCATTGGCCTGCCAGATAAAAAACGCCACCCTGAGCACCAATGAAACAAGGAGAAACCAAGTGCCAAATGCGAAGATCAACGAAAAACGACCGGAAAGTTTTGGAAATTTAAGCATGGTGATAATTTTCAACAAAAGTCAAAAATCATCCGCAAAATGAGATTAAGACCAACTTAAGAGCTACTTAACCTTTGCTTAAGAATTACAGCATCCCGTTGTATTTGCGTAAAAACCATTCGGCCGATAATGACAACGCAACGATAACCAATAGCCAAACCCAATCAATCAATGGCGTCTTCTTGACAATCGCCTTCTCAACCGCCTTATAATTGTCGTTTTCAAGTAAAACCTTGATTAGGTTCTGGGCCTGGTTTGGGTAGAAAACCTGGCCTTGCGTTTGGCTGGCGAGCTGTTTGAGCTGTGTGAGGTCGGGATTTACGAATTGCTTCTCAATATCAAAATCGAGCACTTCAAAGTATCCGCTATAGCTAGTGTTCGAGTTGAGTTCCTTAACCGTAAACTGGTACTGCCCAGCAGCAAGCCCATCGAGGTTTACCTTATAAGCATTGTTGGTCTTGAGTAAATCATAGCGCTTGGCCTGTTTGGTGGCTTTGTTGGTGACCGCTATGGTAAGTCGCGCCTTTTCATCAAACTCGTAATTCTTATTGAAATACTGCGCACTGATTTCTAGCGCGTCACCCGAGTTATAAAACCGCTCATGTTCTACTACCAAAGACTTTCGCGCGTTATTGGATGCCAGGAACTGGATTATCTTATCCACAAAAACATCGAACTTTTCATAAGATTTGTTTTCCACATGGCTCTCCATTCGCCATTTCCAGATGTTTTCTCCCAACAGGAAAGCCGAACGTTTGCCTTGGTTTTCGGCAAAAGCAAGCAAAGGCGCGCCGGTGTCAATATTTCTAATGCGCGACGAAAGCAACACCGAAACGTTTCCGCTCGTAGCCACCGTACCATACGCATGTTGCAAAGGCGGCAATTGCCCAAACCCAATATCGTCTAGTGCAAACAAATTGAATTGCGATTCATAATTGGGTAAGTAGTCCTCGCGCTGCCCACTCATCCTAAACACCAGATTGTTTTGAGTTTGATTCATGAACGCAAAATCGGTACTGGGGCCCGTAATGGTAAACGTGTTGATCCCGACCGCTTTATTGGCTTGGTAAACCGACCGGAATTCTGCCGCATTGGGCTGGTACATGATTAGTACATTGTAATCGGCTAAGTCTTTGATTTCATTTGGTTTGACAATCATCACTTTTCGCTGGGCATTAGATTCTATAGCCCTTTTAAGCGCACCCAAATCCGGGTGACTAATCGCAGCAACAATCGCAATATTGGTTTTCTGGTCAATCACTTCGACGGCGAAATTCTTGGTGTTGTTGTAGGTGTTCTTTTCGGTTTCCTTAGATGTGATTGATGCTTTAAAAACCTGTAAACCCACCTTATCGGCCGGAAGTAAAACGTTAACCATCGCTGATTTCTTAGTCGGCGAAAAAGAAACAGACTGTGTGCTCAATACTTGATTGCCTTGAGAAATCTTAAAATTGGCCGTGATGCTTTTGGTACCGGCATACTGCAGGAAAACCTCTACAGGAAACTTATTCTTATGGAAAGCGTACTTATTGACGTTGAGTTGTGCTACCCTAAGGTCGAGATTGGTCGTAGTGTCGCCTGCCACAACCGGGAAAACTTTGTTGGCTGTACCAAAACTGTAAACAAAATCACTGCCCGAAGTTTGGTTCCCATCGGTAATCAAAACGGTCGGGAACACCACATTTTTATGTAGGCTCTTGAGACCTTGCGCAACTTGGTCCAGATTGGTTTGTCGGCCTTTAAAATCGAATGTTGCATCGGCCTCAAACGCCGCATCAAAACGGTACGATTGCACATCGAATTTTTCCTGCAATGCTTTGTCCTGGATCAATTGACTGTAAATATCCCTTACCGCCTGGTCGGCCTTTAAGTCCTTAATCGATGCCGAGTTGTCTACAACGATAGGCAAAGGCGTCTTTACGATTTCAAAAGTCTTGCGCGAAACAATTGGGTTAATCAGCAACAAAAGAATCCCAAAAATCGAGACAAAACGCAACAAAGCCAGGAAACGACTTACTTTAGGTGTATTCCTGGCTTTGTAAAAATATTGGTAATATGACAAACCCGCTGCTATTCCGATAGAAAGTAGGATCAATAGAACAGTGCTTGTCGTCATTAAAAAGTTTTATTTTAAATGATAAATTTTAAATTATAAATTATCCACGACACCTGTCATTTAAAATTCACAATTTAAAATTTAAAATAATTTTTAGGTAAGCATTCCGCCGTCAACGTTCAAAACCTGTCCGGTCACGTAAGCGCTCATGTCAGAAGCGAGGAACAAACACGCATTGGCCACGTCTTCTGTGGTTCCGCCGCGTTTAAGCGGAATAGAATCCCTCCAACCTTGTACCACATCCTCATTGAGTTTTGCGGTCATTTCTGTTTCAATAAATCCGGGCGCTATCGCATTGCAACGAATGTTTCGCGAACCCAACTCCAAAGCCACCGATTTGGTAAACCCAATCACTCCGGCTTTAGATGCCGCATAATTGGTCTGCCCCGCATTCCCTTTCACTCCAACCACAGAACTCATGTTGATGATCGAGCCAGAGCGCGCCTTGAGCATCGTCTTCTGTATCGCTTTGGTCATATTGAACACCGATTTGAGGTTCACTTCGATGACTTTATCAAAATCTTCTTCAGACATGCGCATGAGCAGGTTGTCTTTGGTGATTCCGGCGTTATTAATCAGGATATCTACGGTTCCAAACTCGGCCAAAACGGCGTTGACAAAGGTTTCAGCCTCATTAAAATCGGCGGCGTTACTTTGGTACCCTTTGGCTTTAACACCCAATGCGTTGAGCTCGCTTTCTAAAGCTTGGGCCGATTCTACCGACGAGCTGTACGTGAAAGCCACATTGGCGCCGTGTTTGGCAAAAACTTCTGCGATTCCTTTTCCGATTCCGCGGCTTGCGCCTGTAATGATTGCTGTTTTTCCTTCGAGTAATTTCATGCTTTAATGGTTTAGTTTTTTTGTAGCTGTTCCCGCTTTCCGCTGTATCTTTTCCGCCTTAAAGAAAGGCGAAAAAGGATGCCGCTGCAATCGGGGCTAAGCGTGTCAAATATAACAATAATTGTCAACCGAAAAAAAACCGTTCTTATTAAACAATTCACAAATTAGCTTTTGTTAAAAAATTAGCTACTTTTCGGCCATGAAAAATAAGGCGGTCGATTTCCAAAACATTTACAATCAATACGGTGTATTGGTGTACAATGTCGCGCTCCATTATGTGCAAAACATTGAGGATGCTGAGGAAATCACGCAGGATGTTTTTGTACAAGTCTATAACTCCCTCGAAAATTTCGCCGAAAAATCGTCGCTCAAAACCTGGATTTACCGCATTGCCATCAACAAATCGCTCGACTTCATCAAACACAAGAACAGTAAAAAGCGCTTTTTCATCTTCGGCGGCAAAAGCCAGAATGAAAAAGAATACGAGAACGCCTCCAATTTTGAGCATCCCGGAATCCTACTTGAAAATAAGGAAAAAGCCGCGGTTTTGTACGCCACAATCAACGAGCTTACCCCAAACCAGCAGACCGCGTTCATCCTTTCTAAAATCGACGGACTCGGAAATGTCGAGATTTCAGCAATCATGCAGTTGTCGGTTTCCTCAGTAGAATCGTTGGTTTTCAGGGCCAAATCGGCACTTCAGGAAAAATTAGCAAAAAAATTTGAGGAGCACCGCAAGAAAAAATAACTTTTATAGTCTAAGTCAATATGGAAAAGGAAAACTGGATCGAGGCCACAATGAACAGCACCAACGGGATCGCCAAAGCGACACCGCGTCCAGGCTTGTTTGCTGCAATCCAAAACAGGATCCAAACACAAGAAATCGTCTCTCCTACCTGGATCTGGCTCGCCGCCGCTTCGCTTGCATTATTAGTGGTACTCAACGCCAAGTTTGTTTTCTCGGGCAAACATAAAAACGAGAAATCGACGGTTGAAAATCTGGCCAGCTCCATATCCAACAGCAACCAACTCTATTAAACCATGGAAAAATCTAAATTGCTAACCATTGCCGTATTCGCGCTACTGCTGCTCAACCTGGGTACGCTGGGCTTTTTGGTTTTTGGCAGGAATGCCGGGATGCCGCCGCATGGCCCACACCGCGAGCCCAAATACCAAATCATAGAGCAATTGCATTTCGATAAGGCGCAGCAACAGCAATACGAGAAACTCATTTTGGGTCACCGCGCTGCCATCAGCCAAATTGAGGACCACGCCCGAATGGCAAAAAATCGTTTGTACCTGCAATTGCTCAAAGACCAAACAGACGACCAAGTAAAAGACAGCCTCGTCGACGTGCTTGCGGCTTACCAAAAACAAATCGAGCAGACGCATTTTAACCATTTCCAGGACATCAAAAAGATTTGCCGGCCCGATCAGCTGGATTACTATTACGACCTGACCCAAGAGCTGTCTCGTATCTTTTCAAAACCTCCGCATCCTCGCCATGGTTAGGTGGCAGGTTTTTACGTTGTTGTGCTTGGTTAACTTTGTGGGCGCGCAGCAGCAAGATTCTATCCCAGTTGGTTTTCAAGTAAAATTCAACAATCAACCGTTTGAAATGGGTAAAACGTATACGGCTAACGAGCAAACCTTGGCGATCAGCGCTTTCAAGTGTTATGTTTCGGGTTTCAGTTTGGTTTATGCCGACGGCTCATCGACTACCAATAAGGATTACCATTTGCTCGACATTGACCGGCCCGAGACTTTTCGATTCAATGTCGGCGGTGATCCCAAAAAAAAGCTTTCAAAAATCAGTTTTATTATTGGTGTAGACAGCCTAACGAGTGTTTCGGGTGCTATGCCAGGTGACCTCGACCCAATCAAAGGGATGTTTTGGGCTTGGCAAAGCGGTTATATCAATATGAAAATTGAAGGGACAAGCCCGTTTTGTCAAACGCGTAAGAATGAATTCCAGTTTCATATCGGCGGATACCTCAAGCCCAATGATGCCTTGCGTAAAATCGAAATGGAGACCACAAAGCCGGAAATTGAAATCGACCTGGTCGCGTTCTTTTCGCAAGTGAAATTATCCGAACAAAACAGTGTCATGATTCCCGGAAAAGCCGCCATGCAACTCGCCGATTTAAGTATTAAGATGTTTCATCCAGAATGAAGGCAGGGATTTTACATAGCGTTGTATTAGGATTGATTTCGCTTGGTTGCATTGCTTTTGCGATTCAAAAACCGACGCCTATTTATTTCAACACACCTAAGAACTGGCCCAAGCCACAATATGATTTTTCAAATAGTCCGCTTACCGAAGAAGGTTTTCAATTGGGCAGGCAGTTGTTTTACGATCCCATTTTATCCAAAGACAACACCATTTCGTGCGCGAGTTGCCACCTGCAAGCCACCGGTTTTACCCATGTCGACCACGCACTGAGCCACGGGATTGACGGGAAAATCGGAACGCGCAATTCGCTTGCACTGGTCAATTTGGCGTGGAGTAAAAATTTCATGTGGGATGGCGGCGTGAATCATCTCGACATGCAACCGCTAAATCCTATTACGAGCGCTGCAGAAATGGATGAAACGCTTGAACACGTAGCGTTTAAACTGGGGCAAAGTCCAAAATACCAACGGCTTTTTGAGCAGGCCTTTGGAGATTCAAAAATTACCGGCCAACGGATCTTGAAAGCCTTATCGCAATTTGAATTGCTTCTGGTTTCGGCCAATTCGAGGTACGATCAAGTAATGCGCAAGGAAGCCCAATTTACCGAGCGCGAACAAAAGGGTTACGAGCTGTTCCAATCGCATTGTGCCTCTTGCCACAAAGAACCGTTGTTTACGAGCGATACTTTTGAATACAACGGATTAGCGGTCGACACCACGCTAAATGACAACGGTCGTTTTAGAATCACCCAAGACAATCGCGATAAGTTGCGGTTCAAAGTGCCCAGCTTGCGCAACGTGCAGTTCACTTTCCCGTACATGCACGACGGAAGATTTAAGACGCTAACCGAAGTAGTGAAACACTACAACTCACTGGGGAACGACAAACTGCTGTCCAACCCACTCGCCGAGCCTTTGGGTCTTTCGGATAATGACCGTACCGATTTGGTGCTGTTCCTCAAAACCTTAACCGATAATGATTTTTTGTTTGATCCCAGATTTTCATTTCCAAAAATATAATTTTATTGCGGCGCGCAAGAATCAAAAAAGCTTGTCGTCTAAACCTTAAACCACCGCTTTTATGAAACAATTTCTCTTTTCACTCTTAATGTTTGCCGTAGGTTCGGCTGCCCACTGCCAATCTTTGTATGATCCCAATACGGTACAGGACATCCGTGTCGTGTTTGCCGAAACCAACTGGGATGCCCTTTTGGATGCGCAGGCACAATCGACCGAAGATTATATATCGGCACAATCGGTAACTATCAACGGAACCGTTTTCAACAATGTGGGTGTGAAATACAAAGGCAACAGCACCTACAACCCCAACAACCAGAAAAATCCGCTGCATATTGAACTGGATACCTACCAAAACCAGGATTATCAAGGATATACTGACATCAAGCTCAGCAACGTGGCCTATGACCCCACATTTGTGCGTGAGCCGCTCTCCTACTCCATTCTGCGCCAGTACATGCATGCGCCAGAATGCAATTACGCCAACGTGTACATCAACGGCGCGCTGATGGGTGTGTATGTGAGTTCGGAATCGATTTCTAAAAAATTCGTGAACAATCATTTTTACTCCAACACCAATTCCTTTTTTAAATGCAACCCGATTGGTGGCGCCGGACCCGGAAGTTCGAGTTATCCCAACCTTGCCTATCTGGGCACGACGATCAGCAGTTATGAGCCGGCTTATGAAATGAATTCGGATGCGGGTTGGGAAGACCTGATTAACCTCACGAACACACTGTCGAACAATACTGCCAACATAGAATCTATCCTTGATGTAGACCGCGCGCTATGGATGCTCGCTTTTAACAATGTATTGGTTAACCTCGATAGCTATTCTGGCTCCTTCAAACAGAATTATTACCTATACAAAGACGATAACGGCCGTTTCAATCCTGTGGTTTGGGATCTGAATATGTCTTTTGGGGTGTTTTCTTCAACCGGTACCATTCCCTTGAATAATACGACTGCGAAAAAGCAGATGACGCATTTGCTGCATTCGGCCGATGCAGCCTGGCCACTCATCCAGAAGTTGCTTGGTGTCCCCAAGTACAAAAGGATGTACCTCGCACACATGGCAACGATCCTCAATGAAAATTTTGCCAACAACAGCTATCTCACTAAAGCACAAACGTACCAAACCTTGATCGGTCCTTCGGTACAAGCCGATACCAAGAAGTTTTACACCTACGCACAATTTACAAGTAACCTCAATACCGACATGACCGGCGGCCCCAACTCGGCTCCCGGAATTACCAATCTTATGTCGGGAAGAAATACCTATTTGCAGGCTTTACCCGATTTTACGGCAACCAAACCGGTGATCTCTAACATTGCATTGTCTACGCCCAATCCCATGGTAAACAGCAATGTGACCATCACCGCCAATGTAGTCAATACAAATGCTACTGCGGTGTATTTGGGGTATCGCGCCAACATCCGTTTGCCATTCACCAAGGTATTGATGTATGACGACGGTTTGCACAATGATGGTGTAGCTGCCGACAATGTGTACGGCGCCTCAATTTTAGTAAGCAATACCTATATGCAATATTACCTATATGCCGAGAACAACAATGCCGGAATTTTTTCGCCCGAACGCGCCGAACATGAATTCTACACGCTGCAGGCCGACTACCCAACCTTGAATCCCGGCGATATTGCCATCAACGAAATCATGGCACAAAATACCACCACGATTACCGATGCCGATGGCGAATACGAGGATTGGATTGAACTCTACAACAACACCAACAGCACTTTGAGCCTTGACAACCTTTACCTGACCGACACAAACACCAACCTGATCAAATGGGGTTTCCCTAGCGGACTTACCATTGAACCGCACGGCTTCCTTACCGTTTGGGCCGACGAAGACCTTACGCAAAGTGGATTGCATGCCGATTTTAAACTATCAGCGAGCGGTGAAAGCGTCATTCTGGCTTACCCCGACGGCACAATCGTCGATTCGGTGGATTTTGGCGCGCAGACTGCCAACATGGGCTATGCGCGTGTCCCCGACGGGACAGGCAGTTTTGTCATCCAGGCACCCAGTTACAATGTGACCAACAACTTACTCGCAGTACAACAGTTGGGTAGTTTCAATGAAAACCTAAAGAGTTACCCAAACCCAACGAGCGGTGTGCTGACGCTTTCTAACAGTGTATTTCCTATTGAATCGGCGAGGGTTTACAATTTACAGGGACAATTGCTTTTTGCAGCGGAGTATCCGAAGCAAACTCAAATCGATGTCGATATGGCTACCTACGCAAACGGAATGTACATTGTTGTTGTCAATAAAAACACGACCTTGAAAATTATAAAGAATTAGCCATGAGAAAACCATTTTTACTCTGTTGTTTTGCGTTTAGCCTACTTTTAAATGCCCAAACCAATCCGGCCATCACCAAGTGGTTGCAGAATACATCGGGCATCACGGGCAGGCATTATATAGCGGGAAACCCTACTCCGATTACAGACGCTGTACTGGCCAATGTACAATCGGTTAAATACAATGCAACGCATGCTTATATTTCTGCAACGGGAATTCCTGCGTATATCACCGGACCATTTCAAGACGGAAATCCGTCATTGGCTACCGCGCAAAATAAAATCTTCAGGGTTTCGTTGACGCCTACTCAAAATACAGGCACGCCTACTGCTACAACTGGCGGGAACATCGGAATATTCATCAATGGCGTAGCACTTTTTGACTATCGCGATGGCGTGGCTTGGAACAGCAACACCAATGCACTTTGTGGCGGACCGGGAAATCCACCTTGTCCGGGCGGGCCAATGGCAACACAAGCATGGAACCGCGATGCTGTACCGGCAGAAAAAGCGGGTTTTGATTGTGCCAAAGCGCATCCGGCCATGGGGAATTACCACCACCACCAAAATCCGAGTGCTTTTAATTTGGATTTGAATGTGATTTCTACCGTGTGCGATACCTATCCATCCGATGGTTTGTACGTCATCAATGCGAGTGAACATTCACCACTATTGGGTTTTGCGTATGATGGATTCCCGATTTATGGTGCGTATGCTTACGCCAATACTGATACGAGTGGTGGGATTACAAGGATGAAATCAAGCTATCAACTCAAGAACCAGACGACCAGGACGAATGGCCCGGCGGTCAATACGACTTACTTCAATGGTTATTTCCGCGAAGATTACGAGTATGTTTCACATGCTGGTGACCCCAGTTATTTAGACGTGCACAACGGGCGTTTTTGTATCACTCCAGAATATCCCGAGGGTATGTATTGCTATTTTACTACCGTTGATACGAATCACAATTCGGCTTATCCTTATGTAGTTGGCCCAACGTTTTATGGTACCGTAACTACTACAACGGTGACGACGATTCCGGCAGGAACTACAACCTACAATCCTGCATTGGCAGTGACTTCATTTGACGATACCACCTACAAGATAATCATTGCACCCAATCCGGCTTCTGATTTTGTTGCCATCCAAACGCCAATGACAACCCAAGATTTAAAAGTGGATTTGGTCGATACGCTGGGGAAAATGGTGCAATCCAAAACCATCATGCAAGGAAGTACGTTGTGTGTGTTTGAAACCGATACGCTGTACAACGGCATCTATTTCGTAAAAGTCACTTCGGGCGAACAAACCAAAGCATTCAAATTAATCATAGACAAATAACATGAGGTACCTTCCCTTTTTCCTACTTTTTTTACTGGTTTCGTGTGGCAGCAATGACGACGATACGCAATATCAAACCATCAGTTCGCCCAACGTGACGGCGGCGTTTGGCAACAACATCAATTTAAACCAATTGTCTAATTACGCGCAACAGTTCGTGCCACCTTACATTACCCGAACCAACGCGCCCGCAGCTTCTATCACAGACAAAGGCGCCACTTTGGGCAGGGTCTTATTCTATGACAAAAAACTGTCGTCTAACAACACCGTTTCCTGCGCCACCTGTCACATCCAAGCCCAAGCATTTGGAGACACTAATGTAGCCAGCAACGGCGTAAACGGTTTGACACAAAGGCATACGATGCGCCTGATCAATACGCGCTTCGCCACAGAATCTAAATTTTTCTGGGATGAGCGAGCACCCAACCTGCAGGCACAGGTTACGATGCCCATCCGCAACCACGGGGAAATGGGTTACAGCGGCACCGACGGTGACGACAACTTTGATGATTTGATTGCCAAAATCAGTGAGGTGGGTTACTATAAGGAGCTGTTCCAGTTTGTATACGGTTCGCCCGAAATTACTGAAGCCAAAATGCAATTGGCCTTGTCGCAGTTCGTCAACAGCATCCAGTCTTTCGACTCAAAATACGATGCAGGACGTGCTTTGGTAGCGCAGGAAAATCAACCATTTCCCAACTTCTCGCTACTTGAAAACCAAGGAAAAAATTTATACAACGCGCCACCGCAATTCGACAACCAAGGCAAGCGTACCGGAGGCGGCGTGGGTTGCGCGGGCTGTCATGCGGCTCCCGAGTTTGATATCATACCCGACTCAAGCAACAACGGAATTATTGGCATACTCAATGCTCCCGGAATCGATGTAACCAACACGCGCGCTCCCTCGTTACGGGATATCGTAAAACGCGACGGAACGCTAAACGCGCCGTTGATGCATACCGGTGTGATTACTTCTCTGGTTACCTTGCTGGGACATTACAACGATATCAACCGCGCTCCGGGCAACGGAAACCTTGACCCGAGATTGCGACCCAATGGGTTCGGGCAGCAATTGCGGTTAACCGACCAGGAAACCGATGCGCTGATTGCGTTCCTGAAGACTACCGCCGGAACCAACGTATATATAGACCCGAAATGGTCGAATCCTTTTCTGGATTAGTTTAGTGGTTAAACGAAAAAAGCTCCGGTAATTCGGAGCTTTTTTTATTCAGTCGAAAGAGGAAAGTCAAACGTCGAACGGTAAGGTCTCTCGAACTTTTGACTTTCCTCTTTCCTCTTTATACTTTCGACTACTTCTTCTTATCCTGCTTTTTCTGCGCTTCTGCCTGTTCCATCATTTCCTGCATCTTAAGCTGGAACTTACTTTGTTTCTTAGGTTCCTTGAGTTTGTTCTCCTGGATTTGCGCGTGGATCTTGTCGCTGTCAATGATGTAATTCTTGATTACAAGCATAATCCCGATTGTAATCAGGTTGGAGATGAAGTTGTACAAACTCAATCCGGCACCATAACTGTTGAAGAAAATCAACATCATCACCGGCGAAACGTATATCATGATTTTCATGATCTTGCCCATATCTGGCATGCCTTCTTGTTGCGGCGCTGCCATCTGTTGGTCGCCCGAAGTCATTTTCATGTAGAAGAAAATCGCTACGGCGGCCAGAATCGGGAACAAACTAATGTGGCTTCCGTAAAACGGAATATTGAATGGTAAACGCGCCACTTCGTCAAACGAAGATAAATCATCGGCCCAAAGGAAACTTTTCTGGCGCAATTCAAACGCCGACGGGAAAAACTGGAACGAGGCATACATAAAAGGCAATTGTATCAATGCCGGAATACAACCCGCCATCGGGTTCACGCCTGCCTTGTTGTACAATTTCATCGTTTCCTGCTGTTTTTTCATTGGATCTTTCTTGAACTTTTCGCCAAGCTCCATGATTTCCGGGCGCAGTACTTTCATTTTGGCCTGCGACAAGAACGACTTGTAGGTAATGGGTGACATGGCGAGCTTGATCAAAATCGTAAACACGATAATGGCAATTCCCAATGATATGTATCCACTTAAAAACCCAAACAACGGGATAAAGATGAATTTGTTGATCCAACCAAAAATACCCCAACCCAACGGAATGATCTTTTCAATATTGCGATCATACTGCTTGAGGGTCGTGTAATCGGTCGGGCCAAAATACCAATCCATTTTGTAGTTCACCTCGCCATTGGTAAAAGCCAAGGGTACGTTTGCTTTGAATTTTTTGGTGAAAATTGTGTCTGTTTTCTCATCAATAATCAATTCGGTAGAATGCAGGTTAGACGTCTCAAACGGTTTGCGCGTGAGCAGGATTGAAGAGAAAAAGTGCTGCTTGAAAGCGATAAACGACACCTGAGCAGGCGTTTCGGTTTTGTCCTTTCCTTGCCCGGTATAATCGTCCTTATCGCCTTCATACTCAAAACGGATATCGGTATAACGGCTTTCGTACGTGATTCCTTTTTCGTTGCGGATGGTTTTCATATCCCATTGCAAGTCAATCGGTTTGGCAGTATTCAGGGTTTTATTAAGTCCTTGCGAACGCACATCAAACCCAACCATATAATCTTTTGGCTTGAGTTCGTAACGGTATTCGAGGAATTCATTCGGGCCGGCTTTGAGTCGCATGGTGAGCACCTGGTTACCACCCGATTGGGTAAGTGACGGTTCAAAAAACAGGTTTTTGGTGTCGAGTGTTCGATTGTCCTGGGTTTGCAACTGCAGGTTGAACTGCGAGTTGTTATCCTTGATTAATTCAACGATAGACTTGGATCCTTTGCGGATGCGCTCAAAATTCTTAAGCTTAGCCTCAACAATATATCCACCTTTGTTAGCGATCTTAAGGCTCAAAACCTCATTTTCAATGGTAGTAAACGCTTGGGTAGCCGATGGAAGTGTCGCCGAGTAAGCAAAATTTCCCAATGTCGATTGGAGCGCTGCAAGCTGTGCTGTATCTTTCGCCGTAGAATCGGTAGCGGTAAAATTCGCTGGAGCCGCCGTGACTTCCTTGGCTTTCGCAGCTTTAGCGACTTGCTCTTTCTTGGCTTTTTCGGCAGCGATTTCTTTCTCGTTGGGCTGGTTCTGGTACATGATCCAGATCAGGATCCCGAAAATCAATACAAAGCCAATGATCGAATTGAGGTCTAATTTTTTTTCTTCCATTATAGTTCAAATAGTTTATTACTTTTTCTTCGCCTTCACTGTTGCAGCGATAAAGCTCACGAACAGCGGATGCGGGTTGGCCACCGTACTTTTGTATTCGGGATGGTATTGCACGCCGATAAAAAACGGATGCTTTTCTATTTCGATGATTTCAACTAGCCCGGTATCTGGGTTAACGCCCGACGCCTTCAAACCTGCCTTTTCCATTTGCTCGCGGTATTCACCATTGAATTCATAACGGTGGCGGTGGCGTTCTTCAATTTGGGTTTTTCCGTATATTTTGTAAGCGAGCGTATCTTTGGCAATGTCGCATTTCCAGGCGCCCAGACGCATCGTGCCGCCTTTGTCGGTGATGGTTTTCTGTTCTTCCATGATGTCGATGACCGGATGTGAGGTGCCTTCGTTCATTTCTGTCGAATTCGCGTCGTTAAAACCAAGCACATTGCGTCCGTATTCTATGACGGCCATTTGCATACCCAGGCAAATTCCAAAAAACGGCAGGTTGTTTTCACGCGCATAACGTACGGCTTCTATCTTGCCTTCGATGCCGCGCTCACCAAATCCGGGAGCCACAACGATTCCGTCAAGGCCAGCAAATTTAGCGGCAACATTGCTTTCGTCGAGGAATTCTGAGTGGATCGATACCACATTTACCTTCGTTTCATTGGCCGCACCCGCGTGGATAAATGCTTCGAGGATCGATTTGTACGAATCCTGTAATTCTACATATTTCCCAATCAATCCCACGTTGACCACGTGCTTTGGGTTTTTGAGGTGTTGTAAAAAAATGTTCCAGTTTTTGAGATCGGGAGCTGCTTTTTTGGGTAAGTTGAGTTTTTTCAACGCTACGACATCGAGTCCTTCTTCGAGCATCAAATTGGGCACTTCGTAAATTGTCGAAGCATCGATGGACTGGATGACGGCTTCGCGCTTGACATTGCAGAACAGGGCCAATTTCTGGCGCAATTCATCGGAGATTTCATGTTCGGTACGGCAAACGAGGATGTCGGCTTTGATTCCGCTTTCCATGAGCGTTTTGACCGAGTGTTGCGTGGGTTTGGTTTTGAGCTCACCTGCAGCGGCCAAATAAGGAACCAACGTCAAGTGAATCACAATCCCGTTGCCTTCGCCGAGTTCCCACACCAATTGGCGTACCGACTCAATGTAAGGCAGAGACTCGATGTCACCCACCGTTCCGCCGATTTCGGTAATCACGATGTCATAATCGCCCGAATTACCGAGTAGTTGCATACGCTCCTTGATTTCATTGGTGATGTGTGGCACCACTTGTACGGTCTTGCCGAGGAATTCGCCGCGTCTTTCTTTTTCGATTACCGAGAGGTAAACCCTGCCGGTGGTGACGTTGTTGGCTTGTGAAGTGGGTACGTTGAGGAATCTTTCGTAGTGGCCGAGGTCGAGGTCGGTTTCGGCGCCGTCATCGGTTACAAAACATTCGCCGTGTTCATAAGGGTTTAGCGTTCCGGGATCCACGTTGATGTACGGATCGAATTTCTGGATTGTCGTTCGGTAACCCCGGGCTTGTAATAATTTTGCCAAAGACGCCGCGATAATCCCTTTTCCCAGTGAAGAGGTCACGCCGCCGGTAACAAAAATATATTTTGTCTGATTCATTGTGTTTGGTTGTTGTTGTGTTGTTGTAGTTGTAAAAAACGTCGCAAAAATACGATTATAAATTGATAATGGACAATTGATAATTGATAATTATTTTGCGCTCTGAAATTGTATTTTAAGGCTTGGGATATTGCCTTTTGATGTTGCGGATGAGTTCCTCCAAACCGTTCAATTTGAGCTCGTAGATCAGTTGCATTTGCTGGCCGAGTTCGCCTTTTGGAAAACCTTTGTTGTGGTACCAGACGATGTAGTATTCGGGCAGGTCAATCAGGAATCGACCTTCGTATTTCCCGAAAGGCATTTTGGTATGCGCAAGTTTGATGAGTTGCTGTTGGTTTTTATCCATTGATGGAGTCGAAAGTGAAAAGTGAAAAATCGAAAGTAGAAAGTCAAAAGTAGAAAGAAAGGACGCTCGTGAAGCTCCCTTTAAACTTTCGACTTTTCACTTTCGACTTATTCGATTATTTCCAGTTAAAGGTGATTTCCTTTTCGATATCGGGATGCAGGCTCAGGAAAACCGGGCAGGTCATCGCAGCACGTTCCAGGATGGTTTTGGTTTTATCATCGGCTGCGACCGACATATTAAGTGTCGCGATGATCTTGGCGATTTTACGCGGTTCGGATTGCATGATTTTGGTAATCTCAACAGTGGTTCCGATCAAATCGACACTAAGATCTTTGGATTTGATGGCCATGATAGATACCATGCAGGTTCCAAGCGAATTGGCAACGAGATCGGTGGGTGAAAATGCCTCGCCTCTGCCGTGATTGTCTGTGGGCGCGTCAGAAAGGATTTGCGTTCCCGATTGCAAATGCGTGGAAGTGGTACGCAATTCGCCGAGGTAAGTGACCAGTGATGTCATTAGTTTACTTGTTTTACAGACAAATCATCCTGGTATTCGAGGATGTAAACGCCTTTGTTCATATACCCTTCGGAGTCTTTTCGGGCATACTCGAATTTACTTTCAACGCGTTCGGTTTTGTCTTCTACAGCCGATACCGCGAATTTTTTGTCCTGAGCCAGGCGCAAGAGCGTGTCAAAGGTGATGTCAAAACCACGTGTGGCAAACTGGCTTGGGAAAATCTTGTTGGCCGTTTTGTATTTCTGTTGGAAAATCAGCGCTTCGGGTGTATCATTTTCGCGCGTGAACGAAGGATAGATCATTTTTAGGATGGTGAGACGCTTCATTGAAATTTCCTCGAAATCAAGGGTTTCATTGGGTTCGATAATGGCCAGTTGTATTTGGTAATTGGACACTTCGTTGAGCAGCGCGTTTGTAGTACCGAGAATCATTCCGGTGCGTTCAGAATCCAGAACCACGTAATTTGTCTTGTCTTTTACAAGCAATGATTTGAGGTTGGCCACGTCGAGTGCGCCTTTTTCATCGAGCCCGACGAATTGCGCAGACGGGCATTTTTTACTGATGAACTCTTTATTGGCAAGCCTTTTTGGGTCGCTTACTACGATAATGTTACCGCCTTTACCCATCATAAAATCAAACATGGCGTTTTTGGCAAACTCCTGCGAAGGCATCGATTGGAACAAATTAGGGAATGATTTCCCGATTTCCTTAGACAGCGGTGAAATGACCGCTACGTTGTTTTCGCCGACCATTTCTGCCACTTTCTCCACATATTGTTGATAAAACGGCCCGATAATCGCATCCGAATCCTTGAGTTTGTTGGTAGTTACCACATCGACCACGTTAGACGACGCCTTGCTTTCCTGTGAATCGAAAATTTTGACATCGATGTTGAGACCGAGTGTGCGTGCCGAATCGATTGCGATCAACGCTCCCGAATAAAAATCAAGTGTCATATTCAGGAAAGCATCTTTTTTGAGGCGCATGCTTGTGGTTTTGAGTGTGTCGCCTTGGATTTTGGAGGCATTGAACGGCAGTAACAAAACCAGTTCCTTTTTGGTTTTGGAGATGCTTTTAGACAAGTCGGCAAATTTGGTGTTTGAAGCCGGAATCAATTTGATCGAGCCTTTTCCGGGAACTTTGAGGATCATACCCACTTTTACACCGTCTTTAAGCGACGGATTCAGTGCAATGAGTTCTTCCTGGCTGATGTCAAAGCTCTGCGTCAGACTGTATAAGGTTTCTTTTGGTTTTACCTCGTAATTGGCATAACCGCTTTTTTTGTAGGTTTTGATGATCTCTGTTGATTCGGGCTGCTTTGCCGATTCCTCTTCCGGCTCACTTTTTTCTACCTCCTTAACGACTGGCTTGGGTTTAGCTACGCTCCGTTCGGCTTCGCCTCGGGTTTCGACCGGTTTTTCTGTTGGTTTTTCATTCGTTTTTGATTTCTCGGCACTGGCGGCGGTTCCGCTGACTAACAGCTTAAAGCCGATGGGTAAATTAGAAACGATCTCGGGGTTTTTTTGTTCGAGTTCGGCCACCGTCATTCCGTATTTTTTTGCGATTCCGTACTTGGTTTCTTTGGGTTCTACGATGTGATAGGTCGCATTTGCCGTAGTCTTTTCAGGCGTCGGTTTTACTGCAATGGGCTTGGTTTCTGTAGCAACTGCAGTCGTTTTTACCGGAGCCGGATTGCCTGCCGAGGTACTAGGAATTTCAATGGTCTGCCCCACCTTAAGGCCATTGGCCAGCAAATCGGCATTGAGCAGTTGAAGGTCCTCAACATTTACATTGTATTCGCGGGCTATGCTGTATAGGGTTTCCTTGGGTTTTGCGGTGTGGGTGCGCAAGGTCTTGGTGTTGGGTTTGGAGTACGAAGAAGGCACCTGCTTTTCATTGTTCAAAGAAGTAGGCACCAATACCACATCGTTTTCCTTGATTCCGTTCTGCGAATCGGGATTGAGTTGGTAAATATCGTAAGGGGTGACCCTGTATTTTGTGGCAATCTGGGTGACGGTTTCGCCCTTTCCAACGGTATGCTTGATGTAGTTGCCTTGGGCAGACAATCGCACAGAGAATAAAACGACAAGGAGAACAGCAATCAGGACTTTATTCATGGAAAAGCGGTTTAGCAGGTTAGGTAATTTAGGACGATTATTGTTTTTTTATGGTTAGTGTCTGGCCGATTTGCAATCCTTTGTTGAGCAGCGCTTGGTTTTGCTGTTTGATTTCATCGACCGTTACATTGTATCTTTTTGACAAACTGTATAGTGTTTCTTTGGGTGCCACAACATGCGTAATAGTCTCTGATCCTGGCGAAATTGGAGCCGAAGCAACAGGCTCAGTTGTTGTTGGCGCCGCCTTTGGCGTTTGCTTTTTCTCCGGTGCGGCCTTTTCAGTGACCGCTACCGTGGTGCTTTGACCATTGTTTTTAGCCGGCGGAATTTGGATAACCTGCCCTACTTTCAATCGTCCATTTTGCAACTCCGGATTGGCCGCCTTGATATCATCTACAGCAACACCATATTTTCGCGCTAAGCTGAACAGCGTTTCTTTTGGGACAACAGTATGGGTATCGCTGGTACGCTCATAAATCACAGGTTCAGGATTTGTTTTTACCGTTTCGGTATTTTGCTTTATGGGCTCTGATTTTTTGGTTGGTTTGGCGGCGGCCGGTTTTTCTGCTATTGGCGTTTCGCGAGGTTGTTCGGCGACCGGTTCTGGATCAGGTCTCGTTTCTTCTTGCTGCGCAACAGGCTCATCTTTTTTGGGAACAGGGATTCTCAAAATCATTCCCTGGCTTACCCCATCTACGGCAAATTTGTTGAGCTTGTAAATTTCTGCCGGATCAACCAGATATTTCTTTGAAATCAGACGTACCGATTCCCCAAGTTGCACTTCGTGGTTGATGATTTCTACCTCCTGATCTTTCTTCCTGTTTTGCCCCGAAACATCCAGACAAATGAAAACTACCAAAAAAAGCAAAATGCCCTTCTTCATAAACTTTGTTTTGTTTAGTTACTCCCATTCAATGGTTGCAGGCGGTTTCGAGCTGATATCATACACCACGCGGTTCACTCCTTTTACCTTATTGATAATGTCATTGGACACTTTCATCAGGAATTCATACGGCAGGTGTACCCAATCGGCGGTCATCCCATCAGTCGATTCAACGGCGCGTAACGCAACCACTTTTTCATAGGTGCGCTCATCGCCCATTACCCCTACGCTATTTACCGGGAGTAGGATTGCTCCCGCTTGCCAGACTTTGTCATATAACCCCCATGACTTGAGCCCATCGATAAATACCGCGTCAACCTCCTGCAATATACGAACTTTTTCTAAAGTTATATCACCCAGGATACGAATTGACAAACCAGGCCCGGGAAACGGATGCCTGCCCAATAAAGCCGCGTCAATGCCCAGAGTAGCGCCAACCCGACGCACTTCATCCTTAAAAAGCATGCGCAAAGGTTCAACGATTTGAAGCTTCATATAATCGGGCAAACCGCCCACATTGTGGTGTGATTTGATAGTCGCCGACGGCCCTTTTACCGAAACCGATTCGATTACATCTGGGTAAATCGTCCCTTGCGCCAGCCACTTCACGTCTTCTATGCGGTGCGATTCATCATCGAAAACCTCGATAAAAACGCGCCCAATGGTTTTGCGTTTGGTTTCGGGATCGCTGATTCCGGCCAATTCGCCAAGAAACCTTTCTGAAGCATCGACACCTTTCACGTTGAGCCCCATATGTTTGTATTGGTCGAGGACATTCTCAAATTCATTTTTCCTTAGCAAGCCATTGTTGACGAAAATGCAATAAAGATTCTTGCCAATTGCCTTATGGAGCAATACCGCCGCCACCGTAGAATCGACGCCGCCAGAAAGTCCAAGGACCACTTTGTCATTGCCGATTTTCTGTTTGAGTTCTATTAAAATTTCATCGACAAACGCATTGGGTGTAAAATTTTGAGGGACTTGTGCGATGTTGACCAGGAAATTCTCTAGGATTTTTTTCCCATCGGTAGAATGGTAAACTTCAGGGTGAAATTGTATCGCGTAAGTTTGCTCTCCTTCAATACGATAGGCGGCATTTTCTACGTCGTGCGTGCTGGCCAGCCTTACGCCGTTTTCGGGCAAATGTTTGATCGTGTCCGAGTGCGACATCCAAACTTGCGATTGCGCCGGAATGCTTTCAAAAAAAGCTTCATTCTCTTTAATGAACGACAGATTGGCACGACCATATTCACGCGTGTTGGATGGAGCCACCTCGCCTCCACTAAAATGCGCCAGATATTGCGCGCCGTAGCAAACCGCAAGCAAAGGCATTTTGCCACGAATTTGCGACAAATCGGGATGCGGCGCGTCATCGCCACGAACAGAAAATGGGCTTCCTGATAGGATTACCGCTTTGTAACTCGATAAATCATCCGGGAAATGATTGTAAGGAAAAATTTCGCAGAATATATTTAATTCGCGAACCCGTCGGGCAATAAGTTGTGTGTATTGCGATCCGAAATCTAAGATAAGTACGTTGTGTTGCATGCGCAAAAGTACTTTTAATTTTGGGAATGTAAAAAAGGATTTCCGGAAAATTTATGTGTTTTTGAATAACACAGATTTCACAGATTCGCAAAAAAATTCTTGATCAAAAATCTGTGTAAATCTGTGAAATCTGTGTTGGTTTTGTGTTGCCAAATAATTAATCACTTTTTTTTCCGTTATCCACATTACAGTGAAAATCCTGTTCATAAAAAAAAATCAATTTGCCCTAGGCCTTTAAAAATTTACGCAATTTTGTAGACTTACTTAACCATTATCATTCTTATATGACGATTTTAAATTTCATTTTACAAGCAAATCCTGTTACCGATTCTATAGCAAATGCTGCCGCAAACGCCGCAGCGGCAACTACCGATGTGAGCGTGACCGAAAATATTTCCTACCTAGATTTCCTGCTCAAAGGTGGTATCATGATTTATCCGCTGATTGTGCTCTTGTTTTTCTGTGTGTACGTCATCATCGAAAGGTATTTGTCTATCAAGAAAGCGACCAAGCAAGACAATAACCTTTTATCAGAAGTAAAAATGCAGCTCAAAACCGGGCGGATTGACAACGCATTGATGGCTTGTAACCGCGACGCTTCGGCTTCGGGGAATATTTTAAGAAGTGGTGTTGCCATCATCGGACGTCCGATTGGTGAGATCGAATCGGTCATGGAGCAAACCGCGAATGTGGAGATTGGCCAAATGGAAAAAGGACTCGGATACCTTGGACTGATTTCAGGTATCGCCCCAATTTTGGGATTCATCGGAACTATTTCCGGGGTTATCAAAATCTTCCACACCATCTCCAATACCGGAAACCTGAACATTCAGACGATTTCTGGCGGATTGTACGAAAAGATGATTTCCTCGGGCGCCGGATTGGTCGTGGGTGTGATTGCTTATTGCGGTTACCACCTATTCAATATGATGATCGACGCCTACACGCTCAAAATCCAGAGACAAACACTAGAATTGATTAACGTAATCCAGGAACCGAATGGCCATTAAGAGAAACAGACGATTCCATCCCGAAATCCCGACGTCGTCGCTGAGCGACATTATGTTCTTTTTGTTCCTGTTTTTCCTGATCATCTCCACTTTGGCCAACCCGAATGTCATCAAACTCACGTTGCCCAAAGCGAGCTCGAACGAAACCACGAACAAAGACCATATCAGCATTTCGGTGACCGAAGACCAGCGCTATTTCCTCAACAAACAGGAAATTCCATTTGACCAACTCGAGCAAGCCGTGTTCAATGAGACCACGATGCGCAATGATAAAGTAGTGGTAGTGCGCGTTCCGGCCGATAATAAGGTGCAGGATTTGGTCGATTTGATGCAAATGGGCGTCAAACTCAAACTCAACTTTGTAATTGCAACGCAGAAATAAAGGAGCGCCACGGATTGATTTCGTGGCTTTTTTTAAACCATATGGTTCAAAATTATTCCCCTCAGGAATCTTTGCGAACTTTTCGGTTAATAATCAAGCAATATGGTTCGAACCCTACTCTTAATCGCTCTTGGCGGTGGCATCGGAAGCGTTTTGCGCTACCTCACTGCTGTGGTAGTGCAAAAGTATTATAGCGCCGTTTTCCCACTGGCCACTTTCCTGACCAACATCCTGGGCTGCCTGCTCATTGGTCTATTTGTGGGTTGGCTCGATAAAAACCAATTGGCAAACGGCAACCTCAAATGGTTTTTCATCACAGGATTCTGCGGTGGCTACACCACTTTTTCCACATTTGGTTTTGAGAATTATTCTCTGCTGCAAAACAATCAGTCTTTTATTGCGCTGCTTTACATTGGCACCAGTATCTTTATAGGATTGGCGGCGGTTTGGCTGGGCATGTTCCTGGCAAAATAAAATTGCTAACAATTGGTTAATTTCTTTCCCTTTTCTGAAAAAAATGTAACTTCGCAGCCTATGAAGCACGA
Organism: Flavobacterium sp. UBA7665; assembly: GCA_002483285.1. Classification (GTDB taxonomy): domain Bacteria; phylum Bacteroidota; class Bacteroidia; order Flavobacteriales; family Flavobacteriaceae; genus Flavobacterium. Next base: position 266,145 of record DLHP01000029.1, read on the forward strand.
AGAAATACAGTTGGTGACGCAATGGCTTTCCACACCTAAGAAAATAGCCATTATTCCACACCGAAGCCCAGACGGAGATGCAATGGGTTCTACCCTGGCCCTTTATCATTTCCTTTTAAAATTGGGTCACGAGCCGATGGTGGTGGCGCCCAATGAATTCCCCGATTTCCTCGCCTGGCTGCCTGCTTCAAACCAAGTACTGATCTACGAAAAAGACAAGGAAAACGTGTCTGGGGTATTACAACAAGCCGAATTGTTGTTTGCACTCGACTTCAATGCCCTGCATCGCACCGGAGAAATGGAACAAGTCCTGAGTAAACTCATCGCGCCTTTCATCATGATCGACCACCATCAAAGCCCCGATACTTTTGCGGCTGTAACCTATTCGGATACCTCGTTTGGGTCGACCTGTGAAATGATTTACAACTTTATTGTCGCGCTGGGTAAAAAAGCACTGATAGACAAAGACATAGCTACTTGTATTTACACCGGAATCCTAACGGATTCGGGTTCGTTTCGATTCCCAAAAACCACCGGAACCACACACCGCATCATTGCCGACTTAATTGATTTGGGCGCCGAGAACACTAACATTCCGGCTTTGCTTTTCGACAACAACTCCTACCACAGCCTCCAATTGTTGGGCCGTGCGCTTACCAACATGAAAGTATTCCCCGAATACAAAACCAGCTACACGACGCTCACACAGCAGGAACTCGATACCTTTCATTACGTAAAAGGCGACACCGAAGGCATCGTGAACTACGGGCTGTCGATCAAAGGAATCCAGTTTGCAGCGATTTTCATCGAACACAAGGACGAGAACATCATCAAGATTTCGTTCCGTTCACAGGGCGATTTTGATGTAAACCAGTTTGCGCGCGAGCATTTCAACGGCGGCGGACACATTAATGCAGCCGGCGGAAAATCGTACCAATCCATGAAAGAAACCGTCACAAAATTTGAAAAACTGATTGCCCAAATTAAGATTTAACCTATGAAATATTCACAGCCTGCCTTTTTGGTGCTTTTTGCGGGATTGCTGATTTCTGGCTGTTCCCAGCAACAGGCACGCCAACCGATTTCCCGATCCTCAGGCACTTTTTTGAACGAATCGGTTATCCGCAACAAAAAACTGGTTTCTGAAGAAGAAGCCAAAATCGATTCGATCATCAAAAGCGACCCAAACCGCAAGTACATCGCCTCCGATAAGGGCTACTGGTATCGTTACGATGTACGCAATTACAACGATACCTTGCGTCCTAAAAAAGGTGACATAGCCAATTTCAATTACGAGCTCAAGGATCTCGATGGTAACATCATCTATTCTGAACTCGAGCTGCGCCCGCAAGAGTACCACGTAGACAAAGAACAGAAAATCATCATGGGCTTGCGTCACGGCATCAAACTCATGCGCAAAAACGAAACGGTTACTTTTTTATTCCCGTCGCATATGGGCTACGGCTATCACGGCGACGATCGCAGGATTGGCCACAACCAACCGCTGATTTGTACCGTTACCCTTACCGACTTTAATCCTGAGAGTAAAACAACCAATGAATAATATGAAGAGATTTTTTATCTGCCTGCTTGCCATTGCTACTTTTTGGTCCTGCAAGGACGAGCACAGCACGCTACCCGACGGTTTGTATGCCGACATCGAAACCAACAAAGGCCACATCATCGTCCAACTAGAGATCGAGAAAGCGCCAGTAACCGTAGCCAACTTCATTACGCTGGCCGAAGGTAAGAACACTTTTGTAGCGCCACAGTTTAAAGGGAAGCGTTTTTACGAAGGACTTAAGTTTCATCGCGTCATCCCGAATTTTATGATCCAGGGCGGTGATCCTTTGGGCGACGGTTCGGGCGATACGGGTTACAAATTCAGAGATGAGATTTCTGACCTGCATTTTGACAAAGCCGGCATACTGGCCATGGCCAATTCAGGGCCGGGAACCAACAGCAGCCAGTTTTTTATTACCCATATTGAAACGCCTTGGCTTGAAGGACGCCATACCATTTTTGGTCACGTCGTAGAAAATGGCATGGAAACCGTAAACAAGATCGCGCAAGACGATGTCATTAAAACCATCACGATCATCAGGCAAGGTACGGCGGCAAAAAAATTCGATGCCGTAAAGATATTCAACGATTTCTTTTCACACGAGGCCGAAAACCTAAAGAAACAAGCCGCAATCGATGCCGAGAACAAGCGCTTATACGATGCCCAGTACAAAGCAGTCAAAGACAAAAAGATACTTGCATTTGCGGCACTTAAGAAAAGCGCCACTGTTAGCAACAGCGGGCTTGCTTTTAAGATCATCTCTAAAGGCAACGGTAAGAAACCCGAGAACGGTTCCATGCTGCATATTAATTATTCGGGCTTCCTTGAAGATGCTACTTTATTCGATAGTAGCGTAGCCGAAGTAGCCAAGGAATTTGGTAAATTCGACCCACAGGCTGCTGCCATGAACAAATACACACCGATTACATTTGAGGCCGGTAGGAAAGACGGCATGATCCCCGGATTTGTAGAAGGACTCGAAAACATGCGCTACGGAGACAAAGCGATTTTGTTTATCCCTTCTAAATTGGCTTACGGCGCGCAAGGTGCCGGTGGGGTCATTCCTCCCAACGCCAATATCATTTTTGAAATAGAACTCTTAAACAAATAATTAACCACCAAGGGAAAAAACCTGAAAATCCCTGCGTCAGCAAAAAAGTAAGGAATTTTTTAAACTCATGAAAATGAAAATCAAAATTATCGCCCTATTGTTCCTTGGCATGATGAACCTCACCGTGCAGGCACAAGCAAAAAAAACGACCGCTAAAAAAGCAACAAAAAGTACCACTGCAAAAAAAGCGGCGCCAAAAGCAGCTGCCGACGGTTTATTCGCTGAATTCCAAACCGCAAAAGGAAAAATTGTAGTGCGACTTGAATACCAAAAAACCCCAATTACCGTTGCCAACTTCGTTTCGCTTGCAGAAGGAACAAATACACTCGTAACCGATGCCAAACTCAAAGGAAAACCGTATTATGACGGGCTTAAGTTTCACCGTGTCATCAAGGATTTCATGATCCAGGGTGGTGATCCTGCCGGAAATGGCAGTGGCGGTGCCGGTTATAGCTTCAAGGATGAAATAGTTCCCGAATTTGTGTTCGACAAAGCCGGAATCCTGGCCATGGCCAACTCAGGTCCAGCAACCAACAGCAGCCAATTTTTCATCACACACAAGGACACACCTTGGCTCAATGGCAAGCACACTATTTTTGGCTACCTTGTTTCGGGTCAGGATGTAGTCAATAATATCGCTCAGGATGACGTGATGCAAAAAGTAACGATTGTCAGGAAAGGCGCCGCTGCCAAAGCATTCAACGCCGCGAAAGTATTCGGCGACTATATGACAGTACAAAAGCCAATCGACGACAAAAAAGTAAACGAAGACCGCGCTAAGGAAACCGCTGTTCTTGAAGAGGCGCGCAAAAAACAAGAGATTATCGATGCCGAGGCCAAGAAAGTATACGTAGAAAAATACGGAACCGTGATGGCTGCCAAGGTAAAAGAATTGGCTGCGCTTAAAGCCAAGGCTGTTAAATCTGCCACCGAATTAGAAACCGTTGTGCTAAAACCAGGTTCGGGTAAAAAACCCGCAGATGGTAGTACGTTTTACATCCACTACGCGGGCTATCTTGAAGATGGTTCTTTGTTTGACAGCAGTTATGAAGAAGTAGCTAAGGCTTATGGTAAATACGATGCCAACCGCGCCACACAAGGCGGTTACAATCCGTTCCCGTTCCAGGCGGGTAAAAAAGACGGTTTGATTCCCGGATTCATCGAAGGCATCAGCGACATGTCTTTTGGCGAGCAGAAAATGCTCTTCATTCCTTCTAAATTGGGTTACGGCGAACGCGGCGCAGGCAATGTGATTCCGCCAAACGCCAATATTATCTTCCAGGTGGAGATTTTTGAAACACAACCCAACGCGCCGACTGCCAAGCAGTAAAACGCGGTATTGAAATAAAAAAAGGGACTTACAATTGTAGGTCCCTTTTTTTGTCATTATTTTTTGAATTTCCAGTCGAATTCATCCTTGTCATTGATGATGGCTCCAATTTCGACTTTCACAATGTTGCCGAATTCACTCTGTAGTATGAGCCAATGGTCTTCATTGAAATGATTCTCGGCAAGGTCAAAATCTTCTTGCTCCCAACTCTTGAAATGCTGCGACACCAAATCCTGTTTCACACTGGCCACTTCCCTACCGATAACCGCTTTGCCAAACAAACGCAATTCAGGATTCGAGCAGATGGCATAACCCAACCTAAAATCCTCATCTTCATAAAAAGTCAGTCGCAGTTTTTGCTCGTTGTATACCAGGATGATGTTCTTGTCGTCGTCCTTGAACTGTTTGTTGGGCTTGCCATATAGGCTTTCTACGTCGCTTTGCTTCATCCCGAAAAGCAATACGTCTATGCCAAATTTTGGTTTGAGTTCCATAGTTCGTTTTTTAAAAGTTTATGTTTAAGGCAATAACCGCGATTGCAGGTTTGGCTTTACGGTAGCAAACCACTCTTCCTTTAGGATACTCAGCACAATGCTGTCGCGGCGCGACGCGCTTTGATACGTGGGCATATTGCTGCGCAGCACGCCGTCTATCTTACAGCCTATACTCAACATGGCCGCTTTGCTGCGCTCATTATTGTTGTCGGCCCTGAATTCTACGCGTTCCATCTGTAGCACTTCGAAAGCATAAGACAACAGCAAAAACTTACAGTGTTTGTTCAAGCCCGTGCCTTGAAAATCCTTGCCATACCAGGTATATCCCAATTGAAGGCTTTTAAAGGCAAAATTGATGTCGTAAAAGCGTGTGCTTCCAGCGTAACGCTTGGTGATTTTGTCGTAGACGATGAACGGGAATTCGGTCTTGTTGTTTCGCGCGGCCAAAGCCATGCCAATGTAATGTTCGAGGTTTTCCCTGCCGTTGGCCGGCACCAAAGAGAACTTCCATAAGTCGGGTTCCTTTTCAGAAAAATACAACAGCTGGTTCAAATCGGATGCCTGCAACGGCCTAAGCAGCACGGCTTGATCCTCGAGCACCAGGTTTTGGTTGAAATCAAATTCCATAAAGTGATTAGCGTTCGCGATTTTTGGAGTGGTTTATTTTAAAAACGCAGTATAGCAAACGCCCCAAACCATTATAAAAAAGAGGCCGGGATAAACAACGGTTACTAGCTTGCTTTTCAATTCCTTCTTTACTGCGGCAAGGTACAGCAGGTAAAGGGCAAAAATCACAATCATGGCGATGGGCATAAATAGTCGCATACTATTGGGTTTTAATGGCTTTCGTAAATATCCGAATTTATTCGACAGGCTTTACAACAGCATCCGTTTTTTTCATTCCTAAAGTTTCAGGTCGTCAATATTCAAACGTACCGTAAGCGCTCTTAATGGTCAGTTTTTTTGAGTCGGCGGCGGCAACCCTACCCACAATCTGTGCTTCCACGCCAAACGATTTTGAAATGGTAATAAGGTCGGGCGCAATGGCTTCGGGTACATACAATTCCATTCGGTGTCCGCAATTGAACACCTGGTACATTTCTTTCCAATCAGTCTGGGATTGCTCCTGGATTAACCTAAACAAAGGCGGAACTTCAAACAAGTTGTCCTTAATAATATGCAGTTGATCAACAAAATGCAGGATTTTTGCCTGCGCACCACCACTGCAATGCACCATCCCGTGGATTTCGTCTGAAGTGTATTTCGCAAGGATTTCCTTAATAATCGGCGCATAAGTCCGCGTAGGCGAAAGCACAAGTTTCCCAGCATCAATGGGTGAATCGGCTACCGCATCGGTAAGTTTCATTTTCCCGGAATATACCAAATCCAGAGGCACTTCGGCATCAAAACTCTCCGGATATTTTTTCGCGAGGTAATGGTCAAAAACGTCATGGCGTGCCGAGGTCAAGCCATTGCTGCCCATACCGCCATTGTAGTACTTTTCATAATTCGATTGCCCAAAAGATGCCAAACCAACAATGACATCGCCGGCTTTTATATTGGCATTGTCGATCACTTCGCTGCGTTTCATCCGCGCTGTTACCGTAGAATCTACGATGATGGTACGCACCAAATCGCCCACGTCGGCAGTTTCGCCACCGGTAGAATGGATTGTGACACCAAAGGTTTTCAATTCTGCAATCAATTCCTCGGTACCGTTGATAATGGCCGAGATCACTTCGCCCGGAATCAAATTTTTATTGCGCCCAATGGTCGACGACAACATGATATTATCGGTCGCGCCCACACAAAGCAAATCGTCGATGTTCATGATCAGTGCGTCTTGCGCAATGCCTTTCCAGACAGACACATCCCCGGTTTCTTTCCAGTACAGATACGCTAAGGACGATTTGGTCCCTGCGCCGTCGGCATGCATGACCAGGCAATAATTATCATCGCCGGTCAAATAATCGGGAACAATTTTACAGAATGCTTGGGGAAATAATCCTTTATCGATGTTTTTAATCGCGTTGTGCACCTCTTCCTTGGATGCCGACACGCCCCGAAGCGCGTATCGTTTAGAAGTATCTGGATTCATGTTGTGTAGTTGTAGTTGCCGCAAAGATAACTTACAATGCCGAATTTTAGATTCTAAATTTTAATTTTTTAGGAGCATATTCCAGCTGTACGCTGTAGTTTTTGCTTTTTAAAGAAAAAAGCAAAATGCTGCCGCTGCCATCTGGGCTAGGCATTGGTTTGTCTGGATGAATAGGGGATTTATTTGGTTGTGGGTTGCCAGTTGTCGGTTGTCGGATGGTGCATTTATTCCACAACATCAGTTGTTAGCCTTTACCATTCCTCTTTCCCTACTAATTTTCTAGTATTAAAATCTCCACACGCCGGTTTTCATTTTCCTCGAATTCATTCTTTTCGGGAATTGGGTAAATCGGGTTACTCGTTCCGTACCCTTTAAACGACAGGCGTTTGCGGTTGATGCGGTTGCGCACCAAAAAATTATAAACCGCCTTCGCGCGCGACTCAGAAAGGTTGTTAATGTCAAAAGCGGTTTGGCAGCAAATGTGTCCCTGTATTTCAATCTTAAGTCTCGGGTTGTCCTGCAACGCACAAAGCAATTCGTACAATGCCGGCTGGGATTTGGGCAAAATACGCGGCGTCATATTAAAGAAATACAGGTTTTTGATCCTGATCTTGTCTTGTACTTTGGCTACTTTAAACTGTTCCTGCAAAGGCAAATTGCCGTCGGCATCGCGTGCTTCTTTCTTGGGTTCGGGCTTTTTGATTTCGTAGGCAATGACCACCTTGCGGTTTTCGGCTTGTACTTTGGATTGTTCAAAATCTTCCCCAAACCCGCGGATTTCATAACCATCCTTAACCTTGATATCCTTAGATTTAAGGAACGCCAATACCGTCTTGACGCGCTTCACTGACAGCGAATCATTGTAAACGTTGGTGCCTTTCCAATCGCAAAATCCATAAATCTTAGATACTTCAACGCCTTCGGATTCGGCCACCCATTTCTCGAGCTTCTGCAAAGCCGTTGGGTTGAATCCGTACTGGTTGAAATCAAAAAATACCGTAAACTGCTGCTGGCCCCATATCGGGGTGGCAATAAGTAACAACAACAGTAGATATTTCTTCATGGCGGGCGGTTATGGGTTGGCGACAATCAGTAGCTCTACGCGGCGGTTGGCTGCGCGTTGGGTTTCGTCTTTTTCGGGAATCGGGAAAATGGGCTGCGTGCTCCCGAAACCTTTGTAGCTCAATCGCGATGCTTCGATTCCGTTAGACACCAAGAAGTTCTTGATCGCTTTGGCGCGTTGCGTAGAAAGGTCTAGCCGGTCTACCGGCATGCAGCACAAATGTCCATGTATCTCTACTTTCATGTCGGGATTGCTTTTGAGTACGGTAAGCAGTTCGTACAATTTGCCACGTGATGCCGGTACCACAATATAAGTGTTGATCTGGAAATTGAGATTGTCAATCTTGAGCTTCTCGCCTACTTGCGCCGCGCTCACCTGTTGCATAAAAGCCACATCCATCTTGTACTCGGATTTGGTGCCGTCGGGATTTTCAAAAACCATCTTCTCGGGATATTGCACCACAGATTTCACCGGAATCGGCTTGGGTTCTTCCTTGATGCCCAGGATTTCGTTCTCGCGCGGCAGGTCCTTTTCCTCAAGATAAAACAAAGTCACCTTGCGGTTTTGGGCCTTTATTTTTGAGAGCTGGTGCAGTTCACCAAAGCTTCTCGTCTTAAAATCATCGCGCGTGTTGACCTTACCCCGAACCAGGCTCATGATGGTGTTGATGCGCTTTTGGGCGAGCGTATCGTTGTAGCCGCTCGTGCCGTCTTCATCGGTAAAACCGTAGACACCCACAATCTTGGCTTTGCCGTTGGCCGCAATCCAGTTGGTAAGCCGATTGGTTTCTTTGGCCGACGGATCAAACTTATCGCTTTCAAAATATACCGAGAACTGCTGCTGCGAAAACACGGCAACAGAGCCCATCAGGCTGAGCATTATGGCGAGGAAAAGTTTCATGTAGTGTTTATTGGTTAACGAAAGTTAACAAAAATTAGTGTTATTCGTGGCGACGTGGCGTTAAATTCTATAATTTCGGGTTATTCTCCAACCCGAACACTAAACCCAATGGCACACCCTTTCTGCGAATACAATTTTTATACTATCGGCAGGCGAATGCTACTGCTGTTTTGTGTGTTGGCAACCGTTTCCTGTCGCAAAAAGGAAGACGATACCCTACCGACCGCAGCGCCAATAGGAAAAGATTTTGAACTCGAACTCATCGATTCGGTACCACAAACGCTGCTCGACGGTTGCGGCGAATACCTCACACACGACAGCATCAAAGGCATCGCTGTGAATTACCTCTTTGTTTCAGACCTGACTACTTACGGCATGGTACGCATCGACGGGCAAAATATCGACTTGCAACGCGACAGCATCCACAGTCGCAATGTTGACCGCGACCAATCTGTACAGTATTTTAAAAACGATACTATTGAGGTGATGATCCGACTCAAAGCCATTGAACGGTACGAGGAAGGCTCTTTCAACCAAGGCGTTTTGACGGTGACCAGGAATCGCGTCAAGCGGACCTATAAAGTCAAGGGCGATTCGGGTTGTTGATAAGTATCAGCCGATTAGCCAAACTCACGTTTGCATTTTTATATATTTACCAAACGCGACGCATCCGCTTCGCCGTTTCAATAAATCCAAAACATATGAAATACAACCTATTGCTCCTATTTTTAGGCGTATCGGGGATTTGCGCTGCGCAGTCGCTGGTACAAAGTGTCAATTCGGGTAGCCTGATTGCAGCCAACACCGCAGTTTCTGTAGGCGAGATTGTGGTCAATCCGGTGAATCCGCTCCAAGCCAGTTCTGGTTTGATTGGCATCCTGGCTTACAACAGCGCAACGCTACAGGTAGATCAGTTTGCAGTCACCGAGAACGTTGTGGCTTACCCAAACCCGACCACGTCGTCCATCGCCTTTAGCGGCAAACAAAGTCTTGCGGGCGAGAAAGTATCAATCTTCGACAATGCAGGAAAACTTTCCTTGCAACAAACCGTGGATAGCGCCGACTCGATCGATTTGTCAAAACTCGCTGCTGGTATTTACCTGATCGTCTTCGACAATAAAAAAATCAATTCTTTTAAAATCATCAAGCACTAAACTACTATGAAAAAAACTTTACTCTTACTCGTTTTATTGATTTCGGCGACGGCTTTTTGCCAGGTACCACAAGGGATTTCTTATCAGGCGATTGCCACGAATGGCTCAGGAAACCCGATTGTGAATTCGAACGTTGGCGTACGCCTTTCGGTTTTGGATAACTCGGCTTCGGGTCCTGTTTTGTATACCGAGACGCACGTTAAGATGACCAACGCACAAGGGCTTTTCAATACAGTTATAGGGCAAGGAACGCCAACGACGGGAACATTTTCTTCGATCAATTGGGGCACAAATTCCAAATTCCTTAAAGTTGAAATGGATGTGGCGGGCGGAACCAATTATGCGTTGATCGGCAATACACAATTGCTTTCGGTTCCGTATGCAATGTATGCCGGAAATACGGCCAGTGTAGCAGGAAACAGCTCAATTAACGACGATATTGTTGAAAACAGCACCTCCAATTTTGCTATTCACAATCCAAATGAATTCAAAGTATATGTATTTAACACTACGTCGAGTTCATGGTCTTCACAATCTTATGTCAGCGGTTTCGCTTCGATTGCAATGTATCAGTCAATAGGGAATTTCTTGTTCAACAACCCCAATGAAAGCAAAGTTTACATTTACAACGCCCGTACTAATTCTTGGGGAAGCCAAGTTTACACAAGTGGATTTGCCGCAGTAAGTATTACCGGTTATAACGGCAATTTCCGCATCCACAATCCAAATGAAAACAAACTGTATGTTTTCAATGCCAAAACGGGTGCTTGGTCATCGCAAACTTATACGCCAGGCATGGCATCTCCAGTTATTACCGAATCTGTAGGGAACATTTTGCTACACAATCCGAATGATCAGAAATTGTATGTCTACAATGGTAAAACAGGAGTTTGGGCCATGCAAGCTTACGTTGGCGGGATGGCTTCGCCTGCAATTACCGCATCGAACGGCAATTTTCTTGTACACAACCCGAATGAAACCAAATATTACATTTATAATGCAAAGAGTGGCAGCTGGTCTTCGCAAACTTATGTGGGCGGAATGGCGTCACCCGCCGTTACAGTATCTGAAGGGAACTGAAACTAAAGAATTACCATAAAAAAAACCTGCTCCGAAAGAAGCAGGTTTTTTTTATGGATTAAAACGATATTATTTAGTGAACAACAATTCGCGGTATTTGGTCAAAGTCCAAACTTCATCATCTACCAAAAGCTCTAGTTTGTCGCAGTGGTCGCGGATGATATCGAAGAACGGTTTTACTTCCTCACAATAGAGATCGGCCATTTTCTGTGCATCGGTGAGTGCGTTGGCTTTCTTGCGCGCTTCGGTCATTTCGGCTACTTTAGTGCTGATGCCTTCAATGTGCGCCGAAATTTCTTTGATCAATACGATTTGCTCTTTTGCAATTTTCTCGAAGTCTTTCCCAAAGATTTCTTTGAGGCCGCGCACGTTTTCGATCAATGTATTTTGGTAACGAATTGCGGTTGGAATTACGTGATTTATCGCGATATCGCCCAACACACGTCCTTCAATCTGGATTTTCTTGGTGTATTCCTCAAGCTCGATTTCATAACGTGCCTCAACCTCGATGTGGTTCATGATGCCCATCTCCGAGAACAGATCCAAAGCTTGTTTAGATGCACGTGCTTTTAAAGCTTGTGGCGTAGTCTTAAAGTTGCTCAAGCCTCTTTTGGCTGCTTCTTTTTCCCATGCTTCGCTGTATCCGTCGCCTTCAAAAAGGATCCTTCTGGATTGCTTAATGTACTCGCGCAAGACGTTGAAAATCGCTTCGTCTTTCTTGAGGTCTTTCTTATTGATGAGTGCATCCACTTCTTTTTTGAAATCTTTCAACTGCTTGGCAACAATGGTGTTAAGCGTTGTCATTGCGTTCGAACAGTTAGCCGAAGATCCTACCGCACGGAACTCAAATTTGTTTCCGGTAAACGCAAATGGTGAGGTACGGTTTCTATCGGTGTTGTCTAGTAATACGTCAGGAATTTTTCCGACAACGTTGAGTTTCAAATCGGTTTTTTCCTCAGGCGATAACTTGCCCGTGGTGACACCTTCGAGTTCGCCCAAAACTTTCGTCAATTGCTCTCCAATGAAAACCGAGATGATTGCCGGTGGCGCTTCATTGGCTCCCAAACGGTGGTCATTACTGGCCGTAGCAATCGCGCCCCTTAACAACGCCTCGTATTCGTTCACCGCCTTGATCGTATTGACAAAGAAAGTTAAGAATTGCAGGTTGTTCATTGGGGTTTTGCTTGGGCTCAAAAGATTGACGCCGGTATCGGTAGCCAATGACCAGTTGTTGTGCTTGCCCGAACCGTTGACACCTTTAAACGGTTTCTCGTGCAAAAGCACTTTGAAATCGTGACGTTCGGCTACTTTAGACATGATGTCCATGAGCAGGCAGTTGTGGTCTACGGCTAGATTCGTTTCTTCAAAAATCGGAGCCAATTCAAATTGGTTCGGTGCAACTTCGTTGTGACGCGTCTTGACCGGAATTCCGAGCAACATACACTCTTGCTCTAAATCCCTCATATAAGTAAGCGCACGTGTTGGGATTGAACCAAAATAGTGATCGTCGAGTTGTTGGCCTTTGGCCGAAGTGTGCCCGAGCAAGGTACGTCCAGTCATCATCAAATCAGGACGCGATTGCGCGAGTGACTTGTCGACAAGGAAATACTCCTGCTCCCAACCCAAAGTGGCAGTCACTTTCTTGACATTCTTATCGAAATATTTACAAACCTCTGTGGCGGCTTCGTCCATGGCAGACAAGGCGCGCAATAGCGGAATTTTATTGTCTAAGGCTTCACCGGTATAAGAGATGAAAACCGTTGGAATGCATAAAGTGGTACCGAAGATGAATGCGGGTGATGTTGGATCCCAGGCAGTATAACCCCTGGCCTCGAACGTGTTGCGAATTCCGCCATTTGGAAAACTCGATGCATCTGGCTCTTGTTGTACCAATTGTCCGCCACCGAATTTCTCTAGTGGGTCGCTACCGTCATATGAGGTTTCAAAAAAGGCATCATGCTTTTCGGCGGTAGCGCCGGTCAATGGCTGGAACCAGTGTGTGTAATGGGTAACGCCTTTAGACAGCGCCCATTCTTTCATGCCCATGGCGATGTAATCGGCGAGTTTACGGTCTATCTTGCTTCCGTGCTGGACGGCATCGCGGACTCCTTTGAAAGCATCTGGCGTTAGAAATTGCCGCATTGCTTTGTCGTTGAATACATTCGACCCAAAAATGTTTGATTTGCGGTCGGTTTCTTCAAATTTAACTGGGATTCTGTTGGATGCTTCTTTCAAAGCCTGAAAACGTAAAGTTGTCATAAATGATAGATTTTAAATTTATACCCTATGAATTTGATGCAAATATATAAAAATTATATACCTGCAAATATTTATACCCTATTTTTTTAGGGGTTAAAATAATTATTCGATAAAAAGAGTTCAAATCAGGATGAATTGCATAATTGTATTATTTAACTTGTCGCTCCCCATCCTAACGGTTATATTTGTAAATCTAAAAACTGTACTATGATTGTCTGGATTGCCTTTTTGTTTGCCGTGTTCATTTTTCTCGCCCTTGATTTGGGGGTATTCAATAAAACCCCGCACATCATCAGCACCAAGGAAGCCAGCAAATGGACTGCCATTTGGGTGAGCCTGTCGTTTGCGTTCTCGGGTGTGATCTACTGGCTTTACAAAACAGGCTATGTAGACAATCCCAACAACCTCAAGCCAACCACCGCCGCGATTAAGTACATCACAGGTTACCTTATTGAATTGTCGCTGAGCGTAGACAATATCTTCGTCATCGCCATTATCTTTGCTTCGTTCAGGATTGCACAGAAGTACCAGCACCGTGTGTTGTTCTGGGGCATCATCGGCGCTATCGTATTTAGAGGGCTCATGATTTTCTTTGGGGTGATGCTCATCAACAAATTCACTTGGACCACATACCTATTTGGTGCATTTCTCGTATTTACGGCCATCAAAATGCTGTTCAGTAAGGACGACGAACAATTCGATCCGCAAAAATCTGCGATCTACAAGATACTTGGGAAAATTATCCCCATTTCACACCATACCGATAAGGAACATTTTTTCGTCCGGATCGACAATAAGAATTACGCGACCCCACTTTTCGTGGCACTCGTGGTAATTGAAGTGATGGATGTGTTGTTTGCCGTAGATAGCGTTCCGGCGATATTGGCAATTACCTCCGACCCTTTCCTGGTCTTCAGTTCAAATATTTTTGCCATACTCGGGCTGCGTTCGATGTATTTCTTTTTGGCCAATATGCTCGAGAAGTTCAGTTACCTTGAATACAGCCTCATTGCCATCCTGACTTTTGTAGGTTTGAAGATGCTGCTGCATTCGTTTATAGAAGTTCCCGAGTGGGCTTCGTTGGGTTTTATCGCTTTGTCGCTACTGGCCGGTGTGGTGGTTTCACTCAGAATCAGTGCAAAAAAAGAAGCCGAGCGGCCTTCGCGGGATGAGGAATAGCAACAACCTAAAATAAAAAAAGCCACCTTTATCGGGTGGCTTTCTTATATAAGTTAACTGTTTATTTGTTCAGCACTTTGACATTGGTATCGTTGATGCCGTAATACTTGATTACTGCGTTATAGTCATCGAGGTCTACGCCGCTTGTATTGGCTGTAGTGCTTTTGTTCGACAAATATCCAGGGATGATAACAATCCTAAAGGTCTGTCCAGTAATGTAGCTTGGTGTGGTAGCCAGGTTGTAGGTACCGCCGGCATATATTGTAAAGTCTTCCATACTGAAGTCATAATCGTAATCGAGTTCGCCTTCATTGAGGAATAAGGTACGTGGGATGGGTTGCCAAATCGGAGTACTTGCGTCTATGGTACCAGACAAACGGTAAATCAGTAGGTTGTCGGATAGCAGGATTTGTGGATCGAGCGTCTGGTAAATCTGGTATTGCCCGTTGTTGAGTGAAAAATTGATGTTTCGCAATTCAAACACCTCGGCTTCAACGTTTGTACCTTGCGGACCTGGTGCGCCTTGCGGACCGGCTGGCCCTTCACATCCAGACAAAAATACCACCCCAACTACTGCTAATAATAAAAATAATCTTTTCATGGTTTTCACGGTTTAATGATTTGATAAATGTAAACCCAAAAACCAAACCAAAAAAAACAATTAAGGGAAATTTAGTAATATTAAATGGTCTACTTTTGCAAACATGCGACTGTATATGATTCTTCTCGGCTGCAAACCACAAGGCCGTCTGATTGAACAACACGATGTTTTTTTTGGTGTAGGCAATTCCCTTGCCGCATTGGTTGCCCCAATCGAGGCCTTTTGGCCCGGCACCAAAATCCATATCGATTCGTGGCGTGAGGTTACCGCGGTAGACAATTACCGCGTGACCGTTGTCCCGAAATCCGATGCGGTCGCCAATGAAGGGCAACTGTACTTTTTCAACCTCGGCGGATACCAACCCAATGATTTCGAAGAATATCATTATAAGGTACTCACTGTAGCCGATACGCTGGCCGATGCCACCAAGAAAGCAAAAGCTTCGGCGTTCTACAAACACTTTGGGTTTAAAGGAGCCAGCTCTCACATCGACGACAAGTACGGCATAGATGTAGACGACGTATATAAGGTGGCCGACATTTTAGATCCGACGACCAAAGCCCAATACACCTTACAGATTACGTCATCCGAAATTCCTTTGACGCTCGACATTTTGCATATCGGTTACCTGCCATTGGGCAAACTAACGGTTTAATTGACTAACTTAGTGATTATGGGAAGGAACAATCCGCGCAACATTAAAAAGCACAACGACAAACTACACAAGGAACAGGAAAAAGTCAAGCAGGCCGAGGCTTTGCGCAAGGAGAAACTCAAAGCCATCATCCGCAAGTTCAATGAAGACCAGCCCTAAGACCCTAACACAACACCTATGGAAAATCTAAAATTCAGTTCGCTCAAAAAAGAAGTACAGGACATCATTGACCTGATGGCGCAACAGCAGTTCAAGGAAGCCAACGACAAGCTAATCGAGGCCTCGGACTACCTCGACGAATTGCTTGATTTTTCTGAAACCGACGAAGATTTGGTGGAGATTAGTAAGTATCAGGTTTTGATGAATCAGTTGCAGATGAAAGTTAGGGAGAAGTTGTGATTTTTTTATATTTCCTATGATCAATTGAAGGTACAAATTCACATGTTTATCTTCTTTGCCTTGCCGCAAAAGAAGCAAAAAGGCAGTCGGCACATAAGATTTGCTAAAAAT
>DLHP01000029.1:282162-282336 GCA_002483285.1 Flavobacterium sp. UBA7665
AACAGAATTTGCTTCTTAACGCTCTCTCATTTGATTTTCTTAGCGCAAATCTTATGACTGCCGCGCCAGTCAGGAAGTGTTTATTGATTTTCGACTTGTGGCCAACACGCCTCCTGGCTCCTTCTCTAAAAATTTCCACTAGACATTTTCCTAACGCTCGGCCCTGCCAAAAAT
>DLHP01000044.1 GCA_002483285.1 Flavobacterium sp. UBA7665
TCTCAGTACCAGTATCTTATCAATGAACTTTCTTTTTCCCTCAACAATTATCTTGTTTTGTGGGCTGCAAAGATACACTCGTTTTTCGCTTTCGCAAACTTTTTTAAAAGGAAATTTGGTAATTTTTTATTAACGTTAGGTAAACACTTGGAACGGTGGTTTTTGGAGAGGAAAGTTTTTGCCGCAAACGGCGCGAGAATCGGCACAAGGCAAACAGAGTTAAAAAAGATGTGGTTCTGGAAACAGGTTTTTGCGTGAGGGATGGCAGCAAGGTGCCGCGCACCGCGTACAGCCCGACGGCGCCACAGACTCCCTTTGGAAAACGATGTGGCTAGCGCCGGCACGCCCAAAAAATCTACAACACCACATTTGACGTGCAAAAATAATTTCCAATTCCTTCTTATATATTGTATGTCTTTCCCGAATCCTTATATTTGCGCTTCATAAATTTAAAACCATGATCAAGATTACACTACCCGACGGTTCGGTGAAAGAGTTTGCCTCAGGCGCAACTCCGATGGATGTTGCCAAAAGCATTAGCGAAGGTTTGGCCAGAAACGTGATTTCTGCTGCCTTTAATGGTACAACGGTTGAAACCGAAACGCCTTTGACGACAAACGGATCGCTGGTTTTGTTCACCTGGAATGATGCCGACGGTAAGAAAGCCTTCTGGCACTCTACCTCGCACGTACTCGCTCAGGCTTTGCAGGAAATGTATCCGGGAATTAAATTGACGATTGGCCCTGCGATTGAAAAAGGTTTTTACTACGATGTGGATTTCGGGGAACACAACATCACCGAAGCCGATTTCAAAAAAGTAGAAGATCGCGTCCTGGAAATAGCGCGCGAAAAACATGAATTCAAGATGCGCTCGTCGTCTAAGGCCGATGCGCTCGCTTTTTATAAAAAAGAAAACAATCCTTATAAGGTAGAATTGATTGAAAACCTCGAAGACGGTACCATCACTTTCTGCGACCATTCGACTTTCACTGATTTGTGCCGTGGCGGACACATCCCAAACACGGGACTCATCAAAGCCATGAAAATCATGAGCGTTGCCGGAGCCTACTGGCGCGGAGATGAGAAAAACAAACAGCTCACACGCGTTTATGGCGTATCGTTCCCCAAGCAAAAAGACTTGACCGACTACCTCGAATTGCTAGAGGAAGCCAAACGCCGTGACCACAGAAAATTAGGAAAAGAACTCGAACTGTTTGCGTTTTCGCAACGGGTTGGGCAAGGTTTGCCATTGTGGTTGCCCAAAGGCGCTGCGTTGCGCGACCGTTTGGAGCAATTCCTCAAAAAAGCACAGAAGAAAGCCGGTTATGAACAAGTGGTGACGCCGCATATCGGACAGAAAGAACTATACGTAACTTCTGGCCATTACGCCAAATACGGAGCAGATTCTTTCCAACCCATCCACACACCTGCAGAAGGCGAAGAGTTTTTGCTCAAGCCAATGAACTGCCCGCACCACTGTGAAATTTACAACAACAAACCGTGGTCGTATAAGGATTTACCGAAACGTTATGCCGAATTTGGCACCGTGTACCGCTACGAACAATCGGGCGAATTGCACGGATTGACTCGCGTTCGCGGATTTACCCAGGATGATGCGCACATTTTCTGTACGCCAGACCAGCTCGATTCTGAGTTTAAAAAAGTAATTGATTTGGTGTTATACGTTTTTGGATCGCTAGGATTTGAAAACTTTACGGCGCAGATCTCGCTTCGCGACCAGGAAAACCGTGACAAGTACATCGGTTCGGACGAAAATTGGGAAAAAGCGGAAAACGCCATCATCAATGCTGCGAAAGACAAAGGATTGACGACCGTAACCGAATACGGCGAAGCCGCGTTCTACGGACCCAAACTCGACTTCATGGTCAAGGACGCACTCGGACGCCAATGGCAACTCGGGACAATCCAGGTAGACTACAATCTTCCGGAACGTTTTGACCTAACCTACAAAGGCTCAGATAATGAACTGCACAGGCCGGTCATGATTCACCGCGCACCGTTTGGTTCTATGGAGCGATTCATCGCAATTTTGCTCGAACATACCGCCGGTAATTTCCCACTTTGGCTCATGCCAGAACAGGCTATAATCCTGTCATTGAGTGAGAAATATGAAAATTATGCCAAAAAAGTTTTAGAATTGCTGGAAAATCACGAAATTCGCGCCCTAATTGACAACCGCAACGAGACCATCGGCAGGAAAATCAGGGATGCGGAGACGCAGAAATACCCATTCATGCTGATTGTTGGCGAGGAAGAAGAGAAAAACGGCACGATCTCCATTCGCCGCCACGGCCAGGAAGGCAAAGGCAATGTAACCGTTTCTATCGATGATTTCGCCAAGATGGTGCAGGAAGAAATAGACAAAACATTAAAGACGTTCCACGTCGAATAACACAACAGCATACAATCGTTTAACTTAAATTTTGAAGTCATAGCAATAAGAAACAACAGGGGATACCAACCCAGAGTAGAAAAAAAAGACGCACACAGGATCAACCAACACATCCGCAACACGCCCGAAGTAAGGCTGGTAGGAGAAAATGTAGAGCCTAGTGTAGTGAAAATCGCCGACGCATTAAAAATGGCCGATGAGCAGGAATTGGATTTGGTAGAGATTTCGCCAAACGCCGATCCACCGGTTTGCAAAATCATCGATTACAAGAAATTTGTTTACGAGCAGAAAAAACGCGACAAAGCCCTAAAGGCAAAATCTACTCAGGTCGTGGTCAAAGAAATCCGTTTCGGGCCACAAACCGATGAGCATGATTATGAATTCAAAAGAAAGAACGCCGAGAAATTCCTAAAAGAAGGCTCAAAGCTCAAAGCATTTGTGTTTTTCAAAGGACGTTCCATCATCTACAAAGACCAGGGACAAATCCTCTTGTTGCGTTTGGCAACCGACCTCGAAGAGTTCGGGAAAGTAGAATCGATGCCGGTACTTGAAGGAAAAAGGATGATTATTTTCATCGCGCCCAAAAAGAAGAAGTAGTGCAAAAGTGCCTGAGTGCCTTAGTGCCTGAGATAAAAAGCTCACGTACTAAGGCACTCAGGCACTAAGGCACTTAAAAATAGTAAGTAGTAATAAATCAAAAATCTAGGAAACAATGCCTAAAATGAAAACCAAATCCAGCGCCAAGAAACGCTTTAAAGTGACGGGCTCTGGAAAAATCAAAAGGAAACACGCTTTCAAAAGCCACATCCTGACTAAAAAGTCTAAAAAACGCAAGTTGGCTTTAACTCACTCTACACTTGTTCACAAGACCGATGAGAAAAGCATCAAACAACAATTGAGGATCATCTAAAAGGTACAAGGTGAAAAGGTACAAGGTACAGGGAAAACCCCTTAACCTTGAGCCCTGAACCCTGAACCTTCCTCTAGGTTAAAAATCATTTAATAACCTTGGAGTACGGCCCATAAAGTTCCCTTGATTCAATTCGGGACGCCTGCTACAAAAAAACAAGAAAATTATGCCAAGATCAGTAAATTCAGTTGCCAAAAGGGCAAGAAGAAAAAAGATTATGAAGCAAGCCAAAGGTTTCTTTGGCCGTAGAAAAAACGTTTGGACAGTTGCTAAGAACGCGGTAGAGAAAGCCATGAGCTACGCTTACCGTGACAGAAAGCAGAAAAAGAGAAACTTCCGCGCTTTGTGGATTCAGCGTATCAACGCCGGAGCCCGTCTAGAAGGAATGTCTTACTCTCAGTTCATGGGTAAAGTAAAATCAAACGGAATCGAATTGAACCGTAAAGTTCTTGCCGACCTCGCGATGAACCACCCAGAAGCTTTCAAAGCTATTCTTAACAAAGTAAAATAACGTTTTATCAACCTGATTTTTATTACTTACTATAAAGAAACCCAGTCGCAAGATTGGGTTTTTTTTTGAGTGCAGGAGTGCATGAGTTCCTTAGTGCATGAGTAAGGGCGTGCCGGCGCTAGGCAGTCCTATCTTTAAAAAGCAATTGGGGCGCCGTCAGGCTGTCCGTTTCAATCTTTTTGCTCATACTTCGCAAAAAGGATTTCCACTTCCATCCTTCACGTAACTACCCGATGGTAGCATCCCGAAGACCTCGCCAAATCCCGATACAAAACCAAAAAACACATTCCACTTGAATTTTTTTTTTGATTTTAAAAAACCAAGTGTGCTTCACTTTCGTAAATGATAGCAATACTAACATTTCAAACACTGTATCATGAAAAAATCCATCCAACTTCTAAGCTGTCTCTTGACGGCAATCGTAGCAGTCAATTTCACCGCCTGCAGCAACGACGATGACAACAACACCAACAATCCAGTAATACCGGTCGTTGTCAAACCCAACCTCGAATTTGTGGGCCTCACCGCCTCCAACGCGCTCGTTAAATATAACGCCAACAATTCGGCCTCGGTAATCAGCACCCAATCGGTAACCGGTTTGCAAGCCGGCGAAAACCTGCTCGCCATCGATTTCCGTCCCGGAACCGGCCAACTCTACGGCCTTGGCTCGAGCAGCCGATTGTATATCATCAACCAAAACACCGGAGCAGCAACCGCTTTGGGCGCCGGACCGTTCTCCCCAGCCGTTTCCGGTTCCCTTACCGGTTTTGACTTCAACCCTACCGTCGATCGCATCCGTCTGGTCACCTCAAATGGTCAAAACCTCAGGCTACACCCAGAAACCGGCGCAGTCGCAGCTACCGACGGTAACCTCAACCCAGGAACACCCAACGTAGGTTCGGCAGCGTACACCAACAACACCTCAGGCGCCACAACCACAGAACTCTTCACCATCGATTTTACAACCGGTACCTTATACAAACAAGATCCACCGAACGCCGGGACCTTAGTCAACATCGGCAATCTCGGTCTTGGTTCGGCGGCAACCGGTGACGGCGGCTTCGACATTTCGGCCGTAGGTGGCATCGCACTTGCCAGCCTCACCACAGGTAGCAACAACAACCTCTACCAAATCGATCTTGCAACTGGTAAAGCGAAAAACCTGGGCAAATTGTCTAGCCCAATTATCGGGCTGGCCATTCCCACAGCGCCTGTTGCTTATGCCGTAGACGGCTCTAACAACCTGCACAGTTTCAACTTCATGAACGTGGGCACACCGGTTACCAAAGCCATCACCAACCTCCAACCGTCCGAAACCATCCTGGGTATTGACATGCGTCCCGCCACGGGCCAATTGTACGCGCTCGGAAGCACCGGTCGCCTTTATGTACTCAACACCGCCACAGGAGCCGCCACCATGATTGGCCTCGCACCGGTAGCCCTGCTTGACGGCACCGATTTCGGATTCGACTTTAACCCAACCGTAGACCGCATCCGCATCGTGAGCAATACCGGCCAAAACCTGCGCGTCAACCCTAACGATGGCTTGCTTGCCGCAACCGACGGCGCACTCAATCCGGGAACGCCCAACGTCACTGCGGTAGCCTACACCAATAGTTTCCCCGGAGCCACGGCCACGGCGCTCTATGACATCGATACCACCACCGACATGCTCTACAAACAAGATCCTCCAAACGCAGGAACCCTCGTGAGCATCGGCGCAATCGGCATCAACGCCACCGCAACCAACGGTTTCGACATCGGCGGGACTTCAAATATGGGTTACGCCATCCTGACCGTTGGGTCTGGCAACGCCATCTATTCTATCAACACCACCAGCGGAGCCGCAACCCAATTGGGCACTTTCCCCGCAGCAGTCAAAGGTTTTGCAGTAGGCCTCGGCTTTTAAATTCCAAAATACCACTACTAAAAACCCGGGAGCGATTCCGGGTTTTTTATTTTACAACAGGGAATGATCGCCGTAAAAAATATTGGCCGGATACGTCCGGTTATTGACTAAATTTATCGAAGGTAATCGCCTAAATTTGCCTTATCCAACCCGATAAATCTAAAACTAAAATGCCAACGACCAACCTCATCTTCCTCGTATTGCCCAAAGTGCATCTGCTCGATTTGGCTGGCGCCGACCAGGTTTTTATGAAGCCCTCGATTATGGCCTCGACATCACAGTTTCTTACTGTTCGTACGGTGCAGCGCTACAAACCTCTACCAACATTGGCCTGAGCCCAATGCAGCACTTTAGTGAAGTTCAAGTCAAAGCAGGCGATTACCTCATCATTCCCGGTTCTGAGACCAGTTTCCTAAGCAGCCCCGAAATCGCGCAACAGCAAGACCTTTTCGATTGGATTGTAAATTGTCATGCCAAAAAAGTAAACCTTTGCTCGGTTTGTACCGGCGCCTTCTTTCTGGCCATGACCGGTTTGCTCGATGGCCGAAAATGCACCACACACTGGCGACTAACCGACCGCTTGCGCCAAATGTTTCCCAAGATCAACGTCATCGACAACATCTTGTTTACAGAAGAAGATCGCATATTTACCAGTGCTGGTGTGACTTCGGGCATCGACCTCGCGCTGCACATCATTGCCAAAATCAAGGACGACCAGGTTTCGTATAAAATTGCGCGCGAACTCGTGGTGTACAACCGCCGTTCGGGCCATGACGCGCAGCACAGCATCCACCTCAAATACCGCAACCACATCCACAGTGGCGTGCACAAAATCCAGGATTGGCTCCACGAAAAAATAGATAAAAAAATGGTGCTCGACGACCTCGCCGAACTGGCGTGTATGAGCACCCGCAACATGACGCGCGTGTTCAAGAAAGAAACCGGCATCACCATCAACGACTACATTTACCTGCTCCGCAAGGAAAAAATCAAGGAATTACTCAAAAATCCCAATCTTTCCAGGCGCGATATCGCCCAGCAATGCGGGCTTAAAAGTGAACGCCAGGTGAGCCGAATCCTGAGAAACTAAACTGCTTTTATTGGTTTCCTCTTACCGTTGTTTGCGCATCGGCGGGCAGGTTATTTCCACAAATCAAGCATTGAACTATCCGTCCAAAACATCAAAAAATTACAGCATGAGTAAAAAGAACATTGCCATATTGATATTCGATAACGCCGAAGTCCTTGACTTTGCGGGGCCGTTCGAAGTGTTCTCGGTAGCCTCCAACCTGCGCGACGACAAACTCTTCAACGTGTTTACAATCGCCAACCAAAAGCAACCCATCGCAGCGGTCAACGGGCTTTCAATCAATCCCGATTACGGCATTGCCCAACATCCCAAAATCGATATCCTGATTGTTTCGGGCGGTGTGGGGACGCGAAAGTTACTCGAAGACCGTGAACTGCTCGATTGGGTAGCTGCTGTACACGAACAAAGTGAAATCACCGTGAGTATTTGTTCGGGTTCGCGCATCCTGGGCCAGCTGGGGCTGCTCAACCGAAAGCCTTACTGCACGCACCACGAGGTATACAGCCACATGGACCTCATTGCGCCCGAGGCCATCCCAATGAAACACAAACGTTTTGCAAAGGCGGGAAAAATCTACACGTCAGGTGGCATTTCGGCGGGTATCGATCTGTCGTTCCATCTCCTGGAAACCCTCGCCGGAAAAGACACCGCCATCGCCACTGCCGCTTATATGGAATACAACCTTCAATTGCAATAGCGATGAAAACCGAGGTTTACCAAACACGACCGATACGCTTTATAGAAATCTATGCGTGTGCGGGCTGGCGGGTCAAGATCTACAGCATCTCGGTCAAGGCCGAAACTGTGGCAGCCGAACAGCTAATAGAAGCCAAAAAACAATTACCGATCTGGCTTGAAAACAGTAAGATCACCCCGCTCCAAAACTACCAGATCGCCACACTCATCATCCATGAAGGCAACGAAGGCTGTTTTGCCGTACTAAGTTGGTGGGTCGATGAAAACATGCTGCAGCTCTTTGCTTACCTGCGATGGTATGGCCAGCCGCAGTTTCACTTGCTTTCCGACAAAGGGATTGTAAGTTGTGTGTGGGAAATGGCAATCCTGTGTTTTGAGCGCAACGCTTGGGTAGCGAACGTACTCAAGCGTGGCAAAAGTCCCGATTTTGAAAACTATCTCCAACAACAACTCCAAACCGACATTTGATATGAAACGACCTCTTTTCTTACTTGTTGTATGGGTTGCGGTGATTTGCTGCTCCTCGGCTTCGGCCCAGGACAGCATCAAGAAATTGCCCGCAACTTACAGCAGCCCCAAACACAATATTGACATGAAGCACATCGCGCTCGACTTGCATTTCGATTGGAAGAAAAAACAAGCCATCGGGACTGCCACGATCACTTTCTCGGTTGTTGAATCGACCGATAAAATTACACTCGACGCTGCCCTACTTAAAATAAGTTCGGTCAAGCTCGGGAACGGTCAGCCGCTGGCTTTCGATTATGATGGCGGCGACCGGCCAAACGGTTTCTCGATAACGCTGGACAAACACTATCAAGTGGGTGAACAGCTTGCCATCGCCATTGCCTACCATACCAATTACGTCAACGAGGCCGACCCGAATAACATTTGGGGCAGCTTTGGTAAAGGCTTGCGCTTTCTTGAACCGAGCACTTCGGCGCCGCTCAAACGCAAACAAATCTGGTCGAGCGGCGAACCTGATGCCAACCGGTATTGGTTTCCTTGTATCGAATCGATTGGGGATTTACGCACCACCGAACTCCGGATAACCGTTGAAAAACCATTGACCGCGATTGCCAACGGCGACCTCGTTTCGACCCGGGAAAATCCAGACGACACGCGTACATTCCACTACAAAACCAACCAACCCTACCCCAATTACCTAACGGTTTTGGCAGTTGGAGACTATGTCGATGTACAACAACTGGCTAAAAAAACAGTACTGCACACCTTTGGTTATCCCGATGAAAAAGACGCCGTAGAAGCTACGACCGAACGGCTGCCCGAAATGGTGGCGTTCTTTTCAAAAATGACCGGCGTCAACTATCCATACACACATTTCACACAAGCCGTCGTCCAAGATTATCCTTTTCCGGGTTTGACTGGGCAAAACAGCGCCGTTTTGCAATCAGACAATATGATCGATGATTTCAAGACGCATGCTGATTTCCTGTACCTGTGGGACGGAATCGAATCACAAGGCCTCGCGGCGCAATGGTTCGGCAATTTACTGATGCCCAAAAGCTGGGAACACATCTGGCTCAACCAGGCGTTCACGCGGTATGCCGATGGCGAGTTCACGAACTACAAAAACGGGCATGAGGAATTCCTGTTGTACTACCACAATTTTGACCTGGCTACGGTTTTGGGCGATTGGCAATCGAGTTACCGGCATCCGATTGTGACACAAAATTTCGACAACCTTGCCACATTTACCTCAGACAATTACGCCAAAGTTCGCGGCGGATTGGTACTTAGGATGCTGTGCAACGAGCTTGGCGACAACAACTGGAAAAAAGTACTGCACCATTATGTAAAGACCAATGCTGCAAAACAAGTCACCACGAAAGACTTACAGCAATCGGTCGAGGTTATTACCGGCAACGACATGCAGTGGTTCTTTGACCAATGGATTTACAAAATGGGACATCCGTTTTTTGAAGTGACAAAAACGTATGATTGGGCAACCAAACAACTCCGGCTTTTGGTAAAGCAAACACAGCGATTGGATGCCAGCGAACCCTATCCGCAAACCGAATTTTTCAGTGGCAAGGTCAACATAGAAATCGATAGCCGCATCGAAACGGTAAACATCGAAGCAAAGCCCGAAAACCGGTTTACTTTCCGCTGCGACGGCGCGCCAAAACTGGTCAACTTTGACTTTAAAAAAACCTGGATCAAGGAACTGCAGTTCGAAAAAACGTTAGAAGAATGGCTGTACCAATCCCAACACAGCCAAGACTTGCTTGCCCGCATGACCGCTTTAGACGAACTTGTCAAAATCGCCAAAAACGAAAAAACGCTAACAGCAACCCAACAACAAATTGCCGACGTTTTCAGGAGCATTGCTTCAAGTAAGGCTTATTGGCGGTTTCGCGTTTATGCTTTGGCGCAACTTCGCGCAATCGAGCCAACGCCAAGCGAGGCAACAGTTGTGCGACTGTTGAAACTCATCAAGGACGATAAACCGTGGATGCGTACCTCGGCCTTGTTCACACTCGGCAACACCAAAGACCCAAAATACGCCGATTTATATCTTGAGGCGTTCAACGACAATAGTGAACGCGTAGTCAATGCGGCCGCAAACGCACTCGGCAAAAGCAAGAGTCCCAAAGCATTCGACGCGCTCGTATCACTCAAAGACAAGCCATCCTGGAAAAGCCAAAGCTTAATTTCGGCGCTCAACGGGCTCAAGGAACTCGGTGATCCGCGTGGCCTCGCAATTGCGTACGAGGCATTGAAGAACGTACATTTACCACGCTGGTACCTCGCTACGCCCATTTGGGATTATCCGGTCGCAGCCGCCGAAACACTGGTGGCTTTGGGTAAAGGCGATACCGCTTATGCGATGTTGCTCGATCGTTTCAAAAAGTCGATGGTAGAAAATGACGTGAACGATATTTTTGCCAACACTTACCTGCTCACTATTATTGCCGATCCACGCGGACAGGAAGTTTACGATTTTCTCCGGAAAAAATTCAAGAATGACGCCAACGCGATGCTGGCCGTGACCAACTATGAAACCCAATACCAAACCGCGATGAAAAATAAAACCAATACCAAACAGCCATGATGTACCAACACGACATTGACCCGATGCCCGAATATTTTGACCGCTACATTGCGCTAGCCGACGATGTAACCTACCTTGATGCTTTGCAGACCAGCCTCGCAGAACTTGAGAATCTCCCCAAATCCGATTGGGAAGCGCTCGGCGAACAAATTTATGCGCCGGGAAAATGGACACTCAAGGATTTGCTACAACACCTCATCGACACCGAGCGCATTTTTACGTATCGCGTGCTTGCTTTTTCGCGTAACGAAACCCAAAAGATGTTGTCTTACGACGAAGATGCGTATGCCAAAAACGCCGACGCCAACCGCCGAACCATCACCGAGCTACTCGACGAACTTAAATTGTTGCGCCAATCTACGATCGCACTCTACCAATCGTTTAGCAAGGAAATGCTACTCAAAAGCGGCAAGAGTTTCAAAGGGAACTATTCGGTGCTGTCTATCGCTTTCATGCTCGCGGGTCACCAACGCTGGCATATCGCGATTGCCAATGAAAGGTATTTACCGTTATTGAAAGTCTCCTCGGCTGGATTATGAAACCGTCCTAAATGACGATGCGAAAACAATTGCCGTGGGAAAAAACGCCTGAATTTTAAAAGGGTCCGCCGTTTCTGCTACAAATATCGCCCTGCGCCGATAATAGCACCCGTTTAATTAGTGAATGGCCGATAATAGGCGTAAGTTCACAGGATGAACACTCCCATCACGCTCCCTGCTGATTCCAACAAGATCAAATCAACCAACCTTTTTCCGGTTGTGGGCGTAGGCGCGTCGGCAGGCGGGCTCGAGGCATTCAAAAGATTGCTCAAAGGGATTCCCGAAGATTCGGGTATGGCGTTTGTGCTCGTGCAACACCTCGACCCGACGCATGAAAGCATTTTGGCCGAGTTGCTGCAGAAAGTCACCAAAATCCCGGTCCTCGAAATCTCAGACGATATCAGGGTAGAACCCAACCACATCTACGTCATCCCGAGCAACAAGATGATGGTGGCCAACGACGGCGTTCTCGAACTCACCCCGCGTGATGTGAGTAAAAACAAACGCAACCTCCCGATTGATCTATTTTTTACCTCACTCGCCGAAGTACACCAGACCCACGCCATCGCGATTGTATTGTCGGGTACCGGCAACGACGGTACGGCCGGGCTCAAAGCCATTAAGGACTACGGCGGCCTTACTTTGGCGCAGGACGAGCAATCGGCGGCGTTTAGCAGCATGCCCAACAGTGCGGTACAGGCCGGTGTGGTCAATTTGATCCTTCAGCCCGAAGCCATGGCGCAGAAAATTCTCGAGCTCAACAAAAGCCTACTTCAAAATAACCCCAATTTGAACCCGCAACAGGATGAACATTTGTTCAAACACATCCTCTCTCTGCTGCGCATCCGCAAGGGAACCGATTTTACATACTACAAACAAACCACCATCAGGCGTCGGATTTTGCGTCGTATGGCCATCAATAAAAATGACGAGCCCGCTCAATATCTCAAATTCCTCAGGGAAAATAAAGCCGAGCAAGACATCCTCTACCAGGATTTACTGATTCCGGTCACCGGATTTTTCAGGGACGAAAAGGTGTTTGAGCACATTTGCGAAACGGTTTTTCCGAAACTGCTCGAAAATAAGAATCCCGAGACGCCGCTGCGCATCTGGATTGCTGGTTGCAGCACTGGCGAAGAAGCGTATTCTATTGCCATCTGCTTCAAGGAATTTCTCGGCGAACGAAAAGACACCCTGCAGATTTTTGCCACCGATTTGAGTGAACCCGCTATCGCTAAGGCGCGCAGCGGCGTTTATTCGACGAGCCAACTGCAATCGGTTTCGGCACAGAGGCTCGGCGAATTTTTCATCAAAAAAAACGACGGATTCCATATCAAGAAAAGCATCCGCGACATGTGCGTGTTTGCGGTACACAATTTTTTAAAGGACCCGCCTTTTGGGAGGATGGATTTTATCAGCTGCCGCAACGTATTGATTTATATGGAACCGTACCTGCAGAAGAAGGCGATGATTACGTTTCATTACGCCCTGAATCCCAACGGCATACTGCTTTTGGGTAAAACCGAAACCATGAGTGGCGCCACCGATTTGTTCTCGAGTTTCGGGAAAAGCGACAAACTATTTTTGCGCAAGGACGCCTCGGTAAAATTCATGCACGTGGCGAGCCTGCGCAGTGAACAGCACATGGAACTTTCGGCTTCGCCAGTTAAACAAGTGCATATCGAAGAAGATTTCCAGAAGACCGCCGACAATATCATCCTGGCCAAATATGCGCCCGCCGGCGTCATCGTCGATGAATCATTAGACATCGTGCATTTTAGGGCCAACACCGGTATGTACCTAGAGCACTTGCCCGGAAAACCCAGTCACAACCTGCTCAAAATGGCCCGCAAGGAATTGTTGTTTGACCTGCGCAACATCCTGCACAAGGCAAAAAAAGAGAAAATAACGGTACGCAAAGACAATATCAGTTTGCCATTCCCCGACGGTGTGCGCAAAATTGCCATCGAGGCCATCCCGTTACCCAACGCTGCCGAATCGTATTATTTGGTACTATTCCATGAGCTGCCTTCTGTAGCCAAACCGACCGCTGCGGTTTCGGCCTCGGTACCAAAAGACAAAAAAGACCCTATGAACCTGCGCATTGCCGAACTTGAAAATGAGCTCGCGCAAATGCATGAAGATATGCGCAGCATCACCGAAGACCAGGAAACGGCCATAGCCGAATTGCAACGCGACAACGAGGAATTGCTCAGCGGAAGCGAAGAACTGCAAAGCCTCAACGAGGAACTCGAAACGAGCAAGGAAGAACTCCAAAGCACCAATGAAGAACTCACTGTGGTGAACCACGAAATCGTCAACCTCAATGAACTCGTCACCGAATCGCGCGATTATGCCGAAGCCATTGTAGCCACGGTGCGCGAACCGTTGCTCGTACTCGATAAGAACCTGCGCGTCCAGAAAGCCAACATCGCATTTTACAAAACTTTCGAAGTCAAGGAACAGGATACAGAAGGCGTGCTGATTTACGACCTGGGCAACAAACAATGGAATATTCCCGCCTTGCGCAAACTCCTCGAGAAAATCCTACCGCAGCAATCTACGTTCAAGGACTTTGAAATCAGGCATGCGTTTTCGCACATCGGTGAACGCGTGATGCTTCTTAACGCACGTGAAATCAAGAAAGACAGTACGTCGGAGAAACTCATACTGCTGGCCATAGAAGACATTACCGAACAGAAAAAAGCCGAAACCATACAGAATCAAATCCAACAGCGCTTTCAGTTCATCGCCGATGTCATGCCGCAAAAAGTCTGGACTGCAGACGCCGAGGGTAATTACGATTATTTCAATCGCAACTGGATCAATTACACCGGGCTTGCCTTTAAGGACCTCAAAGATTGGGGCTGGGAAAAAATCATCCATCCCGACGATTCAGAAAAAAATCGCAAACAGTGGCGGCATTCTATCGATACAGGTGATAATTTTGAAATCGAGGAACGGTTCCTCGACAAAGACGGCATCTACAAATGGCACCTGAGCCGCGGACTTGCCTATAAGGACGAAGCCGGGAAAATCGTGATGTGGGTAGGCTCCAATACCGAAATCGAGGAACAGCGCAAAGAAAAAGAACTGCTCGAAGTGGCTGTCATCAATAGGACTTCAGAATTATTGCAGGCCAATGAAACGCTCGGGAAAAGCAACAGCGACCTCGAGAAAATGAACAACGAGTTGCAATCGTTTGTCTATGTTTCGAGCCATGACCTGCAGGAGCCGCTGCGCAAGATCCAGACTTTTTCGGCAAGGATACTCGAAACCGAATATGAGGGTCTGTCGGCAGCAGGAAAAGACTACTTCCAGAAAATGAACAATACCGCGCGACGCATGCAAACCTTAATCCAGGACCTGCTTGCTTTTTCGCATACCAGTTCGGCCGAACGCAAATTCGAATACATAAGCCTGAATAGAATCGTTGACGATGTTAGGAATGATCTCATCGATAACATCGAAGAGAAAAAAGTGGTGTTCAACACGGCCAATTTAGGCAGCGCCATTGTGAACCCGTTTCAGTTCAGGCAGGTGATGCAGAACCTGATCAGCAACTCCATCAAATTCTCGAAACCCGATACGGCTCCCCATATCACCATCAGCAGTGACATTGCATTGGGAAGTAACTTGTTGCAACAAAACCCAAACCTGCAAAGCGGCAAGTTTTTCAAAAATAAGGAGTATTACCATATTCGTTACTCCGACAACGGCGTTGGCTTCGAGCCCAAATACAGCCTCAAGGTGTTCGACGTGTTCCAACGTTTCCACAGTGTGAAAGCGTATACCGGAACCGGAATCGGGCT
Organism: Flavobacterium sp. UBA7665; assembly: GCA_002483285.1. Lineage (GTDB taxonomy): Bacteria > Bacteroidota > Bacteroidia > Flavobacteriales > Flavobacteriaceae > Flavobacterium. The sequence goes on from DLHP01000044.1 coordinate 14,957, forward strand.
GGCTATTGTCAAGAAAATCATAGAGAACCACAACGGCATAATCACCGCAACAGGTGTGGTCGATAAAGGCGTAGAATTCAATATCTACATTCCGTCATTTTAGGAATGGCAGCGGAAATCGTTAGTTGAAAACTTCAAAATGTTCGCCGTCGAAACTCGCAAACACCATACTCGGGTGTGAATCCTGGTGAAAGATATTCCCGTCTTTGTCTATGGCGATTGCACCGGCAAAACCGTCGTAAGGCAACAATTCTGAAAAAGTTTTAGCAAAGGCTTCCTGTAGCGAGAAACCGTCGGTAACCCGCGTTACGATTTTGGCTGCGGTGGCATTGCTTACAATGTCTTCGCCTACGCCAGTCAAACTAACGCCGCAAAAAGCATTCGCATAATTGCCGGCCACAGTGGCCGAATCGGAGATGCGTCCCGGAATTTCAAAACCTTTCCCACCCGTAGAAGTTGCAGCGGCAAGACGGCCATTGGCGTCCAAAGCCACACAACCAACAGTCCCGACTCGGGTAGCCGCTAATTTGGCCTCGTATTCTTGTCTGCGTTGGGGAATTTCGGTTGAAAATTTTTCAAATCCGTGTGTGCGCGCAAAATTCGTGGCACCGCTTCCGCCCAAAACACGATCGTCGTAATCCATCAACACCTGCGCGACCTGGATTGGGTTTTTGACTTCTTCAATGTTGATTACGCCGCTCATTTTCTGCGATACGCCGTCCATTAAGGAAGCGCTCATCCTGATTTTTCCATCGCTTTGTATCTGCGAACCAATACCCGCGTTGAACAAGGCGTCGTCCTCTAAAAGTGACACGGCATAAACCGCCGTTTCAACTGCCGAATGGGTTTGGAGATATTGGTAAGAATCGCGCACGATGCGTTCCAAAGCATTTTGTTTGGCTATTTTGGTTTCGTGGTTGGTGGATGATTCGGAGAAAAAACCGCCGTGGATGATGAGTTTCATTTTTTTAGACACGCCCTGCGGGCTTTAGACACGTTGCACTTTGGACACGCTTTGCTTTAGACACGCCCTGCGGGCTTTAGAGACGCTGCACTATAGAACAGTCAATTAAACTACCCTGCCTTTTTCAATATCGGCTTGGGTAAAGGTTTCGGCGTATTGCGACGATTGGATGTTCATTTTAAAAGTCCCGAGGTTGAAAGTATCGTGCTTGCTCATCACATGCGTCACCAAATGATTGATTGATATGGGTTGGCCGAGTTCTACTTGCGTAAGGTTGGTGTCCTTGATTTCGCGTCCGTCTACCAAAATGACAAGTCCCGAACCGATGGCTTCCATTTGCCTGCCGTCGGTAATCAAAAGTCCGGTGTCTTCCCCGAGCCCGATTCCGAGCACCTTTGGGTTCCCGACTACCGCCTGGAACAAACGACCAATACGGCCGCGTTGCACAAAATGCGTGTCGATGATTACGCCGTCAATCAAGCCCAAACCGCTCGTGATTTTCACTTCGCCCTTGAGCAAAGCCTCACTGCTGCTGCCTTGGTAAATCATATTGTTGGATGCCGCTGCCGCACCGGCAGAAGTTCCGGCATAAATAAAATCTTCATTCCTATACTTCTCGAGGATGATATCGTGAAAAGCCGTACCGCCTAATATAGAGGTCAACCGCAATTGGTCGCCGCCGGTGAACATGAGTACATCGGCTGCCTTGAGGCGCTCGAGGATTTCGGGCTCAATGGCTTGTTCGCGTTTTTCGATGTGCATCACATCGGTGTTGTCGGCGCCCAGGTAATGCAGCGCTTTGACGTACTCGGGACCAATTTCGCGTGGGATTTTAGAAGCGGTAGTCACCACTTCAATGCGCGAATCGGCTTTGTGCTTCGATTCTTCGATGATTCTCTTTAAAATTCCGGCCTCAAAAAAGTTAAGATTTTTGGGAGCCGTCCTGTCAATGTCGGTCTCGGTAAAACTGCCTTTGTCAACCGCACCGCCTATAATGATTAATTTTCCGCGTATGTTCATGGCGGTAAAAATAACCAAAAATTAATGCAACGCAAACCTATTTTAGATTTTAGGAGCAGCACTTTTCCTATTCTTTTCAACAATTGTCCCGCTGTGCGTTGCAATCTTTTTATTGTTTTGGGCTCATTCTGAACCAATTGTCTCTACTTGTCATTACCACGCAGGAGGAATCTCTTTCGTATTAATCCTAAAAAGGATTTCCACTGCCATCGGGGCTAGTTTAAATGAGCCGGATTTCTTTCGAACCTCCTTAAAAATTTGACTATCAACCACACAACTCCAAAACCCAATGCAGCATTTTCAAAAGAGTGAAATAAATTTTGAGAAACCGCCTAAAAAATCTACTTTAGTCAGCCAATACTTTTTACATTTAACAATTCCGTTGAAAAAATAAGAATAACCCGACCCACTTTCCTTATGAAGATACTTAAAGTACAGGCACTCCGCGGACCAAACATCTGGAGTGTCCAAAGAAAAAAATTGATCCAGATGCGCCTCGACCTCGAGGAAATGGAGCAATTCCCTACCAATAAAATAGAAGGTTTCCGCGAGCGTATCGAGGCGATGTTCCCCACCATGATAGACCACCGTTGCTCAGAAGGCGTACGCGGCGGCTTTTTTATGCGTGTAGAACGCGGCACCTGGATGGGCCACGTCATTGAACACATCGCACTAGAAATACAAACACTCGCCGGTATGGAAACCGGTTTTGGGCGTACCCGCGAGACCAAAACACCCGGAATCTACAACGTCGTCTTTAGCTACACCGAGGAAAATGTCGGGATGTTCGCCGCCGAAAGCTCGGTAGCCATCGCCGAAGCCTTGATTGCCGGAACACCTTACGATCTCGATGCCGACATCCAAAAAATGCGTGAAATCCGCGAACGCGTGCGCCTTGGGCCTTCAACCGGGAGTATCGTTGAAGAAGCCGTGGCGCGTGACATCCCATGGATCCGACTTGGCACCAACTCGCTCGTGCAACTCGGTTACGGTGTGAACCAGATGCGTTTCCAGGCGACAATCACCCAAAAAACAAGCAGCATTGCCGTAGACATTGCCTGTAATAAGGAAGAAACCAAACGCATGCTCGACAACGCCTCGATTCCCGTGGCCAGCGGCAGTATTTGCGTCGATGAAGAAGACCTCGAAGCCTGCGTCAAAAAAATTGGTTACCCGATCGTGATCAAACCTTTAGACGGCAACCACGGAAAAGGCGCGTCCATCAACGTGACTACCTGGGAAGATGCCCAGGCGGGACTCGAATATGCTAAAAAATACAGCCGTAGGGTGATTGTAGAAAAATTCATCACCGGTTTTGATTTCAGGGTGCTCATTATTGACAATAAACTGGTAGCCGCGGCCAAACGCGTCCCGGCACATGTTATTGGCAACGGCACCGACTCGATCCAAAAACTAATAGAAACCACGAACCTCGACCCGAGGCGTGGTTATGGGCATGAAAATGTACTCACCCAAATTGATGTGGATCGCGATACTTTGGATTTGCTCGAAAAACTCAATTATACCGTTGATACCGTACCTAAAAACGGCGAAACGGTTTACCTTAAATCTACTGCAAACCTCAGTACCGGCGGGACTTCTGTAGACGTTACCGATATGATGCACCCCGAAAACGTGTTCCTGTGCGAGCGAATCTCGCGCGTCATCGGGCTTGATATTTGTGGTGTAGACATCATGGCCGAAAACCTCACGCAGCCACTCAAAGAAAACGGCGGTTGCATCCTCGAGGTCAACGCTGCACCAGGATTTAGGATGCACCTCGCACCTTCCGAGGGTTTGCCGAGGAACGTGGCTTCTCCGGTAATCGATATGCTGTATCCACCCGGAAAACCGAGCAGAATTCCAATCATCGCCGTCACCGGCACCAACGGAAAAACCACCACTACCCGACTGCTCGCGCACATTGTCAAAAACAACGGGTTTAAAGTTGGATTTACAACCTCCGACGGGATTTACATCCAAAACCACATGCTCGAGAAAGGCGACACTACAGGACCCATTTCGGCGGAATATATTTTAAAAGATCCTACAGTAGAGTTCGCGGTACTTGAGACAGCGCGCGGCGGAATTTTGCGTTCGGGACTTGGTTTTAGCCGCTGTGACATCGCGGTAATCACCAACATCCAGGAAGACCACCTCGGATTAAGTGACATCCATACTTTGGATGATCTGGCGCGTGTGAAAAGTACAGTTGTAAGAAGTGTCAAAAAAGACGGTTGGGCCATCCTCAATGCCGAAGATGAACAATGCGTGAAGATTGGTGAAGAACTCAGTTGCAACGTCGCGTATTTTAGTATGGATGAAGAAAATCCGCTCATCAAACGCATGTCGAAGGAAGGAAAAATCGTCTGCGTGTATGAAAACGGATTCATTACCGTCAAGAAAGGCGAATGGAAAATCCGCATCGAACGCGCCACACACGTACCTTTGACCTTAGGCGGAAAAGCCAAATTCATGATTGCCAACGCGCTCGCTGCAACACTAGCGGGTTATTTGTGGGGCTTCAAGACCGAGGACATCAGCCTTTCGCTGCAGACTTTCATCCCGAGCGCCGCGCAAACACCTGGAAGGATGAACATCTTTGAATTCAAAAGATTCAAGGTGATGATCGATTTTGCGCACAATCCGTCGGGTTATCGCGGTGTCGAGGATTTCCTGGCTACCGTAGAGGCCAGCAAGAAAATCGGCATTATTGCCGGCGTTGGCGACCGTCGCGACGAAGACATCAAGGAATGTGCGAAAATTGCCGGACGGATGTTCGACCACATCATCATCCGCCAGGAAAAACACCTGCGTGGCCGAAGCGAAGAGGAAATCATCAACCTCATACTCGAAGGGATTTCTGAAGCCGGCCGCAACGTCACCCATGAAATCATCACTAAAGAAGTCGAGGCCATCAAACACGCCATCAACAGCGCCGAAGAAGGTACGTTTATTACCGCACTCAGCGACGTAGTGACCAACGCGATTGAAATTGTTCAGGAATATTTGGACAAAGAGAGCGAACAGGGCTCGGTGTAAAATCAATCGATTTTGTAACAAAGGATACGGCAAACAGACAAATAAAATCTGTGACCGTATCCTTTTTTTATACATTTGTTTTTTCCAATTCAAAAACCCCGTTTATGAACAAAATTTCCCTGCTCGTCTTGAGTTGCTTTATGGCAACTTTATCGCTGGCACAAACCAAAAAAATCACGCTCGAAGATGGCGTATTACAACAAAACAGGACTTTTCGTGCCGATAAATTACTCGGTTTTCAATGGATTCCTACCACCAACCAATACATTTACTTTGGCGATTCGGGCAGGAAACTGATGACGGCATCAACTTCTAATGCCACCGCAAGTGAACTCATCAGCCTGGCCGATTTGAACAAAGCGCTCGGCACCGACCTTAAATCCTTTTTTGGTATCGAATTCAAGGACGCCAACACCATGGTTGTTTCAAGCGGTACCAAGCAGTTCGAATACAACACGACGACCAAAACCGGGAAATCTATTGTTGAATTTTCTGAAACTGCAGAAAACCAAACCTTCGACCCCAACCACGAAAATGTAGCCTTTACCGAGAAAAACAATCTCTACTACCTCGATAAAAACCGCAAGAAAATTGCGATTACCAACGAAACCAACGAGGCAATCGTTTCGGGACAGTTTTTTGCGAGAAACGAATTTGGTATCGAAAAAGGAATTTTCTGGTCGCCAAAAGCCGCAAACATCGCATTCTACCAAAAGGACCAAACTGAGGTGGCCGATTATCCGATACTCGACATCAACGAAACGCCCGGAAAACTAGAGAACATCAAATACCCGATGATTGGGCAAAAAAGTGAAAAACCGCGTGTGGGGATTTACAATTTGGCTTCGGGCAAGACGGTTTTCATCAAACCGCGCGGCAACGCCGACGATTATTTGACCAACCTTTCCTGGACACCCGACGAAAAATTCGTATTGATAGCCGAACTCAACCGTGGGCAAAATGACATGAGCCTTAACGTATACGATGCGCAAACCGGCGCTTACGTGCGTACCATCACGAACGAGAAAAATCCAAGGTGGGTCGAGCCCGAACATGCGGCTTTTTTCCCGAATCCAAAATCGAACAACTTTGTTTGGTTTAGCGAGAAAGACGGTTTCCAGAATCTGTGCTATTATTCGATCGACGGGAAACTCATCAAACAATTGACCGCCAACAAATTCCCGGCACGCGAAATTTTGGCAGCCAATCCTGCGGGAACCGAAATTTACTTTATGGCAACCGGTGAAAACCCAACCAACATGCTCGCCTACAAGGTAGATCTCAAAGGCAAACAGACCTTAATCACCAAAGATCAAGGAACGCACACCGTTGCAGTAAGCACCGATGGCAATTGGATTTTCGACGAATATTCGAACCATACCACACCTTCCAAATCGCTGATGTATGACAAAGCCGGAAAAGCCACGACTTTACTCGTGAGCAAAAATAAATACGAGGGTTATGAAATGGGTACCGCCGAGATTAAAACCATCAAGTCTGCCGACAGCACGACTGATTTGTGGACACGTTTAATCAAGCCGAGCAACTTTGACCCAAATAAAAAATACCCTGTAATGGTTTATGTTTACGGCGGCCCGCATGCACAGATGATTACCAATTCTTACCTCGACGGTGCCAACTTGTGGATGTATTGGATGGCCGAACAGGGTTACCTGGTGTTTACCGTAGACAACCGTGGGTCTGACAACCGCGGCTTTGCGTTTGAGAGCGTAATCCACGGACGTTTGGGCGTCAATGAAATTGCCGACCAGATGAAAGGTGTAGACTATCTTAAGTCATTGCCTTACGTGGACGGCAACCGTTTGGCCATTCATGGCTGGAGTTACGGTGGCTTCATGACCACCTCAATCATGTTGCGCCAACCCGATGCGTTTAAAGTAGGTGTTGCCGGAGGACCGGTGACCGACTGGAAATACTACGAAGTGATGTACGGTGAGCGCTATATGGATACGCCGGCCGAAAACCAGAAAGGTTTCGACGAAGCCAGTACACTCAACTATGTAAAAGACCTCAAAGGAAAATTACTCCTGATTCACGGAACCAGCGATGATGTTGTGGTCATGCAGAATAATTTCATGCTTGTCAAGAAGTTCATTGAAGCCGGAAAACAGGTAGATTTTTTCCCTTACCCGATGCACAAACACAATGTAACGGGCAAGGATCGGGTGCATTTGATGAAAAAGGTGCTGGATTACATCATAGACAACAACAAATAAATAAAAACCCGGAAGCCAATCACTTTCGGGTTTTTCATTTTTGATCCATCTCAATTTAATAGGTTACGAAATCCGAAGTTTGGCTACTTAACAAAATATGCAGAATTTCTAGATTTAAATATTGTGGCTATTTTTTAGGGAAAACACCAGCCCCTTCCCTGAAGGTAAAGTACAATTTTTTTCGCACACCATCTTACCGAAAAACTATACCTATTGTTAAACCAAAGCAAATCTGTTTCACCTATTGTAGTATGACTGGGTTATCACCTAAACAAAAAACCGCCAACGAATTGGCGGCTCTTTTCTTCAAGCACAGAGTCTCGGCCGTGCCCAAAACTTAACTAATTTGACCTACAGCCGTTAGCAGTCACATAATCCCCTATTTTCATGCGAACCGGCTGGCACCTTAAAAGCTAATGATCGTTTTATAGGAGTACATATTCTACGAAAAACATAGACAGCACGATCAAACAACCCGTAATGGCGATTATTTCTATAACTCTTAAAGCGTTCAAATTCCCTGGAAGCAACTTTTTGGTCAGCATTTTTTTCTGATTTGATTAATAAACCATTAAGCTGATTTAAAGAACGTTATAGTTTTTGGGATTTAAAAAAATTTGTGATGAAGTAGTGGTTTTTTGGGATGAAGTGGTGTGGGGTTGTGATTAGGAGCTGTTTCCCGCTATCCATTACAATCTTTTGACAAAAAGGGATTTCCCTGCGTTGCACTCCGGGCTATCCTTTTTGCAAAAGGATTTCCATTTCTATCGGG
>DLHP01000042.1:0-60910 GCA_002483285.1 Flavobacterium sp. UBA7665
ATTTTTAGCAAATCTTATGTGCCGACCGCCTTTTTGCTACTTTTGCGGCGAGGCAAAAGTAGGCCCTCGCGGCAGCGAAAGCAATCAAAAGTTCTCCTAGCGATTCAGCGTTAGAGTTTATTTCTTGTTATCAAAAACAAAAGTTAAAACAAAAAAAGTCCGGCGCAAGCCGGACCATATATAAAAGGAATTTTAAAACTTGTTTTAAAACTCCGCATTTTGCGGCGTCCTCGGAAAAGGAATCACATCCCTAATATTCGTCATTCCCGTCACAAACAAAACAAGCCTTTCAAACCCCAGCCCAAACCCCGAGTGAACGGCCGAACCAAAACGACGGGTATCGAGATACCACCACAATTCCTCCTCATCAATTCCCAAAGCACGCATTTTCTCCACAAGAACATCAAAACGTTCTTCTCTTTGCGAACCGCCTACGATTTCCCCAATTCCGGGGAAAAGGATGTCCATGGCGCGTACGGTTTTGCCATCTTCATTGAGTCGCATGTAAAACGCCTTGATATTGGCTGGATAATCAAATAAAATCACCGGGCATTTAAAATGTTTTTCAACGAGGAAACGCTCGTGTTCACTTTGCAGATCAGCGCCCCATTCGTTGATTAAATATTGAAATTTCTTCTTTTTGTTGGGTGTTGAATCGCGTAAAATGTCAACCGCTTCTGTATAAGACACGCGTTTGAAATCATTCTCCAGGACAAATTTGAGCTTGTCAATCAAAGTCATTTCGCTGCGCTGGTCTTGCGGTTTTTGTTTTTCCTCTTCGGCCAATCTTCCTTCTAAAAACTTCAAGTCATCACCACAGTTCTCAACGGCATATTTCACTACGTATTTAATGAAATCTTCTGCGAGATCCATGTTGTCATCCAAATCATTGAACGCCACTTCTGGCTCAATCATCCAGAATTCTGCCAAGTGGCGCGAAGTGTTTGAGTTCTCAGCACGGAAAGTCGGTCCAAACGTGTAAATCTGTCCCAAAGCCATCGCGAAAGTCTCGCCTTCGAGCTGCCCTGAAACGGTCAGGTTGGTATGTTTTCCAAAGAAATCTTCTTTGTAATTGATGCTACCGTCTTCTGTCCTTGGCAAATTGTCTAAAGGCAACGCCGTCACCTGGAACATTTCACCGGCGCCTTCTGCATCGGCACCCGTAATCACTGGCGTATTCACATATACAAAACCTTTCTCCTGAAAATAACGGTGCACGGCAAACGCCAACACCGAACGCACGCGCATGATGGCTCCGAAAGCGTTCGTACGCACACGCAAATGCGCATTTTCACGTAAGAACTCTAGTGAGTGTTTTTTGGGTTGCATCGGGAATTTCTCGGCATCAGAATCGCCTAAAATCTCAAGTGTTTTCACCTGGATTTCCCATTTCTGTCCGGCGCCCTGGCTTGCAGACAACGATCCGGTTACAGAAACCGCAGCACCAGTTGTGATGCGTTTCAAGGTCTCGGCCGGCGTATTTTCAAAATCCACCACACATTGTATATTATTGATCGTCGAACCGTCATTGAGCGCAATAAACTGGTTGTTCCTAAACGTCCTAACCCAGCCTTTTGCGTTCACTGTTTCAATGGTCGTTGTGCTGTTCAACAGGTCTTTAACTTTCGTATGTTTCATCGTTTTGAATTTTAAGACTGCAAATATATTGATTTTGTTATTTTTTAGGAGCTAATCCCGCTATCCGCTACAATCTTTTGTTTCATTGCATTCCACAAAAGGATTTCCGCTTCTATCGGGGCTAAGGCATCAATCCACAATAATGCCATCGTCTACGAGTTCTTCTTTGTTGAGTCGCTTCTTCTCGAAAGTCAAAACCAGCGCTGGCAACACGAGTAAATTGGCAAACATCGCAAAAAGCAACGTACAAGAGATGAGTCCGCCAAGTGCAATCGTGCCACTAAAACTCGACAGCGTAAAGGTCGCAAACCCAAAAATCAGCACCACCGAAGTGTAAAACGTACTGATCCCGGTTTCCCTAAGCGCACTGATTACCGATTTCTTGACTTTGCCGTTATTGGCGATTAAATCGTGTCGGTATTTCGCCATAAACTGTATGGCATTGTCTACAGAAATCCCGAAAGCGATGCTAAAAACCAAGATCGTTGACGGCTTGAGCGGAATGTCAAAATAACCCATAAGTCCACTGGTGATGCACAGTGGTAGCACATTGGTAATCAACGAAGCCAACACCATTTTAAACGACCGGAACAAATACAGCATCAAAAAGGCAATCAGTAAAATGGCAAAAATCAGCGACTCGATGAGGTTGTCTACCAAATACGAGGTGCCTTTTTGAAACACCAGCGCCTTTCCGGTCAGCGTCACTTGATAACGGTCTGTAGGGAAAATTTCGTTGATTTTCTTTTGTAATTTGTGTTCTACCTTGGCCATTTCTTCGGTGCCAATGTCTTTCATGAACGTCGTGATCCGCGCGTATTTCCCGGTTTTATCTACATAGCTTTTCATGAGGTTGTCGCCTTGGCCTTTGCCTTTGAGCATGTTCTTGGCGTACGACAACACAAAAGTTTGTTCCTGCGCCGTGGGCAATTGGTAATAGTCGGGATTACCGTTATAATAGGCCTGGTTGAGGTATTTGGCGAAATTCACGACAGAAATGGGTTGCGAGAGTTCGGGCATTTCGATGATCGTCTTTTGTAATTCCTCCATTTTTTGGATGTTCTTGAGCGCGAAAATTTTCCCTTTCTCTGAATGGATCATGATCTCGAGCGGCATCACACCATGGAATTCTTTTTCATAAAACAAAATGTCCTTGAAAAACGAGGCGTTTTTGGGCATTTCGCCAATCAGGCTTCCCGAAACTTTCATCTTCGACACGCCAATCACGCTAAAAACGAGTAGCAATCCGTAAATCCAATACACGCGCGAGCGTTTGGTTTTGATGATGCGTTCTACCCAATCGAGTAAGGAGGAGATATAATTTTTACTCAGGTGGTACAGGTGTTTTTCCTTTGGGAGCGGCATAAAGCTATACACAATCGGCACCACGAGCAAAGTCAGCAAATAAACGGTAATCACGTTGATTGACGTGACCAACCCGAATTCAAACAGCAAATCATTTCCCGTAATCATGAACGTCGCAAAACCAATTGCCGTAGTCATGTTGGTCATCAAGGTCGAAACGCCAATTTTAGAAATCACACGCTGCAACGCCTTCGCTTGGTTGTTGTGCAGCTTGATTTCCTGCTGGTATTTGTTGATTAAAAAGATGCAATTCGTGATTCCGATGACGATAATGAGTGGCGGAATCACAGCCGTCAGGATCGTAATTTTATAATGGAACAAGCCGAGTGTACCAAACGACCACATCACCCCAAAAATCAATATGAAAATCGAAATGAACGTGGCGCGCCACGAACGGAAAAATAGAAAGAAAATTAGGGACACGACGAATAACGCAGCGCCGATGAACAAGCCAATCTCGGCTTTCATGTTCTCGGCATTGATGGTCCGGATGTACGGCATACCCGAAACTTTAAGGTCAATCCCTGTTGTTTTTTCAAATTTGTCAATCGCGGGAACGAGTTTTTCTACGATGAACGTTTTGCGCCCGGCAGTATTGACTACGCTTTTGCGCATATAAACCACCGATCGTACGCTGCCTGACGCTTTATTGAACAGTAACCCTTCGTAAAACGGCAATCTCTCGAACAATTCGGTTTTTATTTTTTGCAGGTAGGCCGCGTTGTTGGTTTGGCCCTGGTCAATAAGCGGCACCATCCTGAATTGCTGCGCAAGTGTATCCTTTTCGAGTTTTTTAAGGTCATTGAGCGAAACCACCAACTCTACTTCGGCTTTAGAATTTTTGAGATCGGTCATGAGTTCGTTCCAGGCCGCGTAAGCTTTGGGCGTAAAAAGTGCCGAGTCCTGGAACCCAATGACAATGAGGTTGCCTTCTTCTCCGAATTTATCGAGGAAGTCACTGTATTGTTGGTTGACGATGTGTTTCTTGGGCAACAGGTTCGCCTCGGTGTAAGTCATCCCCAGATTTCGCCACTGAAAAGCCAGAAAAATGGTAAGGGCGACAATCGCTATTAGGATAGTAATCCTGTTTTTCAGTATGATACGGGCAATCCGTTCCCAAAACCCTACTTGTATGCTGCGTTTCATATTTTTAGAAATGGTTGCAAAGGTAAGTAAACCAAGAGAAAATTTTGGTGCAAACGCCACTTTTATTGCGCTGAGAAGGTGGTTTTTTAAGGCACATTAAATTAGGGTTACTATTTTTATTGCCGTTATAATTTATATATTTGGTTTCGGATATTTGCATCCGCATACCTAACCACCAACGGGAAACATTTGCTATGAGAAGTTTTAAGAATTCGATTTTCTATATTGTGGTTACGGGAGGTTTTTCGGCGCTGATTTATTGGATTTTAGCGCAAGGAAAGTTACTTGAAAACGGGTCCAAAGTGGTTGTTGCCAATTCGGCCAAAACCCAATGGAGCGAGTTTCTCGACTCGATGGTGCACAACTTGCAACATCCGCTCGCGATATTGCTCGCACAAATCATTACCATTATTATCGTTGCCCGTTTTTTTGGGTGGATGTTCCGCAAAATCGGGCAACCGTCGGTAATTGGTGAGATCATTGCCGGAATCGTGCTCGGGCCATCGCTTGTGGGCATGTATTTTCCCGAATTTTCGCAAGCGCTTTTCCCCGCGGCGTCATTGGGCAATTTGCAGTTCCTGAGCCAAATCGGACTGATCCTGTTCATGTTCGTCATCGGTATGGAACTCGATCTCAAAGTGCTCCAGAACAAAGCCAAGGAAGCTGTCGTCATCAGCCACGCCAGCATTATCATTCCTTTTGCGCTCGGTGTTGGGTTGGCCTATTTTATTTACTACCGATTCGCACCCGAGTCTATAGAATTCCTGTCGTTTAGCCTGTTCATGGGAATCGCCATGAGCATCACCGCGTTTCCGGTATTGGCGCGCATCGTTCAGGAGCGCGGGATTCACAAGACCAAGTTGGGCACCATTGTAATCACCTGTGCCGCCGCCGACGATATTACCGCATGGTGCATCCTCGCCGCTGTAATTGCCATTGTCAAAGCAGGTTCTTTCGTAAGTTCGCTGTATACCATTGGTTTGGCGCTCACCTACGTTGGGCTCATGTTGTACGTCGTGAAACCTTTCCTGAAAAGGATCGGGGACTTGTACAGCACCAAAAGCAAACTCAACAAACCCGTTGTGGCCATCTTTTTCCTGACGTTGATTTTCTCATCGTACGCTACAGAAGTAATCGGGATACATGCGTTATTTGGTGCATTTATGACTGGTGCCATCATGCCCGACCAGACCAAATTCCGCGCTATTTTTATCGGGAAGGTTGAGGATGTGTCGGTGATTTTATTGCTGCCGTTGTTTTTTGTATTCACCGGCTTGCGCACCCAGATTGGTTTGCTCAACGACCCTTATTTATGGAAGGTTACAGGACTCATTATCCTTGTAGCCGTCGTGGGGAAGTTCCTCGGCAGCGCGCTCGCCGCAAGGTTTGTAGGCCAGAATTGGCAAGACAGCCTGACCATCGGGGCACTGATGAATACACGCGGACTCATGGAACTGATTGTACTCAACATCGGTTTTGACCTTGGGGTTTTGACCTCAGAAGTCTTTACGATGATGGTGATCATGGCACTGGTGACCACGTTCATGACCGGCCCTGCGCTCGACTTGATCAATGCCATTTTCAAGACCAAGGACGTTTTCATCCCAGAAACAGAAGAAGAAGACGAAAAAAAATACAAAATACTCATCTCATTCGGTAACAACGAAAAAGGCAGGTCATTGCTCAGGCTCGCCAACAGCCTGACCAGGAAACAAAAAGAAGCCTCGTCGCTTACCGCCATGAGCCTTGCGCTCAGCGATGAGATGCATACGTATAACCCCGAAGAACTCGAACGCAAAAGATTTTCGCCCATCCTTGAAGAATCCAGCTTGATGCAGCAGGAAGTCACCACGATTTTCAAGGCGACGGTAGACATAGAAACCGACATCGCCGACATCGCCAACCAAGGCGATTACGATTTGCTGCTTGTGGGACTGGGTAAATCCATCTTTGAAGGGACAATCCTAGGCAAAGTACTCGGGTTCACCTCGCGCATCATCAACCCCGACCGATTGATCGACAAGTTCACGGGAAAGGAAGGCCTGTTTGAAAATTCGCCCTTTGACGAGCGCACGCGCCAGATCATTTCTAAAAGCAGGATGCCGCTCGGGATTTTGATCGATAAGGAATTGCAACAGGTCGATCAGGTTTTTATCCCAATGTTTACGCCCGAAGATGCTTTCCTGATGGATTACGCACAGAAACTCGTTTACAACAGTGATTCTAAAATTACGGTCATGGACAGCAACAATCATATGGGCGGCCATTTTGTAATGGAAAGCGCGGTGGAGTCGTTGCAAACCAAATATCCGGCGAACATTAGCCTGAAGACCGACAAAATCATGAAAAAAGATTTCCTCGACAAGCAGGATTTGATGATCATCAGCCTCGAAAGCTGGAAAAAACTCGTCGATTCACAAAGCATCTGGCTCAGCAATGTGCCGTCGGTGCTCATCATTAAGCCTTAATATGAACTGGATTTTACTCATCATCGCCGGACTTTTCGAAGTGGGTTTTGCCGCCTGTTTGGGCAAGGCCAAAGAAACGTCGGGACAGGCTGCTATCTTTTGGATGGTGGGTTTTTTCGTTTGCCTTTCGATCAGCATGTTCTTGTTGTACAAGGTCACGCAGAGTTTGCCCATCGGGACAGCCTACGCCGTCTGGACTGGAATCGGTGCTGTAGGAACGGTACTCGTGGGGATTTTCATATTTAAGGAACCGGCAACTTTTTGGCGGATTTTTTTCCTGTCGACGCTCATTGGCTCGATCGTTGGGCTTAAGTTCGTTTCGAGTCATTAACTGCAGCCGTTTTGGCTACAATCCCAAATCCAATACAAACGATAGCTTAATCGCCAGATTGTCCTCAAAACTGCTGAGCTGGTACGGCCCGTAACGGTAAAATGCCGAGAGCCCAAAACCGCTATAGATTTGGTTGAGTTCGATACCCGATTCGTAAAAACCTTCCTCGAGCGTTTTGTAATTGAAACCAATGTGCTGCTCAGGATGCTGCATGTCACCCCAAACCGCACGCGACACCATCACAAATGACGGCCTGATTTTCTGCGCAAGCTTGATACGCTTGA
Source organism: Flavobacterium sp. UBA7665 (assembly GCA_002483285.1). Classification (GTDB taxonomy): domain Bacteria; phylum Bacteroidota; class Bacteroidia; order Flavobacteriales; family Flavobacteriaceae; genus Flavobacterium. Next base: position 7,233 of record DLHP01000042.1, read on the forward strand.
AGCCGTGCTTGACCTGCAACATCACATATTTGTTCGAGAAAAATTCATTGAAATACATCGTCTCAAAACTGTTTTTTCCCGCAAAGGTGATGCGCTGGATGACCTTGTCTTTGGTGAGGTTGTTCGGTGAGGTGTTGTACAAGTGCGTGAGCGGCACATCGCCAAAAGCATAACCGGCTTCGAGCAGGAAAGCCGATTTTTGGCCGTTGATGTATTTCTTTTCATACACCGTCCTGAAATCAATCTTTCCAAAATTGAAATCGTTCCCGATGAATTTGGAGATTGACTGGGTGTACTGGAACGTGAATTTCGGAAACCGTTTCTCGGTTTCGATGCGGTCTTCGGGCGTTTGAAGGTAACTGCTGAACGGATTCCACTGGACGGAAACCTGCGCTGTAGTCATGTCAAAGTTGCGATAGGCGATCCCGTTATTCACAAACACATAGTCAAACTGCGGCTGGATGTGGCTGTAATTGAGCTGCCAGATACTTTCTGTTTTTGGGATGATTTTGGTCTCCAAATACAAACGCCAACTTTGGTAGCCGTAAAACGTACTCACGTTAATGGGTCGCGGATCGTAAAGTTTGAAAATCCTACGGTCAATGGCAAACGACGTACTACCAATTTCTCGGATGTCGTCGGTGTAGGAAGCGCCCACCCAGGAATTCGAGTACTTGTCAGTGCGAGCCGCAAAACCCAGGCTATATTTGAACGCGTCGTCTTTGGTTCCGTAAGTCGTATAGCCGTCGATGCGGAATTTTTTGGAGAACCGTTCATTGGTTTTTCCGCCGAGTCCAACGCGAACACCCTCGTAATTGTTGTAACTCAGCAGGTAGCGCAAATCGAGGTCGAAATAACCAAAAGGGACATATCCGTTAAGGACTTTGCGCCCTGAGAGCAGGCGTTTTTCAATCTTTCGGTTCTGCGCGAGGCTATCGAGTACGAGGTAGGTTTTGCGACTTCGTAAATCAAGGCTGTCGCGGCGGAATTGGTTCCAGTACGACTCGGGTTTATTGGCGGCCGCATCGGTAACTTCTACTGCGATACTGCGGTTTTTAATGGTTTCGGGGACATTATATTTTTTGTCGAAGAGAAAAGTCTGCGACTCGGCATAGGTGAAATCCGATGCGACTTTCTTGCGGTCTTGCGGTGCGTCGTCGGCATCGAATTTTAAGGTTTCGCCCAAAATCCTAATGTCGCGTTCCTTTTTGCCTTTGTTGATTTTGAAGTTGTTGTAGGTAGGGAACCACAAATCCTTATCAGCCATATACTCAAATTCGTGTACCGCGCTGATGTTGAGTACGCCGCGGATCCGCATGACGGCTTTGGCCACTGCGAAATTCTGGCTGTCAATGTAGAGCACACCCTCGAGTCCGGCGGCTTTGCTTTTGCGTTTGTTCTTAAAATAAACCATCAGCGTTTTGCGACCCTGGATGTCTATGCTGTCGAGCAATTTGAACCGATAATTGTTGTAATCGAAGTCAGAAATCGGGCTGTTGTATTGGGTTTCAAACAATTCATAGCGGTTGTCGTAAACAGAAAACGACTGCAGGTTCACGGTGATGAGTTCGTAAACCGGTTCGCGGAATCCGGCCATGCGCGAGGCCAGGATGGTTTCCTTGAGTGTATTTTTATCGAACTGGAACAGCGACACCTGCTCGGTCTGGAACAAATGCTGCTTGGAAATGATTTTCTTGAAACGGTAATCCGACGAATCGAGCTTGACCGAATTTTGCCCGTTTTTCCTAACCATTACCGTGTCGATACGGCCATCGATAGAATCCGGATTGGCGGTGATGACGAGTTTGTTGTACGACTTGAATTCAAAGCTGTTGAGTTTCTTTTGCGGGTTGTTGTAAGACTTGCTGCGAACTACCTTGCGGATCAGTGCAAGCGCGGGATTTTCATTGGAGATGGTCACTTCACGCAGTTCATCCGATTGCGGAGAAAGCAAAACCGTGTAGAAATTCTTCTCGCCAACGGCTATCGTTGCTTTGGAATAGCCCACGTAAGTCACCGAGATAGACGTGATTTGGTTTTTGGAGTGGAGTACGAATTTGCCGTCTACATCAGAAATCGTGTACACGCCATCCGACGAAACTACCGAGGCAAACGGCAGTCCTTTTTTGGTCTCAGAATCCTTGACGATGCCACTAAGTTGTGACTGCGCCTGGTTTACAAGCGGTAATAAGAACAGCAGCCATAGTAATTGCCTCATCGGTGGAATTTCAAATCAAACGAAAGATAGAAAAATAAAAAAAACCGCCTTGCTTTTTAAGAAGACGGCTGTAGAATTTTAACGAATTCATTAATTGTAAATGGAAAATGGAAAATGGTGAATGTTTTCGGACGTATTCAAGCCTTGTATTCATTCACCATTTACCATTCACAATTCACCAGTTATTACACTTTCATAATTTCGGCTTCCTTGTGCGCCAAAATCTCGTCTATTTTGCGGATGTAAGTGTTGGTGAGGGTTTGCACTTCGTCTTCTGCAGTTTTACAAATGTCTTCGGAAGTACCTTCTTTCTCAAGTTTCTTGATGTCTTTGTTGGCTTCCTGGCGGGCGTTGCGGATCCCGATTTTGGCATCTTCGGCTTCGGCTTTGGCTTGTTTGGTCAAATCCCGGCGGCGCTCTTCGGTAAGCGGCGGTACGCTGATGATGATCACATCACCGTTGTTCATCGGGTTGAATCCGATATTGGCCACCATAATCGCCTTCTCGATGGGTTGCAGCATACTTTTTTCAAACGGCTGGATCGTGATGGTACGCGCATCGGGGACGTTGATGTTAGACACCTGCCCGAGTGGCGTTTGAGATCCGTAATAGTCAACGAAAACACCGCCAAGCATGGCTGGTGAAGCCTTTCCGGCTCTGATGTTCAGGAATTCTTTTTCCAGGTGTGCGATAGAACCAGACATGGATTCTTCGGTGCTGTCGAGGATAAAATCAATTTCTTCGTTCATTTTTTTGGTATTTGGTTGTCTGTTGTCAGTTGCCAGCAACTATATATTTACTACAGTTCCGATGTTTTCGCCTTCGCAGATTTTAACCAGGTTGCCTTTTTTGTTCATGTCGAATACCAAAATCGGCAGTTCGTTTTCCTGGCTTAACGTAAACGCGGTCGAATCCATTACGTTGAGTCCTTTTTTGATGACGTCTTCAAACGAGATGAAGTCGAATTTGGTGGCCGTTGGATCTTTTTCTGGATCCGAAGTGTAAATGCCGTCTACGCGGGTTCCTTTCAAGATTACATCAGCGTGGATTTCAACCCCGCGCAACACCGCTGCGGTATCGGTGGTGAAATACGGGTTTCCGGTCCCGGCGCCAAAAATCACGATACGGCCTTTTTCAAGGTGGCGCACCGCGCGTCTTTTGATGTAAGGCTCGGCAATGGCTTCTATCTTGAGTGCGGTTTGCAAACGCGTGAGCATACCTTTGTCTTCGAGAGCGCCCTGTAAAGCCATACCGTTGATGACCGTGGCGAGCATGCCCATATAATCACCTTGTACGCGATCCATGCCGTTGCTGGCTCCGGCAACACCCCTGAAAATATTTCCTCCGCCGATTACGATGGCGATTTGTACGCCTTTGTCGTGGATCTGTTTGATTTCTTCGGCATATTCGGCTAGCCTGGCTGGGTCGATTCCGTATTGACGGTCGCCCATTAATGCTTCGCCGCTTAATTTGAGGAGGATTCTTTTGTACTTCATAGCTATTTTGAGTAGAGTTGTGCAAATATAGTCATAATCTGATTTCGTGAAATAGTCTTTTTTAAAAAAATCCGCCCAAGTTTTTTGACGTTATTACAATGATAAATATCAGCTGTGATTGCCAATAAAAATGGTAATTTTGTACAAAATATCACACTATGAAAATGGCAGTCGCACAGGGGTTGCTTAAATCCCATTCGTACTCCAAATACAGGCAAATCGTAACCGATTTACTCGCTCAGGGAAAGTCCAGTGGCAACGACCCATCAGCAGCTTTGGTGCATTATACCGAGCTCAATGAAGCGCGCATGAACCGCCTCGACAAGAAAATGGTCATAGCCGAAGAGAACATCCAAAAACTGTTGTCACTCAAAAAAAGCTACACCTGGCTTGTAATTTCGGAAGGTTGGTGTGGCGATGCCGCGCAATTGCTGCCCATATTCAATAAGATGGCTGGCATCGCACCACACATTGATTTGAAGATTGTGTTTCGCGACGAAAATGAGTCGCTGATGAACCTGTTTTTGACCAATGGTGCCAAATCGATCCCAAAGCTGATTGTATTGGACAAAGAAAATGATAAGGTCATCGGCAGTTGGGGACCACGTCCGGCGGGCGCGACGCACTTGATTAAAAGCTACAAGGAGCAGTACGGCGCAATCGATGAAACGGCAAAAACCGAATTGCAATTGTGGTATTTACACGACAAAGGCCTCAGTACCCAAAATGAAATGGCTACACTGATGCAGCATCTGGACCAATTGAATGTTCAAACAAAGTGACATCCATGGCGTCTTTAACATCATAGTCGCCTATTTTGGTGCGGCGCAAAACGGTGAGATGCGCGCCTGATTTCAAAGTTTTTCCAAAATCATACGCGAGCGAACGGATATAAGTGCCTTTGCTGCAAACGACCCTAAAATCTACTTCGGGTAAAGCGATGCGCGTGATTTCGAATTCATGGATGGTGGTTTTCCTGAAAGCGATTTCGATTGCCTCACCAGCACGCGCGTGCTCGTACAAACGTTTGCCGTCTTTTTTGATCGCAGAGAAAATAGGTGGTTTTTGGTCTATTTCACCGAGGAATTGTGGTATGGTTTCATGAATCAATTGGTCGGTGATATGTGAGGTGGGAAAAGTCTCATCGACTTGCGTTTCCAGATCATACGACGGCGTAGTGGCACCAATATAGAAAGTGCCCGTGTATTCTTTGACTTGGCCTTGCAATTCGGGAATGCGTTTGGTGAATTTCCCCGTACATACCAGTAATAAACCCGAAGCCAACGGATCTAAAGTCCCGGCGTGCCCAATCTTAATTTTTTTGAGCCCGAGCTTGCTTTTCAAAGCCCATTTCATTTTATTAACCGCCTGGAAAGACGACCACGTCAATGGTTTGTCAATGAGTAAGACTTGTCCGTTTTGAAAATCTTCGGCAGTCATCAAATTACAGTAAGCTCGTGGAGGAAAAAGTGGATCAGCAAGAGTGCCGCGCCCACAATGATGCGGTAATACCCAAACATCTTGAAGCCATTTTTGCTCAAATATCCGATAAAGGATTTGATGGCAAGCATCGCCACTACAAACGCCACGACGTTGCCGATGATGAGCAAATTGACTTGCTCGTCTGTGAGTACATAACCGTCCTTATAATAGTCGTAGCATTTTTTGACCGTCGCACCCAACATGGTAGGCACTGCGAGGAAAAACGAAAACTCGGCTGCAACCGTACGCGATAACTTTTGCGACATACCCCCCACGATGCTAGCACCGCTTCTTGAAACGCCAGGAATCATCGCCAAACATTGGAACAACCCGATTTTTAAGGCTTGTGAATAAGTGATTTCTGTGGCAGTTTCGGTGTCGTGCGAATGTGAAAACCAATCGTCTACTTTGAGTAAAATGATACCGCCGATTAAAAGCGATACCGCAACCGTTACCGGATTTTCAAGCAAAGCATCAATTTTTTTACTGAACAGCAATCCAAAAACGACCGCCGGGATAAACGCCACCAGCAATTTAAAGTAAAAATCAAGGGTTTGGAAAAACCGTTTGAAATACAAAACGACTACTGACAAGATTGCACCAAGTTGGATTACAATCGTGAACAATTTGGTAAAATCGTCCTGTGCAATCCCAAAAAAAGAACTCGCGATAATCATGTGGCCGGTAGAGGAAACAGGAAGGAATTCGGTGATGCCTTCAATGACGGCAAGGACTAAGGCTTGGAGGAAATCCATCTATTTTTTAGAAGTTTTCAGGATAGAATAAATCGTGATGCCAAAACCAATGAGCACCATAGTTGGCGCGAGGCGAATCCTGCGGAAACTAAACACCGCATCGTTGAAGACTTTCGGGTCATCGCTTCCGCCGCCCGACATCAGGATAAACCCGAGCGCGATCACGACAATGCCAATGAGTAAAATGGTGTAGTTGACCTTTTCAAAAAGGAATTCCTGTTGTGGATTTTCGTCTTTCATAATTTATATTTTTTAGTCGCTTATCCGACACTACTGCTGCGATTCGACTTTTAACTTTTAACTTTTATTCCGCTGCGCTCCATACCGTTCGGCTGCGCCTCGGGTCGACTTTTCTCTAATAAAGGTCGTCTGTCCTCAAATTCAGGAATCGCTGCGTCGCAAAGAACGTACTGATCCAACTGATTAAAATCCCAACAACGAGTACGCCCACCAAAACCAGGGCAATCAAAGGTTGGTCTTCTGTAATTTTAAGGTTGGGATAATTGAGGTCGAGGTAATACAAAGTGCCCAACAACGCGAGCACTGCAATCACACCGCCAATAAAACCAAGGCGAATGCTTTTCCAGATGAATGGTTTGCGGATAAACGATTTGGTCGCGCCCACCATCTGCATCGTTTTAATGATGAATCGGTTGGAGTAGATAGACAATCGCATCGAGCTGTTGATGAGCAACACCGCCACGAGTGCCAAGATGCCGCTGATGATGAGAATCCACATACTTATTTTCTGGATGTTGTCATTGACCAGGTTTACAAGCTGTTTGTCATACACCACGTCAGAAATCATTTCATTGGCGCGGAAACGACGCTCTATTTTTTCTATATTCTGGCGGTCGATGTAGTCTGCCTTGAGGTGAATGTCATACGAATTCTGTAAAGGATTGGCACCGAGGAACGTCATGAAATCTTCGCCAATCACATCGGTGTGCATCTTGGCGGCCTGTTCCTTGGTCAGGTATTCGCTCGATTTCACGAACGGCGCCGTTTTGAGCTCTTCACCAAACGCAATCATCGTGCTGTCGGTTGCCTCATTCTTGAAGAACACCGTCATGGCGATTTCTTCCTTGAAATTGTCGGATAGTTTTTTGGAATTGATCACAAACAGACCCAAAATTCCCAATAAAAACAACACCAGGAAAACACTTAAAACCACCGAAAAATAAGAAGAAATCAAGCGGCGTTTTTGAAACTTTTCGAAAGAAGAACCCATAGAATTTTAATTATGCCGTAAAAATAACAAAGAATTTGTTTAATCATAGTTTATAACGCCCAAAGTTTTGTCTTTCGTACAATAAACGTAAATTTGCGCTTCGCAGAAAAAGACTTGGGGAAATTGAACTTGTTACACTTTTCCCCAGAGCCTTAGCGCCTCAGAACCTTAGCACCTTTTTTCATGAAGTACAATCCAAACGAAATCGAAGCCAGCTGGCAAAAATACTGGGCCGAAAACCAAACTTTCGCCGCCGAAAATAACAGCGATAAACCCAAATATTACGTACTCGACATGTTTCCTTATCCGTCGGGCGCGGGTTTACACGTTGGGCATCCGCTGGGTTACATCGCTTCGGATATTTATGCGCGCTACAAACGCCACAAAGGTTTCAATGTATTGCATCCGCAAGGGTATGACAGCTTTGGATTGCCTGCTGAGCAATACGCCATTCAAACTGGGCAGCATCCCGACAAAACGACCAAAGAGAACATTGCAAGATATCGCGAGCAGCTCGACAAGATTGGATTTTCGTTCGATTGGGACCGTGAAGTGCGCACCTCTTCGCCCGAATATTACAAATGGACACAGTGGATTTTTATCCAGTTGTTCCATTCATGGTATAACAAATCTTCAGACAGGGCCGAAAGCATCTGCACCTTGATCGAAGCGTTTCAAAAAGTCGGAAATGCCAATGTCAACGCGGTCTGCGATGACAATATCGACACATTTTCTGCGGATGACTGGAACGCATTTTCAAAAGAAAGACAAGAACAAATTCTACTACAATATCGCTTAACCTATCTCGCCGAAACCGAAGTGAATTGGTGTCCTGGATTAGGAACTGTTTTGGCCAACGACGAAATCGTCAACGGCGTTTCTGAGCGCGGCGGATTTCCCGTAATCCGTAAAAAAATGACGCAGTGGAGTATGCGAATTTCTGCTTATGCGCAACGTCTATTGGAGGGATTAAAGGAAATCGACTGGACACAATCACTCAAAGATGCGCAGGAAAACTGGATCGGGAAATCGGTCGGAGCGCTTGTGACGTTCAAGGTTTTGGATTCGGAGGAAACCAAGAATGAAGTCGACCACTTCCTTTCGGGAAACGAGCACAGCGGTTATGAAATCGACGTTTTTACGACGCGTCCCGATACGATTTTTGGTGTGACGTTTATGACTTTGGCACCCGAGCACGAACTCGTTTCAAAGATTACCACTCCCGAATGGAAACAATCGGTTGAGCAATATGTCGAAGCGACTGCAAAACGTTCGGAGCGCGAACGCATGGCCGATGTCAAGACGATTTCGGGCGTATTTACCGGAGCTTATGCCGAACATCCGTTCACCAAAGAACCCATCCCAATTTGGGTAGGCGATTATGTTTTGGCAGGTTACGGAACCGGCGCGGTGATGGCTGTTCCTTGTGGCGACGAGCGCGATTATGCGTTTGCGAACCATTTCAAAGGCAAGAATGGCATGGGCCAAATCAAGAATATTTTTGCCGGTGTTGATATTTCGAAGGAAGCGTTCGCATCCAAAGACAATGTCAAAATCGCGAATTCTGATTTCCTCGACGGACTGAATTACAAAGAAGCCACCAAAAAAGCCATCGAAGAACTCGAAAAACTCGGGCAGGGCAAAGGCAAAACAAACTACCGTTTGCGCGACGCTGTCTTTTCCCGCCAGCGCTATTGGGGCGAACCGTTCCCGGTATATTACGTAAATGGTTTACCGCAAATGATTGCCACCGAACATTTGCCGATTCGTTTGCCCGAAGTCGAAAAATATTTACCCACCGAAGATGGCCAGCCACCACTCGGAAATTCTAAAGAGTGGGCGTGGAGCACTACCCAAAACAAAGTCGTTGCAAACGATTTGATTGACAATAAAACTGTTTTCCCATTGGAACTGAATACAATGCCAGGTTGGGCGGGCAGTTCGTGGTATTGGTTGCGGTATATGGATCCGCACAATGAAAAGGAATTCGTGAGCAAGGAAGACGAAGCCTATTGGCAGAATGTCGATTTGTACATTGGCGGCAGCGAACATGCGACCGGGCATTTGTTGTACAGCCGTTTTTGGAATAAGTTTTTGTGCGATCGCGGGTTCATTACTCAGGAAGAGCCGTTTAAGAAACTCATCAATCAAGGGATGATTTTGGGGATGAGTGCGTTTGTGCATCGGCAAAAGGCCACGATGAACATTATGATTGAATACAAAGATATTGATGGGTCTAAAATTTCAGAAGAAGACATTGAAGTTGAAGAATACGTGATTCTTGAGGTCGACATGATTCATGATGTGAATGTTAAACAAAGAATTTGGAATACAATATTGAGGAGAGTCAGAGAGAAATTAGAACATTCGAGGGGGAATGTCGCGTTTGATTTGATCGTGAAATCTGAGCATCTAAGTCTATCACAACCAATTCACGTTGATGTTTCTTTAGTAAATGCATCAAATGAGTTGGATATGGAGAAGTTTAGAAAGCATCCTTTTTATCAAGAATATGAAGATGCAGTTTTTATAACCGAAAAAGAGGGCAAATATTTAGTAGGTCGCGAAGTCGAAAAAATGTCCAAATCCAAATACAACGTCGTTACGCCCGATGATATTTGTGAAGAATATGGCGCCGATACGTTACGTTTATATGAAATGTTCCTCGGCCCGCTCGAACAAGCCAAACCGTGGAATACGGCTGGAATCACCGGTGTTTTCGGGTTCCTTAAAAAACTCTGGAAATTGTATTTTGATGACAAAGGATTGGTCGTTACTTCAAATCCCGCAAGTAAGGAAGCCTTGAAAACTTTACACAAAACCATCAAAAAAGTACAGGACGACATTGAAGGATTCTCGTTCAACACTTCGGTTTCTCAATTCATGATTGCCGTGAATGAACTTACCGCGATTAACTGCCACGAGCGTTCCATCTTAGAGCCTTTGGCGGTTTTGATATCGCCGTATGCCCCACATATTGCCGAAGAATTGTGGGAAAAATTGGGCCACGAGCAGACCATTTCACGCGTGCCTTTCCCTAAATTCAATCCCGAATATCTCGTAGAAAGCAGTAAGGAATATCCGGTGTCATTTAATGGAAAGATGCGTTTCACTTTGGAGTTGCCGCTCGATTTGACAGCAGCACAGATTGAGGAAATCGTAATGAAAGACGAACGTACCATCAAGCAACTGGAAGGAAGGACGCCGAATAAGGTGATTATTGTTCCGGGGAAGATTATCAACCTGGTTGGCTAATGACCATCGTTGAAAAAATCGGCATTACAGTCTTTGCCTTAATTGTGTATGGTTTGTCACGATGGATGGTGGCCGTCGCTATAGAAACGTCGGAACAGATACAGAAAAAGCGCGAGGAACTCAAACTCAATATCGGCTGTTTGCCATTTTCGCCCATTGCAATAGTCGCTTTGGTAATGAAATATCTTATGCCGATTTTGTTGGCTCTGGCATTGTTTCAGGTGTGGACCAATCGTATCGTCGAATTTTAAACTGCCATTTTTACATCGAAGCCCTGACAAAAATCCTTTGGCGTAAAATTTGACGCACGCCAACTACCAAACCTTAAAAATTAAAAATATGTACTGGATACTAATTATAGGAATCATGCTCGCGAGCTGGCTCGTAAGCAACCGCTTGCAAAGCAAATTTGACAAGTACTCCAAAGTTCATTTACAGAATGGCATGAGCGGCGCCGAAATTGCCGAGAAAATGCTCGCAGACCACGGTATCCGTGATGTGCGCGTGATCTCGACTCCGGGAAAACTCACTGACCATTACAACCCTGCCGACAAAACCGTCAACCTCAGTGAAGCGGTCTACAACCAACGAAACGCTGCTGCGGCTGCCGTTGCCGCTCACGAATGCGGACACGCGGTACAACACGCGACGGCTTACAGTTGGCTCGAGATGCGTTCTAAACTCGTTCCGGTGGTGAGCGTTGCCTCGAATTGGGTACAATGGATTTTGATTGCAGGCATCCTGCTCATCAAGACTTTCCCTGCGTTATTGCTCATCGGGATTGTGATTTTTGCGATGACCACTTTGTTTTCAATCATCACTTTGCCTGTAGAATATGACGCGAGTAACCGCGCACTCGCCTGGCTCGAAAACAAACGAATGCTTACCCGTGAGGAGCAAGCCGGCGCGAAAGACGCACTCAAATGGGCCGCGAGAACTTATGTGGTGGCGGCGATTGGATCGGTGGCGACTTTGTTGTATTATGTGATGATGTACAATAATAGGAGGTGACACGGCTGCGCCTTTAGACACGCCTTTGCTTCGCCAGTTCGCTATCGCTCGGGTCAGGCTTTGGACGCGCTTCGCTTTAGACACGCCCTGCGGGCTTTAGACAAAATAGAAAATCCTATTGTTTCGAAATAATCAATCGAGCAATAGGATTTTTTTCGGCAGCTGTCTCGAGCGCAGCGTGTCTACAATTGAATCTGCCTATCAATCTGCTGGTCCAAACAAATAAAAGTCTCCGTACGTGAAACGCCTTCAATTGCCTGGATTTTGCTGTTGAGCAGTTGCATTAAGTGTTCATTGTCGCGGCAGATAATTTTGATGAGGATTGACCAGTTTCCGGTGGTGTAGTGGCATTCTAATACTTCAGGGATTTTCTTGAGTTCGCGTACCGCTTCTAAATTCCGCGCGGCCTTGTCGAGGTAAATCCCTACAAAGGCCATGGTGCTGTAGCCCAAAACCTTATTGCTCACTACGAATTTGGAACCTGAAATCACACCCGATTGCTCGAGTTTGCGCAGTCTTTGGTGGATCGCCGCACCCGAAATCCCGATTTTGTTTGCGATTTGTAAAATGGGCTTGCGCGCATCTTCCATTAAAAAACGCAGGATTTCCTTGTCGATGCCGTCTATTTCTATTTGAAGGGAATTGATTTTCATTCAGCCTTGTTATTATTTTTTATTGGATTCATGCAGTCGCTGCGCTCGTGTCATGGTTGAAGATTTTGAGTAAAAATAACAATTTAGTTTCGAATTCAAATGATTTTTGAAATTTGGGCTATTGTTTAGAAACGGCTATGCCCTCAGAAACGCTTCGGTATGCTAGAGAAAGCTCCAAAAGAAAATCCTGCTTCTCCATACATTGGAGACCACAGGATTTTGTTTTTCTATAGCCCGAAGGGCGTGTCAGTAGCGCAGCGTGTCCAAAGCCTGAATGGCGTGTCCAAAGGCGCAGCCGCGTCTATATCTACATTTTATCCGGATTGTACCCAACATAGCGCATCTCGGTCTCATTAAAAATCACCCCAAAAGATTCGAGTTCTTCGAGTATCGGCAAATACACTTCCTTACGAATCGGCAGTTGCACGCCGGGTGTTTTGATGTTGCCGTTGAGGATTTGCAAAGTCGCCATCGCCACCGGAAGCCCAACGGTTTTGGCCATTGCAGTATAGGTTTGGTCGTCGCCGATGCAAACCATTTTAGAGTCGATTTGTTTTTGTACACCATTCATTTCATAGCCGAATTTGTGGTACATCACAATCATGTCTTTGTCGTTGGGTGCCAACGTCCATTTGTCTGACAGGATTTTCTCGAGGATTTGTGCCGGCGTGGCGTTTTTAAGCCCGACTTTTTTATTGGGGTTGAACAGGTCGAGCTCTAAAAGTTTGTCCCAAATCACGTCGTCTTGTTCGATGCCGAGTTGCAGACGCAATTTGATCTCGACCGAATCGCTCGGATGGTAAGGCAAAAACAGGTTTGTGAACTCGCGGTAGCTGATGTTTTCAGAGTCATCGATGATGTAAGTGTCATCGGTCATGCCGAGTTGCACAAACGTATTCCAGGCGCGCGAATAACCCACCCGGCGAATCGTGCCTCGGTATAAAGTCAAAATGTCATCAAGCCCGTAAACGCTGCGGTATTTGAGCGAATCGCGGTTGGCATAGCCTTCAAATCTTCCGTAACCTTCCACTTCAAGGAATTCTGTCCTGCGGAACAATTTGTGGTACGGGATGTATTTATAGGTGCCTTCCTGGATGAATTTGGCTGCGCCGCCTTGTCCGGCGAGCACTACATTTCTTGGTGCCCAGGTGAATTTGTAATTCCAGAGGTTGTTGTCTGATTCTGGTGCTACGAGTCCGCCGCAAAACGATTCAAACAGAATCATCTTGCCGCCTTTCTCGCGAATCTCATCGATGACTTTCATCGCGCTCATGTGGTCGATTCCGGGATCTAGCCCGATTTCGTTCATGAAAACCAAGTTGTTTGCCTTGGCCGCCGCATCGAGTTCCTGCATCGCATCGCTGATGTAAGAGGCCGTGACCATGTGTTTTTTGTAGGTGATACAGTCCTTGGCTACTTCGATGTGCATGTGCGCCGGAAGCATTGAGATGACAATGTCGGCACGTTCAATTTCAATATGGCGTTGGGTTTCGTTGAAAATGTCGAACGCAATGGCTGTGGCATTGTGGTGGTTGCCCGTTTTGCGCTGTGCGAGTTCGAGCGACAAATCGCCAATGGTGAGGTGTAGGTTTTCGGCATCCGATTTTTCCAAAAGGTATTTAATCAGGGAAGAGGCCGAGCGTCCGGCGCCGATAATCAGGATATTTCTCATGGTTTTGGTAATGGTGTGGCAAATGTATAAAAAAAATCAGCCACCCATTTGCGAAGCGATTCACAAATTGGTGGCCGATATTATCAGCAGAAACGATTACAAGTCTTCGAGCTCCTCGAGGTCTTTGAGGTCTTCCTGTTTCGATTCTATTTTTTTCTGTTCGAATTCGTTGTCTTTTACGACTTCATCGGGAATCATCGCCTTGATGACAATGACAGCAAGTAGCAAACCGGCTAAAACCATCAGCCAGGTGGGAACGTTTTTGTGGCCCGCCGGCGATTTGAAAAAAGCCAGTGCGCCAAACAATAAAGACAATCCGGCAGGTAATACTCCCAAAGTGCCCAGCGGCAGTATGACAAACGGAATCCCGATCACGGCAAAAATAAATGCTAAGACAATCAATACTTTTCTCATAATTATATTCCTGTTGCGTTATTTAATGTGAGCTGTCCGGTTCCTACGGGAATGCTAAAACTGATTTTTGCAGGAACTTTGGCGTTGTCGGCGGTAAGCCAGATAATGTTCTTATCGGTACCTTTCAAAGCTTTGGTGTTGGCACCAATCGATATTTTGTAGCAGGCCTTAGATCCTAAATTACCGGCAGAAATGGTTTCCTTACCCATGTATTTGGCAGAGACGGTGGTTTGCTTTTCGTCAAAAATCACCGTGAATGTCTTCACTTGGCCCACCTTAAATTTGCTGAAATCTACATTGCGTAACAAATAAATCGTAGAAACCGCATCCTGGCTCGTGCCCACATTAAAAGTTTTGGTAGTTGGCGCCATATTCTTTTTAGACATGGTGCTTTCTACCGTGCCGTTCTTGAAAATGTATTTTTCTTTTTTGGTGTATTTGCCCTCATAGATGTCGCGTTTGTAGAGGCTCGGCTTCAAAGTAGCGGGGTCAACATAAGCTTCATAAAGGTCGCGGATTTTAAAGAAACTGTCCCATTTGCTGTAAGTTGTGGCTTCACAACTCAGGTGCAGCAGGGTTTTTTTTGAGGTTTTTACCGTTTCGGTTTCCATGGTCACCTGCGCAAGTTGGGTCATCAGTCCGCTCATGTTGTACGAGGCGGCGTAAACGAATTTCTCTCCCGATTTTACGGCTTTGTTTTGCGCGAACCCGCCGATGGCAAAGGTTAGGGCTAGGATAAATACTAATCTTCTCATAGGATTATCTGGGTTTTATGGTGCAAATATATATTTTTTTTGTTAGGAGCTGAATCCCGCTGTCCGCTATATCTTTTGCTTTTTAAAGAAAAAAGCAAAAGGATGCCGCTGCCATCGGGGCTAAAAAGTCCCGAATTCTTTTTTACTTCGGTGAATATCGGGTAATTTTACGCACTATAATCAAACCCAAAATGGAAAGAAAAATCATAGCCACCGCCGCATTTTTAGGAGCTGTTGCGATCATCTTAGGTGCTTTCGGTGCCCACGCGCTCAAAGCCAAACTCAGCATTGAACACCTCAATACATTTGAAACCGGCGTCAAATACCAAATGTACCACGCGTTGTTGCTGCTATTCGTTGGTACGTCTTCGGGCATTTCACAAAAAGCGCGCAAAGGAATTTTTTACCTTGTCTTGGCGGGCGTGTTGTTTTTTTCGGGTTCCATTTACCTTTTGGCAACCGATGAGCTGATTGCGTTCAACGCCAAATCGATTGGGTTTATTACGCCTATTGGAGGATTATTACTTATCATCGCCTGGTTTTGGCTTTTTATCGATTTTATGAACAAAAAGCGATAATAATTGCCGATTTCTAAACCACCTAAATATTTAATTTTTACTTTTGCACTTTATTAATGTGCAACACAAACACACAATTCTATGGATAATTACGCTCAAACTACGAAATCGATTGCGTTGGAACAGTACGGAATCAAGAACGTCGAAGAAGTAGTCTACAACCCCTCTTACGACTTGCTATTTGAAGAAGAATTAAAAGATAGTTTACAAGGTTATGAGAAGGGACAATTAACAGAATTAGGAGCGGTAAATGTAATGACCGGCGTTTTCACCGGACGTTCCCCAAAAGATAAATACATCGTAAAAGACGCCATCACAGAAAACACCATCTGGTGGCCGTCCGAAAAATCACCAAACGACAACAAAGCCCTTTCGCAAAACACCTGGAATGCGCTCAAAGAAAATACAGTTAGCCAACTCTCGGGCAAAAGATTATTCGTTGTAGACACCTTTTGTGGTGCCAATGAAAACACGAGGCTTAAAGTGCGTTTTATTGTTGAAGTGGCCTGGCAGGCGCATTTCGTAAAAAACATGTTCATCCGCCCAACAGAAGAAGAACTTGACCAATACGGCGAGCCTGATTTCGTGGTGATGAACGCTTCTAAAAAAGGCTATGCCGATTTCGCAACACACGGGCTGAATTCTGAAACCTACATCGCATTTAACCTCACCGAAAAAATGCAACTCATTGGCGGTACCTGGTACGGCGGCGAAATGAAAAAAGGCTTGTTTTCTATGATGAACTACTATTTGCCTTTGCAGGGAATCGCCTCGATGCACTGTTCGGCTAATAAAGGAAAAGACGGCGACGTGGCGGTGTTCTTTGGTTTGTCTGGAACAGGGAAAACCACTTTGTCAACCGATCCGAAACGCGAACTTATCGGAGATGACGAACACGGTTGGGACAATGACGGCGTGTTCAACTTTGAAGGCGGCTGTTATGCCAAAACCATCGACCTTTCTAAAGAAAACGAACCCGATATCTACGGAGCGATCAAACGCGATGCGCTGCTTGAAAATGTAACGGTAGACGCGAACGGCAAAATCGACTTCAAAGACGGTTCGGTCACCCAAAACACAAGGGTTTCATATCCGATTTACCACATCCACAACATCGTAAAACCGGTATCGAAAGCCGGACACGCAACCAAAGTAATCTTCCTGACTGCTGATGCCTTTGGCGTGATGCCGCCGGTTTCTAAATTGACTCCCGAGCAAACCAAATACTATTTCCTTTCTGGGTTTACCGCCAAATTAGCGGGAACAGAACGAGGTGTGACCAAACCAGAACCGACTTTTTCTGCCTGTTTCGGGAAGGCATTCTTGTCATTGCACCCAACGCAATACGGGCAGGAACTCGTTAAGAAAATGGAAGCGCACAACGCCCAGGCCTATATGGTCAACACGGGTTGGAACGGAACCGGGAAACGGATTTCAATCAAAGACACGCGTGCCATCATCGACCGAATTTTAGACGGATCGATCGAGCACGCCGAAATGAAACAAATGCCGATCTTTAATTTCCACGTCCCAACCGCTTTAGAAGGCGTCGATTCTGGGATTTTAGATCCACGTCAAACCTACGCCAACGCATCCGAATGGACAGAGAAAGCCAACGACCTTGCATCGCTTTTCATCAAAAATTTCAACCAATATACTGATAATGAAGAAGGCGAGCGTTTGGTAAATGCCGGTCCGCAGTTGTAAATACAGTAAATTTTTAATGAAATCCCGGATCTTGCCGCCAAAATCGTGCAGGATCCGGGATTTTTATTTTACAGAATCATTAATATGCAAAGGTTTTCGTCGATTGGATTCTCAACCGAAAACGGTGTAAGGAAATTGATTCCCTAATATTTTATTGGAGTTTTTGCCATATCCCTAAATCGTATTTCGGCTGTTATTTGTTTGGGATGAAATGCCTTACTTTGCTGCATAATTCTAACAATGAAATAGTTATGGCAATTAAGAAACAAATTATAAAGACAAAGCCGGTAGTAAAGGTGACGTTCACCGTAGACGCAAAACAGGCAAATACAGCGGCAGTGGTTGGTGATTTCAACAACTGGAATGTAAAGGATGGTGAGCTCAGCAAACTTAAAAACGGAACTTTCAAAGGTGTTTTTGACATCAACAAAGAAGCTTCTTATGAATTCCGTTACCTGATTGATGGCACCTTCGTCAATGACGACCAAGCCGACTCTTACCGTTGGAATGAGTTCGCTGGAGCGGAGAATAGCGTTTTGGAATTGTAATCAAGACGAGTAAAAAATGAAGAGCCGCTTTAAAAGCGGCTTTTTTGTTTTGTGTCAATCTCAAACAATAGCTGAAGACGCGATTCTGGGTTTAACAATAGCTGTAGTTTTTCGGTAAGGAGGGTAATTTAGAAAGTTGTATTTTGCCTTCAGGGAAGGGGAGGATGTGTTCCCTAAAAAACGTCAGTGCTATTTAAAAGCAGACCCGAGCGTAGCGAACTGACCGAAGGTAAATTCTGCCTATTTTATTAAACTTTACAACGTCTAATTTCTTCACTATTTATTAAATTGTATCGGCTTATAAAGTTCTGAGGAAACTCAAATCGCTACCCGTTTCCAATTCCTCAGCTTCACTATTCGCACGGAACAACCTGGCCTTGAGTGCGCCTTTGAGCGTAATTTTGTCGCCTTTGACCTCGAGCCAACTGCCTTCGCGCAAACCCAAAACCGGTACATTGTTGAACTGGTGGAATTCGGCAATCCTGGTTTCGCGTGTTTCACCCATATGTTTGGATTGTAAATCGGCATCAAGGTAATGCGGGTTCAGGTTAAAAGGAATCATGCCCAATGTCTGGAAACTCGGCGGGTAAATGATGGGCATGTCATTGGTGGTTTGCATGGTGAGCCCGGTGATATTGCTTCCGGCGCTGGTGCCAAGGTACGGCGTTCCATTTTTGAGGACTTCGGCCAAAACGTCCATCACCTTATTTTTGTACAACTGGTACACGAGCAGGAAGGTGTTGCCGCCACCGGTAAAAATGCCTTGCGCCGAACGGATCGCATCGGTGGCAGATTCAAACTCGTGCAGCCCTTTTACGTTGAGGTTTATGCTCGCGAAAGCC
The DNA here is from genome assembly GCA_002483285.1 of Flavobacterium sp. UBA7665. GTDB lineage: Bacteria > Bacteroidota > Bacteroidia > Flavobacteriales > Flavobacteriaceae > Flavobacterium. The sequence goes on from DLHP01000042.1 coordinate 25,850, forward strand.
TCGCGGACTTTTTCGGTGTAGGCCTCATGCGATATCCCTCCAGGCCTTGCATAAGGAATAAATACTATGGTTTCGCAATTTTTAAAATGGCTCGCCAGTTCGGGTAAAAGGTATTCCAGATAACCGCTGCCGTGTAAAGTGGAGGTGCTCGCAATGAGGAGATTTTTCATAGAAGGAGGTTGGTTCGTCGTTGCGGTAAAGATAAAAAATACTTGCCTTTACGCGTTGGGCCTATCGTGTTTAAATTAACATTTAATTATCAGGCTGTTGGCAATTTATTGGCAGGCACCGCTTTTATATTTACCCTCGTTTAAACCAAACCAATGAACAAAATTCTGCTGGCATTCGTGTTGTTTAGCATTTTCCCCAATGCTTCTATTGCGCAAACTACGCGCAAGATCATCAAAGGCAAAGTCATTGCCGACGCCAATGATATCGATGGTATTTATGTGATCAACCTCAAAACCCAGGATGCCGCGATTACCCAGAAAGGCGGCTATTTTTCTATATCGGTTGGCATTGGCGATACGTTGATGCTGTCGTCTATCCAGTTCAAGGCTTTGCGATATGAAGTCAAAGAATCCGATATGGCCAATACCGATTTGCTTTTCCTGAAAATGATTCCCATTATGAACCAACTCAATGAAGTGATGGTTTACCAATACAAAAACATCAACGCCGAAGCGCTCGGAATTATCCCGATGGGCCGAAAAAGTTACACACCTGCCGAGCGCAAACTCAAAGCAGCTACAGGTTGGAGTGGGCAAAGTGGCGGCGTATCGATAGACCCGTTGTTTAATATTTTTTCAGGCCGTACGGCGATGCTCAAAAAGGAGCTTGTGGTAGAAGGGAAAGAAAAGATGTTGGAGCAAATGTCCTATTTGTTCGAGCCCGAATATTTCACGCACAAACTCAAAATCCCTCAAGAATATGTCAAGGGATTCCAGTATTATTTGGCCGAAAACAATAGATTTGCAGCGGCAATCAAAGCTAAAAATAAAACGCTGGCTACTTTTCTCATGGGAGAATACGCGGTCAAATATTTAGAGATTATCGCAAGTGAAAACAAATAGCATTCTATTTTTTTTGATGGTGTTGTGTGTGCAGCTGGTTTCGGGACAATCATCCGGGAAGATGGTTACGGCCAAAATCGTTGCTGATTCATCTGCCATCGACAAGGTAAACGTACTCAACCTACGCGATTACAAGACTGCCATTACCAATAAAGAAGGCGTCTTCACGATGTTGCTTCGCGAAGGCGATGTACTCGTGATTACCGCCGTGAACCTTGAAACAAGGCGAAAAATCATTTCTGCCGATGACCTCACACAGGAAATCCTGCTCATCAAGGCCAGCACCAAAATGACCCAGCTCAATGAGGTCGATGTCAACGCGCATCCCGAAATCAATTCAGAACAAATGGGCATCACCCAAAAAGGACAGAAACGGTATACGCCTGCCGAGCGCAAACTCCGAACAGCCACTACCGGACTGTTAGACCCGCTGCTCAATAAAATGTCTGGACGCACCGCACAGCTCAAAAAAGAAGTTCAGATAGAGCGCAACGAGCGATTGCTCATCAAGCTCGATGGCTGGTTTGAGGACAAATACTATACACAAACCTTGAAAATCCCAGAAGACTACATACAGGGTTTTCAGTATTACATTATTGAGGACGAGGATTTTGCGCGCGCACTCAACGACAAAAATAAAACCTTGACGATGTTCTACGTCAAAAGACTTGCGGTGGAGTACAACGACCTGATTGCTACGCCAGAGCCGGTCAAAACCGAGTGAGGCTTAAAATATGGTTAATTTGGGAATTTGAACTTCAAAAACGCATAACTTTGCTAAAAAATAAGAAAATATGTTTGGTATTGGCGGCGGCGAATTGGTCTTCATCCTCTTTATAGTTTTGATGTTGTTCGGATCGGACAAAATCCCCGAAATCGCGCGCACCATGGGCAAAGCGATGGCGCAACTTAAAAACGCCACCAACGACATCAAAAGCGAAATCCAGAAAGGTGCCGATGCCAATGGGCTTACCGATACTTTTAAAGACATCCACGGCAATTTCACCGATGTCTCGCAAAACATCCAAGCCGAAATCAGCAAAGCCAAAGACAATATCGCCAACCAAGTGACGTCAAAAACCGATGGTGTCCAGGAAGAAATCGACGAAATTACCGGCCCAATCAAAAGACAGAACTAGATGCTCGAGAAACTGCTTGAATTGGATCACGACGTCTTTACATTCCTCAACAGTTTGGGTTCAGAACAATATGACCCATTTTGGCTGTACATTACCCAACAAATCCACTGGATTCCTTTTTTCCTGTTACTCTTTTTTCTGATTTATAAAAAAATCGGCGGCAAGCAAACCCTTTACCTGCTCTTTTTTGTCGCCCTTTTAATAGCCTTTACAGACCAGCTCACCAACGTATTCAAGAACGGTTTTGAGCGGTTGCGCCCTTGTAACGATCCAAATCTCGAGGCTACGATTCGAAAGGTTTTGATTCGCGATTCGTTCAGTTTCTTTTCCGGGCACGCCTCCAATACCGCCGCAGTGGCGACCTTGCTATTCCTGGTCATGAAAAAACACTACAAGTATTTTTGGTTGATTTTCCTATGGCCGCTCGTTTTTGCCTACAGCCGAATTTACTTGGGCTTGCATTTTCCGTCCGACATCCTTTTTGGGTATATGATGGGCGCAATCACCGGATTCGGCTGTTATAAATTGTACCGATTGGCGCAGCAGAAGTATTTTTCGATTTGATTTTTTGGGAGCTAATTCCTGCTGTCCGCTCTATCTTTTCCTTGCTAAAGAAGCAAGAAAAAGGATGCCGCTACCATCAGGGCTAGGGCAGTCGCGCCCACTTCAACATTCGTCGTTTGTTAATCATCGGTTCGTTGTTCAAAACTAAAGGTTGAATGTCGAACAACGAATATTGACCCTAGCGCGAGCGAACTGGCGAAGCAATTTTGAAGTTAAAGCACGCGACTCACCGTCAATCCGTCGCGAATCGGCAAGAGCACCGTTTCTACGCGCGGATCATTTCTCAAGCGTTCATTGTATTCTAAAAGCACTTTTGTGCTGATGTCATTGGGTTGTAAAGGCTCGAGTACTTTTCCGCTCCAAAGCACATTGTCAGACAGGATAATTCCGCCTTTGTTCATTTTGGGAACCATCAATTCAAAATAGTTGAGGTAGTTTTCCTTGTCGGCATCAATGAACACCAAATCGAATTTCAAATCTAAAGTTGGAATCACGTCTACCGCTTCTCCCAAATGCTGGAAAATCTGGCTTCCCCAAGGTGAACGGTCAAAGTATTTGCGCTGGAAATCCACGAGTTCTTCCTTAATGTCAATGGTGTGCAACTCGCCGCTTTCCTGCATGCCTTCGCAGAGACACAAAGCTGCGTAACCCGTGTAAGTCCCAATTTCCAGGATGTTCACAGGACGAATCAACTTTGACAACATGCTCAAAACCCGACCCTGGAAATGGCCGCTGAGCATGCGTGGCAACAAAACTTTCTGGTAGGTTTCCTTGTTCAATGCGGCGAGCAATTCGGGTTCTTTCTGCGAGTGTTGCTCAATATAATCCTCAAGTTCGGGCGAAATGAAGTGCATGTGGCTTTGTTTTAGATTTGCCAAAGTTATCAATTATCCCGCAAATAGTGCTTAAATTTGCGCCATGGAAATCGACAAGCAAGACATCCGCGCCTTATCACAAGAGCAGTTGCGCGCATTTTTCGTCAGCAATGGCGACAAGGCATTTCGCGGCAACCAGGTTTACGAATGGCTGTGGAGCAAAAACGCGCACCGTTTTGAGGATATGACCAATGTTTCTAAAGAAACGCGCACCATGCTCGAAGCCCATTTTGTGATCAACCACATCCAGGTAGATACCATGCAGCGCTCGAGCGATGGCACCGTAAAAAACGCGGTACGTTTGCACGATGGTCTTGTAGTAGAATCTGTCTTGATTCCCACCGAAACCCGCACCACTGCCTGTGTATCGAGCCAAGTGGGTTGTAGCCTCGATTGTAACTTTTGCGCTACGGCAAGGCTCAAGCGCATGCGCAACCTCAATGCCGACGAGATTTACGACCAGGTCGCCGCCATCGACAGGGAAAGTCGATTGTACCACAACCATCCGCTGTCGAATATCGTTTTCATGGGAATGGGCGAACCGCTCATGAATTACAACAATGTAATCAAGGCCATCGATATGATTACGTCGCCTACGGGTTTGGGTATGTCGCCCAAAAGAATTACGGTCTCTACTTCGGGGATTCCAAAAATGATTAAGAAGTTGGCCGATGATGAGGTGAAATTCAAACTAGCGGTGTCGCTACATTCGGCCATTGACAGCATCCGGTCAAGGATTATGCCGTTCAGCAGTAATTTCCCACTCGCCGATTTGCGCGAATCGCTTGAATATTGGTACCGCAAAACCGGAAGTAAGATCACTTATGAATATGTCGTCTGGAAAGACATCAACGACAACGCGGCATCTATCGATGCGCTCGTAAAATTCTGTAAATATGTCCCTTGTAAGGTCAACCTGATTGAATACAACCCAATTGACGACGGTGAATTCCAACAGGCTTCAGAAGCGTCAATCAATGCCTACATCAATGCGCTCGAAGCCAATGGCATTGTGGCCAAAGTACGCCGCAGTCGAGGCAAAGACATCGATGCCGCGTGTGGGCAACTTGCCAATAAAGAAGCATAAAAAAATCCCGGAAGTATTAAATTTCCGGGATCTCTTTTTTATTTCCAGTTTTTAAATACCCAAATCAATCGGGTAAATATTGCCATTGATGGTGAGTGTGGCCATGTCATCGCAGGCTCCATTGCCATAATCGAGGACGGCAGTTGCCGACGAATTGTTGCGTGTAAAAGAAATCGAACCGCTCATGATGTGCGGGCAATCCCAGTGTACGATGAGTGGCGCAGCGATATTGGCGGTTTGGATGGTTCCGCTGGGGAAAGTGGTGACCCAACTTCCGGTGATTGAGAATTGGTTGTCTGATAAAATCAGGTTGCCGAAACCTGAAACGAAATCCCTCACACGTTGCCCAGTTCGTTGGTATACCGCGCCTTGAGGCGTTGTTACGGTGAGGTTCAAATCGATTACGGCTCTTGGATGTCCATTGACCATGGTTCTCACTACGGTACGGTTGCCTTCTACATGGCGGTCATTGTGGTAGAAATCTTCAAAACTGTAAGAAATTGTCCTCGTGGCTGCATCAAAATCATCCGAGAAAACGATAATGATTTTTCCACGTACCGAGTTTCCGTTGTAAAGCGTGCAATTGGTGGTGCCAAAATCAATGGTTCTCGTCCAGGTATTTCCTGAAATTGTGGTAGTCACTTCGGCACAACCGCTTAAAAAACTAGGTTGTCCGCCGCGCCCGGCAGTAGAAGTTGCGTCGGATTCTGATTCGGCAATAGCACTAACGTCGTCGGAGATGTTATCCATGTCGGCGTTGGCTTTAATTTCGGCAGCCGTTAAAGGGGTTGTAGCAGTGTTGTCGTCTTTATTGCAACCCACCGCCAAAAACAGTAAGGCCATCGCGCAAGCTAAAATTGGTGTTTTCATAATCTCTAATTTTTTTAAGTTTTCCTTAAGACCAGATGGGTTGGTTAAAGTTTAAGCCGAGACTAAAATATTTTATTCGGTTACACACGTTAGGATTTATGGCAACTTGATTCGTGCCAGATATTTTCTACTACTATCGTTTCGCCGCTATGTCTGGTTGTGAACAAGATAGCAGAGTATTTTCGGCTACTCTGAATTAAGTTAAGGAAATAAGTATTTCCGGCGACATGAAAAAAGCAATTAGTCAAGGCGGCTGTTGTTTCAGTTCGGGTGTTTAGTCCATCATGTTTTTGTATCTCTGGAAACCTTCTGGGATGTCATTGGTAATTTCAATTTTATTTGATGTAATGGTCGGTTTAACACTAATGACAGAAGTATTATTCTCAATCTTTACTGTATGAGCACTTTCAAAAACTTTGACATCTTTGTGCTGAACACGAATTTCATATGTATCCGGCATTAAAAAAAGTACTGCATATTGGTTTGCCTGCAATTGGCCCACGGCTTTTCCATTTATCCAAATATTAAGACGAGCAGTGTCATCTATTTTATGATTTAAACCGGCAGCATTGTAAATTAAAATTTTTCCTTTTCCGTACTCATATAGCCTTGCGGTGTTTGAAAAAGTTCTAACTAAGTTATATTCTGAAGGTAAAGGTTTTAGGTTACTACATCCAGCAAACAAGAAAGCAACAAATAGCATTTTAGTTAAATCTAGTTTCATAGATAGTTGTTTATTCAAAATGGATACAATGGACGTGAATTTGATAGAAACGGTCATTAACTAACCCGCTTTTCTATCAGCAGCGACAGGGTTGTACAAATTTATTTACAGTCCAATCGCAGAAGGACTCCCGTTGATGTAAAGTGTAGCCTGGTTGTCACAAGATCCGTTGCCGTAATCCAGAAGCCCTGATCCAGAAGAATTGTCCCTCATGAATTTCATGGTGCCGCGTACGATATGTGCACAATCGCCCTGCACAACCAACGGAGAATTAATTGTAGAAATATGAACAATCCCGTTGGGGAAAGCCGTAATCCAGCTCCCGGTGATAGCGAATTGATTGTCAGACCAATCTAACGTGTCGTAACCCACGGTAAATTCGCGCAGACGTTGTCCTACTCGTCTAAATACGATGCCGTTGGGTGTGGTAATAGTCCAGTTTAAAGTCAGGGTGGCCATGGGATGACCATTAACAGTAGTTTTTCCTAAGTCACTGCCTCCTTGTACGAGCCGGTTGTTGTGGTAAAAGTTTTCAAAACGGTATTTGATCGCCCTTACGTCTGCCGTAAAGTCATCAGAAAAAGTAAGGATGATTTTGCCGCGTACGGTATTGGCGTTGGCCAGGGTGCAATCGGCGTTCCCAAAATCAATAACCCTGGTCCAGGTATTTCCCGAAATAGTTGTGGTTACTTGGGCACAATCGCCAAAAAAACCGGGTTGGCCCGTCTCGGTGGTAGTAACGGCCTCCGATTCGGCTTGTACCATAAAACTCACGTCATCGGCTATGTTGTCCAGGCCGTAGTTGGCAACGAGGTCCGTGAAATTCATGGGATAGTACCTCGAATCGTCGCGTTCTCCCTTGCTGCAGCCTGCAACAAACAATAAAAGTACTATTGCCAATGCTGTAATCGTTGTCTTCATAGCCTTGAGTTTTGGTTTTTGCCCCGCCTTAACACAAAGCGTGAAAGTAGCGGCGGCGTTAAAAATACAAAATTTAGTACCCGAAAGTATAAAATAAAACTTAATAAGTATCTTTGGAAACGATGAATATCACCGCGCAAATAAAGCAGCCCATACAAGCAGAAATGGAACTTTTTGAAAAGAAGTTCTACGAATCAATGACCTCCAAGGTGGCCCTGCTCAACAGAATCACCTATTATATCGTAAACCGCAAAGGCAAGCAGATGCGACCGATGTTCGTGTTTTTGACCGCTAAAATGTTGTCAAACGGAAATGTAAATGAACGAACGTATCGCGGTGCATCGGTAATTGAACTCATCCACACGGCCACTTTGGTACACGACGATGTGGTGGATGACAGCAACCGCCGCCGCGGATTTTTCTCCATCAATGCGCTCTGGAAAAACAAGATTGCCGTTTTGGTGGGCGATTATTTGCTTTCAAAAGGATTATTACTTTCTATTGACCATGGTGATTTTGATTTGCTCAAGATCATATCGGTTGCCGTGCGTGAAATGAGTGAAGGCGAACTATTGCAAATCGAGAAGGCGAGAAGGCTTGATATAGTAGAGGAAGTTTACTATGAAATCATCCGCAAGAAAACCGCAACTTTGATTGCCGCTTGTTGTGCGCTAGGCGCGAAATCGGTAGTGGAGGATGAGGTAAAGGTAGAGCAGATGCGCAAATTTGGCGAACTCATCGGCATGGCGTTCCAGATCAAGGATGATTTGTTCGATTATACCGAGGACGCGATCGGCAAACCCACCGGAATCGACATCAAGGAACAAAAGATGACCTTGCCGCTCATCCACGTACTGAACAACTGTACTAAGAAAGAAAAGGATTGGGTAATCAATTCAATCAAAAACCACAATAAAGACAAGAAGCGCGTCAAGGAAGTCATCGCATTTGTCAAAAACCACAACGGGCTTGTTTATGCCGAACAGAAAATGGCCGAATTCCAAAAGGAAGCACTGCAAATCTTAGCCGATTTCCCCGAATCGGAGTTCAAATCGGCGTTGATTTTAATGGTCAACTATGTAATTGAAAGAAAAATTTAGCGTTGCCTTATGGGTAAAATTTAGCGTTTAATGCGGAATTTCTGGATTCGAGACGTTTTCAGGATTTGTAAATTACCTTCAGGGAAGGGGTCATAACGTCCCTAAAGAAAAATCGAATTCTCCAGATGCAGAAAAACTGAATGCTTTGTTAAAAGAGCTGTACTACAATAAGTAACTAGTGAAGAGCATGTCGAGACACAAGTCCAACCGACGAATTAGGGGTTTTTATAGCACAATATTTCGGCGCATTGTAAAAAATATAAAAATTTCAAAAAAAAATCATTCGCTCGAATCGCCCGATTTTAAAGGGATTTAAAAGCACTTTCCAAAAAAGATCGCTTTTTTTAAAACCCTCATACAACGTTTTTGCATCTGTTCCCGTCTATGCTAACAGAAACCCTTTAGAAACCCTTTAAAAAGATTTTGAAAGTAATCCATTTACATCAGGAAGAAAAGGAAATCATCCAAATGGCTGTCGAGAACAATCGGCAGGCACAACAGATGGTTTACAACAAATACGCTTCTAAAATGTTGAGCGTTTGCCGACAATACATCAAGGATTTGCACCACGCCGAAGATTTAATGATCAGCGCATTCATGAAAGTATTCACTCACATGAAAAACTTTGAGCACAAAGGCAGTTTTGAAGGCTGGATCAGAAGGATCATGATTAACGAATGTATTTCTTACATCAGGGCGCAAAAGAAAGTTAGTTTCCTCGAAGACGAATATTATAAGGAAGACAGTTTCAACAACATCGAAAGCAACCTGAATGTAGAAGACATCCAGTTTTTAATAGACAGTTTGCCCGACGGTTACAAAATGATTTTTAACCTATATGCCATAGAGGGCTACAAACACCTCGAAATCGCAGACCTGCTGGGCATTTCAGAAAGCACGTCGAAATCGCAATTGCACCACGCGAGAAAAATGTTGCAAGAACAAATATCCAAATTAAAAAATTACAGCCATGGCACAGCATAATATAGACAAGGATTTTAAGAGCAAACTCAGCCAGCGCGAGATTACACCCACAGCAAACGCTTGGGACAGACTCGATGCAATGCTCACCGTAGCCGAGCAAAAGAAGCCAAAGAAGGATTTCGGCTGGTTGTATATCGCTGCAAGCGTAGTTGGTTTTTTGCTCATCGGAACGGTTTATTTCAACAATATTCCCGAGCTCAAAGACGTAAAAAGGGAAGGAAATAATGAGATTGTCCTTCAAAATACAGAAAACGAAAAAACACCTGAAACTACAACGACCGAAATCCTTCCAACAGTTACCGATTCTCAAAGCATCGCACAAATTGCAAGTAAAAAAGCGACACCATCAAATACCATCAATCATCAATCAAAAAACGAATCAATCATCACACAAACCTCAGGCAATCAAAAAACGAACAGTCAAAACCAACCCAATCCCGTTCAAACGATTAACGAAGTCACTAATCAGTCGCAGTTAATCGCGGAGAACAAACCATCATCCATCAAAACCGGGCCAATCGGCACCAACCAATCAGTTGACGAACTGCTTGCCAATGCCGGAGCCGCCCAACCATCATCAACCAAAAGCTCGGTTAAAGTCAACGCCAAAAATCTTTTATCACAGGTAGACGGCGAAGTCAACCAAACCTTTCGCGAAAAAATCATCCACAAAATCGGACGGAATTACCAGGAAGTTGCCCAGGCAGTATCCACCCGAAACATCCAACAATAATCATTAATCAGCATTTAAATCCAAAACACATGAGAAATTTAACCATTTACTTAACCGGTTTCCTATGCCTTTTTTTGACCAACCTTTTCGGGCAGGACACCTTCGAATCACGCGCCAAATCAATTGCCGCGAAGATTGAAACCATCACCAAAGAAGAAAAAGCAGCACTCAAAACCGAGATCGAATTGATCAACACCCAACTCGAAAACGGCACCCTCACCGCCGCGCAAGCCGAAGAACAAAAACTCAAACTCGCCGACATCCGCGCCAAAAACATCGAAACCCGCGTAGCTACTGCCGAAGCCGAACTCAAAGCACTCGTACAGGAAAAAGTCGATGGTAAGATTACCGAAAGTGATTCGGTCTCAAAGAAGCAACATTTCGGAATCACTTGGGATAACAAAGAGGAACGCAAGAAGAAAGAAGAAAACGGCGAACCCAGAACTACCACGCAATTCGTATTGGCCGGAGGTTTCAACAACCTGGTCACCGATGGCGCCGTAGCCAACTCAGATTTCGGCTACCTCAGATCAGCGTTTTACGAATGGGGATTCACACACAACACAAGAATCCTTAAAGAAAGCAACCTCCTTCATTTCAAATACGGGCTGTCTTTTGTCTATAACACGCTCACCGCCACAGACAATCGTGCGTTTGTAGATACGGGCAACCAAACCGTATTGGCAGTTTCCCCGCACCATTTGCGCGCCAAAGACACCTATTTCAAGAATGTGTTCCTCCAGCTTCCGGTGCACCTGGAGTTCGATTTCAGCAAGAACGAAACCAAAGATGGCAAGAAAATCTTCAGGAGCCACCAAGGATTCCGTATGGGATTTGGAGGTTACGCCGGATACAACGTCAACTCCAAACAATTTCTCTCGTACAAAGAAAACGGCTACCGCATCAAGGAACGCCAAAAAGGCAACTGGAATATAGACGATTGGAACTACGGTGTGAGCGCCTATATCGGTTACAAAGAAACCAGTTTGTACGTGAAATACGACCTGAACCCAATGTTCAAAAACAACGCGGTTGACCAGAACAACATTTCGGCAGGCATCCGTTTCGACCTCAATTAAATTTTGTTTAGTTATTTATACTTGGAGAAGCGCTTCGAAAGGAGCGCTTTTTTTTATTGAAGCCAATCCGGCTGTCCGCTGCAAGCTTTTCTTCAAAAATGCTTTTTTGCACCAACCGCAAAGCGCTTCCGTTGGTCGCGTTTTCGGTTTGGCAAAAAATGCATTTTTATCCAAAAGGCTTTCCGCTGCCATCCGGGCTAAAAAACCCCGTACCCGTTTCAACACCGCAGAAAACTTCCTATCTTTGACGCTTGCAACGTTCGACTTTCGACTTTCGACTTTCGACTTTCCACTGAACCTTGATCTCAAAAAACACCATCGATACCGTCTTTGAAACCGCCCGCGTTGAGGAGGTCATCGGTGATTTTGTACAACTCAAGCGCGCCGGAAGTAATTTCAAGGGACTCAGCCCGTTCTCCGACGAGCGCTCGCCATCGTTCATGGTATCGCCCGCCAAACAAATCTGGAAAGATTTCAGTTCGGGCAAAGGCGGAAACGCGGTCGCTTTTCTAATGGAACACGAGCATTTCACCTATCCCGAAGCCATCCGTTACCTCGCCAAAAAATACAATATCGAAATCGAGGAAACCGAGCGCACCGACGAGGAAAAAGCCGTCACCGATATCAAAGAAAGCATGTATTTGGTTTCTGAATATGCCAAGGATTATTTCCACGATGTACTGTTGCATTCAGAAGAAGGCAAAGCAATCGGTTATTCGTATTTTAAGGAACGCGGTTTTACATCCGATACCATCAAAAAATTCGCCCTCGGTTACTCGCCCGAACAATGGGACGCTTTCTCTAAAGAAGCACTCGGAAAAGGCTATAAACTCGAATTTCTCGAAAGTACCGGGCTTACCATCAACAAAGAAGAACGGCTCATTGACCGGTTCCGCGGCCGCGTGATGTTTCCCATCCAAAGCATGTCGGGTCGTGTGCTCGGTTTTGGCGGACGCATTCTCGGCAACGACAAAAAAGCCGCGAAATACCTCAATTCGCCCGAAAGCGATATTTACCACAAAAGCAAAGTTTTATACGGGATTTTCCAGGCCAAGCAAGCCATTGCCAAAAACAACCTGTGTTATCTCGTTGAAGGCTATACCGATGTAATCCAGTTCAACCAATCGGGCATTGAAAACGTCGTCGCTTCTTCGGGAACGGCCTTAACGCCAGACCAGATCCGTTTGGTCAACCGATTAACCAAAAATATTACCGTTTTATACGACGGCGACGCGGCGGGTTTGCGTGCCTCGATCCGCGGGGTCGATTTGATCCTTGAAGAAGGCATGAACGTTCGCGTCTGTACCTTTCCCGAAGGCGAAGATCCGGACAGTTTTGCGCGCAAGCATTCCTCCGAAGAAATCCTGGCGTACCTCGATAAAAATTCCAAGGATTTCATCCAGTTCAAAGCGTCATTGCTAATGGATGAAGCCAAACACGACCCCATCAAGAAAGCCGATTTGATCCGCGATATGGTGCTCAGCATTTCTAAAATCCCGGATCGTATCAAGCGCGAAATCTACATCCAGGAAACGTCGCGCATCATGGACATTTCCGAGCAGGTGTTGCTCAATACGCTGGCGCAACTCGTACAAAAAGACCTAAGCGAAGCCGGCAAAAAAGCCAGGCAAGAGCAAAAGGCTTTTGATGTTGTTAAAAACGAGGACGAAACGGTTGCGGTTGAAAAAGTCGATATTCTGTACGGTCTCGAACGCAAAATCATAGAAATCCTACTCCTTTACGGAGACAAGATCGAGGAATTTGAGGATGTTTTACTCAAAACCAACGACGAAGGCGAAATCGAGGAAGTTATCGAAAAGAAAGACTACAAAGTGTATCAACGCATTTTCCTGAGTTTGCAGGAAGATGAGGTAGAGCTCGCCAATCCGTTGTTTAGGAATATCTACAACCACCTCGTGGATTATTTCCACCAAAACGAACAGTTCCAGATTGAACAGTATCTGCAAAACCTCGAACCCGAATTCAACCAGGAAGTCACCGATATCTTAATGCTCGAAGAGCAACAATCGCTGCACAATTGGGAAGGCCAACACATCATCGTGAAGCTCAAAGACCAGACTGTTGGGCAGTATGTATCAGAAACGATACTCACGCTGCGTTGGTTTTTGGTGAGCCGCATCATAGAAGAATTAAAAGGGGAAATCTCCAACGAGCCCGAATCCGACAATACAGAGCCACTCTCTATGGCTATGGATTATTCGCGACTCATCAATACTTTTTCTAAAAAACTGGGAAGGGTAATGTCGCGGTATTAGTGCCTGAGTTGAGGAGTGCCTGAGTTTTCTCTGTTTGTGTATAAAAAAAACGTCCCGAAAAGGACGTTCTTTTATTTTTCTATTATTTTTGACTAAGGCACTAAGGCACTCTAAACGATTTCCAGGGTTTTCGCCTTATTGACCAAATCCACTAAGTTCGTCACATTCAATTTCGTGAGCAATCGCAATTTGTAAGTACTAATCGTTTTTTCATTGAGTCCCAAAATAGAAGAAATCTCATTGTTTTTCTTGCCATTACTCAAATAACGCAATACCTCGATTTCACGGTTGGATAATTTGCGGTACAAGCGCTCGCTTTTGTTTTGTTTGGCAATCAACGCGAGGTTTTTCTTGATGACATCATTTAAGATGACTTGCCCTTGGTGCACCTTCATAATCGCGATACCCAAACTTTCGAGCTTTGCGGTTTTGTGTACATAACCCGCTACTCCGGCCTTTATCGCGTTTGGCGCGTAGATTTGCTCCGAATAGCTACTAAAAACGATAATCTTCGTTTTTGTGTAATTCTTGATAATGGCCTTGAGTTCGTAAATACTCGAAAGCCCGTCAAGATCGAGATCCAAAACCAATACATCGATCTCCTTAGTATATAGTACATCTTTAACCATTGAAAAATTTCCAACATTGGCAACGATGCTGATATCGATATGATCTTTGAAGTACGATTTTACCCCAAAGTGAACCACAGGATAATTATCCGCTAAACAAACTTTTATCATAATGCTATTTTTTATGGGTATTTAACCCGAATGAGACTATAAATTTAGTTAATAAAAACTTAACAACTAAAATTTTTTAGATGAAACGCCATTAATCCCGATGAACTAAACAAACTGGTATAGGGTTCATTTTGTGTTGGTTAGATTTGTTCAGGTGTTTGTAAATCTCAAAAACGTGTTTTTCGCGGCCAGAAAAATCATTTGCGGTTTTTCCGTCGGCATCGGCGAGCATGGCCCATTCGAGTTCGTCATAGTTTGCACCAATCTGGTCCTCATCGGTGCGGTCGTCACCAAAAAGCCCGTCGGTAGGCGCTGCAGTCAGGATCGACTCGGGAATTTTGAGGTATTCGCCCAGCGCATAGACGTCCGATTTCATCAAATCGGCAATCGGGCTCAAATCTACACCGCCGTCACCGTATTTGGTGTAAAACCCAACGCCGAAATCCTCCACCTTATTTCCCGTTCCGGCCACAAGCAAACCGTGTATGCCTGCAAAATAATACAAAGTAGTCATTCGCAAACGCGCACGCGTGTTGGCCAGCGCCAGATTCCCGCGCACCACATCGTCTGTATCGGGCACTGCTTTTTTAAAGGTTTCAAAAGTGTGCGTCAAATCGGCTTCTGTATTCCAGACATTCGGGAAACGTTTTTTGAGCTGCTCAATGTGTTCGCGTCCGCGACTCACCTGGCTCTGGGCCTGATGTATGGGCATCTCCACACACAATACTTCAAAACCCGTCTGCGCGCAAAGTGTTGAAGTCACCGCCGAGTCTACACCGCCCGAAATCCCCACCACAAAACCCTTCACTTTCGCATTGTCGGCATAGGCCGCGAGCCAACTCACAATCTGGTCATTGACGCTTTCGACATTTATCGTATTTTTTTTAGGCATATTTTCAGAAAATTTAAAACTGTGGAATGTATCTTTGCCCAAAGTTAATTAATTTTTGCAGCTATTTGCTTCGCCAATTCGCTCTACGAGCTTGGGTCCTGCTGTCCGCTAACACGAGCGCAGCGAACTGGCCGAACACAAATTTAAAAATTTTTCCTGTGAGGCAATCTTTTCCTGCCTAAAGAAGGCAGCAAAAGGATGCCGCTTCCATCAGGGCTAGAACACCGTCTATGAAACAATATTTCTGGTTGCCGTTAGTATTATTGGTCCTTTTCGTTGCCTGCGATAAGAAAAGCAAGGTGGAGAAAGCCGTAGAACAAATCCCGGTTGAGGTCGATGTAAACCGGTTCGATAAAGCCTTTTTTCAAACCAAGCCCGAAGACTTGGGCAAACTGCAGGCGCAATACCCATTCTTTTTTCCACCGGGAAATGACGACCAGGTCTGGATTGAGAAAATGCAAAACCCACAATGGCGCGAATTGTACAATGAAGTAGAGAAGCGCTACGGCGATTTCAGCAGCGAAACCCAACAAATTGAAGAACTCTTCAAACACATCAAGTATTATTTTCCGAAGGCCAAAATCCCAAAGGTGTATACGGTCATTTCAGAAATGGATTACCAGAACAAGGTCATCTACGCCAACAACATGTTGATTATCTCCCTCGAGCTGTATCTAGGAAAAGACCACAAGTTCTACCAATTCCCCGAATACCTCAAACAAAACTTCACGCAAAGCCAGATTCTGCCCGATATTGCGCATACTTTTGCGATGGGCCAGATTCCGTCACCAACAGAGAGCACCTTCCTCTCGCAAATGATTTACGCCGGAAAAGAACTTTACCTCAAGGACTTGCTGCTACCCCAAACCACCGACGCCGATAAAATCGGTTACAAACCAGAGCAGATTACCTGGTGCCAAGACAATGAAGGCTATATGTGGCGCTATTTCATAGAAAATAAAATGCTGTATGATACAGACCAGAAACTGATTCCGAGGTTCATCGCACCAGCACCATTCTCCAAATTCTACCTCGAAATAGACAATGAATCGCCGGGACGAACCGGTTGTTGGATTGGCTGGCAAATCGTACGCTCGTATATGGAAAACAACGAGGTTTCGCTTCCCGAACTGTTGCGTACCGATGCCAAGGAAATATTCGAAAAATCAAAATACAAACCCAAAAAGGATGAGTAATACAATCAAATCAGAGATCAAATTTACGGTAGAACTCGACGAGAACCGCGTTCCCGAAAAACTCATGTGGACCGCGCAGGACGGCGGAATTGAAGCCGAGGAAGCCAAAGCCATGATGCTCTCCATTTGGGACTCGAACGCACAAGAAACGCTGCGCATCGACCTTTGGACCAAAGACATGCCCGTTGACGAAATGAAGAAGTTCTTCCACCAGACGCTCGTGGCCATGGCCGACACATTCAATCGCGCCACAGGTGACGAGAAAATGACCGATACGATGAAGGATTTCTGCGATTATTTTGCAGAGAAATTAGAATTGACCAAGTAGTTAGAATTCGTCCGAACTGAAAATGCCTTGGTTGAGCTCGTCGATGTAGTCGAGCAAGGCGTCTTTCCCAGTCTGTTCAGTAGCGGATGTAACGAAATGAGGTGGCATTTCGGCCCAATTGTTTTGTAGCATTTGTTTTTTGTAAGCGGCAATGTGCTGCTCGACTTTCCCTTTGGAGATTTTGTCGGCCTTGGTAAAAATGATGCAGAACGGGATTTCACTGTCGCCCATATACTCCATAAACTCGAGGTCAATCTTTTGCGCCTCATGGCGGATGTCGATCAAAACAAACGCGCAAACCAACTGTTCCCTTTTTTCAAAATAATCGGTGATGAACTGCTGGAAAACCGACTTGGTCTTTTTCGAAACCTTCGCGTAACCATAACCCGGCAAATCCACCAAAAACCAATTGCTGTTGATCTTAAAATGGTTGATGAGTTGCGTTTTTCCTGGTCTGCCCGAGGTTTTTGCAAGATTCTTATGATTAGTGAGCATGTTGATCAGCGATGATTTCCCCACATTAGAGCGGCCAATAAAAGCGTATTCGGGAATCATCTCCTTTGGGCATTTGTCTACTTCGGAGTTGCTGATAATGAATTCTGCCGTATTGATTTTCATGCTTTTAATTTTGGGCAAAGTTAGCTAAAAAAGAAGCCGCTTACGGGGCGGCTTTGTGTTATAAGTGTTTTTCTTTCAACCAGTCGTACATGAGTGTGTTGAACTCATTGGGATGTTCCATCATGGCGGCGTGTCCGCATTTGTCAATCCAGTAGAGTGAAGAGTTTGGCAGTAATTGATGGAATTCTTCGGCTACTTCAGGCGGTGTCACCTTGTCATTTTTACCCCAAATGATACAGGTTGGGACGTGCATTTTGGGTAAGTCTTTGGCCATATTGTGTCTGATGGCGCTCTTGGCAATCGTCAGGGTCTTGATCAATTTGATGCGGTCATTCGCCATCGCGTAAACTTCCTCCACAATTTCAGGCGTTGCGATTTTGGGATCGTAGAAAACATCTTCTGCTTTTTTCTGGATGTAATCGCGGTCGCCACGGCGCGGATAACTGTCGCCCATAGCACTTTCATACAAGCCAGAACTTCCCGTAATGACAAGCCCGAGCATTTTTTCGGGATACATTTTGGTGTGGTACAAAGCAATGTGCCCGCCGAGTGAATTTCCCAAAAGAATCACGCGATCAAAACCTTTATACGTGATGAAGTCTTTTACAAATTTGGCAAAAGCCTTCACGTTGGTCTTGAGGATGTTTTGTGTGTAAATGGGTAATTCGGGGATGACCACTTTGTAACCTTTCTCGGGGAAAAAATTGGCCACGCCGTCAAAATTACTAAGCCCGCCCATGAGTCCGTGGAGGATGATGATTGGCGTGCCTTCTCCGGCTTCAAAATACCTGTAACGGCCTTCTTTTTTTAAGTCTTTATCCATCTGTTTTATTGGCGTTTTGTCCGCAGTTTGCGGGCGCACAAATATAGGATTTTTCGATTAAAAGAAAGCAGTTTGGGAGAATTTGAACAGTTCGCCACTAAAGTATTCGGTTTTCGAATCCAAAAATCAGCTGCTTTTGCGCTTTTTATTTTGTTGAATTAAGTCTAAAGGATTTACAATTCCAATGGCTTTTTTGTACTATTCTTTTTAATCCTTTAGATTTCTTAACAATTCGTTAAAGAACTGATTCTGTGTAGCCCTGCGCCAGTTCTTGCGCACGATGTTAAAGTGGGAAAACTTATCAACAAAGTGGGAGATTGTGGTAAAATGTGGTAATTATTTTTATATTTTTGCTCCAAATCATTAAATCCAGTTTCCTTGAACTCCATAATCGGAACATACGAGTGTAAGATAGATGCCAAAGGAAGGCTGCTGCTGCCGGCGCCTTTAAAGAAGCAACTATCGGCTTCGCTTCAGGACGGCTTCGTTTTGAAGCGTTCTGTTTTTCAGCCGTGCCTCGAGTTGTACCCGATGTCAGAGTGGAACCTGATGATGCAGAAAATCAACAAGCTCAACCGTTTTGTCAAAAAGAACAATGATTTCATCCGTCGTTTTACGGCTGGGGTGAAAGTCATTGAAGTGGATGACCTCGGCCGTATTTTGATTCCAAAAGACCTGACCGTTTTTGCCAAGGTTTCAAAAGACATCGTGCTTTCTTCTGCTGTGAACATCGTGGAAA
Organism: Flavobacterium sp. UBA7665; assembly: GCA_002483285.1. Classification (GTDB taxonomy): domain Bacteria; phylum Bacteroidota; class Bacteroidia; order Flavobacteriales; family Flavobacteriaceae; genus Flavobacterium. Next base: position 44,611 of record DLHP01000042.1, read on the forward strand.
TCTGGGATAAGGAGCTGTATGAAAAGTCAATCGATGATTCGGTGGTAGATTTTGCTGATCTCGCCGAAGACGTAATGGGAGGTGTAAATGATGATGACAATGGAATATCATAATCCGGTTTTATTACAAGCCACCGTTGGCGGTCTGGCCATCAAACCCGACGGCGTTTACGTCGACGTGACTTTCGGCGGCGGAGGACACTCCAGGGAAATCCTACGCCAGCTTGGCCCAAATGGTAAGCTGTTTGCCTTCGACCAGGATACCGATGCGTTGGCCAATGCCATTGCAGACGACAGATTCACTTTAATCACCGAAAATTTCAGGTACATCAAAAGGTTTTTGAGGTTCCACAACGTGAAAAACGTCGACGGTATCTTAGCCGACCTTGGCGTTTCCTCACATCAATTTGATGTCGCCGAACGCGGATTTTCGACGCGTTTTGATGCCGAACTAGACATGCGCATGGACCAAAAAGGAGCCTTAAGCGCCTATCACGTCGTCAACGAATACGACCAAGCCAACCTAAGCCGCGTGTTCCTTGACTACGGCGAACTCAAAAGCGCACCAGCCATTGCGCGCGTCATCATCGAGGCCAGGGAAAGCCAACCGATTAAAAATACCGAAGCGCTCAAACATGTGCTTGCAAGGTTTTTACCTGCGCACAAAAGCAATAAGATCCTCGCGCAAATGTACCAGGCGATTCGTATCGAGGTCAACCAGGAAATGGAGGCCTTGCGCGAATTTCTCGAGCAATCACTCGAGATTTTAACGCCGGGTGGACGCCTGAGCGTGATTTCATACCATTCGCTCGAAGACAGACTCGTGAAAAGATTTGTCAAAAACGGAATGTTTGAAGGCGAACCCGAACGCGATTTCTTCGGGAATTTCTCGGTTCCGTTTAAAACCATAGAAAAACTCATTGTGCCCGATGCCGAGGAAATCCGAAGCAACAACCGCGCAAGAAGTGCCAAATTAAGAGTAGCCGAAAAGATATAATCATGAAGAACGGCGGGGTTTACAGCATATTGAAAGCGAGGTTCCTGATCAACGAGGATGCCAATGCGGCCAAAAACTGGCGGTTCATCGTCTTTTTGATTGCGCTGGCCATTATTATGATCGCCAACACCCAGCGTTACGAGCAGAAAGTGTTTAAGATCGTGGCACTCACCAATGAAGTCAAGGAATTGCGGTCGGAATTTGTAGACCGCCGTTCAGAATTGATGCAACTTAAAATGGAGTCGACAGTATCCGAAAAAATGGTGGCCAAGAACATCTTTCCATCATCGGTTCCGCCCGTAAAAATAAAAGTCAAAAAACCAGAAGAAAAAGGATTTTTCAAAAGATTATGGCAGTAGAAGACAAGCACATCACGTACCGGATTTACCTAGTTGCCTTTGGGATTTTCCTGATGGCAATCGCCGTTGCTGTCAAGCTGACCAATATCCAATGGGTAGAGGGCGATTATTACCGCAAACTCGCCAAGGAGCGCACCGTGCGTAATTTTGTGATTCCGGCCAACAAAGGCAACATCTACTCGGCAGATGGCAGTTTGCTCGCGACTTCGATCCCAAATTATGTGATCCGTTTTGATGCCGTGGCGCCAAAAACCGAAGCCTTTGAGAAAAACGTCAAGTCATTGGCCGATTCACTGTCGTTCCTTTTGGGCAAACCTGCGAGTAACTTTCACTCCGAATTGCGCAAGGCGAGAGCCAACCACAATCGCTATTACCTTGTGGCGCGAGACCTGAGCTATACGCAGTACATGAAAATCAAAAGTTTTCCGCTGTTCAAATTGGGCGCCTACAAAGGTGGCATCATCGTAGAGCAGAAAACCGTCCGCGAACACCCGATTGGTAAAATCGCCGAAAGAACTATTGGATACGAGCGCTTAAAACCCGACGGAACTCCTGACGGAAAAGGAATCGAGTGGGCGTATCGCAAATACCTGAACGGAAAAGACGGTAAAATTCTCAAACAGAAGATTGCCAAAGGCCAGTGGAAACCCATCCGCGATGTCAATGAAGTAGACCCACAAGACGGTTATGACGTGGTTTCGACCATCGACGTTTACATTCAGGATATCGCACACCACGCACTGCTCAAACAATTGCAATTGTACAAAGCCGACCATGGCTGTGTGGTGGTGATGGAAACCAAAACGGGTTACATCAAGGCTATCTCCAACCTCGGACGCGGTTCGGATAAGGATTCTACCTATTACGAAACGACCAATTACGCCATCGCAGAATCGCACGAACCGGGCTCGACCTATAAACTTGCCGACCTGATGGCGTTGCTCGAAGACAAGAAAGTAGACACCAGTGCGGTTTATGACAGCAATGGCGGAACCGTGATTTATTCGGGTAAGAAAGTCCGCGACTCACACGAAGGCGGATACGGAAAAATTTCACTGGCACGCGGTTTCGAGGTGTCGTCGAACACCGTCATGGTTCAGGCGGTGTACAACAATTACAAGAACAATCCCGAGGAATTTGTAAACCACCTGAATAATTTCGGGCTCAACAAACCACTCGGATTGCCCATTCAAGGCGAGGGAAAACCATACGTTCCGCAGCCTTCGGATAAAAACCGCTGGAGCGCAATTTCACTACCGTGGATGGCATTCGGCTACGGGGTTTCGATCACGCCGTTGCAAACCTTGACGTTCTACAATTCGGTGGCGAACAATGGTGAAATGGTCAAGCCGCAATTCGTTTCTGAAATCAAGGAATGGAACAAAACCATCAAGAAATTCAATAAAGAAGTAATCAATCCCAAAGTGTGTTCAAAAGAAACACTTGATAAAGTGCAGGCGGTTTTAGAGAATGTCGTTAAGAAGGGAACCGGTTCTAAGTTGTATTCTAAAGATTTCTCAATGGCCGGAAAAACCGGAACCGCACAAGCCAATTACAACCGCAAGGACGGCACCGAAAAGCACTACATCTCGTCATTCGTTGGCTACTTCCCTGCCGACCAGCCCAAATATTCTTGCATCGTCGTGGTGCATGAACCCAATACAGCATTGAACAATTATTACGGAGCCGATGTGGCCGGGCCGGTTTTCAAACGAATCGCACAAAAGATTTTTACCGATGCGCCATCGATGAACGAGATCAAAAACCTCAATAAAAAAGACACCAAACAAGAGAACAGCTACGCGGCTTATTATAAAAAAGCAAGCCAAAAGCAAACTGTGGTTCCCAACCTCAAAGGCATGTCTGGTATGGATGCCGTGGCGTTGCTGGGCAATTTGCGCATCAAGGTGAAAGTGGTCGGTTTCGGAAAAGTAAAAAAACAATCGGTGCAACCCGGACAAAGGTTCGATGAAAGCACCGTCATCACACTAGAATTATCATGATCGTCTTAAAAGACATATTGTACAAAGTGGCCATCGAGGCCGTTAAAGGACCTACCGACATTGGCATCAATGCGCTCGATTTTGATTCGCGCAAGATTGTAGCCAATGATGTCTTTGTGGCCATCCGCGGAAGCGTTTCAGACGGGCACGACTACATAGAAAAGGCGATCGACATGGGCGCAGTGGCCATCGTTTGCGATACTTTCCCCGAGGCTATCGCAAGCGGTGTCACTTACATCCAGGTCAAGGACACCAACGCGGCAATGGCATTCCTTGCGGCAAATTTCTACGGAAACCCATCGCACAACCTACAACTCGTGGGCATTACCGGCACCAACGGCAAAACGACCATCGCGTCGCTGTTGTACCAGATGTTCAAAAAAGCAGGTTACAAAGTTGGATTGCTCTCAACCGTGAAAATCATGGTAGATGAAACCGAGTACAAAGCCACGCACACCACACCCGATTCGATTACCATCAACAGGTATCTGGCCGAAATGACGCACGAAGGCGTGGAGTATTGCTTTATGGAAGTAAGCTCGCACGGCGTACACCAAAAACGCACCGAAGCCTTGCAATTTGCGGGCGGTGTATTTACCAACCTGTCGCACGACCATCTCGATTACCATCCGACTTTCGCCGAATACCGCGATGTCAAGAAGGCATTTTTCGACGGTTTGCCTAAGTCGGCTTTTGCCCTTACGAACATCGATGACAAGAATGGGCTCGTGATGCTGCAGAATACCTACGCTAGGAAACTCACTTATGCGCTTAAATCTTACGCCGATTACAAAGCGCAGATCCTTGAGAACCAATTGTCGGGTTTGCTGCTCAAGATTAATGAGAACGACGTTTGGGTAAGGCTCATCGGGACTTTCAATGCCTACAATTTGTTGGCGATTTTCGGTACCGCGATTGAACTCGGCATGGACAAACTCGAAGCTTTGCGATTGCTGTCGGAACTTGAGAGCGTTTCAGGCCGTTTCCAGTTCATCGTTTCGGACGCGAAAATCACGGCGATTGTCGATTACGCGCATACACCCGATGCACTCGAGAATGTACTGAGCACCATCAATGACATCCGCACCAAAAATGAACAGCTCATTACCGTGGTAGGTTGCGGCGGCGACCGGGACAAGACCAAGCGCCCAGTGATGGCCAACATCGCCTCGACGATGAGCGACAAGGCAATCATCACCTCAGACAACCCAAGAACCGAAGACCCCGAAAGCATCATATCCGACATGGAAAAAGGTGTCGAGCCACAAAATTTCAAGAAAACCATTTCAATCACCGACCGCAAGCAGGCCATCAAAACCGCGTGCCAGCTCGCACAGCCCAACGACATTATCCTGATTGCCGGAAAAGGACATGAAACTTACCAGGAAATCCAAGGCGTACGCTACGATTTTGACGATATGGCCATCGTAAAAGAACTGTTAACCCAACTCAATAAATAGAAAACCATGCTGTACTATTTGTTTGAATACCTGTATAAGACGTTGAATATTCCGGGCACCGGCGTATTCCAGTACATCACGTTCCGTTCGGGATTGGCAGTGATTTTGTCGCTGATGATTTCTACGATTTACGGAAAGAAGATCATCGGATTTTTAAGAAACCAACAGGTAGGTGAAACGGTACGCGAACTCGGACTGCAAGGACAGAATGAAAAAGCGGGAACACCAACAATGGGTGGGCTCATCATCATTATCGCCACGCTGATTCCGGTATTGTTGCTTACCAAACTCAATAACATTTACATCATCCTTTTGATTGTAACCACTTTGTGGATGGGAACCATCGGCTTCATCGACGATTACATCAAAATTTTCAAAAAAGACAAACAAGGACTTAAAGGTATTTTTAAAGTCATTGGGCAAGTCGGTTTGGGCGTCATCGTGGGCTCGGTTTTGTATTTGCATCCGGGCGTTACGATTAGAAACGAACAGCTTAAGACTATAGAAATCAACCGCACCGAGAATGTGATTTCGCAGGCGGCACCCGAAATAAAATCGACAGCCACCACCATCCCATTCGTCAAAAACAACGAATTCGATTACGCGCAGCTCTTGCAATGGGCAGGCGAAGGTTATGAAAACTGGGCCTGGATTGTGTTCATCCCGATTGTGATTTTTATCATCACCGCAGTATCCAACGGCGCCAACTTGACCGACGGCATCGACGGGCTTGCAGCCGGAACCTCGGCGATTTCGGTCGTCGCGCTTGGACTGTTCACCTTCGTTTCGGGTAACATCATCTTTTCGAGCTATCTCAACATCATGTACATCCCCAATTCGGGAGAAATGACAGTGTTCATCGCGGCATTTGCCGGAGCGCTCATCGGTTTTTTGTGGTACAATTCATATCCCGCCGCGGTTTTTATGGGCGATACGGGAAGCTTGACGATTGGCGGAATCATTGCCGTTTTGGCGATTGCCGTTCGAAAGGAATTGCTTATTCCGCTATTGTGTGGGATTTTCCTGGTGGAGAATTTCTCGGTGGTCATCCAGGTGACCTATTTCAAATGGACCAAGAAACGCACCGGCGAAGGCAAACGGATTTTCCTGATGTCGCCGTTGCACCACCACTACCAGAAGAAAGGCTACCACGAAAGTAAAATCGTGACCCGTTTCTGGATCGTTGGGATCATCCTCGCGATTTTGTCGATTGTAACGCTAAAGCTCCGATAGATGCAGAGGCTGGTCATATTAGGCGGAGGTGAAAGCGGCGTGGGCACCGCGATTCTCGGAAAACAAAAAGGCTACGAGGTTTTCGTATCCGATTTCGGGAAAATCAAAGACCACTACAAAGAAGTTCTTACGATTAATGGCATCAAATGGGAAGAAGAAACCCATACCGATAAAAAGATTTTCAATGCCGACGTGGTGATGAAAAGTCCGGGAATCCCAGACAAATCAGACATCGTCAAGCGATTGCACGAGGCAAAAATCCCAATCATTTCAGAAATCGAGTTTGCGGTGCAATTCACCAAGGCAAAAACCATCGGGATTACCGGAAGCAACGGCAAGACAACCACCACGATGCTTACGTACCACCTGCTCAAATCGGGCGGGCTCAATGTGGGGCTTGGCGGGAACATCGGGAAGAGCTTTGCCTGGCAAGTGGCCGAAGACAAGTATGATTATTACGTGCTTGAACTCAGTAGTTTCCAGCTTGACGGGATTGTAAAATACCGGCCAGATATTGCGATCATCACCAACATCAGCCCCGATCACCTCGACCGATACGAATACAAATATGAAAAATACATCGATTCTAAATTTAGGATCACCATGAACCAGACACCGCAAGATTACCTGATTTATGACGCAGACGACATCGCGATTGCGGAATGGCTCAAAAACAACAAAACAAATGCTCAATTAATTCCTTTTTCACTCACCCAAACGTTCAAAAAAGGAGCCTACTTAAACAACAACAAAATGGAAGTAAACATCAACGAAGAAGAGTTCATCATGGAAACCGAATACATTGCGCTCGAAGGCAAACACAACCTCAAGAATGCGATGGCGGCAACCTCAGTGGCCAAACTGATGAAGATCCGAAAGGAAACCATCCGCGAAAGCCTGTCTAATTTTCAGGGCGTTGAACACCGTTTAGAAAAAGTGCTTAAAATCCAGAATGTACAATACATCAATGACTCTAAGGCTACCAATGTCAACGCGACGTTTTTTGCCTTAGACAGCATGACCGTTCCAACCGTTTGGATAGTTGGAGGCGTGGATAAAGGAAACGACTATGCCGAACTCATGCCGCTGGTGCGCGAGAAAGTGAAAGCAATCGTGTGTTTGGGCGTAGACAACAAGAAAATCATCGATGCCTTCGGAAGCGTTGTAGATGTGATGATCGAAGTGCACAGCATGGCCGATGCAGTAAAAATGTCTTCGCGAATGGCAGAAAAAGGCGATGCCGTGTTGCTCTCGCCAGCCTGCGCCTCTTTCGATTTATTTGAAAATTACGAAGACCGAGGAAGACAATTCAAACAAGCGGTCCAAAATTTATAGACAACGATTGGCGTTCACCATTCACCATTTACAATTCACCATTCAAAATGATTCCACTAATCAGAAACCTAAAAGGAGACAAAGTCATCTGGACGTTCGTAGCATTGCTCGGACTGTTCTCCTTTATGCCTGTATTTAGTGCGAGCAGCAACCTGGCGTATATGGGCCACGGCACCGGAAACACACTCGGTTATTTGGTCAAACATTTTGCGCACATCTGCATCGGATTTTTGATTATTTACTGGGTTCATAAAGTGCCATACCATTATTTCCGTGCGCTTTCTATATTGGCGTTGCCCGTCGTTTGGATTCTTTTGGCCTATACGATGATCAAAGGAACCGTGATTGCCGGCGCTAATGCCAGCCGTTGGATCCAGGTGCCTTTTATTGGGATTACATTCCAGACTTCGACTCTGGCCTCCATCGTACTCATGGTTTTCGTGGCGCGTTACCTATCTAAAAAACGAGAAACGCCCATTACATTTAAAAACTCTTTGTGGGAGTTGTGGACACCGGTTTTTGTCACTTTGGGATTCATTCTGCCGTCGAACTTCTCAACCGCTGCGTTGATGTTCGCGATGGTGTTGATGCTCGTCTTCATTGGTAAATACCCACTCAAATACATCGGCGTGATTATCGGATGCGGTGTTGCGGCATTGGTGCTTTTCGTGCTCATGGCCAAGGCATTTCCCGACGCCAAGTTTTTCAACAGGGTGCATACCTGGGAAAGCCGTATTGAAAGTTTCTCGTCCAACGATAGCGACAAAGACACCGACGACGAACATTACCAGATAGAAAAGGCCAAAATCGCTATTGCGTCGGGCGGCATACAAGGACTTGGGCCGGGAAAAAGCGTACAGAAGAACTTCCTGCCACAATCGTCTTCGGATTTTATCTATGCGATTATTGTTGAAGAATACGGCCTCATCGGCGGATTTCTCGTGCTCGGTTTATATCTGTTGCTGTTCTTCCGATTCATCGTCGCAGCGCACAAAGCCAATTCGTTATTCGGGCGACTTGTTGTTGTGGGTGTGGGTTTCCCGATTGTGTTCCAGGCTTTGATTAATATGGCTGTAGCGGTCGAGTTGCTTCCGGTGACCGGACAAACGCTGCCGCTGATTTCAAGCGGAGGAAGCTCGATCTGGATGACTTGTATCGCACTCGGCATCATCATCGGCGTGACCAAGAAAGAAGAGGAAGTCGCGGCCGAAAAACAAGAAAAAGAACAACGCGAAGAGACGCTGCGCCGCATGATTGATGCGCAGATTGCGCGTGAAGAAGCAGCCGAGGCCGAATTACAGGCTATCGAACTTGCCCAATCGCACGGCGGCTATTCTATTGAAGATAAGACCAATCCGATGAACGCGGTATTGGGTAAGAAATAAATCAGAAAAAAGAGACAAGATTCAACGCAGGCTTGCGTTCTAGATACGATGCAAAAACCAAGATTCATACTAAGCGGTGGCGGAACCGGTGGACATATCTACCCGGCGATTGCCATTGCCGATGCGTTGAAGTTAAGGTTTCCCGAAGCAGAATTTCTGTTCGTTGGTGCTAAGGATAAAATGGAGATGCAGAAGGTGCCGCAAGCGGGCTACAAAATCCGCGGATTGTGGATTGCCGGTTTGCAGCGAAGGTTGACCCTTGACAATACGATGTTCCCGGTTAAGTTGATCACGAGTTTGCTCAAGGCGCGAAGGATTATTGCCGAGTTCAAACCCGACGTTGTAATCGGGACCGGCGGTTTTGCAAGCGGACCGTTGTTGCAGGTTGCTGGATTTGCGGATGTTCCTACGGTAATCCAGGAACAGAACTCCTATCCCGGAATCACCAATAAGATGCTCGCCAGGAAGGCCAATAGGATTTGTGTGGCGTATGAAGGTTTGGAGCGATTTTTCCCGAAAAATAAAATCGTGCTTACCGGAAATCCGGTGCGCCAGGATTTGGTAGCCATGGCCGACAAGGCCAAACGCAAGGAAGCCAAGGAATATTTCAACCTCAATCCCGACAAGAAAACCTTGTTGGTTTTGGGTGGCAGTTTGGGTTCGAGAAGGATCAACCAGCTCATCGCCAAGGAAATCGTGAATTTTGTCGCGCAAGGCGTACAGGTAATTTGGCAGTGTGGCAAGTTTTACCACGAAGAATACAGGCATTTTTCGGATAAGGAAAACATACAGGTGTTGTCGTTCATCGACCGTATGGATTTGGTCTACGCTGCGGCGGATATTGTGATTTCGCGTGCGGGTGCGTCGTCGGTTTCTGAGTTGTGTTTGGTGGGGAAACCGGTGATTTTTATCCCGTCGCCCAATGTGGCCGAAGACCACCAGACCAAAAATGCCCAAGCCATCGTAGACAAGAAAGGCGCGATTTTGCTCAGGGAAGTAGAGCTCGACACCCAATTTCAAACCGTATTCAACGGATTGCTCTCCAACGAAGCACTCCAAAATGAACTGTCAGAAAACATATTGAAGCTCGCCAAACCCGACGCCACCAAAGACATCGTCGAAGAAATCATAAAACTAATCAAGTAATACGAGCAGCTCAGGCACTCAGCAACTCAGGCACTAAAAGAATGAACCTAAACCAAATACATAACGTCTATTTCATCGGAATCGGAGGCATCGGAATGAGTGCCCTTGCCCGCTATTTCCAAGCCATCGGCAAAAATGTATGCGGTTATGACAAAACCCAGACCGAGCTGACCAAGGAACTCATCGACGACGGGATTGACATTCATTTTGAAGACAACATCGCGCTGATTCCAGCCGATTATTACCAGGAAAATACACTCGTAATCATCACGCCCGCCGTGCCAATTGGCCATGCCGAATGGAATTATTTTCTCGAAAGGAATTACCTCGTGATGAAACGCGCGGCCGTACTCGGGTTGATTACCAAAGACACGTTTTGTTTCGCCGTTGCGGGAACCCACGGAAAGACCACCACCTCGAGCATCCTCGGCCACATCTTGTACCAAAGCGGTGTAGATGTAACCGCCTTTATTGGTGGTATTGTAGAGAATTACGACTCGAACCTGATTGGTACCGGGAAAACGGTGACGGTGGTCGAAGCCGATGAATTCGACCGTTCGTTTTTGCATTTGCATCCCGATATCGCTTGTGTGACCTCGACCGATGCGGATCATTTAGATATTTACGGCGACAGTTCGGCTATAGAAGCGTCGTTCCAGGAATTCGCCGACAAGGTGCAAGACAAAGATAAATTATTCGTTGCCAAAGGCCTGAGATTACACGGCGGCATCACCGTTGCCGTCAATGAAGACGCGCAGTTCAGGGCTTTCAACGTCAGGATAGAAAATGGCGAATACGTGTTTGATGTACAAACGCCCACCGAAACCATCAAGGATTTGCGGTTCGCATTGCCAGGAAAACACAATTTGACCAACGGCCTCATGGCATTGGCGATGGCCAAAACTTTCGACATCCCAAACCAGGACATTGCCAATGCTTTATTGACCTTTAAAGGCATCAAGCGTCGTTTTTCTTACCAGATCAAGACCGATGGTTTGGTGTACATCGACGATTATGCGCACCATCCTACAGAAATCAATGCGGTGCACCAGGCGGTTCGCGAGTTGTATCCGAATGAAAAAGTGCTAGCGATTTTCCAGCCACATTTGTTCTCAAGGACCAAGGATTTTGCCGATGGATTTGCAGCAAGTTTGTCGCAATTCGATGAAATTTTGCTGCTCGATATTTATCCGGCTAGAGAATTGCCGATGGAAGGAATTACGTCAAGCTGGTTGATGCAAAAAATGACCAATCCGCATAAAAAATTGGTTTTAAAAACCGATTTGATTGCCAATATTTTAGCCAGCGATGCCAAAATTATTGTGACCATCGGTGCGGGTGATATTGGAGAAGAAGTTTCAAAAATTAAAAAGGCGTTGTCATGAAAGTATTCAATTGGCCAAATATCCGCTTAGCCCTTATGTTTGCTGTGGTAGTGTTTTTGTATTCGTTTACAGCACACAAAAATGAACGACGAAAACTCAAGGCTGCGATGGTGGTTTTTGAGAACGAAACCAGCCCATTTATAAGGCCTGAAACGGTTAATAAATTGTTAATAGAAAATAAAACCGATGCCGCAGCCATCCAAAAAGTTGCTTTAGATTTGAACAAGTTGGAGAAGTCGGTCAACAAAAACGAAATGATAGAGAAATCTGAGGTTTTTGTGAGTATTGACGGTGTCTTAAAAGCTGTTGTCAAACAAAAAACGCCAATAGCCAGAGTGTTCACAAATGAAGGGTCTTTCTATATTGATTACCAAGGAAGTACAATGCCTTTGTCTGATGAATATACTGCCAGGGTTCCAATTGTTTCGGGGGAAATTAACGGTCAAAATAGAGACGATTTAAACAAATTGTTGCGATTTGTTTACGACGATGCGTTTTTGAAAAAGAACATCATCGGCATACAGATTTTGCCTTCGGGTAGCTTGAAAATGTTGAGTAGGGATTTCAATTACACGATAGAGTTCGGGAAAACCATCAACGTAGAAAGAAAGTTCAACAATTACAAAGCTTTTTACCAAAAGGCGGTTTTAGACAGTTCGTTGTATCATTATAAAAACATCAACCTCAAGTTCACCCAACAGGTGGTTTGCACAAAATAAAAGGGTATGGAAAAAGAGCACATTGCAGTCGGTTTAGATATCGGGACAACCAAGATTGTTGCCATGATCGGCAGGAAGAATGAGTACGGTAAACTCGAGATTTTAGGCGTTGGTAAATCCAAAAGCCTTGGAGTGGCGCGCGGTGTGGTCAACAACATCACTCAAACCATCCACTCGATACAGCAGGCCATTTTTGAAGCCGAGAACAACTCGGGTTACAAGATCAAGGATGTCGTGGTTGGGATTGCCGGGCAACACATCCGCAGCATCCAGCACAGCGATTACATCAGCCGTGCCAATGCCGAGGAAGTAATCGGCGGCAAAGACATCGATTTGCTCATCAACCAGGTACACAAACTCGCAATGCTTCCGGGTGAGGAAATCATCCACGTATTGCCACAGGAATTCAAGATTGACGGGCAATCCGACATCAAAGAACCCATCGGTATGTACGGCGGACGTTTGGAGAGCAGTTTCCACGTGGTTGTAGGACAAGCGTCATCGATCAGAAATGTCGGGAGATGCATCCAAAGTTCAGGCATTGAATTGTCTGGATTGACTTTAGAACCACTCGCTTCGGCAGATGCGGTACTCAGCCAGGAAGAGAAAGAAGCCGGAGTTGCGCTCATCGATATCGGTGGCGGAACAACCGATTTGGCGATTTTCAAAGATGGCATCATCCGTCATACGGCAGTGATTCCTTTTGGTGGAAACGTGATTACCGATGACATCAAAGAAGGCTGCTCAATCATCGAAAAACAAGCTGAGCTCTTGAAAGTGAAATTCGGGTCGGCATGGCCAGGAGAAAATAAAGACAACGAAATCGTTTCGATTCCCGGATTGCGCGGAAGAGAACCAAAAGAAATTTCACTCAAAAACCTATCGAAAATCATCCACGCCCGCGTTGTTGAAATCATCGAGCAGGTGTTTGCAGAAATAAAAGCATACGGACACGAAGATCCACGTAAGAAATTGATTGCTGGAATCGTTTTAACCGGTGGGGGATCACAGTTAAAGCACATCAAGCAATTGGTAGAATACATCACCGGAATGGACACCCGCATCGGTTATCCTAACGAGCATTTGGCCGGAAACTCAGACGAGGAAATCTCAAGCCCGTTGTACGCAACCGCTGTAGGGCTCGTGATGAACAGCCTTGAGAACAAAACCCAAAGCGCGGTGAAGTTCGAGACCAAAGTGGTTCCCGAGAAAGTCACGTTCAAGACCGAACAGGTTTTTGAGCCGATCAAGCTTCCCGAAGACACCAAAGCAGAAGAAGTGGTCGCCGAGAACGAACTCGAAATCCAACTTCCCGTTGCGCCCATGAAACCCGAGTCGACCGAGACCAAGATCAGAAGGTCGTTCTTCGACAAGTATGTAGACAAGATTAAAGAATTTTTAGACAACGCCGAATAGGCTAGCCCTGAATTAGAATAAAGAATATCAAAACACCAAATATTATGACAAGCAACTCAGATTTTGGAAGTATTTCATTTGATTTACCAAAAAACCAATCCAATGTAATTAAAGTAATTGGAGTTGGAGGCGGCGGAAGCAACGCGATCAACCACATGTTCAAGCAAGGCATCAAAGGCGTAGACTTTATCGTTTGCAATACCGATGCGCAAGCCTTGCAAAACAGCTCGGTTCCGAACAAAATCCAATTGGGGATGCACTTGACCGAAGGACTCGGCGCTGGTGCCAATCCCGAAGTTGGGCAGCAATCGGCCATCGAAAGCATCTCAGAAATCGAGAAAATGCTCGACACCAACACCAAGATGGTTTTCATCACTGCCGGAATGGGCGGCGGAACCGGAACCGGTGCGGCTCCTGTAATTGCACAATTGGCCAAAGAGCGCGACATCCTGACTGTTGGTATCGTGACGATTCCTTTCCAGTTTGAAGGCAAGGTTCGTTCGGATCAGGCATTGCTCGGAGTTGAAAAACTGCGCAAGCAAGTCGATTCGCTGATTGTCATCAACAACAACAAACTACGTGAAGTGTACGGAAACTTAGGCTTCAAGGCCGGTTTCTCTAAAGCCGATGAAGTCCTCGCTACTGCGTCTCGCGGTATCGCCGAAGTCATCACGCACCACTATACGCAAAATATCGATTTAAAAGACGCGAAAACCGTATTGTCGAACTCAGGAACCGCCATCATGGGTTCTGCGACGGCCATCGGTGACAACCGCGCCAAAGAAGCCATTATCGCCGCATTGGATTCTCCATTATTGAATGACAACAAAATTTCAGGTGCCAAAAACGTATTGTTGCTTATCGTTTCAGGAACCAACGAAATCACAATTGACGAAATCGGGGAAATCAACGACCACATCCAAACCGAAGCTGGCTTCAACGCCAACATCATCATGGGAGTTGGTGAAGACGAGTCTTTGGGAGATTCTATCGCCGTGACCATCATCGCGACGGGTTTCAACGTAGAACAACAAAACGAAATCGTCAATACCGAACCAAAAAAAATCATCCACTCGCTTGACGGCGAGCACAAATTAGAGCGCGACCTCATGAGCAAGCCGTTGGCCTCTTTCCAGGTTGAAGCCGAAACCGTGGTTCCTGAAGTAAAGGCCAACACCGAAGAGAAAATCGTTTTTGAATTAATCGAAGACGAACTTCCAGCCGTCGCACCCATCGAAGCCATCGTAGAAGAGCCGGTTTTAGACACGAACGAACTCATCATCATCAACGAATTCATCAAGAATCTAGACGTGACTTTTGAAATCGTATCGCCAGAGAAACCACTTGATTTTACGTTCACCACACCAGTTGCCGACGTGACGCAAATCAAGGTAACCGACTTTGTAGAAGTCAAAGAAGAGCAAGCTGCATTCTCCTTCGATTTGCCTATCGCAAAACCAGAAGTCAACGAGCCATTCATTGACGAGAACAAAATCCTTTTCGAGCTCACCAACGAAACCAAGAACATCAAGGTCAACGAGCCTGTAGAATTTGTTCCTGTGACCGAAGTCAACGAAAACGGCGTCATCAAATATTCGCTCGAGGAATACATGGAGATCGAGAACGAATTGCTCAATTCTAAACCGGTTGAAACTCCAGCCGAGCCCATCCAAGAAGAGCTCAACATCACCATGAAGAAAACAGAGGCGCCTGCAACGCCGCCGTCTAATTTCTCTGCCGCATTCGAAGAAGTTTCGCCGATGGAAATGTCTATCGAGGAAAGCCTCAGAATCCGCGCCGACGAAAGAAGACGCAAATTAAAAGAGTTCAATTACAAGTTCCACAACAATCCATCGCGTATGGAGGAACTCGAGAAAGAACCCGCTTACAAAAGGTTAGGGGTTGACATCACAAGCCAGCCGCAAACCAACAGCAATTCTCGCACGTCACTCGGAACAGACAGCAACGACGACATCCAGTTGCGTTCAAACAACTCGTTCCTGCACGATAACGTTGATTAACTAACTCAAATCAATCGCTGATAACCCGAAAATTTCCTCAAGTTTTCGGGTTATTTTTTTTATCTTCGCACTCAGAATTTTTTGGGCCCGAATCCGGCTGTACGCTGCAAGTTTTACCTCGAAAATGCTTTTTTCCAAAAACCGCAAATAGCTTCCGTTGGTCGCTTTTGCGCTTTAGCAAAAAATACATTTTCGCGCCAAAAGCTTTCCGCTGCCATCCGGGGCAAACCCTACAACTAACGACAATCAATTGAAAATATGAGTTTATCAGTACAAATCATGGACGAAATCAAAAACGCCATGAGGTCTAAAGATACCGTCGCCCTCGAAGCCTTGCGCTCGATCAAGTCAGAATTGTTGCTTGCGCAAACCGCATCAGGAAATAAGGAAGAAATATCGGCAGACGACGAAGTAAAATTGTTGCAGCGCCTCGTAAAAACCCGTAAGGAAAGCGCGCGCATCTTCACCGAGCAAAACCGTCCAGACCTCGTAGAGCCAGAACTCGCGCAGATCGCAGTGATAGAAAAGTTCCTTCCTGCGCAGTTAAGCGAAGAAGAAGTAGAAGCGGTTATCGCAAAAATCATCGCCGAAACCGGAGCATCGGGCATCGCGTCAATGGGCAAAGTCATGGGCCTTGCGAGCGCCCAATTGGGTGGTACCGCCGAAGGCAAAACCATTTCAACAATCGTAAAAAAACTATTGACCTAAACGTCAAAACGGCTGCGTAGTTCAATGGATAGAATGTCAGATTCCGGTTCTGATGATGGAGGTTCGAGTCCTCTCGCGGTCACGAATAAAAGCCGAAGGCCCAAAAAAGAAAGAAAGCTCGCTTTCAATTTCTT
>DLHP01000042.1:61004-88537 GCA_002483285.1 Flavobacterium sp. UBA7665
TGAGGAAGGGCGCAGCCAGTCCTCCGTGAAAGAAAGCTCGCTTTCAATTTCTTTTACACTCGCAAAGCAACCGCCATCACCCAACTCACAAACTATAACCAAACAACAACACGATAGCAGTAAATACAACCATAAAAGCAACCAAAAAGATCAAGTGGCTCAAAATAGAAAGCGCAAGCACCCTAACTTTACTCAACTTATTGAAAAATTGAAAATTGGTCCAATAAATCAAGATGATATCCGACAAATACAGCAATGCCATGACGGTTTTAATGGTAGGAGTTGCATTGAAATGCACAAGAATCGGGAAAGTAACAATATGGAGAATGAGCCTTTGCGAAGCCTTAAAGGTGTTTAAAACAAAATATTCAATGTAATTGTATCCCTGGCTCCTGAAACTCACGAACGTACCCAGCGTATAAATCGGAATGGTAGCCAAAGTTAACCAGTAATAATGCTGGGCCATCCAGTTATTGACATCCATGTCTAATTTGGAGATTTCCTTCTCGTCTGTGGTAAAGAGGTTGATCTCGAAAGAATGGTACAACAAACCATATATCGTGGCCAGTACAATTACAAGTGAAATGGGCTTAAAATGGTGGATCCTTTTCCCTTCAATGAACTCGCGAATGGAATGTCCCGGACGCGAGTACAATTCCTTGGCCGAATAATACATCCCTTTATCAAAATGAAACAAACCATGCTGAATGTCATGCCAGATAAAATGGGCGTTGAGTTTATGCGTTTTGGCCGATTGGCCACAATTGTTGCAGAAATTCCCTTCGAAAACCGTATTGCAATTTTTGCAGATCATCACCTGACTGTTAAAGTATACGGGTTGAAACTACAATTTTTTTTGTTATTTCGGACGCCATCGCGGTAGAAAATTTATGGATTCGAACACTTTTTATTACAGTAGTTTTTTCTTTTACAGGCACTTATCGGCATCTGCTTAAAAACAGTATATTTGATTCAAATACAAACCACCATGAAAAAACAACTACTTCTACTAGTGTGCTTTTTAATCTGCCAGCTTGGCCAAGCGATCAATGCAAGCCTTCCTCCAAATGCGATAATCGCTTACAATACACCATTCTGCCGTGACAATTCGATTGCACAACCGGTTGCGATAACCGGTACCGGAAACTATACTGGCGGCACTTTTTCTGCCACGCCGACAGGATTGTCCATTTCGCCAACTACCGGGGCGATCAATCCGTCATTTAGCGTTGCGGGCACCTATGTGGTGACTTATACAATTCCGGCAGGAGTTGATCCCGAAGTACAGGTGACGACGACCGTTCAAATTGTTGCTGTGCCCAATGCAGGCACTGGCGGGAACACAACGGTTTGCGAAACATCAACTGCCGCAATTGACCTGTTTTCGCTCATTACAGGGGAGCAGGCGGGCGGAACCTGGACAAGGACTGTTGGCGCCGGCGGTTCCTTCAACGCGAGTGCAGGCGTGTTTATACCAGGCTTTGGCGCGACGACATCAATCTTTACTTACACAGTCGCGGGTATTTCCCCGTGTGTTAGCGACACAAGTACTGCGACAGTAACGATTAACCAACAACCGAACGCGGGATACGGAAGCACAGTTTCTATATGCAACGACGATGCAACGCCTATCAATTTATCCGATATCCTATTTGGCGAGCAGCCCGGCGGAACCTGGACAAGGACTTCGGGAACCGGCGGCCTATTGAACGTTGCCACAGGTGTTTTTACGCCCACTCCGGGAAGTACAACCTCGAGCACCTTTGTTTATAGCGTAACAGGACCACCACCTTGTTCAAACAATACAGCCACGGTGACGGTGAATGTGGGTGCCGAAATAACGATTCCAGGGTCATTCCCAAATGTTACTGCTTGTATGTATTATGTGCTTCCGGCACTTCAAATGGGAAATTATTATACCCAGCCCGGCGGTAACGGTCAAATGCTTGCGCCGGGCACAGAAATTAACTGGAGCCAGATGATTTACGTGTATGCTCAATCGGGAACTTGCTCGGGTGAAACGTCTTTTTTTGTGACTATTTTTAATTCGATTATTCCCGTGTTTGATCCTATTCCCGATCAATGTTTGGGTGCTCCGCCTATAACACTTCCTACAACTTCTCTGAACGGCGTCACCGGATCTTGGTCTCCGGCAGTTATTGACAATACTTTTGCTGGAACGACCACCTATACGTTTTTTCCAGATCCCGACAACTGTGGCGCGCCCACTACATTAACGGTTACTGTGGTGCCTTGTTCGGGTATTACTTTAAACGCTTTCCTGGATGTAAACAGCAATGGTTTAGAAGATAGCGGCGAACCTAAATTCCCGTTGGGGCATTTTGAATATGAAGTAAACAACGACGGCGTTATCCACTATGGCACAGCGCCCGATGGTACGTTTACACTAACCGATTATCTCTCGGCCAATTCTTATGACGTAACGTATGTGATTGATGCCCCAGACGATGCGAGATACAACATTACCATACCGTCATACAGCAATATCGTTTCGGCCAATCCGATTCCCGTTTACAATTTTCCGGTGACGGTAGTGCAAGCCTATTTGGCACTCGAAGTGGCGCTAACCCCAATGGCTTCTCCGCGCGCCGGGAGTTCGTACACCAACTATATTACCTATTCAAACACAGGCAATACCGCGATTCCGTTTGGTACGATGGTCTTTACACATGATTCGGTGCTTAGTTTTGACGTTGGCAGCATACCCGGACTCACGCCAACGGCGACTGGTTTCACTTACAATTTTACCAATCTCGCACCTTTTGAAACCCGAAATTTTTGGATAAGCATGTCGGTTCCGTCGCTTCCTGTGGTTTCAATAGGGCAGCTCGTCACCAATTCGGTTACAGTGACATCAGGCAGTTTATCGTCGAGCGCGAGTTTGACCCAGCCCATTGTGGCGGCATACGACCCCAATGACAAGGTGGAAAGCCACGGTGGCAAAATTGTATTTGCTGACTTTACAGATGAAGATTACCTCTATTACACGATTCGTTTTGAAAACACCGGAAACGCCGAAGCTTTTGATGTAAGAATCAACGATGTACTCGATGCACAACTCGATGAAAGCACGGTGAAGCTCGTTTCGGGCAGCCATCCGTATGTGTTGGAAAGAACGGGAAGTGAGCTGAATTTTGTATTTGCCGACATCAACCTGCCGCCATCGGTAGCCAACACCGATATCGGGAAAGGTTTCGTTTCGTTTAAGGTAAAACCCAAATCGGGTTATGCCCTTGGAGATATTATCCCGAATACTGCTTCGATTTATTTCGATACCAATCCGGCCATCGAGACCAATACCTTCGACACCCAATTTGTGACGACCTTGGCAACAACGACTTTTGAAAGTGATTCGTTTGTGCTTTATCCGAATCCGGCAAACGCTGCATTCCAAATCATTTCAAAAAAGAATATGCCGATTGCTTCGGTACGGATTTTTGACCTGCTTGGCAAATTAATACTGTCTCAGCAGCCAAAATCGGGAGAAAGTATTGATGTTCAATCGCTCGATGCGGGTGTGTACTTTGTTGAAGTGAACTCGGCCGACAAAAAAAGTGTTCAGAAATTAATCGTGAAGTAGATGCAATTCGGAAAAGTAGAAAATCCGGGATTGGTCGATTTTAGACTGCCCAAAGACCATCCCGATACCCAAAGGATATTACAGAAGCATAAGGATTCAGACGTGTTCGAAGCTTTCGTAGGCTGCGCCAAATGGAACCGCACCGAACTCAAAGGGTTTTATCCGCGCGGAACCAAAGACGAATTGGCTTATTACAGCACGCAGTTCAATTCGATTGAGCTCAACGCCACGTTCTACCAAATGCCCAACTGGCAACAGGTAGAAACCTGGAAGAACAAAACACCCGACAATTTCAAGTTTTTTCCAAAAATAACAGCGACTATCAGCCATTACAAACGGCTCATCGATGTGGGTGTTTTGGTCAATGATTATTGCAACACGGTTAGCAATTTTGGCGATAAACTCGGTATGGTTTTCCTGCAACTGCACGACAATTTCAAACCCAAGGATTTTGACCGTTTGCAAAAAGTACTCGATGAATTCCCGAACGGCGTTCCGCTGGGCGTTGAAGTGCGCAATGCAGAATGGTTTGCAGACGAGCAAATTGCCAATGAATTCTGCAGCCTGTTAGAGAAAAATAACATGGCTAATATTATTGTAGATACCGCTGGCCGACGCGACATGCTGCACATGCGGCTCACAAGTCCCGTTGCGTTTGTACGTTATGTAGGCGCGAATCATCCATCGGATTTACAGCGATTAGACGAGTGGGTGGAAAGGATTGCAAAATGGCAGTCTGAGGGATTGAAAAAATTGTATTTTTTCGTCCATCAGAATATAGAGCTTGAATCGCCTTTGCTTGCCTCACATTTTATAGGCAAACTGAATGCAGAATTAGAGCTTTCGTTAAAACTCCCTTCCAAACCCGAAACCTTGTTTTAATATAAGCAATTCATTTGTAACCACACCTGACTTAAGGCATTTTTTTGGCTGTTTTCGCTGTGTAAATTTGAGTAATATTTAAAACCATTACAAGATGAAACACAGAATGCCAATTACCAGTATCATGAGTAAAGACGTCATTACCCTGACGCTTAAAGACGATTTGACCCAAGCCGAAACCCTTTTCAGGAAACACAAAATCAGGCACATTCCCGTTGTGAGCGGAACCCATATTGTGGGGATGCTAAGCTATAACGACTTGCTTCGGATTTCATTCGTGGACGCTGTGGATGACGATGCCGAAACGGTAGACACCACTGTTTATAATATGTTCACCATTGAACAAGTGATGAGCAAAAATGTCGTTGCGGTATCGCCCGAGACTACGATTCGCGAAGTGGCTGAGATTCTTTCCAAAAATGAATTCCGCGCGCTGCCAGTTTGTGAAGGCGACGTGCTCAAAGGCATCGTAACCACCACCGATTTGATAAAGTACCTGATTGAGCAGTATTAAAAAAGACCCGAAAGGGTCTTTTTTTATGACAAGAGTTTTTTGAGTTCTGCGATGGTTTGCGTGGGATTTTCAGATCGGAAGACAAAGTTCCCGGCCACGAGTACATCGGCACCCGCATCTACGAGCTGGAGCGCATTTTTAGAGGTAACGCCGCCGTCGATTTCGATTAAAGTGGTTGCGTTGCGACGCGTGATAATTTCTTTAAGCTGTTTGATTTTGGCGTAAGTGTTTTCTATAAATGACTGCCCGCCAAAACCGGGATTGACGCTCATTAGGCAAACCAGATCGATGTCGTTGATTACATCTTCTAAAAGTGATACGTTTGTGTGCGGATTGAGTGCGACGCCAGCTTTCATGCCTTCGGCCTTGATGGCTTGCAGCGTGCGGTGAAGGTGGGTGCACGCTTCGTAGTGAACGGTAAGGTTGTTGGCGCCCAAGTCGGCGAAGGTTTTGATGTAACGGTCTGGATCTACAATCATCAGGTGTACGTCGATGGTTTTTTTGGCGTGTTTGGTGATGGCTTCTAGCACCGGCATCCCGAATGAGATGTTGGGTACGAAAGCGCCGTCCATGATGTCAATGTGAAACCAGTCGGCTTGGGAATTGTTGACCATTTCGATGTCGCGTTGCAGGTTGGCGAAATCGGCGGCGAGGATGGATGGGGCGATTAGTGTGTTTTTCATTCTAGTTGAGTTGTTTTTAAACTTCAACATTCAACGTTCGTTGATGAACATTCAACATTGAAAATTTTTACAAATATAAGTTTAGAATTTTGAATGTTGACCAACCAACAACGAATTTTGAAGTGTAGATGGATGCCCGCGTTAGCGATTGAAGCAAGGTGCCGCGCACCGCGGAAAGCGCGGGCCGTAGGCAACGCCCAAAGAATGTTGAACAACGAATACTGAAGTACGTAAAAAATAAAACTCCGGATACCCGAGCGCAAAGCGCGAACTGACCGGAGTTTTATTTGAATACTAAAAAAATAAAACTCCGGTAATCAGCCGGAGTTTCAATCATCAATCAAAAAACGAACAGTTAATCAGACTGTTGTTGCGGTATATAGGTCAATTCTCGTGCCGAGAACTGTTACATTTAGGTTAATTCTGGTGCCAAACATAAAGAAAAATATTATTTGTACCTACAAATTTGAAAATTTTAACCCAAATACGTCTTTAAAATCTTACTTCTTGACGTGTGTTTGAGTCTTCTGATGGCTTTTTCCTTGATTTGACGAACGCGTTCGCGGGTCAAGTCAAAGGTCTCGCCGATTTCTTCTAGTGTCATTGGGTGTTGGTCGCCAAGCCCAAAATACAATCTGACTACATCGGCTTCACGAGGTGTTAAGGTTTCGAGTGAACGCTCGATTTCTGTACGCAACGATTCGTGGATGAGTTCCCTGTCTGGATTTGGTGATTCGCCCGAACGCAATACATCGTATAGGTTAGAATCTTCTCCTTCTACAAGCGGCGCATCCATGGATAGGTGACGGCCTGAGTTTTTCATTGATTCCTTAACATCGTTCACGGTCATATCCAATTCCTTGGCAATTTCCTCGGCAGATGGCGGGCGCTCGTTGGATTGCTCCAATAAGGCGTACATTTTGTTGATCTTGTTGATCGAGCCGATTTTGTTGAGCGGCAAACGAACGATACGCGATTGCTCGGCCAACGCTTGCAAAATGGATTGGCGGATCCACCAAACGGCGTAAGAGATGAACTTAAAACCACGGGTTTCGTCAAAACGCTGTGCTGCTTTGATGAGTCCCAGATTTCCTTCGTTGATTAGATCGGGAAGGGTAAGTCCTTGGTTTTGGTATTGTTTGGCCACCGATACTACGAAACGCAAATTGGCTTTCGTCAATTTTTCTAGTGCGCGCTGGTCGCCGGCCTTGATTTTTTGTGCTAATTCTACCTCTTCGTCAGCGGTAATGAGGTCCACTTTTCCAATTTCCTGTAAATACTTGTCTAAAGATGCGGTTTCCCTGTTGGTTACCTGCTTGGTAATTTTTAGTTGTCTCATGTTTTTGTCTCCTTCTTTTAAAGTGTACGTGACTTGTACGGCAAGAGTGCGGAAAAAGTTACAAGATTGTAGAAAAAGTTTTTCAAGCAGTGCTTTGCTGTTGCTTTTTTAAACCTGAAAGGGGGTTAAAGCTTCTCGTTGAATGGAAAGAATCCGCCATGTTTGCAGACAGATTTTTTGTTTTAAATAGAAACTTTCTTTAAAAGAATGGATACAGATTTTACTATCTTTCGAAAAAACTTTTCAAAATGGCAAAATGGATGAGTTTGCTACTGTTACTGGTGGCATACATGGCTTCGGCACAAAAGAATATCGACCCGACCGAGCAGGATATTGATTTTGCCAAGCAACTTCGCCAGCAATACGCCAAAGACGATGTGGCCATACTTGAAAGCAGCGAAAACATCACATTTGAAACCTCCAAGGATGGAGAACGCGTCATGGTCAACAGCAAGGTACGCGAGAAGCTCATGAACATCAGCCATCGCGCCGACATCAAGAAATATGAATTCTACGATAGCGAGTCGGTTATACAAACCTTTACGATGAGTTATCGCAATGACAAAAAAGCCAATTTTTTTGTCAAAGACGAATTTTACCAGGATCGCGACCTGTTCTACAACGACGCGCGCGTCAAGCATATGGATGTAGATTTCCCGGTGCAGGGTTACAGCTACAATTACGCGCTCGAAAAACAATATACCGACGTGAAGTATTTCACCGCACTGTATTTCAACGACGAGTTTCCCGTAATCAAAAAAACCATAGAAATTACCATTCCCGATTGGCTCAAAATAGACCTAAAGGAATTCAATTTTGCAGGCAACGATGTAAAGAAAAGCGATAAGCGCAACAACGAAAATACCGCTACCGTGTATACTTATGAGCTCAACAACCTGCCAGCGTATTATAAAGAGAGCAACGCGCCGGGCAGGAGTTACCTGTATCCGCACATTTTGGTTATTGCCAAATCGTTTGGCTATAAAGGCAAGGAAACGGTTTTGTTCAATTCGGCGGCCGATTTGTATAAGTGGTATAAATCATTGGTGGATATGCTCAAAGACGATCCGTCGGTGTTTCAATCCAAAGTCGACGAACTTATCGCTGGAGCCAAAACAGACGAGGAAAAAATCAAGAACATTTATTATTGGGTACAAGACAACATCCGATACATCGCTTTCGAGGACGGCATCGCGGGTTTCAAACCAGACGAATCCAACCATGTATTCCAGAAACGCTATGGCGATTGCAAAGGCATGGCCAACCTGATCAAACAGATGCTTAAAGTCGCGGGATTCGATGCGCGGTTGACCTGGATCGGCACCAAGCATATCTCCTACGACTACACCACACCTTCGCTCGCGGTAGACAACCACATGATTTGTACGCTGATTTACAAAGGCAAGAAATATTTCCTCGACGGAACCGAGAAATACAACGCACTTGGCGTGAATGCCGAACGCATCCAAAACAAGGAAGTGATGATAGAAGATGGCGACAAATTCCTCATCGAAAAAATCCCGGCAGGCAAAAGTGACACCAACAAAGAAACCTACACGGCCAACCTTTCCATCAGCAACGAATCGCTCAAAGGCAAATGCACGCAGACCTATTTGGGGCAAAGCTGCTCGGAATTCCTGTACAGCTTCAGCCAGTTCGAGACCGACCAGAAAGACAGTGTACTCGAACGATATTTGTCGAAGTCAGACAAGAATATTGAACTCGATAAAGTGGTTACTTCTGATCTGCGCAACCGCGAACAGCAACTCAAGATAGATTATGACATTGCGGTCAACAATAAGGTGTCTGCCTTTGATAACGAATTGTACATAGACCTCAATGTGCTCAAGGAGTTTAAGAATTTTGACCTCAAAGACCGCAAAACCGACTATGAATTTGATTACAAAACCGATTACAGTGCACTGATTACCTTGTCGATTCCACCGGGATATAAAGTCGCTAAATTGCCAGAGAACTTAAACGCAACCGGCGCCGGATATAACGTCACGGTGAGTTTTGTACAGACGCCCACGGCCATCACTTGTAAAAAGGCGTTTGTGTTCCGCGACGGCGTAATCAAATCGGCCGAACTCAAAAACTGGAACGAATCGATCAAAAAGCTCAACACGCTTTACAACCAACAAATCACCCTGACCAAAATTTAATGAAAACAATTCTCTCTTACTGCCTGCTGCTCGTTGCAGGAGTTGCTTTTTCTCAAAACCTAGACAAGGACGAAACCAGGGCTTTTTTCTGGGGAAAGGACGACGCCTTCAAAAATGCCAACACCATTCCCGATAAATATAAAAACGAGTCGGCGGTGGTCATCTACAAATATGAATTTTACGATTACCACAAGTTTGGCGCGAGCGTCAAGTACGTATCGGCTACGCGCAAACGCATCAAGTTGCTCGATGCCGCTGCGGTAAAGGAGTTTTCTGAGTTTTCGTTCCAGGAACGTTTTCCTACCAACAAAGGTTTTTATGGCGGATTTGGTACCAATACCGTGGGTGTGCGCATCATCAAGCCCGATGGCAAGGAAGTAGAAATAGACATTGACAAGGAATCCAAAGAAGTCAACCAGGAAAAGAAAATTGCCATTTCTAATCTGGAGGTGGGTGACATCATCGATTTTTACCTCTACCATTACCAACCGTTTACCTCAAAGCTCGAATACGGTTTTGACCCCGAAGAGACCACACTTGGCGACAACTATCCCATCATGGACTACAAACTCAACTTTAGGACAGAGAACGATTTTTTCCTGAATTTCAACTCCTACAACGGTGCGCCCGAACTCAAGGAAATGCCCACCGACAAAAGCAGCGAACGCCGTTATGAACTGGTAGCCAAAGACATCGCCAGGAACGATTTCCCGAGGTGGTTTTACCCGTTGGTAGAGTTGCCTTCGTATAAATTCCAGGTGTATTTTGCACGTTCGGGTAAATTTGAGAAGCGTGCCGAGGCTTTCCTGGCCGAAAAGGAAAATGTCGTCAAGAAAAACGTGGTCAAGGAAGATGTGTTTGAGTATTACAACAACAAGTTCAGGCCTTACGGCGACTTGGGCCAGATTGAGAGATTCCTCAAAAAGAAGACGTTTGCCAGCGATGAAGAAAAGGTACGTGAGGTGTATTATTTCACCCGACACCAATATTTCACGCAATATGTCGAGGCATTTGTGGTGAAGGAAGCCGATATTTTTTATCCGTTTGAGCTCTATGGCAACGCGATTTTCATGAACACCGAAACCGAGTTCATCAACCATTTTATGGCCTTCTTGAAAGACAACAAACTCGATTATGACATCATCGTGGCCACTGCGCGTTACAACGGCCCAATTGAGGATTTGCTGATCCAAAAGGACCTTAGCGTTTTGTTACGCGTCAATACGACACCCAATCCCGTGTACCTCGAATATTTCTCGCCTTACACGAGCGCCGATCAATTCTCTTACGAACTCGAAAACAGCAACGCCTACGCACTAAACGTCAACAAACGTAAAAAAGTAACCGATGTGAGCCTTGTAAAATTGCCGGGCACCACAGCGGCCGACAACCGCAGCAAATCAGTGTTTAAGATCAGCCTCAACGACGACAAGACCGGGCTCAAGGTAGACCGCGAATCCTCGCATTTTGGCCATCTCAAGGATACCGAGCAAAAAGACAAACTGTATTTCTTTGATTATGTCAATGAAGATTATGCAAAATACGAAACCAAACCTTTGATGGAACGCGTCAGCAACAAGAAAAAGCGCGAGCAGTACACCAACGAGTTCAACGCGCTCATCAATAAATCAAAAGACAAGCAAAAGGAAGAATTCCGCAAAGCGACCGAAGGCGAGTACGACGTGAAACTCGAGGATTACAGCTTCTCTATTGCCAATACGGGGCGTTTCGGCAGCAAGACGCCACTGGTCATCAAAGAGCAGTTTGTCATAGACAACAACCTGGTCAGGAAAGCCGGCGAGAATTACATGGTAGAAATCGGCAAGATGATCGGTAGCCAGGTCGAGATTGATAAAAAAGAAAGGCAGCGTACCAATAACGTGTACTTTTCTTTCCCGCGCAGTTTTGAAAACGAGATTGTGTTTGAAATCCCTGAGGGTTATACCGTTTCGGGTCTCGACAAACTCAATAAAAATGTAAGCAATTCGGCAGGAAGCTTTGTCAGCACCGCCAAAGTCAGCGGCAACCAATTGGTAGTACAGGTCAAAAAATCATACTCCAATTACTACGAGCCCAACGTCAATTGGCCCAAGGTGGTAGACTTTTTAGAAGCAGCCTACCAATTCACACAGGAAAAGATATTGCTCAAGAAAAGCTAACAAAAAACCGGCATGAAGCCGGTTTTTTTATAGTGAAAATTGCAAGCCGGTCATCACGCCAAACGAGTACGGTCTGATCCCGACATTTTTGTAGTCGAGCAAATGGTACTTGAAAATCGGTTCTACATTGAGCCTGACGTATTTTGTGAATTTGTAATCCAAACCGATGCCCGCCCCAATCGTATAGCTGTTACTGGATAAATTGGCGGTTTTCCCCATCTCATAGCGTTTGCCGTCGGGTGTTTTTCCCGCAACTACATTTTTACCTAGGAACATAGCGCTGATTCCGCCATAGGCATTGATCCCGAATCTGCGGCGACTGATGGCGTATTTGAGTTCGAGCGGCACCTCGGTATACGAAATCTCCTGGATGATGTCCATGCTTTTCGCATTGCCCGATTGTGCATAGATGCTCACGTTAGTGTTTTTAGTGTAGTCTATATAACTGTAATTGATCGTGTTTACCACCGCATCCCGGGTGACCATCTGTAGGTTCATAATACTGATCCCGAAACGCAAGCTCCAGCTGTCGGTGGCTTGGTATATCGCGTAGGCACCGTAGCTTAGTGTGGGTTTAAATTCCCTTTCATTGTCGTTTAGCTTGGGGTCGTACGGCGATTTGTTCGAAACGTGTCCGCCAAAAGTAGGCGAAGCATACACAAACAAGCTTAGTTTTTGCAGGGCGTTATTTTTGGTTGTTGCCGAATCCTTTTGGGTCTTTTCAGGCAAAGTCGCTACGGGCGATGTAGGCTCAATCTTTGGCGTGACGTTGGTTTTGAGGCTGTCAGTGCCGCCGTCATTTGGGCGTTCGCTTTCGGGAAATCCATTTTTCGCCGGATTGGTATTGGCCATCGCTTCAACCGTTTTTTCTTCGGTTTGGATGCCGTCCGACGGATTGCTCCCGACAGCCATTTGTTTCTCATCTGTGAACTGCTTGCGGTTTTTTCTGGTCTTTGTTTGCTTTGCATCGGCAAGTTGCCTTTGGGCTTTGGTTAGGTTAGCCCGCGATTGCTTGCTGCGTTTGCTGTCGATCGAATTGCCGTTGCCGCCAATGTCTTTGCCCGAAGTTGTTTTTTGTTTGTCCTTCGCCCGCGAATCCTTTTCGCCAGAAAAATGACCCGTATGGGGTTTTGCGTTGGAGGATTTGTCGTTTTGAACCGCTACGACGTGATTTTTGGTCCCGTCTTTCCGCAAAGTTTTAAAAGCATCCCGATGGGTTGTTGGATTCGTCAAGTCGTCATTTTCAGCCTGACCGTTGCCAGTGATCGTATTGTTGTCAGAACCTGAACCTGAACCTGAACCTGAACCTGAACCGGCATCGGCGTCCGTGGTGCCGGAACGGCTGTTGTTGTTCGTTCCAGAATGTACCGTTCCCGTTCCCGGGTCACTGAAACCTTCGGTGGTAGTGACGGTTTTTCCACTAAAAACCAACGCCGTAATACCCAGTACCATTACCGAGAACAACGCGATCCAGAATGGCAGGAACCGTCTTTTTTTCTTTTGATCCAGATCGGCTGCTATGGCACGCCACAAGCCGTCGCTTGGGGATTGCTCCAGCGCGTCAAGCTTTTCGCGGAAAGCCTTTCCGATGTCTTTTTTATTTTCCATGGCGAATGTTGTAATGCTGTACCATACGCGACTTGATCTTTTCTTTGAGGATCAGTTTGGCACGGTGCAGGTTCGATTTTGAGGTGCCTTCAGAAATAGAAAGCATTTTTGCGATTTCATGGTGCGGATAATCGTCGAGTTCATACAGGCAGAACACCAAACGGTATTGGTTGGGCAATTCCTGGACGAGTTTGAGGATTTCATCGAGCGGAAAATCCAGCTCATGCGCCTCAATATCGGTTTCTTCTTTGAGATCGTCCTTTAGCGGTACGAGGTTGTATTTTTTCTTGTAGCTGTCTATGGCCTTATTGATGGTGATGCGTTTCATCCAGCCTTCAAAAGAGCCTTTGTTGTTGAATTTTTTGATGTTGGTGAAAATCTCAATAAAGGCATTGTGCAGGTTGTCTTCGGCTTCGGCCTGATTGGCGCAATATTTCACGCAAAGCACAAAGAGCGCGTTCTTGTACTGCTCGTATAAGGCGTGCTGTGCCTTACGATCCTGTCTGGTGCAGGCCTTTATGAGTTCGTCTAGATTCAACTACAGTTTTTTTTAAATATAAGGCATTCCTTGCAATTGCCCTATTCCTTTTTTTCGAATTAACCCCCAACCTATGGCTAGGTCGAGGGTTTTTTAACCACCCGAGGCCACAAGGCCGAATCGAGCGAAGCTAAATGTAACTAACTAAAAATAATGAACAGATTTGATAAATTGGGTTGGAGGTTATAAGGTTTGTTTGAAACTAATGCTGCAATCTCCAAAAGCACCGTTGACAATCGTGGAGAAGTCAATGTTCTCCTGCGAAGGGCCCATATTGCTGAAAGCGCCGCTTATTGAGAGGTGGTCTATAACAACGGGAAAATTTTGATACGCGCCAGTGGGGCTATACCTGAAATAGTAATCGCGTGTATTGATTGAGACGGCGTACTCTTTATCTTTTTCCAAAGGCAATGGTGCAATCGCCAGTGTTGTTTTTGTGGAAGGTTCTGCAATATCGACATATTCTGTCCTGAGGGGCGTTCCCGAGGCGACATCCCAAATGGTCACCCGCACATCACTTACGACTGCGGGAATTTTTACAAACACGGCGTTGATTTCACCTTTGACAAGCGGTGTAAACTTATAACCGATTTCGTAGTAATTGTTGTCATCGGTGTAAACGATTATCTCCGTAAAACCAGCGGTGTTGATAAAATCGGCGTAAGGGTTCTCATTCTGGAAAACCACTGGCGGAATGGTTACCGGCTGCTCATCTTCGGCCGAGCAATTGACCAAAGCGACTGCCATTAAGGCTAATACTAAAATTTGTTTTACATTTTTCATAGGATTGTTTATTTATTGCGGGCATGGAATTAAAATCGGAACAGCACTACTCACCGTGTCACCGTTGCCCAATTGCCCTGCGGCATTTTTACCCCAAGCCCATAAGCTACCGTCGGTTTTTTTACCGAACGAAGACTGGTGTCCCGCATAAAGGGCAACCCAATCCGAGTAAGTCCCGATTTGCTCCGGAGTCTGAATTGAAGCCGTAGTCATAGCGCCACTGCCCAACTGCCCAAACGAATTACTTCCCCAGGACCAAATGGTACCATCGGTGCGAATGGCCATAGAATGCGCAATGCCGTTGGCTGCATAACGCCAATTGTTATCGGTTCCGATTTGTTTTGGAATCCCATAAATCGTGTTGCTGCCCAAACCCAGCGCAACCCAACCCCATGACCAGATCGTGCCGTCGGTTTTGGTTGCGATTACATGATAATGGCCGGCATTGACGGTTTTCCAGTTGCTTTCTGTGCTTATTTGAATGGGCGTTTCATACAGGACGTGGTAGCGCTCATCGACCACATGGGCCAGTTCGAAGAGGGCATTGCGTCCGTTTCCCCATAAAGTGCCATCGGATTTCACAAGTAGGTTGCTCGCGTCGCTGGCGCTTATCGCCTGCCAGTCGCCACTTGCAATTTGTGTCGGCGTTGGGATCATCGGAAGCGGATTCCCGTTATCGTAGCCCGGATTGTAATTGTAATTTCCCCAGTTCCAGGTGGTGCCATTTGATTTTACTGCGATGGTATGGTTGTTTTTCGAGGCAATCATCGTCCAATCCGAACCCGACCCGATTTGCACCGGATGATTCACCGAATTGGCTACCACTCCCGTTCCCAATTGTTTGTAATCGTTGGCGCCCCAAGCCCAAATCGTGCCATTGGTTTTTAGTGCGATGACGTGGTTGCGTCCGCAGGAAATCGATTTCCAGTTGGTGTCGGTGCCGATGCGCTGTGGGATTCCGCCATCGAGGTAATTGCCGTTGCCGAGTTGTCCCCATTCATTCGATCCCCAAGTCCAGAGTGAACCGTCGGAGCGGATGGCAGCCGTGTGTTCTTCCCCGGCCGAAACCGTTTCCCAGGTCATCGGCGGCAGTAAAACCGGTGTTATCGCTGTAGGCGCATCATCAGACGAACAGGCTGTCAACAGGAAGGCAAAAAATACTGAGAGTATCAAGGATAGCTTTTTCATAAGAGCAAAGTTTCAGCGTTTAATGGATAGTCGGCGGGTTTCAAAAAGGTTGCGTCCGATACTAAACTTTTTTTACAATTGCGGACAATTGACCAAAACAGGCACCGAAGTGTTATTTGTAGAACCAATCCCGAGTTGGCCATTGTCGTTGTTGCCCCAGGCCCAAAGTGTACCATCGGCCTTTTTGGCGAAGGTATTGGTATAGCCGCCAAACAACGCAACCCAATTGCGCGCATCGCCCACCTGAACCGGACTGTTTTTATCGGTCTGCGTGCCATCGCCCAATTGCCCAAAATAATTGCTGCCCCAGCTCCATATCGAGCCATCGTTTTTTAACGCAATGCCATAAGTGATTCCGGCGGCCACCGCTTTCCAGTTGTTTTCGGTTCCGATTTGCGTGGGTGTATAGGAACTTCCAGGCCCGATGCCGAGTTGCCCGAAAGCATTATTGCCCCAAGCCCAAAGTGTCCCGTTCGACTGAAGCCCAAATGAATGGTAACGACCCGCAGCTACCGATGTCCAATCATTGCCTGTCCCTATGCGCATCGGTGTTGCCTGCATGCTTTCGGTGGGTGTTCCGTTACCCAACTCGCCCCAAGCGTTACGGCCCCAACCCCATAAGCTACCATCGGCCTTGACCGCCAGATTGTGGACGCCACCGGCCGCGAATTTTACAATGCCGGTAAGATTGCCCACCATTACCGGATGGTCGTCAATGAAAAAGCCTTGGTTCCATTCGGGATAATTGTAGCTGCCCCAAGTGTAGATTTGGCCGTTGCTTTTAATGATTACTCCATTGTCGTTGCCCGTTGCAAAGTACTGCCAATCGCGGTCGGTGCCGATTTGCGTTGGCGTGACGCGGTAGAGTCCATCGCTACCGCTACCGAGTTGCGCCCAGTTGTTTGCACCAATGCCCCAAAGTGTCCCGTTGGATTTGAGCGCAATCGTGTGGTTTTCGCCCGAACAAACGGCCACCCAGTCTGAGGCATCACCCACGCGGGTTGGAATACTATCTTTTCTGATGGGTGTGAGCCCGATTCTGGAATTGGAGCGCAATCCCCAGGTCCATAAAGTACCATCCGAACGTACAGCCATGGTATGGAAATGACCCGGCGCCACCGATGACCAGGTTTTTGGCACAGCGACTGTTGGGATATCGTCATCAGACGACGAACAACTGCTCGATACTGTCACGAGTAATAACGCTGCGGCGAAATTTAGATAGGAATGGAGTTTTTTCATTTTCAGATTTTTATAGGATTTAACCTAAAGTCTGAAAATGCAAATAAGGTTGCGTATCGATTTATTTTACTTCTATAAATTCTTTTATAGAAACCGGCAGTCCCTTATCGGTAAAGCCTTCGAGTACGATTTCAAATTTCCCGGTAAGGTCTGAGGTGTAAAACGCGAGTTCGGTATTCGATGGTTCTAACGTGAGCGACGGTTCCCATAACAACTGATACCGGTAATCAGGAATGCGTGTATCTGCCTTGAGCGCATAATCGGGACGGAAATAGAACTTGCGATTGAGCGGTCTCTGGCTATCGATTTTTTTAATAAAATCACCTTTGGCAGCGGTTTGGTAATCCTGGTTTTTGGTGCCGATGTTGATCACGCCACTAAATGTTTTTGGGCCATACACATAAGGTTGGTTCACGATACTCACTTTGTAGATGTTCTCGGGATTATAATCAAAAAGTTCATTGGCGTCCTGGATAACAAGCCCGTCTACGAGTAGTAGCGGGTAGCCAAACCCTTCGTTGTTGGTGGCATAATTGCGCAGGTTGACGGTGTATTTCCCGTCTTTTTTAATAAAGTACAATTCCTGGAGTACTTCGGTAATGGTTTCTTTCATCGAGGGGAATCGGGTGTAATCATCCAGTACGTATTCCTTTTGAATAGAACCAAAGAACGGCTCCGATTGCGCATTCTCGGTAATGCTGTCTTTCTTTTGGGCGTAATAGGCATTCTCAACCTGGCTGGCCACCGCCCGCGATTCGATGGCAGGTTGAAGTCCCGGATCTAACGGAAATTCTGGTTCAAATTGCAAAGTCGACCAGTCGGGCTGGGGCGCTTCATCAACCTGAATCGAAAAATCCTGACGTGCGTCATCCATAACCTGAATGGTCATTTGGCCAAGATTGGGTTTTGGGTCGAGTACAAAGCTAAACTTGCCTTGGCGATCGGTTTCGGCGATTTTTACCGCAAACGATTTTCCGGTAATCGACAGCGCAACGGCCTTGTGGTTGAGGTCCTGGTTCCCTTTTTTCGAAGTGATGCTGCCCGATAACAATTCGCCGCGCAATTCAGGCACATGATTCAACAAAAAAGAGCCTTTGTCTTTTTTGGATTCGACAGAAAGAAAAGTAACTGCACCGGGCTGATTTTTTACAGGAAGATTGTCAATCTTGCGAACCGACAACGAGAAATTCCCTTTGGCCGTTTGTTGCAATGTTTTGATGTTCAGGACTACTTTTTCGCGCGGTTCATACGATTTTTTATTGGGAGAAATAGTAAACCAATCGTTGGTTACGGCAATCGTGTCCCGGGCAGCGATTGAAACGATTCCGTTTTTGTCGAGCGGCTGGAACGGGTTGACGATTGATAGGTCTACGGCATAAGCAAAATCGGATTGATTCTGCGTCCATCTGGTATAAGCCAGCAGTTTATAGTTACCGGTTTTGAGCGTGGTCGGGATAAAGAAATCGCCTTGCCCAACCCCATGCTCCAATGCTACTTTTTGTTTGAATACGCTTTTGTGGCTGTTGTCGACCAGGGCGATATAGGCAATACGGCTTACCTCACTGGGCGTGTAGTCGGCGCGGTTGCGTGCGTATATTTTGCAGTATAAGGTTTCGCCAATTACAAAAGTGGTAGTGTTGGTATGTACAAATATAATTTCGCGGGTTTGCGTTGTGGCTGCTGTGGTTACAGTTGCCGCCTTGCTCTTTTGGGCATTGGCCACTACAGAAACCACCATGGCGATTCCGATTGCGAGTTGTTTTAATCGATCCAAAATGAAGGAATTATGTTAGACGAAAATTTTGTGCAGTCACCGCAGATTGGAGGAACCATTTGGTATACTTCGTATCCGCCCTCAAAATTATAATAGTTACCCGCATACAGTAAATCGTTGGCGCGTATCGCAAAAATAAGCGCGGTGCCCTTGCATTCGGGGTTTTCGGGAATGAAGCAAAAGCCGTAAAGTTTCAATTCGCAGTTTGTAAAATAAGGCGGCGTCGGATCGTCGGGAAATAAATCGGTAAAGTTGAAAAAAATCCGTTTGGACGAAACCGATGTCACCTCAAAAAGACCGATCACTTTTTCATTCGGATTGGTGTCGCATTTGAGGTTGCCGTAAAAAAATCCTGGTTGGGTTTGCGACAGGATGCTGCCATTTCCCGACAGTTGTTTCAATGTTTTATAAAAGGTGTGTGCCGCAAGACTTTGTACGTACTGTTTCACCAATATGCTATAACGGTGCATCACGATCGGATTTTCACTACTGATAAACCGCACCGAGAAATTCACCCGATCCTCGTTGAGCCCCACGGTCGATGTCTGGATAATTTCATTTGAGTTCACGGTGCTGTAACAGGTTCTGGTCTCTCCCGGACCCTTTGGGACGACACCGATTTCTTCGTAGGTGTTGCCTTCGAGCGGTGGGAGTAGGATGGCCTTTTCGGGACTCCATTGGGGCGCGATGATTTTATAGGTTTCCTCGTATTCGTAACGGTAATATTTAGAATTGGCTTGGGGGTCATAACTGTTGACGATGATGGCCACGCCTTTTTCACCATTTTTCACCTGAACCGTAGGGACCACACTTTGCATTTCGTTGACTGCTGTGAGGTTTTCTCCCGATGAGCTGTAGGATTTTCCATCGGCTGTCGTGATATTCAGGCGATAGGTTTTTCCATCTACTGCCTGGAATGGTATAGATGACACGTATTTTGCGTCGCTTGGTTCAAAAGCATAGACATTGCCGGAGTTGTCGGTAACGGTTACCGTTGCGCCGGTTTCAAACACGGGATTGGCCTGCTCGAACCGAAACGTGCGTGAAATCTTTATTTCCTGCTGCTTGAGCTCATTGGTGAGGGTGGCTTGCACCACGAGCGCCTCGTCGAAGGTATTGGTTTGCAACGCGTACTGCTCGGTACAGCTACAAACCAGCATTGCGGCAATGGCAAGGACAAACAGGGATAATGGTTTTAGTATCATAATCAGTCAATCCAAAAGTCGGGTCTTATGTTCGAGGCAAAGGTCGTGCAGTCGCCACACGGAGGTTTTACCATAAAAAAAAAGGTTTGCGAACCATCGCTATCAACATATAAAAGATCATTGGATCCGATCACCGAAATCAAAGCGGCGCCTTTGCACTCAGGATCGAAAGTATCAAAACAATTCTTAAATTCCCTGATTTTGCAATCGGCGATATAAGGCGGCAGGTTTTCCCCGGGGAATAAATCGGCGTAGTTGAAAAAAATCCGCTGCGACGACACCGACGCCACTTCGAAAAAGCCAATGACTTTCTCTGCCGGATTGTCTTCACAACGCAAATTGCCAAAAAAGAAACCGGGTTGTGTTTGCGACAACAGGCTGCCATTGCCCGAGATTTTTTTGAGCGTCTTATAAAACGTGTAAGCGGCAAGATTTTGCACATACTGGCGTACCAATATACTGTACCGGTGCGAGATGATGTAGTTTTTGTTGCTGATAAAACGCACTTGAAAATTTACACGGTCCTCGTTTTGCCCCACCGTCGTGGTCTGGATGATGTCGTTTGAGTTTTGGGTGTTGTAACAGATTTTGGTTTCGCCTTCTCTGGGGATAATCAGGATGCCTTGCGGCTCACCGGGGACGAATGGCGCAAGTATGGTGCGCTCGTCGTCCCATTCGGGTGCAATGATTTTGTAGGTTTCGGCATATTCGTAGCGGTAATATTGGGAATTTCCCGATGGGTCAAACGCAGACACATTGATGCTCGCACCGCGCTGGCCGTCTTTCTCCTGAACGCTGGCCGTGACTTGTTGCATGGGGTTAACCGGCGTCAATGATTCTGCAGTAGAAGTGTACGTCTTGCCCTCACGCGTCACGATATTGAGCCGGTACGTCTTGCCTGCAACGGCCTCAAACGGATTGGTTGAAATATATACACCGTTGGATTCTGCAAAAGTATAGGTATTGCCTTCGCTGTCAGTCACATTGACCTCGGCACCGGTTTCTGCCGTAGGCGCTCCGGTTTCAAGTCGGTAGGTTCGTGTAATTTTAATTTGCTGGTTTTTGACTTCATTGGTGAGCGTAGCCTCGACCACCAACGCGCTTTCAAAAGTATTGGTCTGTAAGGCATAAGGCTCTGTACAGCCCGACAACACTACGCCAAGTAGCAACAATAGGATAATATTTGGATATAAGCGGCGCATCAAAATTTGAAATTATAAGTTACGGTGGGTACCGGAATAGAAAAGATTGAGGTTTTGTACGCTTTTACACGACCGTTTTCGGTAACGAAATAAATAGAGTAGGGGTTGTTCCTTCCCAAAACATTGTATATCGAGATGTTCCAGAAGCTGTGCGCGAATTTCTTGATTTTGTGGTTGCCTTCGATGTTGATCCCAATGTCAAGTCGGTAATAGTCAGGAATCCGGAAGCGGTTCCGGTCGCTGTATAAAGTGTATTCGGCACCGCCAAAAACGTATTTCCCAATCGGGTAGGTGATGGGTCTGCCGGTCTGGTAAATAAAATTCGTAGACAGGCTGTAGCGTTTGGTGAAACGGTAATTCAGCACGGCGCTAAAATCGTGCGGCTTGTCAAAATTGGCTGCAAAGTATTCGCCGTTGTTGACTTTTTCTTCGCTGAATTTGCTGTCGAGTTTAAGGAAGGTGCGCGAATACGTGTAGCCGATCCAGCCATTGAGCCTGCCGATTTGTTTCTTGACGAGCAACTCAATCCCGTAGGCTTTGCCTTCACCTTGCAGCAGTTGCGTCTCGACATTTTCATTGAGTAGCAGTTCGGCGCCCACTTTATAGTCAAGGATATTTTTCGATTTCTTGTAATAACCCTCCACGCTCACTTCATAAATGTCATCCTGCAGGTTCTTATACAAACCCAACGAAAATTGCTGGGCGCTTTGTGGCTTCACATTCAGGTCTGATAATTTCCAGGTGTCGGTTGGCGATTGCGTGGTATTGCTCGACAACAAATGGATGTATTGAAAAGATTTGTCATAACCCGCCTTGACCGAGAAGTCCTCGGTGAGGAAAAAACGAGCGGCGATGCGCGGTTCGAGCCCGCCGTAGGATTGGATGGTTTCATTGTTTTTGTACGTCTTGACCTCGGTTACCGTGGCGTCGTTGAGCGGCACATTGGGTTGGTAAATCCGTTGGTTGGATTCGCCCAGGGCAGCAAAGTAAGAATAGCGCAGTCCGTAATCAACGAGCAGTCGGTCATTTACTTTAAAACTGTTGGCAAGATATACCGCCGATTCAAGCCCGCGTTCTCTTTCAATATGCACGGGATTCAATGGCGATGCGCTGTTTTTGGGCTCGAAATCACCGGGATCGATACCGTATAATTTGCTCGAAATCCCGTAAGTCAGTTTGTGCTTTTTGTTCCATTGGTAACTCATTTTGAGCATCGCCTGGGTTTCGGCAATCTTGTAGCCAAAATCAAAAGCGTTCAGGTTGTCTGATCGGTAATCGATATTGAATTGGTATTCGCTGTTGGTGAAGATCAGCGCAGCCTTGCTTTTTTCATTGAAACTGTGGTCCCATTTGAGCGAAACCAAGCGGTTGCTGTATTTGTAGAGCGAATCCGAAGAGATTGAAAACGCGTCGCGGCTGTAATAACCGGTGGCCTCGATGGTGTTGTTCTTGCCGATTTTGTGCGTGTACTTGACAATCCCGTCGTAAAACTTGGCCTGGCTGTTTTTGAGCGACTCTTCGTCGAGCGATTTTAAGATCCACTCAGAATAAGTAGCCCTTCCGCCGAGAAGCAAGCTCGATTGGCCTTTAATGACCGGAATTCCAAGCGCGATATTACTCGTCACTGGTCCCACGCCACCTTCGCCGTTGAATTTGTCGAAACTGGCATTTTTGGTCGTGATGTCAAAAACCGATGACAAACGCCCACCGAATTCGGCTGGGATGCTGCCTTTGTAAATGTCGACTTTCTTGGTCGTGTAAGGGTTGAGTGCCGAAAAGAACCCAAAGAAATGCGCGGGATTGTACAATAGCGCGTTGTCGAGCAGGATCAAGTTCTGGTCTTCTTTTCCGCCGCGTACGTTGAACCCCGCCGAACCTTCGCCAGCGGTTTTGATTCCCGGGATTGAAATGGCGACCTTTAAAATGTCGCGCTCACCAAAAACCAGCGGGATGTTTTTAATGCCTTCGGCGTCAATGGTAGTGACTCCTGTTACGGCGGTGCGTATGGTCTGGCTTTTTTTACCGCGCACGACCACTTCTTTGAGTTGGTTGATGCGTTCGTTGACTTCAAAATCGAGCTGGCCGTTGCTGTACACCATGACATTGCGGCTCACTTGGGTATGGCTCGCCGATGCGGTTTCGACGGTGTTGAGTCCTGAGGGCAATTGCAGTTCAAAATGCCCATCCTTGTCGGTTACGGTACTGTAGTTTTTGTTTTTGGCGCGCACAGTAATGTTGGCAATCGGTTCGCCGGTCTTTTCATTTTTGATGGTGCCCGAAAGCGTGTATAGTTTTTTCTCGGTTTTCTGGGTTTGCTTGCCCACGAGCGTGATGGTATTGTTGCGTTTGGACGCGCTGATCGAGTCGAATTGTTGGTAAAATACGGGTTTGTCGGTTTCGTCGTCTGTGGTGACGGTCGTCGCTTTACCAAAATAGTCGTCTGGAAGTTTGTTGTATATGAGGTTGTTGTTGGTGAGGATTACTTTTTTCCCGTCGATAAAGAAGTTGATCGGGGTATTGTTAAAAACCGATTCGAGTAATGACGGCAGCGTTATATTGGCGTAATTCCCGGAAATCAGGCTTTTGTCGGCGTCCAGCCATTGCTCGTCAAAGTAAAATCGATAGCCCGAAAGTTGTTCTATTTTGAGGACCGCACTTTTGCGCGATACGGCATTGAATTCTACCGAGAGCCGGTAGTTTTCCTGAGCGTAACACCATTGCGTCGCAACCAATACCAAAAGGGATAGCCATTTCTTCATGTTTACTTAGTGTCTTTTTGGATCAGGTTGTTAACATAATCGGCCATAATTTTCATGAATTGCGGAGGGTTAGAAAGTTGTGTGTCGCGGTTTACGTAAGCGTAGTCACGGATAGCGCTGTCATGGCTGGGAAAAATGCGGGCCAGGTCGCGTTCATCATTGATTTTGTGAAAATTGCCCTGGTACGCTATCACAAAGTCGAAAGCGTTTTGGTATTTGTAGAAAAGGCCGTCGCTGCGCAATACCTCAATTTGGTCTTTGCGGTATTTGATATAGAGAGCAATCGGCGATTCAGGACGGTAAATCTCATAATAACCTTTTACGAAACCGGGCTTTTTAGCAAGCCGGTCGAGGTTCACGAATGTCTTTTGGTCTAACACAAAGGACTCGGTTTTTGCATTGATCAGGTCGATTCCAAGCAAATTGTTGGGATCGTTGATTTTTACTACAAGCACATCCTTGAAAATGTCGTATTTGAGGTTTTCGTCTGCGTAAGGTTGTCCGTCATAAATAACATCGCCCAATATGTATTTGTCATTGCCATAGTAGCGGTGCGACTGGTCTGAAACCCTAAACGGATTTTGGTGTATCGGGCCGTTGTTGATGCCCAGGTTTTTCAGACCTACCGAACGGTCAAAATAGCTGTACAGGGACTGGCTTTGCTGGGCTTTTAGGGAAAATCCAAGACCGAGCGACAGCAGTAAAAAAACCATAGTTCGTAGTTTCATGATGCACAATTTTGCTAAAGATAAATAAAAGACTACAAAAAGATGGTGGCCTTGGCTACTTTAACAAACTACCGAAATAAAAACAAAAAAATCCGGACAAATGAATGACCGGATTTCTACTTGTTAAACGATTTTAAGTTTACTCTTGCGGAGCCTCTTTTGTCTCGTCGTTATTTTCGGCGCGTGGCGCACGGTCATCGTCACGTCTTTCAGGACGTGGGCCGCGGTTGTCGCGTCGGTCGTCTCTTCTAGGGCCACGGTCATCGCGTCTTTCAGGACGTGGGCCGCGGTCTTCGCGAGGCGCATTTTCATCTCTTGGAGGTCTTGGCATCAAGGCTTTTCTCGATACTTTTTCCTTGCGGGTTTTAGGATCGATTCCCAAATATTTCACATTGAATACGTCGCCCATGTTTACTACATCGGTTACGTTTTCTGTACGCGCCCAATCCAATTCTGATACGTGAAGCAATACTTCGTTTCCTGGCGCGTCGATGTATTCTACCACCGCTCCAAAGTCGAGTAATTTGATAACTTTAACTTCGTAAGTTTCACCAACAGTTGGCTTGAAGATGATCGAGTCGATTTTCGCCAATACCGCTGCAATTCCTGCAGGATCGGTTCCGAGGATTTCAACCACACCTTCTTCGTTGACTTCGTTGATCACGATAGTGGTTCCGGTTGCTTTTTGCAATTCCTGGATCACTTTTCCACCAGGTCCGATAAGCGCACCAATGAACGCACCAGGAATGGTACGCATGATGATTTTCGGAGCGTGGTCTTTCACGTCTTCTCTTGGTGTAGCCAAAGTGTCGACCAATTTCCCGAGGATGTGCAAACGACCTTCACGCGCCTGGGCCAAAGCCTGCTCCATGATTTCGTATTTCAATCCGTCGATTTTGATGTCCATTTGGCAAGCGGTAATTCCTTCTGAAGTTCCGGTTACCTTAAAGTCCATGTCTCCCAAGTGATCTTCGTCACCCAAGATATCAGACAATACGGCGAAACGCTCTCCATCGGTAATCAATCCCATCGCGATTCCTGAAACCGGACGGATCATTTGTACACCGGCGTCCATCAAAGCCAAAGTTCCGGCGCAAACCGTTGCCATAGATGATGAACCGTTTGACTCCAATACTTCAGAAACCACGCGGATTGTGTAAGGGTTCTCTGCAGGAATCATGTTTTTAAGTGCGCGTTGTGCCAAGTTTCCGTGACCAACTTCTCTACGTGAAGTACCTCTCAATGGACGCGCTTCTCCTGTAGAAAATGGTGGGAAATTATAATGTAAGTAGAATTTTTCTTCTCCTTGTTCTGATGGCGAGTCGATTTGGTTGGCTTCGCGTGAAGTTCCAAGTGTCGCTGTGGCTAAAGCTTGTGTTTCACCACGTGTAAACAACGCCGAACCGTGAACCGATGGCAAATAATCTACTTCGCACCAGATTGGGCGTATTTCGGTGGTTTTTCTTCCGTCAAGACGTGTTCCCAAATCTAAGGTCACGTTACGAACGGCTTCTTTATTGACGTCTTTGAAATATTTAGAAACCAAATCGCCGTTTTCAGCCAATTCTTCTTCGGTAAACAAAGCTTTCACTTCTTCTTTTACCGCGTCGAATGCAGCCGAACGCTCTTGTTTGGCCGAACCTTTGCTCGCAATCGCGTAGATTTTGTCATAAGCTGCGGCACGTACTT
Source organism: Flavobacterium sp. UBA7665 (assembly GCA_002483285.1). Taxonomy (GTDB): domain Bacteria; phylum Bacteroidota; class Bacteroidia; order Flavobacteriales; family Flavobacteriaceae; genus Flavobacterium. The sequence goes on from DLHP01000042.1 coordinate 87,064, forward strand.
TAGCGTGGATGTCTGCGTCGGTTCTGTCCTGATCGTATTCGCGAATTTCTTTTTTACCAAAAGCAGCCTGCAAACGCTCTTGCGCAGCAATCTGGTTTTTGATGTGTTCGTGCGCAAATTTGATGGCTTCTACCATCTCTTTTTCTGAAATCTCTTTCATTTCGCCTTCTACCATCGCGATAGAATCGGTCGAGGCACCAATCATCATGTCGATATCCGACAATTCCAATTGGGCGCGTGATGGGTTGATGATGAATTTTCCATCGATACGTCCAACACGGGCTTCAGAAATCAAAGTTTCAAAAGGAATGTCAGACAAAGCAAGCGCTGCCGAAGCGGCCAAACCTGCCAATGCATCAGGCATCACATCATCGTCATGAGACATGAGTTGGATCATCACTTGAACCTCTGCGTGGTAATCGCTTGGGAAAAGCGGACGCAAAACGCGGTCAACTAATCTCATGGTCAAAACCTCATTGTCGCTCGGACGCGCTTCTCTTTTAAAGAAACCGCCTGGGAAACGACCCGCTGCTGCAAATTTTTCACGGTAATCTACCGTTAATGGTAAAAAGTCAACACCAGGTGTGGCTTTTCTTGCGGATACTACTGTTCCTAAAATTACAGTTTTTCCAATTCTGACTACTACAGAACCGTCGGCTTGTTTGGCCAAACGCCCTGTCTCGATTGTGATGCTTCTGCCATCACCTAAATCGATGCTTTCTACAAATAATTGTGGAATCATAAAATTTAATGCTTTTAATTAAACAATGGGTAGTTGTGTTGTAGTTGTTGTAGTTGTTGTGTACCCAATGAAAAACTAAACTTTTTTCTGCAATATATACAAAAAAAAAGAGGCGCGTGAGCACCTCTTTTCCGATTGATTATTTTCTGATATTCAATTCTTTAATGATCTCACGGTATCTGTTGATTTCCGTTTTCTTGAGGTAGTCAAGAAGGCTTCTTCTTTTACCTACCAGTTTCACTAGTGAACGCTCGGTGTTGTAATCGTGACGATTTTTTTTCAAGTGCTCGGTCAAGTGATTGATCCTAAATGTGAACAAAGCAATCTGGCTTTCTGATTTGCCGGTGTTTGTTGCGTCTCCTCCGTGTTTAGCGAAGATCTCAGCTTTTACTTCTGAAGTTAAGTACATGCTAATATTGTTTAAATGATTATTATGTATGAATTGGGGTTTTCCTAATTCGGTTGCAAAGGTAAAAATAAAACTCAGTTATGAAATAGGAATGATGAATTATTTTGAAAATGTTTTTTTTCCGCTGCGCTCCAACAGTTCGGCTGCGCCTCGGGTGGGCGTTGCCTTTCGCACCGGCCTGCGCACCTGCTGGCTCCTCGCTAAAACAGTCCACTGGACTGTTTCTTTACGCTCGGCCCTGGCCGGGCTGTTCGCTATATCTTTTGTTTCGCTGCGCTGCACAAAAGGATATCGCTGCCATCCCTAACGCGTCGCTGCCGCGA
>DLHP01000006.1:0-2848 GCA_002483285.1 Flavobacterium sp. UBA7665
GCTGGTTTTGAGTAGCTTCAGCTCCATTTTCACGAATAAATCCTATCTTAGCGGAAACAACTCAGTTCGCTGGCTTCGCAACTTCGCGTGTCCGCGAAACGTTAGCTGCCATTACCGAACCGAATAGAAAAACCTAAATGAACATACAATGATTAAAATCTTTACTACTATCGCTTTTTTGTTTAGCCTCAATATAAATGCTCAAACTTCAAAGTGCAATACTGCCCATATTGGTACCTTCGAACTTGATTCAAAGGAGTATGGAATTACAAAAATTGAACGAACTGAAAATTCTCAAATTGAAACAAATGAGTTCATGGGATTTCAGGCAAAATATGATATTGTCTGGACTGACGATTGTCACTATGAACTTCAAAATAAAAAAGTTATTAAAGGAGAAACTTATCCTAATAGTAAACCAACAGATACTGTGAAGGCTGAGATTTTAAAAATAGAAGGCACGAAAATATTCTTAAGACTTAGTTCAAATTTTGCCGACTTTATTACCGATTGTGAAATTGTAAAAATAAAGTAACGGCAGCTAACAGCCGCCATGACTAATTGCTGTTTTCGTGTCGCCGGAAACTCCATTTTCCTTAACTTCGTTCACACTAGCGGAGAATACTCTGCTATTTTGGCCGCAACTAGACATGGCGGCGAAACGTTATAAGCTATTTTATGAGAAACCTGAAATTCATAATGCTCATCTTTTTTATGGTCGCATTTTCATGTGATAAAGAAGATAATAATTATATTTTTCAACATCGCAAATCATTCGATAGTTTAAAATTGGATGAAGTAATTTTATTTGAAAAAGAAAAAGGGTCAAAAGAAAGATTTTACAACAATACTTTTGGACTTGGAGAAGACTATTATCCAAATAAGTTTAAATACAAGCTCGCCAATCCTAGGGTTTTTGAAAGAAAGGACAAGGACTTATATTTAGAAAGCGATTATTTCTATACAGCAAAAGATAGTTCAATAAAAGTTGTCTTTTATGCTTGGGGAAAAAATCGCATCTCACAGGATACACTATACGCAAAATCGCCTCATAATAAAATTTTGCTAGAAAAATATAACTCACTTAAAAATCAATTAACCAACAAATTAGGAAAATCATTCAAACCGCAATTGGAACCAGGTTGTTACTTATCATTGGATTCATATTGTCAATGGAAATCTTCAAATATGAACGCATATTTGGCAATGCATACAAATGAAATAAGATTAGTCATTTATAGTAAATAAGAAAAACAGCTTATAACAGCCGCCATGACTAATTGCTGTATTTGTGTCACCGGAAACATCTATTTTCTTAACTTCGTTCACAATAGCGGAAAATACTCTGCTATCTTGGCCGCAACTAGACATGGCGGCGAAACGTTACCGGAAAGCGCATTAACAATAGCAATAAATAAGACTATATGACATTAATATTAACCATATTAACTATTTCAATTTTACTATTTGTTCTAATTTTCTTGATCATGTGGCTATATTCCAAAAATATGAGTTTTGCTTTTAATTGGACTTTGAAATTTCTAAGAGTTCTTATTCCCGCTATGCTAGTGATTGGATTGATGATGTTTCTGATACGACTCTTTAGTGATTTTATTGGTAAACAATATGGTGATAATATTGGCTTCTTAACTTTCATAGTAATTTTAATTATAATCTTCCTGATTATAAAGCTCATAGAAAAGCGAGGAACTAAAATTTAAACACTAATTTAGTAACAATGGAATACAGCGCCATCCGGTAACAGCGCATAAAACTTATGGCTGGTTTTCAGTTGCTTGAACTCTATTTTTCACGAAAAACATTATCTTAGCCGAGACAACTCAGCTCGCTTCGCCGCCACAAGGTCTATGCGCGAAACGTTAGTAGCCATTTATGGGAAACCGTAATCCCAACTACAAGAAAGTCATTAAATTCACAATTAACTTTCATAAAAATAAAAATTATGCACTTCTTATATATTGACGAAACTGGTGACACAGGAAATGACTTATTAAATATAGAACAACCTATTTTTGTTATGGGCGGATTAACCGTTAGTGACGAAAAATGGAATCCAACTCAACAAAAATTTGTAACAATTATAGATAGATATTTTGGGGGCGCAGTTCCTGCAAATTTTGAATTACATGCTCACGAACTATTGTCACCCAATGGCAATGGTCATTTTGCAGGACATGCTCGAGCTCTTAGAAATCAATTAGCATTTGACATTCTGAATATCCTTGTAGAACATACGCATAATGTTCATGTAATTGCTTTTTCAAAGCCTTTGATACATGCGAACGCGTGCGCGGTTGCTACAGCCTTTGATACAAAATCTCCTTACTTATTGGGTTTTGATTATTTAATAACACAATTTAATAACCACATTAAACGAAAATTAGGTAGTTCAGCAAGAGGATTAATGATTTTGGATAAGAAGGAAAATCATCATGCTGACATTGAAATTATACTCCATGACCGAAGATTTTTGACAGTGGCAACGCATAGAGTTAAGCGGGTTGTTGAGTTTAGTTATCCAATAGATTCTACAAAAAATCCAATGATTCAAATTTCTGATTTAGTTATTTTTTGCGTTAGGAAATTTTTGGAATGTGAGCATGGTCATGGAGCTGCGTGGCCTCAACCGGCAAAAGATTTCTTCGCTTCTTGTTATAATATCATTGATGGTAGATTAACTTTTAAGACGGGAATAATAGCAAGATCAGAACCTAGACTTAGACTTTTAAATGATTACATATTACTTGTGAATCTTCGTCCAAGAAATAGGTGGAAATCTCATTATACAATTATATAAACGGCTACTAACAGCGGTCACGAGAAATTG
>DLHP01000006.1:2925-3710 GCA_002483285.1 Flavobacterium sp. UBA7665
TGTCCGCGAAACGTTAGCAGAAACCAAGACCTACAAACCGTAAAATTATCCATCAATTATGAAAACCTTCAAAAATAAAACGCTTTTTTACATTTGTTCAGTCTTTTTTATTGTTTCGTCTTGTTCAGACGAAATTAATTTAAAACAAGTTACAAAAAACACAAATTTATCTAGGCCAAGTATTCCAATTAGTGTTGACCAGGTACAAATAGGAAATCAAATTTGGAAAACAAAAAATTTGAATGTCACTAAATATAGAAATGGAGATGTGATTCCCGAAATTAAAAATCGATTTGCTTTCGCTCAAGCAACTACTGGAGCTTGGTGCTATTACGACAATGATCCTGCCAATGGAAACATTTATGGTAAACTTTACAACTTTTATGCGGTGACCGACCCAAGAGGTTTAGCTCCTCTAGGCTGGCATATACCTTCAATTTCAGAATGGACCACGTTGCGAGAGTCCGTAGGATATAATGCGACTTCAATTAGAGCAACAACATTATGGTATTTACAAAATGGAGCAATTTCCACCAATAGTACAGGATTTTCAAGTTTGCCAGGTGGCGGTAGGTTTGAATTCGACGGAGATTTCAATTTAACCACAGAATGTTATTTTTGGACTTCTACAAATTCAAGTATTTACCCTCAAAATGCGTTATCAATTATCATATACGGTTCACAAAATGGAATTTATGAGGATGACTTTGAAAAATGGTCTGGACAATCTGTTAGATGTATTAAGAATTAATTTGGCATCTGCTAACAGCCGCCATGACTAATTG
>DLHP01000006.1:3778-7473 GCA_002483285.1 Flavobacterium sp. UBA7665
TAGACATGGCGGCGAAACGTTAGCGGTTATTGTTGGAGAAACTACCGAAAATAGAATCGATTTTGACTGGAAAAATAAAATATGAGTTTTTAGAAAAATCATGGCAACACTCTTCGCCAGGAGGTTGGTATTTTGTTTCACTTCCAAAAGAAATGTCAGTAGAAATAAGAAGTGTTTTAAAATCCGAAGAAGAAGGTTGGGGAAGATTGAAAGCGGTAGCTAAAATTGGAAATACTGAATGGAAAACCGCAATATGGTTTGATTCTAAAAATGAAACTTACTTGTTGCCACTGAAAGCCGAAGTCAGAAAAAGAGAAAACATCGAAGTTGAAAAAAAAATAGAAGTTGCTATTTGGCTTTGATAGTTACAACGAACCGCTAACAGCCGCCATGACTAATTGCTGGTTTTGTGTCGCCGGAAACTCCAATTTCATTAACTTCGTTCTCAGTAGCGGAAAATACTCTGCTATCTTGGCCGCAACTAGACATGGCGGCGAAACGTTATGGGTAATAGCCGTGACGTGACAAAATACCCCAACTGCTTAAACTGGGAATTACTTTTTGACTATCCTAAAAGTTCCTTTATTATTTGTATCCTTTAAAGTTAAAAAGTAGATTCCAGCGGTTCCTTTAATATCAATATCTATTTTAGAAGTATTGTTAGCTTTGGCTTCTTGAACAATTTGACCTAAAACATTCAACACAGTTATTTCAACATTGTTTACTTCTCCTAGTTCAATGTGAATCATTCCACTCGTAGGGTTTGGGTAAAGGATTGTGTTTTCAAAATTGTAGCAATTGGTGTTCAAACTACCTGAAGCCAGCTTAACCAACCAGTAATCAGACGACCCTCGGTTTATTTCCGTTTTATCGCCGGAAATAGATGAAAGGCTTGCGCCACCTGCCATAATACTGTCATCTGTGCTATTGTAAATCAAAGAACAATAGCCTTCAGCTTGCCCACCACCTATGGTTTTGTCCCAAATAACATTACCTGTCGGCCCCACCTTGAGTACCCAGTAGTCAAAATCACCGCGCGATGCCTCGGTCTTGTTCCCGGAAATAGGCGAGTTTGAAACCGCGCCGATATAAAAGTTATCCAAGCCATCCTTTACTAAAGAGTATGGCGATTCGTTACCGCTTCCGCCCAAAGTATGATCCCAGAGCACATTACCATCAATGTCAATCTTAACCAGCCAAATGTCATCGAGACCTTTAGAATTTTCGGATTTGTCTCCCGAAATATTTGATTCCGATTTACATAGCACCAAATAGCCACCATCCGCTGTATCGACCATCGCATATAGGGACTCATCAGCACTTCCTCCAATGGTTTTCTGCCAGAGTATTTCGCCACCGGCACTTAACTTAAGAATCCAGCAATCATCGCCTCCGTTACCTACGCCGATGTAGTCTCCCGTCGGGTCGCAACGGGAAATCCCACCAACAAGATAACCGCCATCATTGGTATTCAATACCGCCAAACCACCATCGCCCACCTTGCTGCCAATAACGTTGTCCCATTGTCTATTGCCCTGGGCATCGATTTTTACGATCCAGTAGTCATAATCATTCATATAAGGCGAGCCGTAGGGTAAGCCAATGTTGTTTTCCGATTTATCCTCTGAAATATTGGATACCGAAGCGCCTACGAGCAGATAACCGCCGTCTGCGGCTTGGATTACAGTGCTCAGGAAATCAGTATAATCTGCTCCAATAGTATTCTGCCATTGAATGTTTCCATCTGAATCGAGCTTAATAACCCAATAATCGTTGAAACCATGCGTATTCTCAGTCTTGTCACCGGAGATGTTAGAATCAGAACCGCCAGCCACCAGGTAACCTCCGTCGGCGGTTTGGATAATCTTGCAATAGCGTTCTACTTCTGAGCCTCCAAAAGATTTTTGCCATTCGATCCCGCCGCTGGTAGAGAGTTTGAGCAGCCAATAATCATAACTACCTTTAGAAGGCATATTTTTTTCGCCCGAAATACCCGATCTTGAATCGCCTGCGACAAGGTATCCACCATCACCGGTCTTGATGACTTGGGTAAAAATATCGGCTGATACGCCGCCGAAGGCTTTTTGCCATTCGATGGATGGTGCTTGGGCGGTAGCGATGAGCATGCTAATGAGTAGCAATAGAGAGAAAAAATATTTCATTCGATGAGTAAATTATTCGCTTCAGGAATTCAAATGCAACAAACTTTTTTATAAATATTGAATCCAAAGGTTTGCCTTCACGGATTAAAAAATTGAATTGTTGTATTATTGTAAATGTAAAAAAATGTTTAGCGTGTGCAACTTTATTATTGCTACTACCCATAACAGCCGCCATGACTAATTGCTGCATTTGTGGCGCCGGAAACATCAATTTCCTTAACTTCGTTCACACTAGCGGAAAATACTCTGCTATCTTGGCCGCAACTAGACATGGCGGCGAAACGTTATGGGCAACCAAAATCAACTATTGTCTCACAATAAAGAAAAGCAGATGATAATAATCAACTCAGAAAAGCAAACTCAGAATTTTAAAGAACGACATATTCTTCTCACTATTTATCTAATACTTTTCCTGCTAGCCGATTTTTTCATTGTAAAGTCAAATCTTGATTCTGACATCAGTAATGACGTAATTCTAAGTGAAGATTCATCAATGCTAAATTCATTTTTTGTGATACTTACTGCAATAGATTTTCTAGCAATATTGTTTTTGTTGAATTGGCGAAAATGGGCCTTTTTTGTGTTGCTCGCGAGTTCATTACTGTCAGTCGGAATCAGTATATATTCAACTGAAAGCTTGTTGCCTGCCATAGGATTGTTTTTCATTGTAGTGCTTTATTGCCTTTTGCAACTCAAAAAAAATCAAATTTCTGGATGGAAAAAATTACGAAATTGAGTTGGCAGCCCATAACAGCGGTCACGAGAAATTGCTGGATTTGAGTTGCGTCAGCTCCATTTTCACGAATAAATTCTATCTTAGCGGAAACAACTCAGTTCGCTGGCTTCGCAACTTCGCGTGTCCGCGAAACGTTATGTGCAACCCAATCGCGAGTTCAGTAAACATTGAGAATAATGACGATAGACCAACTTTTAAATGACAAGACAAAAAAGACTAAAGAAAAAGTTCAAGAAATCAGTAATTGGATTTTAGAAGGTTCTATACAATTGGATGAGTTAATAGTTTTCGCTGAAAAGTCAAAAGATTCTGAAAAAGCCTCGTGCATCGAAGCAATGGAATTTTCGACTAGACAAAACCCAAAAATAGCTGATGAAGCTTTACTTTCGTTCATGACAAAAGCGTTGGATGAAAAAGCGCCGCGAATAAAATGGGAAAGTGCTAAAGTAATAGCAAATATTGCTGCGTCATTTCCAACAAAACTTGACAAAGTTATAGATCGGTTATTGGCGAACTCTGAACACAGCGGAACTGTTGTTCGATGGGCAACTGCATTTGCATTAGGAGAAATTTTGAAATTAAAAACCGAGCACAATAAGGAATTGTTACCAGCCGTTGAGAAAATTTGTCATAACGAAGAAAACAATGGCGTGAAAAAACAGTATCTGGAGGCAATTAAAAAAATAAATAAATAATTCTGGGCAGCACATAACAGCGGTCACGAGAAATTGTTGGTTCTCTGTTCCGTCGTGTTTGGTTTTCACGTAGAAATTCTATCTTAGCGGAAACAACTCAGT
>DLHP01000006.1:7487-11365 GCA_002483285.1 Flavobacterium sp. UBA7665
TTCACGTGTCCGCGAAACGTTGTAGGCAATTAGTGAACTCGTAATCGTCAAATACATTGGTACAATGAAGTTTATATTTTCAATAACAATCTTGCTTGCTTTTTGTTTCTGCTCGAAAAGGCAAAATAGTTTGCCTCAATTAAAAGTTGAAGAACATAATTCTATTATAGCGATCGATTCAAAAGTAATGTTGAGAAGTGAGGCACCTTTGTTAGCCGTAAATTTCATTAATGATACAACGACTATTTCCAATGTAAAAGAGATGAGATATTTTTATAACATGAAAAATGTCAAAGTGGATGATGCGGGAAATCAAGATAAAGAAAACATAAAAGTCATTATCGACACTTCATACTCTTTTTCAAGTCGAGGTTTTGTCTACAGAAAAATCCCATTGCCAACTGAAAAAGAAAGATCTTTGCCAGAGCCAGATATTTCCGAGCCTGATTATGAGAAAAAATTATATCCAAGGTATTTTAAACAGTTGGATTCTATAAAAGAGAAATATTTACAATCTTTTCCTGTGTTAATTTACAACTATTCAAAATGCGATTTGTATTTTGGAATGACTCCGATTTTAATAATACAGGAAGCGTTGGATAAAGACAATAAATGGAAGCCAATTGAATTTACTTATCAATCTCCACAATGTGGTATTGCGGCATCAATCGTTAACTATCGAATTCAACCTAAACATTACTTAGCGACAGCGATAATAAAGTATCATGGTAATTTTAAAACCAAAATTCGTGTCAATTTTTTAAGAGGCGATAAAGTAACATACTCAAATGAGATAATAGGATATATAAATCGATCGCAATTTGTAACCAAACCAGTTGAAGATATTGTCAATGACATGTACGCACATGACAACGTAGAATGGCGAAGAAAACAATTAGGCTGGATGTTGCACAAGCCAGTCAAATACTAACTGCCTACAACACTTACTATGCGATCATTGCTGGTTTTCAGTGGCTTTAGCTCTATTTTCACGATTAAATTCTATCTTAGCGGAAAATACTCGTTCCGCTTTGAACGCAACGTCGCATAGTAAGGGAACGTTAGCAGCAATCTACAAGAAAGCGTGTAAATAATCAGCCGTAGCATTCAATCCGTTATTTCTGAGCAAATCTAATACTTCATATTCATCTAAATCCGGATTTCTTTTATTAAGTACCATCTCTTTAAATGCAGTAATCGCCCGTTCTTGATTTAAATCAATTATATCTGTAAGAAAGTCATCGGCAGTTTTAACTTTAAGACCAAATGAATCTAAATATTGTTCTGGAAAATCTTTAATATTGTTAGTCACTATTATATTTGCGTTGGTTTTTATCGCTGCGGCTAATACGTGACAATCTTTTGGATCTGGCAAAGTTAGAGCAGATATTAACCCATCATAATTCTGAACTAACGCATCAGGAAAAGCCTTATTTGCAACTTCTACTCTTTTGACAGCTGTCTCTTCAGAAACTCCTTTTCTCTTCATTACATCTCTCCATTCATCAAATATATGCTCGCTCCATTTTGGTGTATATAGATCATAATGAGCAAACCAAAATAACAAATCTCTAATAATTACTGGATAGATAACATTGGTATCTAAAACAGCTTTGAATCTAACGCTATGAATCATACAAACCTATTTCTTCATCAAAATTCATAATATCAATAATGTGCTTCTTTTGCTCTTCTTTCATTTTCTGTCTATACGTAAAAACATCTTCGAATTTTAATCTTCTATGCTTTCCAACTTTTGTAAATTCAATTTTTCCTTCTTCCAATAGTTTCACCAAATGTGGGCGTGAGCAACCTAAAATTTCAGCGGCTTTTTGAGTTGTAACTTCTGTAGCAATTGGAACAATTGAAATAGGTTTTCCTTCACTCATTGCTTTTAAAATATCTCCTAAAAGTTTTAAAGCCCTAGATGGTATTTTAATTTTTTCTTTAGTTTCTTCTATTTCAATTTCAGTTTGTTCAGAACTTATATGCTCAATAGCAGCGGCTATCGCATTATAAGAATCAATTGCAGCTTTTTGTTCAGACTTTGTGGGTCTTTTTATTTGCTCTAAAGTTTCCATGTGTATGTATGTATGTATGTATGTATGTATGTATGACGCAAACGTAAACGAAATAAACGAAATAAACAAAATATTCGAAAAAAATTAACAACGACTGCTGCTAACGGCGCATAAACGAACATTGCTGGTTTTGAGTAGCTTCAACTCTATTTTCACGAATAAATTCTATCTTAGCGGACAGTACTCGTTTCCGCTCTGGTCGCAACGTCGCCTATGCGCGGGACGTTACCTGCAACCCGCGAGCGACAGTAGAACTTGATTGAAGATAGTTAAAATATGATTGAAATTTTTTCAAAATATACTTTGTTACTTTTTGGAGCCTTTTTCATTGTGGCGGGAATTATTATGTTTTTAAAACCTGAAACCGTTCGAAATACGATAAGAAAAGCAGGAAGTACAAGATTTATAAATTTCGCTGAATTATTGACTCGAATGATTCCAGGTTTCGCATTTGTTCTTTATGCGCCCTATTCTCATTATCCAATTATTTTTAAAATGATTGGCTATTTTGTAATCTTTTCGTCAATAACTATTTTACTGATTCCAAGGAAAATTCATCATGGATTTTCTAATCAATGCGCAGAAATTTTAAAACCAACTTATCTTAAGTTCATTTCTCCAATTTCAATCTTAATTGGTATTACTCTTATTCTTTCAATAGCGTGATTCGGGCAGCAGGTAACAGCGGTCACGAGAAATTGCTGGTTTTGAGTAGCTTCCGCTCCATTTTCACGAATAAATTCTATCTTAGCGGAAAGTACTCGTTTCGCTTGCTTCGCAACTTCGCGTGTCCGCGAAACGTTACCAGCAAGCCTGTCGCCAACGTAAACGATCAAGATTCACTTATCATGAGAACACAATTAATAGAAAAGTTTGAAAGAAATCTCAACTTTATCGCTGAATTTAAAATGCTATATGAAAGCTTTTTAAATAAAACCGACACATGGGATAAACCTGCATTTAGAGATTCAAACGCAACGAATAGACAGTATATTGAAACGTTAAAACAGGTTTCTGAAAAGGAATATTCCAAAGAGCAACATAATGCAATAAAAACAGTTTTCATTCATGAAAATGCAATTACAGATTATATTAAAAATTTAGATGTTCAATACGCGAACCTAAAATTATTGCATGATGAAATTGCAACAAAAAATAAGTTGTTGGATAATAAATAGTTTTAATAAGGCCAGCTGGTAACAGCCGCCATGACTAATTGCTGGATTCGTGTCGCCGGAAACATCTATTTTCTTAACTTCGTTCACAGTAGCGGAAAATACTCTGCTATCTTGGCCGCAACTAGACATGGCGGCGAAACGTTATGCGACATTCTACAAAAACGAGCGTATCAACTTAGATAAAACCTTTATGAAACCTATATTATTCTTATTTGTTTTTTTACCAATTGCATTTACTCATTGTAGTAAAAAAACAGTTGTAGAATTTAAAATAGTCAATAACTCAAATTTTAAAATTGATTCCTTATTCATTGAACCAAACGTTAGTAAGTTGGATAAATATGTTTCGATTGATTCTAAAGAAAGTTATAAATATGAATCTGACATGACTAACATTCCCAAATCTGACGGTTCATACTTTTTAAGCTATATCATAAATCATAAAATAAAACGACAAGCATTTGGTTATTATACAAACGGATATCCGCTGGAGAGAAAAGTCACTATAAATATCGATTCAGAAAAAGCAAACATTATTTATGATGAGTACTAAGAACGCCGCATAACAGCGCACAAGCGATCATTGCTGGTTTTCAGTAGCTTCAGCTCTATTTTCACG
>DLHP01000006.1:11394-68042 GCA_002483285.1 Flavobacterium sp. UBA7665
CGTCGCCTGTGCGCGGGACGTTACTGGCAAGCCGTTAAAAATAGTGAGTCTAAAACAATAAACATGACCTTAGAGCAGCAGAAATTATATCGAAAAATAGATGAGATTCTTTGGTTTAATTGGGATCCAATTGGAATAAATAATATTGGTTCGCGAAATGAATACGACGACTATGTTCCGCAAGTTTATAATTTGAAAATCACTGGCGCAGGAAAAATAGATATTGCCAATTATCTGGATAAAGTAACGACTGTAAATATGGGCTTAGGAAGTGATATGGAATTTAGTAATGAAATTGCGGAAAAAATTATTGCGCTCAAATAGTAATTCGGCCAGCCAGTAACAGCGGTCACGAGAAATTGTTGGTTTTGAGTTGCTTCAGCTCTCTTTTCACGAATAAATTCTACCTTAGCGGAAACAACTCTGTTCGCTGGCTTCACAACTTCGCGTGTCCGCGGAACGTTGTGTGCAATAACTAAAAACCGGCAACAAACTAAAATGAATGGAATCATTTAACAGAGCACTGTTCAACATATGCAAAGAAGTTTACGAACAAACCATTTCTAAGGAAGAAGGAATAAATAAGCTTGTCCTGAACCTAAAAATGAACAGAGGTTCTGCGCATATGATAATAGTTCAGATTTTCCCTCAGTTATTAGATGGCGATAGATTTACGAGAACGTTAAGCGTAGATTTATTTACCAGCTTTTTAAAATATATTTCTGAAGATTATGGGATTGAAAAATTAAAAATTTCTCTCTCTGGCTTAGAAAAACACATTGAATATAGTAGAGGAAAACGAGATGCGAAAATTAAACTCGGAAAAGTTTATCAGAATTATTTGGACTATGTAGAAAATGAATTGCATGTTTTCGACAAAGACGAAAGAGAGCAAAATGAAATTTCAAACTATCTTAAAAAAAGCAAAACTAGAAGTGAATTAATCGAAGAATTGAACAATACAAAAGACATTGCTGACGAAAAAGTTACAATCAACCACAAAAGCTATAAAAGGGATAATAAAACCATTGCCTTAATTAAAGTTTTAAGGAATTTTCAATGTCAAATTTGCGGTCATTCAATTACTAAAAGAGATGGAAATAAATATGTTGAAGCAGCGCATATTATGCCTAAACATAAACGAGGTAAAGAAAATGCTAACAATATAATTCTACTATGTCCAAATCACCATAAAGAATTTGACTTGGGAGTTCTCAATATAATCGAGCATAATTTGAAAGAAGTTTGCTTTAATCTTAATGGAAAAACATACAATTTACCTTTAGCCATAAATTAAAACGAACATTGTTACTGCACACAACAGCGCACAAGCGATCATTGCTGGTTTTCAGTCGCTTGAACTCTATTTTTCACGAAAAACATTATCTTAGCCGAGACAACTCAGCTCGCTTCGCCGCCACAAGGTCTATGCGCGAAACGTTATATGCCATTTTGGGATAACCAATTTAAAATATTGTAATTATGAACAGACAAAATTATTGCCAAGAGGCAGAACTCATTATTAATACTCTTGAACTTGAAGATTCTAAAAAAAATCTAATTAGATTAAACTGGTTATCTTCAATCATTCACTACGAAAAGAAAATTTCTAAGAATTTTTTTCTCCATAACCTATTTTCCATTATCGGTATTGTTGGCGGTATTTCTATCCCGGCTGTGAGTGCTTTTGATGATCTTTTTGAACCATCTAGCTATAAAGTTATCGTCTCAATTCTAGGTATTATCACTGCATCATCCGTAGCTATAAATATGAATCAAAAATATGATGAGCGATGGAAACATTTCCGCAAAGTCGTGGAAATGATACGTATTGAAGGTGAATCATATTTTTCTTCTGCTGGAAGTTATTATACTGGCAAAACCATACTTGAAAATTTTTCTCCATTTATGGGTAAACTGAAAGACATAAAGAGTTCAGAAATTAATGGTTACTTTAGTAAAATAAATCATATTTCGAAAAAGGAAAAGGAAACTAATTCTAAAACCAATTTAGATATATCCTAATAATATTCAGAGTGGAAATTAAAATGCAATCTAATAAATTGTGCGTCGGAAAAGTCAAAATGATAAATTATGATAACGGATTTGGTTTCATTAAATCCGATAAGTTTCCAGAAAATATTTATTTCAAAACAAGCGGATTAATCAATACTTTGGCTAAAGGAGAACTTGTTGGTTTTGAAGTAAAAAATTCGGTAAAAGGTCCTATTGCCTTATTTGTTCGGAAAATCTACACTAATCTTCATGGTATACATTTCATTTCCCGACCTAATCATCGTCACATTCATTTAGACATGGAAAAATATATGTCTTCAATAATTGATACTATTGATAATACGGATAATGAGTTTATCGAAAAAGAAATTTATTTTGAAGAAATTGTTGGATTTTCAGAGTGTGTCGAGACAAACTCATCTGATCAAATTTTCTATGCTATAAGAAAAGGAAGGATTGGTCATAGTCGGTTTGTTAAAAACAGAAATGCAACTGCTACAAATTCAATCTTTATAGTGTTAAAAAGAATTGAAATTGGATATCTAATAATTACCGTTTACTGTGGAGAAAGAGCTGCACGAGAACCTTTTGATCCATTAGCAACGCTTAATGATCTTGAATTTTGGAAAATTCATGCCTTAGTAGATAACGAAGATCATATACTGCCGGATACTTTGACCAATGAAAGTCCATGGGTATTAAACTTACCATCAATAAGCAATATAAACTTTTAAACGGCATATAACCGCCGCTAACCAAAATTGCCGAGTTTTTGGTAGCCGGAAGTTGTGGTTGACGAAGAAACATTATTTTGGCAGAGAGAACTCAGTCCGCTTTGATCGGCAACTTCGGTTAGCGGCCAAACGTTATGTGTGATTCCAAAAAAACGTCACATAAATTTGTATCAGTTACCATTTTTTGGTAACTTTCTCGAAATTTCAAATCATGGGAAAAAACACATCAATATCGTTAGGAAATCATTTTGAAAATTTCATTGAAAGTAGCGTTGGCAATGGAAGATTTAATAATGCAAGTGAAGTTGTACGTGCAGGACTTCGCCTTTTGGAAGACGAAGAAAATAAAATAGTTTCTTTGCGCAAAGCTATTCAAGAAGGAATAGATAGCGGAATCGCTGAAGATTTTGAGCCTAAAAAGTTTTTGGAATTTCTAAAAGCTAGGAAAAAGTAAATGGCAAAGTATAGATTTACAAAAAGAGCGCTTAACGATCTTATAGAAATTTGGGATTACACTGTCGAAGAATGGTCGCAAAACCAGGCCGAGAAATATTACGATCTTATAATGGCTTCTTGTTTGGATTTAGCAAACAATCCACAGCTTGGCAAATCTTATGATATTGTATTTGTAGGCGTTCTTGGCTATAAATGCGGTGAGCACATTATATTCTATAGAGAAATTGCAAAAAATGAAATTGAGATTGAAAGAGTTTTACATGGAATGATGGATTTGAGAAGTAAGTTCTAGGAACCACACATAACATTGCGCTAAACAAAACCCCGAAAAAAAATGACTGAAATTGGCAACCCTGAAAACAAAAAAATTAGTACAACAAGGGTCTTGCTATTCCTTATCATTGGCTTTGGAGTCTCGAATGTCTTTCGTTTCGACGTTCTGAATTTGAATAAAAATTTGGAAGACAACCTCAATTCGAGTTACCTAATTTTAGAAGGTATTCTTGAAGGAAGCGGAATATTCATCGCCGGTTTATTGGGATTGTCTCTATTAAAAAAACAAAGAAAAGTTACCGTATCATTCTTTGGTACGTCAAAATACAAAAGCTTATCGATGGCGTCAATTCCGACAATATTATTAATCGCTTTTGGGGTTCACAATAAATACGGAATAAATACGCATCTGTTCGGGTTAATCGCTGCGTTTGGAAGTTTTATTTATTGTATAATGGAAGAATACGGTTGGAGGGGTTATCTGCAAGAAGAATTTCAATTTTTAAAACCGACTGCGAAATTTTTGTCTATTGGCTTTATCTGGTATGCCTGGCATCTAAGCTTTCTAACAGAAGCAACATTAGTTGACAATTTGTTTTTTTTAGCAACCCTCATTTTAGGAAGTTGGGGAATAGGACAAATTGCAGCGTTAACTAAATCAATATTAGCTTGCTCTTGTTTTCACCTGATTGTAAATATTTTTATGTACAATCACTTCTTTAATAACGCGTTTAGCGGAACGTCAAAACTAGTTATCTTGAACGTTTCAGTTTCACTTTGGGTATGGATACTGACCAAGTGGAAGAAAGCCTAAGAGGCCGGAGATTAAAAGACACCAATACTGCCTCCAAAAGCGCCACGAGAAATCGCTGCATTTGTGTCAAATGAAACACCTATTTTCTTAACTTCGTTTACAGTAGAGCTAAGTTAGACCATAATGAAAGACGACGATTTTCCAAATTATTTCCTGGCTGGAAATAACGCTTCACTTATCGCACAATCAACCTATGTAAACTATGTGAAATGGGACTTAATATTAATGGTATGTGCCTCTGGGTTAGCGATTTACAATTATCAGGAAGTAGATCATAAAACATTTTTTTATGCAATTTCAGGAATATTATTATTAGTTGCGACAATACTGTCACTTGTCATAAAGAACAAACAATATGAAGATACATGGTATCGCGGACGCGCATTAGCCGAATCATGTAAAACATTAACCTGGAGATTTATAACTTGCTCTGAATATTTTGAAAGCAATTTGACCACATCTGAATCGCATAGACGATTTACCAAGAGAATCACAGAGATAAAAGATGAATTTTCTGATTTAAACAAAGAATTAAATGCAAAATTACTCGCGCTTCCGATTATAACAGACCAAATGAAACTGGTTAGAGCGTTACCTTTGAGCGACCAAAAGCAATACTATTTACAACACCGAATTGACCACCAAATTGATTGGTATAAAAACAAAGCAGATCAAAACAAAAGTAAATATGAACGCTGGTTTTGGGCAATAATAGTGGTACAGATATTAGCGCTACTTTCTATAGGTTTTTTAATAAAATTTCCCAATTGCAGCTTTAATTTCGTCGGGCTTTTTTCAACTACATCAGCTTGCTTTTTTAGCTGGCTTCAGTTAAAAAAATATCAGGAAAATAAAGAAGCTTATATAACTGCAACCTCCGAATTGAACTTAATCAAACAAGAAGCAGAAGAAATAAATTCGGAAGAAACGTTTTCTAAGTTTGTGTTAGATTCAGAAAACGCAATGTCAAGAGAACATACAATGTGGTTGGCGCAAAAAAGGAAATAACTGCTGTAACAAATATAACCATGACAAAAGAAACACTTTTCAAATCCAACTACTTTAAAATTTTACTTCCGATAATCCTAGCTGCCATGGCAATAAAACTATGGCAAAACGGATATGCATTTGGTCAGTGGTTGCATGGGATTTTCAATTAATGTAAGCGTACTATATCCACCAACAAAAAATGGCCCAACAGAAAGACAACTATCCCAAAACCTTAAACAATAAATCTTCTATAAATTCACTGGTAAATTCTGAGTTGGGTTTGGCAAAATTGTCTGTCAACTTTGGCAAATTTACACTGAAATACTGCTGGTGATGCGAAGTTTCAATCAATGTAGTGCTTAGTGACCTCGGATACTTGTAGCTCGGATTGTACTCAGAAATAACCTCAGCAATTTTTGCACACAAATCCTTATACGGCTTAAACACCTCGTCTTTATTGATTTCGGCTACCTCTTTAATTAAATAAGCTTTGCTGCTTTCTGCTATAACAATCTGATTGAGAAACTTCTTGTTGTAGTCAAATTGATTGGTACTTTCTGCGAGTTCATGGGTGAGTAAATGCACGATGATTTTCAATTGGTCTTTCTTGTCGGCTACATTCTCGAGCTTGAACGTCACCAGGAACTCCATATAACTCCAATACCAATTGAGGATGTACAGCAAAAGCCGGTGCTTGTTCTCAAAATACCTATAAATGGTAGCCTCGGTACTATTGATTTCTACTGCAAGCTTCTTGAACGTGAAGTGCTCAAAACCCAGGTTGTAAATTAAATCGATTGCTGTTTTTACCATCAGCTTGCCCAGTTCGCTACTCTCGGGGTTGCGCAAGAATATTTTTGAGTTGATATCGAATTTAACCTGAAAATCCATTTTCTTAAAGTTTAGGCAAAGATAACAATTTCTGTCTATCAAGATAGTTTTTGTATTAGCAAAAATTGTTTAACATTAATTTATAATAGTATTACTATCTTTTAAAATAGTTTTTATATACATTTGCGATGTAGTAAAAGACAACCGTTATGCTAATAGACAAAAAAATTCCGATTTCTTACATTCTCAACAAGATTAAGTTTGAGATAGGCTACGTCTTACTCATTGGTTTAGTCGTACATTATCTCACGTCAGAATTCAAAGCGATCATTCCTGAAATGCCCATCGCTATTCCGGCATTTATCGGTACTGCCATCTCGGTAATCCTCTCATTTAAACTCAATCAATCTTATGACCGCTGGTGGGAAGCCAGGAAAGTTTGGGGAAGCATCGTTAACGACAGCCGAAGCTTCATCCTACAGTTGCAGTCTTTTGTATCTCCCGAAAAACAGGCGCAGGTAAAACAAATCGCCTACCGCCACATCGCGTGGTGTTACAGCTTAGGGCAAAGCCTGCGCGGGTTAGATCCCACACAAAATCTCGAAAATCTAATCTCTCAAGACGACTTAACATCACTCGCCAGACACAACAACAAACCTTTGGCATTGTTACAACTCAACTCGCGGCAAATAACCGATTTGAAAAGCGACAATGAACTGAATACCTTCTGCCACATACAAATCAACAACACCATGGTAAACTTCTCTAACGCGATGGGTATGGCCGAAAGGATCAAAAACACCGTGTTTCCCGTTACGTATAGAATGTTCCTTCATTTCTTTATTTATGTTTTCGCCGTGACACTCTCTATTGCACTGCGCGATATAGAAAGCCAATTTGAGATACCGCTATTGCTCGTCATTACCTCAGCGTTCTTCCTGTTGGAGCGATCGGCAACCCATCTGCAAGACCCTTTCAGCAACAAACCTACCGACACGGCGATGACGACTATTGCCCGTACGATAGAAATAAACATCAAACAATTGCTTGGCGACGAAAGCGTTCCGAAGCCATTACAACCCGAAAAATTCTATTCTTTATAATCTAAAAACAAAAATCATGCGTACACATTCTAAAGAAACCCAAAGCAGTCTGTCACCCCAAATGGCGCTTCAAATCCTCAAAGAAGGAAACCAGCGGTTCATCAACAACCTAAAAGCCAATAGAAACCTGTTGCAACAAGTCAATGAAACCGCTACAGGTCAATTCCCTTTTGCTACTGTATTGAGTTGTATTGACAGTAGAACTTCGGCCGAGCTCATCTTTGACCAAGGTCTCGGTGATATTTTTAGCATCCGCATCGCCGGGAACATCCTTAACGAGGACATCCTGGGCAGTATGGAATTTGCTACAAAAGTCGTGGGCACCAAGTTGATCCTGGTACTCGGACACACCAAATGCGGAGCTATTGTGGGTGCCTGCAATCACGTGGAGATGGGCAATCTCACCACGCTGCTCAACAAAATCCAACCAGCCATTTTCAATGAAAAAGAGACCAAAGAAAGCAGGGATGGCTCAAATACCGATTTTGTCAACAATGTTACAGAAATCAATGTGCATCTAACCATCGAACGGATTAGAAGGGAAAGCCCAATCATCGCCGAGCTAGAAGAGCAAGGCCATATAAAAATCGTCGGTGGATTGTATAACGTAGAAACCGGTTCGGTTGCGTTTTACGAATAAAATTGAAGATATAGCCGCTAAATTTGTTTTCGTGCCAAACCAATGTAAACGATATTTAGCGGCATTTTTTTATTTCCTTTTGGCCCAATTGCATCAAATTTAGGGAACCTCAAATTACTTGGTCATTGTTTGGCAATCGTCCGAAACATTCAAGCAATTTTACAAGCGATACCCATTTGATCAACCTTTTATTGTAATTTTGAAAAGGCTTATAACCCAGCCCAAAAATCACAGTCCAATCGCAAAACCAAGTATGGAAAAGCCAAAACCTGACAACGTAGTTTACTCTGAAACACAAGGATACCATTCGCATCTGCTCCCGTATGCCACCAATGTTGGCGCGCCGGTAATCAAAGTCGACGATTTGGTTGCCTGGAAAGCCAGAGGTATCCACAATGTAAATAAAGAATTAGAGCAAAAGTTCAATGAACTCCGCGCACAATACCAAAACCTGATAGAAGAGTATCAAAATAATGAGTTGGTTTACAATGCTAAATTTTCATTCGAGCCGGTCATTGGAGAAACCTATCATTTGTATTTAGGGAACGACGGCAGGCCATTCTTATCTTTGATTTCCCCTCAGGAATGGGACAAGGAATTCCTCGGGACCTTTTCGCTCAACAGCGACAAAAAATGGATCGCACTGCATAAAAATACTACAGACCGTTACGTTTAGTTGAGCCAAGCCATAACTTCCTATAAACCTTATCCTTGTCATAATCGGAAGCCTGCTTTTCAATATTGAATACCCGGTTGCCTCTCGGATCATTCCCAACGCCCGCTACATAAGCCCAATTTCCCCAATTGTTGCAAACGTCATAGTCTATCAATTGCTGTTCAAAATAGGCGGCACCGTAACGCCAATCGAGTTTTAACTCGTGGCACAAATAGCTCGCTACATTTTGTCGGCCGCGGTTGCTCATGAATCCCGTTATACGGAGTTCGAACATGTTGGCATCAATGAAATCTACGCCGGTCTCACCGTTGATCCAACTTTGAAGCAGCGCATCGTCGTTGCCATTCAAAGGCAATTCCCTGTCCCGGATTCCGGTTTTCCTAAAGAACTTACTTTGGTATTTCTTCATCATAAACCTAAAGTAATCGCGCCACAACAATTCAAAAGTCAGCCAATAGGTCGATTCGTTGGCCAGTCGACTGCGTTCGTACTTTTGGAGTTCTTCATAAACCAGCCTCGGCGAAATACAACCCATGGCCAACCAGGCCGAAAACTTTGTGCTGTAATCGGCGCCCACCATTCCGTTTCTGGTTTCCTTGTAGGTGGCAATCGCATCCGAACCAAAGAAATAATGTTCCATCCGTTTCAATGCTTCGGATTCACCGCCTTTGAATCGTATCGCCGACCGCTCATCCGGTTTGGGCTTTTGCAATCCCAATGACTCAACAGTTGGGATACTGGCCGGCGCTATATTGGGCGATGCAATGGCTGTTGGCGTATCGAAAGTACCCCTGACAACGGCATCATGCTCTATCCTCTTCCTAAAATTGGTAAACACATCTGAAATGTCCTTGATAGAAAAAGGCAGGTCCTCGGCGTGATACAGAGTACTGGTGCTAAAAGTGAGCAATTCACATCCTAATTTCCAAAGCGCGGCTTGCACTAAGGCTTCGGTCTGCTTTTCCTCATAAGCCACTTCCCGTTTGGCATAAACACGGCGGGCATTGTACTGTTGCACCAGTTTCGGGATTTCAACTTCGGGTTTTCCGCTCACGATGGTCAAACCCGATCCTAATGCCCTTAAGCCAGCGTCTAAATCGGCCAACGACTCGAGTAAAAACTGCGCCCTGAAATTACCGGTTTTCCTAAACCCGTAAGCGCTAACCGCAAAATGTGATTCGTCCACACAATATACCGGAACCACATTGTCGTTTTGCAAAATGGCTTTCGCGAGGGTTTCGTTGTCGGCAATTCGCAAATCGGTTTTAAACCAAACGATGGCAGTTTTCATAGGTTAAAGGTTTATAGGATTACTGGGCTTCTATTGTCCTCATTTTTGTCCCAATTCGGTAGCGTCGCAACTTCCTGGTCTGGTTTGGCGTAACGCAACCGATCGAGGCGTGTGGTGGTATGGTAACTGTCCAATCCCGAGCAAGTGACGGTATTGGCCTTTTCGATATCTACAAAACCGTCTTCTTTCCAACAATCCTTGGGCAAGTACAATTGCGTGATTTCACCGATAATCATCGTAGTATTGTTGATGGTAAGGTCGATTTTCTCCCTGAAAGCCATCCCCAACTGTACGTTGCTTTCCGTTACAAATGGCGCTTGGAAATCATTTTTGAATTCGGGTGTCAGACCTACGGCGTCAAATTCTGATTCATCTGTTTCATATCGGGCCGAGGTTTGGTGTGCCTTTCTATACATCGATTCATTGAGGTGATTTAAGGTGTAAAAGCCAGAATCCAGTAGGTTGCGCAAGGTATCGCGCTGTGGCGGACTTGGCCTGAAAATCAAAGCGATAAGCGGTGGATGTGCGCCGATGTGCAATACCGAGCTAAAAATGGCCAGGTTGTTATTTCCCGATTGATTTTTTGTCCCCACGAGTACCACGCTTTTAAATCCGCCGACACTATTGACCAAATGCGCCCGAACCCGCTTTTCAAGTTGTTCGATATCGCTGGATTGAAGGAAAACATTACTCATCGTTTGGCTATTTTGTTGTTAGAAATGGTACGTTGCGCTTTGCTTTTGAAACGATCAATCTCTGGGTTGCGCTTGGCCAGATGCTTGGTGTTGCATTGTGCTACCCGTTTGCGCCAGGCTTTGTAACTGCCAAACCGCAACTCTTTTTTCATCAGCGTCTTTACATCGGCTTCGGATAGATTGAACTGGAATCGAATGGCCTCAAACGGCGTACGGTCTTCCCAAGCCATTTCAATAATCCGGTCTATTTCTATCAATGTTAAGTGGGCAGTGGCAAGTATAATAATTTTGTTTAATTATTTTTAAAAAACATTAAACAAAAGTAGTGAAATTTTAGGCCCAATTCAAGAACTGATTGATGTCATATTTTATGTGGGCAAAACCCGCCATCTTTGGGTGATAAATATTATCTTCCGGTGAGCAAGATCGACCAATAGCACAACCAATTATGTTTATACATCAAGGAAAAAAAAGAACCGCAAAGCACAACTTACAAATCGCCTCGTTGCTTTCTTTTGTCGCCGGTATTGTCAACGTAGCCGGATTCCTGGCGGTGGCCAAGCTCACCACCAACGTCACCGGACACTTCGCTTTTTTTGTAGACGAAGTTTTTAAACTCAATTTTTGGCAAGGAATCATCTACTTCCTGTATATCTTTTGCTTCTTCTTCGGCTCTTTTGCTTCGAGCTTCCTCGTAGAAATCCTATCGCGGCGCAATGACAATTATGTGTATATCATTCCCACATCGATAGAAAGCCTGATTTTGTTACTCATTGCCTGTTTTGGGAAAAACCTTGTCATCCAAAATCCCGACTTGATTGCCTGCAGTTTGCTTTTTGCTATGGGTTTGCAGAACTCCTTGGTGACCCGAATATCTAACGCTACGGTGAGGACCACCCACCTAACGGGTTTGTTCACCGACTTGGGGATTGAACTTTCGCAGTTGTTTTTCTATCGGGACGCAGCCGTGCGCAACAACCTCTTCTCCTCGGTAAAACTGAGGCTTACCATCATCAGTTTCTTTTTTATTGGCGGCGTGGTCGGCGGTATTTTCTATTCTGAGATCGGATTGCAAGTGCTGTTGATTGGATCATGCGCGTTGATTCTTGGAATCATATATGACAACATTAAGCTAAAGGTACGGTTGCTTCATCGCAAGTATCGACATTAACAACGTGGCAAATCCCCGTTGCCTTACGCTTAAGAAATTTGATTTAAAATAAATTTTTATTGTTTATCAATAAATTTTTATTATGTTTACGCCATAACTATTTAACTTTAGATATTATGGAAATCAAAATCAGTACCCAACAAATCCTTAAAGTCTTACACATTATTTCCTGGATCATATTCATTGGGATATGCATTGAGGCCGGCGGTTACGTCTTCAACGCCATTTATACGATGGCCATCAATCCGGTTGGTGCCGGTCATTTCTGGAACAAATTAGATCTGTCTGCGCTATACAAACTTGATCCCGGTTATTTCCTTGTGCTCACTTCACTCATGAGCATCACGGCGATCCTTAAAGCAATTATGTTTTACCTGATTGTGCTAATACTACATGACAAAAAACTCAATATGTCCAGGCCTTTCAACCAGGAATTGGGCCGCTTTATGTTTAGGGTTTCTTACTTAACTTTAGGCATCGGACTTTTTACTGCCTGGGGTGCCAAATACACTGCCCGGTTTTTAGAGCAAGGAATCAAAACACCAAGTCCAGAACATCTCGGATTAACCGGTGCCGACGTCTGGCTGTTCATGGGAATCACGTTATTTGTCATCGCACAGATTTTCAAGCGCGGCATAGAGATCCAAACAGAAAATGACTTAACCGTTTAGCCATGTCTATAATCGTAAACCTCGATGTGATGATGGCCAAGCGCAAAATCTCACTCAATGAACTTTCTGAACGGGTTGATCTCACGCTCTCTAACCTTTCTATCCTAAAAACCGGTAAAGCCAAAGCCATCCGTTTCACAACCCTCGAAGCCATCTGCAAAGCGTTAGACTGCCAACCCGGCGATATTTTAGAATATGCCGATGATGGCAAACCATAATCCATTGCCAAACGCAATCAACAATTAAAAAACCTAAAAACCATGGAAAATACCCAACAACTGGCCAACAGGTTCCGCGAAACACTCCTCTCAGGAACCTGGGTGGCCAACACCAACTACAAAGACCAATTGACAGGGCTCGACTGGAAGATCGCAATCAGCCCGATCGGTACGTTGAATACCATCGCCACGCTGGCGCAACACATCCACTATTACATCAACGGAATCAACAAGGTGTTTTTGGGCGGAACGCTCGACATCAGGGACAAATTCAGTTTCGACTTCGCCCCGATTGAATCGCAACAGCAATGGGAAGATTTCCTCTCAAGGTTGTGGAGTGATGCCGAGACCTTTGCTCACCTGATAGAACAAATCCCCAACGAACAACTGTCCCAGGTTTTCACCGACGAAAAGTACGGAACTTACGCGCGCAACATTGACGCGATGATCGAGCACGCCTATTATCACTTGGGCCAAATCGTCCTTATCAAAAAACTCCTTTTGGCCGACGGTAATTTGGGATTCCAGAAATAAATAAATACCTTTAAAATTGATGTATTAGAAAATGCAATATGAGCACCAAAAAAGAACTAGCCGCAGAACACGCCAAATCGTTGCTTGCGATCCTCAAGCTGCGTTTTGAGAACAACAGCCAAAGACACAAAGGCATCGCTTGGGATAAAGTCCAACAAAGACTAGAAGCCTGTCCCGATAAACTCTGGACGCTTGATGCCATGGAAGAAACCGGCGGCGAACCAGGCGTGGTTGGATATGACAAAAAAACCGATACGTTTATTTTCTACGATTGCTCGGCCGAAAGCCCAAAAGGCCGCAGGAGTCTGTGCTATGACCGCCAAGCGCTAGACGCCCGGAAAGAGCACAAGCCGCAAGCCAGCGCGCAGGAGGTTGCCAACAGCATGGGGATTGATTTGCTAACCGAGGCCGAATACCGCGAATTACAAGAACTGGGAGAATTCGACACCAAAACCTCTAGTTGGGTACAAACTCCCGATTCCATCCGAAAACGTGGTGGCGCTCTTTTTTGCGATCGGCGTTACGACACCGTTTTCTGTTACCACAACGGCGCCGAATCTTATTACGCAGCGCGCGGATTTAGAGGTTCGGTGAGGATATAGACCAACCCAAAACAGAAAAACCGACTGGTTGGTACCAATCGGCTTTTTTGTATTTTTAGCGGTATTTTTATTTGCTTTTGAGCTCAAATAACGCCATCATTTCCTTTGCTTTCTCGTTTTGTTTGATCGCCTTGAGCGACTCGGCATAACGGTAATAATAAACCGGCTCCCAATCGGGGTTCATCTCATAGAGTTGCGTGTACCATTTGGCCGCCACATCGAGATCACCGTCAAAGAAACGGGCATTGGCTACCCTTCGCACCATTTCCTCGGTTTTGTATCCTTTTTCGAGCACACGCTCGTACGTACGTAAGATGTCGATGTTCACCGATTTGACATGTCCTTTTGGAACTGAAATGTCAATCTTGATTGGCTTTATTACTGCCGCTACCGGCGTGAGTGTAACAACCGTATGCACCATTTGCTTCACGCGACCGTATTTTGGTGTAATCACGCGGGTGTTGTTTTGCCCCAAATCGTTGGTACTGATTAGGCTCGGGCTCGAAACTTCATAGGTTGTAATCCTACTGCCAAAATTCATATTGATTCTTTCCTCGACGTGATAGGCAACCACGGCCAGGTCCTCATTGTGGTCCGGAACCAAGTTTGAGTTTTGCATTTTTTCAGATAGAAAACGATCACCGCGTTGGGCAAAGCAGCTAAAAGAAAATACACTCGCAATGGCTAGGATAAGTAGTGTATAATTTTTCATATCGATTCAAATAAAAGAGTTACCATTCACATAATTCTTAGGCTAAGATACTTACAGTTGTGTTTTTTGATTTATTTTTCCCACAACTAACCTCAAAAAACGTTGAATTGCATTTTTTGACTGAAACGGAGTGCCAAAATTGCTTCGGAATGCTTCGAATTAAGTAGTGCGATAAGTCGAAAAATCCATTGGTATTTTGCAAAAAAACAAACGACACAAACGCTAGCACTTTTGCGCTTTTTTACTACCTTTCATTTACAAATACCAACATAGCATGGAACAAAAAGCCTTGTCGATCAGGCCATTCATCGGGGCCAAAGATTTTAACCTGTCGCGCCAATTCTACCGGGATCTTGGTTTTGAAGAAACGAAACTGGGACCCGAGATGTCTGTCTTTAAGTCCGACAATCTCGCATTCTACCTGCAAAACGCTTACGTAAAAGATTGGATAGACAATACCATGGTTTTCCTTGAAGTAGAAAACCTCGACCTGCATTGGAAAGCACTTTCGGCCTTAGGTTTACCCGAAAAATACAAAACGGTCCGTGTGAGTACGATTAAAAAGGATTATTGGGGGAAAGAATATTTCGTTCACGATCCCTCGGGAATCTTGTGGCATTTTGGGGAATTTTTTAAATAAAATCAAGCAATTCAAAGCCATTGCCCGCTGCAGAAGTCTATTGTTATTGGATTGGATTGCATTAGTGAAAAGCGTGAAAGAAAGTAGTAAAATCTATTTCGAGCACATGCGAAAGTGCGTCTTTAAGCCCGTTCCCGATTGGCTTCTTCATCAAGTAGTCGGCACCAATTTTTAAATAATCGCGTACGAGTTTTTTGGGAAACGCGCCCGAAATCATCACCACGGGAATATCCTTGTAAGCATCAGATTTTTTAAGGATGGACAAAATTTCCTCTCCGTTGAGAATGGGCATATGGACATCCAAAAAGATAATGTCAGGTCGTCTGTCGCCATATTTCAAAGTGTATAACAAGTCATTACCATTCATAAAAGTCATTAGTTCCTGATCCAGGTTTGCTGCAGCGTCTTTAAAGAATTCAATATCATCTGTATCGTCATCGAGATAGTAGAGTAATTTGGAAGTTTTCATAATGTAGGATTTAATATAGGTGTAAGTTAGCCGATTTGGCAAAGAAATTCTTACGGTTAAACTTCGTAACATTATAGTATTCCCGCAGCTTAAAATCACTATATTGGCTCAGTTGTCAGTACACAAACACCTTACCTATGCAGCCCGAAAAATACATAATCAGAAATGCACGCCAAAGTGAGTTTGAGGCCATCGGACAATTGATGGTAAACGTCTATTCACAATTGGCCGGTTTCCCGACACCAGAACAACAACCCGGCTACTATCAGATGCTCTCCAATATCGGGAACCTCACCAACAAGCCCACAACAGAACTCCTGGTGGCCGTCGATTTTAAAAATGTCATCCTTGGCGCCGTGGTGTATTTTGGCGACATGCAATATTACGGTTCTGGCGGCATCGCAACCACACAAACCAATGCCGCCGGATTCCGCTTGTTGGCTGTCGCAGCAGACGCCAGGGGAAAAGGAATCGGGCGTTTGCTGTGCCAACGTTGTATAGACAAAGCCAGGGACAAACAGCTCGACCAAGTCCTCATTCACAGTACCCAAGCGATGCGAACCGCGTGGACCCTCTACGAAAGCATGGGTTTTGAACGTGCCGAGGCACTCGACTTCCTACAAGGTGAGCTTCCTGTTTTTGGGTTTCGATTGCCCCTTAAGAATTAGCTTACTTAATAGCTAATCATGCCTTTACATGGGCTGGGTTGTTGAAATCCTGTTCATATCCGTGAAACTTTAATGTCCAAATAACTGAAAAAAGGTGTATTTTTGGTGTGAATCATTTAATACCACTCTAAAATGATCAGGATATACCCAAATGAAGAATTTAGGGAAATCCGCTTTGACGTACGTCCAAAATTGCGTTATGCGGTTTCCAACAAAGGAAGATTGCTCAGTTTCGTTGACAAGATTGAAGATGGCAGGTTACTTAAAGGCGCCGTATCAGATGGCTACAAAGTGCTGCGTTATAAAGTAAAACTCGACGGAGAAACCGTCAACAGGTATTACTTTCTCTCCAAAGTTATCGCCGAGCTCTTTATCCCCAAAACGGCCGAAGACCAGAAATACGTGCTTCACCTGGATTACGTTCGGGACAATGACGATATCAAAAACCTGCAATGGGCCACTTATGAGGAAATGCTCGCGCATGGCAAGCGAAGTCCGCATGTCATTAAAGCCAAGCGCAAACTGCTCGAGCACAACATCAAATCGGATGGTCGAAAATTGACCGTAACCAAAGTGATGCTCATCAAAAAAATGTTGCTCAATCCCAATCGCAAGACCAGGCTAAAAATGATTGCCAAGCAATTCGGTATTAGTGAAACCCACGTCAGGCGGATTGAAAGCGGCGAAAATTGGGGCCATATCAAAGTCTAAAAATACCCTGATTGTTATTTGGGGATAGATGGTTACCTTGCATCAAAAAGGCAACAGGGATGAAAACATACCTTATCAAATCAGAAAATTACCGTCATTTTTCCTTATCCGAAAATGAACGGGAAGTCGGGAAATTGACCTACCCAAAATGGTTCTCTTTCAAAGCAGACCTTTCAACCGATGGGCAATCGTACGCATTTGAACCCAAAGGATTTTGGGGAACCACAATCGAGCTCAAATACAATGGTAGGCTCGTGCTGAATTTCAAGATGCATTGGAACGGGCAGATCATCATCCAAACGCATTTTAATGGCGTAGCAACCGACTATGTTTTTAAACATAAAGGCATCCTGAAAAGCGCTTATGTCCTCTACACTAAAGAAGGAGAAGAATTAGTGGTTCTACAGCCCGACTACAAGTGGCGCACCTTTAGCACCGACTACATCATTACTGCCAGCCCATCTTTCGAAGCGCTGGCTCCTAAAAACATATTGCTGTTGACCATGGTACATTGCGCCAACTACTACATGAACGTTGCTTCGGCTGGAGTGGTGAGTTGATTTTGGTCGACATTTGCAGTCAAGCGACAACCAACCAAATGAAATCCACCGACCGCCAACGATCAACAGTGAACCGGAGGAAGCTAATTTCCACATCGGAATTTCGGCAACGGGACGGATTTCGTATATTTGGCATTCCTAATTTAACATTCACAATTTACCTTTAAAATATGCAACACATCATTGACCGTTTCATCAGCTACGTTACCATAGACACCGAATCCGATCCATATTCAGATACCACACCAAGCACCAAAAAGCAACTGGTTTTGGCCAACCTGCTCGTCAAGGAACTCAAAGCCATCGGCATGACCGAGGTGACCAAAGACAGAAAAGGTTATGTGATGGCCACTTTGCCTTCTAATGTGTCGCATGAAGTCCCGACAATCGGATTCGTTTCGCATTACGACACCAGCCCTGATTTTTGCGGAGCCAACGTGAATCCACAGATTATTACCAATTATGAAGGTGGCGATATAGTTTTAAATGCCGAGCAAAACATAGTGCTGTCACCCAATTATTTCAAGGATTTGTTGCAATATAAAGGACAGACTTTAATCACCACCGACGGAACAACGTTGCTTGGAGCCGACGACAAAGCCGGACTCACAGAAATCGTGTCGGCGATGGAATACCTCTTGCAAAACCCACAAATCAAACACGGAAAAATTCGCGTGGGCTTTACCCCTGACGAGGAAATCGGGCGTGGTGCCGATTTTTTTGACGTAAAGAAATTTGGCGCAGAATGGGCCTACACCATGGATGGCAGCCAAATCGGTGAACTCGAATACGAGAACTTCAACGCAGCCGGTGCCAAAATTACGTTTAAGGGAAAAAGCGTGCATCCGGGTTATGCCAAAGGCAAGATGATCAACTCGATGCTGATTGCCAATGAATTCATGCGCAAATTGCCCAAAGGCGAAACACCTCAGGAAACTAGCGGCTACGAAGGCTTTTTTCATGTACACCATTTAAAAGGCAGCATAGAGGAAACCGTTCTGGAACTCATCATCCGTGACCACGATGCCAAGAAGTTCAAGAAACGTAAAAAGCTGATCCAAAAGATTGCCGACAAAATCAATAAGAAATTCGCCCAGCAGTTTGGCGAAGACATCGTGATTACCGAAATCAAG
The DNA here is from genome assembly GCA_002483285.1 of Flavobacterium sp. UBA7665. Lineage (GTDB taxonomy): Bacteria > Bacteroidota > Bacteroidia > Flavobacteriales > Flavobacteriaceae > Flavobacterium. Next base: position 30,003 of record DLHP01000006.1, read on the forward strand.
GACCAGTACTACAACATGAAAGAAAAAGTAGAACCGGTAATGTTTATTGTGGATTTGGCCGAAAAAGCGATGCGCGACCTTGACATCAAGCCATTGATTAAACCCATCCGCGGCGGTACCGACGGCTGCCGTTTGTCGTACATGGGTTTGCCTTGCCCAAATATTTTTGCCGGCGGGCACAACTTTCACGGCAAATATGAATACGTTCCTGTACAGAGCATGCAGAAAGCAATCGATGTAATCGTGCGCATTGCCGAACTTACCGCAGTGCCCGACTTTTCAAGAACCTCCAAACCAAAAAAGGAATCCAAAAAAAATAAAAAGTAACAGTAATGAAGGCCGAAGAAGCTAAAAACAACTGGAACCGCAACGACCTTTGGCAAGAGGAACTGGCTTTGTTGCAAGGCATCTTAGACAAAACAGAGCTGGTCGCCACGACCAAATGGGGCGGGTCTGTTTACACCGTAAACGGAAAAAACGTGATCGGTGTGGGTGGCTTCAAGAACTATTTTGCGATTTGGTTTTTCAACGGCGTGTTTCTCTCCGACCCCAAAAAAGTTTTGGTCAACGCCAATGAAGGCGTCACGAAATCATTGCGGCAATGGCGTTTTGCGTCGGTGGACGAAGTGGATGAGAAAGTAGTCCTGGCTTATGTCAATGAGGCGATCGCCAATGAAAACGAGGGAAAGAGCGTACCCGCCGAATCCAAATCCAAGAATTTTGTAATCCCAGAATTGCTAAAAGATGCTTTGGACCAAAATAACTTAAAGGCCAGCTTTGAAAATTTCACGCCTTACAAGCAATTTGAATTTGTAGAATACATCGACGCTGCGAAACAGGAAAAGACCAAATTGTCACGAATTGAAAAGATACTGCCGATGATTAAGAACCACATTGGCTTAAACGATAAATACCGATAATAGAAAACGCCTCTTGCTTAAGAGGCGTTTTTATTTGGTGACTGCTGCCCTAGCCCTGATGGAAGCGGCATCCTTTTCATTCTTTCTTTAAGAATGAAAAGATACAGCGGACAGCAGGATTGGCTCCTAAAAAAATTAAGCTTTTTTATTCAAAGCAGCGCTAAGTTCCATTGAAATGGCAGAGCGCTCCATTTTGAGTTTGCCCGACATGGTCTCGATAACGACAGTCGTTTCGGCGAGTTCGGCGATTTTGCCATGGATGCCACTTTTGGTGACGATGCGGTCACCGGCTTTGAGCTCAGACTCGAATTGTCTTTCGTTTTTGGCCTTTTTCTGTTGCGGACGGATCATAAAAAAATAGATCACGACGAACATGAGGATAAAAGGGAGGAATTGTTGTATTTGTTCCATAAGATGATTGTTGTGCCGTTACCCGGCTGTTGTGATTTGTGCTTTGATGGTGAGTATTTCCCGACGGCTTTGGGTATTGGTGGTCAGGGTGACTGTTTTGGTTTGGTATCCGGTTTTACCGGCTGAATTGAATTTTACTTTGATGGTGCCCGTTGCGCCCGCAGCAATCGGCTCGCGTGGAAACTCAGGAACGGTGCAACCGCAAGAACCTACGGCATTGGAGATGTAAAGCTCGGTGGCGCCGGTGTTTTTGAATACAAAATCGTGCTCTACCTGTTCGCCTTGGGTGATGGTCCCAAAATCATACTGCTGTTCGGTGAAGGTCATAACTGGCAATACGCCGTTGGTTGTGGGTTTGTCTTCGTCTTTGCACGAAAACATTGCCATAGCGATTACGAATAAAAATAGGGCTTTTTTCATGTTTGGTGTTTTAGGTTAAAGCAATCCCCTACCCGTTTTGAGGATTTTTTTGTCGTTCTGGAATTCCTTGACCAGGTTGTCGAGTATGCCGTTGATAAAGATGCTGCTTTTGGGCGTAGAATATTCTTTAGCGACTTCGAGGTATTCGTTGATGGTTACTTTTACGGGAATCGATGGAAACTTGAGGAACTCACAGATGGCCATTTTGAGGATAATCGTATCAACTTCTGCAATGCGCTCGGTATCCCAGTTGGGTGTTTTGTCTATGTATTCTTTAGCGAGCTCGGTTTCATTGAGTACCGTTTTCCTGAACAGGTTGCTCACGAATTCTTTGTCCTCGGTGTCCTTGTACAATTTAGAAACGCGAAAACTGTCATCATTCTCTGATTTGAGTGATTTGAGCTGTTTGATGATTTGGGTATTGACCAGTGGAATATCGTCTACCCACGTCAATTTATAATCTTCAAGGTAATCGTAGAGTTTTTCGTTGGCAGCGATGATGTCCATGAAGATGTCAACGATAAATTGCTGGTCTTCCTCGAAACTGCGTTTTTTGCTGGCGATATAATCGTCGTAAAGTTCGCTCTCCTTAATGGCTTTAAGCAACAATAAGATGTAATCGTCATTTAGCGTCCAAGTGTTGATTTTCCTGGTTTCGAGCGCAAGTCGAAGCGAATCATTCTCTTCCAGTATTTTAAAGATGGCGTTATCGACGAACTTTCTGTTGGGATTGCGTTCTTCTTTGGTAGCAAGGTGTTTGGCACTTGATTTCTCGAGGAATTCAATTTCTTTCTTCTTGATTTCGATCAGCGAGGAAAGCATCATCAAATACAAATCCTGGATGCTGTCAATGCTGTGCAACAAAAATTTCTCTTCCTTTTCGAGGTTGTCCGAGCCATTTTGATGCAGCGCAAAAATCGATTGCATCACCTTTACACGAATATGTCTTCTGTTTAACACCTGTAAGAACTTTTTAAAATATTAGCGGGACGAAAGTAATCACTTTCGCCCCGCAAAAATAAGAATATAATCTAAACGCCCGATTATTTAGCGTTTTCTTTTTTTCTGTCCTCAATGCGTTTCTCGGCAATCGACAACGCAGCTTGGTGTGTAGTGATGCCTTTTTCTTCGGCAAAACTAAAAATCTCAAGCGTGGTGTTGTAGATGTTCTCGGTACGACGCATGGCTTCGGCTTTGTCGTAACCTACGATTTCTGCGTAAACGTTAATGATTCCGCCCGCGTTGATGAGGAAATCGGGTGCATAGGCAATGCCTTTATCTTTGAGGATTTGTCCGTGGATTTTTTCATTGGCCAACTGGTTGTTTGCCGCTCCGGCAATTACTTTAGCCCTGATTTTATTGATCGTATCATCATTAATGGTGGCTCCGAGTGCACATGGCGCGTAGATGTCTACATCGGCGCTGTAAATGTCTCCACCTATGATTTTAGCTCCATATTTCGCCTCGAGTTGTTGCAACCTAGCTTCATTGATGTCGGCAATCTGAACGAGCGCGCCTTCTTTGGTGAGGTAGTCTACCAAAGTTTCACCTACGTGGCCTACACCTTGCACCAGGATTTTCTTTCCTTCAAGTACATCGGACCCAAATTGGTACTTTGCAGCGGCCTTCATACCCATATAAACTCCGTAAGCCGTTACTGGAGAAGGGTTTCCCGAACCGCCAAGCGATTCTGAAATTCCGGTGACGTGTTTGGTCACAAGGTGGATGCGATCCATGTCTTCGGTGGTAGTACCTACGTCTTCGGCAGTGATGTATTTACCGCTCAAAGAATCTACGAACTGCCCGAAACGGGTAATCATTTCTGGTGTCTTATCTACTTTTGAATCACCGATGATCACGGCTTTCCCGCCACCAAGGTTCAATCCTGAGATGGCAGACTTATAGGTCATCCCGCGTGAAAGGCGCAATACATCGTTTAAGGCCTCCCATTCATTGGCGTATTTCCACATACGTGTACCGCCCAAAGCAGGTCCCAAAACTGTGTTATGGATTCCGATTATTGCTTTTAAACCAGTATCTTTGTCGTTGCAAAAAACGATTTGTTCGTGATTGTCAAATGAAAGCTGTCCAAAAACCGGGTCGATTTTGTGAAGTTCGCTTGTTCTTAGGATTTCTGAAGTCATAATATTGGATTTAAATTTTCTCCCTTGCGCTACCTACTTAAATTCTGGCAGCCTCCGGTTGCGACTTTATTAAAAAGGCGGGACAAAATTAAGATTTAAATCAAAATATCGCACTGTTTTGGAGATAAATTAATAAATCAATAACTTATCTATAGGTTCTGGAAAAAATCTAAAATTAAATTATAATCGACTTTTTAACAACATAACGCCTTATTAGTCGCCATCGCATCCAATAATATGAAAGAATTACAGTATTTAAATAAATATTTCATCAAATACAAATACAGTTTTTTATTGGGAATTGTCACCACAATTGTAGCACAATTTTTCAATTTGGTCACGCCGAAACTCATCAGCGAATCGATTAAAGTACTTGAGGAATTCCAAAAAGGCAATATAACGATAGCCTTTGCAGAAAATGAACTGATTGTCCGTATCCTAAAAATCATTGGCGCAACGATAATTGCAGGTTTCCTGACCTTCCTGATGCGACAAACCCTGATTGTGATGTCACGCCATATTGAATTCGACCTCAAGAACGAAGTATTCCGCCAATACGAAAGATTATCTCAAAATTTTTACAAACAACACCGCACCGGTGATTTGATGAATCGTATTAGTGAAGATGTCGGCAAAACCCGCATGTACGTTGGCCCGGCTGTTATGTATACCATCAACACGGTGATTCGCTTTGCGATTGTTATTGTATATATGTACAATGTATCTCCGCGACTTACTTTGTATGCTTTACTCCCGCTACCGTTGTTGTCTTACGCAATTTTCAAGCTGAGTACCGACATCAACAAACGCAGCACTATTTTTCAACAATACCTTTCAAAGGTTTCGAGTTTTACGCAGGAGGTCTTCTCGGGTATTAGGGTAATCAAGGCTTACTCGCTCGAGAGCCAACAACAGGCTAATATGGTGGAACTGGCCGACGAGAGCAAAACCAAAAGCATGAGCCTGGCCAAGCTTCAGGCTATTTTTGGTCCGTTGATGATTGCACTTATCGGGGTAAGCAACTTGGTTGTGATTTATTTTGGCGGAATGATGTACATCGATGGCAGTATCAAAAGCATCGGTACGATTGCCGAATTTATCCTTTACATCAACATGCTAACTTTTCCCGTAGCCTCATTGGGATGGGTTTCGTCTATGGTCCAGGAAGCTGAGGCATCGCAAAAGCGAATCAACGAGTTTTTGAGTATTGAGCCCGAAATTCAAAACAACCATCCCGAACCAAGTGTTATTCATGGAGAAATCCAATTCAACAACGTCAGTTTTACTTATGAGGACACAAATATTAGAGCTTTAGAACAAATCAATTTCCACATCAAAAAAGGGGAAACGCTTGCAATCTTGGGCAAAACCGGCTCAGGAAAATCGACAGTGCTGTCCTTAATCAGTCGTTTGTATGACACTACCGAAGGCGAAATCCTAATCGATGGCAAACCAATAGACAAAGTCAACCTTTTTGACTTGCGTAACAGCATTGGGATTGTGCCACAGGACGCCTTTTTGTTCTCGGATACGATCAAGAACAATATCAAATTCGGAAATGAAAACGCCTCCGATGATGCCGTAATTTCGGCAGCAAAAAAAGCAGTCGTACACGATAACATAGCGGCTTTCAACCTGCAATACGAAACCATTTTGGGCGAACGCGGTATCACGTTGTCGGGCGGACAAAAACAACGGGTATCGATTGCCCGTGCACTTATAAAAGATGCCGACATATTGCTTTTAGATGACTGTTTGTCGGCCGTAGACACCGAAACCGAAGAGGCCATCCTAAACAACCTGCTTGATTTCTGTAAAGACAAAACCACGATTATTGTGAGCCATCGCGTGTCATCGGCCAAAAATGCCGACCGGATTATCATCCTCGAGGAAGGCCGCATTATTGAGCAAGGTTCTCATAATCAACTGATAGATATGGGCGGCTATTATGCCGATTTGTACCTGCGCCAACTTTCGGAAAAAGAATTGTCATAAATTTTGTTTTGTAATACATTTTTTATCATTTTTGAACGAGCGTTAACAAACTGACGCTGCAATTGAAATTAAAACCAAACTAATTGCAAGAAGGATTATGAGAGAAAATGACATGTTAGAAAAAGAAGAGATTTTTTCTAAAGTTTTAAGGGCCGGAAGAAGGACTTACTTCTTTGATGTACGAGCCACCAAGGCAGATGATTATTACATTACCATTACCGAAAGCAAGAAATTTACAGAAGAAGATGGCTCGTTCCATTTCAAAAAGCACAAGATTTATTTGTACAAGGAAGACTTTGCTGCTTTTGCCGAAATCCTCGATGACATGACTGCTTACGTCTTAAACCACAAAGGCGAGGAAGTGATATCCGAGCGGCACCAAAGAGATTTCAAGAAAGAATATGTAACAGAAAAAGTGGTAAGCGACGATATGCCAAAGGCCAGCAGTTTTACCGATATTGACTTCGACGACATTTAATTCATTCCACCCATATTACCAAGCCTGATGAATCGCAAGATTTTTCAGGCTTTTTTATTTGCTTAGGATTGTCTTTCACCTTAAAAAAACAACCAGTTAACGAAAACATAACGTCCAAATTAAATTTAACACTTTTTTATTTACATTTGAATGATTGAGTGCGATTTGATACACATAAATAACTGTTTAACAATGTCTTGAATAAAAAGTTGCGCTGCTAAAAAAAAATATAAAAATGTTAAAAAAATAAGCCGTTTGTCGATGAATTATTTGAGTGAATTCGATACATTTGGCGCAAACAGACAATAATTTACTGATTGATAATCCAATAGCACAGACGAGCCATGAAAATGGCTGCTAAAATATATGAAGACGAATTTCCCTAAATCGAGTTTTATAAAAATATTAATCTTATTCCTATTTTTATTTACATCCGGTGTTCAAGCCCAATTTGGCATTGATACCTCGCAGATAATAAGTCCTGGTTGGCAACCGCAGCAGCAAAAACAAACACTTCCCGTTGCGTTATTACCCTCTCCGGTACTGAATGGATTGAAAGCCGGCAATAATTTCCTTTATTTTACACCCGATACTTCGTCGATTTCTGCAAATACCTACATCCAAAATCGATACAACCGACAATTCAATAGACGCAATCCCTTTGCGCTTCCGCCTGCAATATTCGGGAACACTAAAGTTTGTTACCCAACTCCAGGTACGACAACCCTAACCGGAAGCGGTACTCCGGCTGCGGTCAATCCCTGGATATCTTCCAATCCTGCGGTAGCTACAATCAATGCGTCGGGCGTGGTAACCGGCATAGGATTCGGAACCACCACCATCACCTACACCGACAACCTGGGCAACAACGCTTCTACAAATGTCACGGTAAATCCATTGCCAACCATCACCGGTACACTGGTAAAATGCGTTGGTGGGACCACACAGCTTACAGGATCGGGAACGCCTGCTGCAACCACACCATGGTTATCTTCCAATCCGGCGGTTGCAACCGTAAGCAACACGGGGTTAGTCACCGGAATCTCTGGAGGAACATCAACCATAACCTATACAAACATCAATGGTTGCCAGGAAACGGCAGTAGTCACAATTAATCCGCTTTTGGCACCCGTCATCACTTGTGGAGCGGCAAACACCGTACAAGTTAGTTTTAACTGGACCGCGGTGAGTGGTGCGGCTACCTATACGGTTTCCTACAAAGTGAACGGAGGCGCTACCATATTTATAGGAAATATAGGGAATGTGTTAACCTACACCATCACAGGCGTGAACCCTGCAGATGTAGTTACCCTCATCGTCACGCCTTCGGGTGCTGTGGGAACTTGTTTTGCTTCAGGCACCGCAAATTGTACTGCGGCTTCCTGTACACCGGCTATGCTGCCTGCGCCGCCAACGGTTGCAGTAACCCAACCCACGTGCACGGTTGCAACAGGCGATATTACTATAACCGCTGTCGCTGGATTGACCTACAAACTTGACTCTGGCGCGTATTCAGGGACTTTGACCTACTCAGGTTTAACTCCGGGACCCCACACCGTAACGGCGAGGAACGCCATGGGTTGTACAGCTGTGACTAACATAACCATTAATCCGCAACCCGCGACACCCGCTGCTCCTACGCTTACCGCGACCCACCCTACCTGTGCGTCGGCAACGGGATCGGTAACCATTACTGCTGTGGCGGGGGAAACCTACAGTTTTGACTCGGGTGCCTACTCTGCGACGCTTGTCTATAGCGGACTGGCTGCGGGCTCTTCACATACTGTTACTGCCCAGAATGCGGCAGGTTGTATTTCTCCTGTATCAAACATCACCCTGAATGCGCAACCGCCGATTCCTTCTGCCCCTGTGGTAGTAGTGACACAGCCCACTTGTACCGTTTCAACAGGCACCGTAACCATAACCGCTGTGGCCGGGGAAACCTATAGCTTTGACTCGGGAGCCTATTCTGCAACGCTCGTTTACAGCGGGCTCGCGGCGGGTTCTTCGCATACCATAACCGCGCAGAATGCCGTTGGATGTATTTCTGCGGTTTCAAATATTACCCTGAACGCGCAACCTGCCACTCCAGTCGCACCTGTGTTGACCGCTACGCATCCTACCTGTACTTTAGCAACCGGATCGGTGACCATCACGGCTGTGGTAGGGGAAACCTATAGCTTTGACTCGGGAGCCTATTCGGCGACGCTTGTTTACAGCGGGCTCGCAGCGGGTTCTTCGCATACCGTAACCGCACAAAATGCCGCAGGTTGTATTTCTTCGGTTTCAAACATTACACTCAACGCGCAACCTGCCACTCCGGCGGCGCCTACATTAACCGCGACGCAACCCACTTGCACGTTGGCAACGGGCTCGGTGACCATTACTGCCGTTGCGGGACTTACCTATAGTTTTGACTCAGGCGCATACTCGGCGACGCTCGTCTATAGCGGATTGGCAGCCGGTTCTTCACATACCGTTACCGCGCAGAACGCGGCGGGCTGTATCTCTGCAGTTTCGAACATTACCCTCAATGCTCAACCGGCGACTCCGGCGGCGCCTGTTGTAGCAATAACACAACCTACTTGCACCGTTTCAACGGGTACCATAACTATTACAGCTGTGGCGGGGGAAACATACAGTTTTGACTCGGGAGCCTATTCGGCAACGCTCGTTTACAGCGGACTTGCAGCTGGTTCCTCTCATACCGTAACCTCCCGGAATGCTGCGGGTTGTATCTCCTCGGTTGCAAATATTACGCTCAATGCGCAACCGGCGACTCCTGTCGCGCCTACATTAACCGCGACGCATCCGACTTGTACCGTTGCGACTGGATCAGTTACGATTACTGCCGTTGCAGGCGAAACATACAGTTTTGACTCTGGAGCTTATTCGTCTACTCTAATTTATAGCGGACTCGCGGCCGGTTCTTCACATACCGTCACTGCGCAGAACGCGGCGGGTTGCATCTCTTCGGTCTCAAACATCACGCTCAATGCACAACCGACAACACCAGCTGCGCCTACATTGACAGCGACGCAACCGACCTGTACGGTAGCCACTGGCTCGGTGACTATTACTGCTGTTGCGGGAGAAACTTACAGTTTCGATTCGGGAGCGTATTCGGCGACACTCGTTTATAGTGGACTCGCTGCGGGTTCTTCACATACCGTGACTGCGCAGAATGCGGCGGGATGTATCTCTGCTGTTTCGAACATCACACTCAATGCACAACCGGCGACTCCGGCAGCACCAGCAGTAGTGGTAACCCAGTCTACTTGTACCGTTTCAACAGGTACCATAACCATTACCGCAGTGGCTGGTGAAACCTATAGCTTTGACTCCGGGCCCTATTCGGCAACACTCGTTTACAGCGGACTAGCAGCAGGTTCCTCACATACCGTAACCGCCCAAAATGCCGTTGGATGCATCTCTTCGGTTTCAAATATCACACTCAACGCGCAACCGACGACTCCGGCTGCTCCAACATTGACCGCGACGCACCCCACTTGTACTTTGGCAACCGGGTCAGTGACCATAACCGCTGTGGTCGGGGAAACCTATAGCTTTGACTCGGGCGCTTATTCGTCTACTCTAGTTTATAGCGGATTGGCAGCAGGTTCTTCCCATACCGTGACTGCGCAGAATGCGGCGGGCTGTATCTCTGCGGTTTCAAACATCACACTCAACGCACAACCGGCAACACCAGCTGCGCCAACATTAACCGCGACACAACCAACATGTACTTTGGCAACGGGATCAGTTACCATTACTGGCGTTGCGGGAGAAACTTACAGTTTTGACTCGGGAGCTTATTCGGCAACGCTTGTTTATAGTGGACTCGCAGCAGGTTCTTCACATACCGTAACTGCGCAGAATGCATTAGGTTGTATCTCTTCGGTTTCAAATATTACACTCAACGCGCAACCGGCAACACCAGCTGCGCCAACATTGACCGCTACGCATCCTACCTGTACCTTGGCAACCGGATCGGTAACCATAACCGCAGTAGCTGGGGAAACTTACAGTTTTGACTCGGGAGCTTATTCGGCGACACTGGTTTATAGCGGACTGGCAGCAGGTTCCTCACATACCGTGACGGCGCAGAATGCGGCGGGTTGTATTTCCTCGGTTTCAAGCATTACACTCAACGCACAGCCTGCAACACCAGCTGCGCCTACATTGACCGCGACGCATCCGGTTTGTACTTTGGCGACGGGATCAGTTACCATTACTGCGGTTGCGGGAGAAACTTACAGTTTTGATTCGGGAGCTTACTCAAATACACTTGTTTATAGCGGACTCGCGGCCGGTTCTTCGCATACCGTAACTGCACAAAACGCAGCAGGTTGTATTTCCTCGGTTTCAAACATTACCCTAAACGCGCAACCGGTAACACCAGCTGCGCCTATATTGGCCGCGACGCAACCGACCTGTACGGTAGCCACTGGCTCGGTGGCCATTACGGCTGTTGCGGGAGAAACTTATAGTTTTGATTCGGGAGCTTATTCGGCGACACTCGTTTATAGTGGACTCGCGGCAGGCTCTTTACATACCGTAACCGCGCAGAATTCCGTTGGATGTATCTCCGCAGTTACAAACATTACACTCAACGCGCAACCGGCAACACCAGCTGCGCCAACATTGACCGCTACGCATCCTACCTGTACCTTGGCCACCGGATCGATAACTATAACCGCAGTAGCTGGGGAAACGTACAGTTTTGACTCGGGAGCTTATTCGACGACGCTTGTTTACAGCGGACTCGCAGCAGGTTCTTCACACACGGTTACCGCGCAAAATGCAGCGGGTTGTATTTCCTCGGTTTCCAACATTACTTTGAATTCACAGCCAGCCACTCCGACTGCGCCTACATTAACCGCGACGCATCCGACCTGTACGCTGGCAACCGGCTCAGTGACTATTACTGCTGTTGCGGGAGAAACTTACAGTTTTGATTCGGGAGCTTATTCGTCTACTTTAGTTTATAGCGGATTGGCAGCCGGCTCTTCGCATACAGTAACCGCACAAAATGCAGCAGGTTGTATTTCTTCTGTTTCAAATATCACCCTCAACGCACAACCACCGATACCTTCTACCCCTGTAGTAGTGGTGACACAACCTACTTGTACCGTTTCAACGGGTACCATAAGTATTACCGCTGTGGCGGGGGAAACATACAGTTTTGACTCGGGCGCTTATTCAGCAACGCTTGTTTATAGTGGACTGGCCGCTGGCTCCTCGCATACCATCACCGCACAGAACGCCGTTGGATGTATCTCTTCGGTTTCAAACATTACACTTAACGCGCAACCGACGACTCCGGCTGCTCCAACATTGACCGCGACGCACCCCACTTGTACTTTGGCAACGGGATCAGTTACCATTACTGGGGTTGCGGGAGAAACTTACAGTTTTGATTCGGGAGCTTACTCAACTACACTAGTTTATAGCGGATTGGCAGCAGGTTCTTCGCATACCGTGACTGCGCAGAATGCGGCGGGTTGTATCTCCTCGGTCTCCAATATTACTTTGAATGCGCAACCGGCAACTCCTGTCGCGCCTACATTAACCGCGACGCAACCGACTTGTACGCTGGCAACGGGCTCGGTGACTATTACTGGGGTTGCGGGAGAAACATACAGTTTTGATTCGGGAGCTTACTCAACTACACTAGTTTATAGCGGATTGGCAGCGGGTTCCTCGCATACCGTAACTGCGCAGAATGCAGCGGGTTGTATTTCTTCGGTTTCCAACATTACTTTGAATGCACAGCCGGCAACACCAGCCGCGCCAACGTTAACCGCGACGCATCCGACTTGTACTTTGGCAACGGGATCAATTACCATTACTGGGGTTGCGGGAGAAACTTACAGTTTTGATTCGGGAGCTTATTCGTCTACTTTAGTTTATAGCGGACTGGCAGCAGGTTCCTCGCATACCGTGACTGCACAAAACGCAGCAGGTTGTATTTCCTCGGTTTCCAATATTACTTTGAACGCGCAACCGGCAACTCCTGTCGCGCCAACATTGACCGCGACGCACCCCACTTGTACTTTGGCAACGGGATCAGTTACCATTACTGCGGTTGCAGGAGAAACTTACAGTTTTGATTCGGGAGCTTACTCTTCCACTCTAGTTTATAGCGGACTCGCGGCAGGTTCCTCGCATACCGTGACTGCTCAGAATGCGGCGGGTTGTATTTCCTCGGTTACCAATATTACTTTGAACGCGCAACCGGCGACTCCGGCCGCGCCTACATTAACCGCGACGCATCCAACTTGTACATTAGCCACCGGATCAGTTACCATTACTGGGATTGCGGGAGAAACTTATAGTTTTGATTCGGGAGCTTATTCGTCAACTCTAGTTTATAGCGGATTGGCAGCAGGTTCTTCGCATACTGTGACTGCGCAGAATGCAGCGGGTTGCATCTCTTCGGTTTCAAACATTACTTTGAACGCTCAACCGGCGACTCCGGCCGCGCCTACATTAACCGCGACGCACCCCACTTGTACTTTGGCAACGGGATCAATTACCATTACTGCGGTTGCAGGAGAAACTTACAGTTTTGATTCGGGAGCTTACTCTTCCACTCTAGTTTATAGCGGACTGGCAGCAGGTTCCTCGCATACCGTGACTGCCCAGAATGCGGCGGGTTGTATTTCTTCGGTTTCTAATATTACTTTGAACGCGCAACCGGCAACTCCTGTCGCGCCAACATTAACCGCGACGCACCCCACTTGTACTTTGGCCACCGGATCGGTAACCATTACTGGGGTTGTGGGAGAAACTTACAGTTTTGATTCCGGACCTTATTCGGGCACACTCTTTTATTCTGGGTTAGCAGCAGGTTCTTCGCATACCGTAACCGCCCAAAATGCAGCGGGTTGTATTTCCTCGGTTTCCAATATCACTTTGAACACGCAACCGGCGACTCCCGCCGCGCCAACATTAACCGCAATACATCCGACTTGCTTGGTCGCAACGGGATCGATTGTGATTACTGCCATTGCCGGAGAAACTTATAGTTTTGATTCTGGTGCTTATTCGACGACACTCGTCTATAGCGGACTCGCGGCAGGTTCTTCACACACGGTTACTGCGCAGAATGCGGCAGGTTGTATTTCCTCGGTTTCCAATATCACCATCAATGTTCAACCGTTGACGCCTGTGGTAACCGCAACGCCAGCTGTTGCAGCCATTTGTACCGGAAACAATGCAGTGATCAATTTATCAACGACCATTCCGGGTGTCAGCTTCAACTGGACTGCCGTGGCCACCAATGTTACCGGTGCAGCCGATGGCAATGGCAGTTTGATAGATCAAACCCTAACCTTGACCGGAAGTCTCCCCGGAAACGTGGTTTATACAATTACACCGAGCACTTCAGAATGTACCGGGAATACCATCAGCGTTGTCGTTACGGTCTTTCCGTTGCCTGTTCCGGTACTCGAGGATGGCAAAATCTGTGTCAATCCAGGTACGGGAGCTACGATCAAAAACTACCTCTTCAATACCTTTTTGGACGATGCCACGCATAATTTTGAATGGTACTACGAAGGCAACCTTATCGGCGGCGCCACGCAAAGCACCTACGATGCGACACAGGCGGGGAATTATACCGTAATTGCTACCAACACGCTCACAGGTTGCATCTCAAATCCGGTATCGGCAGTGGTCACTTCGGCGTTTGCAGGCGAATCAATTAGCGCCGAAGTCACCGACGCGTTCAGCGAAAACGCAACGATTACCGTCACAGTAAAACAAGCCAATCCAGACTACCAATACCAACTCGACAATGGGCTGTTCCAAGAGTCTAACGTGTTTACCGATGTCGCGCCGGGAGAACACACCATAACTGTAATCAACATCAATGGCTGTACGAACCTCACCACCGAGGTAACGGTAATCGACTACCCTAAATTCTTTACGCCCAACGCCGACGGCTACAATGACCAATGGAACATCATCGGCCTGGACCGCACGGCCATCATTTACATTTTTGACCGCCACGGCAAACTCATCAAGCAGATCAGCCCGGTTGGCGAAGGTTGGGACGGCAACTACAACGGCCAGCAGCAACCCGGAACCGATTATTGGTTTAGGGTGGAGTACTCCGATAAAAAGCAGCAAAAGGAATTCAAAGGACACTTTTCGCTCAAGCGATAAACTGAAAACCAGTTAATTAAAACAAAATCAAATCAGGCTTGAAACTAACCCTTTCAAGCCTTTTTTATACAATTAAATTCCTATTTTTGTAGGCGAATCCTAACACAACAAATATGCTCATTATTGGAATTGCAGGCGGGACAGGCAGCGGGAAAACCACCGTCGTTCACCAGATTATGAACGAATTGCCGCAGACCGAAGTCGGTATCATTTCCCAGGACCACTATTACAAACAAACCGACCACCTGTCTTTTGACGAGCGCGCCCTAATCAACTTTGACCATCCACGCGCCATCGATTTTGAGTTGCTCGTACACCACCTCAAGGAACTCAAGGCCGGCAATACCATCGACCAACCCGTGTATTCATTCGTCACGCACAACCGCACCGACGATACCGTGAGTACTCATCCTCGTAAAGTGATGATTGTAGAAGGCATCCTCATCCTCGCCAATCCAGAACTGCGCGATTTGTTTGACATCAAGGTTTTTGTACACGCCGACTCCGACGAACGCCTCATCCGACGCCTCAAACGCGATATCGCCGAGCGCGGCCGTGACATGGACGAGGTTCTCAACCGTTACCAAAACACGCTCAAACCCATGCACCAGCAGTTCATCGAGCCCACCAAAGCCTTCGCCGACATCATCATCCCGAATGACAAATACAACACTGTAGCAATTGATGTGGTAAGAGCGGTAATCAACCAACGTATTTCGTAATTTTTTTGTAGTTTTAGAAGCCAATCCGGCTGTACGCTCTATCTTTTGTTTTTTAAAGGAAAAAACAAAAGGATGCCGCTTCCATCCGGGCTAAAAAACGCGTATCCAATGGAAGAACCCGAAATCAACGAACAACCCTCCACCTATAAAGACAAAGGCTGGTTTAAATTCCTGAGCAACAAATACGTTTGGGTGTTGCTGTTTTTCTGTACCTGGATGTTGTTCCTGGACAACTATTCTTACTTTGACCATCGCATCCTCAACAACGAAATCGAAGAGCTCGAAGACAATAAGAAATACTACGAAGAAGAAATCCGCAAGGACAAAGAAGCGATCAAACTGCTCAATAACGACGACCAGGTTGAGAAATACGCGCGCGAAAAGTACTATATGAAAAAAGACAGCGAGGATATTTACATCGTTGAATTTGAGGGCGACACCGTTAAGAAAAAATAGAAAAAAGACCGCTGCGCTGCTAGAACCAAGACCGCTGCGCTGCTAGACAAAAACCACAAAGAGCAATGGCAAACGAATTATTTAGCGATTTCAACCCGGTTTCCTCGAAACAATGGAAACAACAAATCCAGTTCGAGCTCAAAGGTGCCGATTACAACGAAACCCTACTCTGGAACTCTCCCGAAGATATCAAAGTCAAACCGTTTTACCACCACGACGAGCCGCAAAACCCGTATGGCGCGCGCACCCAAGCCACACAGTTTAACATCTGTCAGGATATTTTCGTTTACGATTTAGAAAAATCCATAGCCAAAGCCAACGATAGTGTGACACGCGGCGCCGAGAGCATCCGCTTCACCATCCAAGATGCAACCACCGATGTTGCGCGTTTGCTCGAAGATTTCCCTTTTGACAAAGCGTCGGTTTACATCCAACCCAGTTTTTTTTCAATAGATTTCTTCAAAAAAGTCGACGCGGTTGCCAAAACTAAAGACACTATAATTTATGTCTTTGCCGACCCAATCGGCCAACTGGCCCAAGACGGCAATTGGTTCCAAACCTCAGAGAAAGACAATTTTGAAACGCTCCAAGTACTAACAACAGAAACGTCAAATCTTGCATTTGTGAGTGTTAAAGCGGGTTTGTACCAAAACGCTGGCGCCAATATGGTACAGCAAATCGCTTACACTTTGGCACACGCTAACGAGTATTTCAACCGCCTTCCCAAAATCAACCAACCCATGGTGCTCGAAGTCGCCATTGGCACCAATTACTTCTTTGAAATCGCCAAATTGCGCGCCTTACGCCTGCTGTTCGACCTGATTGCAAAGGAATATGACTTCACACAAGGCTGCCACATTTTTGCCACGCCGACCAAACGCAACAAGACGATTTACGATTACAACGTGAACATGTTGCGCACGACTACCGAGTGCATGTCGGCCATACTCGGCGGTGCCAACACCATCGCCAACCAGCCTTATGACGCGCTGTACCACAAAAACAACGAATTCGGCGACCGCATTTCACGCAACCAACTGCTCGTACTCAAAAACGAAAGTTATCTGGATAAAGTAGACAATCCCGCCGATGGCAGCTACTATATAGAAAGCCTGACGCAACAACTCGCCGAAAAAGCGCTTGCTTTATTTAAAGATATAGAAGCCAACGACGGATTCCTCAAACAACTCGGCAACGGCACCATCAAACGCAAAACCGACGAAAGTGCCGCCAAGGAACAGGAATTGTTCGACTCGGGAAAAGAAGTTTTGCTAGGCACCAACAAATACCCCAACAAGAATGACAAAATGAAACACGATCTTGAACTGTTTCCTTTTGTCAAGACCAAGCCGCGTAAAACACTCATCACGCCAATTATCGAAAGACGATTGGCCGAAAAATCCGAACAGGAGCGACTTGAACTCGAAGAAAATCAGCCATGAACAACTTCCTAATCATAGGTTTTTTATTGTTCGCCGGATTCGCGTTCGGCCAGGGTTTCCCCAAACCAAAACCTACCGTTTGTCCGGGCACGCCGTTCCAACCGTTTACCGTCAAAGACAAAGACACGCTTTTTTCTGCGGCGGCAAAAGGCCTCACGAAACCTGAATTTCCGGGCGGTTTAAGTAATTTTTATAAGCTCTTTGCTGCCGAATTTAAAGTACCTGCCGAAAATCCTGATATGAAAGGCCGTATCTTCCTCAAGTTTGTGGTTGAAAAAGACGGCTCGATAACCAACATCAAATTATTGCGCGATTTGGGAATGGGTACTGGCAAAGAAGCAATTCGCGTCTTGCGGCAATTACCCAAGTGGAAACCCGCACTATACAATCAAAAAAGTGTACGCTGTGATTTTTCGTTACCGATAAAGATTCCGTATGAAACGCCAGTCGCATCACAATTAAAAATAGAAGAAATTCAGGACAAATGATGAAAAGAAAAGACCTGCAACACTTAACAATCGAAAGTCAAAAGCAAGAAGTCGACAACAAGAAGTCGAACGAAAATGTCGATTCCTTTTTGACGGCAGAAGGCATTGAAGTCAAATCTTCGTACGATCAAAAAGACATTGAAGAATTGACCCATCTGGATTTCGGTGCTGGTTTCGCGCCCAATTTGCGCGGACCTTACGCCACGATGTACGTGCGCCGTCCGTGGACCATCCGCCAATACGCAGGGTTTTCTACCGCCGAGGAAAGCAACGCCTTTTACCGCCGCAACCTCGCCGCTGGGCAAAAAGGACTATCCATTGCGTTTGATTTGCCTACCCACCGCGGCTACGATTCAGACCACGAACGTGTGGTGGGCGATGTGGGGAAAGCCGGTGTAGCGATTGATTCGGTGGAGGATATGAAGGTATTGTTCGACCAGATTCCGCTCGACGAGATGTCGGTTTCAATGACCATGAACGGCGCCGTTTTGCCGATTATGGCATTTTACATCGTCGCTGCCGAAGAACAAGGCGTGAAGCCCGAACAACTTTCAGGAACGATCCAAAACGACATTTTAAAAGAATTCATGGTACGCAACACCTACATTTACCCGCCCACGCCTTCGATGCAGATTATTGCCGATATCTTTGAATTTACGAGCAAGAAAATGCCCAAATTCAACTCGATTTCTATCTCAGGCTACCACATGCAGGAAGCTGGAGCGACCGCTGATATTGAACTCGCCTATACCCTAGCCGACGGATTAGAATACATCCGTACCGGACTTTCTACCGGAATGAGCATCGATGAATTTGCCCCACGCCTATCCTTTTTCTGGGCCATCGGCATGAACCATTTCATGGAAATCGCCAAGATGCGCGCCGGACGTATGATCTGGGCGAAACTCGTGAAACAATTCAATCCTAAAGACGATAAATCGCTAGCCTTGCGTACGCATTGCCAGACATCGGGTTGGAGTTTGACCGAACAAGATCCGTTCAACAATGTGGCCAGGACTTGCGTTGAGGCGGCTGCAGCGGCTTTCGGCGGAACCCAATCCTTGCACACCAACGCGCTCGACGAAGCGATTGCATTGCCTACCGATTTCTCGGCACGCATTGCCAGGAATACGCAGATTTTTTTACAGGAAGAAACCAAAATCACCAAAACCGTCGATCCTTGGGGCGGCAGTTATTATGTAGAGAAACTTACCGATGAGATTGCCCAAAGCGCCTGGAAACTGATAGAAGAAGTCGAAGAGCTTGGTGGCATGACCAAAGCCATCGAAGCCGGAATCCCAAAACTCAGGATTGAGGAAGCCGCGGCGCGCAAACAAGCGCGTATAGATAGCGGACAGGACATCATCGTGGGCGTCAACCAATACCGTTTGGAAAAAGAAGATCCGTTGCATATCTTAGATGTCGATAACCAGATGGTTCGCAGGCAACAAGTCGAGCAATTGCAGGAGATTAAAGCTTCGAGGGACGCTAAAAAAGTAGCCGATTCCTTGCAAGAACTCACCGATTGCGCCAGAACCGGTAACGGCAACCTGCTCGAAATCGCGGTAGATGCGGCGAGAAATCGCGCCACACTTGGCGAAATCAGCGATGCGCTCGAAGCGGTTTTTGGCAGATACAAAGCACAAATTAAATCCTTTAGCGGCGTGTACAGCAAAGAAATTAAAAACGACGAAACTTTTGCAAAAGCCAAGCAACTGGCCGATGCTTTTGCCAAAAAAGAAGGCCGTCGGCCACGCATCATGATTGCCAAAATGGGTCAGGATGGTCACGATCGCGGGGCCAAAGTCGTTGCCACCGGTTATGCCGACGTGGGATTCGACGTAGACATAGGCCCATTGTTCCAAACCCCGGCCGAAGCTGCCAAGCAAGCCGTCGAAAACGACGTACACATTTTGGGCGTTTCTTCGCTTGCAGCCGGGCACAAAACACTGGTTCCGCAGGTGATCGAGGAACTCAAAAAATACGGGCGCGAAGACATTATGGTGATTGTGGGCGGTGTGATTCCGGCGCAGGATTACCAGTATTTGTTTGACGCAGGCGCTGTGGCTGTTTTTGGCCCGGGCACCAAAATAAGTGAAGCGGCGATTAAAATCCTTGACATATTGATTGGCGAGTAAAATACTCTTGATTGACTGTCAATAGGATTTTGATAGCTTAACCTCCAAACAAACCATTATAGATGCGCTTATCCATCCTAAAACACCTATTCCTGCTGCTTTCGGCCGCTACACTTTTTGCACAACGTGGCTATTATGATGCCCCTTATTTGCGGTATGAAGCCGATTTGGGAACGTTGTCCAATGGCGCAACGGCGACGGCTAAATCTTATGCACAGGTCGATTTACAGTCGGAGGCATCCGGGCAAAAGTGTGTGTCTATGACTAGCGCCAATGCAAGCGTACAATGGAATTTGGCTGCTGCTGCAGACGGCCTCGTGGTGCGATTCAGCATCCCGGACGGGCAAACCGCCTCGCTTGCCGTGTACAACGCAAATACACTGATCACGACGCTTTCACTCACCACCAACTGGTCATGGGAATCGCTGTGGAATAACGGTAACCCCAACAATGGCGGCGTCGTGAACCAAAATCCAAAAATGCGATTTGACGAAGTCCGATACAAACTTCCAACACCGATTGCGGCTGGCGGAACCTTAAAACTGGTGCGCGTGAGTGGCAATATCAGCCTTGATTTCGTAGAACTCGAAGCCGTGCCCGCAGCGATTGCAGCCCCAATAGGTTCAGCAGTTTATTCGGGTAACGGCAGTACTTTACAGTCTTTCATTAACTCCCACGGCGGGCAAGTCATTTATGTCCCCGAAGGGGTTTACAACGTGAATAGCGAGTTGTATTTTGGCGTGGCCAATACTTCATTAGTTGGTGCAGGCATGTGGTATACGCAGCTCAACTTTACAAGTACTACCGCTTATAACGGCGGACTGCGCGCCAATGCCAACAACATAAGTTATTCGGATTTGTACCTGACTACCAATCGGAATTCAAGGAGCAATTCATACAAAGGCATCAACGGCGTGTACACTTCGGGGTCGACGATCCGAAATATTTGGGCAGAGCACTTTGAATGTGGCGCGTGGATCGCACAATACGCGACGGGTGGGCCGGCAATTGCCAACGGTTTTACGCTCTCCAATTGCCGCTTCAGGAACAATTATGCTGACGGAATCAATTTGTGTAAAGGCACTTCTAACGCGATTGTGGAGCATTGCAATTTTCGAAACAATGGCGATGATGACCAGGCGATTTGGTGCGCCGATGGTTTGGAATGCATCAACAACACTTTTCGTTACAATACATCCGAAAACTGCTGGCGTGCATCTGGTGTGGCATTTTATGGCGGGAAAAACAACAAGGCCTACAACCTGATTATCAGGGACAACGTCGAATCGGGTATCCGTTTGAGCAATAATTTCCCGGGCGTTGGCTTTAACAGTTTGGGATTGAATGAACTCCACGACATCACCATCATTGGTGCCGGAACCTTAAACGATTTGTACAACCAGCGTGTGGGCGCGATTGATATTTTTTCGTCCAGTACCGCCGGAACACAGGTCAAGAATGTCAAGTTCTCCAATATCGACCTGATCGATTCTAAATGCGACGGCATCCTGATGCAGAAAAAAGCTGGTGATGGACTCTACAATTTCGCTTTCGAAAACATCAATATTAACGGTACCGGAAAGGAATATCCGTTCAACAATGCCTATAATACGGCTTCTCCAAAGGGATTCTTTACCGCCATCAGCAATTTCCCAAACGGAAACGCCACGTTCTGCAACCTGATTTATGCCAACCGCGGCGGAGACGCCACGACAGATGAATATTTGTTAGGGCTGGATGCTTTTAGTTGGACGGCGTTAGCAGGTTGCGTTCCGCTGGTCGTTACAAAGTCCGAAGCGGCAGTTGTGAGCTTTTACCCAAATCCGGTTCATGACAAACTTACTATCGCCAACTTGCGTACGACAACGACAATCAGCATTCACGACCTTAGCGGAAAAATGCTCCTGCAACAAATTTCCCGGCAAGGCTCGGAGGTTCTGGATGTATCGGGACTGTCTTGCGGACTGTATGCGGTTACCTTAGACGATGGCGAACAGGTCCGAACCAACAAATTTGTCAAACAATAAGTCGGTGTCTAAATTTCCACATATAGGGACGACTATCTTTACGGTCATGAGCCAATTGGCCAATGAGCACAAGGCCATCAACCTTTCGCAGGGGTTTCCGAATTTCCCGGTCGATGACGCGCTCAAGGATATTGTAGCCAAACGTTGCAAAGAAGAAATTCACCAATACCTGCCCATGGCGGGATTTGGGCCATTGCTTGAAAAAATTGCAGCCCTGACGCAAAAATCATATGGGCGGACAGTCAATCCGGCGACAGAAATACTGATAACAGCCGGCGCCACCGAGGGGATTTTTTCCAGCATACAAGCATTGGTTAATCAAGGGGAAGAAGTCATTATCCTCGACCCGAGTTACGACTGTTATGAAGCCCCGATCCTACTCTGCCACGCCAAACCGATAAGGATAGCACTCAGCGATGATTATACGCCAGACTGGGAATCGATTGGCCGGGCGATGAATGAAAAAACGAGGATGATCATCGTGAACAACCCGCACAATCCGTCGGGGAAAATCTGGACGCCGGCCGATTTTTTGGCACTGGAAAAACTGCTGGATTTGTATCCAAATGTGTTGGTACTTGCCGACGAAGTCTACGAATACATCACCTTTGAGCAACCGCACCTTTCGGTTCACGAGCGCCCCAAATTGCAAGATCGCAGCATCGTGATTTCGTCTTTTGGAAAGTCGTTTCATATCACGGGATGGAAAATCGGGTACACGATTGCTCCTGCACCACTCATGGACGAGATTAAAAAAGTGCACCAATTCGTGGTGTTTAGCGTGAACAGCCTGGCGCAAATCGCCATCAATGATTACCTCGATAGTGTAGACGTTTACCAACTGGGTGGCTTCTACCAAACCAAACGCGACTTTTTTAAAAAACTGCTCGCGCAAACCCGACTCGAATTGCTGCCTTGCGAAGGAACTTACTTCCAGACAGTGTCGTACGCTGCTGTTTCTGATCTCGACGATACAGCGTTTGCGAGACAACTTACTACAGCATTTGGTGTGGCGGCTATTCCGGTTTCGGTATTCCGTGCCGATAAAAAAGACCTCAAACACTTGCGTTTTTGCTTCGCCAAAGACAATGCTACACTCGAGGAAGCAGGAAAAAGGTTGGCCTTGTTATAGTCCTTTACACGAAATTGGTCAAATCCACTATCGGTGTTATACAGTCTGGATTTCCTTTCCCTCGCACAATACTTATGATAATGAGCGTATTGCGACAACAAATCTGCGCGCCGACGATAACAAACGCCGTTGGATTAAAATTTCGGCAACAATATTTACTGATAAACTTTACTGTTTTACACAAAAAAAATATATTTGCAATCCGAATTCGGGATGTAGCGCAGCCTGGTAGCGTACTAGCATGGGGTGCTAGGGGTCGCTGGTTCGAATCCAGTCATCCCGACCAAAAACCGGCCATTTTCAATGGCCGGTTTTTTTATTCCCAAACAGAATACCAAAGCTCGCTTTGAGGATTCTGTTTGGGAATAAAAAAACCAAAACGCCATGCAATGGCGTTTGGTTTTTTGAGCAACATCCCCTACTCTGGATCAGCGCAGCTAATCCAGAATCGCCAATTGCAATAGTTTTGTATTCTGCCGAAAAAACGCCATGAAATGGCGGTTTTGAGCAACATCCCAAATCTACATCAGCGCAGCTAATCCAAAATCATCAATTGCAATAGTTTTGTATTCTGCGGAAAAAACGCCATGAAATGGCGTTTTTGAGCAACATCCCACCTTCAACCAGCAAAGCCCTCACCAAACTACCAACCCCAACGCCCCACAAATCCCGCGTTAGGGATGGCAGCGGTATCCTTTTGCCAGTTCGAGCATGAAGAACCATTGAACTTTTTGTTTTATCGAACCAATCAGCGCGTTGTTCGGCCCGGCAAAAGATATAGCGGACAGCCCGGCCGCAGGCAACGCCCAAAAAACGCAACGCATTACAAAATTCGACATCAATTCACTAGTTTTGACTAAAATTGCCACATGCTTAAAAAGTTACTCTTTTTGCTATTGCTGTTGTTTACTGTTGCCACGTATGGGCAACCGTCGGGCAATGCGCTATTGCAAAAAGGTTGGGAAGCGCTCGTAAAAGACGATGACAATGACGCTTTCCGTTATTTTTGGGCGGCTCACGAACGGGCAAAAAAACAGCACAACACCGCCGACAAAGCCGAATCATTGCTCTATCTGGGGATTTGTTCGTTTGGGTCGAGCCTTGAGAAAGGGTTGCAATTCGCCACGCAATCACTAAGCGAATACCAGAAACTGGAGCAGACCGATGCTAAAAAAGCCAGGATTGGGAGGGCCAGATGCCTACAACTCATCAGCACGATTTACAGCCGGCAGAAAAAATACACGCAAGCCAAGCAACTCAGCCACGAAGTCATTGCGGTTTTGAAAAACCAACCCGATAGTTCGGGAACCTTGGGCCTTGCCTACGCCAGCCTGGGTAGTCTGCACCAGATTGAAAAACAGCAGGATTCGTCTGAATATTATTCGCAGCGTGCCTTAGAAGCGTTTATCCGGTCAAAAAACACGGCGTACCTGCCCAATGCCTACCTCAAAATGGGACAGTTCTGGCAACAAAAGCATGACAGAACTAACAGCTTGCACTACCTGAACAAAGGACTACAACTCGCCGATTCGACGCAAAACCAACAGGCACGGGTTGCGGCAATGGTAGCCTTGGGCAAATGGCAGCTGGAAATGGACAACAACGAGCCCGAAGCCGAAAAGTATTTCAGGAATGCACGAAAAATAGCGCAAAACCTAAGCGACAAATTATTCGAAGCCAAAACCATCGATGCCTTGATTGCGCTCAAGACCAGACAGGCCGACTTTGCCCAAGTGAGTGCGCTACAAACCGACTTAATCGCACTCAAAGACCAATTCTACTCGCTCGAGCGCGAACAGATCGTTAAAAGCCTCGAGGTGCAATTTGATGTCTCTGAGAAAGACCGCAAACTCAAACTACTATCAAAAGAACGCGAACTCTCGCGACTCATGAACCTGGTGTTGGTCATTGGATTGGCTTTGCTGGCGCTACTCTTTGCACTGGCGTACTTATTTTTAAAAAGGATCAATAAAAAAGACCGGCAATTGCTTAAAACCAAGGAAGAGCTTGTACAAGTACTGGAAAACCAGAAACAGCTCAAAGAACAGCAGTTCCAGAATGACCTGGAGCATAAGGAAAACCAGCTCAACGCAATTACTTTTCAGATGTTGCAGAAGAATGAACTGCTCGACGAAATCAAATCGACGATAGAAAAAGACAAGCTCTCAGAACAGCAACTGCTCAAAATGGTCAACAAACATTTTACACAGGGCCAAAGTTGGAATGACTTCGACAAGTATTTTGAAAGCTTGAATAAGAATTTTTACACGCGACTCAAACAGAAATATCCTGATATCAGTTCGAATGACCTTAAAATCTGCGCACTCATCAAGCTCAATTTGTCTATCAAGGAAATGGCTTCTATCCTGAACATATCGCCCGACAGTGTAAAAACGGCGCGATACCGGCTCCGGAAAAAACTACAGCTGGCCACCGAGGAAAACCTAACCGACTTTATCCTGTCTATTTAATTCATGATGTACACCTCATTTCTACTGGAAAATAGGCGCCTGTACACCTTTTGTCTACCTGGTTTTTATGGCTCATGCCCAGTTAATGTATACTTTTGGTTGCAGCAATTGCTATGAAAAACGAACCAAACTTTTAAATTTGATGTTATGAAAAAAATCTACCTCTTACTATTTTTTGCTGCAGCAAGCTTGCAAGCGCAAATCCCAAACAGCGGTTTTGAAAACGCGCTGGGCTATGGTGGCGAGAATGTTGCAGATTGGGGACAACCGTTCTCTTTTCCGGTCTGGATTGATCTGGAAACCGGGGAAAGCCACGCCCACGAGATTACCTTTGGCGACCAATTGTTGGGGATGTTTTGCAGCTCGGTAGCCGACGCGCATTCGGGCGAAAAAGCGATGCTGATCCGCAATGCCTTTAATATCACTACCAATACGGTGATTCCGGGAAAAGTATCGCTTTTTAACAGCGAAATATCAGAAACGGCTACGGGTTGGAATACAGGAATTCCTGTCGCCGCCGATGTAGACATCCAATTCCTGTCGTTTTGGTATAAGTTTGCGCCTGCGGGAAATGATGTGGCCGAAGCAACACTAGAACTGTTCAATGCCGACAGTGAAAGCATTGGCCTTGCTAAAATATCAATTTCTGAACCTGCCGATGCATATACCTACGCTTCTACTCCACTCGTATTGACCGGAAACGGAGGTACGCCTGCGTTTATCCATATTGAATTTTCTATGGCGCCCGAAGGTTCGACGCCGGTTTTTGGCAGTAGCCTAACCATCGATGATTTAAAAGTAAACCCAAACCAGTTGCAAACCCAAATTTTTGTGCAAGCGCCATTTACCGTGTGGCCAACTATAGCCGGTAACGAAATCAACATTCTAAAAAACGGTGACGACTCAAGCGTACACGAGTTTACCATTGTAGACATTCAAGGCAAAATCGTTAGCGAACAACGCCTGAAACCCAATAATGGCATCGCCTCAAAGATAGACATTGGCGCGCTCTCTAGCGGATTGTACCTGCTGCGCTCGGCCGACGGATTCACCGCAAAATTCATCAAAAAGTAAAAGCATAATTAATCAGTGCGATAAGGGGAATTGGACAATGGTTCACTTCCCTTTATTTTTTTGCAAGCGATTTGTTTCATACATTTACGCAGTGTCAGTCTAATTTCACACAATCCTGGCATTCAAAATTCATCATTCATAATTAAATTAACATGGACTTCTCAGCAAAAATGCTGCGCGACGATGCGCTCAAAGGAAAAACAATAGTAGTGACCGGCGGCGGAAGCGGCCTGGGCAAAGCCATGACCCAGTATTTCCTCGAACTCGGTGCGAACGTGGCCATCACCTCGCGCGATCTGGACAAACTCAAAAATACGGCTGCAGAACTCGAAGCCGCGACCGGCGGAAAGTGCCTGCCGTTGCAATGCGATGTGCGCCATTATGAAGAAGTCGAAAATATGCTACAGGAAGTCCTTAAGGCATTTGGCAAAGTAGACGTTTTGCTCAACAACGCTGCTGGGAACTTCATTTCGCCCACCGAAAGATTGTCGGCCAATGCGTTTGATACGATCATCGATATCGTGCTCAAGGGCTCGAAAAACTGTACGCTAGCGTTTGGGAAACATTGGATTGACAGCAAGCAGGAGACATCAACGATATTGAATATCGTAACGACTTATGCCTTTACGGGTTCGGCGTATGTCGTACCGAGTGCGACCGCTAAAGCCGGTGTGCTGGCCATGACAAGGAGTTTGGCGGTAGAATGGGCCAAATACGGTATCCGATCAAATGCGATTGCGCCCGGACCGTTCCCTACCAAAGGCGCCTGGGATAGATTGCTGCCGGGTGATTTGGCCGAAAAGTTTGACATGGCCAAAAAGGTACCGCTCGGACGCGTAGGCAACCACCAGGAATTGGCCAACCTTGCGGCGTATTTGGTTTCTGATTTTTCGGCGTACATCAATGGCGAGGTAATCGTGTTGGATGGCGGTGAGTGGCTTAAAGGTGCCGGACAGTTCAACTTGCTCGAGCAGATTCCTGAAGAAATGTGGGATATGTTGGAGATGATGATTAAGGCGAAAAAGAATAAATAGTTGAAAAAGGAGAAAAGGAGAAAAGGAAAAGAGGAAAAAAGGAAACGAGGAAAATGAAAACGAATAAGGATTGGCACGAGAAGCACAAAATGCCTAAAAACGCGACCTTTGAACAAAGGGTAGCCTGGCATCTGGAGCATGTTAAAAATTGCGCTTGCCGGCCAATCCCGAAAAAACTCGCCGAAGCCATGGCTAAAAAACAAATTGCTTCTTAGCACACAAGCTGGAAGCTGGCAACACTTAGCCCGGATAGTAGTGGAAATCCTTTTGCAAAAACGGGTTGCCCGAAACGCAGTGGAGGGCAGTCTGTTTTTGCAAAAGATTGGAACGGATAGCCGGAATAGCTTCTAAAAATCAGCCTTTTACCGCCCGACTTTTAACTTCAGACTTTTGACTTGTCACTTTATTGATTTGTTAACAAATATCCCTTGAAAAACCCGTAATTAATTGTATTTTTACCGCTCAAAATTTTAAAAATTAAATGGGTAAAATCATTGCTATTGCCAACCAGAAAGGCGGCGTCGGAAAAACGACAACCTCGGTAAACCTCGCGGCTTCATTGGGTGTTTTGGAAAAGAAAGTATTGCTGATAGATGCCGATCCGCAGGCCAACGCAAGTTCAGGTCTCGGGATTGATATTGAAACGGTTACCGTGGGCACGTACCAGGTGATCGAGCAAAGCCATACCGCGCAGGAAGCCATTATCAAGAGTTCATCGCCAAACGTCGATGTTATCCCGGCGCATATAGACCTAGTGGCAATCGAGATTGAACTCGTTGACAAAGAAAACCGCGAATACATGCTCAAGCAGGCATTGGCGAGTATCAAGGACGATTACGATTACATCCTGATTGACTGTGCGCCATCGTTGGGCCTTTTGACACTCAACGCTTTGACGGCTGCCGATTCGGTAGTGATCCCGATACAATGCGAATATTACGCGCTTGAAGGTTTGGGCAAATTGCTCAACACCATCAAAAGCGTACAAAAAATACACAATGCCGAGCTCGATATTGAAGGCTTGCTTCTCACCATGTACGATTCGAGGCTGCGTTTGAGCAACCAGGTGGTCGAGGAAGTGCAGAAACATTTCAACAACATGGTTTTTGAAACGATCATCCAACGAAACGTAAAACTCAGCGAAGCACCGAGTTTTGGCGAAAGCATCATTAATTACGACGCTACCAGCAAAGGCGCAACCAATTACCTGCATTTGGCGCAGGAAATCATCAAGAAAAACAGCAATTAAGATTTATGTCACAGGCAGTCAAAAAACAAGCATTAGGAAGAGGATTATCTGCATTGCTCAAAGATCCCGAAAACAACATCCAGTCTGTGGATGACAAAAACGCAGACAAGGTCGTAGGCAATATCATTGAACTCGAAATTGCGGCGATTGAGATTAACCCGTTCCAGCCGCGTAGTAACTTCAATGAAGAATCGTTGCAGGAATTGGCCGTATCGATCCGTGAACTGGGTGTAATCCAGCCGATTACCGTCAGGAAATTGGATTTCAATAAATACCAGTTGATTTCTGGAGAACGCCGTTTGCGCGCCTCCAAAATCGTAGGATTCACAACCGTTCCCGCTTACATCCGCATCGCGAACGACCAGGAATCGTTAGAGATGGCTTTGGTTGAAAATATCCAAAGGCATGACCTTGACCCAATCGAGATTGCGCTTTCCTACCAACGTTTGATTGACGAAATCCAACTCACGCAAGAGCAAATGAGCGAGCGCGTGGGCAAGAAACGTTCGACTATTGCCAATTATCTGCGTTTGCTCAAACTAGACCCGATTATCCAGACCGGCATCCGCGACGGCTTCATTTCAATGGGCCACGGACGCGCGATCATCAATATCGAAGACCAGGACGTACAGACCGATATTTACCAGAAAATCGTAAGCCAGAACCTATCGGTACGCGAGACCGAAGCTTTGGTGAAGAATTACCAGGAAAGCCTTAAGCCCGCTGCGGCAAAGGCACCAAAAGGCAATCCGTTTGCCATTTCGGCCGAAGAGAAAAAAACCATAGCTTCATACTTCGGCGCGAAAGTCGATGTCAAAGTCGCCGGAAATGGGAAAGGTAAAATCACGATCCCGTTCCATTCTGAAGAAGATTTCAACCGCATCATTAAACTAATCAAGGGTTAGTGCCAAAATACATTCTCATAATCGCCTTGCTGATTGGGCTGGGGACGCCGGTTTTCGCGCAAGTGAAGAGCGATGCCATCCTGGTTGCAAAAGACACGCTCAAAGACAAGGAAATCAACCCGCTTGCTCCGGCAAAGGCGGCGTTTTATTCGGCTATTTTCCCGGGACTCGGCCAAGCTTACAACAAACGATACTGGAAAATGCCGCTGGTTTACGGTGCCATCGGGACCAGTTTTTACTTTTACAACTCCAACAACAAACGTTACCACGAGTTCCGCAACGAGTACAAGGATCGCCTGCTTGGCATTACCAATCCCAAGTACGCTTACCTTGACAATGATCGGCTGATTCGCGCGCAGAAATTCTACCAGCGCAACCGCGATTTGTCTGTTTTAATCACCTGCGCTTTCTACGTTTTGAACATCGTTGACGCCAACGTGGATGCACATTTAAAGCAATTCAACGTAAGCGACAACCTGACTTTTACACCGAGTTTCCAGACCAATGAATTCGATTATAAGCCCAATGTTGGCTTTGCCATAAACTATAAATTCTGATGAAGATCGCTTTGCTTGGATACGGGAAAATGGGGAAAGTGATTGAGCGGATTGCGCTCGAACGCGGACATGAAATCGTATTGCGTAAAGGCAGTTCTGGTGCTTTTGACGGATTGGAAAACGCCGATGTCGCGATTGACTTTAGTGTGCCCGATGCGGCTGTGGGTAACATTTCGGCCTGTTTGAATACAGATGTTCCCGTAGTTTCGGGTACGACGGGTTGGCTCGACCAATATGAAAAAATGACCGCTTTGTGCGATGAAAAACAGGGCGCATTCATTTACGGATCGAACTTTAGCCTTGGTGTGAACTTGTTTTTTGAACTCAATGAAACGCTCGCGAGGATGATGGCAAAATTCCCGGAGTATAAGGCAAGTATGGAAGAAATCCACCATACGCAAAAGCTCGATGCGCCAAGCGGGACGGCTATTACGCTGGCCAAAGGCATTATCGATTACTCGGATTATTCGAGTTGGGCTTTAGAAAATGCTAAGGCAGATGGCACGAGCGATAGCGAACTGGCGAAGCAAATTTTAATCGATGCCAAACGCATTGAAAATGTACCCGGAACGCACAGCGTGACCTATAACTCAGCAGTCGACGCCATCCAAATCACACACACGGCACACAACCGCGAAGGATTTGCCCTGGGTGCAGTCATCGCTGCCGAATGGCTTTACGGAAAAACCGGTATCTTTACGATGCGCGACGTGCTCGGACTCGACCGCTAACATTTATCAATATTTTAAGATTCGTGCTTGTAACGAACCCACGCGATTCAAACTAATAGACAAACAAACACCCGAGGCGCAGCCGAACTGTATGGAGCGCATCGGAATAAAATTAAGATACTATGACACTCACACAATGGTTTGTATTTTTCCTGGTCGTCCAGGTGTTGCACTTTATAGGAACCTGGAAAATTTATGAGGCGGCTGGCCGCAAACGCTGGGAAGCAGCCGTCCCGATCTACAATGCGATTGTGCTCATGAAAATCATCAACCGCCCTGTCTGGTGGACAATTTTGCTTTTTGTACCCATTGTGAACCTGATCATGTTTCCTGTGGTTTGGGTAGAAACCATCCGAAGCTTTGGGAAAAACACGACGACAGACACCATCCTTGCTATCGCCACCCTCGGATTGTATGTGGCTTACGTGAATTATACCGCCAAACTCAACCATATTCCTGACAGAAGTTTAATCCCTGAAAACCGCGGTGCCGACACCATCAGTTCGTTGTTGTTTGCCATTGTCGTGGCGACTTTGGTGCATACTTATGTGATGCAGCCGTTTACGATTCCGAGTTCTTCGCTCGAGAAAACCTTACTGGTGGGCGACTTCCTATTCGTGAGTAAGTTTCATTACGGTGCGCGTACGCCGATGACTGCTGTGGCGCTTCCGATGGTACATGATTCGATTCCGCTTATCCACAAAAAATCGTACAGTAACTGGCCACAATTGCCTTACTTCCGTTTTCCGGGTGTGCAGCACATTGAGCGCAATGACATTGTAGTATTCAACTGGCCGGTGGATACCGTGTTTGTGTTTTTTGACCGATCGAACCGCAAAGCCGACAAACCTATTGACAAAAAATCAAACTACGTAAAACGTTGCGTGGGTGTTCCGGGCGACAGCCTATCGATCAAAGACGGTTATGTGTACATCAACAACAAAAAACTGCAGTTACCTGAAAGGGCAAGGCCACAGTATTCCTACACCGTAACTACCGATGGCTCATTCTACGACCCGACTTATTTGCAAAACGAACTCAACGTAACCGATCGTTACGGGCAAACCGGAGAAAAAACTTTCATCTTTTCGGCCCTGACCGAAGAATCGGCGGCGCGTCTCGCAAAAAACCCGATCACCAAGAGCATCACACGCAATATTTCGCATGAGCCCGAAACCGGTTCTCACGGCGTTTTCCCTCAAAACACCACCAATTGGAACCGAGACAACTACGGCCCGATTTACATTCCCGAAGCCGGAAAAACCACACCGCTCAACATCCAAAACCTACCGTTCTACAAACGATTGATTACCGAATACGAAGGCCATGACCTCAAGGTAACCGGTAGCGAAATCCGCATCGACGGAAAAATTGCCACTTCCTACACTTTTGGGCAAGATTACTATTGGATGATGGGTGACAACCGCCACAACTCTGAGGACAGCCGCTACTGGGGTTATGTTCCTGCAAACCACGTCGTTGGAAAACCGGTTTTCATTTGGCTTAGCACAAACGCCAATGGCAAGGGCTTCAACAAAATTCGTTGGGAACGCATGTTTACGACCGTTGGCGGCGATGGCGAGCCATTCTCGTATTTCAAATTCTTCTTGATTGCGCTCGCGGCCTATTTTGGGATTACGTTCTTTCTGGACAAGCGCAAGACAAACGCCGAGTAAGTCATGAAGTTGTTGTTGCATCCCACCTATTTCCCGTCGATCAGTCATTTTGTGGCGATGGCCCAGGCCGATTCGCTCGTGTATGAGATGGAAGACAATTTCCAGAAGCAGACCAACCGCAACCGCATGTACATTTACAGTCCCAATGGTGTCCAGTTGCTCAACGTCCCGATCAAGCATTCTAAGGAGGCACATCAACGCACCAAAGACGTACGACTGGAAACCGCATTCGATTGGCAGAAACAACATTTTAAATCGATCGAAGCGGCCTATCGTACCTCGCCTTTCTTTGAATATTTTGAAGATGCGATCACACCAATCTTCACCAAAAAACACACTTTTTTAATGGATTTGAATCTAGAGACGATTGCCATCGTTTGCAAATGCCTTGGGATGAAAAATGAGTTTGGCGTGACGCAGGAGTACTTTCACGAGGTACCCGAATACAACGACTTTCGATATTTGGCCAATGGAAAAAAAGACACCGCGCAGTTTGAACCTTACACCCAGGTTTTCGGCGAGAAGCACGGATTCCTCAACAATATGAGCGTACTCGACCTGCTATTCAATGAAGGACGGTTCGCGTTGGATTACCTCAAAAACCAACCGTTGTAATTACTCGATGGCCAAGCGTGTCATGATCGGGAAGTGATCAGAATTGACGAAGTCGGGAAAATTCTCGAAACTCTTTACCTTCATACCCGAATCGGCGAAAATGTAATCGATACGGCCGGGATAATACCTAAAATTGTAGGTTTTCCCAAAACCACTGCCGGCTTCCTCAAAGGTATCATTGAGATTTCCTTTGATGCTGCGATACACGTACGAGAAAGCGCTGTTGTTCATGTCACCACAGATGATAATCGGGTGCGGACAATTGGCTTTGTGTACTTTGATGATTTCGGCCTGCTGCTGTTGCTTGCGGAACGCACGGCTGATGCGGCGCAAAACCATCGTTGATTTTTCCTGGTTAATCTCGTCAACATTCTCAGACATTTCATTGACATCTGGCGAAATCTTTATGGATTGCAAATGCATGTTGTAAATTCGGATCACGTCCTTCCCTTTCTTGATGTCGGCAAAAATCACGTTGTTGTTGGAGTTCGGGAAAACGAGGTTGCCTTCTTCGATAATCGGGAATTTAGAATAAATAGCTTGCCCGGTTCTGATTTTATTGCCCTGCATGAAAATGTAACGGTGTGGATATACCTTGAGGTCGATATCGGCAGCGTACGAAAACTCCTGGATACACAAAATATCAGGGTTTTTTTCATTGATAAAGGTTTGGATTTCCCTCGCTACATCCTCCTTGGGCAACCACTCAAAAAGGTTGAACAAACGCACGTTGTAACTCATCACCACAAAGTCGTTGTCGCTTTCGGGCAAATCGTTCGAGGAAAATTTATAGAACTTATTGATAAAAGTAATACCTGCCAATAACGCGAGCGCCGACAGGAAAACCTGCCTTTTGAACTGCAGCAGCCAATACACAAAAAACAGTGCGTTGAGAATTAAAAACAGCGGTAAAATCAGTGTGAGTACCGAAAATATCGGGAACCATTTGGGCGCGAGAAACGGTAACACATAAGCAATAAAGGTCAATACAGCCAAAACTATATTGAAAAAAAACATTGCCTTATTGAACCATGACAGTCGCTTCATTGATTATTTTCCTGCTTTAAAAAGAAATTCCTTTTCGGCTGCGGTGAGGCTATCGTAGCCTGATTTGCTAATCTTGTCGAGGATTTCATCTATTTGTTGCTGCGTTTTGTCTTTCGTTACGATACGCGAGACCGGTTTCTGCTCGGGTCGCCTCGGCGGATTGTAATTGCGGTGCACTTTTTTAAACGCCGTTTTCTTCCTGCCCGATGACAGGTTTGAAACCCCATCCAAAATAAAAGTAACCATTTTACTCAAATCGGTGCCCGATTGCAGCAACTTTATGAAGACAAAACCAAAAAAAGCACCGGCCAGGTGTGCGATATGCCCGCCGGTATTCTCGGCAAAAATCTGTATGAGGTCAATGGCGACAACCACTGCGGTGAACATCCACAACTTGACATTCCCGATGAGCAGCAAACGCAGGTTCATGTGCGGCGCGTAGGTTGCCGTTGCCACGAGTATCGCCATGATGGCACCCGATGCGCCTACAATCGTCGATGCTGCGCCCAGAAAATAATAGCCGACCACAAATGCGATTCCCGAGAAAATAGCCGAAAGCAGGTACAAGCCAAGAAATTGCTTTTGTGAAAAAAAGGTCAAAAACAATCTACCCGCAAAATTGAGCACGAGCATATTGAACAACAAATGCAGGAACCTAAAATGTAAAAAAGCATACGTGAGCAAGGTCCAGGGTTTCAAGAGCAAGCTTTCGGGCACTGAGGAAAGCGCCACCCATTGTTGCACGAACGGCCCAAAACCAATGGCTTCAACCAATAGGATGACTAAAAAGATCCCTACGTTCCAATAGATGATTTTTTGTTCAAAACCACCCATTTTGTATTGCAATTTCAACTCATCTAAAAAACCCATACGCTTGTGTTATCAATTCCAACGGTGCTTGTTCATGTCATTCTTTTTCCAGTACCACATCATTAAAAAGCCGATGATGGCGCCGCCGATGTGGGCGAAGTGCGCAATGCCGCCAGCACCTCCAAAAATTGATTTGCCCGATACACCCAGGAATAAGTCTAAACAAAGCAAACCCGGCACAAAATACTTGGCCTTGATGGGAATTGGGATGAACATGAGTGCGAGTTCGGCGTTGGGAGCCATAAAAGCAAACGCTCCCAAAAGTCCGTAAATCGCACCGGATGCGCCAACTGCAGGAGAAGCAAAAGAACCTCCGAATCTGTTTAAGCTATCGGTTCCCAAGGTTTCTGCCCAACGCGTATCGATTTGACCTTGGTTGAGTAAGCTGAATATATCTTCTCTTTTAAAACCGGCATTTATCAATTGGTCTAGTCCATCATGGAAAAAATAGTAGTTCACGCCAGTATGCAGCAAAGCCGCGCCAAGCCCACACGAAATGTAGAAAAACAAAAATTTCTTGCCGCCCCAAATATGTTCTAACAACGACCCAAACGAGTACAACGCGAACATATTGAAAAAAATATGCATGAGGCCGCCGTGCATAAACATGTGCGTGATGGGTTGCCAACCCTGGAACTTGGCATTCTCAAAATAGAACAGCGATAAAATATCATAGGCTGGCGCGCCGACGAGTTCGGCACCTATAAAAAACAAAACATTGATAATCAATAACTGCTTAACAGTCGGTGTAATCTGCATCATACTGCGAATTTTTTATCTAAATCTTCCACCCGCATCGTGATAAAAGTGGGTTTTTGGAATGGTGAAACATTGGGTTCTTTGCAGGCGAACAAGCCATTAACAAGGCTTTCCTGCTCCTTCTCGGTCAAATACGTCCCGGTTTTCACTGCCAGGCTTTTCGCCATCGATTTGGCAATCGTGTCGTTTTGGCTGAAACTGCTTTCGGGGATGCCATCGTGCAGGTCGCCGAGCAATTGCTCCAAAACAATGGAGACTTCGCTTTCGGTAACATTTACAGGTAAACCCGAAATCACGACGCTGTCGGCATGCATTTCCTCAAAAACAAAACCGGTATTGACTAATGAGGGCTGCAATTCGGCAATCAGCTGCAATTCAGAAGTCGAAAAATACAAATGCAGCGGGAAAAGCAATTGTTGGCTTGACGCATGCTGCACGGTCATATTGGTCAGGAACTGCTCATATAACACGCGTTGGTGCGCGCGCTGCTGGTCTATAATCACCATACCCGACTTGATGGGATTCACGATGTATTTGCGGTGGATCTGGTACATCTTACTGCCCGTTTCCAAGGTTTCTACATCCTCAAATAATGAAGCAGTGACGGTTTCACTTTCAAACTGCATCGGCACTTCTTCGACAAGGTCGGTATCGGTTTTGAGGCCTACATACAGGCTTTCCCAACTGGCCGACTCGCGTTTGCTTTCGCGATAACCCGAATTGGATTGAGATTGGCGCGGTTGTTTCTCTTCGGCAAACGGATTGAAACTGCCATCGATTTGAATCGTCGGGATCACCGCGTCGAGGTCTTTGTATTGGTAAGGCGTATCGAGGTTTGGGTCTCGGTCAAAATCGAGTACCGGCGACACATTGAATTGCCCGAGGCTGTGTTTGGCCGACGAGCGCAAAATGGCGTACAGCGCATGCTCGTCATCGAACTTGATCTCGGTTTTGGTGGGATGGATGTTGATATCGATGGAATGCGGTGGCACCTGCAGAAACAAGAAATAACCCGGTTGGCAGCCGTCCTTGAGCAAACCCTCATAAGCCGCCATAATCGCGTGGTGCAAATAGCCGCTTTTGATGAAACGGTCGTTGACAAAAAAGAATTGCTCACCCCGATTTTTCTTGGCGAATTCTGGTTTGGAAACAAAACCGGATATGTTCACAATCTCGGTGTCTTCGTTGACCGGAACCAATTTCTCGTTGATCTTGCCCGAAAACACGTTTACGATGCGCTGACGGATATTAGACGGCGGAAGGTTGAACATCTCGCTACCGTTGTGGTAAAACGTAAAATGGATGTTTGGATGCGCCAATGCCACACGTTGGAATTCATCCATAATGTGCCTGAACTCCACCACATCCGACTTAAGGAAATTGCGACGCGCGGGGATATTAAAAAACAAATTTTTGATCGCGAACGAAGTACCTTTGGGCAACACCGCGACTTCCTGCGAAACAAACTTACTGCCTTCTATACAAATGTGTGTACCCAGTTCGTCCTGTTCCTGCCGCGTCTTCATCTCCACATGCGCAATCGCGGCAATAGACGCCAAAGCCTCACCGCGGAAACCTTTAGTATGCAAAGCAAACAAATCTTCGGCCTGGCGGATTTTAGAGGTGGCGTGGCGTGCGAAACAAAGTCTGGCATCTTCGGCGCCCATACCTTTGCCGTTGTCGATCACCTGGACAAGCGATTTTCCCGCGTCCTTGATGATGAGTTTGATGTCTGTAGCTTGCGCATCCACGGCGTTTTCAAGCAACTCCTTCACCACCGATGCCGGACGCTGCACGACTTCGCCGGCGGCAATCTGGTTGGCAACGTGATCGGGAAGCAGTTGAATGATACTCGACATTGATTTTTGGTGGGGTTATTTGGTTTGTAAGGTGCACAAATTTAGGGAATTTATGGGAGTTTTTTTAGTGAAGATATTCACAATAAAATCTAAAATTTTGGGAGCTGTTTCCCGCTATCCACTGCAATCTTTTGACAAAAAGAGATTTCCCTGCGTTGCACTCCGGGCTATCCTTTTTGCAAAAGGATTTCCGTTTCTATCGGGGCTATCGCTGCCGTGAGGGCCTTCTTTTGTCTGGCAACAAAAGA
>DLHP01000037.1:0-15251 GCA_002483285.1 Flavobacterium sp. UBA7665
GCGCAGCCAGCGAAAAATAAAATAGACACTTCCTACTTGGCGCGACGTTAAATTAGATTGTAATTTGGTCGCTAGGCCTTTTTGTAACTTTTGCGGCCAGGCAAAATTTAAGAAAAAACGATTCAAAACCGGGAGCTCCCGGTGAAACTAAACTGCGCCAAGGATGGCAGCGGCATCCTTTTTATCCCGAAGGGTAAAAAGATAAAGCGTACAGCCCGCCCGTGGCGCCAAAAAAAAATCCGCCATAAGACGGATTTCATTTTATTTACTCAATTCAACAAAATATTTGTAAAACAACGGAATCGTTTCAATACCCTTGAGGTAATTGAAGATCCCAAAATGCTCGTTGGGCGAATGGATCGCGTCGCTGTCAAGCCCAAATCCCATGAGAATCGTTTTGCTTTTGAGTTCTTTCTCAAATAACGCCACAATTGGGATAGAACCACCCGAACGCACCGGAATCGCGGGAACGCCAAAGGTTTCGGTATACGCCTTATTGGCCGCCTTGTAGCCGATGCTGTCAATCGGTGTAACATAACCCTGACCGCCGTGGTGTGGTTTTACTTTAACAGTGACTCCGCTTGGCGCAATGCTTTCGAAGTGTTTGGTGAAAAGCTCGGTGATTTCCTCCCAGTCCTGGTTGGGCACGAGACGCATCGAGATTTTGGCAAATGCCTTACTCGCGATGACGGTTTTGGCGCCTTCGCCGGTGTAGCCTCCCCAAATCCCGTTGACATCGAGTGTTGGGCGGATCGAGTTTCTTTCGTTGGTCACATAGCCTTTTTCGCCATAAATGTCGTTGAGGTCGAGTGCTTTTTTGTATTTGTCGAGGTCAAAAGGTGCTTTGGCCATTTCGGCGCGCTCTTCTGTTGAGAGTTCCTGGACTTTATCGTAGAATCCGGGAATGGTGATGTGGTTGTTCTCGTCGTGCAAGGATGCGATCATTTTGGCCAAGACGTTGATTGGATTCGCCACTGCACCACCGTATAAACCCGAATGCAGGTCGCGGTTGGGTCCGGTGACTTCGACTTCTACGTAACTGAGCCCACGAAGCCCGGTGGTAATCGACGGTTGTTGGTTGGAGATCATTCCGGTATCCGAAATCAAAATGACATCGCATTTGAGCTTTTCCTGGTTGCGCGCTACAAACCAGCCGAGGCTTTTGGATCCTACTTCTTCTTCACCTTCGATCATGAATTTGACATTGCAAGGCAAAGAGTTGGATTGAACCATATATTCGAGCGCCTTGACGTGCATGTACATCTGACCTTTGTCATCGCACGAGCCGCGGGCAAAAATAGCGCCTTCGGGATGGATTTCGGTGGTTTTGATGACGGGCTCGAATGGCGGCGAAGTCCACAAATCCATCGGATCCGGCGGCTGTACATCGTAGTGCCCATAAACCAGTACGGTAGGCAGGTTTTTATCGATGGTTTTCTCGCCGTATACAATCGGGTAACCGGGCGTATCGCAGATTTCTACAAAATCGCAGCCGGCTTTTTCGAGGCTGGCTTTGACCGCATCGGCGGTATCGATTACGTCCTGAGAATACGCGGGATCGGCACTGACCGATGGAATTTTTAAAAGTTCTATGAGTTCACTGATGAATCGGTCTTTGTGCTGTTGCACGTACGATTTGATGTTGTCCATTTTGTTTTTAGTTTTAACCAATTCAAAAATACGAATAAAGCGCAGAAAAAAAATGGATAATTTACAATTGATAATGGACAATGATGCCGATAAGCCTGATCTGTAGTGAATGACAATGCGCGATTGCAAAAATTGATTTTAGGGCAAAATTTTTTTTGAGAATTGGCGTGGCAATTGATTATTCTTTTTATATTTGCACCCACATTGTACGCGGGTATGGTGAAATTGGTAGACATGCCAGACTTAGGATCTGGTGCCGCAAGGCGTGTAGGTTCGAGTCCTATTACCCGCACAAAAAAGCCCTTCTGAAAAGAAGGGCTTTTTTTATGGAATTAGTAGTTTCAAAATTTGAAACTCACCCATGATACACGCGCGAGAACACAATCTTCCCATCCCTAATTTCCAAAACCTCCGCGACAAGCATGTCCTCCTGATCGGTAACGCTGCGCACGTATTCCATAAAAACGCGATCGCCATTAGCGGTGAGTGAAGTCACGCGGTAGTGTAAGGTTGGTAGCAATTCAAATGCTTCCTGCCACCATTCGTGTAAGGCGGCTTTGCCTTTTACGAGTCCGCCGGTTTCGGGTTTTTTGATTTTCAGTTTCGGGCTGAAATGCTCGGCTTCTTCGTCATACAAAGACAATAGCTGATCGAGATTGTGCTGGTTGAACGCGTCGAACCATTTGTGGGCAATCGATAAGTTTTTTTCGGGTG
Organism: Flavobacterium sp. UBA7665; assembly: GCA_002483285.1. Taxonomy (GTDB): domain Bacteria; phylum Bacteroidota; class Bacteroidia; order Flavobacteriales; family Flavobacteriaceae; genus Flavobacterium. The sequence continues at coordinate 2,365 of DLHP01000037.1, forward strand.
TCATAAAAAAGAAATTCCCGCTAAAGATAGCAGGAATTTACAGATATTCGTTTTTTTTCTTAGGCCCTCCTGCCTCATTTACTCAGGCATTCTCTACACATTCTTCAAATTGATGATTTCCTGATCCGTCAAATACCGCCAATTGCCACGCGGTAAATTCTTCTTGGTCAATCCAGCAAACGAAACGCGGTCAATCTTAAGTACGTTATAGTCAAAACTTTCAAAGATGGCGCGTACCACTTTAACATTCGAGGTGCGTAGGTTGAGCCCGATTTCTGTTTTCGGCTGGTCGTCAATGTAGGTAACTTCGCCCACATACAAACGGTGTCCATCTAGCGTCACGCCACCTGCAATCTTCTCGAGGTCTTCAAATTTTAGATTTTTGTCGAGCGAAACCTGGTAAATCTTAGACGATTTTTGGTTGGGCAAACCAAACTTCCTAATCATGTCGGTGTCGTTGGTAAACAGCAACAAGCCGGTGGTGTTCTTGTCCATACGGCCAATCGGTGCAATTTTGGCGGTCGTTGAGCCTTTAACAAGTTCGAGCACATTGCGAAATTCCTGGCCTTCATCGAGCGAGGTCGTGAAATTCTTTGGTTTGTTGAGCAGGATGTATTCTTTCTTTTCTGGGGTAATGGTGGCGCCGTCAAAGTTTACGACATCGCCGGGTTTAACCAGGTAGCCCATTTCTGTGACTACGATGTTATTGACCTTCACATTGCCCGACTGGATGTAAATATCGGCATCACGACGCGAGCAGGCGCCCGAGTTGGCGATGTATTTATTGAGACGGATTTCGTCTTTTTCCTTAATCCTTTTAGGTGCCTGGTTGGGCTTTTTAGCGGGTTTGTCGGCTGCGGCTTCGGCAGCTTTTGCGACGGGCTTGGCTTTTTTAGGGCCTTGTGCACGTTTGGCCATAGGCGGTTTGGGCTTGCTCGAATTGGGCCTGCTTCGGTTTGCTCCCGACGCGCCACCGCGCTTGTTGTTGCCTTCTTTATTGTTCATAACGGTAAATTTCTGTGGCAAAGATAAGGCTATTCCTTAGATTTTCAGGAGCTTTTTCCCGCTATCCACTGCAATCTTTTTACGGCGCTTCGCTTTCGGTTGCGTCAACAAAATGCAATTAGCAACCACCGTAGCGATTTTTTTGTTTCAGAATGCCGCAAAAAGGATTTCCGCTGCTATCGGGGCTAGCGCAACCGTTCCATCGTCGTGAGTAGTTTTTTGCCGTGCCAAAGCACTTGAGGATTGATCAGTACAATCGAGAAAACGCCGGCGACTATGAGTAGTTTCAAGGTATTGTGCAACCAAAGGAATTGCGGTTTCGAGTTCGATTTCCAGAGTTGGATGCCAAAGAAAATCATGATGATGAAACCCACGTAGAAGTAAATGTCCATATAACCCACATCAAACACATTAACCAGGTAATACACTGGGATTACGGTGAGTAACAGCAAAATGCTGATGGTTCTTTTGGCGGCAGTTTCGCCATACACAATAGGGATGGTGCGGTAATCGTTGGCCAAATCGCCGGTGATGTTCTCGAGGTCCTTGACCATTTCACGTACCAGCAACAATAAAAACAGGAACGATGCATGGAAGAACACTACCTCATAAAAATTCTTGTAATAGAGCAAAATCCCAAAGAATGGCAAGACCGCGAGGAACGCCGCCATCAGGTTACCGTGGATGAGGATCTTTTTGATTTTGTGCGAATACAACCAAATCAGGAATATGTAAGTGGAGAAAAAAACCACCGCGCGCACCGACACAAAACACGCAATCAGCGCCACAAAAAAGTTGAGTCCAAAATACACTTGCAATTTCGTCTTCTGGCTCACCAGCCGGTCGAGTTTGGATTTGTTGGGTCGGTTGATTAAATCTTTCTTGCTGTCGTAAAAACTGTTGATGATGTAACCCGACGCAATGGTAAGGCCCGACGCAAGCACAATGATGAACAGGTTAAAATCGAGCAGGATATTCAAGGCACCTTTGTGCGGCGCGAAGATGAAAATCGCCGAAAGGTATTGCGCCAATACGATTACGGGAATATTATAGCCGCGCACCACAGAGAACAAACTGACAATTTTGAGCAAGAGCAATTTGTTTTTTCTGCTTAACATAAAAAGGGTTTAAGGGTTCAGGGCTCAGGGTTCAAGGTTTGCATGCTTCCCTGCACCTTGCCGCCTGTACCTTGCGCCGTTTTAAAACTGATATACTACTTCTAGTTTGTAGTCTTTCAATGATGCTTTTGCTTTTTCAAGGTCTTCGGTAAAGCCCAGGATGTAACCGCCACCACCCGATCCGCAGAGTTTCAGGTAGTAATCGTTGGTGTCGATGCCCTTTTGCCAAATGCCATGAAATGCTTCCGGGATCATCGGTTTGAAGTTGTTTAAAACAACCTTTGACAATTTCTTGGTATTAGAAAACAACGATTTCATGTCGCCGCCAAGGAAATTTTCTACACAGGCATCAGTGTATTTGATGAACTGGTTTTTGAGCATGGCCCTAAAACCTTGGTCTTTGAGGTTTTCCATGAAAATACTCACCATTGGAGCAGTTTCACCCACAATTCCAGAATCGAGCAAGAACACCGCGCCTTTGCCTTGAGCGCTTTGGGTTGGGATTCCGGTTGCCTCAATATTGTCTTTGGAGTTGATTAAAATCGGGATGCTCAAATAACTGTTGAGTGGGTCAAGGCCCGAGCTTTTGCCATGGAAAAACGATTCCATCTGCCCGAAAATCGATTTTAGTTGCAACAACTTCTCACGCGTCAGGTTCTCTAAAACCGTTATTTTGTCGTGTGCGTATTTGTCGTAAATCGCCGCCACGAGTGCGCCGCTGCTGCCAACGCCATACCCTTGCGGAATGCTTGAATCGAAATACATGCCACCCGCCACATCGCGTCTTAAGGATTTCATATCAAAAGCCACAAGATACGGCTGCTCGGTTTGCAAATCTTCGAGGTACGATACGAAACGCTCGAGGTTTTTATTGGATTTTTTGGCTTCGGCCGACTCGTTGCCATCAGACTTCAAGGCGCCGTTGTAAAAGTTATAAGGAATAGATAAACCTTTGGAGTCTTTGATGATTCCGTATTCTCCGAAAAGTAATATTTTTGAGTAAAATAAAGGTCCTTTCATAGTGGTTTGAAAAGTTATAATTTTTGCGAACCGACACCGATTCCATCACAAATGTACTCACCATTTTTACAATAGCCAACTAATTCACGCTTAATAAATTCCAAAACGGCTACGCTAACGTTTTCGGGATACAAAATGTGGACATTTGCTCCGGCATCTAACGTAAAACAAACCGGAATATTGGATTGCGAACGGAATTTCCAGATCCGGTTGATGATTTCTAAAGTATTGGGTTTCATCAGAATGAAATAAGGCAGCGAGGTCATCATCATCGCGTGCAGCGTAAGGGCTTCGCTTTCTACGATTTGAATGAAAGTGTCGAGGTCGCCGGTTTCAAGGATTGATTTGATTTTCGACAGGTTTTCCTGTGCCTGCGCAAACCGTTGTGTCGCAAAAGCATGGCCATTCATCAATTCGTGGCCAACGGTACTCGACACCTGTTTCTCGCCCTTGTCGACGAGCAGGATCGTGTCCTGGAAATTTTTGAAATTATCGTGGATTTTTCCCGAAAATGACACACCGAACAAATCTGAACTGTCTGCAATGTCCACGTGCTTTCCCCAAACGACTACTTGCCCTGAGATGCTCCGACACGCACTCCCCGAACCTAACCGCGCCAAAAACGACGCCTTTCGGTTAAAATAATCATCGGTCATTTCAGGAAACAGCGCTCTTTCGAGGCTCATGATGTTCACCGCCAAAGCCGCCATGCCAGAAGCCGACGAAGCGATACCCGAACTGTGCGGAAACGTATTTCGCGTATCGATTGTAAAATGATACTGTTTGAGATACGGGCAATAGTGATCTATCCGCTCCAGGAATTTCTGGATTTTCGGATTGAAATCTGGTTTGGGCTGGCCTTCAAAAAGCAAATCAAAAGAGAAGTTCCCATCGGCTTGCTTCGCGGTAAAACCAAAGGTGGTAATGGTTTTGCATTGGTTCAGCGTCAAACTGATCGATGGATTGGCCGGAAGCTGGGGTTCTTGCTTGCCCCAATATTTCACCAGGGCAATGTTGCTTGGTGCGCTCCAACAGAATTGCCCATTGGCGATGGTTTTCGAGGTTTGCGGCGCGATAAAATCATTTGCTGTAATCATGGCACAAATTTACACGAAATACTTTTTGTTTTAATTAGCATTTGGTTATTTGATGCTGCGGGCAAAATAGTTATTTTTATTCCGATAATTTCTCACTTTTTAAACCAATACACGCCCACCAGAAGCCATCGATTGTTCGCTGCCTGCTCCGACGTTGAAAAAAATGCCATGAACAAATACCTTAAAATTGCCGTATGCGTGGCCACCTGCCTCGCCGTGGGTTACCTCTCCGGAATCGCCACCCAAAGTAGTGTACAGACTTGGTTCCCCACACTCGAAAAACCAGTTTTCAATCCACCGTCATGGGTGTTCATGCCCGTCTGGACGATGCTTTATCTACTCATGGGTGTCGCCGCCGGGCTCGTCTGGGATAAAATAGAGAATGACAAGATCGAAGTTAGAAATGCCTTGTTGTTCTTCATCATGCAACTCGCACTCAATGCGTTGTGGTCTATAGTGTTTTTTGGGTTGCAAAATCCGCTGCTCGCTTTAATCGAAATTGTCGTACTCTGGCTCATGATTTACGAAACCTGGTATAGGTTCAAATCCATTGATAAAATAGCGAGTTACCTGCTGGTGCCTTACCTGGCTTGGGTGAGTTTTGCCGCTGTGCTCAATGCGAGCATTTGGTGGCTTAACCGTTGATGGCCTTGGCCAAAATAAAGCCGCTCGTCCACGCATTCTGGAAGTTGAACCCGCCTGTAATGGCATCGATATTTACGATTTCTCCTGCAAAATACAAATCGGGCAAAATTTTGCTTTCCATCGTCTTGAAGTTGATTTCCCTGAGGTCGATACCGCCAGCCGTTACGAATTCTTCTTTAAAAGTACTTTTGCCATTGACCTGAAATTGCGCGTTGGTCAATTGGTTTGATAAATCGATGAGTTGCTTTTTAGACAAATCGGCCCATTTGGTTTCGGCCGAAATGCCTGAGGCTAAAACGAGTTTTTCCCAGAGCCTGTTGGGTAATTCAAAAGGGGATTTTTTAAAAACAACCTTCTTAGCGTGTTCGATCTTGAGTTCCTTGAGCTGCACTTCGGCTTCGTCAACGCTCCAATCGTTGAGCCAATTGACTTCAATCGTAAACTGATAATTGCGCTCGGCAAGTTCACGTGCCCCCCAAGCCGACAGCCGTAAAATTCCCGGGCCACTCATGCCCCAATGCGTAATCAATAACGGTCCGCTGGCCTTGAGTTTGGCGTTTTTGACTTTTACCGATGCCAGCGCCGAAACGCCCATCAATTCCTTGATTCGATTGTCTTTGATGTTGAAAGTAAACAGAGAAGGAACCGGTTCTACAATTGAATGCCCTAAATTTTTGAGCATTTCCCAAATCTTCGGGTTGCTTCCGGTGGTCATGATGAGTTTGTGGCAACTGAATTGGTCGTGGTTGGTGTCAATTTTCCAATGGGTTTCTGATTTGAAAATGGATTGCACGCTTTGTCCGGTGAGGATTTCTATCTTGTATTTGTTGGCCAGTGACAGAAAGCAATCGATGATGGTCTGCGACGAATCCGACACCGGAAACATACGCCCATCGTCCTCAATTTTTAATTCTACACCGCGTTTCTCGAACCACTCAATCGTATCGCCCGAACAAAATTGGTGGAAAGGCCCGCGCAATTCCTTCTCACCACGCGGATAGAACTTCACAAGTTCATTCGGGACAAAACACGCATGGGTCACATTGCAGCGCCCACCGCCCGAAACGCGCACTTTGGTAAGCACTTCCTGGCCGCGTTCGAGGATGGCAATCTTGAGTTTCGGCTGGTTCTCGGCAATGTTGATGGCCGTAAAAAAACCTGCTGCGCCACCGCCAACGACCAGTATATCATAATGTGTTGTCATAATTTGTCGGGAAAGTCGGTGATGATGCCGTCTGGGTTAAATGATTTTATTTTGTCGAGGTCTTCGGTTTCGTTGACCGTCCAGGCCAACACCTTAAAACCTTTTTCTTGCATCTGCCTCGTGTTTTCGGGTGTAAGCAAGTGAAAATACGGATGGATGGCATACGCGCCAAGGTATTCCGCGAAAGCGATGGCCAAATCCAAATCGGTGGCCGCCAATACCCCGATGGGAATCTGCGGATGCTGCGAATGCACTTCCCGCAACATCGTCCAATCAAAGCTCGAAACGATAAAATCCGAATAGTGCCAGCCTCTCTCGAAGATGTATTGTTCAATCAAATCCCCAACCGGTTGGGCCGTCGCATTACCTTTGAGTTCAACGTTGATGAAACATCGGCGGTCGACTAGGTCAAAAACTGCTTGCAAAGTGGGAATTAAATGCTCATTGTCAATGCTGAATTTCTGGAGCGTTTTCAAAGTCAACGCACTGACCAGTCCTTTGCCGTTGGTGGTGCGGTCGAGCGTTTCATCATGGATGACTACGATTTTGCCGTCGAGGCTCAAATGCACGTCGAGTTCAATACCGTCAACGCCCAAATCCAAGGCTTTTTGGAACGAAGCCAGCGTGTTTTCGGGCGTATGTCCTTTGGCGCCGCGGTGCCCGATATTTAGGATTTTGGTCATGGTTCAAACGCAGATTGCACAAATTTCCACAAATTATTTGTGCAAATCCGTGCAATCGGTCTTTAATTTTTATTTTCTTATTTCTTAACCTCTAGCAAAACTAAGTCGAATTCAGTATCCAACGTCACTTTCCCGTTGGTCACAACAGCCGTTTTCCCCGAATAAGCGTCGCGAACAGCGGTTCCGTTTTTGAACGCGGTTCCTACGGCAATTTGTTTGGAGCCTTTTGCCAAATCCAATCCAATAACCACACGATCCGAGTAGTTGCCTTTGGTAAAGCTGCGTTCGCAGACGTACGGGCTTTTACTAATTTCCTTATTTACACCCGCACCAACAGCCGGATGTTTTTTGCGGAACTGCCCAAGTTTCTGCCAATGCGCGAGCGTCTTTTGTGTATCCGGATTGTTTTTTACATCGTCCCAATTCATGAACGAACGCAATGTCGCATCGCCTTGGGTACCTTCTATGACTAAGGAACGGCCGGTTTCGTCACCGTAATACGTTTGTGAAACGCCAGGAGAAAGCAAGAGTTTGTTGGCGCTCTCGATGCTTTTGGTACGGTTGGCGTCGAATGGTTTGCCGTCGTCATGCGAGGAAACATAGTTCAAAACGCTGTAACCTTTGAGGTCAGTGTTGAGTTTGTCGGAGTATTTAGAAAAAAGGAAACTGTAATCTTTCTGCGCATCCCATTTGAATTCAAAATTGATCATATTGTTGAAGCCGTGCGTGTAATAATCGACTTTCTTATCGCCAAAATCAAACAGTCGCCCGCCCGAAATCCCGTAATTGTACACCTCGGCAATCGTATAGAATTTATTGTTGTCGAGTACTTTTTTTGGGTTGTTTTTCTTCCACTCGGCAAAAGCGTAGTCGCATTGCGTCTTGAAATCGGCCCAAACGGTTTCGTCGGTATGTTTGACGGTGTCGGCGCGGTAGCCATCGATACCAAATTCGGCAATATAATCGGTGAGCCATTTGATAATGTAGTAGCGTGGCGCACGCGGATAGCCCGTCCTTTTAAAGAACGCATCGAGCGAAGCCATTTCTTTTTCATATTTACCTTGCGCTTTCCATTTGGCGACAAGAAATCCGGGCAATTCAACCGCTTGGTTGCTTTCGGTTTTGACGTCGGGCAGATTGGCCACTAGCGTACATTCGGTGGTTCCTTGAAAGGTTTTGTAATCGCATTGCGGCGAAGTACGAACCCAACCTTCGGGCCAAACCGGGTCTATTTTGGTAACTGGTCCTGTGTGGTTGATGACGCCGTCAAGTAATATACGGATGCCTTTGGCGTGTGCTTTTTCGACGAGTTCGGCAAGGTCTTTTTTGGTGCCGAAATTCGGGTCGAGATTCGTCCAGTCGCGCGTCCAATAGCCGTGAAAACCATAACTCAATCCGGTACCTTCATCAACGCCATCGTGTATTTGCTCCACAATAGGCGTGATCCAAATGGCATTGGTACCGAGTTGGTCAAAATAACCTTCATCGATTTTCTGGATGATGCCGCGCAGGTTACCGCCTTCAAAGCCGCGCAGTTTGCCCGTTTCTTTGTTGCGTCCCAAATAAACGGTTTTTGTGGGTTTGCCGTTGTTGAATCGGTCAACGAGCAAAAAATAAAGGTTGGCACCTTCCCAGACAAACGGGGTTGTCACAGCAGCCGCGACTGTTTTTTTCTTCACTGTATTTTTTTTAGCTTGCGCCGAGGAAATCGATGTTGTCAATAGCAATGCAATTAAAAGGAATAAAGTTTTTCTCATCTTAATATTGGATTTTTATGGAAGCGTTTTTCTGCAACAAAACCGGAATCTCGATGGTGGTGCCGTTCTGTTTAAAGGTAGTATTTTTTCCGTTTACGGAGATTTGGATTTTTTTCGAATCGAGGTTGTGTACTTGTAGCGATACGTTTTTATCGCCCGAAACAAACGACTTTCCGGTTTTGGTTTGAAGCACCAACGTCAGCTCGCGGTTGGCAGAACTGCTGTTGAATTGCAACAATTCATAGGCGCCTTTTTCAAAAGCGTTTGGCGTCTGACCGTCATCGTTGTACAATTGTCCGGTGCTTTTGGTGGTTTTCTCATCGAAATAAAAATGAAGGTCAAACGCGTCCAAGGTATATTTTGAGGTGTTCTGTATCGTTTGGATCATCGGTACAAAAGCGCCACCGCGCGCAAAAACCGGGATGTGGTCTTCATAGACGGGAACGGTTTGGGTGGTTCCTCCCTCGTACTTTTTACCATCGAAGAAATCGAACCAAACGCTATTCTTAGGAAAGTACATTGAAGTCGACTTTACGCCGGGTTTGGAAATGGGGTGCACCAACAATTCATTCCCCCACAAATACGATTCGCTGCTGCCCAGCAGTTGGTTGTTCGTTGGTTCTTCAAAGAACAATGGGCGCATCAGTGGTGTCCCTTTTTGGTTGTTCTCAAAAGCGAGCGTGTAATTGTATGGCAACATTTGGTAGCGCAACTCGACGATTTTTTTGGTTTTGGCTTTAGTTACGATGTCTTTGTAGACGGGTTCTGCGGCCACAGCTTCATGCGCATGCGGACGAAAAATCGGTTGGAAAACGCCATATTGCAACCAACGCAAATACAATTCATTGTCAAAATAATCGCCGGCAAATCCACCCAAATCCGAGTGCATATAACCGATACCTTGCATGCCCATCTGTAGCGAAATTTCGGGTTGCGACTGTAAGCCTTTCCAGCTGCGCGATACGTCGCCAGACCAAGGAATAATCCCGTAACGCTGCGATCCCGAATAACCAGAACGCATCAAAATAAACGGGCGTTCTGTTGGAAAATCCTTTTGGTAACCTTCAAAAACGAGTTTCGCCCAATTGTGCCCATAGATATTATGGACTTCAGGTGCTTTGCCTTTGGCGGTAATGGCTTTGGAGTCGAAAGCTTCGGGTTCGCCGAGGTCGCCCCACCAACCGCCAACACCTTGTTTGACGAGGTTTTTGTAGATGTTCCAGAACCAATCCTTGCCTTCGGGTTTGAACACGTCGATGATTCCGGTGTGGCCAAAATAGAAATCGAATTCGGCGGCTTTACCGGTTTTGTCGGTTGCCAATACTTTTTGATCTACTGCTTCTTGCCATTTTTTGGTGTCCTTGATGATGAACGGCTCGGTAATTAAAATGGTTTTGACGCCTTTGGCCTTGAGGTCGGCCATCATTTTTTCGGGTTTGGCGAAGGTATCCTTGTCCCAATCGAGATTGCCGAGCGTGCCCTGGATTTTCTTGCCGAACCAATACAAATCAATGATGATCGCATCTACGGGAATCGTATCGGTTGCAAAGCGTTTGATTGTTTTCTCGACTTCGTCCTGGTCGTGGTAACCAAATCGGCTGGAGAAATTGCCGAGTGTCCAACGGGCCGGCATGGGTTGTTTTCCGGTCAAATCGGTATAATTCGAGATTAAATCTTCCCAGGAATCACCCACAATCACCTGATACGTCTTGCGCCCCGAAACCGTTTCATACGCCAAGGTGTTGTCTCTTTTGCTGTCGAGGTCGAGGTAACCAATGGGCGCATTGTCAAAGTGCACCGCGTAAATTTTTGAAGACATCACCATCGGAATGCAAAAGTTGAGCAGTTCGGCATAATCCGAATAGCCGTAATGCGCGCGGTTGTACAACTGCAAACGTTTGCCGCGTCGGTTCATTCCCACGGCACGTGATCCGCCGCCGTACAGCATTTCGGTTGGATTGAGGTTAAAATCGAGAACTTCTGTAGAATCTTTTTTGATGTAGCCGTTTTTCTCGGAGAGGATTTCCACACCGGTTTTGAAATACGCAATCTGGAAAGGAGCGGTAGTAATGGTGACTTTCATCTGGTTCGAAGCCAATTCAAGCGTGCCTTTTTTGGAGGCGAATTTCATTTGTCCCGATGCAGGCTTCAATACCACCGCTTCTGATTGGGAATTGAACGTCTCGCCAGTTGGGACGAACGAGGTTTCTACAATGGCCGCTGAGTACGGCTTTATTAGGTAAGTTCCGTCCGACACTTTAATTTCGAGGACATTGTTTTTCCAGGTATGCGAAACGTATTTCCTGTTGGTGTTCTGCGCAAATGAAACTGCGGTGACAAAGAGAAAGAAGAGTATTTTTTTCATAGTTGGTTATTGCAATTCGAGGATCAGTACCGATTTGGGTTCAATGGTCATATCATTTTGAAGGTTGATGGATTTTCCGTCCAACACGTCTTTGCCCATTTTATAACTGCCAATACTTTCGCCAAAACGCGCCGTCTTAAAAGTCTGCAGCTTGCTTGAGTTGTTGATCACCACCATCACCGACTGTTTGTCGTTGTAACGGAAATACACATAGACGTTATTCTCTGGAACGTAATGTTTCATCTTCCCAAAGTGCACCACTTCGTTGGTTTTGCGCCATTGCAGCAATTTCGATGTAAAGTCGAAGAATTTGGCCTGCTCGGGTGTTCTGCCCGAAGCCGCGAAAGCGTTGTTGGCATCGCCGTTCCAGCCGCCCGGGAAATCATGGCGGATGTCGCCGTCGCCTTTGCCTTTGTCGCCCATCATCCCAATTTCGGATCCGTAATAAAGCTGTGGGATCCCGCGAATGGTGGCAATCATCGTGAGTCCCATGCGGTATTTGTTGATATCACCTTTGTAGGTTTCGTTGAAACGCGCGGTATCGTGGTTTTCGATGAACGTGAGGATGCTGTTGGGATTTGGATATAGGAAATCGTTCGTGAAATTGTCATACGCCTTGATCATGCCTTTGTCCCATTGCGCCTCGTCTTCGTTGAACATCGACCCGAACGCCTCGTGCAGCGTAAAATCCATCACGGTAGGCAAATACGAATTGTAGCTGTCTATTGCGCCTATTTTGCTGTCCTTTTGCCAATAGGCCATTTGCGCCTGGTCGTGCATCCAAACTTCGCCGGCGATGTTGAAATACGGGTATTCATCGGTGATGGCTTTGGTCCATTTGGCGATGCCGATTTTGTCATTGTACGAATAGGTATCGACACGAAAACCGTCGAGGTCAGCGTATTCAATCCACCAGATGGCGTTCTGGATCAGGTAGTTTAAGACCAACGGATTGGATTGGTTCAAATCGGGCATTGAAGGGACAAACCAGCCGTCGACACATTGTCTGCGGTCGATATCCGCAGCGTTCGGGTCAAACTGCGTGGTCATGCGGTAGTTGGATTGCGAATAGCCGGGAAACTGGTGAACCCAATCATAAGTAGGCAAATCCTTGTACATCCAATGCTGCCAACCCCAATGGTTGGTGACATAATCGAGGATGTTCTTCATGCCGCGCTTGTGGAGTTCGGCCGAGAGTTTCAGGTATTCTTCATTCGTCCCATAACGCGGATCGATTTTATATACATCGGATTGGCCGTAACCGTGATACGAACCGCGCGCGTCGTTGTCTTCGCAAAGCGGCGTAGCCCAAATGGCGGTTGCGCCGAGCTGTTGGATGTAATCGAGGTTTTTGAGGATCCCCGCAAGGTCGCCGCCGTGGCGCCCACTGGGTTTGGAGCGATCGGCTTTTTCGGAAGTGTCCGGAGTGCTGTCGTTACCCGGATTGCCGTTCGCGAAACGATCAGGCATGAGTAAATAAATCACATCCGAAGTATCGTAGCTGCTGCGCAAAGCCGAATTCGGGCGTCGGCTCTTGAGTGAATAATTTTGCGTAAAGCTGGTTTTTTTGTTTTTAGAAAACGTGAAAACCAAATCCTGCGCTGCTACATTTTTGGTGTCGATGGTGACGAAGAGGTAGTTGGGGTTTTCTGTTTTTTGGACGTTGGTAATGACGATTTTGTTGGAAACGCTCACTGCGTTTTCGGCGATGTTTTTGCCGTAGAACATAATCTGCAATTCTGGATTTTTCATACCGGCGTACCAGAATGGGGGTTCCACTCTTTGCAGCTGCGCTGCGGCGGTGATGGAGATTGTGGTGAGGAGGAGGAGGAGGAGTTTTTTCATGTTGTTTTTGTTTTATTTTTTCTTTTGCCAAGTCGCAAAAGAAACAAAAAGACTCTTCTTTTGTCTTGAAACAAAAGAAGCAAAAGTTCAAGGCTTCCGGCCAAAAAGCTAAAAACTACCTCGCAAAAGCGGGCGCTTGCTGAGCCGT
>DLHP01000037.1:15312-15462 GCA_002483285.1 Flavobacterium sp. UBA7665
TGTTTTTTACGCTTTTTCCCCGAATGCCAAACCAGGCAGGAAGTGCCTATTTTATTTTCGGCTTGCATGCTGCGCCGAAAATCCTAACCGGAGACCAATCGTACTTTGATTCGAGAACATCGGAGAAGGATTTTTCGTGCAGCGCCAGCC
>DLHP01000034.1:0-39314 GCA_002483285.1 Flavobacterium sp. UBA7665
ACTACATCTGCAGGATTCTCAAGAGTAGCAGCTGCTCCGGTGACTGTATTCGATGTGAAAACTTACCCGAACCCATTTGCTGAGAACTTCAAACTGGATATCAACACTTCAGGTGAAGAGAGCGTATCGGTTAAGGTTTACGACATGATCGGAAAACTCGTTGAGTCTAAAGAGATCAGTGTATCTGAATTGGGTACGCAAGAACTAGGAAGCAGATACCCATCAGGTGTTTACAATGTAATTGTATCACAAGGTGAGAATGCTAAGACACTTCGCGTGATCAAGAGATAATTAATCTCAAGCATAAAAAGAAAGCCTTCCCGGAAACGGGGAGGCTTTTTTGCTTACAATAGTTCGTTAGATGCGGATGGTGTGCAATTATAGTATGTTTCTTTTTGCAGTAAAGTAGCATGATTTTATCCAAATAGACAGGTCCACTGAAAGGCTGAGCCTGTTGGTAGTTGTAATGAGGAGGTATTGATTTGATTAAAAGAAATGACACGATTTAACACCAATTAAATATAGAAAAGAGACTAGAGTGATCATTGATGTGTCTCTATCATAGCCAATAAAACGTTCTATGACTTTCATGCCAGCCAATCACGTTATACTCTTCATGGTCCTTTGGATTGGTTTCGATCTTCAAAAAGTCGTAAGCAACAGGGGCAAAGGGACTAATGTTTCTCCGCGGTAATTAAAGACATAAAAAAACCGGCAGTCGCCGGTTTATATTTAAAATAAATTTGCTTGTTAGGCTATTTTACGTTTCCTAAAGGTGTAAAATGCAAAAAGAACTGCTGCCACACCTAACCATATCAGCTTGCCATTTATAGGAGCAGGAGGTGGGTCATTTCCTTCCAAACCTCCACCACCATCATCATCTCCTGGTTGGGCAAACAGGATAAAATCTGTCAGTAGGAAAAAGGCAAGAATGTAAATTTTGAATAAATTATTTTTCATTTCCAGTAGTAGATTAAGATGCAAATATATGAATCATTATTTAAAAAACTAAAGAGTTGTCTAAAATAATGAATCTGACACCTGTTTTTTTGACGGTAAATCTCATATTACGTTGTAGTTATGCAATTTTATTAGTCAAACTCCGAAGTAAAATAAAGCTTCACCGTAGGGTACTTGCTCTGGGTCATTTGGATCGTAAAGTCAGAATCGGCTAAAAATACCAATTGCCCAAATTTGTCATGTGCTAAGAATTTTTGCTTGATTCTCTTGAACTCCTTGAATTCTTCGTTTTTTGGATCGTCTGGTTTTACCCAACAAGCTTTATGTACCGGAAAATTCTCGTAAGTACATTTGGCTCCGTATTCGTGCTCCAGCCGGTATTGAATTACCTCATACTGTAAGGCACCTACTGTCCCGATTACTTTTCGGTTGTTCATTTCAAGGGTAAACAACTGTGCTACGCCTTCATCCATGAGCTGGTCAATGCCTTTGTCGAGCTGTTTGGCTTTCATTGGGTCGGCATTGTTGATGTATCGGAAATGCTCGGGCGAAAAACTAGGAATTCCTTTAAAACTCATAGGTTCTCCTTCGGTGAGGGTGTCACCAATCTTAAAATTTCCGGTATCATGCAAACCCACAATATCGCCCGGATAAGAAATGTCTACAATTTCCTTTTTCTCGGCAAAGAAAGCGTTTGGGCTGGAGAATTTTAAATTTTTGCCTTGACGCACATGCAAATACGGTTTGTTCCTTTCAAAAGTGCCCGAAACAATCTTCACAAAAGCCAAACGGTCGCGGTGTTTTGGGTCCATATTAGCATGGATTTTAAATACAAATCCAGACATTTTGGTTTCCTCGGGTTTCACTTCACGCGTTTCAGAGTCCTTTGGCCTGGGCGATGGCGCTATCTCCACAAAGCAATCCAGCAATTCCCTAACGCCGAAATTATTCAAAGCAGATCCAAAAAATACCGGTTGTAATTTACCTTCCAGATACAATTCGCGGTCAAATTTAGGGTATACTTCATCAATCAGTTCAAGTTCTTCTCTCAAACGATCCGCCGGTTTTTGACCGATAATTTTTTCAAGTTCTGGACTCTTCACGTCCGAAAAGGCAATGGTTTCCTCAATATTCTTACGGCTGTCACCACTAAACAAATTGATATTTTGTTCCCACAAATTGTAAATGCCCTGAAAATCGTAACCCATACCAATTGGGAAACTCAACGGCGTTACTTTGAGTGCGAGTTTTTGCTCTACTTCGTCCATCAAGTCAAAGGCGTCTTTTCCTTCACGGTCGAGCTTGTTGATGAATACAATAATCGGGATGTTGCGCATGCGGCAAACCGCTACGAGTTTCTCTGTCTGTTCCTCGACCCCTTTGGCCACATCGATTACCACAATTACACTGTCTACTGCAGTCAGCGTTCGAAAGGTGTCCTCTGCAAAATCCTTGTGTCCCGGTGTATCGAGAATGTTGATTTTCTTGTCCTTATAATTAAATGCCAGCACCGACGTGGATACAGAAATTCCCCTTTGGCGTTCAATTTCCATGAAATCCGAAGTCGCTCCTTTCTTGATCTTGTTGTTTTTCACCGCACCCGCTTCCTGGATGGCTCCTCCAAAAAGCAATAGTTTTTCGGTCAGTGTAGTCTTACCGGCATCGGGGTGCGAGATGATTCCGAAGGTCCTTCTTCGTTGTATTTCTTTTAGAAAACTCATAGGTATTTGTAAATGGTCTGCAAAAATACTATTTATTCGATTACATAAACCAGGATTTGAAACAAAGTCGAACTTAAAACACTTGAAAACCTTGATTTTACTAGGGAATTTGCCGCGTATAATTTTTTGTTAATAGTACCTGCTATACTTGTTTAATGCATTTGAATTGTTATTTTTGTTGACTCAATTTAACATTCGAGACAACAGCGAACGCGAGGCGTTTTTGCCAAACAGTATGGCGCCCAGCAGAATAAATCCATCATAAATTTAAATTTACCAACAAACAGCAATTTAAAAAGAATGAAAATGAAACAATTGGTTTTAGGATTATTACTTTCCTTGAATATAGCGGCCTTCGCCCAAACCACCAAAAAGGAAGTGCTTTTCACCATAGACGACAAACCTTATTATACTGATGAATTTTCAAGAGTTTACAATAAGAATTTAGATTTAGTAAAAGATGAATCCCAAAAAGACCTCACGCAATACCTCGAATTGTTCATAGGTTACAAGCTCAAAATTAACAAGGCCAATAAATTAGGGCTCCAGAACGGAGAGGCATACAAAAATGAATTGGCCACCTACCGAACCCAGCTTTCCAAAAATTACCTTACCGACTCTAAAGTAACCAAAGAACTCGTTGAAGAAGGTTACCAACGTTCGCTCAAGGAAATCCGTGCCTCGCACATTTTGATCACCCTCGATGAAAATGCAGCACCGGCCGATACGCTTGCGGCTTACAATAAAATCATGGACATCCGAAAACGTGCGTTAAACGGAGAAGACTTTGGCGAATTGGCGGTACAAAACTCCCAAGATCCATCGGCAAAAGACAACCATGGCGACTTGGGTTATTTCTCGTCATTTAGAATGGTGTATGCGTTCGAGTCGGCTGCGTTTAAAACGCCTAAAGGCAAGATTTCTAATCCGGTGCGCACCCGTTTTGGTTACCACATCATCAAAGTGGAGGATGAAAGGGCCAATCGCGGCGAAGTCACCGTTGCCCACATCATGATCCTCAATCCAAAAGAAGATAAGCCCGAGGAGAAGGCTGCTGCCGAAGCAAAAATCCGTGACATTTACAAAAAAATCCAACAGGGCGAAAGCTTTGAAAGCCTCGCTAAACAATTCTCAGAAGACAAATCTTCGTCTTCCAAAGGCGGTGTGCTTTCAAGATTTGGCTCGGGACAATTGAGTTCTGAAGAATTTGAGAACGCTGCGTTTTCGTTGACTGCAGATAAGCCTGTGTCAGAGCCTTTCCAAAGCAAATTTGGATGGCACATAGTCAAGCTCATTGAGAAGCATCCGTTGAAATCATTCGACGAAATGAAATCAGAACTCGAAAACAAAGTCGGTAAAGATGACCGTTCAAGACTCATCACCAACTCCATCAACGAGAAATTGCGCAAACAGTTCCCAATCAAACGCGACAATAAAGTGTACTCAGCCGCGACCAAAACCGTGAACGATACCTATTATGAAAACAAATGGGAAATCCCTGCCGACACCAAACCTTATGACAAGAAATTGTTCGCCATCAAAGAAAGGACAGTTACCGGAACCGACTTCCTCAAATTTGTAAAGGACCAGGAGAAAGGCAACCACACAATCAAACCGGTAAGCCAATTGACCGATAACCTCTACGAGAATTTTGTCGATGTGCAACTCAACAAATACTACGTTGACAACCTTGAAAATACTTTCCCCGATTTTGCCGCCATCATGGACGAATACCGCGACGGCCTGTTGCTTTTTGACCTCATGGAAAAAGAAATCTGGGAACGTTCTAAAACCGACACCATTGGCCTCAAGAATTTCTTCGAAGCCAACAAAGCCAATTACAACTGGAAAAAAAGACTGGATGTGACCATCGCTTCATCGACAGACATGAACGTGATCAAGAATGCCCAGAAAATGCTAAAGGCCAACAGCACTCCAGAGCAACTCAAGGAAAAGCTCAACACCAAAGACAAGGTGAACCTGATGACCAACAGCGGCGTTTTTGAAGAAGGCAACGAAGCCTTACCCAAGAACATCAAGTTTGAAACGGGCGTTTCAGATATCATTAAGGACGGTGAATATTACTTTGTGGCCAAAGTCAACAAAGTATTGCCCGAAGGCCAGAAGACGCTTGACGAAAGTAAAGGCAAAGCGATCAATGATTACCAGCAATACCTGGAGCAGAACTGGGTATCCGACCTCAAGAAAGAGTTTACAGTGAAAACGTTCCCGGAGGTATTTGAACGTGTAAAACGTGAGCTGAAAAAATAATGAAAAGCGGCGCAGTCGTCATGGGTTTGTTTTTGTTGTTGTGCTCTTGTGGCCAACCAGAAGCCATGCCACACGCGATTGCCAGGGTCAATGACAGCTACCTGTACGCCGAAGAAATCAAGGAACTGGTTCCGGCGGGGACTTCAAAAGAAGACAGCATTGCAATAGTACGCGGTTATATTGATCGATGGGCTTCGCGCAAACTGCTGATCAGCGCGGCCGAAGTCAACCTCAATGCGGCAAAGAAAGCCGAATTTGATGAACTCATTGGTCAATACAAAGTAGATTTATACACCAAGGCTTATCTGGATGAGATTGTCAAACGCTCGGTAGACACCGCGGTGACTCAGACAGAATTGAAGGCCTATTACGACGAGAACAAGGAGAATTTTAAGACCAATGGCACGCTCGTTCGGTTGCGTTACATCAACCTGTCTAAGGACAATCCTAAATACGAAACCATCAAAAGCAAGTTTTTTGATTTTAGGAAATCCGACAAGAAATTTTGGGACACCTATGCGCTGCAATTGAAAAGCTTCGCGATGAACGATTCGGTTTGGGTAGAGGTGAGCCAGATTTATAGCAAGTTGCCGTTCATCAACCCTGACAACCGCGATGAATATATCGTTTCGGGCAAGTCGATACAAAAGCAGGATTCGTTAGACATGTACCTGGTGAAAATCCGATCGGTCATAGACAAAAACCAAGTCGCGCCGTTTGAATTCTTAAAACCCACGCTCAAGGAAGTTATTGTCAATAAAAGAAAGTTAGAATTAATTAGAAAATTTGAAAAGGAAATCACCGATGATGCCATTAAAGACCAAAAGTATGAGATTTATAAATAGTAAAATGGTGCTCGCCATTTGCCTTTTCCTGGTTGCCGTCGGTGCAGGTGCGCAAGAAGTAATCAAGGATACTGTAAAACCCAAAGTGGTTTCAGGTCTCAGGCAAAAAGTAGACGGAGTCATTGCCACAGTGGGCGATTACATCGTCCTGGACTCTGACATTGATAAGTCTTTCCTC
Organism: Flavobacterium sp. UBA7665; assembly: GCA_002483285.1. Lineage (GTDB taxonomy): Bacteria > Bacteroidota > Bacteroidia > Flavobacteriales > Flavobacteriaceae > Flavobacterium. The sequence goes on from DLHP01000034.1 coordinate 5,976, forward strand.
GAGCTCACCAGTCAGGGCAATTCGGTTAAGGACATCACGCGCTGCCAAATGCTCGGCAAGCTCCTCGAAGACAAACTATACGCACACCAAGCGGTACAGGACAGTATCATCGTAACCGATGACGAGGTCAAAAGCAAAATGGACGAACAGGTCAATTATATGGTAGAGCAATTGGGCTCGATGGACAAAGTGGTCGCATATTTCAAGAAAGCCAACGAGGAAGATTTTCGTACCGATTTGTTCGAGATCATCAAACAAAACCGACTCGCTTCAGAAATGCAAAAGAAAATTGTAGACGGCGTAGAAATCACACCAGAGGAAGTGCGTACGTTCTTTAAAAAAATACCTGCCGCAGATTTGCCGGTTTTTGGTGCTGAGTTAGAGGTCTCGCAGATTATAATCTCGCCCAAAGTTTCGGCAGAAGACCGTCAAAAGGTAATAGAAAAGCTCAAAGGTTTTAAGAAAGACGTCATGGAAGGATCGAGTTTTGCAACCAAAGCCGTATTGTATTCGCAAGATCCAGGTTCAAGTTCTAACGGAGGTTATTACAAAATGAACAAGAAGACGCCTTTTGTGAAGGAGTTTAAGGATATTGCTTTTAGCTTGGGCGAAGGCGAAATTTCTGAGCCTTTTGAAACCGATTTCGGTTACCATATTATTTACGTAGAAAAAATTCGCGGTCAAGATCGTGACATCCGCCACATTCTTTTGGTCCCATCGGTCAGTGACCAGGCGCTAAAGGACGCTAAGGAAAAAGCCAACACCATCCGCCAGAAAATCATCAACAAAGAAATTACCTTTGCCGACGCGGCCAGGACAGAATCCGACGAAAAAGAAACCAAAGCCAATGGTGGTGTACTGGTCAATCCAAAAACCCAGGATACGCGTTTTGAACTCACCAAAATGGATCCTGCCTTGTACAGCCAGGTATCTAACCTAAAAGCAGGCGAGGTGTCTATCCCGCTAATTGATGCCGACCAAGGCGGAAAGAAAAAATACAAATTGGTCATGGTTACCAACAAAATAGAAGAGCATACCGCCGACTATGCCAAAGATTACATTAAGATTAAGGCGTTGGCTTTAAAGGAAAAGCAAATCAATGCCATTGCCAAATGGTCGGATGAAAAAATTGCAGAAACCTATATCAAAATCAACGGCGAATACAGAAATTGCGAGTTCACCAACAATTGGCTTAAGAAATAATTCAAAAAGAAATGTCAGACGTAGCAGCAATCAATAATCTGGTCCAGAAAAGGGCCGAACTCAAAAAAGAAATCGCCAAGATTATCGTGGGTCAGGACGAAGTAGTAGACCAAATCCTGTTGAGTATCTTTTCTGGCGGACACGCGCTTTTGGTAGGTGTGCCCGGACTGGCAAAAACCCTGATGGTCAATACCATTTCTCAGGCGCTCGGGCTCGATTTCAAAAGGATCCAGTTCACACCCGATTTGATGCCCTCAGACATTTTGGGAAGTGAAATCCTCGATGAAAGCCGTCAGTTCAAGTTCATCAAAGGGCCGATTTTCTCCAACATCATCCTCGCCGACGAGATCAACCGTACACCACCCAAAACACAAGCCGCGCTACTCGAAGCCATGCAGGAGCGCGCCGTGACCATTGCCGGCCAAAACTACAAATTGTCGTTGCCGTATTTCGTATTGGCTACACAAAACCCAATCGAGCAGGAGGGAACCTATCCGCTTCCAGAAGCGCAGCTCGACCGTTTCATGTTCTCCATTAAACTCGATTACCCGTCGTTTGCCGAAGAAGTACAAGTTGTAAAAAGTACCACGTCAGATTCCTCAGTAACGATTAATCCGTTATTTTCTGCGCAGGAAATTATAGACTTTCAACACTTGGTGCGTCGTGTGCCGGTAGCCGATAACGTAATTGAATACGCAGTGACGCTCGTAAGCAAAACCCGTCCCGACAACAAACTCTCCAACGACTTTATCAAAAATTACATCGATTGGGGTGCAGGTCCGAGGGCTTCGCAGAACCTGATTCTTGCTGCCAAAGCGCATGCGGCATTCAACGGCAAATTCTCACCCGATATAGAAGATGTCAAAGCGGTTGCCACCGGAATCCTTCGCCATCGCGTTGTGAAGAATTACAAAGCCGACGCCGAAGGGATTACGATTGAAAAAATTATCGCTTCGTTGTTCTAATCAAGCGTACCGAATATAAAGGCCACAAATTCACCGACTGCACTGTTGTGAATTTGTGGCTTTTTCTTTTGATTGCGAGTGGGGCCGATTAGCGCTCGCTTTTTTCGGTTGCGATTTCCTCACGGAGTCTTTGACGGATATCGATTTTGGGTTGGCTGAACACGAAGATAGCCGTCCGGTATTCCCTTGCCAACGGATTGGCTATCGAATCTGCCAAGCGCGCTGTTCCAAAAAAAGGGCTGGTCGTTTCAATTTCTTCGGCGCTGTCCTCAAACTCCTTTACGCGTACAAGATTCTCGATTTTTGTATCCATCCTGAACCAGTTTAAGTAATCTGCGTTGAATGAAACCGCCCTTAAATCCTTGTTTTTACTGTAATAGTTGATGGCGCCGGCCTGCCCGTAATTGTCGCATAATATCAGCGTTTGATTGCGGTTGGGTAGTTGGTTACAAACGGCATCCACTTTTTGGGCGAGCTCTTTCCAGCCCAGCATGTCGGCGAAATCTTGTGGCAGTTGATGGTCTTTTCCATCTTCCCATCGTAGCAGTCCGTACTCTTGATACTCTTGGGGATTCCTGACAATTTCTTTCGGATCCTTATTGGGAAAAGCGACGCGCGAAATGGGCAAGAAGAGCAAAACCGGAATGCCGAAAGCAACAGGCAACAGGTATCTTTTCCATCCCGACGACAGTGCTCGGGTAAGGTAAACCGACCCAAACGCTATATAGATTGGATAAATCCCTATCGCATAATACGATTTGGCCTTGAAGAACATGAAAATGGCAAGTGTAAAAAGAATCGACCAGGCGAAGATCCGAAAGCTTTTAAACGGTGGATATAGGATCAATCCAATCATCGCACTGATAAGGACAACGAAGGCGCCTATAAAAAACAAGAGTTGGTCTACCAAAAAATCCATCCGGTCTACATGCACCAACTGGGTTTCTTCTAGTAATTTAAGGTGATGAAAAACCGGAAAGCCATTCTGGTATTGCCACAGCAAATTGGGTAAGATGAGTAATGTGCCCAAGCCCACGGCAAAGTAAAAAGACCGACAGGCGAATACTTTTCGATGTTTGGTCAAAAGAATGGCGGGGAAAAGGCCCAAAAGTAAAAAGACGAAATTGTACTTATTGAGGAAACCCAAGGCAAAAATCACCGCGCCCGCATACACCCATTTTTTGTCTTCCGATTGGATGTATCGGATAATGACATAATAAAACGCAGTCCAGCACAGTACGTCGAATGAGTTGGGTTGAAAAAGGATGTTCAAACGCAACAACGATGAAAACAACACGCAGGTCGCACCCAATGCAGAGGCCAGCCAATTGCCTCCCAATGCTCCAATGGCTTTCCAAACGACAACAATGGTTAGCACGCCAAACAAAGCGGGGAAAAACCGCACCCAAAAGAGGCCAGAACCGAGACACTTAATCAGGAATGCAATCCACGAAGTAAAAGGCGGGACAGACATGTATCCCCAAGCCAGGTGACTGCCTTGGTCGAGGTGCAGGTATTCATCGCGGTGCAAATCGTAAATAGGACTCACCAATGCATACTGCAGAATGAACTTTAAGACAATAATGCCCAACAAAAGCGCTGTTTTTTTTGTCATTGAAGCGGGGTTTTCAAACCCGACGGCCCGTTCAAAATAGCATCGAGTTCCTTGTCGTAAAAAAACAAAAACATACTGCCCATCATGTCTTGGTTGATGGTGCTGGTGTTGTCCACCTCTTCAATCAGGTCGTATTGGTGGTTTTTGTACATCCAAACGCCGGCTTCGGACGAGAACACATCGATTTTAGAAAGTCCGATGCTGTTTTTATGGTTGAGGATGTTGCACCTAAAAATCACCTTGTTGTTGGTCTTGTCGAAAATCGTTAGCGCCGTAGCATAAGGATGCACATGGGTTGCCGCTGCATGCAGCCGCAAGCTGTCAGTAATCTGAAGTTGTGAATCGATCGCGCTGCGGTAGGTATGTTTGCCCGGCGGAATCACCCAATGCCCAGACAATACGGCGCCGTCGGGCATGGCGTAACTGTGGTTTTTGGTTTCTACGGGAATGCAGTAGTCTTTCCCAGGATCGGTGGGTTCCTTGAACGGATCGGCTTTATCATAAGGCAGCATCACGAATACGGTGCGGCACATGAGCGGTTTCATGGGCGACGCATTTTTGGTATAATCGATGGCTACCTCATGCTTGATCAGGTAATTGGCATTGGGATAATTGTGATTGAGGGATTCGGTGGTAACATACAGCAAATCGTTTCCTTTCATGGGCACGCCATAACCTTTTGGGAATGCAAAATTTTCGAGTCCGTGTGACAGCGAGGTCATGCGCGGATATTGCGTCCCGATGCGGTCTTCGAGATGAAAATTGCTGAAATATTTCACATCGTTGAAGTCAATATTGGTGTGGCACACAAAGTCGTTTGAGATGCGTTTTTTGGTTTTGGAATCGAGCGCCTTGACATGGAATCCGGTGATCCAGAGCAACGTAGAATCTTGCGAAAGTTGTACGAAATTCGATGATTTGGGTCCTTCCATCGACTTGTAAATGCCATCGATGTAAAACGCCGGCGAAATCATTTTGTACTGTTGTTTTTCATTGTCGACTACCCAATCATTGTCTACCAACCCCGTCTTGAGCAAAAACGTCGTCTTGATGATGGCCTTGTGCCGATTGGGCAATTGCGTGTACCAGATGCCACCGCCGATAATGGCCAGCAAAAGGAAAACCGCAGAAAATTTATATATCTTTGATTTTGTCATGATTGATCGTGATGAAGACCAAAAATACAACTTTAAATGATTGGAATACCGCGTTCGCGCCAACGGATTTTCGGGCTGGATTTGCTTCGGGTGTTGTCTATTGCGCTGGTGTTGTGTTCGCACACTTCTTGGATTTATCCGCCCAGTTCAAGCCTGTTTTCTAAAATGGTTGATATGTGCGGATTTTTCGGTGTTGAGTTATTTTTTGTAATGAGTGGTTTTTTGATTGGCGGTATCATTTTCAGGCAATTCATCCGCGACGACTACAGTTTTAAAACCACCTTGGTTTTCGTTTATCGCCGTCTGATGCGGATTTTACCCAACTATTACCTAATCATCCTGGTCAATATGGGCATCTGGGTTTGGCTGGGTTATTCGGTCGCCGACAGCTGGAAATATTTCTTCTTCTTCCAGAATTTCGCTTCGCCCTTATTGCCATTTTTCCCCGAATCCTGGAGCTTGCCGATAAAAGAATACGGCTACGTTATCGCTGTGCTGTTGTTGTACGCCGCATCGGTAGTATTCAAAAAAGCATCGCACAAGATGATCTTCCTGTCGGTGATTCTGGGTATGATGGTGTTTTTCTTTTGCACAAAACTCTATTACAACTTTTACACCGCCAACACAACGATGTTGCAATGGGATGTGTCGCTGCGATCGGTGGTGATTTATAGGATCGATACGGTGCTGCTCGGCGTCCTTGCGGGCTATGTCGCTACCGAATACCCTGAATTCTGGAAACGGCAGAAGTTTGTTTTTGCCGCTGTCGGTTTAATGATACTGGGCTTGCTGTTGTTTTGCCTGGGTTATTTAAGGCTCAAGATTGCCGATTTCCCGTTGTTCTGGAATGTTTTATGTCTGCCCATGAATGCCTTGGGATTGGTGTGTTTACTGCCGCTGTTTTCTGATTGGAAGTCGGCTCCGGCCAAAGTCACCAAATCCATTGAAACCATCAGCGAACTGTCGTATTGCGTATACTTGTTGCATTATAGTGTGGTACTTTTCCTGATGAAACACTTTATCGATTCATCGGGGTTATCGACGCCGCAGCTGCATCTTTATACTTTGGCGTACCTCACGATTACGTTTGGCCTAAGTTACCTCATGTATAATTATTTTGAGAAACCGATGATGAAACTACGGGAAATAAAAGCTTAACTATGGAAAATCACCGCATTTTTGGACTGGATTTATTGCGAGTCAAAGCCGTCGGACTCGTGCTTTTTGCGCAATGCTTGTGGATCTTTCCGCAATTGAATGCATTGATAGCACAAGCCGCTAGCGTGTTTCATTTTATTGGTATTGAAGTTTTGCTCGTGCTGAGTGGTTTTTTGCTGTACCTCAAGCTATATCCATTGTATGTGAATGGCCAACTGGATCGCGATGGGCTGGTTCAGGTCATCCGTCGGAAACTATCGTTGACGCTGCCGTTGTATTATTTGGCGGTCCTGTTGTCGCTTTTGATGGCTTGGGTTTATTGGGGCCATTTCCCCAGCGGTATTTGGCGGTATTTTGCCCTCGTCAATGGGCTGGTCGACGCTCCCGATGTATTGCTCCCCGAATCCTGGGCCATCATGGTGTTACTATGGGGAAGCTTGCTTTTGCCCACATTCTTATGGGGTTTTGACCGTCTTTTAAAACCCAAAAACAAATCGTTGTTTTTTATCGGCACAACCATTTTGCTATTGATGGGTTCTTTTTTTGCAAGAACTATTTACAGTCATACACAGCAGGTTTCCGATATCCGTGTTTGGGATGCCGCAATAAAATCAGTGGTGATTTATAGATTGGACTCTGTTTTTATCGGCGTTTTGGCGGGTTGGCTGCTCCAACGTTTTGCCGTTTTCTCACATTTCAAAAAGGTGTTTTTATTGCTGGGGTTTTTAGGCGTGCTGTTTCTTTTTGCGGGTGTAGGTTTTTTCCAGTTGCTTATAGAAAACCATCCGGTGTTTTGGAATGTCTTCTATTTGCCGCTCACCTCAATCATTATCGCCTGTTTCCTCCCAATTTTATACGACTGGAGGTCGGTCAAACCAACGCTTGGAAAGCTGGTGAGTTTTGGAAGCAAGATCTCGTATGCGATTTATTTGTTGCATTTTACCGTCATCCTCCAATTGCTTCAAATGCGATTCAACAGCTTTGAAACGACAACTGCGACTGCGGTGTTTGTAGGATTGTACGTGTTTGTAACCATTGTTGTTTCAACGCTGATTTGGTTTTTATTTCAGAAGCGTTTTCTGGCAAACCACAAGTGAAAAAGCCTAATTTAGAAAGGTTCTTGACTTACCAATACACTTTCTGAAAACGAGCCATTTCGAATTTGACAATAAAACAACCTTAAATTAACAATAGTGCAAAATTTTAATTTAAAAGTTTTTTTTAATCAATAATTCGGAGGCATAATCCGTTTTCGGCAATAATAATCTTTTCAAACTGCTCTTTCATTAAAAATAGTGCATCATTAGGTCGAAATCCTTAAATTTGCAACGCAAACAATTAACCGATACAATACTATGGCATTTGATATTGACATGATTAAAAAAGTATACGGCAATATGACCAGCCGCGTCGACAAAGCGCGCGAAATCGTTGGCCGTCCGCTTACCCTGACAGAGAAAATTTTATACAACCACTTGTGGGAAGGGATGCCTTCTAAAGCATTCACCAGAGGAAAAGATTACGTAGATTTCGCACCAGACCGTGTAGCCTGCCAGGATGCCACTGCGCAAATGGCCCTATTGCAATTCATGCACGCGGGGAAAGCCCAGGTCGCAGTGCCTACCACTGTGCACTGCGATCACCTGATCCAGGCAAAAGTGGATGCGAAAACCGATTTGGCACGCGCCAAACAACAATCCAATGAGGTGTTTGATTTCCTTTCTTCGATTTCCAATAAATACGGAATCGGGTTCTGGAAACCGGGCGCAGGAATCATCCACCAGGTAGTCCTCGAGAATTACGCGTTCCCTGGCGGAATGATGATTGGCACCGATTCACACACCGTAAACGCCGGAGGGCTCGGAATGGTTGCCATCGGAGTAGGTGGTGCTGATGCCGTCGACGTGATGTCGGGCATGGCCTGGGAACTTAAATTCCCAAAACTTATCGGGGTAAAACTCACCGGAAAGCTTTCGGGCTGGACCGCTCCAAAAGACGTTATCCTTAAAGTTGCCGGAATCCTTACCGTCAAAGGCGGAACCGGAGCCATCGTAGAATATTTCGGAGAAGGCGCGCTTGCCATGTCTTGTACCGGTAAAGGAACCATCTGTAATATGGGTGCCGAAATCGGAGCAACGACCTCTACTTTCGGTTACGATGATTCGATGGACCGTTACCTGCGTTCTACCGACCGTGCCGATATTGCCGACGAAGCCAACAAAATCAGGGAATACCTTACCGGAGACCCAGAAGTGTATGCCAATCCTGAGCAGTATTTCGACCAAGTGATTGAAATCAACCTGTCGGAATTGGAGCCGCACCTCAATGGGCCGTTCACACCAGACTTGGCCACGCCGATTTCAAAAATGAAAGAGGAAGCCATCAAAAACAACTGGCCATTGCAAATCCAGGTAGGACTCATCGGGTCTTGTACCAATTCCTCTTACGAAGACATTGCACGTTCGGCATCATTGGCCAAACAAGTGTCGGATAAAGGACTCAAAACCAAAGCACAATTTACCATCACGCCGGGTTCAGAGCAAGTGCGTTACACCATTGAGCGCGACGGATTCATCGATATTTTCGACAAGATTGGAGCAACCGTTTTCGCCAACGCCTGCGGACCGTGTATCGGGATGTGGGATCGAGAAGGTGCCGAAAAGGAAGAGCGCAACACCATTGTACACTCATTCAATCGCAACTTTTCCAAACGTGCCGACGGTAACCCAAACACACTGGCTTTCGTAGGGTCACCAGAGCTCGTGACCGCTTTGGCCATTGCCGGAGATTTATCTTTCAACCCGTTGACCGATACCCTAATCAACGAAAACGGCGAAGAAGTAAGACTTGACGAACCAACCGGAGACGAATTGCCACCAAAAGGTTTTGCGGTAGAAGACGCCGGATTCCAGGCACCCGCTATCGACGGATCCGCTGTTCAGGTGGTCGTTAGCCCAACTTCAGAAAGGTTGCAATTGCTTGCGCCGTTTGATGCTTGGGACGGACAAAATATCTGTGGCGCCAAGTTGCTTATCAAAGCTTTCGGAAAATGCACCACCGACCACATTTCAATGGCAGGACCTTGGTTGCGTTTCCGCGGACACCTCGACAACATCTCCAATAACATGCTTATCGGAGCCATCAATGCATTCAACCAAACTGCCAATTCGGTGAAAAACCAACTCAGCGGCGCTTACGAGTCCGTACCGACTGTGGCACGTGCTTATAAAGCGGCGGGCATTCCATCGATTGTTGTGGGCGACCACAATTACGGCGAAGGATCCTCTCGTGAACATGCTGCGATGGAGCCGCGTTTCCTTGGTGTGAAAGCGGTTTTGGTAAAATCGTTCGCGCGTATCCACGAGACGAATTTGAAAAAGCAGGGAATGCTCGCGCTCACTTTTGCCAATGAGACCGATTACGATAAAATTCAGGAAAACGACACGATCAATTTTGTTGACTTGGTAGATTTTGCGCCCGGCAAACCACTGAACCTCGAGTTCGTGCATGCCGACGGAACCAAAGATTTCATTGTGGCCAACCATACTTACAACGAAGGCCAGATTGGCTGGTTTGTTGCAGGTTCGGCTTTGAATCTGATTGCTGCCGGAAAAGCGTAAATCCAAAATGATTATAAAATTAAAAATCCCGGCTGGTTCCGGGATTTTTTTATGGAGATATATGAAAATTATAGCCTATCCGATTAGAAGTCGTCTGGGTATAAGGTAACCACTTCTGTTTCTATCGTGCTGCCATCGACATAAATCATCCGATAGCCAAAATACGAGGCATCTCCCTCGATTTCGACCGTGTTTTTTTTAATCTGGTAAGAAACCGCGGGTGTAACGAACTGTCGGATATTGTCTTGTACAGCCTCGTCTTCAGTATGATAATGACCACAGAAAATAGTAACTGGCTGTTGGTGTTTTAGCAACAGCTCTTTTATGGCCTGTCGATTTTCCAGCGGATACTTGTGATCTACCGCTGTAACCACCGGCAAAACCGGATGGTGAATGAACAAAATGACGGGTTTCAAGGTTGTCTTAAGTTCGTGCGCTAGCCAATCCAATTGCGGGCTACTGATTTTATCTGTCGAAGAATCGAGGAAAAGCCATTTGAGGTCATCATCTTCTACGGCGCTGTAAAAGCCGGCTGGGCTTTGGTCACTATCGCTGGAGAAAAACAAACGTACGTGCGCAGAAGTGTCGTGATTTCCCGGCGTCACGCGCAAATCGGGATAGTCTTTCAACGCTTCGAAAAATTCTGGATAAGCCGAAAACAACCCAATGTCTCCGCCAAAAATCACCTGGTCGGGATTGCGAAGTTTCAACTCGGTGAGGATTTCGTTCCAGTTCTTATGCGCGTCTGCGCCGTGTTTGCCTGGCCCGTGTTCGTGAAGATGGGTGTCGGTAAAATAAAAGATGGTTTTCTTGGTCTGGCTCATGGCGTGCGGTTTTGGTACTTAAAATTACGCAATTTTTAAATGGTTCCGGTTGCATTTTTTAAAGTTTGGATTGCCGTTTTCAACTTTTGTCTATCTTTAGCCAACCAACCAAACCCGAGGCGCAGCTGAACTGTATGGAGCGTAGCGGAATAAAACCACAATTATGGAAAACCACGAAAACGAACATTTCAAACGCGAACTCGGATTATTAGACGGAACCATGCTGGTCGTGGGCTCTATGATTGGGTCGGGGATATTTATAGTCAGCTCAGACATGGTGCGCAACGTCGGCTCGGCGGGAATGCTCATCGCCATGTGGGTGCTTACCGGATTGATTACTGTGGTAGCTGCGGTAAGTTACGGCGAACTCAGCGCGATGTTCCCCAAAGCCGGCGGGCAATATGTTTATCTTAAAGAAGCGTACGGCAAATTGATTGCGTTTTTATACGGTTGGAGTTTCTTCGCGGTGATTCAAACCGGTACGATTGCCGCGGTGGGCGTGGCATTTTCAAAGTTTGCGGCTTATTTGTACGAACCCGTTAGCGATGAGAATATTTTGTATGAAATGGGTAGTTTCAAACTCAATGCGGCGCAACTTGTTTCTATTGTTACCATTATATTCCTGACGTATCTCAACAGCCGTGGCGTGAAGAACAGCAAGACTTTGCAAACGGTTTTGACTATCATCAAAATTGCCTCTTTATTGGGATTGATCATTTTTGGTTTTGTGCTGGGCGCGAAATCTGAGATCTGGGACGCCAACTGGACCAACGCCTGGGCCAATCGCAATTTCGTCACCGAAACCGGCGAGTGGGTGACCATCGGCGGATCAACCATTATTGCCGGGATCGCTGCGGCCATGGTAGGTTCGGTGTTTTCAAGCGATGCTTGGAACGGCGTGACTTTTATCGCCGGCGAAATCAAGAATCCCAAACGAAATGTGGGATTGAGTTTGTTTTTGGGAACTTTGACCGTAAGTATCCTTTACGTACTCGCCAACCTGATGTACCTGGCCGTAGTGCCACTTGATGCGATTGCCACTGCCAAAGCCGACCGTGTCGCGGTAGTCGCCTCGCAATACATTTTTGGAAATATCGGCACCTACATCATTGGCGTGATGATTATGATCTCGACTTTTGCCTGCAACAACGGGCTAATTATGGCCGGTGCACGCGTGTATTATACGATGGCCAACGACGGATTGTTCTTTAAAAAAGCCGGTCATCTCAATGCGGCCGGCGTACCCGAATGGGCGCTTTGGGCGCAATGCATCTGGGCTTCGGCTCTGTGTTTGACAGGAAAGTATGGCGATTTACTCGATTTTGTAGTCATCATCGTGTTGATTTTTTACATCCTGACCATTTATGGCATCTTCAAATTGCGTCAAACCATGCCGGACGCAGAAAGGCCCTACAAAGCTTTTGGTTATCCGGTGTTGCCAACGTTGTACATCGTGATGGCTTCGGCCTTGTCAATCGCGTTGCTGAAATACAAGACAAGCACTTGTGGTTGGGGTGTTTTGATCATGCTGGTTGGTATTCCGGTTTATTATATGACGAAACCTAAGGAATAATTAGAGGTATTATTGAAGTTGGATGCCTAGCCCTGATGGAAGTGATATCCTTTTGCGAGTTTACGAAGCAAAAGATAAAACGAACAGCAGGTTCCCGGCTTCTATAAAAATCAAACACAGATTTCACAAATTTTCACAGACTGGGTGCAATAGTAATCTGTGGTAATCTGTGCAATCTGTGTTAGATAAAAATAAAAAAATCCGCTCCAAAAGGGCGGATTTCTTCGTAACAGGAACGGGTAGTCTCTGACCCATTCTTGCTTTTTCTATTAATAGTAAGTGTATCGTCTTACTTTTGAAATGTATTTTGCCAAGCGGATCACTTGGTGGCTATAGCCATATTCGTTATCATACCAGATGTAAAGCACGATGTTTTTTCCGTCGGTAGAAACAATCGTTGCGTTTGAATCGTAAATCGATGGCGCTGAGGTTCCGATGATGTCGGACGACACAAGCTCGTTGTTCAAGGAATATTTGATTTGCTCCACGAGTTCGCCTTCGAGCGCGTATTTTTTCATGATCGCGTTGACCTCAGCAATCGAGGTTTCTTTGTTGACTTCGAGATTCAAAACCACAAGCGAACCGTTTGGAACCGGAACACGGATGGCGTTCGAGGTCAATTTCCCCGCAAGCGCCGGAATGGCTTTGGCAACGGCAGTTCCCGCACCGGTTTCGGTGATGACCATATTGAGTCCCGCAGCACGTCCGCGACGGTATTTCTTGTGCATGTTGTCTACAAGGTTCTGGTCATTGGTATAGGCGTGGATGGTTTCGAGGTGTCCTTTGACAACGCCCAAAGTATCTTCGATCGCTTTCAAAATTGGGGTAATCGCGTTGGTGGTACACGAAGCGGCCGAGAAAATATTGACTTCATCGGGGTTGTGGTCGTTGTGGTTGACACCGTGAACGATGTTCGGAACACCTTTTCCGGGTGCGGTGAGCAATACTTTGTCAACGCCTTTTGAAACCAAGTGGCGTGCGAGCGCTTCTTGGGTTGTGAAGGCACCGGTATTGTCAATGACCAAAGCTTCCTGGATGTCGTATTTGGTGTAGTCGATTTCTTCAGGACCGTTGGCCGTAATGATGTGCACGGTGGTGCCATTGATGATCAGCGCCTGGTTTTCGGCATCGGCAACGACCGAACCTTGGAAATCACCGTGGATGGAATCGTAACGCAATAAGGACGCTCTTTTCTCGAGTGAAACCGCGTCGTTCTTATCACGCGTAACGATGGCACGGAGGCGCAACTGGGTTCCTTTTCCGGTTTTTGACATCAATTCGCGGGCAAGCAAACGCCCGATACGGCCAAAACCGTAAAGTACCACGTCTTTGGGTTTGTTGTTTTTGAAGTCTTTGGCGTTGCGCAGTTTGTCTACTACAAAACCTTTGGCATCGTTGTAATTGTTGTCTTCGAGGTGAAATTCATAGGTGAGTTTACCGATGTCGAGTTTAGAAGGCGGTAAATCCATCGATAAAATCGCGCGTGCAATCTCGACCGAATCAAAAATAGAAATCGGCTTGCCCACGAATTCTCCTGCATATTCGTGAAGGTTGATGATTTCACTTACATTTTTGTCGATGAGTTGGTTGCGGAAAAGAACCATCTCAATCGATTTGTCATACCATAAATCACTGATGATTTTGATAAATTCAACCCCGGCACGACGTCTGTCGGCCTGAAATGAGACTTCCTTTTCGTATAAAATTGTGTTGTTCATTTGGAGGAAAGTTAGTTGTTGTTATTTTCAAATTCGACGCAAAAGTATTGATTTCAATCGATTTCGTAAAACATTTTGATAAAGTTTTTTCATAAAAAAAGCCATCGCAGTGGATGGCTTTCAACTTGATGCATTGTTGTTTAGATGATAATCCTGACGCGCTGGCCGTTTTTGGTCAGCAGGTCGATGCTGATGCTTTTATTTTCATCCTTTTGTCCGAGTACGCGGGAAACCGTTTCCACGTCGGTCGCCTTGACATTGTCGACGCTCAGGATGATACTGCCCTTAAGCTCATCGTAATACGGGCGTAAGTTTTCACTGGTGACTTCGCTGATGCGTACGCCCGCATTGATGCGGAATCGTTTTTTATCCGATGGATCAATGTTCTCCAATTGCAAGCCTTTAAATTCGGTTACAATCGTATCATTTTTGCTCAACGAAACCGGAACAGTAAAGGTTTTCTCGCCGCGGATATAAGTCACCTGGACTTTGTCATTGGGACGTTTGGTGTTGATATAGCCCGACAACTCCGCATAAGACGAAATGGTTTGGTTGTCTAATTTAACAATGATGTCACCTTTGGTAAGGCCTGATTTTTCGGCACCCGAACCTTTGGTCACTTTATTTACGTAGAATCCTTGCGTTTCTGCAACACCTAATTCTTTAGAGACCGAACTATTGAGTTCGCCGCCTTCCACACCTAAAATACCGCGTTGTACATTCCCGAATTCCATGATGTCCTGGATGATTTTGCGCGCGATGTTAGACGGAACCGCAAAAGAATAACCTACATAGGATCCGGTCATAGACGAAATCATGGTGTTGATTCCAATCAGTTCGCCGTGGGTATTGACCAATGCACCACCGCTATTTCCGGGGTTTACCGCAGCATCGGTCTGGATGAACGACTGGATGCCGTTGGTGTCGAGGTTTCTCGCCTTCGCCGAAACAATACCAGCAGTTACGGTCGAATTTAAATTGTAAGGATTTCCGACAGCCAAAACCCATTCGCCCACTTTGACATTGTCGGAGTCGGCAAAAACGGTGTAAGGCAATTTTTCGTTGGCGTCAATCTTGAGCAAGGCGATGTCCATCTTAGAATCGGTACCCACGAGTTTGGCTTTGTATGTTTTTTTGTTGTTGAGTGTAATCTCTAAATCGGTCGCGTCTTGCACCACGTGGTTGTTCGTGACTATGTAGCCGTCTTCTGAAATGATAACGCCAGACCCGGTTCCTACTTGTTCCTGTTGCTGGCCACCTTTATAGCCGTAGAAGAATTCCATCATCGGGTTCGAAACCGTACGATAAGAAACGTTCTTCACGTGAACGACCGAATGGACAGTTTTGTCGGCGGCATCGGTAAAGTCAACCGCTTCGGCGCCAAGGCCCACATTTTTGGAATAATTTGCAGGTGCAAGGGTTACGATG
This sequence comes from Flavobacterium sp. UBA7665, assembly GCA_002483285.1. Lineage (GTDB taxonomy): Bacteria > Bacteroidota > Bacteroidia > Flavobacteriales > Flavobacteriaceae > Flavobacterium. Next base: position 21,237 of record DLHP01000034.1, read on the forward strand.
TCTTTTTGTTTTGAAAAAAGTCCGTCATCGTCTATAAACAGCTTGTAAGCGCCAAGCGTTGTGGCACCACTTAACAATGACACTAAAAATAAACTCGAAAATTTTTTCATTTTTCTGTTTGGATTTGGTTAAACGTATTGTTTGTTTTTTAAAATCAAACGTAAAATTAAAAAAGTATTGTGCTCTAAAAAACGCTTTAACGTCCGTTTAACAGGGTTTTAGCAGAGATTTATCATTTCCGTCGCAGCGGATGACGGGCACATGAATTATCCGTTTTTAATTCTTAATTTTGTTTCCAATTCAGCACTATGGAACTCACTTTTTACAAATACGAAGGCACCGGAAATGACTTTGTCATGGTAGACAACCGCGCCCAGTTTTTCCCAAAAGACAACATTGCGCTCGTCAGGCATTTGTGCGACCGACGTTTCGGGATTGGCGGCGATGGACTAATCCTACTTGAAAACGATACTGAAACTGATTTTAGGATGGTGTATTACAATTCTGACGGCAACCCGAGCTCGATGTGCGGCAACGGCGGCAGGTGTCTTGTCGCTTTTGCAAAATCGCTCGGCGTTATTTCTGACCAAGCTTCCTTTATAGCGGTTGATGGTTTGCATCGCGCTACAATTGCTGCCGATGGGATTGTTTCACTAGAAATGTCAGAAGTCGATGAAGTCAAAATCTACCCCGAATATGTGTTTCTCGACACGGGTTCGCCACACCATGTACAAATGGAAGTGGATTTGTTCCACCTTGATGTGAAAGCAATCGGAAGTGCTATCCGCTACAGCGATTTGTACGGAAAGGTGGGAAGCAACATCAATTTTGTCAAGCAAATTTCTACCGATACCTTTGCCATCCGAACCTACGAAAGAGGCGTCGAAGATGAAACCTTATCCTGCGGAACCGGCGCAACTGCCGTAGCCATCGCCATGCACGCAACAGGAAAAACTTCGAACGATCACCTTCATATCAATGTAGAAGGCGGGAAATTGCAGGTTTCTTTTGAAAAGCAAGAATCCAAATACACAAAAGTCATGCTGATCGGGCCTGCGACTTTTGTCTTTAAAGGAACAATTACATGCTAACTTTAACGGGAAAAAACATCTACCTGCGCGCGCTTGAACCCGAAGACCTCGAGTTCGTATACGCCGTAGAAAACGATGAAACCGTGTGGCATGTGAGCAATACTCAAACTCCATACAGCCGATTCCTGATCAAGCAATACCTCGAAAACGCCCAACAGGACATTTATGAAGCCAGGCAATTGCGACTCGCTATCTGTAAACACGGCGCTTTTAGGGCCATCGGATTGATTGACTTGTTCGAGTACGACCCGCGCAACCGCCGCGCCGGAGTGGGCATCCTTATTAAGGACGCGGCCGACCGAAGCCAGGGTTTTGGCGCAGAAGCACTTGAACTTCTCATCCAATATGCGTTCTCCCATCTGAGCCTGCACCAGCTTTTTGCAAATATTGCCACCGAGAATGAAGCCAGTTTGGCGCTTTTTGCTAATTTTGGATTCGAACAAATCGGAATCAAAAAACAATGGAATCTCGTCAAAGGACAATACAAAGACGAAGCGATTTTCCAACGCATCAACAACTCTTAAATTTCACACCTTGAACACCAAAAAAATTATAAGCATTGTCTCGGTAGTAATCGTTACCGGGCTGATTATTTATGGCTATTTGTTGTACCGCGACATTTTTTCGGGCAACACCAAATTCACTGAAAAAGAAACCTATGTACTCATTCCGACAGGTTCTGATTACGACCAGGTCAAACAAATCATGGCCAATTATGTAGAGGACATGAAGCGTTTTGAAACCGTCGCCCAAAAGAAGGCGTATCCTGAAAGGGTAGAAAAAGCCGGGCGGTTCCTCATCAAAAAAGGCATGAACAGCAACGAAATAGTCAATGCGCTGCGCCAAAATGTGCCCGTAGATTTGGCTTTCAACAATCAGGAAAGAGTAGAAGATCTCGCCGGACGCATTGGCATGCAGATCGAGGCCGATAGTTTGAGTTTGCTCGAATCGTTCAAAGACAAAGCATTCCTTGAAGAAAATGGCTTTACCGAGGATAATGTGTTGTGTATGTTCATACCGAATTCGTACGAGTTTTTCTGGAATACCAAAGCAACCAAGTTCCGCGAACGCATGGCCAAGGAATATCGTAAATTCTGGACCGACGATCGCTTGGCCAAAGCAAAGGCGCTGAACTTAACGCCGATAGAAGTGTCGATTCTCGCGTCGATTGTGCATAAAGAAACCGTTAAGAAAGACGAACGTCCAAAAGTAGCGGGTGTGTACCTGAACCGTTTGGCAAAAGGAATGAAACTCGAAGCCGACCCAACCGTTATTTATGCGGTCAAACTAAAGTCGGGCGATTTTACACAAGTAATCAAACGGGTACTCAACAAAGACCTTGCAACCGATTCTCCTTATAATATGTACATGTACGAGGGATTACCGCCGGGACCCATTGCGATGCCCGACATTACGGCCATTGATGCGGTTTTGAATCCTGAGAAACACAATTACATTTATTTTTGTGCGAGCGTGACCAATTTTGGTTACCACGAATTTGCCGTTACGGCCGCGCAACATGAAGTCAACCGACAAAAATATGTAGCTTGGATTAATGGGCAGGGTATTAAACGATAAGATTTTGAACAAACACTTTCTATACTGGCTGGTTTTGCTGTTGCCCGCGATAGCTATCGCGCAGGGCGGACTTGATGGTTTCCTGAAACCTGCCGATTCTTTGAATAAGGCCAGAAGAAACGGCGTAGTGATTGCCGAAGTGGCAGTTGCCGCCGGAACCTTGGTTGGATTGAACCAGCTTTGGTATGCCGATTACCCCAAATCGGATTTTCATTTTAAAAATGACAATGCCGAATGGTTGCAGATGGACAAGGCGGGACATGTTTTCTCGGCGTACCATTTGGGAAGCGTCGGCAAAAATGCACTGCAGTGGAGTGGTGTAAGTAGGAGAAACCAACTCATTTATGGGTCGACAATAGGATTTGTTTTCTTATCGGCCGTTGAGGTTATGGATGGCTATTCGTCTAACTGGGGCGCTTCTGTTGGCGATGTCGCAGCGAATTTTTCAGGGACAGCTTTGTTTGTGGGGCAGGAATTGCTTTGGAAAGAACAACGAATTGTGCCTAAATTTTCGTTCCACACCACACCGTATGCTTCGGTACGTCCGAATGTGTTAGGCGAAACTTCGGCCGAACAATTACTTAAGGATTACAACGGGCAAACGTATTGGTTGTCTGTAAACCTCCACTCATTTTTCAAGGAATCTAAAATTCCAAAATGGCTTAACCTCGCTGTAGGCTATGGTGCCGAAGGAATGGTTACCGGAAATGACGAATTCATCAACACGGTTTTCCTGCCCGAGAAGGAAAGATACCGCCAATTTTACTTCAGCCTTGATGCCGATTTGACTAAAATCGAGACCAAATCACATACTTTGAAGACGATTTTTTATCTTTTCAACACCATCAAGATTCCAGCTCCAACGATTGAAATCAGCTCTGGACAAGGATTCAAATTCCGAGCCCTATACTTTTAGAAAAAATTAACTCGCTGATATTCAGATTTCTATTATTTAGCCCTATATTTGCCCCGCAGAAATTTCTTGGGGTGACAGGCTGGGAAGAAATCTAATTTATGATAAAGCAGTGGTCTTTTTACAGCGGTTTGGCTTTGGTAATCATTTACTTGAGCTCCGGTTTTAAATCTTTTGAATTGCAAAACCACGATTGGTTTCAATCGACAAACGAAGAACTGGCTTACCAGTTCCCTTCTAAAGAACAGAAGGATTATGCAAATCTCAACATCCCATTTACCGGAAAGTTTTTTATTGGCTTCAAGGAAGCCGTCGCTTTTAAAGAATCACAAGGAGAATATCATAGAATCAACCAACTTGGGTATATGGGAAAATACCAGTTCGGTGAAGAAACCCTTAAAACCATAGGAGTCCACGATACTTCGGCTTTTTTAAGAAGTCCCAAACTACAGGAAAAAGCTTTTGTTGCCCTATTGTCTAAGAATAAATGGGAGCTTCGAAAGGAAATCGAAAAATTTTCGGGTCAGGTTGTTGCCGGTATTAAAGTCACCGAGTCGGGCATATTGGCTGCCGCGCATTTGGGTGGTGTAGGATCGGTAAAAAAATTCCTCTACAGCAACGGAAGCAAAAAATGCAAAGATGAAAACGGCGCTTCGATGAAAACCTATATGCGTGAGTTTGGCGGGTATGAAACTGCCGGAATCATTGCCGATAGTGCCGCCACAGTAAAATAATAGATCATTTACAGTATACAAAACCTGCCCAACCGGCGGGTTTTTTTATGCCTACATTTTATGGATGATGAACAAGGTAGGACGGTTGTGCAAGTCGATTTTTGTTTTTTTCCAATCCTGTACACGCATGGTTTTGATGTATTCGGTGGGCAAGGTGATGTCGGTCGCTATACACAAATGGGTAGCGGGTTGCAAGGTTTGCAGGATGTCTTCGAGTAGTTTGTTGTTCCTGTACGGCGTTTCAATGAAAGACTGCGATTGGTTTTTGTCGGCAGAAAGTTTCTCCAGGCTTTTGAGCATGGCTTTTTTATCACCTTTCTCAATCGGTAGGTAACCGTTGAAAGCAAAACTCTGGCCGTTCATGCCCGAAGCCATCATCGCGAGCAGGATTGAGGAAGGACCAACAAGCGGAACCACCTGGATGTTTTTTTCGTGTGCGAGTTTGACGATTGCAGCACCCGGATCGGCAATTCCCGGACATCCGGCTTCACTCATGAGCCCAACATTACGGCCTTCAATACAAGGCTGGATCATTTGATTGTGCTCAGAAATGTCGGTGTGCTTGTTGAGTGCGTGGAGTCGGAGCGTCGCCTGGACTTTCTCAGGATCAACACTTTTGATGAACCTACGTGCCGTCTTTTCATTCTCGACAATATAGTCGTCGATTAGCGAGACGATGCGTTTGACGGTCATCGGCAGCACTTCCATCGGGTCGGTTTGTTTCGCCGGGTCGCTATTGCTCGTGTCGCCTAAAGTGGTTGGGATCAGGTATAGCTTTCCGGTGGGCTTCATTTCTGTAAATGTTGGGAGATTAGTTTTTTTGCGATGATCTCGCAGGCTTCATCAAGCATTTTATAGACCGAGTCAAATCCGTTTTCCATCCCAAAATAAGGGTCGGGAACGTCTACATTTTCGCCTGGGAAAAGCTCGTCAAGAATCAGTTTCACTTTGGTTTTTTGGGTATCGCTTTTGGCCATTGCCAACACGTCGCTGTAATTGGACGTGTCCATGACGTAGATGTGGTCAAAATTATCAAAATCCGACACCTTGAATTGGCGGCCTTGTTGGCACGAAATATCGACACCGTTTTTTTTGGCTACCGCTATAGATCGGTCATCGGGTTTGTTACCTACATGCCAGTTTCCAGTACCTGCCGAGTCGACAAAAAAGTCGTGTTTGGGGAGTTTGGCTGCGAGCAAGCCTTCTGCCAAAGGCGAACGGCAAATGTTGCCTAGGCAAACCATTAAAATTTTAACGGGCATTTCTTATAAGGATAGTTTTTTATGGATGTCTTCCACAAATTTCTTGAATTGTTTGTCGGTGGCGACCAAATTGTCAACTGTTTTGCAGGCGTGCAATACTGTGGCGTGATCGCGGTCGCCGATTTGTGAACCAATGTTGGCCAAAGACGCTTTGGTGAATTTTTTGGCGAAGAACATAGCGAGCTGTCTCGCTTGAACCACATGGCGTTTGCGGGTTTTGGATTGCAGGGTTTCAAGATCGAGTTGAAAATAGTCCGAAACAATTTTTTGGATGTAATCGATCGAGATTTCGCGTTTGACGTTCTTGACGAATTTCTCCACCACGTGTTTGGCCAAATCGAGCGTGACTTCTTTTTTGTTGAAAGAAGATTGGGCAATCAAAGAAATGATCGCGCCTTCTAGTTCCCGCACATTCGATTTGATGTTGCGTGCCACGTATTCAATGATTTCCTCGGGCATGTCTACACCATCGCGGTACAAAATGTTTTTGAGGATGGAAATGCGGGTTTCATAATCGGGTTGGTGCAACTCGGCAGACAAGCCCCATTTAAAACGAGACAACAAACGCTGCTCAATATCCTGCATATCAACCGGCGCTTTGTCTGAGGTCAAGATGACCTGTTTGCCGTTTTGGTGCAGGTAGTTGAAGATGTGAAAAAACACATCCTGTGTACCTGATTTCCCAGAAAGGAATTGTACGTCATCAATTATCAACACATCAATGAGTTGATAAAAATGGATGAAATCGTTGCGGTTGTTTTTCTTAACCGAATCGATGTATTGTTGGGTGAAGATTTCGGCCGAAATGTACAGCACGGTTTTCTCCGGATATTTGTCTTTGATTTCTACGCCAATCGCATGAGCGAGGTGGGTTTTACCCAAACCAACACCACCAAAAATAAGCAATGGATTGAATGAAGTCCCGCCGGGTTTATTGGCCACAGCCATTCCCGCAGAACGCGCCAGTCTGTTAGAGTCTCCTTCAAGGAAATTCTCAAAACTGTAATTGGCGTTAAGTTGCGACTCGATTTTTAGGTTGCGGATGCCTGGAATGACAAAAGGATTTTTGAGTTCGGGGCTCAGATTTTTGAACGGCGCATCCACTTCCTGGGTTTTCATCGGGCTTCGGTGCGCGCTGGGCAATTGCTCGGTAAAAGGTTGTTTGTTGCCATAAGTGTTCTCCATCTTGATTTTGTAGAGGAGTTTGGCGTTTTTTCCGAGTTCTTTGGTGAGGGCAACTTTTAATAATTTCACATAATGCTCTTCGAGCCATTCGTAGAAAAATTTACTAGGAACTTGTATGTAAAGTGCATTATCGGTAAGCTCAACAGACTTAATCGGTTCGAACCAAGTTTTATAGGCTTGGTCTTGGATATTGTCCTTTATGAATGAGAGACAATTTTCCCAGACTGATTGCGCAGTTTTGCTCATATAATTTATTAAATTTGTGTTTTTATTAAAGGTTCTCTTACAAAGAAAAACAGGGGTTTTTTCCTTGTTTTTTGGGGTAACAAATATGTGAACAAAAATCGTTAAAAAAAAATAATTTAGCGGTTGATTTTTTAAAAATATTGTCGTAAGACCTCGTTTTTTACCCTTTATAAAGATACCATTTTTTTATTACAAACAACATGAAAGAACATCAAATAGAAGTCCGCGTGCGTTATTCAGAAACAGACCAAATGGGCGTAGTTTATCACGGCAACTATATCCCTTATTTTGAGATTGGTAGGGTAGAATGGCTGCGTAGCAAAGGGGTTTCTTACAAGAGTCTCGAAGATTCGGGTATTGCGCTTCCCATCGTTTCTATGACGCTCAACTACAAAAAACCGGCGCGTTATGACGATTTACTCGTCGTGAAAACCAAATTCAAACAGAGCAGTTCGGTGAAAATAGAATTCGATTGTGAAATCTGGAGCGAGACACATGAGTTGTTAACAACTGCACATTTCATTTTGGTGTTCGTGGATATGAAAACAGGACGTCCAACAAGTCCTCCTGAGCACATCCAAATATTGCTCGACCAGATGGAGGACTAAGTTTCTTTTTTGGTGATGGCAATCTCAAACATCGACGCGAAAATGCCAAACACCAAATCGGCGTTTTTCTTTCGTGTCGCTATTTCTATTTCGCAGTTTTCGGCCATGTTTTGAGCGACGATTTCAAGGTTTTTTTCCTTGATTACCCGCATGACCTTATTCATGTTCTTGTAATCGAATGAAATCAGGTAATGAATGTCTATGGTTTTTTCTACGATTTCTGATGCCTCCAAAGCCATTTGCGCCGCCGTGCGATAAGCAGAAATGAGTCCGCCCACACCCAATTTTGTCCCGCCAAAAAACCGAACAACCACCACCAAAACATTCGTCAATCCAAAAGACTGGATTTGCCCGTAAATTGGCATTCCGGCGCTATTGCTGGGTTCACCGTCATCATTGGCGCGAAAAGTAAAAGTTTCGGTACCCAGTTGAAACGCATAGCAAAAATGCACCGCATTGTAATACTTCTTGCGCAACGGCTCGATAAGGGATTTGATTTCGGATTCTGAAGCCAGCGGAAAAGCATAGCCAAAAAACTTGCTGTTCTTTTCCTTATAAAGGATTTCTTCTGATGGGAATGCGAGGGTTTTGTAGCTGTCGGTAAGGTCCAAATGCTTTACAATATTTTCTTCTCAAACAAATCCACGACATCTTCCTTGCCTACTTCGAGGTTCCAGACATTGATGCCCAAAGACTCGGCAGCGTCGGTATTCTCTTTTTTGTCGTCTACAAACAAGGTGCGTTTGGGTGACAAGTCGTGTTTGCTGATGATGAAGTTGAAGATTTCAGGGCTGGGTTTTCTCATGCCCATCTCGTAAGAATAATACACCTTTTCAAAACATTGGTAAAAATCGCTAAAGAACGAAACGCCCACCTTGTGCTCAAAACGGCTGATGTGGATCGAATCGGTATTGGTCAACAAAAACAAACGGTATTTGTGCGAGAGCATCTGCAGGAATTCCAAACGATACAACGGGAATTCGCCAATCACAGCGTTCCATGCTTTGCGGATGTCATGTACATCGGCATTAGGGATGTATTTCTGGAAAGTTTCAATGAACTGCAACTCGGTGATTTTGCCTTTTTCAAACAAATCGTTCATTTCTAATAATTCTTCATTCGGGCCATCCAATCCTAGTTTTTTAAACTCATCTATCGATGCCTGTTTCTCCAGGTTGATGAAAATATCGCCAAAATCAAAAATTATCGTGTTAATCATGGTTGTAAAAAATTAAAAGTTCATCCTGCAAAACCATTTTTCGGTGGGCAACCGCTTGCGGCATCTCAGGTGCCGGGACACCGTTTCCAAACTGATTGGTACCTTTGAAAATTCGGGCTTCATCCCAAAGATTTTCTAAAAGGAAAGTCTCCAGCGTTCGTGTTCCGCCCTCAATAATTACCGATTGGATTCCGTCCTGGTACAACCGCCCGGCAAGCGCCAAAGCCACGTTGTCATTGAAGTTTTCGGGTTCCGAATATACCAAGGTTTTAGACTGATTCCCAAAGATATGACTTTCTTTTGAAATCCGGTTATTTTGGTCTAAAACAATTCTGGTGGGGTTTTCGCCGGTCCAATCGCGCACATCCAAAGTGGGATTGTCGGCAACAACGGTCTGTGTCCCAACGAGAATCGCCTGCTCTTCGGCGCGCCATTTGTGTACCAATTGCCTTGAAAATTCATTGGTAATCCAAACGGGTTTGCGCTCGTTTTTTTGCAGCGGCGCCACAAATCCGTCGGCGCTTTGGGCCCACTTTAAAATAATGTACGGCCGTTTTTTTTGGTGGAAAGTAAAGAAGCGTTTGTTGAGGTCGTTGCAGTCGTTTTCTAAAACACCAACAGTCACTTTGCGTCCGGCGGCTTCGAGTTTGGCGATGCCTTTTCCGGCCACTTTTACATTTGGGTCAACTGTTCCGATGACGATTTCGGGAATGTTGTGCTCCAGGATCAAATCGGCACAAGGCGGCGTTTTTCCAAAATGGCTGCACGGTTCGAGGCTTACGTAAATCGTTGATTTGGCCAATAAATTCGGGTTTTTCACCGAGCGTATCGCGAGCACTTCGGCATGCGGCTCGCCCGATTTTCTGTGCCAGCCTTCGCCAATGATTTTGCCGTCACAAACAATCACAGCGCCTACCAGCGGGTTCGGGTAAGTCGTTCCCAATCCGTTTTTTGCCAGCTCAATGCAGCGCGCCATATATTTTTCGTGTACCTTCACTTCGCAAAAATAACTAATTTTGGTTGTTTTTTAGGAGCTGTTCCGGCTATCCACTGCAATCTTTTACGGCCTTCGTGAGCCAGCGCAATATCTGCCTCAATCAATGAAACAGTCTACAAGATTGTTATTGGTTTGGTCTTGGCCGCAAAAGGATTTCCGTTTCTATCCGGGCTAGGCAGCCGTATTTAATTCATGACTCATGAACCTCAAAGACTACAGAAACCACTTCATCCAAACGCTCACGCCACTTTACGATGCCGGTGAAGCCGAGAGTTTCTTTTACCTCACACTAGAAAATCGGCACGGTCTCAAACGCGTCGATCTGGTTTTGCAACCCGACTTTGAACTGTCTGGCAATGAAATCCAGGACTGGAACCAAATCCTCGACGGGCTCAAAGATTTCACGCCCATACAATACCTTTTAGGGAAAACCGAATTCTACGGGCTCGAATTCGAAGTCAACGGCAATACGCTGATTCCGCGCCCCGAAACCGAAGAACTCGTGCAATGGATCATCCTCGATTGCAAGCGTACAGACCATCCACAACCGCTACGAATACTCGACATCGGCACCGGCAGTGGTTGCATCGCCATCGCATTGGCCAAAAACCTGCCCAATGCTGTCGTTTCTGCAATCGACGTTTCTGCAAAAGCGCTCGAAGTCGCCAGACGCAATGCGGGGTTCAATGGTGTAAAAGTGCAATTCTTGCAACAAGACATTCTTGAAACCAGCGACCTTGACGCCCAATACGATATCATTGTGTCCAATCCGCCTTATGTGCGCGAGCTCGAAAAACAGGAGATCAAACCTAATGTACTCGAACATGAACCGCATCTCGCGCTGTTTGTCGCCGATGAAGACGCGCTCGTTTTTTACCGAAAAATTGCCCAGCTCGCGATAAAAAACTTAGCCAAAGACGGCAAGCTCTATTTTGAAATCAACCAATATTTGGGCAAGGAAACGATAGGTTTGCTCGAAAACCTCGATTTTAAGAGTATCAACCTGCGCAAAGATATTTACGGCAACGACCGCATGCTCAAAGCCGACCGCTAGAAAATACCGGCAATCACAATCTTAACCCAAAAACCGCTTTTTCGGTCGCGGATGGTTTACCTTTAAGAAAAAGTAAACACATGTCTGATAAAAACAAAAAGTTATTCGGGGTTTGGATGGATTCGCACCACGCCACGATCGTAGGGAAAGAAAATGTAGCTGACGGTGAATTCGTTGTCTTGGGTCACGTTAAAAATGCCGGTCCCGACAGCAATTCTAATGAAAAAACAGCCAACAACCAAGAGATTGGCCTGACGCATAAGTTCTTCAAGGAGATTGCGGCCTTAATGCCCAACGTCGATGAAATCCACCTTACCGGAACCGGCCAGGTACAGGAACAGTTCATGAAATTCCTCGCCGATACGGCGCAATACAAAAATGCGGTATCGAGTGAAAGTACGTCGAATAAAATGAGTGATGAAAATTTAGTTTCTTTTATCGCCAAGCATTTCAGCTAAGATTTGATCCATAAATAAAGGAAGACCTCAGGCAAATGTTTGGGGTCTTTTTTTGGCTTTGTCCCAAACAAGGCGCAGTTGCGCAACCCTAAATTATTCCTTGTATTGTTTGCGCTCGGGAACAATAAGCGCCGTGCTCAGGTTGGGCAACGATTGGCGCAAAGTTTCCAGATTTTTCCCTGAAGTGTCGATAAAAAACCAATGCCCTCCACCGTCGTTAGAAATGGCAATCAATGAATATTCTGAAACAATAGCCTTTCCTTCGTGCGACATCTCCACTACTTGTGGAACCGTGGTTTGCCATTCGCTGCCTACCACCAAAACTTTTTCGGGTGTGCCAAAGCTGATCTTGACGATCGACACGCCGTTATGTTGCATTTGATCCATGGCGTTTTTCGTCCCTTCGATCAATTTTTCTTTGCTTCCGGCCATAGCTACAATTCCCGGATAGAGGTAGTCACCGTAAGCCACGTAGTTTTTCTGTAGCAGCATGTCGGCCATATTTCTGGCTTGGGAAACAATATCCTGGAGATTGGGTTCCTGTGCAAATACGTCGGTAGCCCATCCCAAGCAGAGTAACAAGATTAAAATTTTTTTCATGTAATTGGATTCGGTTTTTTGTAATGAATAATCAACTATTCGTAACGCAAAGCTTCTATCGGATCCAGTCGTGACGCTTTCAAAGCAGGATACGAACCCGAAATGATTGCTACAAAAAAAGTGGTTACGAAAGCCGCGATGATTGCGCCCCAAGGTGTGACGAATACAAATTCAAGTAGGGTGGCAATACCGTATCCGGCCGAAATCCCGAGCAAAATCCCGAGCAAACCACCCAATTGCCCAATGACGAGCGTCTCGATAAAAAATTGCGTCGCAATCGTGCCGCGTTTGGCGCCCAATGCTTTCCTCACGCCGATTTCGCGCGTGCGCTCGGTGACCGAAACCAGCATGATGTTCATGAGTGCAATCGAAGATCCGAAAATTGTGATGATTCCAATCACCCAGGCCGAAAGCCCGAGGTATTGCGTGATGTCGAGGATTTTGTTGATGAGGTCGTCGCTTCTCGAAATCCCAAAATTATTTTCCTTGACCGGACTCAATTTCCTAACCCTTCGCATGGTGCTGTTGGCCTGGTCTATGGCCTGGTCGAGTAGTTCTTTCTTGTCCACCATCACACTTACCGTATAGTTGATGTTTGGTGTAGTAAAAAGCGAGCGCACTACCTGTATCGGAATCAGTACGCGCAAATCCTGGCTGTTGCCAAAAGTCGATCCTTTTTCCTTGAGCACACCGATGACCTTGAATTTGGCGCCTCGAATCGAGATGACCTTGTCAATCGGGTTCACATCCTTGAGCAAATCCTTTTCAAAATCCGAACCGACGACGCAGGAGTACGTATTGTTCGATACATCGAAACCTGTAAAATTGCGGCCTTTGGCAATCTCGAGTCCCGAGTTCACTACAAAATGTTCATCGACACCCATGACGGTAATTTCAGGGTCGGTTTTTCGGGATTCAAATTTCACCTCGGCATTGGTGACCGCCGTAAACGACAGCGCGGTATGGGTAAAAGGGAAATTGTATTTGTCTTTAAACGCGACGGCTTCGGGATACGAAATAATCGGGTTGACCACTTCGCGTTCGCCACCACCAAACCGGCGGGTTTCAAATGCGTATTGCTGTACATTGAATGTGTTGGAGCCCATCGACGCGAAATTGGTCGACAGCGTATTTTCGAGCGCGGCCACAACGGTAAGGATGCAAACGAGCGCCGTGATTCCGATGGCGATGATCAAAACGGTCAATATGGTGCGCAACAACTGGGTCCGGATAGAACCCAAAGCGATACGAATGTTTTCTTTTAAAAGCTTGAACATGGCCAATTTTAAGATGCTACTAAATTAGCATTTTGGTTGATTACTTCTGCGGTTTGGCGGCTTTTTCCCAAATTAAATTTTTAATATTGTAGGTTAAACACATGCCGATGCCATTCTCCTTTTTAAGACCGACACTTTCCCTTTTCTTATTGTGTGCTGCCGCCGCAATCGCTCAAACCGGAAAGCCGATTTACCAAACAGACGCTTATACTGTATATAAGGATGCGGTGCTGCAGCAACAATTTACGGCGCGGGCCATTTCAGGAACCGAGTTGACTTCTAACTACCAAAGCCCGCAAAATCTTTCGGTTTCGTCTAAAATTATCTTCAAGTTTAGTATCAACGGCAAGGACAATGAAATGACGCCGGGAGTTGACCACCAGTTCAATTTCACTGCAGGACATAAGGAGACGCCGCTGATCAAGTTTGGCAGCCAGCTCAAATTCGATGACTCGAACGAAACTGCAATTTCGCCCGACAGTCCGCTCAAAATCAAGCTTGACCTACGCGACGTATTGGCCGAGATTCAATCCAAAGGCTATTTCACGACTTTTAAAGGCGACAAAATTTTCAAGGACGATTTCAAACACGTCTATATTGCCGGAGCCACCGCGCCACTTTCATGGGATTTCGACAACTTGCACCAAAAGCCCGAGCTCGAGATGAAAGATCCCGATGGCGATGGGATTTACGAAACGACCTTAGTTTTTAACGCACAAAAAGACAAGAAGCAAACCGACGGACACTGGAAACTCAGTAAAAATGTATCGCAATTTCCGCAATACCAATCGGATTACCTGCTTTCGGATGCCTTGTACAACCTGGCTTTAGAGGAAATGGACAACGCGGTCGAGAAAGATTCTACGTTCAGGACAGGCAAGGAATGGGCAGGTGTCTGGACGCGCGACATCAGCTACAGCATCATCCTTTCTATGGCGTATTTGCAACCCAAAGTGGCGATGAACAGTTTGATGAAGAAAGTCAACGCCAACCAAAGAATCATTCAGGATACCGGAACTGGCGGCGCGTATCCTTGCTCTACCGACCGCATCGTTTGGGCGACTGCAGCTTTTGAAGTGTACAAAACAACGGGAAGCAAAGACTGGCTCGAAAAGGCCTACACGATCATCAAGAATTCGATTGAAGACGATTATACCGTGGCTTACGATTATGAAACCGGACTCGTACGCGGCGAATCGTCGTTCCTCGACTGGCGCGAACAAACCTACCCCAAATGGATGCAGCCCGCCGACATCTTCGAATCTCAAAATCTGGCCACCAACGCGGTGCATTACCAGGCCAACGTGATTTTATCGCAGATGGCGCTTTACCTGAACCAACGCGACGTCTCGAAAAAGCATGCGGCAATGGCCGAAAAAATTAAAAACGGAATCAACACCTATTTGTGGATGCCCGAAAAAGGCTATTACGCACAATTTCTATATGGGCGCAATTTCAAGACCGTGTCGCCAAAAGCGGAGGCGCTCGGTGAATCGCTATGCGTTTTGTTTGGTATCGCCGATGCCCAAAAAGCGGCTTCGATTGTGGCAAAATCGCCGGTTACGGCTTTCGGGAATACGTGTATTTATCCACAAATTCCAGGTATTCCGCCGTACCACAATGACGCGGTTTGGCCTTTTGTACAATCGTATTGGGCGATGGCTTCGGCAAAGGCTGGGAATTCGGCTTCGGTTATGGAATCGATTGCTGCGGTGTATCGTCCGGCGGCGCTGTTCCTGACCAACAAGGAAAATTTTGTAGCGTCGAACGGGGATTTTGCCGGTACGCAAATCAATTCGAGCAATATGCTTTGGAGTCTTTCGGGTAGTATTGCGCTCGTGCATAAGGTGTTGTTCGGGATTGAATTCGAAAGCCATAAGTTGGTATTCCATCCGTTTGTCCCCAAGGAACTTGAAGGTACGCGCAGGCTCACGAATTTCAAATACAAGGGTCTGGTGCTTGATATTGAGGTGCAAGGTTTTGGCAATCAAATCAAGACTTTCCTGCTCGATGGCAAACCGTCCAAACCTGAAATTTGGGGCGACCATTCGGGAAAACACAGTATCAAAATCGTCCTGACGCAATCCAAGGCAGATACTTCAAAAATCAACAAAGTGACGAATTACTTCACACCAGAAACGCCACTGGTGGCTGTAAAGGACAATCAACTCTATTGGGCGCCGATTGGAAACGCCACAACATACCAAATCCTAAGAAACGGGAAGCTGGTCGCGCAAATCTCGGATACGAATTATCAGATTGCCTATCAAAATTACGCCGAGTACCAAGTGATTGCGGTTGATAAAAATGAAGTCGGGTCTTTTGCGAGCGAGCCTTTGGTAGTATCGAAACCCGAATCGACGATTGCGTATGAAGTTGAAAATGGATACCCAAAATCGACACAGGATTACAAAGGTTTTTCGGGTGATGGTTTTGTCGAGACTTCAAAAACCGTGAACGCTAAAATGCAGTTCGAAGTTGACGTTCCACAAACGGGAACCTATGCAATAGATTTTCGCTACGCCAACGGAAACGGCCCGACGAACACCGAAAACAAATGCGCAATCCGCAGTTTAAGGAAGGACGAGAAATTCCTCGGAACCTTTGTTTTTCCGCAACGCGGCGTGCAGGAATGGAGCAATTGGGGTTGGAGCAACAGCGTCAAAATCCAACTCGAAAAAGGGAATCATTTCCTAACGCTGATTTTGGATTCGGCTGATGAGAACATGAATGGAATAGTCAACCAAGCGATGATCGATCAATTACGGCTTACGAAAATCGATTGAGGTTTAGCGCGTTGGTTTACTTTAACAATAGCGGTAGTTTTTCCGCTAGGAGGGGATTTGAAAAAATTGTAACTTACCTTCAGGGAAGGGGTTATTGCGTCCCTAAGAAATTTTAATGATATCCCAAATGCAGAAATTCTGGACAGTTTGTTAATCTTCAAATCAGTAATCCGTTTTACATTTATTCAGGGCGATGCGTAACTTTTAAAAACCACAACCAAATTTCGGCTAAAAAGTAAGATATTTGCAGTCTCAAAACTAAAGCAGCAATGGCAGCAAAACCCAGCATACCTAAAGGAACCCGTGATTTTTCACCCGTAGAAGTAGCCAAAAGGCAATACATCATGCAAATCATCAAAACGCATTTTGAGCAGTTTGGATACCAGCCCATTGAGACGCCGTCTTTTGAGAATTCGGAGACGCTGATGGGAAAATATGGGGAAGAAGGCGATCGGTTGATTTTTAAGATTTTGAATTCTGGGGATTACCTT
Organism: Flavobacterium sp. UBA7665; assembly: GCA_002483285.1. Classification (GTDB taxonomy): domain Bacteria; phylum Bacteroidota; class Bacteroidia; order Flavobacteriales; family Flavobacteriaceae; genus Flavobacterium. Next base: position 37,736 of record DLHP01000034.1, read on the forward strand.
GCCAAAGCCGATGCAAACGTGTTGCAGAACAAGGAAAGTAACAAGCTCACTTCGAGTATTTCAGAAAAAGCGCTCCGTTACGACCTCACAGTTCCCTTCGCACGCTACGTCGTTCAAAACCAAAGCGACATTGTTTTTCCATTCAAACGCTACCAAATACAGCCGGTTTGGCGTGCCGACCGTCCGCAGAAAGGACGCTTCCGCGAGTTTTACCAATGCGATGCCGATGTGGTCGGATCCACTTCATTGTGGCAAGAAGTAGAATTGGTGCAATTGTACGATGCCGTGTTCAGCGCACTTGGGCTTAAAGGCGTGACCATTAAAATCAACAACCGCAAAATACTCTCCGGGATTGCCGAAGTCATCGGAGCCAAAGACAAACTCATCGATTTTACTGTCGCGCTCGACAAACTCGACAAGATAGGTGAGGACGGCGTGAAAAAGGAAATGGTCGAGAAAGGCATTGCCGAAGCCGCGATCGAGAAGGTGCAACCGTTGTTCCATTTCACGGGAAGCATCTCTCAGAAAATAGAAAAATTATCCGAGTTGCTTGCGTCTTCCGAAGAAGGCAAAAAAGGCATCGAAGAATTGCGTTTCATCTGCGACAACATACAAAAACTCGGCCTCAAGGACGCCATTTTAGACCTCGATGTCACCTTGGCGCGAGGGCTCAACTATTACACCGGCGCCATTTTCGAGGTTGCGCCACCAGCCAAAGTGTCGATGGGTTCTATCGGCGGCGGCGGGCGTTACGACGACCTTACCGGGATTTTCGGGCTCAAGGACATGAGCGGCGTGGGGATTTCATTTGGCCTTGACCGCATTTACCTCGTGATCGAGGAGTTGGATTTGTTCCCACAAACCGTCTCGTCGACCTCCAAAGCGCTGTTCATCAATTACGGCGAAACCGAAGCCTTTTATGCCATGCAGGCGATGGCTCGATTGCGCGATGCCGGCATCAAAGTCGAGCTGTATCCCGACGCCGCCAAAATCGGGAAGCAGTTTACCTATGCCGACAAACGCGGGATTCCTTACGCCGTCGTGGTTGGCGAAACCGAAATGCAGAACAATCAATTTGGGTTGAAAAACCTGGCGAGTGGCGAACAGGTGATGGTTGATTTTGAGGGGTTGAGGGAAGGGTTGTTGTAGCTGTTTCCCGCTTTCCGTTTCAATCTTTTTGCGGCTCCGCTGCGCTGCGCCGCAAAAAGGATTTCCACTTCAATCGGGGCTATGCTGCCGCAGGCTTTCTTTTGTCTTGATACAAATCGAGGAACGAGATTCAGCGAACACCAAAAAACAAATATTATTTTGGTGAGCTAAAAGAAACAAAAGATCAATGGCCTCCGGATAAAAAGCTAAAAACTACCTCGCAAAAGCGGGCGCTTGCTGAGCCGTTCGCCTTGCAGGCTCACTCTTAACGCTGCGCGCTGCCGCTTTTACTCGTTGTTTTTCACGTTTTTTCCCCGAACGGCCAGCCAGTTAGGAAGTATCTATTTTATTTTTCGCTGGCTGCGCTGCACGAAAAATCCTCCTAAGAAAGTTCTCTAATCAAAGGAGGAATCATCCGGTTTAGAATTTT
>DLHP01000034.1:39395-44096 GCA_002483285.1 Flavobacterium sp. UBA7665
AAGCCAAAAATCAATAAACACTTCAGAATTGGCGCGGCAGTCATAAGATTTGCGTTAAGACCCGAGGCCGCAGGCCGAACTGGCGAAGCAAACAGCTCCTAAAAAAATAAAAAGGAACACAAAAGTTATTTGATTAATCCCTATTTTTGCCATTCAAATTCAGAAACACCTATGAAAACGATACAATTCCGCGAAGCGATCGCCGAAGCCATGAGCGAAGAAATGCGCCGTGACGAGTCGGTTTATTTAATGGGCGAGGAAGTGGCCGAATACAACGGCGCTTACAAAGCCTCCAAAGGAATGCTCGACGAATTCGGACCCAAACGCGTCATCGATACCCCAATTGCAGAGCTTGGTTTTGCCGGGATTGCGGTAGGTTCGGCCATGAACGGTTGCCGTCCGATTGTAGAGTATATGACGTTTAACTTTTCGCTCGTTGGGATTGACCAGATTATCAACAACGCGGCGAAAATGCGCCAGATGTCGGCGGGACAGTTCCCAATGCCCATGGTTTTCAGAGGCCCAACGGCTTCTGCAGGACAACTCGGCGCCACGCACTCACAGGCTTTCGAGAACTGGTTTGCCAATACACCGGGTCTTAAAGTAGTCGTTCCGTCAACGGTTTACGATGCCAAAGGATTGTTGAAATCGGCCATCCGCGACAACGATCCGGTAATTTTCATGGAGTCCGAGCAGATGTACGGCGACAAAGGCGAAGTGCCAGAAGGCGAGTACACCATTCCGCTTGGCGTTGCCGATATCAAACGCGAAGGCAAAGACGTGACAATTGTTTCTTTCGGGAAAATCATCAAGGAAGCGCACATCGCCGCCGATGAACTCGCCAAAGAAGGCATTTCATGTGAAATCATCGATTTGCGTACCGTGCGCCCAATGGATTACGATGCGATTTTGACTTCGGTAAAGAAAACCAACCGTTTGGTCGTGCTTGAAGAAGCCTGGCCGTTTGCGAGCGTCGCTTCAGAAATTACGTATATCGTTCAGGAACGCGCTTTTGATTTCCTCGACGCGCCCATCCAAAGAATCACAACTGCCGATACGCCGGCGCCGTATTCACCGACACTTCTCAAAGAGTGGTTGCCTAATGCGAGTGATGTGATTAAGGCGGTGAAGAAGGTGATGTATAAGAAGTAACAATTGAGAATTGATAAGAATGAATCCGGAAGTTTTGCTTTCGGATTTTTTTTTGGCGCCACGAGCGGGCTGTACGCTTTATCTTTTACGGCCTCGCTGGCGCTCGGCCGCAAAAGGATACCGCTGCCATCCCTGGCGCAGTGTAGTTTCACCGGGAGATTCCGGTTTATGAATCATATTTTCTCAACTTTTGTCTGGCCACAAAAGAACTTCCTCTGCCATGCCTCGCGCGATCTGCCGAAGACGAGTAGTTTTCATTTTCTAGTATGTTCTTCTTCTTCTTCTTCTTTTGCCTTGCCGCAAAAGAAGCAAAAAGGCAGTCGGCACATAGAATTTGCTAAAAATCAATGCCAAAAACCTAAACGAGAAAAACTCGCCTGCGGCTCAAACANNACAGCTTTTCGTTCTTAACGGTTTTTGGCATTGATTTTCTTAACGCAAATTCTATGACTGCCGCGCCAGTTAGGAAGTGTTTATTGATTTTCGGCTTGCGGCCAACGCGCCTCCTGGCTCCTTCGCTAAAAATGTCCACTGGACATTTTCTTAACGCTCGGCCCTGCCGAAAATGCTAAACCGGATGATTCCTCCTTTGATTAGGGAACATTCTTAGGAGGGTTTTTCGTGCAGCGCAGCAAGCGAAAAATAAAATAAACACTTCCGACTTGGCGCGACGTTAAATTAGAATCGTAGAAAACAACGAAGAAAAGCGGCATCGGAGGGCGTGAGAGTCGAGCCTTTTTAGGCGAGCGGCTTAGCCCGGAGACNNAGGTAGTTTTCAAGATTGTGATTTGGTCGCTGGGCCTTTTTGTAACTTTTGCGGCCAGGCAAAAGTTAAGAAAATATATCATGTTTAACGACGAAGAATAAACCCCAAACTCTCATCAACATAAAACAAAAACCTTAACTCAAATAATTCAAAAGAAAACTTATATTTGAACCTCCATCGGAGTAAAATCCGACGCCATCATTTTATGAAGAATTTATTATCAGCCCTACTGTTACTGCTAACAGTCGTCCTTAGCGCCCAGACCAAAGTCAGCGGCATCGTCATAGACAACACCAACCAGCCGGTTCCGTACGCGAACGTTGTTTTCAAGGGTTCCAACATTGGGATCGTCACCAATGAAGACGGGCGGTTTTACATCGAATCAGACAAAACCTATAACACTTTAATCGTTTCCTTCATGGGATTCGAGACCAAAGAAGTACCGCTCACCAAAGCCGTGAGTTACGATTTTAAGATCACGCTCAGCGACGGGAATAAGCTCAAGGAAGTCGTCGTGTATTCGGGCAAGACCTCCAAAAAGAACAATCCCGCGCTGGATATTTTGCGCAAAATCTGGGAACGCAAGCGCAAAAACGGCTTGTACATGTTTGACCAATACCAGATGGAAAAATATGAGAAAGTAGAGTTTGACATGAACACCATAGACAGTGCGTTCATGAAAAACAAGATTTTCAAAGGCATGGAATTCATCTTCAAACAGGTTGATACCTCCAAAGTTACCGGGAAAACCTATCTGCCGATTTTCATCAACGAAGCACTCTCCAACGTTTACGGCGACAACGTCCAGAAAAAAGTCAAGGAAATCCTCAAGGCCAACCGAAATTCAGGCTTCAGTACCAACCAGCAAATCATCGCGTTTATCAAGGATTTGTATTCTGATTATAACATTTACGACAATTACCTCACGTTTTTCGACAAGGGATTTACTTCGCCTTTGTCGCGCACCGGAATCGATGTCTACAATTATGTTCTCACCGATAGCGCTTACATCGACAAAAAATGGTGCTACAACATCGTCTTCTATCCGCGCCGCAAGAACGAACTTACCTTCAAGGGCGATTTCTGGGTCAACGATACCACGTTTGCCATCAAGAACATCAATATGGCGGTCACCAAAAGCGCCAACATCAACTGGGTCAAGGACATTTACATTGAACAGGAATTCGACGTTTTGAACGACTCGGTGTTCCTGCTCACCAAAGATTATATGATGAGTGATTTTGCGCTCAACAAACGTGAGAAATCCAAAGGGCTTTACGGGAAGCGTACCACGTTTTTCAGGAACCACGAATTCAACAAACCCAAACCCAAGGATTTTTACAAGGAAGAAGTCAACTACGTAGACAATACGGTGTACCTTAAAGACGACGAGTTTTGGGAAAAGAGTCGATTTGAACGGCTCAGTAAAGACGAACAGGGCGTTTACAAAATGCTCGACACACTCAAGACCGTCAAGAAATTCAAGCGGTTGTACAATCTGGTCGCCATTTTAGGCAGCGGTTACATTGAATTTGACGACATCAATTTCGACTACGGACCCATATTTTCTACAGTAGGTTACAACGAAGTCGAAGGCATCCGCTTGCGCGCCGGTGGCCGAACGTATTTTGGCCCGAACGACCCGTGGCGCCTCCAGGTTTACACGGCCTATGGCTTCGACGACAACAAATTCAAATACGGCGTTTCAGGGAAATGGATGATAGATAAGAAATCGCGCATCATTTTATCCGGCGGAAACCGGCGTGACGTGGAGCAAATCGGCGCAAGCCTGACCACGACCAACGATGTGCTTGGGCGCAGTTTCGCATCGTCTTCGTTGTTTTCTACCGGAAACAATGGCAAGCTCACCAACATTAATTTGTCTACTTTCGGGCTTGAGATTGAGCCAATTAAAAACCTGACGTTCGGGACGCAATTCTCGTATCGCACGCTCGAATCGGCGTCGCCCACATTTAGCCTTGATTATTACACCGATGCCACACACACCAAGACCAAAAGCGAGGTCAAGCAATTCGAAGCCTCGGTACAGGTAGATTATACGCCGCACCGCAAAACCGTGGGTTATGGCGTGGAGCGCAGTATCGTAGACAATCCGTACACGCGTATTTTTGTGAATTATGCTGCGGGTTACAAAGGGGTTGCCGACAGCGATTTTGATTACCAAAGGTTGCAATTGTATTTTAAGCAGCCGTTGCTTATTGGTCCTATCGGGCGCTCGAATTTCATTGTGGAACTCGGAAAAACCTACGGAACCGTGCCGCTCGGACTCATGAGCATCGTACCCGGAAACCAAACTTATTTCACGATCGAGAACACGTTTAGCAACCTCAATTTCTACGAATTCGTCGCCGACCAATACGCCACTTTCCAGTGGGAACACAATTTCCAGGGGAAAATCTTTGCACGTGTACCGTTGCTCAGGAAACTCAACTGGCGTGAAATCGTGGGTGTGAAAGGTGTTTACGGAAACGTTTCTGACGCGAACAAAGCGATCAATGCTTCGGGTTTGGTTTATGTTGCCCCAACCGATGGGTATTGGGAATACAGCGCCGGAATCGGGAATATTTTTAAGGTGTTTAGGATTGATTTTTCTTGGCGTGGTAGTTACCTTGACATGCCGGATGCGCAGAAGTTTGCGATTAAAGGGAGTTTTGGGTTTTATTTTTAAGAGCCGGGAACCTGCTGTACGCTATATCTTTTGTTCCATTGCATTTTACAAAAGGATGCCGCTGCCATCAGGGCTATCGCTGCCGCGAGGGCCT
>DLHP01000008.1:0-42263 GCA_002483285.1 Flavobacterium sp. UBA7665
TGAATCATATCAAATGATTGGCGTGTTTAACCAATTAGCCATACAGGTAAATGCCATCGAGCAGCCATTGGATTTATCCATACCAGAACAAGGCTTGATGCTTGCGGTATACCTATCCATGCCAGAAGTAGAAAACCAACGACGATCCTTAAATGTAATTGCAGGTATGAGAAGGGCTTTTAAGGAAGGAAGATATGTCGGGAATGCTCCAAAAGGATATTCAAATGGCTTGGATAATTCTAAAAAGCCATTGCTTGTTCCTGATGAAGATGCTAAACACGTTCAACATGGATTTGAGCTTATGGCTTCTGGATTGTATAATCAAACGGAAGTCTTGGGTATACTCGCCAAAAATGGCTTCGAAAGTAGCCGGACAGCAATGGCTTCAATGTTCAGAAACCATCTTTACTATGGTGGAGTTTTTCTAAAGGCTTATAAAGATGAAAAAGAAGCCATAATCGATGGTATACATGAACCCATAATAACAAAAAAACTATACGATAAGGTTCAGGATGTCCTAAACCATAGAAGCGATAAGTTTCAAACAACCCATAAAAAGCTCAATGATAATTTTCCTTTGAAAGGCTTTCTATTGTGTCCTCATTGCAATAAGGCATTAACCGCCAGTTCGTCTAAAGGAAGAAATAAATATTACACCTATTACCATTGCATCAGTCCATGCAACATGCGATACAAGCTAGAAGATGTCGATTTATGGTTTAATGATTTTCTTAAATCTTTGGCTTTGGACAAACCCATACAAAAACTGTTCATTGAAATCATTAAAGATAAGTTGTCCAATCATGGTACAAAAGAACTTGGGCCAAAGCACTACGAGAAGGTAAAAACAATAGAGGATAAATTAATCCGACTTCAAGATTTGTATATCGATCAGGAAATTGATAAAAAAGGTTATGTATCAGCAAAAGAAAGATATGAAGGTATACGCGAAGAACTCAAATCACAAGAAACAGAATTGAACGACATCAAAGAAACAATTGAAATATATGAAAAGGGAATTGAGAAAATTGCTTCCATCGAAAAGCAGTATATCCATTCAACTTTAGAAGATAAACGAAAAATAATTGATTCGATATTTCCAAAAAAATTCCAATTTGAAAATCAAAAAGTTCGAACCGCAGATTTAAACCCAATACTTCTAAAAATTACCAGCATTAATAAGGGCTTAGTGCTAAAAAATAAAAAGGACAAACCAAAAAATATTGATTTGTCCTGTATGGTGGGCGATGAGGGATTCGAACCCCCGACCCTCTGGGTGTAAACCAGATGCTCTGAACCAACTGAGCTAATCGCCCTAAAAGGTGCGCAAATATACGTGCAAAAATTGGTTAAGCAAGCGCTGGGCTAAAAATTATTTTTCGTTTTTTTTTTACGCACTTTTATTGGCGCGTTACATTTTTCGTCTTACTTTTGCAGTCAAGGGTGATTAGCTCAGCTGGTTCAGAGCACTACCTCGACAAGGTAGGGGTCACTGGTTCGAACCCAGTATTACCCACCAAAAGGACAAATCTCTAGTTTGTCCTTTTTTTGTGCCTTGTTGTTTCCCGGCAAACGAATGCTAAATTTTGCTTAAATGTTTGCCATGGCTCGTCATGTTGCTACATTTGCCCTAAACTTCTTAACATGGCACGCCACAAAATAGAAAATGACCTTCCCAAGTCAAAACTAACCGCCTCTTCCTTAAACAAAGCCGCACTCATCTTTTCATACGGTGGCAGCCACCGCTGGAAATTCTATGTGGGTTTGGTTTTCTTGCTCCTCACTGGCGCCACGGCCCTCGCCTTTCCTAAACTCATCGGTATGCTCGTAGATTGTGCCAAGAACAAAGACATGGCGCAGGCCAACCAGATCGCACTGGGACTCGTGGGCATATTGTTCCTGCAATCGTTCTTTTCTTTTTTCAGGTTGTCTTTGTTCGTGAATTTTACCGAGAATACGCTCGCCAACATTCGTCTCGCTTTATACAGCAACCTAGTACGATTGCCCATGACTTTCTTTGCACAAAAGCGCGTGGGCGAGCTCAACAGCCGGCTCAGTTCAGACATCGCTCAGATTCAGGATACTTTAACCACCACCATCGCCGAGTTCTTGCGACAGTTCATCCTGATTGTGGGCGGGGTCATTTTCCTGGCTGTCATCAGCCCGAAACTGACTTTGATGATGCTTTCTATTGTACCGCTGGTGGCCATCGCTGCGGTGATATTCGGTAGATTTATTCGAAAGTATTCTAAGAAAACACAGGACACTATTGCCGAGAGCCAGGTAATAGTAGAAGAAACGCTGCAAGGCATCAGCAATGTCAAGGCATTTGCCAATGAATGGTATGAAATCGGCAGGTACCGCGCCAAGATCAATGAGATTGTCAAGATTGCCATCAAGGGCGGACAATACCGTGGCTACTTTGCCTCGTTCATCATCATGTGCCTTTTCGGTGCCATTGTCGCTGTGGTGTGGTTTGGCGTGACACTCATCATCAGCGGTGAAATGAAAGATGTGGGCGAGTTGATTTCGTTCGTCCTGTACTCTATATTCGTAGGTGCTTCGTTTGGTGGTATCGCCGAATTGTACGCCCAAATCCAAAAAGCAGTCGGCGCGACCGAAAGGGTTTTTGAATTGCTCGAAGAAACACCTGAAAAAACCAATGCGCTACGCAACGAAAAACTCGAGAAAATCAAAGGCGAAGTCGAATTCAGCCATGTCGCGTTCAGCTATCCGTCGCGCAAGGAAATTAAGGTATTGCAGGATGTGAGCTTTGCGGCCGGTTCGGGCCAGAAGATTGCCATTGTCGGGCCAAGCGGTGTCGGAAAATCAACCATTGCCGCATTGCTGTTGCGTTTTTACGATATCGAAGGCGGAGAAATCCTCATCGATGGCAAGAACATTTACGATTATGATCTCGAACAATTGCGCGGCAACATGAGCATCGTACCGCAGGATGTTATTTTATTTGGCGGCACCATCCGCGAAAACATCGCCTATGGCAAACCCGACGCGACCGATAAAGAAATTCTCCTGGCTGCCCAACAAGCCAACGCGCTCAATTTCATTGAAGGATTCCCTGAAAAGTTCGAAACTATTGTAGGCGAACGCGGCATCAAACTTTCGGGCGGACAACGTCAACGCATTGCCATCGCGCGCGCGCTACTCAAAAACCCAAGCATCCTGATTTTGGACGAAGCCACGTCTTCACTCGACAGTGAAAGCGAAAAACTCGTACAGGAAGCCTTAGAAGTGTTGATGGAAGGTCGCACGAGCATCATCATCGCGCACCGTTTGTCTACCATCCGCAACGCCGACCAGATTTTGGTGCTTGATGCCGGACGCATTACGGAACGCGGTACGCATAAGGAACTGCTGGAATTAGAAAATGGATTGTATAAGAATTTGAGCAATCTGCAGTTTAGCAATTCCTAGATTTTAAGCAGAAACGCGAAGACGAATGAAGTGTTGCGAAATTGAACACTAATGGCACGAATTTTCACGAATCAACCGCAATTGAAATTCGTGAAAATTCGTGCCATTCATGTTAGCTGTTTTGGTGTCGCTACTTCCCTTTCCTTCTATCCCGCTCGGTCTTAATCAAAGTTAATTCACGGCTGGTTTGTCCGGCTACCGAAGTGTTTTCCTCCGCGCGACGGATCAAGTATGGCATCACATCGCGAACGGGCCCAAAAGGCAAATATTTTGCAACATTGTAACCGTGTGCCGCCAGGTTGTAGCTGATATTGTCACTCATGCCGTACAATTGCCCAAACCAAATGCGGTCGTCATTTTTGGAGATGTTTTTCTGCTGCATGAGTTCCATAAGCTTGTATGAACTCTCCTCATTGTGCGTCCCGGCAAAGATAGCCATGGTTTCGAGGTGTTCTATCATATAATGTACAGCGGCGTCATAGTTGATATCGGTGGCTTCTTTGGAAACGCAAATCGGAGACGGATAACCTTTTTCCTCGGCGCGTTTCATTTCCTTTTCCATATAGGCGCCGCGCACGAGCTTCATCCCGATGTAAAAGCCTTCGGTTTTGGCCAGGTCATGCAATTTGCTGAGGTAATCCAATCGGTCCCAGCGGTACATTTGCAGCGTGTTGAAAACGATGGCTTTTTCTTTGTTGTATTTGCGCATCATGTCGGTCACCAAATCATCGGCGGCATCTTGCATCCAGCTTTCCTCGCCGTCGATAAGCAAGGCCACATTCTTTTGGTGTGCGGCTTTACAGACGGTGTCGAAACGTTCGATCACGCGGTTCCACTCGGCCTGTTCGTCGGCATTTAGTTTTTGGTTTTCTCCGAGTTTTTCGTAGAGTTCAAATCGGCCAAATCCGGTGGGTTTGAATACTGCGAACGGAATCGCCTCGCGCTCTTTGGCGAATTCAATCGTCTTTAACGTCATTTCAAGAGCGGCGTCGAACTGGGCTTCTTCCTCCTTGCCTTCTACCGAATAATCGAGCACCGAAGAAACACCCTTGGTGTACATCTTATCCACCACAGTCAGGCAGTCATTTTCATTCACGCCACCGCAAAAATGGTCAAATACCGTAGCCCGGATCAGGCCTTCTACAGGCAAATGCGCCTTGATAGCGAAGTTGGTGACGGCTGTCCCGATACGAACAAGCGGTTCATTGTCGATCATTTTAAAAAGAAAATAAGCGCGGTCGAGTTCAGTATCGGTCTTGAGTGAAAACGCGACTTGGGTGTTGTTGAAGATTTTTTCCATGGTGGCTTGATGGTGGCTTTAATAATGGTGCAAAGATAAACAGAGTCACCTAATAAATGGCTAATCTCCGAACACTTTTTGAGCGCTCAGATGGGCTGAAAATAAAAAATCCCGCCAACTGGATTGACGGGATTTGCTTTGGATTTTGCGTGGCTTAGTATAATTGCTGTACGTCTGTGAGTTGCGCCTCGAGCATGGGTAGGAACTCTTTGGCGAGGCTGGCCGTTTCTTTACTTTTGCTCGTGGAGGCTTGTTTGAAAAGCGCAATGTCTTTTTCAAGGTCGGCCACTGTTCTATTGATGTACGCCCTATTAAAATCAGGTCCGCTCAACTTTGAAAGTTTGTTCCCAACTTTCGGGTCGATATAATTAACCGATTTTGGGAATACCGCATTTCTCGAAGCGCCCAATGGTTTGATGGCCTTATACATTTCATTCTGGTCTTTGACCATTCGTTTGCCAAACTGCCTCATTTGCGGCGTAGTCCCTTTCTTAATCGCCAGCTTGGCATTGTCTGTGGCGATCATACGGCCGTTGAATGCCTGTAAAAGAAATTGGGCGTCGCCCACGGGCGCTGTGTTTTTTTGCTGGGCACAGAGCGTGGATCCAATTAGAAATAGGAAGATCATTGAAAATTTAAAAGGAATAGCGCCCATGGTCGTTTTTTTGTTGCAGTTCAAAATTGCAAAAATCGCTATGCAAATCTATTGTGTGATTCCTGCCAAATATTTTAAAATTAAACACTTTGTCATTCTCTCATTTTTATGTGCGGATTCCCGAAAAAAATCGCTTATTTTGCGGGGCAATTTACACACAGCCCATGCAATCCATCAACGCCAACGGCTATCCGATCCATTTCGGAACAAGCGGTTACGAAGCTTTGAACCAGCTCATCACCCACCAAAAATACTCGTCGGTTTTTATTCTGACCGACAGCCATTCTAATGATTACTGCCTGCCCAAATTACTGCCCAAACTCGCCGTTGATATTCCTATAGAAATTATAGAGTTTGAGTCGGGCGAAAATGCCAAAAACATCGATACCTGTGTAGAGGTCTGGAAAATCCTCACCGAACTCGGTGCCGACCGCAAAAGCCTGCTGGTCAACCTGGGCGGTGGCGTGGTAACCGATTTGGGTGGTTTTGTGGCGTCTACCTTTAAACGTGGGATTGACTTTGTAAACATCCCAACGACTTTGCTGGCCATGGTAGACGCTTCAGTAGGTGGGAAAAATGGTGTGGACCTCGGTGCTCTCAAAAACCAAATCGGCGTCATCAACACACCGGCATTGCTGGTCATTGATACGAGCTACCTCGAAACGTTGCCGCAAAACGAAATGCGTTCGGGACTTGCCGAAATGCTCAAGCACGGTTTGGTGTACGACAAAGCCTATTGGGAAAAGTTCCTGGATTTGAAGGCGATTGATTTTGCCGATTTCGATGCGTTGATTTACGACTCGATTGTCATTAAAAATGACATTGTAAGCCAGGATCCAACTGAGAACGGCATCCGCAAAGCGCTCAATTTCGGGCATACTTTGGGTCATGCGATAGAAAGTTATTTCCTCGAAAGCGACGGTAAAGAAACTTTGCTGCACGGAGAAGCCATCGCAGCAGGAATGGTACTTGAGGCGTTCATCTCCTGGAAAAAAGGCTTGCTTACTGAGCCAGAATTCACGCAGGTAAAAGACACGATTTTCGCTGTGTTCAACCCTATTCTGTTCGAAGAAAACGACTATGCGCCCATCTTTGCGCTGCTCATCCACGATAAAAAAAATGAATACGGAAAGGTACAGTTTGCGTTGCTCGACGGCATCGGTAAAATAAAAATCAACCAAACCGTTGAAAACGAACTGATTGAAGCGGCTTTTAAAAACTACAAATCTTAATATTTTTTTAATAAAAATGATAACCAATCATTTGGTTTATTTTTTACATTTGCGCTCATGAACAGACCCACCAGCAACAAAACCGTTGATTTTACTGCCACTCGTGGTTGTAAGAATTTCATCGGTTTCCTCCAAAAGCTTTTTGCTGTAAACGGGTTGTCGTTTTTTGACGTTTTTGCCTATTCTAACGCATACCAGGAGAAATTACCCATCATTTACGCAAACATCAGGGTTTGAATTTAGAGGAAAGACCAACCGTTTTTTTAATCTAAAATCCTATCGCTAAATGAATACCAAATATTTCGACCTCATCAACCAAACGTATTATTTCCCACAGGAAGAATTCACCCTCAATAAAGACAATCTGGAATTCCATAAGATTGACCTGATGAAACTCGTGGAGCAATACGGTACGCCTTTAAAATTCACCTACCTTCCTGCCATTTCCAACAACATCAAACGCGCCAAAAACTGGTTTAGGAATGCGATGGAAAAGAACAAGTACGAAGGCAAATATTACTATTGCTATTGTACCAAAAGCTCGCATTTTTCTTATGTGATGAATGAGGCTTTTAAGAACAACATCCATATCGAGACTTCGTCGGCCTTTGACATCAATATTGTAGAAAACCTTTTATCGCAAGGCAAAATCACCAAGTCTACTTATGTGATCTGCAACGGTTTCAAACGCGACCAATACATTGACAATATAGCGAGGCTCATCAACAATGGGCACAAGAATACCATTCCCATCATTGACAATTATGAGGAGCTCGATTTGCTCCAGGCCGAAATCAAAGGGAAATTCAAGATTGGGATCAGGATTGCAGCCGAGGAAGAACCCAAGTTTGAGTTCTACACCTCACGTCTGGGCATCGGATACAAAAACATCGTAGGGTTTTACCGCAAACAAATCCAGGAAAATCCCAACCTCGAGCTCAAGATGCTGCACTTTTTCATCAATACCGGTATCAACGATACCGCTTATTACTGGAACGAGCTCGTGAAATGTATCAAAGTGTATGTGGCCTTGAAACGCGAATGTCCTACCCTTGACGGACTCAACATTGGCGGCGGTTTCCCGATTAAAAACTCACTGGCTTTCGAGTATGATTACCAGTATATGATTGACGAAATCCTCAACCAAATTAAGATTGCCTGTGATGAGGAAGAAGTAGAAGTCCCGAATATCTTTACCGAATTTGGCTCGTTTACCGTAGGCGAAAGCGGCGGTGCGATTTACCAGGTCTTGTACCAGAAACAACAGAATGACAGGGAAGCCTGGAACATGATCGACTCGTCTTTCATCACCACTTTGCCCGACACCTGGGCGATCAATAAGCGTTTTGTCATGCTTGCCGTAAACCGCTGGAACGATACCTATGAAAGGGTTTTACTTGGCGGAATGACCTGCGACAGCGACGATTATTACAACTCCGAGCAAAACATGAACGCGATTTACCTTCCAAAGTACAACCGTGAAAAACCGTTGTACATTGGTTTTTTCAACACGGGTGCTTACCAGGAAACCATTGGTGGTTACGGCGGCTTGCACCACTGTTTGATTCCGCAGCCCAAACACATTTTGATTGATCGGGATGAAAACGGCATTTTGGCCACCGAAGTTTTCTCAGAACAGCAAACTTCAGAAGACGTGCTCAAAATTTTAGGATACCATAAACAATAGTTAATAATTTTAGGTTGGAGTTTAAAGAAAAAAAGTTTTTCTTTGGACAATAACCCAAATCACAATAATACAAATACAAGCAACTGAAAATGAGCAAAGGACCAATCAGTCAATTTATAGAAAAGCACTACCTTCACTTCAATGCAGCGGCACTCGTTGATGCTGCCAAAGGATATGAGGAACATTTGCTTGACAACGGCAAGATGTTAGTTTCGCTTGCCGGAGCGATGAGTACGGCAGAACTCGGAAAATCGTTGGCCGAAATGATCCGCCAGGACAAAGTACACATCATTTCGTGTACCGGCGCCAATTTAGAGGAAGACATCATGAACCTCGTGGCGCACAATTCTTATAAAAGGGTTCCCAATTACCGCGACCTAAGCCCACAGGAAGAATGGGATTTGTTAGAGAACCATTACAATCGCGTAACCGACACCTGCATCCCCGAAGAAGAAGCTTTCAGAAGGTTGCAATCACATTTATTCGATATCTGGAACAATGCCGATTCTAAAGGCGAGCGTTATTTGCCGCACGAATTTATGTACCAAATGATCAATTCTGGTGTGTTGCAACAATATTATGAAATAGACCCAAAAGATTCCTGGATGGTGGCCGCAGCCGAGAAAAACCTGCCGATTGTATGTCCGGGTTGGGAAGATTCTACGATGGGTAATATCTTCGCATCGTATTGCATCAAAGGAACGTTCAAACCAACGACCATGAAAAGCGGCATCGAATATATGATGTGGCTGGCCGATTGGTACACCAAGAACTGCGCAGGAAAAGGCATCGGCTTTTTCCAAATTGGTGGCGGTATTGCCGGAGATTTCCCCATCTGCGTCGTAC
The DNA here is from genome assembly GCA_002483285.1 of Flavobacterium sp. UBA7665. Lineage (GTDB taxonomy): Bacteria > Bacteroidota > Bacteroidia > Flavobacteriales > Flavobacteriaceae > Flavobacterium. The sequence continues at coordinate 9,156 of DLHP01000008.1, forward strand.
CAATGTTGTACCAGGACATGGAAATGCACGATGTACCGTTCTGGAGTTATTTCTGCCAGATTTCGGATTCTACCACGAGCTACGGATCGTATTCGGGCGCTGTCCCAAATGAGAAAATCACCTGGGGCAAACTAGACATCAAAACCCCAAAGTTTATTATAGAATCGGATGCTACGATTGTCGCTCCATTAATTTTTGCTTACCTACTAGATTTATAATTAATTATGAAAAGAATTATTGTTGATTATTCTAAACTGACCAATGAAATCCTCTCCTTACTTGTGGAGCGGTTTCCTGACGGATATGATGATTCCAACATCATCCGGTTTAGAAATGCGCAGAATGAATTGATTGAAGCCGTTGAAGTGCGTACCGAAGACACCATTTACCTCGTGAAAGTGAGTACCAAGCTCGCCAGCCGATTGGAGAAATTCGACGAAGACGACGACATCGACGACATTGTAGAACCAATCGACACCATCAAAGGCATCGACATTGAAGACGAAGATGCGGTGGATGATGACGAGGAAGAAGTAGACATCACCAAAGATCCCGGCGGCTCAGACGACGATGTGGATGATGACGACGACGATGATGATGAAGATATCGAAGACCCAATCGACGAGGACGACGAAGAAGAAGAATAAACAATCAAGGAACTTTCGGGTTCCTTTTTTTATTGGATGCAACTGCGTAATTTAGAACGTCAAATAAACTGCTATGGGCACAGAAAAAAACTACCTCGAATTGAACAAAAAACTTTGGAACGACAAAGTTGATTTCCACCTGCAATCGGACTTTTACGATATGGACGGATTTTACAACGGCCGTAATTCTTTGATGGATATTGAAATGTCTTACCTTAACCATGTAGCCGGTAAGAAAATCCTGCATTTACAATGCCATTTCGGGCAGGACACGATTTCACTATCCAAACTCGGTGCAACCGCTACGGGTGTTGACTTTTCAGAAAAGGCCATCCACGCAGCGAAAGACATCGCCACCGCATTGCAAACCAATACCCGATTTCTCTGCTGCGATATTTATGATTTGCCCAACCACCTCGACGAGCAGTTCGACATCGTATTCACTTCCTATGGTACGATTGGTTGGCTACCCGACCTCGACAAATGGGGCCAGGTAATTTCTAAGTTTTTAAAACCCGGCGGGCAATTCATTTTTGTAGAATTTCATCCCGTGGTTTGGATGTTCGATTACGATTTCAAATCGGTGGCCTACGATTATTTCAATACCGATGCGATCATAGAAACCACCGAAGGTACTTATGCTGATAAATCGGCACCCATCAAAAACGTGAACGTCAACTGGAACCATCCAACAAGCGAGGTAATCAATAGCCTCATCCAAAACGGGTTGAGCATTGAGCGGTTCGACGAATACGATTATTCACCCTATAACTGCTTTAACGGCATGGTTGAATTTGAACCGAAAAAATTCAGGATTGCATCACTCGAGAAAAAATTCCCAATGGTATTCGCCTTGATCGCCAAGAAAAAATGAGAATTGCCTCCTTTCCTCCTTTTGTGAATGCCGATGCCGAAATTTTAATCCTTGGCACAATGCCCGGTGCCATGTCTTTGGCCAAACAGGAATATTATGCGCACCGGCAGAACGTGTTCTGGAAAATCCTCTATACCATTTTTGGCGACGGGAAAATTCCCGAGATCTTTACCGAAAAGGTAGCCTTTCTCCAGCAAAATAATATCGCGTTGTGGGATGTACTCGCCCACTGCGAACGCAAAGGCAGCCTCGACTCCAACATCAAAAACCACGAGGAAAATGATATTTTGGGTTTGCTTTCTGAGTATCCGAAAATCAGGAAAATCCTTTTCAACGGAAAAGAAAGCCATCGGTTTTTCCAGAAGAAATTCGGCCCTATTGCAGGAATCAGTTTAGAAGTCATGCCGTCGACAAGCCCAGCATATACGCTGAAGTTTGAGGAAAAACTCGAAGTTTGGCGTGAAGCGATTGAAAGATAGCGGTCTTTCCTCTAAAGATACCGCTGCTCAAAAACGCCCTGATGGTGGTTCTGGTGCCCAATAATCACAAATCCCAACGCCCGAACCGACATGGGTTTGCCTGCGGCGATTCCAATCCTAAGAAATTCTTCTGGTGACAGGCTTTTAAACAAAGATAACGTACTCTGACGCACCACGGCGAGTTCAGTAAGCAAATCCTGGATACTCCTGCGATTGCCATTGGCCTGGATCGCGTAATCGTCTTCTTCAAAGCTCGCCAATGCCGTTTGGTCGTTTCTCGCAAACCGAAGTGCGCGGTAAGCGAAAATCCGCTCGGCGTCAATGAGGTGTTGCAAAATGTCCTTGATGGTCCATTTGCCTTCTGCGTAACGGTAATCGAATTTGTCCATCGGGATGTTTTGCACAAAACGGATGAGTCGGTGTACAGAAATCTCGAGTTCCTCGACGAGATCGTTATCGCCTGCTTTTGCAATATAGTTTGCGTACCATGGCGCATACTCTTCCTGGGTCAATTGATTTGCTTTCATAGTTTTGATTTAAGCCGAATTCCTGCTGGCATTGATGTTGCCAAACAACGAACGCGTTACTATTTTCTTATAGGTTTCAATCAGGTTTTGGTCTGCTCGCTCCGACTGCTCGAGCTCGCCGATGCGTTGCAAAGCAAACTGTTGGATGACAAGCAACGGCCGTACGATCTTCTCACGCGTGGCCACCGATGCCTTTCCGTCGGGATAATTCTGCATCAGTTCGTCCTGGCGCGCAATCTTGAGCAACAGTCGCTTGGTTTCAAGATATTCGTCGTAGATGATTTGCCAAAACGCGCCAAATTCGGGGTCGTCTTTCATGTAGGCCGTGAGCGGGAAAAAGGATTTGGCCAATGACATCATGCTGTTCTCGAGCAAAGTCCTAAAAAACAACGATGAATCGTACAAGGCCTGCAATTGTTGCCATTCGCCCGAAGATTCAAAGTGCTTCAACGCAGTGCCCACACCAAAAAATCCGGGTACATTCTGTTTGAGCTGGCTCCAGGAACCCACAAATGGGATGGCGCGCAAGTCCGCAAAATTCAGCGTATCCGATTTAGACCGCTTAGACGGACGGCTACCGATATTGGTCTTCGCGTAATAATTGAGCGTGCTCATCTTCTCGAGGTACGGGATAAATTTGGGATGGTTCTTAAAATCGGTGTATTTGGTATAGCCCAATGTTGCCAAGGCGTCCAGTAGCTTTTTATCATCGCCCGACAATACTTTGACTTCATCGGCAAAAACCTGGTTGGTCGCGCCCGCGCTGAGTAAATTCTCAAGGTTGTATCGGCTCGAATCCAGCGTCCCGAGATTGGAACTGATGGTCTGTCCTTGTATGGTGATCTGGATTTCGTGGTTTTCTATTGTGGGTCCAAGCGAGGCGTAAAACTTATGGGTCTTGCCTCCACCACGCGCCGGTGGTCCTCCGCGCCCGTCAAAAAATACCACCTTGATGCCGTGTTTGCGCGATACTTGGGTAATGGTTTCCTTGGCTTTGTAGATGCTCCAGTTGGCCATTAGGTAACCGCCGTCTTTGGTTCCGTCAGAATAACCGAGCATGACGGTTTGTTGGCCGTTCCTGTTTTCGAGGTGTTGGCGGTAAGCTGGATTGGTGTATAGCGTTTCCATAATGTTATCGGCCTGTTGCAGGTCGTCGATGACTTCAAACAGCGGCACGATGTCTACCGTTGGATTGTCCCAATCGCAAAGCCGGATCAGCGCAAAAGTTTCCATGACTTGCAGCGCACTTTCACAATTGCTGATGATGTACCGATTGGCACCTTGCTCGCCGTTTTCGCGTTGGATGGTTTGCATGGCGTAAATCGATTCGAGTGTGGATTGGGTCAGCCCGCTATAATCGGATGGATTGAGCTTTGCGGTTAATGTGGAAGCGGCCGCTATGCGCTCGTTAGGAGATGAAGTCAAATACGAGGCAGGAAAAACCGTGGCGAGGTCTTTCACAACGCTATCGTGGATTTTGCTGTTCTGACGGATGTCGAGCGAGGCAAAATAAAATCCAAACAACCGCACTTTGTTGATGAACTCGTTAATCTCATCCAGATAAAGCGATTGGTGCTCATCGATGACCAAATCCCGGATGGTTTCTAATTGGGCCAGAAGTTCGGCAAGCGACAGGTACAATGCGCCTTCATAGTAATAGGCCGATCGGTAGATCTTAAGCTCAATTTGAGTGACCAGTTCTTCTACTTTGGTAAAAGTGAGTTTGCGTTTGAGTTGTCGGATGTCGCGGTAGTAACATTTAAGGATGGAGTTGCGCAAACGGTCGGCCACTTTTAAGGTAATATCGGTGGTTACAAACGGGTTGCCGTCGCGGTCTCCGCCGGGCCAGAACCCGAAACTAAAGATAGGATTTACCATGGATTCACCACCAAATACATTCTTTTGCAGGTACGTCACCATTTCGCCCGAGGTTTGGTACAATACATTCTCAAGGTACCAGGTCAGGCTCACCGCTTCGTCAAACGGCGTGGGCTTTTCCTTTTTGATAAAGGGCGTTTTGCCGAGTTGCGACAGCAGTTGACGGATGAGTACGAGGTCATCGTGCCGAACCGCCTCGGTCAAATCGGTGATGATGCCGAGTACCGAACCCGGATAGAATTGCGTGGGATGCGCCGTTAAAACCGTACGCACCTTGAACATTTCCAGGAAAGCGTGTAGCGTTGCTATTTTGCCTTGGCTTTCGGCTTTGTCTTTCATGTCGCGTAGCGAACCTTGTCCTTCGAGGTTGTTGATGATGGGAAATGCTGCGTCTTCTATCGCGTCAAAAAGCACGACTTGTCTTTCAATGTATTGGATGAAACGGAATAAGAGGTCTATACGTGTGGTTTCGGATGGATTTTCAAGAAATTTGGCAGTGAAGAAATCGACAATCTGTTTTGGGGTTTCCTGTTGCTTGAAACCTTTTTCACAGACCTCGGCAAACAACGGCAGCAAAACACCGGTATTGTTGATGGCGTCAAAAGGAAGCGTTAGGAAAAGGCTGTTGTAGAGCTGGTATTTTGATAGCACTTCCTGGTTGAAGCGTTCTGTTTTGGTAAGCGTGTACATGGTACTGAAATTTGGATTAAGTTAATAAAAAAACCCCAAGCTTACACTCGGGGTTCCTATTTTATTTACGAAATCGATTACATATTCTTGAAGATGGTGTGCATCAATCGCTTCTTGTCGTTGATACTTTCTTCTAGTGAAATCATGGTTTCTGTACGGTAAACACCATCGATGTCGTCAATCATGAAAATGACGTCTTTGGCGTGTTTGGTATCCTTAGCACGGATTTTACAGAAGATGTTGAATTTTCCGGTGGTAACGTGCGCCACGGTAACAAACGGGATTTCATTGATTCTTTCCAATACGAATTTGGTCTGCGAGGTGTTGTTTAGGAAAACGCCCACGTATGCAATGAACGAGTAGCCTAATTTTTCATAATCGAGGGTTAATGAAGAACCCATGATGATTCCGGCATCTTCCATTTTCTTAACCCTTACGTGTACGGTTCCAGCCGAAATCAAAAGCTTTTTAGCAATATCTGTGAAAGGAACCCTGGTGTTATCGATCAACATGTCTAAAATCTGATGATCCACTTCATCTAAACGGAACTTACTCATAAAATGTATTGTTTATTGTGTTTGTCATGTTCAAAAAAAGCCTTTCATATAGAACCCGAAACCTTGCCGTTGGCGATTTTTGTCTCGCCCAGGAAAAAATTTGCTGCTTGCTCCAGTTCTGGAATGTTGTTTTCGTTATCCGAATATTCGGCACCTTGTGCATCGTATTCTATATGTCCGAAACAGTCTTCCACTGCGCCTATTTTAGCGATATAGGCATTAAAGCAAACCTGGTTGTCTATGAGCGCTTCCTTATATTGAATGGCAAAATTCGCAATTATTTTGTTACTATCATAATTTATCTTGATGTTTTTATAAACAAAGTCGTAAAAATTGATTTTATTTTGAGGAATATTCAAATAATCGTGAATTTCATTGTCAACTATAACGTTTTCGTTAATGTGCTGCAAACCCGCCAATAAAGCGATGAAAATGTACTTGCGGGTTTCTTCGCGCGCATAGTCGTCGGCGAAATGACCCGCTTCAAATAAAATCGTTGGCACACCCAGGAACTGGAAGGTATCGCCCACGCAATTGATGTTGAATGCATCGTCAAAACGCCCTACCTGTCCGGGGATATATTGTTGCAAGGCTGCATTCATCGCCGAAATTATATGCATCGCCTTGTACCGCACTGCATTGATATCGCGTTCGAAATTATAGGCAGGCGCGAGAAAAGACACGGTGGCCGGCTTGCCAGAATCGGCTACGCCATAAATGGTGCGTTGGTCGTGCAGGTTGTAACAGAAATCGGGTTTGAAATCATCGAAGGCTTTGCGCAGTGCGATGCTTTCCGGTTGGGTGCGCTGGTCGGCATCGCGGTTGAGGTCGACACCATTCGCGTTTTCTCGCGTGTACACCTGAGCGCCATCGGGATTGAGCATCGGTAGGCAGAGAAAACTAAAATCATCGAGTAGTGTTTTACCTTCTCCGCCAAGAAAATTGAAAAAATCGAACAATGCCTTGGTGGTCGTGCTTTCATTGCCGTGCATCTGTGACCACATCAGGATTTTGGTCTTTCCGTTCCCGATGCGATAAGCATAAATGGCCCGGTCTTGCACCGAACGACCGATGACACTCAATTCGCCATGGCTGCTGTGCCGTTCAAGGATTGGCCCAATGTGCTGGAGCGACACGTAACGCCCTTGCAATTGCGGTTCTTTATATTGATTGAAAAGCGCTTCGAAATCCATGAGGTTGGTTTTTATAGCGCAAAAATAACGTATTTATCCCAGCTTCAAAATCGAGTATAAAAAGGAAGCCTCCGACCATAAATGACCGAAGGCTCCCAAACCAATAAAACAAACACAAAATTAATTTCACAAATGAAGCATTTGCTACTGGTTATATATACGGTGATCAATTCGATATGGTTTTAGGATCAAATGTTAAACTTTGAAACCTTGTTGTGGAATTTTCCCTATGACACCTTTAAAGAACGGCAACAGCGACTCCATATCGGTTTCATAATCGCCGGTTGGATAAAAGGGACTTCCGAGTCGCACTTCTTTCTTTCCGTAATCGAAAGCGACGGGAATAATAGGGACCTTCGCCTTGAGTGCGATATAATAAAATCCGGTTTTGAGTTGGGAGACTTTGCTGCGCGTGCCTTCGGGAGAAATGGCCATCCGGAATACTTCGCGTTTTTCAAAAATAGCCGCGATCGAGTCGACTTTGTTCAACCCGCCCGAACGATCCAGTGGCGCGCCGCCCATCCACCTGAAATAGGCGCCGAACGGAAATCCAAAGAGTTCCTTCTTCCCTACCCAATGCATGTCCAGCCCAATGATGCCACGCGTAAACAACCCGAGGTAGAAATCGTGCCAGCTGGTATGCGGGATTACCATCATCACGCACTTCTTGATGTTGGGCGCGATGGTACCGACGATTTTCCAGCCCATAAGCCGCAAGAAAATAAATTGGTAAACCTGTTTTTTCATTGCCTTTCTTTGCCGTAAAATTAACATTAATCCCTTATTTTTGACGCGAGGGCGACGCCCGAATTGAATGAAATTAAAAAATATTCCTTTATGGTCAAGAAACTGCTGAGCTATTTTATTCCCGTTGTCATCCATCGGAAAAAATCTGCGGTGAGCAAAGACCTTGAAATTACCTGGAACAACGGCCAACTCGTACTCGATTCTGCGAACACCAATTATTCTTATGGCAGCTTGCAGCGGATTCTGCGCAAGGGGCTTAAACACATCGGATTCGACAAAATAAAAAAGATGCAGTCGGTGCTGGTGCTTGGTGTGGCAGGCGGCAGCGTCATCAAAACCCTCGTAGATGAGATCAAATACGGCGGCAAGATTACTGGTGTTGAGATTGATCCCGAAGTAATCCAACTCGCCAACAAGTATTTTACGCTGGACCAAATTCCGAACCTGAAGATTGTCATTGGTGACGCGTTTGAATTTGTGCTCAAGACCCACGAGAAATACGATTTGATCATCATCGATATTTTTCAGGATACCACCATGCCCAACTTCCTTTTTGAGAAATTTTTCATGGACCGCATCGGCCAGTTGCTGCGTCCAAAGGGGCATATCCTTTTCAACACGATGACACTCGATGGCAAGCACGACCAACGCAACGAAAAATACCTTATAGAGTTCAACAACAAACCTTATAAAGTCAAGGCGATTCCGCGTGTAGAAAGGCACAACGAACTCATCATCATCGAGAAATTGGCATAAAAAAAAGAGGGGAACCACCACAGTTCCCCTCCACTTAACCAAACAAACTAATCTAATTCAAATTTAAACTTAAGATTTTGGCATCAATACGGTATCTACGACGTGGATTACACCGTTGGATTGATTCACGTCGGCGATTGTTACTTTAGAAGATCCACCTTTTTCATCAGTGAGGTAAAGGTCTTTGCCTTTCATCCAGGCGGTTAGGGTTCCGCCACTTACTGTTTTTAAGGTCGCTTTACCGTTTCCGGCTTTGATGGCCTTGTCAATGTCTTTGGCGTTCATTTTCCCTGACACCACGTGGTAAGTCAATATATTGGTGAGCATTTTTTTGTTTTCGGGTTTCACCAAGGTCTCCACCGTTCCTTTTGGCAATTTGTCGAAGGCCATATTGGTTGGGGCAAAGACGGTGAAAGGACCTGCACCTTGCAAGGTTTCTACCAAACCTGCTGCTTTCACTGCAGCGACCAAAGTGGTGTGGTCTTTAGAATTTACCGCATTCTCGATGATGTTTTTAGACGGATACATTGCTGCTCCACCAACCATCACGGTTTTCTGCGCAAAAGACGCACTTGTTACTACCATTGCAAAAGCTAAAAATGCAGCCGATAAAAATTTCTGGGTTTTCATAATATTGATTATTTAAGGTTTATAGGGACATTTACGCGAAGCTTTCGAAACTGGTTTTTGCAAGGATTGCTTTTTAACATTCATTTAAGTTTTATCCCCAAACGCTTAGGCGTACTTTTGTAAAAACACCGCCACTATGCTGCCTTCGTTAAAATATTTTCGTCTTTTGATTGCCTTACCACTGTTCGCCGTAATGACGACTCCCGCCCAGACCAAACGTATCGCGACACAGCGCATCCAAGCCAAACCCAAAGCCAGTGAAAAGATGCGCGAACTGGTTTGCGATATTTCAAAGTATGCGCGTGGCATCAAACCCGGTTTTATCATCATTCCACAGAACGGGATTGAAGTGGCGTTCAACGACCTCAATCCGCAAGGCAAAACCCACAGTGGCTACATGGCTGCCATAGATGGCGTGGCAGTAGAAGATTTGTTTTTCGATGGCAAACTCCAAACCGATACCTACCGACTTCATATGTTACGTGAATTCAGACACGAGAAGCAGGTGTTGTTTTCGGATTATATCACCACCGACGCATCGGTAGAAAAGGTGGCCGACTTGAGCCACAAAGAAAATTTCCTGTTTTTCCCACGCACCAAAACCAACGAACATTACCACACGATTCCCAAAAACATCCCCGACGAAAACAGCCGAGACGTTACGAAGCTCGCCGAGGCCAAAAACTATCTTTATCTTATCAATGCCTCGGCTTACAAAACCAAAAAAGACTACCTCGATGCGCTTGCAGCCACCAACTACGACCTGGTAGCCATCGATTTGTACTACGATGACGCGCCACTTACTCCAAAAGATATTGAGCCGCTCAAAACCAAAGCCAATGGTGCCAAGCGCCTTGTGCTCTCGTATGTGAACATCGGCGCAGCAGAAAACTGGCGCCCGTACTGGAAAAAAGGCTGGAAAATCAACAATCCGGGATGGATCAAAAAGAAATACCACGGCTACGACGATGAATTCTATGTGCAATATTGGCATCCCGAGTGGCAGAAAATCATCACGGGAAACAAGAATTCTTACGTCAAAAAAATCCTGGATGCTGGCTTTGACGGCGCGTTCCTAGACAATATCGAGGCCTATTACGCCTTGTATCACAAGTAGTTGAAAGTGCTTTGGTCGGACTTTTTGCTGCAAATGAATGCTGCGAATAGCTATAAAAATATTATCCGATGCGGTAATCCTTAATGCTGGCTATAGCAGTTTTCGCGCTCGATCTAAATCCTCGGGTGTGTCAATCCCGATACTTACGTGCGAAGTTTCGATCATGCGGATGCGTTTGCCAAACTCCAGATAACGCAACTGCTCGAGTTTCTCTGAGGCCTCGAGGCTTTTCATCGGCAAACGATAAAAATCCAGCAACGCTTGTTTCCTGAAGGCATAAATCCCGATATGCTGAAAGTAGCGCACACCAACGTTGACCTCACGCGGATAAGGAATCACCGAACGCGAAAAATACAATGCGAATCCATTTTGATCTACGACTACCTTAACATTATTGGGGTTTTTAATCTCGTCTTCATTCTTGATTTCACGCATCAATGAAGCGAGGTCGGTTTTCTTTTCATCGTCATTGCGAAACACTGCGATCAGTTGTGCCAATGGTTCGGCGGCAATAAACGGCTCGTCGCCTTGTACGTTTATGACCAAATCTACATCTAGGTTGGCCACGGCTTCGGCAATGCGGTCACTACCCGATTCGTGTTCTTTGACACTCATGATGGCTTTGCCGCCATTGGATACGATTTCGTCAAAGATCAATTCCGAGTCGGTCACCACAAAAACATCATCAAATAACTTGGTGCCGATTGCGGCTTCATAGGTTCTAAGGATGACCGTTTTGCCGCCCAGGTCCTGCATGAGCTTGGCCGGGAAACGGGTTGAAGCGTAACGGGCGGGAATGACTGCGATGATTTTCATGGTTAAGATGCTAAGGTGCTGAGGCGCTAAGGTAGGAAGTTTTTAAAAAATGATGTCTCTTAAATTTTTGTGTAAAGGAAATAGGTGCATTTAAATTTAACAAAGTGTGCAGAATAACTGCACGTAAATATCATTGCAATTTTTTAGGGAACGCATCCGCCCCTTCCCTGAAGGCAAAATACAATTTTTTTGCATCATCCTATTACTGAAAAACTACACTGTTTGTTAATCCTTTTATACTTCTTTTACAACCGATTTTGTCGCCTTGCACTAGAGTAAGTCAAAGACTTACTCCAATTTCATCACTAGTAACCCAGCAATTTTCCAAAGTTCAATTTCTTGCTATTAATTGTCTTTGTTTATCGCGTTGTAAAACCTTCAAAAATAAGCAAAAAGCGATTATGCATCCGCCACAAAACTATCGTCCTTAAAACCAATCAGGTAAAGTTTTTCCTTAGCACGCGTCACGGCGGTGTACAACCATCGGATGTAATCTCGGTTTATGCCGTCGGGAAGGTACGGTTGTTCGATAAAGACGGTGTTCCATTGTCCGCCTTGTGATTTGTGGCAAGTGATGGCGTACGAAAACTTGACCTGCAAGGCATTGAAGTATTCATTTTCCTTGACTTTCTGGAACTTTTTGAACTTGGTGGTTTCTGATTCGTAATCCTTCATGACTTCTTCATACAGCCGGTTGGCGTCATCGTAAGAAAGCGATGGCGATTCGCTCGTAATCGTGTCTAGGAGCAGTACCGTTTCAAAGGGTTGCTGGTTTGGATAATCGACCATACGGATTTTGACATTGGCGAATTTAAAACCATAAAGTTCTTTAAAGTTAAAAATCTGCAACACTTCTATAATGTCGCCATTGGCCATGAATCCGGCTTCATCGGTTTCCTTGAGCCAAAAATAATTGTTCTTGACCACCATAAGATAATCACCGGCCGAGAGTTCGCTTTCCTTATCGAGGATTTTCATGCGGATTTGCTGGTTGTAAGCGTTGGCTCTTTTATTAGAGCGGACGATGAAAGCGGTGTCCTCAATGCTGTATTTTCCGTAAGCCGATTGAATGGCATCCTGGATGTCGTAACCGTCAACGAGTCGCACCACATCATTGAAATACCGCAAGTCGAATTGAAAGGTATCGAACAATTCATTGCTGAGCAGTTCCCGCAGCTCGGTAGCATTGAACAATATGCCCGATTTTTCACCTTGCCGCATGACTTCGTCGAGTTCAATGTGCCTGATTTCCTTTTGGTAATGCAGCGCCAAAGTATGGGTATCGAGCGCCGGTGAAATATCTAGGTTTACCGGCGGCAATTGCGCAGTATCACCCAGCAAAATCATTTTGCAATTGGCTCCCGAATAGATGTAAGACACCAGGTCGTCGAGCAAGGAACCGTTTTCATACAATTTGCTTTCCTGATTCACGTCTGAGATCATCGAAGCTTCATCGACAATAAAAATAGTATTCTTATGCTTGTTGGGTTGTAGGGTAAAACTCAAACCGCCACCCGAATTTTTCTTGGGGAAATAAATCTTCTTGTGGATTGTAAACGCGGGCTTTTGCGAGTAATTGGCGATGACTTTGGCCGCGCGCCCGGTTGGTGCGAGCAGCACGTATTTGCGGTTGATTTCTGAAAGGTTGTTGACGAGCGTTGAGATGACGGTGGTCTTTCCGGTTCCGGCGTAGCCTTTGAGCACAAAGATTTCGTCGTTGTTTGGGCTCGTAGCAAACTCGGCCACCATCTGGAAAAAAATATCCTGTTTGTAGGTGGGTTGGAACGGGAAATTGCGTGTGAGGACGCTGTAAAATTGCGTGGCATTCATGTGGGCGAAGGTACGCTATTACGCGAAGACACGCAAAGGAGACGCGAAGATGCGCAAAGAAAAATAGCTGCAAATTTGGTTTCGTATGTCTTTGCGTCACCGCTACGTCACCACAAGAAAAACACAAATCTCCGAGCCTAGCCCCGATGGCAGCGGTTATCCTTTTGCATAGTGAAACGGCGCAAAAGATTACCTCACAATAAAATATTTTTAATGGTGTTCGGTCAGTTCGCTTCGCTCGGGTTAAGCGTACAGCGGGACGAAACCTCAAAAAGCCACAGAACTTTCTGCTCCTCGAAATTAAAACTTTCCAAAAAAATTGTAAGTTTGCGTGGCACCTAGCCAAGAATTAAACTATGCTCGTAAATCCGGCCAATATTACCGAAAAAAAATACAAGAAACTCACCGTGAAGGTCGCGCCAAGCAGCATGGCTTTCTGCAGTTTTGATACGCTCAACCAAGTACCATTGGCTTTCAGGGAAATTGCGTTTGACCCTTCCGACAAAAAAACGGTGGTTGAATATTATGCCGATGCCTTTGCCAGCCATGACGAACTTGGCGATGCCTACGACGAAGTGGTGGTACTGCACGACAACAACCTGGCTACTTTTGTTCCGGCTGCGTTGTTTGATGAGGATTCCCTGGGCAGCTACCTGCAATTCAACAACAAGGTTTTTGAAACCGATTCTTTTGCGTTTGACGCGCTGGCTTCGTACCAGATGAATACCGTGTACATTCCGTATGCCGACATCAATAATTTCTTTGTGGATACGTTTGGCAATTTTGTTTACAAACATGCACATACCACTTTGGTTTCTAAACTGTTGGAGTTGTCGAAAAACGTAGACGAAAAGAAGATGTTTGTACACATGGCTGCCGGTCATTTTGAAATCGTAATGGTACAGAACCAACATTTGTTGCTGTTCAATTCGTTCGATTACAAGACGCCCGAAGACCTCATATACTACCTGCTTTTTACCGCCGAACAACTCAACCTGAATCCCGAAACATTCAGGCTTGAATTTTTGGGTGACATCCGCGAAGACGATGCGTTCTTTGCCATAGCATACAAATACATCCGGAATGTTTCGTTGTTTGACACGACAGACCTTGAGCAGAAAAACGCCCTCAGCGCCCAGGACAACCGCACCCATTTTATCCTTTTACAATCGTGAGGATTATTTCTGGCAAATACAAAGGCCGCCGCATTTCGCCACCAAAAAACCTTCCGGTACGACCCACGACCGATATGAGCAAGGAGTCCTTGTTCAATGTACTCAACAACCATTTCAATTTTGCCGATCTTAAGGTACTCGACTTGTTTGCGGGAACCGGAAACATTTCCTTTGAATTCGCTTCACGCGGCAGTGCCAATATCACGTCGGTAGACGGGGACTTTGGCTGTGTGAAATTCATCAAGCAGACCGCTGCCGAATTTGACTTCCCGATTGCGGCCATCAAAAGCGATGTGCTCGCCTTCATTGCAAAAACCAAGGTGACTTACGATGTGATTTTTGCCGATCCGCCGTACAACCTCGACCAGAAAACTTTTGAGAAAATCGTGCTTTCGATTTTTGAAAATGGCCTGCTCGAGGAAACCGGGATGATGATTATAGAACACTCCAAATACACCAAACTCGAGCACATGCCTAATTATTCGTTCCAGAAGAATTATGGCGGGTCGACTTTTTCTTTTTTTGAGTTTGCGGAAGCTGAAGGTTAGTTTTCCGAAGTAAAATCGGGTTCGCTAAAATCATTCTCGCTTTTAGCAATCACAATCGTCGCCACCGAATTTCCAATCAGGTTGGTAATCGCTCGCGCCTCACTCATGAATTTATCGACACCGAGCAGGAACGCCAAACCTTCTACGGGGATTTTATGGATGGCCGTAAGCGTCGAAGCCAACACGATAAAGCCGCTTCCGGTAACGCCGGCTGCACCTTTTGAGGTAATCATGAGGATTCCGATGATGCTTGCCATTTCGAACAAACTCAAATCTACGTCGTACAACTGCGCGAGGAAAATCACCGACATCGACAAATAAATGGAAGTGCCGTCAAGGTTGAACGAATAACCCGTAGGAATAACGAGCCCAACTACCGATTGACTGCAGCCCATTTTTTCTAATTTGACCATGATGGATGGTAAGGCGGCTTCGGATGAGGAAGTCCCTAAAACAATCAGCAATTCCTCCTTTATATAGCGAAGCAAACCTAGGATGCTGATCTTGTAATACCTGAGGATGCTTCCCAAAACCACAAAAATGAACAACGCCATGGTAATATAAACGGTGAGCATGAGTTTGGCGAGCGGTATGAGGGTTTCGAGCCCGAATTTCCCAATTGTGTACGCCATGCCACCGAAAGCGCCGACTGGTGCCAGATACATCACGTATTTCAACCCTGTAAAAACAATTTTTGACATCTTGCCCAAGAACAAAATAATCGATTCGCGTTGTTTGGCGAAGTTTAAAACCACACCTATAATAATAGCCGCGGTTAAAACCTGTAACGTGGTATTGGCCAGGAAGAACTCGATCCAACTGAAAGCCTTTGGGCTTGCTGTGAATTTTGCGGGATCCTGAATGCTCAGCCCTGACTTGTCGACTTTCCCGGGCTGGATTAAGTAGGCGACGGCGATACCAATCACCAGCGCAAAAGTGGTCACAATCTCAAAATACAACAACGATTTAGCCCCGATACGCCCTACTTTCTTGAGGTCGCCCATACCTGAAATGCCAAGCACAATGGTCAGGAAAATAATGGGCGCGATAAACAATTTGATGAGGTCAACGAAAGTCTTGCCTACGATTTCCATCCGCAGGCCTTTAGCGGGGAAAAAATGCCCGAGGAAAATTCCGCAAAGGATGGCGATGAGCACCCAAAAAGTGAGGTTTGTGAGGAGTTTGGCCGCTAAACTTTGAGCTTTTATTTTCATTGATGGAAATTGGCCTTTACGCTAACCGGCTCGGTACCTGCACCTTGTACCCTGCACCCCGGAACTAAAAAAAAGCAGACCTGTAAGCCGGATTCTGTATTCCGACGAATCGGAACCCTTATCATTTATCTGGGCCTGGAGTTACCCACAGGCTCTATCTTTCTACCCTTCAGCAACGAACGAGAAGCCCTTAACTGCTGATATACTTGAAATTTCACCGCATAGAGTTTACCTGGTTTCACTACAGCCGAACTGTACTTGCTTTCTGTTGCACTTGTCCTAACCGCAATTGCTTGCAGCCGACGGATGTTATCCGCTATGCTTCTCTGTGGTGTCCGGACTTTCCTCCACTCCTAAGAGCAGCGATAAGGCGGTCTGCGGTGCAAACTTACAACAAAATTGGCAGTGCCTCTAATTTTATAACTTTCTGTTCTAATAGCATAAGTAATTGCGGGTCGTTTCGGGCTAATTTTAATTCCAGAAATAACAAATTAAAAAATACCATCATGGAAAGTCAGATGTATCATTATGCCACAGTGTCAAGGGCCTTAGAAGAATTGGCCCAAAAAGGATTTACTGTAGACTTCAATACCCAGGAAAAACGCATCATAGACAGCCCGCATGATTTTGAAATTGAACATGTGTATCGTTATGAAGGAGAAAGTGATCCCGGCGATGAAGCGATGGTATTCGGAATCAAATCCAGCACTGGTGAAAAAGGCGTTTTCGTAGCCGGATTGTCGGCTTTTACCGATAACAGCGCCGCCATGGTACTCAACGAATTGAGCATCAAAGGACGTGCAGCACAAGAACAAAACAACCACTGATTGGGCGCATGAACCGGCTCCAGTCGAAACTCGAAAAAATCGGGCGCGATCCTAAAATTACGGCCAAATCGGTCGGATTGCGCTATTCGGTCAATATCAACAAAGGCTATTATCGGCGCCAAACCGATGATGGCTTTTTTTATGTGGATGACCGAGGCAAAAAGGTCAGAAGCAATACACTGTTAACGCGATTCCAGCAGCTCGTACTCCCGCCGGCCTGGGAAGACGTCTGGATTTCCCCGCATGAAAACGGGCACCTTCAAGCCACCGGCATCGATGTCAAAGGACGCAAACAATACCGTTACCATGCGCAGTGGAACAAAATCCGCAACCAATCCAAATTTTACAAACTGCTTGGTTTTGCAAAGGCGTTGCCTGCAATCCGCAAACAGGTAGATACTGATCTTGCGCGCAATGGATTGCCGTATGAAAAAGTACTGGCGCTTGTGGTGAAGCTCATTGAACTCACCAACATCCGCATTGGCAACGACGCCTACAAGAAACTGTACGGTTCATTTGGGCTGACCACAATGCAGGACAAACACGTCAAGTTCGAGAAATCAAAAGTGTGGTTTGAATTCGTCGGAAAGAAAGGCATCAAACACAAAATGGGCGTTCAAAGCAAGAAACTCGTAAACCTGATTAAAAAATGCAAGGACATTCCGGGACAGGATTTGTTCCAGTATTACACGCCCGACGGCGAGCATTGCTGTATCGGTTCATCGGATGTCAACAATTATCTCAAGAACATAACCGGCGAGGATTTTACCGCCAAGGATTTCCGTGCCTGGGCCGGAAGTGTCAAAGCGCTCGAGTGTTTTAGGAAACTCGAACGCCCCGGAACCCAAACCGAATACCGGCGAAAAGTTGTAGAAGTCCTCGATGAAGTCGCCTTAAATTTGGGTAATACGCGCGCAGTCTGCAAAAAATACTACGTACATCCCACGGTAATGGCGGCGTTCGAGAACGGCAACATTGCCAAATACCAACCCAACAATCGCAAGCGCGACCTGGATCCCGAAGAATACGCGTTGGTGGATTTGCTCGAAAATGAAAAAATTGCCGAAGTATTGGGTTGATGCAAGACCCGCGACTGTCGCTACCAACCGCGCGTTTTAAACGTGGATAACTTTTCACTTTTCGGTTGCCAAATCGTTTCTAACTTTAAATATTAAACTTATATTTGCTGCTCTCGTTTTTTCTATGGAACAATTTGTAGTATCGGCCCGTAAATACCGCCCGCAGACATTCAAGGATGTTGTGGGGCAACAGGCCATTACGAACACCTTGCTCAATGCCATTGAGACCAACCACCTTGCCTCGGCCCTGTTGTTTACCGGTCCGCGTGGTGTGGGTAAAACTACCTGCGCGAGGATCCTTGCGAGAAAAATCAACCAACCCGGTTATGACGACCCGAACGAGGATTTCGCTTTCAATGTGTTTGAACTCGATGCAGCATCCAACAACTCGGTAGATGATATCCGCAACCTGATTGACCAGGTACGTATCCCGCCGCAAACCGGACAATATAAGGTATACATCATTGACGAGGTGCACATGTTGTCATCAGCGGCATTCAACGCTTTCCTCAAAACGCTCGAGGAACCGCCCAAACACGCCATCTTCATCTTAGCGACAACAGAAAAGCACAAGATCATCCCAACGATATTATCGCGCTGCCAGATATTCGATTTCAAGCGCATCACCGTCAAGGACGCCAAAGAACACCTGGCCGAAGTGGCCAAAAGCCAAGGCGTTGCTTTTGAAGACGACGCGCTGCACATTATTGCACAAAAAGCCGATGGTGCCATGCGTGACGCACTGTCTATCTTTGACCGGGTGGTATCGTACTGCGGCAACAACCTCACGCGCCAGGCAGTCGCCGAGAACTTAAACGTACTCGACTACGAAACCTATATACAGGTTACCGATTTGGTTCTTGAGAATAAAATCCCCGAGGTGCTGATGGCTTACAACGAAGTCCTTTCAAAAGGCTTTGACGGGCACCATTTCATTGCCGGATTGGGTTCGCATTTCCGCGATTTGCTCGTCTGCAAAACACCGGCAACCTTAGTATTACTTGAAGCTGGCGAACAGGCACAGAAATTATACGCCGCACAATCCCAAAAAGCCTCTCAGGAATTCCTGCTTAAAGGCATTGAACTCGCCAACGACTGTGACCTTAAGTATAAGGTATCGCAAAACCAGCGTTTGCTCGTTGAGCTTTGCCTGATGCAACTCGCCTCCATCAACTTCGATGGAGAAAAAAAAAAGTTGACGGATTTATAATCCCCGCCAAACATTTCTACGGAAGGGTTTTAGAACTGTCGGTTGAAGCTCCAGAAATCCTTGATGTTCCTGCAACACAACACAACACAATCCCGTTAAAAAATGAATCGGTAACGGTAGAGACTGCGACAGTCACCACCATTGATGTCAACGACGATTCGGTCGAGATTACCACCACGACTACAGAAACCGTCACCGAAAAAACCACCATTCCAGTATCTAATGAACCCAAGGTTTCGGCGCTGTCGTTATCGAGTATTCGTGCCAAGCGCGAACTGCAGGAAAGTTCAAAGGCAGTGGTTAAAGAAGCGGTGCAGTTGCCCACCGAGCCGTTTTCTGAAACCGACATGCTGCTTTATTGGAACAAATACGCACAGAAACTCGGCGACAAAGGCTTTAAGATCATGGAGTCGCTGCTGCTGATTAACGATCCGGTTTTAAACGGGACGCAAATCACCATCGAGCTTCCCAATGAAGGCTCAAAGATTGATTTTGAATCGGAGAAAAATGCGCTGTTGGGTTACCTCAAGGGCCATTTGCACAACCACGACATCTCGATTGATGTGGTGGTGAATGAAAGTGTGGAGAACAAATTTGCATTTAGCCCGCAGGATAAATTCAACAGGCTCAATGAAATCAATCCGACTTTGGATGTGCTTAGAAAAACCTTTGATTTGGATCTTTAACTACCCGTTGTTTTTGTTTTTTTCGAGATGCTCCAGCGTGCGTTCAATCCGCTTGTCGGGAATCAGCCACATCAGCGCCACAAAAACATACACAGCGCCCGAAAGCCATTCACTAAAAAAGGAGAAAGCAATTCCAATCATATATAATATAGGAGAAGACTTTCCTTTCCAATCTTTACCTACCGCTTTCTTCAATACAGAATCTTTGCCTTGGCTCGCGATAATCAGGTTTTGTAAAATCCAATAAGCAACGCCGGCCATAAGTAACATAAAGCCGTATATCGTCATCGTATTTTGGGCGAAATGGTTCTCTCCCATCCAAGCCGTCGCGAAAGGAACGAGCGAAAGCCAGAATAACAAATGCATGTTGGCCCAAAGTATTTTTCCGTTGACTTTTGTCATACTATGCATCATGTGGTGGTGGTTGTTCCAGTAAATCCCTATGTAAATAAAGCTGAGCACATAACTCAGGAATACCGGAAGCAAGTCGATGAGCGCACCAAAATCGGAGTTGTGGTGTGGCACTTTGATTTCAAGTACCATAATGGTAATGATGATTGCGAGCACGCCATCAGAAAAGGCCTCGAGCCGGTTCTTATTCATTGGAGTTGATTTTACCGTAATACATCGCCTTTACGATTCCGTCCGAAAGCCCGATTTTGGGGACGTAGATGTTGCGCGCGCCACTCCACTTCATGGCATTGAGGTAGATGCGCGTGGCCAATACGATGACGTCGGCACGGTCAGGGTTTAAGTCGAGTACCTGCATGCGCTGTTCATACGAAAGCGAATTGAGGTACGCGTACTGTGAATTCATATACATATACGACAGCGGTTTCTCCTGCAATTTGCCCGACATCTTGAACAAGCGGTTGATGTTTCCGCCCGAACCAATCATGGAAACATTCTCAAAATCTTGGGTGACGGTCTTGATCCATTTCTCGATTTCATGCCAGACGACTTCGTTGACCATTTCGTTGAGTAGCCGCACGGTCCCAATCTTGAACGATCGCGAGGCGATTTGTTTGCCGTCGGCGAAAAAGGAGAATTCGGTACTGCCGCCGCCTACGTCTACATAAAGATAGGCTTTGTCGGTGGCGAGCAAATAGTGTAAATCGGTTGAGGCGATGATCGCTGCCTCGGTCTTACCGTCTATGATATCGATATTGATGTTGGCCTGCTCGCGAATAATCTCTACGACTTCCTTTCCATTGTAGGCTTCACGCATCGCCGAGGTAGCCAGTGCCGCATACTTTTCTACCTTGTGCACTTTCATGAGTAGCTTATAGGCTTTCATCGCGTCTACCATGCGCTCGATATTTTCCTGGGAAATCTCGCCCACAGTAAACGCATCCTGGCCCAATCGTATCGGCACGCGCACCAAAGCGTTCTTGCTAAAATGGGTTTCCTTGCCCACTTCCTCAATCACGTTGGCCACGAGCAATCGCATGGCATTCGACCCGATATCTATGGCCGCATATTTCTTAATTGTAATCATAGCATGGGCTGCAATCAGGATTGCAATGAAGCTGCTTTTTCGGGAAGCAACAGTTTTTTATAATAGTTGTAGGTTTCAAGTTGTGCGCGGAAAATGGCATTTTGCCCACGTACACGATATTTGTTGTCGAGTTTTTCTGAGTGGTAACGCGCCTTGACGTTCCCTTTCCAGCCGATGTTGAAATTGCTGATGAGTTCGGTCTTGATGTCTTCGGCATAAATGGGGCAGGTCACTTCTACCCGACCGTCTAGGTTTCGAGTCATGAAATCGGCCGAAGAGATGAATACATCGGGTTCACCGCGGTTGGCAAAGATGTACACCCTTGAATGCTCGAGGTAATTGTCGACGATACTGATGGCTTCGATGTTTTCGCTCATGCCGGGAACGCCCGGAATCAATGAACAGATACCGCGCACCTGCAATTGGATTTTCACGCCGGCGCGGCTTGCATCGTACAATTTATCGATGAGTGCAAAATCCGAAAGGCTATTCATCTTGAGTTTGATATACGCCTCATGGCCCAAAATGGCATTGTTGATTTCGCGGTCGATGAGTTTGTAGAACTTGTTCCTCGTGTAATGCGGCGATACGATTAAGTGCTTGTAACGGTGTACGCGGAAATTGACATCGAAGAAATCAAAGACTTTATCGATGTCTTTGAGTATTTGCTGGTGGCAGGTAAATAGCGTGACGTCAGTATAAACGCGCGCGGTGGCTTCGTTGAAATTCCCGGTTGAAATGAGTCCGTAGCGCTTGAGTTTGCCGTCTTCGATGCGCTCGATCATACAAATCTTACTGTGTACTTTGAGTCCTTTGATTCCAAAAATCAGGTTGATGCCTTCGGTTTGCATCTGTTCGGCGTAGGAGATGTTGCTCGCCTCGTCAAACCGTGCCTGCAATTCAATCTGAACGGTGACTTTCTTGCCGTTCTTGGCCGCATTGATCAGCGAAGAGATGATTTGCGAGTTCTTGGCCAAACGGTATAAAGTGATTTTGATCGTGGTTACTTTGGGATCGAGTGCCGCCTCTCGCAAGAATTTAATCAGGTAGGAAAACGACTGGTACGGCGCGTTGAGCAGGTAATCTTTCTGGGCGATTTTCTCGAGGATGCTGCCGTCGAGGCTCAATCCGGGTACTGCCAAGGGCGCGTTGTTTTTGTATAAAAGGTCGAATCGGCCAAGATTTGGGAAATCCATATAATCGCGTCGGTTGTGGTAACGTCCGCCTGGAATGATGCTGTCGGTAGATTCGATGTGCATTTTTGAAAGGAAGAATTTGAGCGTATCCTTATCGATTTGCTGGTCGTAGACAAAACGCACCGGCTCTCCGATACGACGGTCTTTAACGCTGGTGGCGATTTTCTCGAGCATGCTTTTGCTCAAATCCGAATCGATTTCGAGCTGGGCATCCCGCGTAATCTTGACCATGTGTGCCGATACCTTCTCGTAGTCGAAAATGTTGAAGATACTCGCCAGGTTATAGCGGATCACATCGTCGAGGAACATCACGTATTGTTTGTCGCCTTCGGCAGGAAGCACCACAAAACGATTGATGGTCTTGGGCATCTCGATCACCGCATAACGGATTTCCTGTTTGACTTTGCCAAAACCCAGCAATGAGTTGTTGGTCTTCGCACCTTTCATGGTGAGTTTCACGGCCAAATAGCCCGAAGTATCGCGCAACAGCGGGAACTCGGCGAGGTCATTGAGGATGATCGTCACGAGCGCCGGGCTTACTTTTTGGATGAAAAACTCGCGGATGTAATCGCCTTGTTCTGGAGACAATTCCTTTTCGTTGATCATGTAAATGTTCTGGGCTTCGAGCTTTTTTTCGATGATGCTCAGGATGCGCAGACTCTCGGATTGCTGTTGGATGACAATCTGGGTGATTTCTTTGAGCAATTGTTTGGAGCTGACGCCGCCGAGGACTTTCTCGCCCGAAATACCATCAAGGCTAAGCCTGCGGATCGCGGCAAAACGCACCCGGAAAAACTCATCGAGGTTATTGGAAAAAATCCCGAGGAAACGCAACCGGTCTAACAATGGGACGGTTTCGTCTCCGGCTTCCTGTAAAACGCGCGCGTTGAACGCCAACCAACTTTTTTCTCGGTCAATATATCTGTTCACTGACATGTAATTATTTTAAATCTTTAGGGAAAATCGTTTTCAAGGTGGTGCCTTTTTCTATAGACAGCCAATCGTCGGCGTCGAACTGCAGCGAGATGAATCCGCAGGTGGGCACATTGTCTATAAAAACGTCCCCAAATTTATTAACAAAATTCGTAATGGCCTCGTTATGTCCGAAAAGAATAACATTGTCGTAACGATTATCCAACGCCCTGACGAAGCGTTCGAGTTGGTGCGACTCAAAGGTATAAAGCGACTCCTGGAAGATCACCTGTTCTAACGGATAACCGATCCCGCGGCAAATAATGGTGCAGGTTTCATAAGCGCGTTTGGCGATACTACACTGAACCACAAAACTTTCTGGTAGCCACGCCACACAGGCAGCGGCAATTTTGGCGGCGTCTTTAATCCCTCGGGATTCTAGCGGACGATCGATATCGCTTAGCCCGAAGTCCCAACTTGATTTGGCGTGCCTGATGATAATGAGTCTCTTCATAGCAATAGTAATTGACCATTTCTTGGTTGTTACAATTTACGAAAAAAAGCCGCTTTGCAAAATATTCAGGTTGCGATTTTAAATGGATGTTTTATGTGCGAGAATCTGGAAATAAATACCTTATGAATACCCTTAAAAATTTTAACATTTTTAATACCCATTGTTAAAACAGTAAATGAGTCAATTTTTCTTCAGTTAAATTTTTAAATACTGTCGATAGTGCGACCTACAATGTTATAAACAAAACCTTGTTAATAGATATTTGTAGTCCTTTACTTTCATAATAAGGTTTTAAATGCATTTTATCTATGATTTTTGCATTTTATCGATGTTTTTTTTGGTCAATACATTTAATAAATATAGTTTTGAAATGTTAAAACAGCCTAATGAATTAAAATCATTTCAGAATTGGGAAATTAAATCTGCTGGATTTTAAGACCTAATGATGTAAGAATCAGGACCGAAAATGTTAAAAAAAAGATTACAATTATTAAAAAAGTTCAGTTTAACGAGTTTTCAGGTTGTTGGTAGAGGAAATGATATGAAAATGGTTTATGTAAGTAATTTAGCCAAGAAAATTAATTCGGCTTCATGCGTTTTGTCGGATTTTTTACTAAAAAAGAATTATGAATTAATTTCTTAATATCATGAAAAAGAGTGTCCCAAACCAATTTATTAACCAACAAAACAATGAGCAATTGTTTCAAAATCCCCTAATTTTAATGATGAAACGACTACTACTTCTGATTGTTTTCGCCATCTACGGCCAGACAATCTATGCGCAGGAGGCAAGGAATGACAGCGGTGGTTCTGTAATGGAACTCAACAGCTTTATCGCCTCGCTCCGACAAGCGCAACCCCTTTCCAGAAATGCCACTGCGGCGCCACTGCGGGTTGAGAACTTGTTATACAAGGTCCAGCCTTCTGTGTATTTCTATTCTGGGGTTGTAAAAACCTATGGTGAAAGTCCCCGGGATCTTTTTACCGATTTCAGGTCTTTGTCTGGATTGAACAATCCGGCGATCGCGAAGAACAACATTGAATTGGTGACTATCAAAGTCGAAAGCGCCAATTTAAACTCAACTATTGATTGGTCTGTATTTTCGGATTTCCCGAAACTAAAATACATCTACATCATTTCAAGCGTAAACACTACTGCACAAACCTTCACGAACATGGTGGGCAATTATGACACCGAGCAGTACAAAGTTTTCTACAAAATTGATAAGGGAGAACGCAATCAATAATATTGATAAAAAAGAGACATTATGAAGAATTTATACTTTAAATCGATAACCCGCAACCTGAAGTTTTTAGCATTGATGACCGGTTTCCTTTTTGGAACTGCCATCACCGCTGAGGCACAGGTTAGAGTTGGTTTTACACAAAGGACCTCACAATATAGCCCTAACACCAAAATCTATAATGTGAAAGGTGACTTTACAATGTTGGGTAATACTTGTTTGACTCCGCAGAATTACGGAGACAATACCAACAACAACGGACAGTTCATGACTTACGTTGATACCGATAACGACGCAACCACCTTCAACTCCTCGTCTTCAACCCTGGTGTTGTCTACAGAGAACGGTGCGATTCCTTCGTGTTCGAATATCGTTTACGCCGGTTTGTACTGGACAGGAAAATCCTCTGGAAGTAACACTTTCAACGCTACGAGGACAATTGCCAATACGACTGTAAGTGTCAATACCACTGCTATCTTTTCTGATGAGCAAGTGATTACCGACACGCGTTACGACCTGAATGTTTCCAGAGGCGGAGGTTCGGGCAACCGTTACCCTGTTTACACATTTAGTGGAAATGGCAACAACTACGTATTTACGTTTTTCAACAGTGGCGCCACGAACCGTGTGACGGTTTCTGTCAATGGCGGTGCAGCGACAAACGTCCCTGTATCGGTTAACGGCGCACAAACAGAAGCTACCTTGAACACCGCTTACGTCATCAATGACGGATCTGCACAAATCAGGATTCTTAAATTGATCAGGCTTGCCGGAAACAACGAAAGCACTACCAATACCGAGAACAATTCTACCGCCCAAGTAAACATTTCCGGTATTACTCCATTCCTTACCGTAACCAAAACTTACGACAAAAGGAACATCAAACTTAAAGGACCTGCTTCGTCTTCTTATACCGAATTTACTGCGGCTGCCGGAGACATTTACTATCCAACAGGTGGAACCGATGACGATATCTTCAGCGGTTACAAAGAAATTACAGACTATGTAAGAACCAACGGAATCGGCCAATACTGGGCTGCCGACTTGCCTTTATTAGAAGGAAATGTAGGCGGTACCGGATATTCTGGCGGTTGGGGAATCATCGTCGTTTACGAAAACACCAAAATGAAATGGCGTGACGTGACTATTTTTGACGGTTACGCTTATGTACAAGCTTCTAACGGAAGTGCTCAAAATATTCCGGTGACTGGTTTCAACACCGTACAATCCGGAAATGTTGGCCTTAAACTTGGTGTGATGGCATCAGAAGGTGACGTTAATTTCACAGGGGATTATTTCCGTGTGAGAAAAAACAGCGACAACACCTACGTGGACCTAAGTCACACTGGCAACGCCACCGATAACTTCTTTAATTCATCAATCAATGCCGGCGGCACCAGGAACCCTAACCTGCCCAACAATACCGGTATCGATATCGCGATGTTCAACGTGCCTAACCCTGGCAATACCGTAATAGGAAACAACCAAACCTCAACCAATTTTAGGTATGGCACCGATGGTGATACGTATTCTATCTTTGCTATTGCCATGTCGGTTGACGCTTATATCCCAGAAGTAGAAGGTATTTTAACTGCTACTACCATCAACAACGTACCTGCGGTGCAACCTTATACTACTTTGCCTGGACAGGAAATTGGTTTCAGTGTTGATATCAAAAACTTAGGAACAGAAGCCATCAACGGCTATAAAGTAATCATCCCGATTCCTTTTAATGCTACTTATGTACCAGGAAGCGCAGTAGGAACTGTATTCTTTACACCGCTGCCTACTCCAAACACGGTAACCTTCGATCCATCATTGGGTGCAACGGGTTCTATCGTCTGGAACTTGGGAACCTTGCCTTTGCCGGCATCGCCTAGTACACTCTTAGGAAGGTTGACCTTTAAACTTAAAGCAACCACCGATTGCCAGATTTTGGCCAACGCAAGTTGTGGTGGAGCCATTAATGTCAATGGTTCGCAAAGCGGAACCGGTGCCACTACCGGAATCCAGTTCCCGGGAACCAAACTCATCCAGGGTTATACCCAAAATGGTGTTTGTACCGGATCAGCGATTGCAGCCGATTTGTCTATCAATATCAACGGTGCAACTTATGTAACGCAAAACTGCCAGAATGTGCCTATTGTAAGGAACTTTTCTTATTGCAATAGCAATTCAACGGTAGCCGTTTCTGAGATTGCCTCTAATTTCCCGGCAGGATCTTTATTTTATGATTCTTTCCCGGTCACTATGGCATCGGTACAATTTACGGCCAGTAACCCATTCCCGTTAGTAGCCGGAAACACCACCACTTTCTATGCGGTGCCACCAACTGGAGGGTCGGGTTGTAACTATCCGTTCACAATCACCAAATGCCGTCCGATTATTGCCAATGATGATACTTATTCTAGTGTAAGCTGTACTTCGGCTGCTATCGTAGGAAACATCTACAGCAATGACACTTTAGGCGGAACATCATTCACACCGGGTCAGGTTACCTTTACCTTATTGACTGGTGCGAATCCAAACATTTCAATTGCCGCTAACGGAAATATCACAGTAACGCCAGGAATTCCTGCAGGAGTTTATACCTTAACTTACAAAATTTGTGAAGGTACAAGCCTAACCAACTGCGACAATGCAACGATTAAAATTACGGTAACCGATACAACACCACCGGTAATTACCAACATTCCATCAGGAACGACTACCATTTCTTGTCCTGCTACGCCAGTGTTTGCACAGGCTACTGCTACCGACGCTTGTGGTACGGTGACCCTTACTTTTGTTGACGTAAGAACCAACGGACTTTGCGCCGGTTCTTATACAGTAGTAAGAACATGGACTGCAACCGATTCGGCTGGTAACGTTACAACAGGAGCACAAACCATTATCGTAACCGATACTACGGCTCCGGTAATTGCTGCCTTGCCTGGTGTTTCAACCATCAACTGTCCTGCAACTCCGGTATTCGCCCAGGCGACTGCAACCGATGCTTGTGGATCAGTATTCACTTTGACTTCTAATGATGTAAGGACAAACGGACTTTGTGCCGGTTCTTACTCTATAACAAGGACATGGACTGCTACTGATACTTGTGGAAACGTTTCAACCGCTTCACAAACCATCAATGTAGTAGACAATGCTGCTCCGGTAATTGCCGCTTTGCCAGCTCCATCGACTATCTCTTGTACCGAGACTCCAACATTCGCCGTAGCAACAGCTACCGATGCTTGCGGATCTTTATTCACTTTGACTTCTGCTGATACTACTACACCTGGTGCTTGCGCCGGATCACGTACCATCACCAGAACCTGGACCGCGACCGACGCTTGTGGCAACACAGCAACGGCTGCACAGGTCATCACCGTACAAGACACGACTGCTCCGGTAATCGCCGCCTTGCCTGCTCCTTCAACGATTTCTTGTCCTGCCACTCCGGTATTCGCCGTAGCTACTGCTACCGATGCTTGTGGCTCGACTTTCACGTTGACTTCTGCAGATGCAACAACGCCTGGTACTTGTGCCGGTTCTTACTCGGTAACAAGGACTTGGACGGCTACTGACGCTTGTGGAAACGTTTCGACTGCTTCACAAACCATCAATGTTCAAGATACGACTGCTCCGGTAATTGCTCAATTGCCAGCGCCATCAACCATCTCTTGTCCTGCCGAACCAGTATTCGCCGTAGCAACTGCTACCGATGCTTGTAACTCGACATTCACATTGACTTCTGCCGACACAACGGTTCCTGGTGCTTGCGCCGGTTCACGTGTAGTGACCAGAACATGGACAGCGACTGATTCTTGTGGAAACGTTTCGACTGCTTCACAAACGATTACAGTAACTGACACTACCGCTCCGGTAATTGCACAATTGCCAGCACCAACCACCATCTCTTGTCCCGCAACTCCGGTATTTGCCGTAGCCACTGCTACCGATGCTTGTAACTCGACTTTCACATTGACTTCGGCTGATGTGACTACTCCTGGACAATGTGCCGGTGCTTACTCTGTAACCCGTACCTGGACAGCGACTGATTCTTGTGGAAACGTTTCGACTGCTTCACAAACGATCAACGTTCAAGATACGACTGCTCCGGTAATTGCTCAATTGCCAGCACCAACGACTATTTCTTGTCCTGCTACTCCAGTATTTGCCGTAGCCACTGCTACCGATGCTTGTAACTCGACTTTCACATTGACTTCGGCTGATGTAACGACTCAAGGGACTTGCGCCGGTGCTTACTCGGTAACCCGCACCTGGACAGCTACTGATGCTTGTGGAAACATTTCAACTGCTTCACAAACCATCAATGTAGAAGACAACCAAGGTCCGGTAATTGCACAATTGCCAGCACCAACGACTATCTCTTGTACAGAGACTCCGGTATTCGCCGTAGCAACCGCTACCGATGCTTGTAACTCAAGCTTTACATTGACTTCGGCTGATGCAACCACTCCTGGACAGTGTGCCGGTGCTTACTCTATAACAAGGACTTGGACGGCTACTGATGCTTGCGGAAACGTTTCGACTGCTTCACAAACCATCAACGTTCAAGATACGACTGCTCCGGTAATTGCTCAATTGCCAGCGTCTTCAACGATTTCATGTCCTGCCACTCCTGAGTTCGCTGTAGCAACTGCTACCGACGCTTGTGGATCGGCATTCACCTTGACTTCGGCTGATACAACTAACCCTGGTACTTGCGCCGGTTCATACGCTGTAACCAGAACCTGGACCGCTACTGATGCTTGTGGAAACGTTTCGACTGCTTCACAAACCATCAATGTTCAAGATAATTCTGCTCCTGTGATTGCACAGTTGCCAGCACCAACAACGATTTCTTGTCCTGCAACGCCTGAGTTTGCCGTAGCAACTGCTACAGACGCTTGTGGTTCTGCATTTACCTTGACTTCGGCTGATACCAGAACTTCTGGACAATGTGCCGGTTCTTATTCAGTAACCCGTACTTGGACTGCAACGGATGCATGTGGCAACACATCGACCGCTTCACAAACTATTAATGTAGAAGATACTGCGGCTCCGGTAATTGCTCAATTGCCAGCGCCTACAACGATCAACTGTCCTGCAACTCCTGAGTTCGCCGTAGCAACCGCTACCGATGCTTGTGACTCTGCATTCACGTTGACTTCTACAGACTCGACTTCACCTGGAACTTGTGCCGGAACTTATTCGGTAACACGTACCTGGACGGCTACTGACGCTTGTGGAAACATTTCTACTGCTTCACAAACCATCAATGTTCAGGACGTAACGGCTCCGGTTATTGCCGAATTGCCAGCCACTTCAACCATCTCTTGCCCTAACACACCAGTGTTTGCTCAGGCAACTGCTGTTGACGCTTGTGGTTCGACTTTCACTTTGACTTCGGCTGATGCAACAACTCCAGGCCAATGTGCCGGTTCTTATTCTGTAACCAGAACTTGGACTGCTACTGATGCTTGTGGAAATGTTTCAACTGCTTCACAAACTATTAATGTAGAAGATACGGTTGCTCCGGTAATCGTTCCGCTACCTGCTACTTCGACTATTGCTTGTCCTGATACTCCGGTATTTGCCCAGGCTATCGCCGTGGATGAGTGTGGATCTGTTTTCACATTGACTTCAGACGATGTAACTACTCCAGGACAATGTGCCGGTTCTTATTCTGTAACCAGAACATGGACTGCCACCGACGCTTGTGGTAACGCATCAACTGCTACACAAACTATTAATGTAGAAGATACTTCTGCTCCTGTGATCGCTGCCTTGCCACAGCCAACAACCATCTCTTGCCCTGCAACTCCTGAGTTCGCGGTAGCAACAGCAGTTGACGCTTGCGGATCGGCCTTCACTTTGACTTCTAACGATGTAACCAATCCTGGAACTTGTGCCGGTACTTATGCCGTAACCAGAACCTGGACAGCTACCGATGCTTGTGGAAACGTTTCGACCGCTTCACAAACCATCAACGTACAAGACAACACACCTCCAACCATCACCGCCGATGCCAACAACATTACTGTTGAGTGCGACGGTACAGGAAGCCAAGGTGCCATTACTGCCTGGTTGAACATCAACGGTGGCGCAACAGCTACAGACCTTTGTTCTGATGTGACCTGGACGAACAACTTCAATGCCTTGGGCAACGACTGTTCGGCTGCGGTAACGGTAATCTTTACCGCTAGAGACGCTTGTGGAAACACGGCTACTACATCGGCTACTTTCACCGTACAAGACGTTACTGCGCCAGTTGCTCCAGAAGCACCGGCCGATATTACAGTAACTTGCGGTGACCTTATTCCTGCTGCACCACAATTGTCTGCAACAGACCTTTGCGCCGGAATCATCACTGCTACCGGAATTGACGCTACAACTCCTGGAACTTGTGCCAACTCTTACGTTGTCACCAGAACCTGGACTTTCATCGATGCTTGTGCCAACACTTCTAGTGTTTCGCAAACCATCACGGTGAATGACGATATCGCTCCGGTAATTGCACAATTGCCAGCGCCTTCAACCATTTCTTGTCCTGCAACGCCCGAGTTTGCTCAGGCAACTGCCACAGACAACTGTACTGGTGTTATCGTATTGACTTCTGAAGATACAACTACAGCTGGGCAATGCGCCGGTTCTTATTCTGTAACCAGAACTTGGACGGCTATCGATGCTTGTGGTAACACTTCAACAGCGTCACAGACCATTAATGTAGAAGACACGACGGCTCCGACTATCGCCGAATTGCCAGTAGCGTCTACCATTTCTTGTCCTGCAACTCCTGAGTTCGCTCAGGCTACTGCAACCGACGCTTGTAACTCGGCTTTCGAATTGACTTTTGCCGACGCAACTACCAACGGACAATGTGCCGGTTCTTATTCTGTAACCAGAACATGGACTGCTACTGATGCTTGTGGAAACACTTCGACAGCGACACAAACCATTAACGTAGAAGATACGACTGCTCCGGTTATCGCCGAGTTGCCAATCGCTACTACTATTTCTTGCCCAGCAACTCCCGAGTTCGCTGTGGCAACTGCAACAGATGCTTGTGGTTCTGCTTTCACTTTGACTTCGGCAGACACGACTAACCCTGGAACTTGTGCCGGATCTTATGCCGTAACCAGAACCTGGACTGCTACCGATGCTTGTGGAAACGTTTCGACTGCTTCACAAACCATCACAGTGTTAGACGATACTGCTCCGGTTATCGCCGAATTGCCAGCACCAACCACTATCGACTGTCCTGCAACTCCGGTATTCGCCGAAGCTACAGCCACAGACGCTTGTGGATCAGCATTCACTTTGACTTCTAACGACGTTACCACACAAGGTACTTGCGCCGGTTCTTATTCTGTAACCAGAACATGGACGGCTACCGATACTTGCGGTAACATCTCAACTGCTACACAAACCATCAACGTTCAAGACGTAACCGCTCCCGAAATTACAACCCAAGCCTCAAACATCACTGTTGAGTGCGACGGTACAGGAAGCCAGAACGCGCTTAACGAATGGCTCGCCAACAACGGTGGTGCTGTTGCAACAGACACTTGTTCTGATGTAATCTGGACCAACGACTTTAATGCCTTAGGCAACGACTGTTCGGCTGCCGTAACGGTAATCTTTACTGCTACCGACGCTTGTGGAAATGCTACTACGACTTCGGCTACCTTTACGGTACAAGATGTTACTGCTCCTACTGCTCCAGAAGCACCGGCTGATGTAACTGTATCTTGTGCTGACGAGGTTCCTGCCGCGATCCAGCTTTCTGCTACCGACCTTTGTGCAGGTATCATCACTGCTACAGGAGTCGATGCGATTGCCCAAGGTGCTTGTCCTAACGCTTATGTAATTACCAGAACCTGGACATTTACCGATGCTTGTAACAACAGCTCGACTGCAGTACAAACCATCACTGTAAATGACGTAACTGCTCCGGTTGCTCCCGAAGCGCCAGCTGCTATCACTGTAGCTTGTGCCGACGAAGTGCCAGCAATGGTTTCACTTACTGCAACCGACAACTGTAACGACCANNAATCACCGCCGAAGGTGTTGATGCAATCGTAGCCGGTGCTTGTGCCAACTCTTTTGTAATCACAAGAACCTGGACATTCACCGATGCATGTAACAACACTTCAACAGTGTCTCAAGTAATTACTGTAAACGATACTGAAGCTCCGGTGGCTCCTGAAGCGCCAGCTGCTATCACCGTAGCTTGTGCCGACGAAGTACCTGCGATGGTTTCACTTACCGCAACCGAC
>DLHP01000008.1:42290-141055 GCA_002483285.1 Flavobacterium sp. UBA7665
AATCACCGCCGAAGGTGTTGATGCGATCGTAGCCGGTGCTTGTGCCAACTCTTTTGTAATCACAAGAACATGGACTTTTACAGATGCTTGTAACAACACTTCAACAGTGTCTCAAGTAATTACTGTAAACGATACTGAAGCTCCGGTTGCTCCTGAAGCGCCTGCTGCTATCACCGTAGCTTGTGCCGACGAAGTACCTGCAATGGTTTCACTTATTGCAACCGACAACTGTAACGACCAAATCACCGCCGAAGGTGTTGATGCAATCGTAGCCGGTACTTGTGCCAACTCTTTTGTAATCACAAGAACCTGGACTTTTACAGATGCTTGTAACAACACTTCAACAGTGTCTCAAGTAATTACTGTAAACGATACTGAAGCGCCGGTAGCTCCAGAAGTACCTGCTGACGTAACTGTCGCTTGTGCCGACGAAGTACCTACAATGGTTTCACTTACCGCAACCGACNNAACTGTAACGACCAAATCACCGCCCAAGGTGTTGATGCAATCGTAGCCGGTGCTTGTGCCAACTCTTTTGTAATCACAAGAACCTGGACTTTTACAGATGCTTGTAACAACACTTCAACAGTGTCTCAAGTAATCACCGTAAATGATACTGAAGCGCCTGTAGCTCCTGCTGCTCCTGCTGACGTAACTGTAGCTTGTGCCGATGCGGTACCTACAATGGTTTCACTTACTGCAACCGACAACTGTAACGACCAAATCACCGCCCAAGGTGTTGACGCGATCGTGGCCGGTGCTTGTGCCAACTCTTTTGTAATCACTAGAACATGGACATTCACCGATGCTTGTAACAATACCTCATCGGTTTCTCAAGTAATCACAGTAAGTGATACTGAAGCTCCGGTTATCGCTGCATTGCCAGCTACATCGACTATAGGTTGTGGACAAACTCCTGACTTTGCCGTAGCAACCGCTACCGACAACTGTAACGGAGCATTCACGTTGACTTCTGCCGATACAACTGTAAACGGTGCTTGCGCCGGATCTTACGCTGTAACCAGAACATGGACCGCTACCGATCTTTGTGGAAACGTTTCAACCGCCTCACAAACCATCAATGTAGAAGACACAACAGCTCCTGTTATCTCTGGCTTGCCTGGAGATTCAACCATCGAATGTCCTGCAACACCTCAGTTTGACCAAGCTGTTGCAACAGACGCTTGTGGTTCTGCAGTGACCTTGACTTTCGTCGATGTCAACACACCAGGAAACAACAGCTCTTACACCGTAGTAAGAACATGGACTGCGACTGACGCTTGTGGAAATGCTTCGACAGCAACACAAATGATCACGGTACGTGATACTCAGGCTCCGGTTGCTCCGGTATTGGCTGACGTAGTTGGACAATGTTCGGCTACCGTTCCGGTTCCGACGGCTCAAGACCTTTGTGCTGGTACTGTTACCGGTACAACAGCTGATCCGCTTACTTACAGCACACAAGGTACGTTCATCGTACAATGGACATTCAGCGATGGAAACGGAAACAGCTTCACAGCCAACCAAACCGTAATCATTGACGACACCACAAACCCTGATATCCCTGTATTGGCAGATGTTACCGGACAATGTGCTGTAACAGTTCCTGCTCCTAGCACCACTGACAGCTGTGTTGGCGGAGGTATCGTAGGTACGACAACCGATCCTACTTTCTACAATGTTCCTGGAACTTATGTAGTAAACTGGACATTTGATGACGGAAACGGAAACGTAATCGTGGTACCACAAAATGCTGTCGTAACGCCAAACAGTGGACCTACTCCATTGAGCAGCACAGATGCAGATTGTAACAATGACTTGGATAAAACATGGGATCTTAACGCTTACCTGCCTTCTGGAACGGTTGGAGGAACCTGGACAACTATTGATGCCGAGGTTATCACTAACAATGCCTTGAACGGTTCAATATTCAAACCGCTTAACATTAGCGTTGGTGGCCACCTGTTTACCTACACCATCCCAAATGCGGGAGGTTGCGACCAAGTATTTGAATTGACGATGATTGTTGACGACAACTGTCCGCTTGATCCGGCTTGTTCTGACCTTTTGGTTCACAACGCCATCTCAACCAACAATGACGGAATCAACGAGAACTTTGTGATTGAACAGATTGACCAATTCATTTGCTACCCAACCAACTCGGTAGAAATCTACAACCGTTGGGGCGTATTGGTATTCGAAACGCAACAATATGACAATGCGACACGTGTGTTCAGCGGAAGATCAGAAGGAAGAGCCACTATCGGCGCAGGCCAAGAGCTACCAACCGGAACCTATTTCTACATCATCAAGTATTTTGATGCAAGAACTAATAGAAATGTGAACGCAGAATTGCAAGGATACCTATATTTGACCAGATAATAACCACTCAAATCTAACTCCTGAGGGCGTCAAAACCCTCAGGATAAAAACAAAGACTAATGAAAACAAGAATACTAATTTTCGCTTTGATGTTGACGGCGGCGACTAGTTTTGCCCAGCAAGACTCGCAATACACGCAGTACATGTACAACACGATCAACGTCAATCCCGGTTATGCCGGATCGAGAGGAGCTATGAGTTTGTTCTTATTGCATCGTTCGCAGTGGGTTCAGATGGACGGCGCGCCTACCACTAACGCGGTATCGCTGAACACCCCTATCAACGACAGCAAATTGGGAGTGGGCCTATCCTTTGTAAACGACCGTATCGGTCCAACGCAGGAAAATGCCATCTCTGTTGATGTATCTTACTGGGTACCTACTTCAGAAAACTGGAGAATGTCGTTCGGTATCAAGGGAACCGGAAACTTCTTCAATCTGGACAGGAATAAATTGAATCCTGAAACGCCTGTAGATCCATCGCTACAAGGTTTCAATAAATTTTCTCCTAATATCGGAGCGGGGGTTTATTGGCATTCTGATAAAACCTACATCGGAGTATCGGTACCCAACTTTATCGAAACCAAAAACAAATACGATGACAATGTAAAAGCTATATTTGTTGACAGGATCAACTACTATTTCATCGCAGGACATGTATTTGAACTTGGCGCGAACTTGAAATTGAAACCGGCAGTTTTGGCCAAAATGGTTCCTGGGGCACCGCTTCAGTTAGACCTTTCTGCCAACGCCTTATTCTTTGAAAGGTTCACGATTGGTGCGGCTTACCGTATGGATGCAGCGATCAGTGGACTGGCAGGATTTCAAATCACCGACGGTTTATTTATCGGTTATGGATATGATCATGAAACCACTAATTTGAGAAACTACAACAAAGGTTCGCACGAGTTTTTCTTACGGTATGAACTATTCAACAACTATAACAAAATCATATCCCCTCGATTCTTCTAAAACTGCAACATCATGAAAAATAAAGCAATACTATTTATAACGTTCTTGAGTCTGATTGCCACAGTGGGCTTCGCTCAGGAGAAACAGCCAGCCGGGGGTAAAAAAGCCGATAAGCAGTACGACAAGTATGCCTATATCGACGCTACCAAAACCTACGAGCGCGTTGCAGCCAAAGGATACAAATCGGCCGAGATGTTCATGAAATTGGGTAACGCCTATTATTTCAATGCCGAACTCGACAAAGCCAACAAATGGTACGACGAATTGTTTGCCATGGGTACAGACGTCGATCCCGAGTACTACTACCGTTATGCACAAACCCTGAAATCGGTTAAGAATTATACTAAAGCCGACCAAATGATGGCCAAGTTTGCCGAAAAATCGGGAGATGATGTGCGCGCAAAGCTCTACAAGTCTAAACAGGACTATATGGACGAGATCAAAGCCAACTCGGGCAGATACAAGATTGAAGATGCCGGAATCAATACCAAATATTCTGATTACGGTAGTGCATTCTTTGGAAACAAAGTCGTTTTTGCTTCGTCGCGTGATACCGGAAACTTCTCGCAAAAGAAACACAAATGGAACAACCAATACTTCCTGAATCTCTATTCGGCCGAAAACACACCCGAAGGCGCACTTGCTGCCCCGGTTAAATTCGCCAAAAACGTCAACTCGAGATTCCACGAAGACACGCCAGTGTTTACCAAAGATGGCAAAACCATGTATTTCACCCGCAACAACTTCAACAACGGTAAGAAAGGCAAAGACGCCAACCGCACTACCCTATTGAAGATTTACAAAGCCACTTTATTGGAAGGCGACAAATGGTCGGATGCTACAGAATTGCCATTCAACAGCAACAACCACAGCGTAGCGCACCCCACTTTGAGTGCCGACGAAAAAACCTTGTATTTTGCTTCTGATATGGAAGGTACACGCGGACAATCGGATTTGTGGAAGGTAAGCATTAACGGAGATACTTTCGGTACGCCCGAAAATCTTGGACCAACCATCAACACAGAAGGAAAAGAAACGTTCCCAACGATGACCGATGAGAATGAATTGTATTTTGCCACAGACGGACATCCTGGCCTTGGTGGCTTGGATATCTTTATGGCCAAACTCAAAGAAGACGGTACTTTTGCAGCGCCAATCAACGTTGGCGAACCGGCAAACTCTCCTAAGGATGATTTCGCCTACCTGATCGACACCAAAACCAGAAAAGGTTTCCTATCGTCTAACCGCGATGGTGGATTGGGCTTTGATGACATCTACAAATTCCTCGAAACCCGTAAATTGGTTTGCGAGCAGACTTTATCGGGTATCGTTACCGACCTTGAAACCGGAGAAGTATTGGCCAACACAAAGGTGACTTTGTTCGACGACAAGTTCAACAAACTCAAAGAAGTGATGTCTGACGACAAAGGTTTCTACGATATGGGAACTGTAGAATGTGGAAAACCTTATTATGTAAGGGCCGAAAAAGAACTCTACGAAACCAAAGAGCAAAAAATTACGATTTCTAAAACCACCGGAAAAACAGATCTTCCGATCCAGTTAGAGAAAAAAGTAAAACCGGTGACCGTAGGCGACGATTTGGCCAAGGCATTCGGAATCAAAATCATCTACTTTGACCTCGACAAATGGAACATCCGTCCTGACGCTGCTTTAGAGCTAGAGAAAATCCTCGACGTGATGAAGCAATATCCAAACATGAAAATCGATGTACGTTCGCATACCGATTGCCGCGCCTCGCACAAATACAATGAGAAATTGTCTGACAGAAGGGCAAAATCTACTGTAGCCTGGCTCGTAGCCAATGGCGTCAATGCCGACCGTTTGACCGGAAAAGGTTACGGAGAAACCCGATTGGTTAACAAATGTGCCGACGGCGTTCAATGTACAGAAGAAGAACACCAAGCTAACAGACGTAGTGAATTTATCATCACTGCATTATAATTAGAATGAACCTCAATTGAAAAAGGATGCTTAACAGCATCCTTTTTTTTGCTTTAACAAGTCAGTTGAATGCCTGGGATTACGTTAGAGTACCAGAACAGACCTTTCTATATTTAGGGAACGTGACAATTAACATAGTAAGTAGAATTTCTGCACTTCAGATTTATTCGTTTTCGTTAAGGGATACACCCACCCCTTCCCTGAAGGTAAAATACAATTTATTTCAAAACCCATACTCTGGAAAAACTACCTAGAGTGTTAACGAACGTTTGTGACCTGGTTCCCCTAAAAAAAACGCCCTCTCTTGTAAAATATCCTGTTATCAAAACAACCGTTTCCTAAAATACCACACCAGCACCAACAAATAAACAAAATACGTAAACGCATGCGCCATCACCACGCCTTCAATCCCATACGATTCAGTGAGTAAACGGCTGAGCACATACAACAATGTCAATGACAGCAACTCGGTAACGATAAAGGCCACCGTAAGTTTCTTCGCGAAAAACTGGTAGCCCAAAATCAGTGAAGCCGCCTTGAACACATCGCCAACCAATTGCCACGCAAATAAAGCGGTGACCGGTAAGAACTCGGGCGTAAACAGCGTGTGCACGATAAAAGACCGTAACAAATATAGTACTCCCAAACCTATCGCAAACAAAGGCATTATGCCGGTATAATAACTCCTGAACACATTTTTGGTTGCCTTGTCGCTCGTCGCGAAAGCGAGTTTCGGAAAAAAATACACACTCAATATAGAAGAGATAAACATTAGGTAATAGGTAGACAATCTATTCATGGCTTCCCAATAACCCGCTTGTTCAATACCCAGGTTTGCAATGACGTTATTCCTGATGGCCAGTAAAACCAACGGTCCGCATAAGGCAGCCACCAAAGTCATCAGCGAATAGGCCGAGAGGTTTTTGATCACCTGCGCATCGAAAGCCGCAAATGACAGCATCGAAACAAAACGAATCTCCTTATTGATGAAGTAAAAACTGATAAAAAACAACAGTGCCGGCGGCAACACCAGCGACAACAAGGCGCCAAAAGTGCCCAACTTCCAAATCATCAAGCCCGACAACAGTAACCCGATAAGGTTGCCCCATATATTAATCCGGATCACCTCACGAAACTTCCCCAAACCATTGATTACCGCAAGCAGCATTACACTCACTACATACCACGGCAGCGCAAGTGCCAGTATCCGAAAGACGGCGGCATAATCCTTCCCAGATCCAAAAACGGCCGCACTTAAAGGCTGCGCCAAAAACAACAATAGCAGCGCCAGTACCAAAACTACCGCAATCAGGCTCAAAAAAACCGTGGCAATAAAGCGGCGCAAACCTTCGGCGTTGTCCTTGAGTTCAACAACGTACTTCACCACGCCATTCTGGAAACCCAAAGAACCCACCGTCTCGGTAGCGGTAAGAAAATTACGCAGGTTACCCACGAGCGCCATCCCAGACGGGCCTATGAATATCGCGAGCAATTTAGAAGTGATAAGCCCGCTCCCAATTCTGAGCAAAACACTAACGCCATTGAGCGAAGTGACTTTAAACAGCGGGGTTCGGGCGATGGTTTTGACGCGTTTCAATCGAGTAGTATTAGGCGTCGAAATTTACTCAAATATTTCAACGCGTTTGTTTTTAACCGGCTAATTTTTAAAATCCTTGTAAAAAATACCTATTTTTAAACTCCTAAAAAAAAGAGCCGTGAAAACAAAACTACGTCTATTGCTGTTTATTGTGGCTATGTACGTTTCGGGTGCAGCTTTTGCGCAGGATGTCTCGCTTTATACGCAGTTCAGTGGGCGTTACGATTTCGTTTTCATTGGCAATACGCTCAATTCGATAGAGAACAACAGTATCGTGGGGCAACCCAGTCCGCCGTGCACCATCCTCAACAGTTCCTCGGCCACACTCAACCTGGGTTCGGGCAACAGCATCCAAAACGCCTATTTGTATTGGGCCGGTTCTGGCAGTGGCGATTTCAACGTCAAACTCAACGGGCAGGACATTGCTGCCCAACGCACCTTTAGTATCCTGAATCCGCGGGGCTTGCCATGTTTTGCTGCTTTCACCGAAGTCACCGCCCAGGTAATGGCAACCGGCGACGGCCTTTACACCCTTTCCGAACTCGACCTCTCGGCAATCATCGACCCTTATTGCCCGTCGGGCGGGAACTTTGGAGGATGGGCGATTGTCATCGTTTACGAGAATCCAAACCTGCCACTCAACCAAATCAATATTTACGACGGCCTCGAAGGCGTACCCAATACCATCAACATAATCCTGGGCAACCTCAATGTGATCGACAATGTGGGTGCCAAGATTGGATTTGTGGCTTGGGAGGGCGATAAGAATATCTCGGTCAACGAAACGCTTTCTATCAACGGGAATGTCTTGCAGAATACACTCAATCCGTCCAATAACGCGTTCAACGGTACCAACAGTTTTACAGGTTCGGATACGCTGTACAATATGGATCTGGATGTGTACGACATTCAGAACAACATCAATATCGGCGATACTTCGGCCAACATCCAATTGACTTCGGGACAGGATTTTGTGATGATCAATTGCATCGTTACCAAACTCAACAGCCAATTGCCCGACGCTACGATTGCAATCGACCAGGTGAATGTGCCTTGCAATTCGCGGCTGGTCACCGTCGATTATACCGTATACAACGTGAATGCCTCCAATGTCCTGCAGGGCGGTGTCCCGATTGCCATTTACGCCAACGGAATTTTAGTCGCGCAAACCCAAACCCTCGCTCCTATTGCCATCAATGGTAGCGAATCGGATACGGTCTCGCTTACAATTCCCGACGATTTCCCCGATAGTTTCGAGTTGGTTTTTGTAGTAGACGATGACGGCTCTTCGCAAGGCGTGGTCATTGAAAGTAACGAAGCCAACAACAACACCCGGGTTACGGTAACGCTTGGCACCTCGGCACCGTTGCCACCCTTGCAGCCTTTATGGAGTTGCAACAAAGGACTCGGTAAAGGACTGTTCGATTTTTCTGTCTATGAGAACCTGCTGCAAACCAGTCCGCCCAGCGTGATTTCATTTTACACTTCGATTGCGGATTTGCAAACCAACCAAAACGCCATCACCGACATCCAAAATTACAACGCGCCCGGTACACCGATGACGATTTTTGTCAAGGTCGACAACGGCAGTTGCTTCGATGTCACTTCGTTTGAACTGCGCACCAGAAAATGCCCGCCAATTGTCTACAACTTTGTATCGGCCAATGGCGATGCGTACAACAATACTTTTTTTATTGAAGGCTTGCGCGACGTGTTTACCCATTTCAGGTTGTCGATTTACAACCGTTGGGGCTACAAGGTCTGGACAGGCGACAACAACTCGACCGATTGGGACGGCGAGGCCAACCAAGGTGTTCAAATTAGTCAGGCGCATGTGCCCGACGGCACTTACTTCTACGTCCTCGAACTCAATGATACCGACTATCCCGAACCGTTAACTGGCTTTGTGTACCTTACCCGCAGCTGATTACATGTTCTGGGTGTAGTAGTTGTAATCTTTAAGGATGGTACTGATAAAGTCTGCGTTGGTACCCGACAATTGCTTTTTGATTCCGGTCACGGCTTCAATCTTAATCCTTAGTTTCTCCATGGTTTCCAGATCGTTTTTCGCCCTTGCAAACTGAAAGGTATCCTTGATGATGCGCATGTCATTGTCTGAGAGTTTGATTACGAGCGGATACACCGGCACATATTCCTGCCCGATGTCTTCTAATATCGTACTGTTGATGGTAACCTTGTTACGCAGCGTAATTACCGCCGTTCCTGCTGTCATGTCGCCCAAACGCTGACTTTTCTTGCTTGAGATGATGGCGATCAGCGCGACCATACCATTGAGCATCGAGATATCGATGATCCTGAAAAACCAACGGATCAGGTAATCGCCAAAGCTGGCCTGGTAACCATCGATCTTGACCACTTTGATGCGCAGCAGCTTCTTGCCGAAACTTTGTCCTTCGAACAAACTCTCGAGCGTGATCGAGTACAGCATCACCGGGAGGAAAAATACTGAAATCACAGCCCTTTGCGACCAGTAATCCATCTGTCCGATTACCCTGTCGATACCAAGCCAGTAAAAAAAAACTCCGTAAACAACTATGAAATACGCCACCTTAATGGCAAGGTCAATGAGAAAAGCGAGGATGCGATCGCCAACGGTAGCGGCCGTAAAATTAATATTTACATTTTGTGTGGTATTTATAGTTAGTTCTGACATATTTTATATTTTAGCCCCAATGAGAGAAGTCGCCTTCATAAAACAAAATAAAGCAAAATGGCTCGAATTTGAGCTGGCCATTTTTGGTAAATCTAAAAAAAATCCTGATGAAATGGCGAGCCTCTACATTCATTTGGTCAACGACCTGTCTTATGCCCAGACTTATTACCCGAAAAGCAAGACGGTGGTGTACCTAAACCATCTGGCTTCGCAGGTTTTCCAGAAAATTTACAAGACCAAGCGTACCGAGCGCAATCGCATCCGATATTTCTTCGAGACCGAAGTCCCGCTGCTCGTCTACCAATACAAACGATATGTGCTGTATGCGTTTATTTTGTTTTTCGCGACACTGGCCATAGGAGTGGTTTCGGCACGTTACGACATGGATTTTATCAGGTTGATGATGGGCGACGAATACGTAAACCTGACGCTCGATAACATCAAAGATGGAAATCCCGTCGCCATCTACAAATCAGGAAGCAATTGGGGAAGCGCAATCAGCATCACGCTCAATAACCTTCAGGTCGGGACAATGAGTTTTATTTTAGGTGTCACCGGCGGTATCGGGACGTTTTACAAATTGGCCAATGAAGCTATACGCTTGGCGGCATTCCAATATATGTTTTTTAAGGAAGGTGTCTTTTGGGAAAGCGTGCGCGGCATCTGGATCCACGGGTCGATGGAAATATTTGCAATGATAATAGAAGCTGCAGCGGGTTTTGTACTCGGTGCT
Organism: Flavobacterium sp. UBA7665; assembly: GCA_002483285.1. Lineage (GTDB taxonomy): Bacteria > Bacteroidota > Bacteroidia > Flavobacteriales > Flavobacteriaceae > Flavobacterium. The sequence goes on from DLHP01000008.1 coordinate 52,610, forward strand.
TCTATCCTATTCCCAAATACGTACTCGCGTATCAATTCGTTTAAGATTGGCTTTAAAGACGGGCTTAAGATTTTCCTGAGCACCTTCCCGTTTACGATTTCGGCGGGTTTTCTCGAAGGTTTCATCACACGCTATTCTATAGACATGGAAAATTGGCTGAGTTGCCTGATCATTTTAGGGACTTTGTCGGCCATAGCCTATTACTACCTGGTCTATCCGTTTGTGGTACACCAAAAAATACAGGCTGCTCGTGATTAAATGGCTGTTTTTATTGGCCTGTTTATGGTCCTTGAACGCGAGTGCGCAGGACAACCCAACTACGGTGGAAGCCGAAGTTTTGCCCGTTCCCGCTGTCGATTCCTCTCGAATTATCTTAAACACCTTCCCGAAGGACTTCAAACAAAAATACCGCGACGCCGAGTTCATCTACGAATTTAAAGCGCCCGAGAAAAACGCCTGGGACCGATTCAAAGAATGGCTCGCCGACATTTTTAGGAACTTCTTCAATTTTACCAACGACGCCGATTCGATGCATGCGGTAGAAATCGTACTCAAAAGTATCGCGGTGCTCATTGTAGTGTTTGTGATTTACCTGATCGCCAAGGCACTCCTCAACAAGGAAGGTCGATGGATTTTTGGGAGAAGTTCTGACACGAAGATCATCCGCTACGACGATATCGCAAACAACATACACCTCCAGGATTTTAAAAAGCTCATCGCGACCGCGCAGCAATCGGGCGACAAACGACTCGAAATCCGTTATTATTACTTGTGGCTGCTCCAAAAGATGACCGACCGGCAGATGATTGAATGGGACATTGAAAAGACCAACTCGGATTACTATCGCGAAATAAAAAGCGCGGCGGCCAAAGACCGTTTCGCGTACGTTTCGTATTTGTATGATTATGTTTGGTACGGTGAATTCGAGCTCGATGACGCCACTTACAAAAAAACACGCACTGCTTTTGAAACCGCAATCCAATCAGTAGGACATGAATAGGCAGGTCAAAATATACATAGCGTTGCTGCTGCTGATTTTGATCGGCACGATTGCTTATGACAGTACCCAACCCAAGCCGATTGACTGGACGCCCACGTATTCGGTTACCGACAAGATTCCGCTTGGGCTCTACGTCTTTGACCACGAGGCCGACCAATTGCTCAAAGGACGCAAACTAACCCGGCACAGCGTTACGCCGTATGAATACTTGGAGTCGTTGTACGATTACGATTCGCTCGTGAATGATTACACGGTAAAAGGCTGTATTTTCAACATCAACCAGTATTCAACGATAGACAGCGAGTCGATCAAGGAAATGTGCTATTTCGTGAGCCACGGCAACTCGGCTTTCCTAAGTGCGCGTGTGCTGCCCGATGAGCTGCTCGATTCTTTACATGTAGAGATGGATGCCGATTTCAAATACTCGGACAGCATTTTCAATTGGGTTACGAATCCCAAACTCGGCACAAACAAATACAACATCCTGGAAGGTGTGGGGAATAACTATTTCTCGAAAATAGATACGACGAACACGACCATCCTTGGCTACCAAAGTGGCGACAGTACGCGCGTGAATTTCATCAAGGTGCGTTATAAAAATGGCATCGTCTTTTTGCATACGCAGCCCACGGCCTTTACCAACTTTCATTTGCTCAAGAAAGACCATTATCGATACGCCGAAAAAGTACTGTCTTACGTGCCCGAAGGCAACATTTTTTGGTTCAGGAAGCAGCAGGATGGCGAGGTCATTTCAAGCTCGCCCTTGCGTTATATTACCAGCCAACCCGCGCTAAAAGCCGCTTGGTACTTGTTTTTGCTGGGCATGTTTGTGTTTATTTTGTTCAATGCCAAACGCAAGCAACGGGTGGTGCCGATTATTGCTCCATTGGGCAATACGACAGTCGATTTCACCAAATCAATCGGGAACCTTTATTTCCAGGAAGGCGACCACGACAACATCATCAATAAGAAAATCATTTATTTCCTTGAAAAAATCCGCAATGAATATTTGATTGATACCACAAAGCTCGACGATGAATTCGTGAAAAAACTACACCTCAAGTCAGGAAAAGAAATGCACGATATCAAACAGGCGGTTTTCCTGATTAACACGCACCGTCGGAGCCCGCACAACAGCATCGCCGAAGACCTGATACAGATTAACAATGCGATTGAAAAATTATTGTAGCTTGCAAGCTTATAGCTTAAGGCTTACAGCTAAAAACCATGAAGTAAAATTTAAGAACTAAAATATGGAAGAGAACCAACAACCCGAAAATATACCGAACATCCAAAATGAGCCCGCATCAAACGACAACGTCAATTTTGAATCCCGTATAGACCTTGCGCCATTGCTCGCGCACATCAACGGCATCCGAAAGCAAATAGAAACCGTGATCGTGGGCCAGCACAAAATGGTAGACCAGATGCTCGTGGCGATATTGGCCAACGGCCACGTATTGCTAGAAGGTGTTCCCGGCGTGGCCAAAACCATCACCGCCAAACTCCTTGCGCGTACGCTAGACATTGGTTTTAGCCGGATTCAGTTCACACCCGATTTGATGCCGTCGGACATCCTGGGCACGTCGGTTTTTGACCTTAAAAAATCGGAATTCGAGTTCCGCAAAGGACCCATTTTCTCAAACCTGATCCTGATCGATGAAATCAACCGCGCTCCCGCCAAAACACAAGCCGCGCTGTTTGAAGTCATGGAAGAACGCCAAATTACGATAGATGGTTCGGCTTACATCATGGATACACCGTTCTTGGTCATCGCCACGCAAAACCCAATTGAACAAGAAGGAACCTATCGTTTGCCAGAAGCGCAACTTGACCGTTTCTTGTTTAAGATTTCTATCGATTTCCCAAAACTCGCCGAAGAAATCACGATCATCCAACGCGAACATTCGCTACAGGACCACGGCAAGCTCGAAAACATCCAAGCGGTTTTATCTGCTAACGAAATCCGCAGTTACCAATCGCTGGTCAAACAAATCATTATCGAACCACAACTGGTAGAATACATCGCCAAAATCGTGGTCAATACGCGTGAAAACGGCTTTTTGTATTTGGGTGCGTCACCGCGCGCCTCGATCGCGATACTCAATGCGGCCAAAGGTTTTGCAGCCATCCACGGACGGGATTTCGTGACGCCCGAAGACATCAAGGAAGCGGCCATCCCGGTTTTACAGCACCGCGTTATCGTAGCGCCCGAACGTGAAATGGAAGGCATCAGCAGCAGTGAAATTATTCGTCAAATCCTCGAAATGGTAGAAATACCAAGGTAATCCATCAACTCAGGCACTCAGGCACTTTTTCATGAAGCTCATCAAACAACTCTACATTAACAACTTCTTCTTCTATATGCTACTGGGCATCATAGCGTTGTTCGTGTGCGCGTTTTTGTTTCCGGTACTTTACAATGCGGTCTGGTACCTGTTTTATATGCTGCTTACCTTGCTGGTGTTGGATATCCTGATCCTATTTCTTGCCAACAACGGCATTGCAGCTTCGCGGCACACGCCAGAGAAGTTGTCGAACGGCGACCAAAATCCCATTGAGGTGCAGCTTAAAAACTACTACACCTTCCCTATTTCGGTGAAAATCATTGATGAAATCCCGTTTCAGTTTCAGGTTAGGAATTTTGAGATCCGTAGGAAAATCGCGGCTTCATCGCAAGAAAGCGTTCAATACGAACTGCGCCCGACCGCACGCGGCGAATATGAATTTGGCAACTTAAATGTCTACGTTTCCTCGCCTTTACGACTGGTTGCGCGCCGTTTTAAATTCGACAACCACCAAATGGTGCCTACGTATCCGTCGTACATCCAGTTGCGCAAATACGATTTGATTGCGTTCTCGAACAACCTGTTCCAGTACGGCCTAAAGAAAATCAGGCGTATCGGGCATACGATGGAGTTTGAACAGATTAAGGAATACGTGCAAGGCGATGATTTGCGTACCCTGAACTGGAACGCCACAGCCAAGAAGAATGCACTTATGGTCAACCAATTCCAGGACGAAAAATCGCAGTCGGTGTATATGGTGATAGACAAAGGCCGCGTGATGAAAATGCCATTCAATGGCTTGAGTTTGTTGGATTATGCGATCAATACGACGCTGGTTTTATCAAATGTGATCCTCAAAAAACAAGACAAGGCAGGCATATTTGCATTCTCTAAAAAGGTAGAGAACCGTGTCGTAGCCGAGAAACGGTCGTCGCAGATGCAGAAAATACTCGAGACTTTGTACAACATCAAAACCGACTTTTTTGAGAGCGATTTTAGTCGTTTGTATGCCGATATCAGGAAGAACGTCAACCAACGCAGCCTCATTGTACTCTACACCAATTTCGAGACGCTTGACGGTCTGCACCGGCAGTTGCCTTACCTCAAAGGCATCGCCAAAAGCCACTTATTGGTGGTGGTTTTCTTTAATAATACCGAACTCGACGCGCTCATCCAGAAAAAAACAGAGACAATTCAGGACGTGTACGATAAGGTCATCGCCGAAAAATTTGCGTTCGAAAAGCGCCTCATTGTTAGCGAGCTTAAAAAATACGGCATTTACTCGGTACTTACCCAGCCAGAAAGTCTTACACTAGACAGCATCAACAAATACCTGGAAATCAAGGCACGCGGCATTTTGTAGTTTGATATGTCAAAAAACGCAGTAACTTAGCCTCTCAGAACCTTAGTATTTTTTCGCTTGAAAATTATTTCATCAGTCCAGAATCCGCTTGTAAAATCTTTGGTGCAATTGCAAGAAAAAGCAAAGGCACGCAAACAGACCGGTACGTTCCTGATCGAAGGAAAGCGCGAGATTGAATTGGCCATCAAGGGAAATTACGAGATCGAGACCATCCTATTTTTACCCGAATTGGTTTCGGAAGCCGAATTTTCTAGGCTTTCACAAGGCATCCAGCGGATTGAAATCACCAAAGAAGTCTACCAAAAACTCGCCTACCGCGACACCACCGAAGGGATTTTAGCTGTAGCAAAAACCAAATCCTTACGGCTCGAAGATTTACAATTGACTGAAAACCCTTTGATCCTGATTGCCGAAGCACCCGAAAAGCCCGGAAACATTGGTGCTCTTTTGCGTACTGCCGATGCAGCCCACCTTGACGCGGTAATCATCGCCAACCCCAAAAGCGACTTGTACAACCCCAATATCGTGCGCTCGAGCGTGGGTGGCTTGTTCACCAACCAAATAGCCACAGGAAGTACCGACGAAATTATTGGCTTCCTCCAACAGCGCAACATCAATTTTTACTGCGCCACTTTACAAAATTCGACCCCCTATCATACCCAAAATTATACGAATCCTACTGCCCTAGTCGTGGGTACCGAAGCCACCGGACTTACTGCTGCGTGGCGCGATGCGGCTACCCAAAACATCATTATTCCGATGCAAGGCGAAATTGACTCGATGAATGTTTCTGTTGCTGCGGCTATTTTAATATTTGAAGCCAAACGGCAGCGTGATTTTAAATAATTTTTGGATATGAAAAAGTATGTAGTGTTTTTGATGCTGGCTCTAGTGGGCCAGGTTAATGCGCAACTCAGCGCTGAAAAAATTGATGAAGTAGTAGCGCGTACGCTCAAAACGTTTGACGTTCCGGGCATTGCGGTTGCCATTGTCAAGGACGGCAAAGTCATACACGCCAAAGGCTATGGCGTAAGGTCTATCATAACCAGGCAGCCGGTCGACGAAAACACTTTATTTGGGATTGCCTCCAACAGCAAAGCCTTTACAACGGCGGCTTTGGCGATACTCGTCGATGAAGGTAAAATCAAATGGGATGATCCCGTCAAAAAGTACATTCCCGAATTTAAAATGTACAACGACTATGTGACGAGTGAGTTCACGATACGGGATTTGCTCACACACCGCAGCGGGCTTGGGCTTGGCGCGGGCGATTTGATGATTTGGCCCGACGGGAATAATTTTACCACAGCAGACATCATCCATAACCTGCAGTACCTCAAACCGGTTTCGGCTTTTAGGGCGAAATACGATTACGACAATTTGTTGTACATCGTGGCCGGTGAAGTCCTGCATCGCGCAAGCGGTAAAACCTGGCAGGAATTTGTAGAAGGTCGCATCCTAAAACCGTTGGAGATGAACCATACGGCAGCCAGTTTCACGAGGCTCAAAGACACCAGCAATGTGATTGTCCCGCATGTGCCCACCGATGGCAAACTCAAGGTGATTGCCCGCTATAAAAGCACGCACCTGGATCCAGCCGGCGGAATTTATACCTGTGTGAACGATTTGAGCAAATGGGTCATCGCGCAACTGCAGTCTGGAAAATACGGACCCAACCTGCAAAACCGACTGTTCTCTGAACAGCAGCACACTGAAATGTGGACACCGCAAACCATCGAGAACAACCCACCCAACCCACCGTACAACACGCATTTTAAATGTTATGGATTGGGTTGGCAACTCACCGATGTAAAAGGCACTTTACAAGTTGGGCATACCGGTGGTTTGGATGGCATCGTGACCCAAGTGACGATGTTGCCTGAATTGAATCTGGGCATCATTGTACTCACCAACCAGCAATCGGGTGCGGCGTTTACCGCCATTACCAATACGATTAAGGACAGTTACCTGGGCATACAGTCTGAGGACTATGTGGCCAAATACAGCAGCCAGCGCAAGGAAAAGGAAGACCACGCCGACAAGATATCCGACGAGGTATGGCAAACCGTCGCCAAAAACCAAAAAGACAAAATCGCAGTGGATTTTAAAAAATACGCCGGAACCTACAAAGACAACTGGTTTGGCGAGGTGGTCCTTACAGAAAAGAAAGGAAAATTGTACTTTGAATCCAAGCGTTCGCCGCAATTGGCCGGTAAGGTTTTCTTTTACAAAGACAACACTTTCGCAGTGAAATGGAACAACCGCAGTTTCCTCGCCGATGCGTTCCTGAAATTTTCTGACGACCGCACCAACCTCAAGATGAACCCGATCTCACCGCTGACGGATTTTAGTTACGACTTTCAGGATTTAGATTTTACTTTGGTGAAACCGATGCCGAATTAGAGAATAACGCCCGCGTTAGGGATGGCAGAGGAAATCCTTTTTTAAATTGACCGACAGGAAGATTTAAAAAAGATTGTAAAGTACAGCCCGACCCGCAGGGAACGCCCAAAAAAATAACCGCTTGCACATCTCAAATCTTATCTTTACTTTTAAGAATAAGAATTGAACTACAAAGCCATGGTGGAAATTGATATAGAAAAGGAAAACAAAGCGATTGCGAAGGAATACAAGGAATTGTTGCGCATCAGTTACCAAACACTGAGTGCCGATGACAAGAAACTCATCCGCAAGGCGTTTGACGTGGCTGTGGATGCGCACCAGGACCAGCGCCGCAAATCGGGCGAGGCTTATATTTTCCATCCGATTGCCGTGGCCAAAATTGTGGCTTCGGAGATTGGCCTCGGTGCCACCGGAATCGCCGCAGCGCTCATGCACGACGTGGTGGAAGACACAGAAATTACCGTAGCCGACATCGAACGAATGTTCAACCCAAAAGTGGCACAGCTCGTTGAAGGACTTACTAAGATTTCCCAAGTCCAGAAGGATTTGAACGTTTCGATGCAGGCCGAGAATTTCAGGAAAATGCTGCTCACGCTCAACGACGACGTACGGGTGATCCTGATCAAACTCGCCGATCGTTTGCACAATATGCAGACGATGGAATCGATGCCCGAACACAAACAGGTCAAAATCGCTTCTGAAACTTTGTACATTTACGCACCACTCGCCCACCGTTTGGGTTTGTACAACATCAAAAGCAAGCTCGAGGATTTGGGTTTGAAATATACCGAACCTGCGGTGTACAATGACATCGTGAGCAAAATCAAGGAAACTAAGGAAGAACAGGACGCGTACATCAAAGACATTTCTGACGTACTGCAAAAATCGCTCGACGAAGAAGGCGTGGATTACGTAATCAAAGGCCGACCCAAGTCGATTTATTCGATACGCCGCAAGATGAAAGCGCAGAATGTGAGCTTTGACGAGGTGTATGACAAATTTGCGTTGCGCATTGTGTACAAATCCAACCAGCACGACGAGAAATTCATCGCCTGGAAAATCTATTCGATTGTCACCGACCATTATCGCCCAAGCCCAAGCCGTTTGCGCGACTGGATTTCGTCGCCCAAGTCAACCGGCTACGAGGCGTTGCACATCACCGTAATGGGGCCAAAAGGCCGTTGGGTAGAAATACAAGTGCGCAGTGAACGCATGGACGAAATCGCCGAGAAAGGTTACGCGGCACACTACAAATACAAGCAAGGTGCAACGGAGGAAAGCGGATTGGATGTCTGGCTCAACTTGCTCAAGGAAGCGCTCGAAAACTCAGAAACCAACGCGGTCGATTTTGTAGAGGATTTCAAGATGAACCTCTACGCCAAGGAAATCTTTGTGTTTACGCCCAAAGGCGAAATCAAATCGTTGCCCAAAGGCGCTACTTCGCTCGATTTTGCGTTCTCGATCCACTCCGAAATTGGAATCAAGACAAGGGGAACAAGGGTTAACGGCAAACTCGTCCCGCTCAACACCGAGCTCAAAAGCGGCGACCAGATTGAAATCATCACCTCGCCCAACCAAAAACCTACGGCGCACTGGCTCGACTTTGTGACCACGTCGCGCGCCAAGAACAAAATTCGCAACGTACTCAACGAAAATACCAAGAAGATCGCCGAGGAAGGCAAGGAATTGCTCACGCGCAAACTCAAGCACCTCAAGATTACAATCAACGAACAGGTCATCAACGAGCTTGTGAATTTCTTTAGGCTCAAGACCAGCCTTGATTTGTTCTATCGCGTGGGGATTGGCACCATAGAAAACCAGCAACTCAAGGATTACGCGGCGCAGAAGAGCAATACGCTCATGAATTTTTTCAAGAGTAAGATTTCGCGCAAAGCGCAGACGGCCGACGAAGACATTCACCGTCAGGTCATTTCAAGCAATTACGACATGCTCGTTTTTGGGATCGACCAGGACAAACTCGATTACAAACTCTCTACTTGCTGCAACCCGATTCCGGGCGACGAAGTGTTTGGTTTTGTGACGATCAACGAAGGCATCAAGGTGCATAAGAAGGATTGCCCGAATGCCATCTCACTACAATCCAATTACGCCTACCGCATCATCATGGCGCGCTGGATCGACTCCTCGCAGCAAGAATTCAAAGCCATCCTGCACATCACCGGAATGGACAGCATGGGATTGACCAATGAACTCACCAAAGTCATCTCGAACAACATGCACGTGAACATACAAAGCATCTCGTTGAGTGGCGAAGCCGGAATTTTCAACGGCCAGGTGACGGTGATTGTACAAAACAATATCATCCTCAAGAAACTCATTGATAACATTAAGAAAATTGATGGGATTGAGAAGGTGACGCGAGTGAATAAGAATTAGGTGCAGGGTGCAAGGTAAAACAGCAGCTGCCTAATCCCCGTCCCTGAACCCTGTAACCTGAACCCTAAAATGGAACAACCGATTTTCGACGACCATTGCCTCCTGCAAAAACCCGACGTCAAAGGCGGCTGGACTTTTGTCACCATGCCGGCCATGCCGCATTTGCCCAGAAAAAAAGGCAGCACCACCGTTCGCGTACGCGGTTTCATCGACGACTACGAACTCAAGGATTTCAATATTTGGTCGATGAAAAAAGGCACGTTCCTCGCCGTGAAGACCGAAATCCGGAAGGCAATTAAAAAAGAAGCCGGCGACACCGTAAAAATTACCTTGTACCTAGACGAACTGCAAAGTGTAATTCCGGAGGATTTCTTGCTGTGCCTGCGCGACGAGCCGAGGCTCCTCAAGCACTTCGAAAATTATCCCGAAACGAAGAAGAAAGAAATCATTGATTGGATCTTCTCGGCCAAAACCGAAGAAGAAAAAATCGAGCGCATGGCAAAAACGCTTGAAAAATTAGAGAATGAATTGGTAACAGACAATGGATAATGAATGGTTAACGGGACTTGCGTTAAGGATGGCAGCATTGTCTGAGCTCTTTTTGGAGTGCAACGCAAAAAAAGCGAGTGCGGACAACCTGGCGATGGCTTGGAGAGATTTAAAGTGAACCAAAAAATTCCGGCCAGCGCAACGCCCAACTTCAAAGCTCAGGCACTAAGGCACTCCTGCACTCCAGTACCCTGTTAATTATTTCTTCAAAACTTTCAACGTTTCCCAAATGCTACCTTTGAAACTCTGCAACTTATTCCCTACCTTTGCCGCATGACACTCATTTCCACCGATAACAGCAAAAATCAAGAGATCGTAAAGAACGTTTTTACGATGTACCTTGAAGCCAAAGGCCACCGAAAAACACCCGAACGCTACGCCATACTTCAGGAAATTTACGATAGCGAGGAACATTTTGACATTGAGCATTTGTACCTCAAAATGAAAAACAAGAACTATCGCGTGAGCCGCGCCACACTTTACAATACCATTGAATTGCTGCTCGATTGCGCGCTTGTCCGCAAGCACCAGTTTGGCCAAAACCAGGCGCATTACGAAAAATCGTATTTTGACAAAAACCACGACCACATCATCATGACCGACTCGGGTGAGGTGATTGAGTTTTGCGACCCGCGCATCCAATCGATCAAAAAGACCATTGAGGAAATTTTCAACATCGACATCCACAACCACTCGTTGTATTTGTACGGCAGCAAAAGAAAGGATCCCGACGCGGTACCGACATTTAAGGAACTCAATGAAAGTGGAAAATAATGGCGTTGCGTCGGCTATGAAGAACACGATAAACGACAACACTTTTCAGCCGCCGCCGGGCTTTCCGCTGCAATCTTTTTACGGCCTCCGCTGCGCTGCGGCCGCAAAAAGGATTTTCACTGCAATCCCTAACGCAAAACAACTAACTACAACAATAAATAACTAACTACACACAACTAACCCCGAAAGTGCTGGTCTTTCAACTTTCTACTTTCGACTTTCAACAAAAAAATGGCAGACTTACTATTAGGATTACAATGGGGCGACGAAGGAAAAGGAAAAATCGTCGACGTACTCACCTCCAACTATGACATCATTGCGCGGTTCCAGGGCGGCCCAAATGCCGGGCACACTTTAGAATTCGACGGTATCAAACACGTGTTGCGTACGATTCCATCGGGGATTTTCCATGCCAACTCGATCAACGTCATTGGCAACGGCGTCGTGATCGATCCCGTGGTTTTTAAAGGCGAAGTGGACGGACTTGCTAAATTCAACCTGAACCTCAAAGACAAACTGATTATTTCGCGCAAGGCGCACCTCATTTTGCCCACGCACCGTTTGCTCGACGCGGCCTCCGAAACCGCCAAAGGCAAAGCCAAAATCGGTTCTACGCTCAAAGGCATTGGCCCGACGTATATGGACAAGACCGGACGCAACGGTATCCGCGTAGGTGACATTGAACTCGCGGATTTTAAGGAACGGTATCGCGCACTCGCCGACAAACACGAAGCGATGATTGCGTTCTACGACGTGGCCATCCAATACAACCTCGCCGAACTCGAAAAAGAATTCTTCGACGCGATTGAAGACCTCAAAAAACTCACCTTTATCGACAGCGAAGAATATTTGCACCAAGCGCAGAAAGCCGGGAAATCGATCCTTTGCGAAGGCGCGCAAGGTTCTTTGCTCGATGTAGATTTTGGAACTTATCCGTTTGTTACTTCATCGAATACGACCGCGGCCGGAGCCTGTACGGGACTCGGTATCGCTCCCAATAAAATCAAGGAAGTCTATGGGATTTTCAAAGCCTACACCACGCGCGTGGGCAGTGGCCCATTCCCTACTGAGGATTTTGGCGACGCCGGAGAAATGATGGCGAGTATCGGCAATGAATTCGGGTCGGTTACCGGAAGAAAAAGACGTTGCGGCTGGCTTGATTTGGTCGCTCTAAAATATGCCGTCCGCATCAATGGCGTGACGCAACTCATGATGATGAAAGGCGACGTATTAAGCGGATTTGAAACCTTAAAAGTCTGTACCGCTTACAATTACCAAGGCGCCGAAATCGACCATTTGCCGTACAATATCGAACCCGAAAACGTGACGCCGGTTTACAAGGAATTCAAAGGCTGGCAAGCCGATTTGACAGGAATGTCTACATTCGATGAATTGCCTAATGAACTTAAGGAATACATTGCCTTTATAGAAAGCGAAGTCGAAGTCCCGATTAGAATCATCTCGGTTGGGCCAGACCGCAAACAAACGATTACAAAATAATCAACACAGATTGCACAGATTTTCACAGATTCATTTATTGTGTAAAAAAAATCTGTGAACCCAAGGCTTTAGCCGAAATGGCGAAACAAATCTGTGAAAATCTGTGTAATCTGTGTTAAAAAAAGTCTGAGTTATAAATCCTCGCTTCGAGAGATTAAGGCGTATTTTATCCAAAACTATGAAAGTCACCAAACTCTTTACCGGATTTTTTGAAAGCGAAAAAGCAGGCGGAATTGTGTTGATTATTGCCACCGCGGTTTCATTGTTCTTGGCTAATTCTGCTTGGAGTGTGTCGTATATCGACTTTTGGAACCAACCGATGGGCAGCCATTCACTTACCCACTGGATCAACGATGGTTTGATGGCTATTTTCTTCCTGCTTATCGGCCTTGAATTGGAACGCGAAATCTATATTGGCGAACTTGCCGACCTGAAAACCGCATCGCTCCCGATTTTTGGTGCGCTTGGCGGTATGATTGTTCCCGCAGCCCTATTCATTTTGTTTAACCTGGGAACCCAAAATATGTCGGGCGCCGGTATCCCCATGGCAACAGATATTGCGTTTGCCGTAGGGATTTTATCATTGTTGGGCAACCGCGTCCCAACCTCGCTGAAAATCTTTTTAACCGCGCTGGCCGTCATTGACGATTTGGGTGCGATTATTATCATCGCTGTATTTTACACTAAAGAGATTGCGTTTCTCAATCTTTTCATTGCGCTGGGCATCTGGGCGGTTTTGTTCGTCATGGGCAAAATGTTTAAAGTCAGAAATCTGATACCGTATCTGATTGGTGGCGTGGCAATGTGGTATTTCATGCTGCATTCGGGCGTACACGCGACGATTACAGGCGTGCTTTTGGCATTTGCCATTCCCTTTGGTGAAGGCGGCGAACGTTCTACTTCTCATTTGTTGCAACACTTTCTGCACAAACCAGTCGCTTTTCTTATCCTACCGTTGTTTGCTTTGGCCAATACCGCCATCGTGATCGACGCCGATTGGAGCAGCAGCCTGACACACAGTAGCAGCCTGGGAATCATTGCCGGACTGGTAGCCGGAAAACCGTTGGGCATTTTGCTGTTTGCGTTTATTGGTTGCAGTCTGGGAATTTGTTCGTTGCCCGACGACTTGAACTGGAAGAATGTGCTCTCAGTAGGATTTCTCGGTGGCATTGGTTTCACCATGTCAATCTTCATCACGTTATTGGCATTTGACGACGTGACCATCATCGACCATTCAAAAATCGCTATCCTTTTGGCTTCGTTGGTCGCGGGTGTAATTGGGTTTATGGCGCTAAGGCTGACATTGAAAAAATAGTCACTAACCTACTGCTTTCGGCCTTTGCTAGCTTTAGCCAACGGATTGAAATCAAGGCACAACTGCAACCAATCCTCCAAATCTTTGGGTGTTTTAAATCCGCTTTCGGTCACAAAAACATAACCTTTCATGGGTTTTCCGGTAAATTCCATTGGAATAACGTAGTCTTTTAGCAGCGCTGTCTCGTACGCGGCATCGCCAATCCGGCAAAGCAAAAAATCTTCACCTGATTGTTTGTCGATGTGCGTACCACAACACATCTTATCGTCTACCATAAAACAGACCCCACTGAACATTTTCTTTTCATAAAAGTCAGCGCTTTTCGTCTGGAAAAACGCACGGATGCGTTGGGCAGTATCTTCGTTGAATGCCATTATTAATTGGGTTTACAACGCAAAAATAAACGACTCGGATGGTGCAATAGAAATCCTGGCAGTCCCTTCTCCGTCAATCACCTGCAATTGTGCCGTATTCTTACCGTACAACTGGTCTATAATCGGATAAGTCCCATCTTGTAGTTTCCAGCTTTTGACAATCTCGGCAGGAATCTTAAGCTCGAAAGTACTCGTCGTCAGCCATGAAAAATTCGAGACTACAATCAGCTTTTGCGTATCAGACCAACGTACGAACGAGTAAATTCCGGGATCATAACCCGCAGTCGATTGGCGGTTTCGGCTTTGGATTTCACGGAAATCGCCCGTCAAAGCCGAACTTGTGATCGAGAAATTAAGCAACCTTTTGTAAAAATCTCGCAAATCCTTTTCGGGTTTTGACAATTTCCCGCCGTCGAATTTCCCGCCGTTCATCCAGCGTTGGTGACTCGGTACACCAATATAATCGAAAATTGAAGTGCGCGAACGTTTGCCGAATCCCGCATCCTCGTTGCCGGCCTCGCCTACTTCCTGGCCAAAATAAACCATGGTTGGCGATGTGCTGATGGTTGTTGAAACGACCATTAACGGCTTGCCTTTCTCTGGTGTTCCTGCAAATTCAGGGCTTGCCAAGCGTTGTTCGTCGTGGTTGTCTAGGAAATGGAACATATGGTGTTCAATATCGGCGTTGCGGTTTTGGATGTCAGAAATCGGGTCGGGCAAACTTTTACCCTGGATGACTTCCTTGAGTTTGTCGTAAAATTCCACCTTGTCGTACAGGTAATCCATTTTTCCTAGGTGGATGTAATTGCGGTATTCATTGGGATTGTACACCTCGGCGAGCAAAAACGCAGCCGGGTTTTTCATCTTGATTGACGAATTCATGTAGCTCCAGAATTCATACGGCACCATTTCGGCCATGTCGTAACGGAAACCGTCGATACCTTTGGCGGTCCAATAGAGCGCGATGTCCCGGAATTTCTTCCAAGAGCTTGGCACATTTTTGTCTTTCCAAAAAGCATAATGCTCTTTGTAATCTTTCTTGTCGAAACCGGCTGGCAATTCAGGAAAGTCTTTGCTACCGTCAGGTTTGATACCGTAATTGATTTTGACTGTTTCATACCAATCGTTAATATCCGGTTTGGCCAGCCGTGATCCGTTGCCCGTCCATTTGGCTGGGTTTTCGTCGAATTTACCGTCAATTGATGGATTTTTCTCGCCATTTAGCGGTTGGTACGTATCCGAAGTGGGCACCTGGAAAGGCTTTCCAGGAATGTAATAAAAGTTGTTATCCCGCGCATATTCGACGTTTTTGTTGTCGTCGGCGCCAAAATCACGCACGCCTTTGGGGTTGGATTTGCCTTCGTATTTGCGCGCGATGTGGTTGGGAACGATATCGATCAAAACCTTCAATCCCGCTTTGTGCGAACGCGCCACCAAGGCTTCGAATTCCTCGAGTCGTTTGGCCGGATCAACCGCCAAATCAGGGTTTACATTGTAATAATCCTTAACTGCATAAGGCGAACCCGCGCGGCCTTTCACCACTTCGGGATCGTCGTTAGAAATGCCGTATTTGGTATAATCGCGAACCAGCGCGTGGTGCGGAACACCAGTGTACCAGATGTGCGTGACGCCGAGGTCCTTAATTTCGGACAACGCTTTGTCGGTAAAGTCGTTGAACTTCCCAACTCCATTTTCTTCGATGGTTCCCCAAGGTTTATTCGTGGTGTTCTGGTTTCCGAACAATCGGGTAAAAACTTGGTAGACTACCGTTTTTTGCGTGGTGACGGGTTGCTTTTTGTCCATGGTTTTGCGATTTCTATTTTGGGCATTTGCCGATACCGCCAAAAGCAGGCATGCAGCTAAAACGATTTTTTTCATCGGGTCATTTTGAGGGTGAAGCCTACAAATATAAAAATTTGAAATCCACTTCCTAGCTACTAATAAATAATTCTTAATTCCCGCTTTCCTTGCGGGAAGTTTCATAAATTTGGCCACCCGAAGCCGAAGGCTGAATTGTTGTGCAACAAAAAAATTTGAACCATTGAAGAAAATCCATTTTTTCATCCTAATTGCGTTGTTTTTATTTGGAATTCCCAGCGGCTGGGCGCAGGCACCTAAGAAAATCATAATCGAGTACTCTGATTTTGCCGATGTGAACCAAACCGAAATCCCCGATGCTTTCCTGCTTACCGGCAATGTACGCATCAACCACGACGGCGTCAAGATGTTTTGCAACAAGGCGTATTATTTCCAGAAGGAAAATTACATCAAGGCATTTGGCGATGTACGTATGGTTCAGGGCGATACGTTGTTCATGAACAGCAAATACGCTGAATACAACGGCAATGTGAAACAGGCTTATGCTACGGGAAATGTGACTTTGCGCTCGCCAGACATGAATTTGGTGACCGATACGCTCAACTTTGACCGCAACATCCAACAGGCGTATTACAATACGTATGGGACGATTACCAATAAGGATAACATCCTGAAAAGTAAATCCGGACGGTATTATGCCAATGAGAAAAAGTTCCAGTTTTTGACGGCGGTGACGGTGACCAATCCCAAATATGTGCTCAAGTCAAACCACCTCGATTATTACAACAACTCGGGCCATTCGTATCTTTTTGGACCGTCGACGATTACGAGCGAGCAGAACTTCATCTATACCGAAAAAGGGTTTTACGACAGTAAGAAAAACGTGGGGCATTTCCTCAGGAAGTCGTACATCAAATACAAAGACCGATTGATTGAAGGCGACAGTTTGTACTACGACCGCAAGATCGAGTTTGCGTCGGCAACCAACAACGTCAAGATCACTGACACGATTAACAAAGGCATCGTCAAAGGGCATTACGCCGAGGTTTACAAACAGAAGGATTCGATGTTTGTGACCAAGCGCGCGGTAGCGATTAATTTGATGGAAAAGGATTCGGTTTACATCCACGGGAAAATCCTGATGATTACCGGAAAGCCAGAAAACCGCATCATCCGTGCGTTTAAAAACGCTCGTTTTTACAAGACCGATATGAGCGGCAAGTGCGACTCAATCCATTCGAGCCAGAAAACCAACCTCACCAAGCTTATCGGAAGGCCGATTTTGTGGAATTTTGAAAACCAGATGACCGGCGACGTGATGCACTTGGTAGGCAATAAGGAAACAGAAAAGCTCGATTCGCTCAAGGTACTCAACAATGCGTTTCTGGTGTCGAAGGATACGCTGGGAACCGGATACAACCAGGTCAAGGGATTGAACCTCTACGGCAAATTCCGCGACAACAAGCTATATGAAGCCGACATCATCAAAAACACCGAAGTCGTTTATTATATGCGCAACGACGAGCACGAACTCATCGGCATCAACAAAAACGTGAGCAGCAAGATCAACCTCACGCTCGACGGCAATACGATAGATACCATGACATTTTTCACCAACGTGGACGGCGACATTTATCCCGAAAAGGATTTGCCCGAAAACGCTCGGAAACTGCGTGGTTTTATCTGGCGCGGCGACGAACGGATCATGACCAAAGACGACATTTTCCCGCCTGAGGAAAACGAAGAGAACGAAAAAATCATCAAGGCAAGCCAAGCCGAAATGGCTAAAGAGAATACGCCGATGAAGGTTCGGAAAGAAACGAAGGATTATGATAAAAATAATCCGCAGCCCAAGCCGAAACCCAACGTAGAAAAATCAACTCCGTAGTACACGTATGCGTTAGGGATAGTAGCGAAAATCCTTTTGTGCGAGGAACGAGCGCGAAAGATTGCAGCGAATAGCCCGGCCGCAGGCAACGCCACCATTCACAATTTATTCCGCTGCGCTCCATACCGTTCGGCTGCGCCTCGGGTCACAATTCAAAACATTCAACATTGAACCCAGATTTCTTAAAATACCAAGCCCAAACTTCACCCTATCCACTCGGTATGGAAGTCTCGCATGCCATTGGGTCTTACATTTACGATACCAACGGTAAACGATACCTCGATTTTGTGGCTGGGGTTTCAGCGTGTACGTTAGGCCACCAGCCCAAACGCGTGAACGATGCGATCAAGGAACAGCTCGACAAATATTCGCATGTGATGGTCTATGGCGAATATTCGCAAAGCCCTGCTGTGGAATTTTGCAAACTGCTTGCGTCATTGTTGCCCGAACCGCTCAAGAAAACCTATCTCGTCAATTCTGGAACCGAAGCCACAGAAGGCGCTTTAAAACTCGCCCGACGCGTCACCGGAAGAAGCCAACTCATTTCCTGTTACAACGCCTATCACGGCAATACGATGGGCTCGATGAGCGTTATGGGATTTGAAGAAAGAAAACAACCGTTCAGACCACTGGTTCCCGATGTGGATTTTATCACGTTCAACAACGAAGACGATCTGCAAAAGATCACGACCAAAACCGCAGGGATTATATTGGAGAGCATTCAGGGCGGCGCGGGATTCATTGAACCTGAGAATGACTTCCTTGTAAAGGTGCGCAAACGCTGCGATGAAGTGGGCGCGCTTATGATTATCGACGAGATCCAACCGGGTTTTGGGCGCACCGGAAAATTGTTCGGTTTTGAGAACTACAACTGCGTTCCTGACGTAATTATATTGGGGAAAGGAATGGGTGGCGGTATGCCGGTTGGCGCATTTGTTGCATCAGAAGCGCATATGGGTTTGCTCAGCGACAACCCAAAACTGGGACACATCACCACTTTTGGCGGTCACCCTGTCATTGCGGCAGCAAGTTTGGCGACTTTGAAAGAAATAACTGAAACAAACCTTATTACAGAAACATTAGCAAAGGAAAAACTGTTCCGGTCGCTTTTGGTACATCCTTTGATAACCGAAATCCGCGGAAAAGGATTGATGCTGGCGGCCATGACGCAGCATCCCGAAATTACAAACAAGGTAATTTTGAAATGCCAGGAAAAAGGTTTGATCTTGTTCTGGCTGCTCTTTGAAGGTTGCGCTATCAGGATTACGCCGCCGCTTACCGTTTCTGAAAGTGAAATCAGGGAAGGCTGCGCGATCATCCTCGAAGCGATGAACGAAGTACAGAATGAAATTTAACCCCAAGAACTGATTGCCACTTTGTAATCTTTTAGTTTTAAACAACAATAATAAAATTCGACCTTTAAATCGTAAGTTGAAACTTCAGGGTTGGGTTTGTTAATTAAATTGTTCACAACAATTACAAACTTTTCCAGCACCAAATAAGACGTTACCTACTTTTAGGTAGGATAATTTTAAAGAAAATACTATGCATCTCAGCGAAGAAGAAGAAGACTATAATTTATCCTTGTCAAAATTCGAATCGATGTTGAAAACCAACAAGATACTGTTTTTTGACTCAGAGGAATTCGAAGAGATTATTCTTCATTACCTCGATATGGGTAAAGCGTCCTTAGCAAAGAAAGCATTAAAATTAGCACTCGAACAGCATCCCAAATCCACCGGCCTCAAACTGGTGCAGGTAGAAATGCTGGTCTATGATGACAAACTCGACTTGGCCGAAAAACTGCTCAACGAACTGTTTGCCATCGAACCCCACAACGAAGAAATTTACATCCAGAAAGCCAATATCTATTCTAAACGCGACAACCACGAAAAGGCGGTTGAATTGCTTGAAACTGCCTTGCAGTACACAGACGATTATGCCGACGTTTACAACCTGATCGGTATGGAATATTTGTTCATGGACAACCTTGAATTGGCCAAAGAGAACTTCATCAAATGCCTCGAGGAAGATTTTGAAGACCAGGCCGCATTGTACAACGTGGTGTACTGCTTTGAATTCCTGGATCAGAATGAAGAAGCGATTGCTTATCTGACTCAGTACATTGACAAGAATCCGTATAGCGAAATCGCCTGGCACCAGATTGGCCGCCTCAACTATGGGCTTAAGAAATATGAAGAAGCCTTGCGCGCTTTTGAATATGCTACTTACATAGACGATGAATTCCTCGGTGCTTTTATGGAAAAAGCCAAATCGCTCGAGCGTCTTAAAAGATATGAAGAGGCGATTGAAAGCTATAACCGAACCATTGAACTCGACGATCCAACTTCGTACGCGTTGTTGCGTATCGGTAAATGTTATGAAAAACTGGGCAACAAAGCCTTGGCGCTCAAGTTTTTCAACAAGACCGTGCACGAAGATCCTTTACTAGACAAGGGTTGGATTGCCATCACCGATTTTTACGTACGCCAGAAAAACTTCCAGAAAGCGTTGTTTTATGTCAATAAAGCTTTGAATATTGACAATGAAAACCGATTTTACTGGAAACGCTACGCCACCATCAACAAGGAAATGAACTTTTTTGAAGAAGCCGAGTTTGGCTACAGGAAAGCAGTTGAATACGGCGACTATATGCTGGACACCTGGTTATTTTGGGTAGACATTTTGCAATTTTTAGGAGAATATGAAAGCGCAGTGCACGCCTTGTTGCAGGCATCCGAGTATTTCCCCGAAGAATACGAGATTGAGTATCGTTTGGCCGGATTGTACCTGATGCTGCATGAAACCGACAAAGGGAAATTTCACCTGAGCAACGGACTGCGGTTAAATTTTAAAAATCGTACCATCCTTGAGTTATTGTTCCCGACGGTTTGGGCCAGGAAACTTGTGCAGAATGCTGTGAACAAGCACCTCGACAAATAATGTCACGAAGGCGTTTTGGGCTGGTTGGTAGAGACATTGGCCATTCGTTTTCTGCGGCGTATTTTACCGAGCGGTTCGCCAAGGACGGCGCGGTAGATTGCTCATATGAAAATTTCGACTTGCCGGATATCGCTCTCTTTCCTGCATTCATCAAGGAAAGCCCTGATTTGGCGGGACTCAATGTCACCATTCCTTACAAAGAACAAATCATTCCATATTTAGATTCATTGTCGCGCAAAGCGATGCAAATCGGTGCGGTCAACGTGATTCGGTTTACCAAAAAGGGCAAGCTCAAAGGGTACAATTCGGATTATTATGGATTCGAGCAATCACTGCAACCACTATTGCAACCCCACCATAAGAAAGCCTTGATTTTAGGAACCGGCGGCGCTTCAAAAGCCGTTGCGTTTGCTTTACAGCAAATGGGGATTTTGTATGCGTTTGTTTCGAGAGTGCCTTCGGCCAATACCGTGGCTTACGAACATTTGAATGCCACAACGTTCGACAACTACCAAATTGTGATTAACTGTACGCCGCTGGGAACCAGTCCGAATGTGGATGACTTCCCTCCGATTCCTTACCAATTCTTTACAGACAAGCACATTGCTTTTGACCTGATTTACAATCCCGAGCTTACGCTATTCCTCAAAAAGGCAAAAGAAAACCGAGCCACCACCCAGAACGGGATGGATATGTTGGTTTACCAGGCTGAGAAAGCTTGGAAAATCTGGAACAAATAACTATTTGATTTTGGGTTGTTTTTGTTGCATCTGATCCATGCGCAGCCTCTTTTTATCCTCCATTTCTTTGTAGGTTGCAAACTGCTCGGCGGTGAGGACTTTCTGCACCTCGGCATCCATCTCGTTGAAATACACTTTCACTATTTTGCGCTTTTCCTCCATTTTCATGACGGTATCATTTTTAAGATCACGTCTTTTCTGGGCGTAACGATTCATGATCTGGCTGTATTTCGCATCCTGTTCGGGAGTCATTTTGAGCAGTTCCTTTTTTTTCTGGGCGGGCTTTTTTAATTTCTCTGCTTTGTCTGCGGGAATTGTTTTCTCCTGTGCCTGTACTGCGAAAACCGGCAGAAACATCAATAATAGAACTATAATTCTGAAATTTTTCATTGTTAACAAACGATTTAGGTTGACGATAATCATAAACGACCGCAAGATAATAAAATCAGGATATTCAATCAGTGTTTAAGACAATCGCACTACGCTTTTTTTGAAAAAAATAACATTGCGCATAAAAACGAAGTGTACATCAGAGCAAAGGCCTGATAAAGAATCAAAAAAATCGGTATAAATACTGCAATCGCTTTGAATTCTTATATGCCTTTATTATCTTTCGCGCTCAAAAAAATTAGGAACCTTACACATTTTACAAATGTCAGAAGAAAAGAATGATAGCCTGCACGATGCAGATGGAAACCTTGAAAGTCAAACTCCAGAGACCGAAACCACAGCAAATGAGGCGGATACTGTTTTAGCAGATGCAACTCAGGAAACGTCGGACGTGACAACACCAGCGGCAGAAGAAGCCCAGGAGGTACACGCAGATGCCATGATCGCCGAATCCGAAGCGACAGAAAACGTATCAGAAGCTGGCGAAGAAGCCATGAGCGTGGTCGAATCCGCATCAGATGAAGCAATTGTGGCCGCAAAAGCTGCGTCAGAGAAAAAACCAAAGGCAGCAAAACCAGCAAAAGAAGACGCTTCTCCCGATGCCGATTCGCACAATGCCGACGCTATGGTTGCCGAATCAGCAGCTGCAGACCAATCTACTCCTGCCGAAGAAGCCATGACTGCCGCAATTGTCCAGGAAGAACCAACAATCCAGCACGCAAACGAGGCAAGCGATACAGAAACGCCCGAGCCAACGGCACCTGAAATAGAAGCAACAGCTCCAGAAGTCGAAGAATTGCAAATCCATGATGATGCCGTAAGTGCCATCGCGAACGCAAATGCCGAAGAAAGCGAAGACGATACCATCCGCGAGGAAATCCCGATGCAAAATTACGAGGCGCTTCCAATGGATGAGCTCGTCGTGGCGCTAGAAAAAATAGCAGACACTGAAAAAGTCATGGCCGTCAAAGACCATGTCGAAGAAATCAAGAAAGCGTTCCTGGCCAAATACCACCATTTCATCGAGGAGAAAAAGGATGAGTTTCATGCCGAAAACCCCGATACTACTGAGGATTTCCACTATCATTTCCCTCTCAAGACCAAATTCGACCAACTCTATTCGCAATACCGCGACAAGAAAAATGTCCACTTCAAGAGCCTTCAGACCAACCTTAAGACCAATCTCGAGAATCGTTTGGCTATTGTCGAAGAACTCAAGAACCTAATCAATCCGCAGGAAAACATCAAAGACACGCTCAAACATTTCAATGATTTGCGCGAAAGATGGAAAAATGCGGGCCCAATCCCAAAAGACAAATACAACCACGTCTGGAACAACTTCCATTTCCATGTGGAGAATTTTTACGATTACCTGCACCTCGACCGTGAGGCGCGTGACATCGATTTCAAGCACAACCTCGAGCAGAAGCAGCGCATCATCTCGCGCGTCGAAGAATTGGTCAACGAAGCCGACATCAACAAAGCGTTCCGTGAATTACAAGACCTGCACCGACTTTGGAAGGAAGAAATCGGGCCAGTTTCACGCGAACACCGCGAAGACATCTGGAACCGTTTTAGTGAACTCACCAAGCAGATGCACGACAAGCGCGAGTTGCTGTTCGAGAAATTGCGTGGTACCGAACTCGAAAACCTCGAGCGCAAAAAAGAAATTATCGCGCGTATTGAAGCGCTTGCACAGGAAAAAGTCAACTCGCATGCCGCCTGGACTGCGCAGGTAGAAAAGGTAGAAGCCGCCAGAAACGAGTTTTTCGCTGCCGGAAAGGTTCCTGCCGAACTCAACGAGGAAACCTGGACAAACTTTAAAAATGCGGTGCGCAGTTTCAATGTACTCAAAAATTCGTTTTATAAGGAGATCAAGAAAGACCAAAACGACAACCTGAGCAAGAAACAGGCGTTGGTAGCGAAAGCCAAGGAATTGCAGGAAAGTACCGATTTTTCGGCCACTACGCCGTTAATGAAGAAAATCCAGGAAGAATGGAAAACTATTGGCCATGTGCCTAGGAAATACTCCGACAAGCTTTGGGCAGAATTCCGCGGCGCTTGTAATGCCTACTTCGAGAAACTAAAAGAGCAAAAAGTTGAGGAAAACCCAGAAGAAACCAAGGCTTTTGAAAGCAAGAAAACATACCTTGAAACACTGCGTTCGTTTGAAATGACGGGCGATCACCGTACCGATCTGGATGCCATCAAACTACATATCGAAAACTGGAAAGGTTTTGGAAAAGTGCCCTTCCCGAAAAGGCATATCGAAGGCAAATTCAATAAGATTCTTGATGCGCTGTTCGAAAAACTGAGCCTGAGCAAGAAAGAATCGGATATGGTGCGTTTCTCGAACCGCGTCAACAACTTATCCGAAAATAACGACACGCGCAAACTCGACAACGAGAAAATCTTCCTGATGCGCAAGATTGATGAAGTACAGAACGAGATTTTTCAGTTGGAAAACAACATCCAGTTCTTTACCAACACCAAAAATGCCAAGAAAGAAAACTCGATTGTTACCGAGGTGCGCAAAAACATCGAAAAACACAAAGAAGAACTCGTTACTTTAAAAGCCAAACTAAAACAGCTCAGAAGTATCAAAACCGAGTAAAATGAAACCAAGTGCAAATAAAAATCCCGTACCAGAAATGATACGGGATTTTTTATTTGGCTTATTTTCCAAATTATCACCCGAGGCGCAGCCGAACGGTTTGGAGCGTAGCGGAAAAAATTATCAATTATCAATTATCAATTATCAATTATCAATTATCAATTATCAGTTACAATTTCTTCGCCTCATTCCAAAAAACGTCCATCTCAGCCAACGTCATATCCGACAAGGGTTTACCCAACTCACCAGCCTTACTTTCAAGGTATTGGAACCGTTTAATAAACTTCTTGTTGGTGCGTTCTAGCGCGTCCTCGGGATTCACATTCAGGAAACGCGCATAATTAATCATAGAGAACAACACATCGCCAAACTCACCTTCGATCTTTTCCTGATTCCCGGATTGTACTTCCTCCTGCAGCTCCTGTAGTTCCTCCTGCACCTTGTCCCAAACCTGGTGTGGTTCTTCCCAGTCAAACCCCACGCCTTTTACCTTGTCCTGGATTCGGCTGGCTTTAACGAGCGCCGGCAGGCTTTTGGGAACTCCTTCAAGCACCGATTTCTTGCCCTCCTTGAGTTTGAGTTTTTCCCAATTTTGCTTGACCTCTTCCTCGTCCTTAACTTCTACGTCGCCGTAGATGTGTGGATGGCGGTGGATCAGTTTCTCACAAATCTCATTGCAGACATCGGCCATATCAAAAGCATCCGACTCGCTACCGATTTTGGCGTAAAAAACGATGTGGAGCAACAAATCGCCGAGTTCTTTCTTGATTTCTTCGAGGTTGTTGTCGAGTATGGCATCGCCGAGTTCGTAGGTTTCCTCAATGGTGAGGTGTCGAAGGGATTCCAGGGTTTGCTTTTTATCCCAAGGACACTTTTCGCGCAGGTCGTCCATAATGTTGAGCAAGCGTTCAAAGGCTTCCAGTTGGAGTGGTCTTGAGTTCATCGGTTAATTTTTTATAAAAATAAGAAATCCTGTCCCCAAAATGAGCGGGACAGGATTTAAATTACTATGATTACAGGAATTACTCCTTGTCTTTCTTGGCTTTGGGTGCCGCTTTTTTGGCGGGTGCCTTCGGAGCATCATCGGCAGTTTTTGGCGCTTTGGCCGGAGCTGCATCGTCAGCTTCGGATTCTTGAGCTGCTGTTTTCTTCTCGGCTGGAGCCTCTTTAGAAACCAAACCTTTTGCCTGAAGCATGTTGTACCAGTTCAATACTTTTTTGATATCCGACGCATACACACGGTCTTCATCGTAATCGGGCAATACTTCTTCAAAATAGGCAATCAGTTTCGCCGGGTCTTCCTTGTGCGAAATCGCTGGGCCGTTGTTCTCTTTCTCGGCGATGGCGCGCATGACTTCGGCAAGCGGCTTCTCGGCACTGTGCGTGTATATCGATATCTCAGACAACAAACTCACATTGCTTCTTAAACCAACCGTGATTTTTTTCCCGTCAATTAGAGACTCGGCTACAAATCCGGTTCTGGTTTGCAATTTCAATGCATATAGTCCGGGTTGTCCAGAAATGGCTAATACTTTTTCTAAATTCATCTTGATTCTATTTCTATTTTTTTATTTTTTTTCTTGCAGCGCAGCGGTCTTGTTTCTTGCAGCGCAGCGGTCTTTTATCTTTTTTATCTTCCTTTTTTGGCCAAAAACTTCATCTTATAATCCGGGCGGGCCTTGCCTTCCATGATATTCTGCAGTTTCTTTTTGATGAGCTGCTTTTTGAGTGAGGAAATCTTATCTGTAAACAAGATGCCCTCGGTATGGTCGTATTCGTGTTGGATGACGCGCGCGATGAGCCCGTCGAACACTTCGGTTTTGGTATTGAAATCTTCGTCTTGGTAGGTAATGGCGATGGTTTCGTTGCGATACACATCTTCACGGACTTCGGGAATGCTCAGGCAGCCTTCATTGAATCCCCACTCCTCGCCTTCTTCCTTGACCATCTTGGCGTTGATAAAAGTACGTTTGAAATTTTTGAGTAAGTCTTGCTCTTCGCCAGACAAATCCTCGTCCTGCCCAAAAGGCGCTGTATCAATCACAAAAAGGCGAATGCCCAAGCCCACTTGTGGCGCGGCCAAACCTACGCCATAAGCATTGTACATGGTCTCGTACATGTCTGCGATGATCTGTTTGAGATGCGGATAGTCGGGCGAAATGGGCTCGCAGACTTTCCTTAAAACAGGGTCGCCATATCCAATAATCGGTAAAATCATCTGTCTTTTTTTAGGTTCCGTTAGCAACCAAATCGGCGTCTAAGGTTGGCAAAAATAGTGAAAAAATGCAGATTGGTTTAAGCCCGCGTAAGAATTAGCAATTTTTTATAAAATAATCATAAATCAGCGCCAAGCCGAGTGATAAAAGTTTGCATTGCGTACCTTTGCGCACAACACTTCACAATGATCCACCACGTAACAAAATTTGCTGCGGGCAACAACTTCAACAATGCACTTAAGGTTACCGTAGCGGCCGTTATTCCAGCTTTATTAGGAGTCTATTGGAATCATTTTGAAATGGGATTTGCCGTCGCGCTTGGCGCATTTTTAACTTATCCCGCCGACATTCCGAGTACACTTAAGCACAAAGTCAATGGCGTATTGGTGGCCGCGCTCCTGGTCGCCGGATCTAATTTGCTCGTCAATCTTTTTGCGCCGGTCCCGTTTATCCTATATCCTTTTTTGGCGCTGTTGCTGTTTTTCCTTTCGATTATTTCTGTCTACGGGCAACGCGCTACGATGGTTTCGTTTTCGGCGTTGCTATCTGTCTCGCTGGCTTTCGCGCAGTTAAATACAGGCTGGGCCATGCTGCAGCATTCAGGATTGATGCTCGCCGGCGGTTTGTTCTACTTGCTGGTTTCACTCACTTTCCATTACCTCCAACCGCACCGTTACATCGAGTTGCAAATTGCCGACTGCATTCGGCTTACCGCAAAATACCTCAAACTACGCGGTGATTTGTGGAATGTTGGCGCCAATCGCGAAAAAATCATTGAAAAACAACTCGCGCTTCAGGTAGAGCTCAATGTAATCCACGAAAACCTACGGGATATTATTTTTCGCAACCACTCGAGTTCGGGCAGTTCCAACCAAAACCGAAGGATGCTGATTGTCTTTGTGTTGCTGATAGAAATCCTGGAACTGGCTTTATCTACTTCGTTCAACCATGCCAAGCTTCAAGAGCAGTTTGAGGACGATCCCGATGTACTTAAAACTTACCAAAATTTAGCCTACAACCTCGCCGCGACACTCAAGCGCCTGTCGAAATCACTCGAAAGCCATGAGAAATATGTGGCCGATAATGCCTTATTCGACAATTTAGAACAGCTCGAAGCCGTAATTGCAAACTACCGGGAGAAACACGGTGACGCCGCGCACGATGGCGTAATGATGCTCACCAATATGCGGCATTATGCCGAAAAGCAAGTCGAGAAAATCCGCGTAGTTGAAAAAGTCTTTACCCTCGCCGTGAACCCACTTGACTTGAAAGGCCGCGAAAAAGACTTGGATAAGTTCCTGACGCCGCAATATTATCCCGTGGCCACGCTTGTAGAAAACCTGAGTTTCCGTTCGACAATTTTCAGGCATTCGTTACGGCTTACCGTGACACTGATGGTGGGATTTGTCCTGGGAAAACTACTGCCTTTTGAAAATGTGTATTGGATTTTACTTACCATCATCGTCATCATGCGACCCGGTTACGGATTGACCAAGAAGCGTTCCTACGAGCGAATCATCGGCACAGTCGCAGGCGGATTAATCGCTTTTGGAGTCATTTCGGTGGTGAACAATCCGGTTGTGGTGAGTGTTTTTGTGATCGTGTCAATGCTCTTGGGCTTTGCCTTTACCCAAATCAATTACAAAATTGGCGCAACTTTCGTGACCATGTATGTGGTTTTCCTTTACGGAATACTGACGCCCAACGTACAAGACGTTATCCAGTTTAGGATTCTCGACACCGGCGTGGGTGCCGCTTTGGCATTTGTCGCCAATTACTTTCTGTGGCCTTCCTGGGAATTCATGAACATCCGCCAATTCCTCGAAAAGTCCATCCAAGCCAATCGGGCTTACCTCCATGAAATTTCGGTGTATTACGTTAGGAAAGGCGATCCTACGACCGCTTACAAACTCGCGCGCAAGCAGGCGTTTATCGAAATCGGGAACCTGATGACCTCGTTCCAGCGCATGTTGCAGGAACCCAAATCAAAACAGCGACAGGTCAAGTTGGTGTACAAACTCGTTGAACTCAACCACAGCCTATTGTCTTCTACAGCGTCGCTTGGTACGTATATACAAACCCATCAAACGACCAAAGCGTCCGAAGCATTTCATGTAGTAGTTTCGGCGGTGATTCGCAACCTGGATACCGCCATAGCGATTGTCAACGAGAAAACAATAGAAGCGACTCAAGACGATGAGGACATTGACATCCGTTTTACCCAACTTAAGAACATCCGCACCCGCGAACTCAAGGAAAGCCATCCCGATGATGTAGAATTCCAGCTCAAACTGCAGGAATCACAGTTGGTCATAGAACAGCTGATTTGGCTCACCAACCTGTCTCAAAGCATCATCAAGACCGCGCAGGCGTTCAACAAATCTTAGATCATTTTTCTGGTAAGGTAATCCTGGAGCATGATCGTGGCTGAAATTTCATCGACGAGTGCCTTATCCTGCCGTTGTTTCTTCTTGAGACCGCTATCGATCATGGTTTGGAACGCCATTTTTGAAGTGAAGCGTTCATCGACGCGGATAACGGGCATTTCGGGAAAAGTTTGTTTGAATTTTACAACAAAAGCTTCAATCATCGCCGCGCTTTGCGAAGGCTCGCCACTCATTTGTTTGGGTTCGCCAACGAGCACCTTGAGCACTTTTTCCTTGGCAAAATAATCCTTGAGAAAAGTGAAAATGGTTTCGGACGCAACGGTTGTAAGCCCCGAGGCGATGATCTGCAATTCATCGGTGACTGCAAGACCGGTTCGCTTTTGCCCGTAATCGATGGCGAGTATTCTTGGCATGTTGAAGATTTTGGCAAAGATACTATTTTAACTTTCCAATCCTGAGCAACAAGGGGAAAGTCACCTGTTGGTCGTTTTTATCCCACGAAATTTTTAGTTCGTCATGGATAAGTGCTATCGGATCTGCGCCGTTCTTGTCTTTGTAGTGCTGTGTAGCCGACCAGGTTTTGAGGTAACCGACGAGTTGGTCGAACGTCCAAACGAAATTGTTTTCAAATGATTTGGTTTGGATTTCATCAAACGGGAATGGAATGGTTTGGTAATGCGCATCAATGTACTTGCGCTCGGAATCCCAATAAGGGCCAATGATTTCATGATAATAATGCCTTAAAATAGCGTCCGAATTAGGATTGGTAGCGAACAAGCCATAACCCAATACGGCAAAGATTCCATCAGGTTTTAAAATCCGGTACACTTCGCTGTAAAAATCGTTGAATTCGAACCAATGTATGGCTTGGGCAACTGAGATCAGGTCAAAGGATTTATCTTTAAAATCGGTGTGCTCGGCCGATTGTTGGCGGTATACGATGTTGGATTTTACGACGGCGTTTTCAAGTTGCCTGACGCTGATATCAGTAGCAAAAACCTGATCGAAATAAGGCGATAACAAAACAGCTACCTGACCGTTTCCAGTAGCCACGTCCAGTGCGCAATTCCGGTCTCCCACAAAACCCATAATATACTCCATCATTGCTACTGGATAATGCGGACGAAATTGCGAATAGTCTGCAGCCTGGCTTGAAAAATTGTCTTTCATCTGTAAGATTTTATCGACGAACTACACAAATTTCGACAATAAATTCTAATTTTCTTACATTCGGTTGCAATTTATCCAAAATAATTGCGTTCTTCGCAGTAACCAAATTGACAATAATGATCCTCAAAAAAATCCTGCCACTGCTACTTGTGGTATTTTCCGGAAGCCTTTTGGCCCAGAGCAGGGTTTATACCTACAGCCAATTCCAGTCCAGAAACGAAGCCCAGCAATGGGGAAAAGCCGAATGTGTTGGCGTTCAAAAAGTGTGTTTCTCACAGGAACAGATTGACTTGATGATCGATCGCGAATACCACCTCACCGTCCTTTCTAAAACCGATTTGCCCGACAACGGCGTTATTTATCTTTGCAATGACGAAAAGAAAAACCCTGTGACCGTTATGCTTATCGATGATAGTAAAATGTTTGTTTACAGCAAATCCAAGCGGTACCAAATCAATTTTGACCCATTACAGGTTCAGGCTATGGAAACACTAGCTGATACCGACTAAATACCCGTTTTCTTTCAGGCGCTTTACTAAACAGCAATTCCACTTGAATAAATTCTGGGAATGCTGCCTTACTGGGTTTCATTTTCCAAAAATTGCGTTTATATTTGCTCACCCGAGGCCACAAGGTCAACTGGCGATATAAAACCGTATACCATGAATGAATTGCGCTCCATTATTGAGCAAGCCTGGGACAATCGTGCCTTGCTACAGGAAGAGAAAACAACTACCGCGATCCGCGAAGTCATCAACCTTTTAGATGCGGGCACCTTACGCGTCGCCCAACCCACAGCCAATGGCTGGCAAGTCAACGAATGGGTAAAAAAAGCAGTCGTTTTGTATTTCCCAATCCAAAAAATGGAAACCTTTGAAGTGGGTATTTTTGAATACCACGATAAAATCCCGCTCAAGACGGGCTATGCCGAGAAAGGTATCCGTGTTGTTCCGCATGCCGTCGCCAGACATGGCGCGTATATTTCCAAAAACGTGATTTTGATGCCAAGTTATGTCAACATTGGCGCTTATGTGGATGAAGGCACTATGGTAGACACTTGGGCCACCGTGGGCAGCTGCGCACAAATCGGCAAGAACGTACACTTGAGTGGCGGCGTCGGGATTGGCGGCGTGCTCGAACCTTTACAGGCGGCACCGGTAATCATTGAAGATGGCGCGTTCATCGGTTCGCGTTGCATCGTCGTAGAAGGCGTGCGCGTAGAAACAGAAGCAGTACTGGGTGCCAACGTTTGCCTCACCGCATCTACCAAAATCATTGACGTGACCGGAGATAAGCCGATAGAAATCAAAGGAACCGTACCGGCGCGCTCCGTCGTGATTCCGGGCAGTTACACCAAGCAGTTTCCCGCCGGCGAATACCAAGTGCCTTGTGCGCTGATCATCGGCAAACGCAAACCCTCAACCGATTTGAAAACTTCGCTCAATGATGCCTTGAGGGAATACAATGTTGCGGTATAAACTTTAATTCCGCAACCATACGCGCATGAAGATATTGGTAATCCAGCAGAAGATGATTGGCGATGTACTGGTTAGCAGTATCATTTGCAACAACCTGCGTAAGGCTTACCCGGATGCGCAAATCGATTATTTGGTTTACGCGTCGACTACTCCGGTGCTCGAAGGCAATTCGGCCATCAGTAACCTGATTCTCTTTACCGACAAGCACCGCAACAGCAACCGCGAATTTCTAAAGCTCGCGCTCAAAATCCGCAAGGAAAAATACGACCTGCTCATTGACGCGTACTCCAAACTCGAAAGTTGGGTCGTGGTGCTACTCAGTGGAGCCAAGCGTCGCATCTCCTACAAAAAACCCGGACGTGGCTTTCTGTATACCGATAATGTTCCTTTCGCGACTTTCCCAAAAACCAATATGGGATTGGCTATTGAACGCCGGTTGTCCCTACTCACACCGCTGAATCTCGATATCGAAATCGACCCGCTGCCCAAACTCTTTGTAACCGAAGCCGAGAACCAACGGGCAATGTCTCTTTTTGAACAGCACGGCGTACGCAAGGACAGAAAAACCGTGATGATCAGCTTAATCGGCAGCGAGAAACGCAAGACCTACCCGCTCGAATTCATGGCAAAAATCGTGAACCAAATCGCCGACAGCCACGACGTAAATATCCTCTTCAATTATTTCCCCAAGCAAATCGAGGACGCGAAAGAAGTATACGACGCCTGCACCGAAAGCACCAAACAAAAGATTTATTTCGATTTATTGGGTGACGATTTACGTTCATTCATTGCAATCATGAACAATTGCGATATGATTGTGGGCAATGACGGCGGCGCGATCAACATGGCCAAAGCGCTAGGGAAAGCCTCGTTTATTATCTTCTCTCCTTGGATTGAGAAGAAAATTTGGGCCACGTTTGAAGACGGCATCCACCATCGCTCGGTACACCTTAAGGAATTCAGGCCCGATTTACTCGATGGTTATACAGAAAAACAACTCAAACAACTAACACCTGAGTTGTACCAGGATTTTACACCCGATTTATTCAGTGCGCAACTCGCCGATTTTCTCGAAATCAACCTTGGCTCGAATGCAAACGAAGTCGACCTCAAGGTAGTGCCGATAAAATTGCCATTGAGCGCGCTCATTATTACCTACAACGAGGAAAAACACATCGCAGAGGTCATCGACGATCTTGACTTTGCCGACGAGATAATCGTCGTGGATTCCTTTAGTACAGACCAAACACCTCAATTGGTGAAGGCATCTGGAAAAGCGCAATTAATCGAACACGCTTTCCTCAATTACACTGACCAACGCAATTTTGCCATCGGTGCAGCGAAAAACCAATGGATTTTGTTCCTCGATGCCGACGAACGGTTTACGCCTTCTCTCAAGGACGAAGTCATCGACACCATCCAGCAACCCGATGCCAAGGATGCTTATTTGTTCTACCGCAAATTCATGTTCCAGGACAAGGAGTTGCACTATAGCGGCTGGCAAACTGATAAGATTTTTCGTTTGTTCAAAAAGGACAAGGCCCATTACACCACCGAACGCCTGGTACATGAAAAACTGACTGTTGATGGTGAAATCGGCAAGCTCAAAAACAAACTGATCCACTTTTCCTATACCGATTTTGAAAGCTATAAGAAAAAGATGGAGAGCTACGGGAAATTTAAGGCCAGGGAAGCTTTTCTAAAAGGTGTTCGCCCAAATTTTTTAAATGTTTATTTGCATCCGGCGTACAAGTTTCTCTATACGTTTCTGGTCAGGCGCGGTTTTCTCGACGGTAAAAAAGGGTGGATTATTTGCTACCTCAATGCGTATAGCGTCGCGGTGCGTTATCGCGAACTTAAGAAAATGACTGCCGAAAAGTAATCACTTCCAGAACTTCAGCAGTTTTTTGTACTTGATTTTGTTGTGGAATTTGACTTGGAATTCGTGCGTTTCGGCCCACATCCTTTCAAAAATTTCGGCTTCGGGTTTGTCCTTATACCATTTTGCGTATTCATTGCTCATCACAGCCACCATATCCTTTTTAGGAGTCAGGCGTGACAGGTTTTTCATACGCATTTCAAAAGTCATGGCGTTGTGGAAATTCATGCGGTTCAAATCCACGAGGAAAAATTCGTATTGCCCGTCGGCGGCTTTTTTAATCAATGTATTTCCGGGCGAATGGTCTAGGAACTCCACACCTTTCTCGTGCAAGCGGAAACAAAATTGCACAAATTGTCGCAAAATGTTATCGTGGTCGGGCCAATTCGGGACTTCTACGAGTTCACGAAAAGTGAGTTCGGTCTGTAAATGTTCGCTGATGTAGTAACTTTTTTCAAGGCCGAGAATAGTGAAACGCTCAGCAAATGCAATGGGCTGCGGTGTGCCGATGCCGTATTCGAGGAGCGTATTGGCAAATTCATAAGAACGCCTCGCTTTGGATTTCCTGAAGAATTTATAGGCAACCTTATTAATAAGGTTCGGAACTTTAAACGACTTGATGTTAATGGTTTTACAGTCGAGTTCAAAGAGCTTAATCTTATTGCGCTTGCCATCGCCAAAAAGGATTCCGGTCGTATCAAAATTGCTGATACAGTGGGAAAGATTGGATTCTTGGTTTTGGAATTTGGGATGTACGTGTAGCTGCATCAAAGACGATTTCTATGGCAAAAGTAGGTATTTTTTAAAGACTAACACAGATTTCACGGATTCGACAGATATGAAACAATTTAAAAAATCTGTGGAATCCGTCAAATCTGTGTTTTATTTTAAATATTGGTTCACGCCGTTTTCGATGCGCACAATCTTTTTATCGATCGTTTCCTGCTGTATACGGTCGTTGAGTTCTACATTGTGCTTCGAGTTGGTTTTGTGGTGCAAGTGGTAAACGATTCCCGCGTAGCGCAGCCGTTTGGCTTTCACGCCCATATTTCCCATTCTAATAACCAGATCGGAGTCTTCCCTACCCCAACCTTCGTAATCCTCGTTGTAGCCGTTTATCGCGATAAAATCCTCACGCCAGAACGACACATTGCAACCGCGGAATTTCCTGGAAATCCCAGCATGCGGCTTGTACAAGCCAGACAAAAACGGAATGTGTAAAGTCCGTGTCTTGTTTTTGATTTCTTTCGAGAACATATTGAAATTGGTCAATTGCTTTTGAAAAACAATAGGAACACCTTCTGGCAGCACATTTACGCGCGATCCATACAAATACACGTCTTTTTGTGCAGCCCGGCAATGGTCTTCGACGAATTTTGGATGCATGATGCAATCGCCATCCACCTGGATGATGTATTGCACAGAAGTGCCTGCAACCGCCTTATTGAGTATTTTGGATTTGCGAAAACCCTGGTCTTCCTGCCAGAAATGTTTAATCGATACTTTGCTTATTTTTTGAAATTCGGCAATCAATTGTTTGGTTTCTTCTTTCGAGCCATCGTCGGCAATCAGAATTTCGTCAGGCAACTGGGATTGTGCCATCGCGCTTTTTAGCACCAAACGCAACGCATCGGGCCAATTGTAAGTCGCGATTAATAAGGCAGAAGTGAATGACATCGCTTACGAATTAAAGTACGATTCAAACTTAGGTTTGTACGTGGGCTTGCTGATTTTGGAGTGCTTGAACCATTGCCCGAAATTGCGAAAAAACAACTTTACCGGCGGAATTTTGAGGTTGGGTGCATCAGCCACTAACTTTTTCAAGACCGTTAAATCTTTCGATGGCAAGTAGGCCAAATCCTTCCAGATTTCGGGCTCCAAATAAAATACATCCTTGATTTCTTGGTAATTGTCCTTGTTGGCCTTTCTCCATTTGTCGAGAAAATTTGGGTTCATTTCATGCTTGTGCGACCAGTTGTTGAGTTTGAGCAGCAACTCCTCCTCTGTTCTGGCCAAACCTTCGTGCAGGATATAATCTTCTGCGTAAATGATGCGTTCGCGCGTGTTCTTGGCCACTTTGTAATTGGGCCAGTTGGTGGCGAGCATTAATTTGGTAGGCTTGTCGATGTAGAGCAAACCGTCGTCGAGGTATTTGTACACGTTGATGTGGAAACCAGCGAGTTGTATCGGGTGTTTTTCGGGATTGTCGAGGTACGAGTCGTATTTTCGGAGGCGCTTCACGAACTTTTCAAAGTCGATGAAGATTTCGTCAGAATCGACTTGCACGAGCCAATTGCCGATGCCCATTTCAAGCGCTAACATATAGCGTTCGCGCGTGTCGTTTTTAATCCCGTTGATTTCAGCCACGTAGAAATTGTCTTTGTAGATGTGGATTTTCTTATCTACATCGAAAGCTTCGAGCCATTCGTAAAAACTCGGATCCACCTCGAAATGGTTGCCCGACCAAGTGCGCTGCTCGTGGTCCATGGCCAGGAAAATATTGTCCGAAAGCGCATAAACCGGCGGAATCGACTTCTTGAGCAACTCGTAATCGTACGACATTAAAAACCCGACTTGTATCTTTTTCATGGTAAATTTTACTTTTTGGGAACCTTTGGTAAAAATAATAATATTAGGCTTATGAACCCTTTTAAAATTTTGAACGCGAATTTGTGGTCCTTGATGTGCCTGAACTGCAGGAACCGCTTAGAATTGAGTTCGCTGACTTCTTTGTAATCGTCGGCAAACGCGGGGAAATATTTGGCGATGGTCTGGGATTTCTCTTTGATGAACAACTCAGACGATTTTGGGTTCGACGAAATTCCGGTAAAGTCGTAAATCGCGATGGTTTTCTTGAGGTATTTGTAGGGAACATTCTCCTTGCAAATGGTGTAAATAAAGAATTCCCAATCGGCAGCGATGCGGTAATTCTCGTTGTAATAAAAGTATTGATCAAACAGCGAACGCCTGATAAACGTAGATTGGTGGTTGATCGAACTCGTGTAAAAGAATGAAAAACTCAGCTTTTCAGGATACGTCTTGAGTCGCTTGGATCTGCCGGGCGTTTCCTTGTAATTGTCACCGTAGTAAATATCGGCTTCACTCGTGAGCATTGGGATGACGTCTTCAAGCACCGTCTGGTTGTAGAAAATATCGCCACCGTTCATAAAAATCAAAAACTCGCCTGTGGCAGCCTTGATCGCTTTATTCATCGCATTGAAAACGCCCGAATCTTTTTCGCTTACGGCAATGTCGATGCGGTCTTTGTATTGGTTGATTAGTTCGACGCTGCCATCGGTACTGCCGCCATCCATGACCACAAATTCGTAATCGCTTGAAGTTTGTGAAAGGACGCTCGCAATGGTTTTTTCAAGACCGGGCTTGTCGTTGTAATTCACCGTGATGATGGAGACTTTCTTACTCATGTCGAGGGATTTTGGCTTCGTATAACAATTCTGCAATCAACATTTGGGTACGGACTTGCACGCCTTTGGTAGACAAATGGTAAGGCGTGTCGTACATCAGCTCATTCGGGAAACGGTATTTTTGCGGATTCCCGATGACGGTGAAATGGTTGTTGTGATACGCTTTCTCGACTTCCATGATTTTGTCGGCACTGTTGTCGTACGAACGCGCTTCGAACGCAGGAAAAGCCAGGATCATACTCGCTCCCTTCGCCTTCACCTTAGTTTCAAAATCCTTGAGAATTGTGATGATTTCAGGATTAAAAGGCCGGTCGATATGACCAAAGACCAATTCATTGGGCTCACGATTTTCAAGTCGTTTGTAGCAATCGCCGTAGGAATTGAACGCATCGCGTAAATAGACTGCATCGCCACCCGAGGTTTTGTATTCAGACGGCATGTATTTAGACACCGCGTAAGCCGGCAGGAATTCGTAAATGTTTTTGAATTGCTTCCAGCGCAAAGTGTTCACATTGGTATTCCTGACGTCAAAGATGGTCCTGAACAATTCGTTGGCTCCGTAAGCAAAGTCGCCAAACAACTGGTCGTACTCGGGAATCACCACCACCACGTCACCAGATTTGATTTCGGGAATCGTATGGTCAAGCATATACACCAAACCGATGGCCGCATGCACGCCGGTATTGATTGGATTGCGCCCGAGTGAATCCTTGATCGTCTGCGAATCGAGGCTCATGCTCACATTAGAACCACCTACCAGTACGATTCGCGGCTTTTCTACGTGCCGCAGCAACGAATCCTTCTTGGGCATAGAGAAAAGCAACGAAGTCTTAGCGCGCGGCGTGGCAGGCAAAGCCAAACCGACGGCCAGTATTACCGCTAAAATGCTTAGGAACAATAATATTTTGAGCAGAAAGCTTTTCATTGTCGCCATTAAAACTGGAAATAAATGAATTGCTGGCTGAGTCCGCGGAATTCAAAAATAGCGATTACTATTGCGTAATAGAGCGCCCAACGCAGGATTTTTGGCCATTTGAGACCTGTCTTGGCAATCGCATATTGTTCCTCGCGTCCAAACCACTCCATGATGACAAAAATCACGAGCAGCCAAACCGTTGAATTTTTAATGTTCTGCGGTTTGGAGAATACTGAAGGCGAGAATATCTCACCGATATATTCAAAAGCCGCGGTCATATTGTCGGCACGGAAGAATATCCAGGCAAAAACCGTAAGCGAGAACGTAATCACCATCGCGATGATTTCCCTGAAATTGGCAAATGTGCGGCCTTGCGCCACAATGTCGAGGTTGTTTCGGTTGCTTTTGAAAATAATCGACGGCAGGATGAACAGTGCGTTGAGGAAACCCCACATGATAAACGTCCAGTTGGCGCCGTGCCAGAATCCGCTTACGAGGAAAATGATGAACGTGTTCCGGATACGCATCCAATTCCCACCTTTGCTTCCGCCAAGCGGGATGTAAAGGTAGTCTCTGAACCACGTAGAGAGCGAAATGTGCCATCTTCTCCAGAATTCGGCAATGTCCCTTGAGAAATACGGGAACGCGAAATTACGCAGCAAATCGATGCCGAACAGACGTGCGGTTCCGAGTGCGATATCCGAATAACCCGAGAAATCTCCGTAAATCTGGAAGGCGAAGAAAATCGCACCTACGATGTGCGTACTGCCCGAATATTCGCCCGAGTTGTTGAACACCATATTGGCATACTCGGCGCAATTGTCTGCAATCACGACCTTTTTAAACAATCCCCAAAGGATTTGCTTGAGTCCGTCTACGGCATTGTTGTAATTGAACTCGCGTTTGCGCTGAATTTGTGGCAACAAATGTGTGGCCCTTTCAATCGGCCCGGCAACCAGCAACGGGAAGAAACTCACAAACACAGAATAATCAATAAAATTCCTTTCGGGTTTGATGCGGTCTTTGTAGATATCAATCACGTAAGAAAGCCCGTGGAACGTGTAAAATGAGATACCGACGGGAAGGATGACGTTCAAGGTCCAGAAATCGGCTTTGAAACCCACTGTTGCCAACGCATCGGCAAAAGACTCCGCAAAGAAATTGTAGTATTTAAAAATCCCGAGGAACCCCAAGTTGATGATGACGCTGAGCCAAAACCAGAACTTCTTCATGGCTTCATTGCGCGCGTCGGCCATCTTGAGCCCCGTAAAATAATCGAGGAACGTAGAAAACATCAGTAAAAACAAAAAGCGGTAATCCCAACAGGCGTAGAAGAAATAACTCGACACCAACAGCAAAATGTTCTGGAGTTTCATGTTTCCTTTGGTCCCGAACCAGTATAGCAGGAAAACCAACGGTAGAAACAAGGCAAATTCTATGGAATTGAACAGCATAATTTGAATTTAACTATTTATAAATGAATGTTTTACTATTTAATCCAGGTGCAAAATAACAATTCTTAATTGGATTTGGCGGCTCAGCGGATTATATTTTTATATCGGTGTTTGAATTTTTCGGGTTGTTTGAGGTGTGTGCCGTCCTTGAAATACGACTCATCGAGCCACACGATGCTTTCAAAAAAACCTTTAAACTCTTGTTGCAAATTGTTATCTATAATCTCTTGCCTATTAAGTAGTTCAACTTCTTTTTTCTTTTTTAAACTTACAGGCGCTGCAACCAATACCAACCTGAAATGATGTTGCCGGGCAAGCGCCGACATCTTGTGTAAATATTGGGCAGAAATGGGCGATATGAGATTAAAGGTTGGCTTGTCTTTGGTTTCAAATTCGGGCGACCAATTGCTGGTAAGTACCGCAGGCCAATGCGCAATCGCCGTGAACGGAATTTTAGAAACCTGCTTTTTCACGTCGGGCGTCATCAATGCCATATACTCGCTTCGATAGAAAGGCTTCACAAAATAATTGTAGGTAAAAATCTGGTCGAGGTTGTTGACGAAACTAAAAGGCGTAAAGAAGACATACGCGGTATCGATGGTGTTGCCCGCCTTGATGTAGTTGTCAAGCAACACATACTGGCCGGCCATACTGATGGCTTGATTGGAAGTAAGCGAGTTTACGGTGTCGTTCTCCTGGGCACCGTCAAACATTTGTTTCCCGACACTGTCTCCAAGTAAAACTTTACGCGCTTTGCTATGCTTTTTGCTTTTTTCTATCGAGAAGTACACCTCGGCTCCCAATACTTTTTTAACATACCGCTCATTGCGCATCATCAGCAAAGATTTGATCTGGAAAATTGCCAAGGCAACCAGGACGAAAAGAAGCGTTTTGAGCACGAATTGTTTCATTTACAATAGCAATTTCGGGCTGATTAATATCTGTATCCGCGGTAGGAATGGTCTTGTTTGGGCAGGAATAAGAGCAGGAAGTTTGAAAACCCTTTAAGCAACTTCCAGGCGATACGGTATTGCTTGATGTAAATGATGTTTCTGAAACGCTTGGAGTCAAGCAATTTGATGATTTTATAATCGTCGATCATCATTGAAAAGTACTTGTCGAAAGTGATTTTTTTCTCAGAGGCGACGAGTTGGTAGTTTTTGGGATCGGACGAGATTCCTGTAAAATCATACTCAGAAATCACGATGCCAATGTGTTTGTAAGATACCTTTTCAATACAGATGGCCACGATGAAGAATTCCCAATCCGAGGCGATCTTTAAGTTTTCATTGTACATGGAGATAGACTCAAACAAACTTCTTTTGATGAAACTTCCCTGATGCGGCAAACTGTTTTCGATAAAAAATCCAAGACTCAACTTGTTAGGAAAAACCCAGTCTTCGTATTTTTTCTTACGCTTGTTGAAATAGATCAGGTCGCCATAGTATATCCCATAATCGTCTACCATGAGTTTTTCGGCCTTGGATACGGTGTCTGGTTCCAAAAAACAATCGCCGCTGTTCATAAACAAAAGGTAGACGCCCGTTGCGGCACGGATCCCTTTGTTCATGGCATTGTAAATCCCCGAATCGGGTTCACTTATCCAATAATGAATTTTATCCTGGTGGGTTTCGATGAGTTCCTTACTGCCATCGGTGCTGCCACCATCGATTACAATGTATTCTATATCGGCGTAGGTTTGGCCTACGACACTTTGGATGGTTTTCCTGAGGCCTTCCTTTTCGTTGTAATTGATGGTGATAACAGAGATTTTACCCATAGTTTCCTTTAAGCTTCGCTCAGAAATTTGTCTTTATACACCTTACGGATGCCGTCTTCCAGTTCGATGGAATGTTTCCAGCCCAAGCTGTTTAGTTTGGTAGTGTCTGTTAATTTTCGTGGCGTTCCATCGGGTTTTGAGGCGTCGAAAACTACCTCGCCTTCATACCCGACAATCCCTTTAATCAAAAATGCCAAATCTTTGATTGCTATCTCTTTACCTGTGCCGATGTTTACAAAACCTTTGTCGTGATAATGCTGCATGAGGTACACGCAAGCATTGGCCATATCTGAGGCATGCAGAAACTCGCGAAGCGGTGTCCCCGTACCCCAAACAGTCACGGTTTGCTGCCCGTTTTCTTTGGCTTCATGAAATTTGCGGAGTAACGCTGGGAGCACATGCGAGTTCTGCAAATCATAATTGTCATTAAAGCCGTATAGATTGGTAGGCATTACCGAAATGAAATTGCAGCCATACTGATCCCGATACGCATCACACATCTTGATTCCGGCGATTTTAGCAATCGCATAGGCATCGTTGGTTTCCTCTAATAAACCAGTCAGGAGGTATTCTTCTTTAAGTGGCTGTGGCGCCAACTTAGGATAAATACAGGTAGATCCCAGAAACATCAATTTTTTGACATCCATCTTGTAACTTTGGTGGATTACATTGCTCTGGATCATGATGTTTTGGTAGATAAAATCGGCCTTGTATTGGTTGTTAGCTACGATTCCGCCTACTTTTGCAGCGGCGAGGAAGACATACTCAGGTTTCTCGGCTTCAAAAAAATCGGCAACGGCTTTTTGGTCAATCAGATTAAGTTCGGTAGACGTGCGCGTTACGATATTGGTGAAACCCCTTTCCTGTAAATCCTTTACAATCGCGCTACCCACCATTCCCCGATGGCCTGCTACATAAATTTTTGAATTGAGCTGCATAATTCTGGCTGGCTGTTATTTGTAATTTTTTAGGTGCAATTCTTTTTTGAAGATCTCCAAATCGGCCTCCATCATTTCCTTGACGAGCATATCGAGCGTGTACTTAGGCTCCCAGCCCAATTTGGTTTTGGCTTTGGTATTGTCGCCAATCAAAAGATCCACCTCAGTTGGACGGAAATAAGCCGGGTCGA
This sequence comes from Flavobacterium sp. UBA7665, assembly GCA_002483285.1. GTDB lineage: Bacteria > Bacteroidota > Bacteroidia > Flavobacteriales > Flavobacteriaceae > Flavobacterium. Next base: position 94,800 of record DLHP01000008.1, read on the forward strand.
TCCTCACGACCACCTGGCCTACCTGGAACGCGTAGTCAGGATTTGAAGTAGTCACAACTGTAGCGGTTTCATCAACACCTTCCCCTTTGAAATCAAGGGTTACGCCTACTTCCCTGAACGCCATTCGGATGAATTCGCGCACTTCGGTTGTTACGCCGGTAGATATCACGAAATCTTCGGGTTTGTCTTGCTGCAAGATCAACCACATTGCTTCTACATAATCTTTGGCGTGTCCCCAATCCCTTTGGGAATCAATGTTCCCCATGTAAAGTGTGTCCTGCATGCCGAGTGCCATCTGCGAAACGGCGCGGGTAATTTTGCGGGTCACAAAAGTTTCTCCACGACGTGGGCTTTCGTGATTGAAAAGGATTCCGTTACAAGCAAACATATCGTAAGCCTCACGGTAATTTACCGTAATCCAGTAGGCGTACATTTTAGCTACTGCATACGGCGAACGCGGGTAAAAAGGCGTAGTTTCTTTCTGCGGTACTTCTTGCACCAAACCGTACAACTCAGAGGTCGAGGCCTGGTATATTTTTGTTTTTTTTGTCAATCCGAGCAAACGGACCGCGTCAAGGATACGCAAGGTTCCGATTCCGTCGGCGTTGGCGGTGTATTCAGGAACATCAAAACTCACTTTAACATGGCTCATCGCGCCCAGGTTGTAGATTTCATCGGGTTGTGTTTCCTGAATGATACGGATCAGGTTGGTCGAGTCGCTCAAATCACCATAATGCATCTTGAAATGCTGGTTGTCTACATGCGGATCTTCATAAATGTGGTCGATACGCTGGGTATTGAACAAAGAACTTCTTCGTTTGATGCCGTGAACCATGTAGCCCTTCGACAATAACAATTCGGCTAGATATGCGCCGTCCTGACCTGTAATTCCTGTTACTAAAGCTGTTTTCATGTGTACTCTTATGTGTTTTATTTATCGTTTTTCAGTTCTTCTGCAAGTAATAAATCCAAGGTGTCAAAAATAGTCAATTTGTACTGCCAATTCAACTCTGATTTCGCTTTTGTGTTGTCGCCATACATATCTTCTATTTCCGAAGGACGATACAGCTCGTCGCTAACCTGGCACGCGCTGTGCGGAATGCCCAATTTATCAAAAATATAGTATACAATGGCACGCAATGTAATGGATTCGCCCGAACAAATCAAATAGTCGGTAGGAATAGGCTGTTGCAACATCAGGAACATGGCTTCTACGTAATGCGGCGCATACCCAAAATCGCGTTTAACATCGATATTCCCGACCCACAAAACCTCCTGCTCGCCTTTGCTGATCTTGATGCTTTCCCTGAGGATTTTCTTAACAAAGAACGTAGGCTGGCGCAAATAGGATTCATGGTTGAACAAAACCCCACAACTCACATGCATATCATAACTTTCGCGGTAATGGATACACGTAAAATGGGCCGCCGCCTTTGAAATGGCATAGGGACTGAGCGGATGCAGTACGCTGTTTTCTGTAATCGGAAGGTTGTTGACGCGTCCGTACATTTCACTGCTACTGGCTTGGTAAAGCCTGATTTTAGGATCGATGGTCTTGATTGACTCGAGCAAGTTAAACACGCTGATTGTGTTGAACTGAAAAGTTGCTATAGGATGTTTGAATGATTGATAGACAGAACTTTGTGCCGCTAAATTATAAAACTCATTCGGCTTGTATTTCTCAAATAACGCGACGATTTCATCTTTGTGCAACAAGTTACAGTCGACCAGTTCAACCGACTCATCTATGTCCAAATATTCAAGACCGCTGGTATTCCTGGGTTGGTTTTCACGCGTAAGCCCGATTACCCGATATTGGTTTTGAAGCAACAACTGCGCAAGATAAGCGCCGTCCTGACCGGTGATTCCAGAAATAATCGCTGTTTTTTTCATTAGTTCGCGATGGCTTTTTGGTATACCTTGAGGCAATCCTGTGCGGTTTTTTGCCAACTGAATTTAAGCACCTGCTCCAATCCCTTGCGACTGAATTCGTTTCGCAAAACAGGATTCTCCACCAATCCGGCCACTTTGTTTTTCAAATCTTCGGCATTGTGGAGCTCAAAATAAACGCCCGCATCGCCCGCTACCTCAGGGAAAGAACTGTGCTGAGCCAAAACTACCGGGCAGCCACAAGCCATCGATTCGAGCACAGGGATTCCAAAACCTTCATACTCCGACGCAAACACAAAGCATTTCGCATTCGAGTAATAGGTAGCCAATTCGTTGTCTTCAAAATTCTGCTGGACAAGTTGTTTAGAAACACCCAATTCCTTGATCAATTCAAGTTCTTCGGCATTGAACTTATTGCCGCCGGCCGCCACCACAAATAAATCGGGATTGGACTTAAGCAAAGGCGCCACGGCGTTGAGAAAGAAAATAAAATTTTTGTAAATCGAGCGATTGCCTACGAAAAGGATATAGTTTTCAGGTAAATCCAGTTTGACCAGGTTAGTAGTCTTGATACTATGTGACAAATAAACTACCTCTATCTTCTTAGCCTCGATATGCGGGTAAATCTTAAGAATGTCCTGCTTGGTACTTTCAGAAATGGCGATGATTTTCGTGGCCTTTTCCATAAGCAGCTTCTTGTTTTTCGAAGTAAATAGATCCCGCGTGAAATACTGTGGAAAAATTTCATGGATCATATCGTAAACCGTCAACACGAAAGGCTTATCGCCTAACGTCTCTAGGAAATACGGCGTATAATACGTAGGCACAAAAACGTCGAAATCCTGCGCTCGCAAGGCTTTTTTGGTGTTGCGAATGTTCTTGCGCTTGGTTTTCTTAAGGATTTTCTTTTTTAGAAACTTTGGGAGCAACGGCGATTCAAAAATGACATTCTGAATTCCCTGAAAAAGCCCGGCCTCCTTGAGGTGTAGATTGTCTGAGTACGCAATCGGGCAGTTTACCGAAACGCCGTCAATTTTATTCAACTCCAAATACAACTCGGTATAATACCTGGAGATGCCTCCAAATTTTTGTTCGTTGTACGTTTGCGGGTCGAGTAAAATCTTCATCAATGTTTGGCTATCTGAATCACCTCAAATAAAATTTCAGGCTATTCTTTATATACTTCTTATAGTATTTGTTTTCGATTAACGTTGGTTTGGCAACATGAATCGCCCTGTATTTCTCCGTAAACTCAGCGATTGTTTGGCAATCAAGAAATTGAAGCCTTGGCCAGCTTTTAGGATGAAAAGGATGCAAATCTACGAAATTAACATAATTATCCTCGTTTACATCCATCCAAAAATCAAAATATTTTTTTGTATCGAAGTCGTTTTTGTGTCCCCAGTTGTGTATTTTCTGCCAAACTTCTTCGGGTTCCCTTGCCCAGGACTGATGCACCGCCACGAATTCTGTTCTGATTTCCCTGTTGTCTATTGCGCTCAGGTCGCGTGCAAAATAATGCTTCGCAACCCTGTTGGTAGCAAACGAAAAATGCTCCCTATTGTCGATATACAAAAAACCATTGGGTGTCTTTTTGAAAAGTGTTACCCAGTTGGCGCGCAGGTTGACCGCGTTGTATTGCGGTTTGTTTAGGAAATAGTCGTTTTTCCGTAGAAATTTTACAACATCTTCAAAGTTGATGAAATATTCATCCACGTCGATTTGTAGCTTCCAACAACTGTCGCCCATCAATTGGGAAAGCAGGTTGCGTTCGCGGGTTTCATTTTCAATCGGTGATAATGCAGGAAGGTAAAATCGGTCTTCAAAAAAACGTACTTTACCCAATGGATCAAGTGCCACTAACATAGCAAAAAAATCATCGTGCAGTTCGAATTTTTCGCCCGACCAGGTCAATCGATCGGCATCGAAGGCTAAAATAATTTCATCAACAAAGTCGTATACCGCATTCAAAGAATGGCGCAGGTATTGGTAATCGTACGAGATTAAAAATCCCACCTTAATTTTGGCTTTCATAGTCTTTTAAATAAGTTGCTGCCATAAATCTAAGCCGATAATTGCCGACAGAATTTGTACTTTTGCCGAATAATCTTATAACAATGCAGGAAGAAATACACAATGCTTTTGAGGTCATCCAAAATGGCGGCATCATTCTCTATCCCACCGACACCGTGTGGGGAATCGGTTGTGATGCCACAAATCCCGAAGCGGTCGCAAAAATATACAAATTAAAGCAACGCGCCGAAACCCAAAGCATGATTTGCCTTGTGACCGAGCGCTTATTGCACTACGTGTTTAAGGAAATCCCCGAAGTGGCGTGGCAAATCATCGAACTATCAGAAAACCCAACGACCTTGATTCTTGACAATCCGCGCAATGTGGCGCCCAATGTCGTCAGTCCCGATAATTCGCTTGGCGTACGCATCGTCACCGAGCCATTCTGCTTTAGACTCATGGAGCGCATGAAAAAGCCGCTGGTCTCCACTTCGGCCAATATTTCTGGCCAGCCCACGCCAAAATCGTTCAAAGAAATCAGCCCCGAAATTGTAAATGGTGTAGACTATGTCGTAAATTTGCAGCGCGAAAAAGTCGCCGGAAAACCTTCTACGATTATCAAACTCACGAAGGATTCGCAGGTGAAGATTATCCGAAAATAGATTTCAGCTTAAAGCTTTAAGCAGTAAGCCGTAAACCAACCCATAAATACGTATTTGTGTTCGATAAAAACTACAGCTCCGCATTAAATAATAAAATATTCGAAGTCGTTTCTAAAGCTTCACGCGAACTCAACGTGGATTCGTACGTTATCGGCGGATTTGTACGCGATTTGATCCTGCAACGCGGCGCCAAAAAAGACATTGATATTGTCGCAGTGGGTAGCGGCATCGCACTCGCGCTCAAGGTTTCTGAGTTGTTGCCCAAAAAACCAAAAGTCCAGGTTTTTAAGAATTATGGGACCGCCATGTTGCGTTTTAATGATACCGATATTGAATTTGTTGGCGCCCGCAAAGAAAGCTACCAGTCTGACTCGCGCAACCCACTTGTAGAAGACGGCACACTGCAGGACGACCAAAACCGACGCGATTTTACAATCAACGCTCTGGCTTTGTCTTTGAATCCTGACAATTACGGCGATTTGCTCGATCCCTTCAACGGTATCGAAGATCTTGAGAACAAAACCATCAAAACGCCTTTAAATCCTGATATTACCTACTCTGACGACCCGTTGCGCATGCTACGTGCGATTCGTTTTGCAAGCCAGTTGGGTTTTGACATTGAGCAAGAATCATTGGAATCGATTACCAAAAATAAAGAGCGCATCAAGATCATTTCTGGCGAGCGCATTGTAGAAGAACTCAACAAAATCCTCGCTACAGACAAGCCTTCGACGGGATTTTTACTGTTGTACCAAACCGGATTGCTCGAACTGATATTGCCCGAGCTCACTGCGTTGAACCAGGTCGAGGAAATAGAAGGCCACACGCACAAGAACAACTTTTACCACACGCTTGAAGTGGTAGACAATATAGCCCCAAACACAGAAGATGTCTGGTTGCGTTGGGCGGCATTGCTACACGATATCGGCAAGGCGCCGACCAAAAAATTCAATAAGAAACAAGGCTGGACCTTTCACGGTCACGAATTCCTGGGCGGAAAAATGGTCAAGAAAATCTTTGAACGCTTGCACCTGCCGCTCAACCAGAAGATGAAATTTGTACAGAAGATGGTCATGATGAGCTCGCGCCCGATTGTATTGTCGCAGGATTTGGTCACTGATTCTGCCGTACGCCGCTTGGTTTTTGACGCGGGCGAAGACGTAGAAGACCTGATGATTTTATGCGAGGCCGACATCACGACCAAAAACCCCATGAAATTCAGGAAATACCACAACAACTTTGAAATTGTGCGCCGCAAAATCGTGGAGGTAGAAGAACGCGACCATGTGCGAAATTTTCAGCCGCCGATTACCGGTGAGGAAATCATGGAAATCTTTAACCTGCCACCCTCACGTGAGATTGGGACGTTAAAGGACGCGATCAAAGAGGCGATCCTGGAAGGCGAAATCCCCAATGAATACGACGCGGCTTACACGTTTATGATGGCACTCGCGACGAAGATGGCGCTCAAAAAAGCCGATTAGAAATACCCAATTGCAAGCATAGCCCCGATAGCAGCGGCGTCCTTTTGCGGCGTTTACAAAGCAAAAGACACAGCGGATAGCGGGACCAAACACCAAAAAGAAACCTAAATCCCTGCTCCTGAAATGAAAAATCCAAACAAACCTGTCATTATCTGGCTGCTCAGCGGCTGCGTTTTAGTATTCATCATGGTGGTGGTTGGCGGCATCACAAGGCTTACCAATTCTGGGCTGTCTATGACCGACTGGCATTTGGTGACCGATACGTTCCCGCCGCTTTCTGAGCAGAAATGGGAAGAAGCGTTTGACGCGTACAAGCAATTTCCCGAATACCAAAAAATCAACATCCACAACGATTTTAGTTTAGACGACTACAAGTTCATTTACTTCTGGGAATGGTTTCACAGGTTGATTGGACGCGTGATTGGGCTGGTTTTTATTGTCCCGTTTGTGTATTTCCTTTGGAAAAAGAAAATCGACAAGGACACGCTCAAAAAATGCTGCATTCTACTTGGAATGGGCGCTTTGCAAGGTTTCTTTGGCTGGTTCATGGTGAAAAGCGGTTTGGTAGATCGTCCCGACGTAAGCCATTTTAGGCTGGCGCTGCACCTTACGTTTGCGTTTGTAACCTTTGCTTACACCTTGTGGGTAGCGCTGGATTTGATTTATCCACAACGCGAAACGGTAATCCTGCCTTTGAAAAAACTGGCAAGATATACATTGGCCATCCTGCTGATCCAAATCATTTACGGCGGATTTGTGGCCGGTTTGAATGCCGGTTTGGTACACAACCATTGGCCGTTGATGAGCGACGGGCAGTTCATACATGAAAGTGTTTTCCTGGAACAAAAGAACTGGCTTTTGAGTTTCACCGAAGGCAAAAGTGGGGTGCAATTTGTACACCGAACATTGGCTTATTTTGTAGTGGGAATGATCTTGCTGTTGTTCTTTAAAAGCAAAAATTACAACTTGCGCCAGGAACAAAAAAATGGGCTGCTCGCACTTTTGGTTTTGGTGTTCCTGCAATTTGGCTTGGGTGTTTTCACGCTGTTGTATGCGGTGCCGGTTTGGCTCGGGCTTACCCATCAGGTGATGGCTTTCTTTTTGTTGACGGCGATGACTTTTACCCTGCACCGTTTGTCAAAATAGACTAAAAACCGCTCATAGACATAATCTATACGGAGTGTTTAATATTTTAATTTCGAGAGGTTTGAAAAACATTACATCATCTCATTATTGAAATTAAAAATCAACCAATCCAATTTTTAAAGTCGGATACTTTTTCGCGGCTTACGATCACCTCATCGTCTTTATAAGTGGGTAAAATAACCTTGAGTCGCGAGTTGCTGTACAGTACAATTTCCTTGATGGCTTGCATGGGAATGATGAATTTCCTGCTGACCCTGAAGAATTTTTGAGGATCCAATTCGTGTTCTAAAACTTCGAGCGTCGACTCGACAAGGTAATTTCTATTGTCTGAAGTGTGCAAATAAGTCCCTTTGTTTTCACTAAAAAAACATTCGATTTCGGAGACCGGAATCACCTTGAGGTGCTGCCCTATTTTTACAGTAAAACGTTGTTTGTAAATTTTCTCAAACGGGTTGGAGAGCATGCGTCGGATTTCCTCGAAATTGAGTTGAAGCGGTTCTTGTTTGGGCAGTCGTTGTCTGAATTTTAAGACGGCGGTTTCAAGGTCGTCCTCGTCGATGGGTTTGAGCAGGTAATCGACGCTGTTGAGCTTAAATGCCCTAAGCGCATACTCATCATAGGCAGTCGTGAAGATGATGGCGCTTTTGATGTCTATTGATTCGAAAATCTCGAACGACAAGCCATCGGATAGCTGGATGTCAAGGAAAATCAAATCGGGATGCTCATTCGCGGCAAACCAGCCTTTCGCCTCTTCTACCGAATGCAGCATCGTACTTACCACAACGCCAAGTTTCTCAAGCTTGCGACTGAGTAACCTTGCAGCGGGTTTTTCATCTTCTATGATAATGGTAGTCATGGTCTACTGGTTTGGTTGGTCGCAAATATAGCTAGGCTTTCGACTTTCTTTACTTTGGTTATTCCCATTTTTTTTCGCCCTGATTTTTCATCAACTGCTCGATTTTGCGCTGCTCCCAGTTTTTCCCGAACAGGAAATTCGAATTGAACACAGACAAGCCATGGCCCACTAAACCAACGCCCCAATATAAAGCTGTGGCAAATGTCTGCCAGCGCCAAAACGCCTGACCTTCGGTAGCATTCTCGCTCCAGTTTATGGCAATTATCAGCACATTGACCAAGACATAGATAACCAAATGCACATAAAAAGCCTTGATCCGTTTCATGCGGCGGTACGCACCCACATAGTTTGGGTCGGGGTTGTTGCGCAGCAGTTCTTCTTCCTCGAATTTGTATTTGCTGTATTTTCTCATGGCTGCCGGGTTATTTGTAGGTGTCTTTTTGCTGTTTTTCCTTTTCCATAATTTCCCGGATCTTTTGCTGTTCCCAGTCCTGACCCAGGAACGGCATATAGTTAAACACTTTCATGCCGTGGAAAATCACACCGATTCCCCAGCCGATCATGGGCCAATAAAACCACAAGTGATCCGGCGAGGTAACCAGGTTGAGTGCCAATAATCCGATATTGACCACAATATAAGAAGCAAGGTTGCCGTAAAAGCCCTTGATCTCCTCTACCCGCTTTTTCGCCTTGAAATAGCGCTCTTCGCTTTGATAGTTGCTTTCCATTATTTCCAGATTTGTTTTTGTTCTTTATTTTGTGTGAGCTCTTTTATCTTTCGGGCTTCCCATTTTTTGCCGAAAATCATGGCAATGACAAAGACCTTTACAGTATCCCAGACAATAATTACGGTCCAGATGACCATGATAAAAGTATTGATGTCACCAATGGGCTTGAAAAACTGAACACCATAGTATTGCTTGGCGACGTAAACCGCGAGACCGACGGCATAAATGCAAAGGTGGATGTAAAAATTACGTACCGCCTTTACCCTTTTGCGCACGAGATCCTCGGCTTGTTTGCGCTCGAAATTTTCGATTGTTTCCATTACGACCATTTTTTATCTAAGTCTTCGCGGTTCATGATTTCCTGTATTTTCCGGTCTTCCCATCGGGAGCCGTAACCAAATACCTTAAAGGCGTGCATGGCAACCCCAAATCCCCAACCGCCGGCAGAAAACCAGAACCATTGAAATTCGGGCGTGTACCGAAGGTTAATGAACACCAAAAGCGGCACAACGGTGCAATAAGACAATAAATTGCCATAAAATCCCTTGAGTTCCTCTACCCTTTTTTTGGCGCGGTAATAGGCGGTATCTTCGTTATAATCGGTTGGATTTTCCATGACGGTAATCTGTTTGGTTAGGATCGGTATTTTGACGGTAAAACTTTGCGCTGTTTCTTCAATGAGCACTTTGCGGTGCGTGATGATGCCATAGCGGTTGACGATATTTTGCAACCCTACGCCTTGCCGGTCTTGTAAAACCTCTTTTTTCTGTAAATCGTTCTGTATGGCCAGGTAATCGCCCTCGATAAAAATACGGATGTGTAGCGGCCGTTGTTCACTCACCACATTGTGCTTTACTGTATTTTCAAGCAGTAACTGTAACGAAAGTGGTACTACTTTGGCTTCGGGATTACCTACTGTTTCGGGCAATTCGTAAAACAAGCTGTTCTCGAACCGCATTTTGAGCAAGTTCATATAGGTGCGCGCAAACGACAGTTCTTCCTCTACCGATACGAGTTCCTTGTCTTTTTGTTCCAATACGTAACGATAGATTTTAGATAATGACGTAGTGAATCGCTGCGCATTTTCAGGGTTTTCTTCAATCAACGAGCTCAATACGTTGAGGCTGTTGAATAGAAAATGTGGGTCGATCTGGTTCTTGAGCGTCTCGAACTTGGCGTTGGCCGTACCCGCGATGATCTTTTGTTGCTTGACTTTGTTTTCCTGGTACGCCTTGTAAAAGTAGAACGAGTAGAATGACAAGGTGATGAAAAACATCAGTAAAGTGGCCACGATATAGTTCGAGGCAGTTTCCTGGGCAAGGAAAGTCACAAACGGACGCTGCTCTACCACCACATCCTCAAAAACCCGCAGCAAGAAAATGACCACCAATGAAACCACAAACGAGCTTAAAAATCCCCACAGCAGGCGCTTCCTTGAAAAACGGTCCTTCTCAAAAACCCGGTCGAGCATCCTAAATACAGCCATGTTCACAAAAAGCAAAGCGAACGTATACAAAGCGGTGTATCCAAAATTGATGAGCAGGAATTGATTGAAGGCAATGACGTGCCCGCTGAGAAAACTCAGGAATTGCAATACCACAAAAATGGCACAGCTCAAGATGACGCCGAGGGTAAAATCCCTGATGGTAAATTTCATAGTTTTCGTTTTAGTCAAAAGTTGAAAGTCGAAAGATGAAAGTTGAAAGCACAATCCCGAACGCGTTATGGCAACCTGAACATCAGTCGGATATCTTTCAGCGCAGCGGTTTCTTATTTCTTACACTCCTTCTGCACTTCCAAAGCGCGCTCCAATCCCCATTTTGGAGAGAACGGCGTTTCTGGTTTGAATTTCGCGAACAATTCTATGGCGCGGTCTACTTCGGCGCACATTGGCTTGATGTCTGTCCCGAAAAATTTCGCCCCACCAATCTCATATTCGGCCTTGCCATATACCGCACGTGGGTTCTCTGGTGCGATGGCCAGTGCTTTCCCGTACATTTCCATAACCTTGGGCGATAGTTTCATGCCATTGGTCATCGGGTCAAAAGCCACCCAGCCGGTATAGATAAGTGCTTGCATCACCAGTATTTCTGCATTGTTGGGATCTTTTACCATTTCTACATCAAGGGCATCCTGCGCTTTGGTGAGTAGTGCACTTACCTGTTCCTTGTCTTTGGTCATGAATGAAGTGGTAGTATTTACCAAGGCCACGTAGTAATTGGGCAACCAGCTTCCTTTCTCGGCTGCTGCGATGCGTTCAAACATGGCTGAAGCTTCGGCGCTTTTACCTTCTTTCCAGAGTGCGAAGGCTTTATTCATGCCTTCTTCGAATTTGCCTTGGGCTTGCATTACGCCCGAAATCAGTACGATTGCTAATAAGATAATTTTCTTCATTTTGAGTTTGATTTTTAGTTAGTTATTGATGTTTATTTTTATAATTGAATTGGTTTGGATGCTAAATTTTGCATCCGAATAAGCCGGCGGTCCCATAAATCCTTTAGCGCCGTTTGAAGAAGCGTAAGGCTCACTGGGAATGCCCATCATGTTTTTGTCGAGCACTCCGTTGCCGTTTTTGTCATGGTAGATAGATACCGCATACTCGCCCTTTTCAAGCCCTTCAAAAATCGCTTTGGCTTTGCCATCCTTGATTTCAACCGCCATAGATTTGATTGGGGTTTTGAGGAAGTTGCCTTCAGAATTGTACAAACCCACTTTTGCTTTCCCGTCGTTGCTGCTAAAACCAGACATCTCGACGGTGAGTTTTACGTTTTGCGCTTGGGCGAATCCAGCCATTAATAGGATTGCGATGAGTATTGACTTTTTCATGTTTAAGGTTTTGAAGTTGATGGCTCAAAAGTAAGCGCGTGATCTGCGATTTAAAATTGTTCGTTACCGAACTGTTGATTTTGATGGATGAATTGAAACTTTTTAAGTGCCTGAGTGCAGGAGTGCCTGCGGTCGTTTTCTCTACTGCACTAAGGCACTAAGGCCCTCCTACAGATTATTCAACTGATTGTCTTTCTTATTATCACTAATCGTCCAAAAGAACCCAACAAAAAAGAAACGGTCGGCGGTGGGTATTATTTCGCGGCGGTTGTAGGCGCCTACAGCATTCGGGCTGTTTGCATACTGGTAACCAAATACGTTTTGGGTTCCGAGCACATTAGACAGAGAGAAATATAGAATCTTCTGCTGCGAGAGCAAATACGCCCAACTAAAGCTCAAACTGTTATAAGTTTTGGTCTTGCCATTCATGAATTGCGACGGGTTGTTTTGCGACACATTTGGGTTGTCATAAGGCCTTCCGGAGCTAAAACTATTGGTCAGGCCGAGTTGCGATTTCCAGTCCTTTATCCAATATTTGGTAACCACCGACAAGGTATGGTCTGCCACAAAGCTTGGCGTCACTGAAGTGGGATAATTCCTGTAATTCCTTTTGGTATCGATGAACGAATAAGAAACCCAATATTCCAGGTTCTTGATGTTGTATCCGTCACGCCAGAACAAATCGAGGCCCTGCGCATAACCGTAGCCATTGTTAGAGAAAAAAGACGCATTGTTAACATCAGTGCTGTTGAACTTCACCAAATTGTCGTAATCCTTGTAATACGCCTCGGCGCGGAAGGTTTGCCTGTTTTTATTATATTGGAAGTTGAGGATGTAATGCGCCGCATTTTCGCTTTCAAACTGGTGAAACCTTGAAAACTTGATATAATCGGCCCTGGGCAACTGTGAAAAAGTTCCGTAAGCGAGTGAAAACTGGCTGTACTTGGCCACTTTGTAGGCAAGCGAAATTCTTGGAGAAACGCTGGTTTCATTGAGCAAATCACTGTTCGAAGCACGTACGCCAACCTTTGCTGCGAATTTCTTCGAAAACATCAAATCGCCCTCGGTGTAAATGGCTGCAATATTAGAATCGTAACCGTTTCTGCGGATAATTCCGGGATTTGGGTCGAAGGTTTCGTCGTAGTTGGTGATAAAATAATCGGCACCAAAAGAAAGTTTAAAACGATCCGACAGGCTTTTGCGCAATTTGAGTTTGAGGTGCGCAGCGTTCTCTGTATTCTCTACATAGTCCTGATCGATATCAATGGCGTTGTGGCCGTTTCCATAACTAAGCCCGCCGGTCAATTGCCAGCTGCCAAAATTTCCTTTGTAAGAAGAATTGAGGTAAAAATTGTTGTTGTCGAGGTTCAAACGCACCTTTCTCGGATAGGTATTGATGTCGTCCTGGTTGATATCGAACTGTGCCGCGTCGAAGGCCGCATACAATTTAAAGGTCCCGTTTTCAAAATTGTAGCGGTACACCGCTTCACCCGAAAGCGACTGGTACGGCTTGTTCCAATCCACATTCTGCGGAATCACCGCTTGGTATGGCGCGAGGTTGATATAAGAAGTGTTTAGGCTGAGGGAACTTTTCTTCCATTTCTGGGTATGCCCCAAACCCAAACCTACGGTCATCAGGGCAATATCGGTTTTGTTCTGGTTGGGATCGTCTTCGGTGTTCAAAAGCAAGACACTCGAAAGCGCTTCTCCATATTCGGCCGAATAACCTCCGGTCGAAAAAGAAATGCCGCTGAACAAAAATGGCGAGAATCGGCCACGTGTGGGCAGGTTGTTGGTCTGGGCTCCATAGGGTTGCGCTACGCGGATGCCGTCTACAAACGTCTGGGTTTCATCGGCTTCACCGCCGCGTACAAACAATCGCCCGTCCTCGCCTACGCTTTGGGTTCCGGGTAAGGTCTGCAATGCGGCAATAATGTCTCCGGCCGAACCTGCGGTAGTCACAATATCCAAAGGCTTTAGTACCGAAACGCGGGCCTTATCGCCCGAATTCATGGTGCCCGCCGTGACTTCAACCGCATCAAGCGAATTGACGCTTTCCCGCATTTTGATGGTTTTGTCCTTAAAATCGGCCACGTCAATCAAGGTTTTGGAAGTCTCAAAAATGAGGAAACTTACTACTAATGTCTGGTTGCCTTGCTCGGTCGTGGGGAACGAGAATTTCCCGTTCTCATCACTTGAAGTACCGTCATAAGTGCCTTCGAGATAGATATTGGCTCCCGCAACGGGCTTGCCTTTTTGGTCTACCACGGTGCCCGAAATCGTATTTTGCGAAAAAATTGCCGCAGTCGACAAAAAGAATAGTAAGGTAAAGATCGTTTTCATGAAGTGCATTGATTTGATTTTGTTAGGCAAATGTATTTCGCAGGCTAAAACTATAAAATATTTAGGAACCCAACTGTAGAATTTTGGGGATGAGTTGTAAAACATCGGCCATTAATAATTATTTTTGATTCTAAACCAATCTCTTTATGAAACAAATTCTATTCGTTATCGCTGTTTTCTGCCTTTGCCAAACGGCCTTTTCCCAAGAAAAGACTTATGATGAAGCGCTTGCCAAATCGGTCGGCGCCGATGAGTACGGCATGAAAAAATACGTATTCTGCTTGCTCAAGACAGGAAGCAATACCACAGCCACCAAAGAGGAATCAACTCAGGCATTCCAGGGACACATGGCCAACATCAATCGTTTGGCCAAAGAAGGCAAGCTGGTGGTGGCCGGGCCTTTTATGAACAACGATAAGAATTACCGCGGTATTTTTATTTTCAATGTGGATACGGTTGAAGCCGCCAGGGCGTTGGTAGATTCCGATCCAGCGGTACAGGCCAAATTGCTCGAAGCCGACCTGACCGTCTGGTATGCCACCGCAGCGCTCATGGAAACCCTGAAAGTGCACGACAAGATTGCAAAAACCAAATTTTAGGGGATTAAAACCATTTCTTATTCCTGAAATAATAGACCATGGCAAGCACGATAAGGAACATCGCACCCAACACGAGGAAATAACCGTATTGCCAACGCAGTTCAGGCATCACGTCGAAGTTCATGCCGTAAACACCCACAATAAACGTAAGCGGCATGAAGATTACCGAGACTGCCGTGAGGATTTTCATGATCTCATTCATACGGTGGCTTTGCGACGAAAAATAGAAACTCGACGCGCTATCGAGCGTGTTCATATCGTATTCAACCTGTTCGAGCAACTCGAGCGCTTTTTGGTGCAGGCGCGCAAAAAATGTGTAGTTGGCCTTTTCGATCCCATCGAACTGGTCATCGTCCTGGACGCTTTTCAGGTTGAACAAGGCATCGCGCAACGGCAAGATCGATCGCTTTAAATAGTTGATGGTTTCGCGGCTCTTTTCTATACGTACCAATACGTCGGGGTTGTCGCTCGATTTAGACTCGACCATCAAATCCTCGATACAGTCTTCATAAAACTCAATGGTGATGTAGAAATTCTCCATTACGGCGTCGAGCAATAGGTACAAAAGGTAATCGTTTCCTTTTTTGCGTACGATACCGCTATGGGTCTTGATGCGCTCGCGGATGTGCGTAAAAAAGTCACTTTTCTTCTCTTGGAATGACACCAATAGGTTGTCCCTGAGGATAAAGCTAATCTGCTCGGTGCGTATCATCTCATTGTCATTACCCGGCAATACCGATTTGATGCTAAAGAACAAGACGTCATCGAGTTCTTCCATCTTGCTGCGCCGCGACACGTTGAGGATGTCGCTTACGATAAAGGGTTCGAGCAACAGCATCTCGCCTATTTCCTTAACAACTTCTACCTGGTGTAAACCATGGATGTTGAACCACTTTACATCATCGGCCTGCAACGGGTCCTCGATTTCTTTCTTGACCCGTTGCAAAGACACTTTCTTGTATTCTTCATAACCGGCATCATCGTACACGAAAAGCTGCATCTCGACAGGTTCGTCCTTATGGATACCGGTATACTCGTAATAATTGGGTTGGACTTTCCTAACTTCCTTGTATTTGATTCGCTTCACGTGGGCAATAATTTGTCATAAAGATAGGAGTTTTTAAAAAACCAGTTTACATTTACAAAAAAATCGTCATGCAAACGTTAATCACGAATATCAAGGAGTTGCTTCAGGTGCGCGAAACCAATGTAGATAAGGTTTCGGGCACACAAATGGCTATATTACCAACGATTAAAAATGCCTGGTTGCTTCTTGAAAATGACCGGATTACCGCTTTTGGTGAAATGGAGGATTGTCCCAAAATCAATCCCGAAAAAACCATCGATGCAACAGGGAAATTCGTACTACCTTGTTGGTGCGATAGCCATACGCACATCGTTTACGCGGGCAATCGCGAACAGGAATTTGTAGACCGCATCAACGGATTGAGTTATGAAGAGATTGCCAATCGCGGCGGCGGTATCCTCAATTCGGCTAAAAAACTGCATGAAACAACAGAAGACGAAATTTACAACCAGTCCAAAACGCGGCTTGAGGAAGTGATGGCATTGGGAACCGGCGCCGTAGAAATCAAATCGGGTTACGGATTATCGGTCGAAGATGAACTCAAGATGCTGCGCGTGATCAGTCGGCTCAAACAAGATTACCCAATTGCAATCAAGGCTACTTTTCTCGGCGCACACGCTTTCCCGCTCGAGTACAAACAAAACCAGCAAGGGTATATCGATCTGATCATTAATGAAATGATCCCGAAAATTGCAGCCGAAAACCTCGCCGAATACATTGATGTTTTTTGTGAAACTGGCTATTTTTCTATCGGGCAAACCGACGAAATCCTCAAAGCCGGTCTTGCGCACGGTTTGGTTCCTAAAATCCACGTCAACCAATTCAATGCAATCGGTGGCGTTGGCGTTGGCGTTAAAAACAATGCGCTTTCGGTAGACCACTTAGAAGTGTTGAACCCAGAAGATATCGAAATCCTCAAAAATGCAGTAACGATGCCGGTGGCTTTGCCGTCTTGCTCGTACTTCCTGAGCATCCCGTATACACCGGCGCGTGAGATGATCGATGCCGGCTTGCCATTGGCTTTGGCAACCGATTTCAATCCCGGTTCAACGCCTTCGGGGAATATGAATTTTGTTGTCGCTACGGCCTGTATCAAAATGAAAATGACGCCCGAGGAAGCAATCAATGCCGCAACCCTCAACGGCGCTTATGCAATGGGCCTTTCGCAGACGCATGGCAGCATTACCGTGGGTAAAAAAGCAAACGTAATCATCACCAAACCCATTCCGTCGTTTTACCAGTTGCCGTATGCATTTGGCAGTAATTTGATTGAGCAGGTCATTATTGACGGAAAAGTAATCGCATAAAAAAAGGAACCCTTTCGAGTTCCTTCTGTGTTTATGTTGCTATTGGCTTATTTCAAACTGAAGCTTGATTTAGAGACCAATTCGCCTTTGTCGAATACGTTTACGAAATATAAGCCTTTTTCAAAGTTGGTTCCGGGTAAATCCTGGCTCACTTCTACCGATTTGTTCTCGTATTTTACAGTAGAGGCAAAACTGTAAGTCAAAGAATTCTCTCCGAAAGACTCTGTTTTTTTCTCGCCCAACACGTTGTTTTTGCTGTCGATTACTTGAACGTAGTACACTTTGTCACCTTGTTTGGCCACTTTATTCTCGTCGATGCGGAAACTGATTTTTAAGATGTCGGCCTTTCTGGCTTTCTCGGTTTCGATCTGTTTTCCTGAACTTCTCAATTTGTAAGCGGCAGTTTTCAGGTTAGAAACGTTGAGTTTTGAAGCGATTTCAACCGTTTTAGACAGTTCTTCGTTTTGCCCAACCAACACCTCGTTGTATTTCTTGGCCTCGCCCAACACCATTACCGTACTATCGCGTTGCGTAGTCAAAGTAGTGTTGTCTTTTTTCAAGGTTTCAATTTCGGCCATCATGCCTTTCATCTTGTTCTCGAGCGCAAAATATTGGTTTTTATATTTGGCCATTGAAGCAGCATCTCCTTTTGATTTTTTAAGTTCGGCCATCAGGTTGACTACTTTCTCCCTTTCGGCGATGAGTTCATCCGACATTGATGTATTTTCTGCAATCGCGGCATCGTAAGTTGCTTTGAGCGCTTCTAAATCTTTCATTACGGACTCTTTATCCGACGAAGTTTTTGTCAATTCGGTTTGCAAAGATTTCGCATCCGAAGTCATCTTAAAAATATAAACCAAACTTCCGATTAACAGCACTGCCAGTATCGCAATGACGGCTTTCAAATTTGAATTGCTTTTCTGATTTTCCATAATTTTTTTATATATTGTTTTAACAAAAATAATAACATTTGCCGTAATAATGTAAGTTTGTAACATTATATTAACTCAAATGTTAAAAAAAGGTTTTTATGGACAAATTGATCCCGTTTCACATCAACGAACTGGCTAAAATCACCAACCACCGAAGCGGCGAAATCAAGTTTGGAGAGAAAATGCTCACCGTCCCTAAAAACGTCGACACCGTCAAATTCCTACAGGATTGCCCGGCGCGCTACGTGCTTTTCGGTATTCCGGAAGACATCGGCATCCGTGCCAATTTTGGCCGGCCAGGCGCAGCTTCGGCCTGGGAAAGCGCCATCAAAAGCATCGCGAACATCCAATACAACCAATTTTCCAAAGGCCATGAGTTGCTCGTTTTGGGCCAGCTCGATGTGAGCCAGGAAATGGATGAAGTCAAAGACCTCGATTTCTCAGTGATACAAGACCGCAAAAAACTCAGCGATACCGTCGTAAAGATTGATATGGAAGTGGCGCACATCATCTGCACCATCGTCAAGGCTGGTAAAATACCAATCGTGATTGGCGGTGGGCACAATAACGCTTACGGAAACATCAAAGGTACCGCACTTGCCAAAGGAAAACCCATCAACGCGATCAACTTTGATGCGCACTCTGATTTCAGGATACTCGAGGGCAGGCACAGCGGCAATGGTTTCTCCTACGCTTTTGAAGAAGGCTTTCTGGGCAAGTATTTCATCTTCGGATTACACGAAAACTATACGTCCAAAAAAGTACTGAGCACCATCAAAAAAATCCACAACCGCGTGCGTTTCAATACCTATGATGAGATTGCCATCCGCAGGCAGAAAAACTTCGACGAGGAGATGGCCAAATCGTTCACCTTTATTAAGGACGACTGTTTTGGGGTTGAAATCGATCTTGACGCGATACCCAATATTGCCAGTAGCGCCATGACCATGAGCGGCTTTTCTATCGAGCAGTTGCGCCAGTTCATCCATTATTTCGGTAAGAGCCAGAACGCAGCGTACCTGCACATCTGCGAAGGCGCACCCGATTTGGGCGAAGAAAAAAACAACCACCTCATCGGCAAACTCGTAGGTTACCTCGTTACCGATTTCATGAAAGCCAACGACCCGTCAGAAGGCATCCTGCACAACATTAAAGTGCATTTTTAACGCAACATTTCGTTTAATTTAAATTAGCCTATCTTTGCCCGCGAATCCAGTATCAGAATTGGGTTCCTATTTTAATTTATGTTATTCGAAGATTTATCACTTTCAAAAAGTATCCAAAGGGCCGTATTTGAAGAAGGCTACACCCAACCTACTCCCATCCAGGAACAAGCCATACCCATCGTATTACAAGGACGTGACCTCGTGGGTTGCGCACAAACCGGAACCGGAAAAACCGCAGCGTTTGCCATCCCGATCATCCATAGCTTGCACCGCATCGTTGGTTCGTCCAACAAAGCCAAACAAATCCGCGCACTCGTGGTAACGCCTACGCGCGAACTCGCCGTACAAATCGGGGAGAGTTTTGACACTTACGGCAAATACACCAACCTCAGACAATTGACCATTTTTGGCGGCGTTTCCCAAGTTCCGCAGGTAGACCAACTCAAAAAAGGCGTCGATATATTGATTGCCACTCCGGGCCGATTGCTCGATTTGCACAAACAAGGATTCATCAACCTCGACCATTTGCACCATTTGGTATTGGACGAGGCCGACCAGATGCTCGACATGGGCTTTGTAAACGATGTCAAGAAAATCGTCAAGCTCACACCAGACAACCGCCAAACCTTATTGTTCTCGGCTACCATGCCAATTGCAATCCGTGAATTGGCCGAAATGTTCCTCAAAGATCCGGCATCGGTTACCGTTACACCGGTTTCCTCGACCGCCGAAAAAGTAGAGCAGCGCATCTATTTCGTAGACAAAGGCGAAAAACGAAACCTGTTGTACCATTTGATCCGCAATGAAAAACTAGAAGACGTATTGGTATTTTCACGTACCAAACATGGCGCCGACAACGTAGTGAAATCACTGCGCAAGAAAGGTGTCGCGGCCGAAGCCATACACGGAGACAAATCGCAAGGTGCACGCCAACGGGTACTCGATGCTTTTAAAAATAAAGAAGTTGGTGTTTTAGTTGCTACCGATATCGCCGCGCGTGGTATCGACATCGACCTGTTGCCATATGTAATCAACTTTGATTTACCCAATATTCCCGAAACCTACGTACACCGAATCGGCAGAACCGGACGCGCCGGAAGCTCGGGCGTCGCCATCTCTTTCTGCAGCAAAGACGAAGCGCCTTACTGGAAAGACATACAAAAACTCATTAAGGTGGATGTAACGGTGATTGCCGACCATCCGTATCCTTGGCACGAAGGCAGCCCAACCGAGGAAACGGCGCCAACACCGCCTAAAAACTCCAATCGCAGCGGCGGCGCACACAAATCACGCAAGTCTAACGCTTCTAAACAAAACAAAAAACGCTGGTATTAACCGGCGTTTTTGCTTTTTAGGATAACCTTCTGGATCATCTGGAATAAACTTGCCGGTTCAAACGGCTTGATGATGATGTCATCGATGCCCACTTCTTCTGCCTCCTGGACGATTTCTTCCTTGTCAAAAGCGGTGAGCGCGATGATTGGTGTTGTGATGCCCATCTTCCGGATCCTTCGGCTGGTTTCAAAACCATTGATGACCGGCATGTTGATGTCCATAAGGATGATGTCGTAGGTTTGTTCCTTTAGGATTTCGATTGCCTCGAGCCCATCAGAAGCCATGTCACATTTTACCTGCTGTTTGTCCATGATCTTTTGGGTGACCATTTGGTTGATGCGGTTATCCTCTACTACAAGGATGCGCAGGTTTTCCTGTACGGTGAAAATGACATTGATATTGTTGAGGTGTTCTTCGTCTGTGAGTTGCTTGGCTTCGAACCCGATGGTGAAGGTAAAAGTTGTGCCTTCATTGACTTTACTTTCAAGGTGGATCTTGCTCCCGAAGAGTTCCACAAGTTTCTTTACAATCGCCAGCCCTAGCCCGGTACCTTGGTAATCGTCATCCCTGCGGCTCACTTGTACGAACATGTCAAAGATTTTGCCTTGGTCGGCTGGGGCAATCCCAACGCCGTTGTCACTGACCTTAAATTCTACATAGTGAAAATCCTTGATGGTTTTGATGTGGGTCAAATCTACACGAACCGTCCCGTTTTTGGTAAACTTGAGCGCGTTGCTGGTGAGGTTCATCATAATTTGAGACAATCGCAATTTATCGCCAATAAGCAACCTTGGGATTTTCTCGTCGATGTTAATCACGAGTTCATTGTTGTTGTTTTTGGCAATGTACTGCACAGAGTTCGTAATTGTCGTCGTGGCTTCGCGCACATCAAAAGGCTCGTTCTCAAGTACGATGCGTTTTTCCTCGATTTTGTTCATCTGCAAGATATCATTGACCAGCGACAACAGGTATTTGGCCGAAAACTTAAGCGAAGTGAGGTGCGTGCTGTTAGACAACTCGGGGTGCTCGTCAGAAATCATGTTCGTGATCCCAACCACACCGTACAAAGGCGTGCGTAATTCATGGGTGATGGTCGATACGAATTGGGTTTTGAGTTTCGAGGCTTCTTCGGCCTTTTCCATCGCTTGTTTCAATCCGATATTGGCCTTGAGCAATTCGCCATTGATTTTCTTACGGTAAACGTTGGTCCTGTATAAGGTAAAGATCAACACCAATAAAATCACACAAATCACGATGAATAGTATAGAGACCAATTTGGATTCGTGCAGTTTCTGCTGCTGCATCTCATTCTCTAGCTCAATGCGCTCGAGCTGGATTTTGTATTCGTCAAGCTCGATTTGTATCGCCGAATTCTCTAGCGCCTTTTTTCGCTCTTCAGAATAAACAATCTTGTGTAAGGCTTCGCGTTTGTCGCGGTACGCTTTCTCTAAACTGGCGTTGTTGTATTTCTTGTAATGCTCGGCGAGGTTGTCATACACATTGACCAGATAGTTGTTCATTTCATTTGCTTCTGCAATCGATATGGCTTTGGCAAAATAAGCTTCGGCCAATTCACGTTTGCCCAAGTAACTGTTGTAGATACCAGACAAGGAATTGAGCGTAAACCTGGCCTCTTCCTGTCCTTTTGAGTTCACGTAAATCCTAACCTCGTTTACATATCTTATCCCTGACTTGAAATCGTCAATCGAGAAATAAGCACTCGCAATATTGAGTTTGGCGTACGTAATCTGTACCTTGTCCTTGGTTTTGATGGCAAACTTGAGCGAATGTTTGTAGTAGTCAATCCCTTTCTGGACGTCGATGTCATTGAAATAATACGCGCTGCCCAAATTGCCGTACACCCAATTCTTGAGTTGGTTGTCATCGGTCTTCTCGGCATAGGAAAGCGCCTTTTTGTAGAACTCAATGGCACGTTTGGAGTCTGAGAACTCGTCGTAAATCACACCAATGGCGTTGTAAGCGTGGGCAATTAGTCGGTCGTCGCCGATTTTGAACGCGCGTACCAATGCTTTTTTAGAGAGGTCTATCGCCTTTTCATACTCGGCATTGCTAAAACTAATACTGGCCTGGTTGATTTGGTTCTCAATACTTTTCTTTTCGGATTCAATGGGCTGGGCCAAAGAAGCGATCCAAAAAAACAGCAACAATAACGAAATATATTTTTTCAACGCAGCGGATTAAGCGGTTACACAAAAATAATCCCAACACTGATGGGTCGGGATTATGATGGGCAAATGTATTAATTTCTGATTAACTTTCTGTATTTAATTCGTTTAGGGGTCAAATCACCGCCGAGGCGTTTCTTTTTGTTCTCCTCATACTCAGAAAAACCGCCTTCAAAATAGTACACTTCAGAGTTGCCTTCAAAAGCGAGGATGTGCGTACAAATCCTGTCAAGGAACCAACGGTCGTGCGAAATTACTACCGCGCAGCCCGCAAAATTCTCGAGACCTTCCTCGAGCGCGCGTAGCGTGTTGATGTCGAGGTCGTTGGTAGGCTCATCCAAAAGCAATACGTTTCCTTCTTCTTTTAAGGTCATGGCCAAGTGCAAACGGTTGCGTTCTCCGCCCGAAAGCGCCGCCACTTTTTTGTTCTGGTCGCTGCCGCCGAAGTTAAATCGTGACAAGTAAGCTCTTGAATTGACTTGCCTGCCGCCCATCATGATGAGTTCCTGTCCATCGCAGAAATTTTCCCAGATGGTTTTGTTTGGATCTATGTTAGAGTGTGCCTGATCAACGTAAGCGATTTTTACGGTCTCACCGATGGTGAATTCACCGGCATCGGGTTTTTCCTCGCCCATAATCATCCTAAATATAGTCGATTTACCAGCACCGTTTGGCCCGATAATCCCCACGATTCCTGCTTGCGGCAAGGTAAAATTCAAATCGTCGTAAAGCAATTTCTCGCCGAAAGCTTTGGCGACTTTCTTGGCTTCGATGACATTGGTTCCCAAACGTGGCCCGTTGGGGATGTAAATTTCGAGTTTCTCGTCGAGTTGTTTTTGGTCTTCATTGAGCAATTTGTCGTAATTCTGCAAACGGGCTTTTTGCTTGGTCTGGCGGCCTTTGGCACCTTGTCGTACCCAATCGAGCTCGCGTTCTAAAGTCTTGCGTCGTTTTGAAGCGACTTTCTCTTCCTGCTCCATGCGTTTGGATTTCTGGTCGAGCCATGATGAATAATTGCCTTTCCACGGAATGCCTTCGCCGCGATCGAGTTCGAGAATCCATCCGGCCACATTGTCAAGGAAGTAACGGTCGTGCGTGACGGCGATTACGGTTCCTGCATACTGCGCCAAATGTTGTTCGAGCCACAAGACACTTTCGGCATCGAGGTGGTTGGTAGGCTCATCGAGCAGCAATACATCGGGTTGTTGCAACAACAGTCTGCACAAAGCAACCCGGCGGCGTTCTCCACCCGACAGGTTTTTGATAGGCATATCAGGCTCTGGCGTGCGCAAGGCATCCATCGCGATTTCTAGCTTGGTGTCTATTTCCCAGGCACCCATAGCATCGATTTTGTCCTGCAAATCGGCCTGGCGGTCCATGAGCTGCTGCATTTTATCAGGATTCTCATAGACTTCGGGCAAACCGAACTGGTCGTTGATTTTGTTGAACTCGTCTAGAACGGCCATGGTTTCGGCTACGCCTTCGCGCACCACTTCAATGACGGTTTTGTTTTCGTCGAGTTGCGGTTCTTGCTCGAGGTAACCTACGGTATAACCGGGTTGGAATACTACATCGCCTTGGTAGTTTTTATCCACACCGGCGATAATGCGCAACAACGAGGATTTTCCCGATCCGTTAAGACCCAGGATACCAATTTTGGCTCCGTAAAAGAAACTCAGGTAAATGTTCTTTAGTACTTGCTTGTCGCTGCTCGAGTAGGTTTTAGAAACCTTTTGCATCGAGAATATGACTTTCTTATCGTCTGACATTTGAATTGAATTTGAAAATTTGAAAATTAGTTAATTTGAAAATTCGCAGGTTAGCTAAACCCTGCCTTTGAGCGAGCTAAAAACCCAAGCATTGGCCAAAAATCCAACGCCAACAGCGCCAAATCCCCAACCCGCCGTTTCATTATACCTAAAAGCGCCAAGGCCGATGAGCAACAATCCCATGATGATCATGATTAAGGTGGCCCAGCCCAAGACAGTATTTTTGTTCATTCCCATAGTGTGGTATTTTTTTGAGGAAGCAAATATCGGCAATTTTTAAATTTTTTTTGGCATCTGACTATTGAAATCTTGCACAAAAATGATGGTACTATTCGCTGACCAGAAAGAAGGACCGTGTAGTTTTGTGAAAGACTACGAGCGCGGCGTAAATGGCCGTCCCGAGCAAATTCGCCACGAGGTCTTTAAAGCTGTTTGGTGCGAGCGCCAACGGTTGGCCTCCGTTGAAAAAATTCTGGAAAAGCTCATTGACAAGCCCGATGCCATTAAACACTATAACCACCAGCAACAGTTGCGTCAACACGCTTGGTAGATTCTTCCCAAAAACACGAAGGTAAATAGACAAATGCAGGCAAATCACGACGGCAAACAAAACATGCTCGAGCGTATTGAGGTGAAAGATCACCGATTCTGATACCGACAAAACCCCTGATCGCACCAAAAGGATGTACGCCAAAAACGAAACGATGATGGCATTGTAAAGGGCTTTATATTGTAGCGCCAAGTACCGTTTGTTGGCATTGAGCAACTCAAACGAAAAGTAAAAAACGGTAGCATACACAAACAGCATATTGATCCGAATCAGGTAAATCACCAGGAAATACAACAGGAACAACAGCCGGAGCACATTGGTATTTTTAAACAGTCGCAGCACCACTTTTATTTGAAGATCCCGATGAGCATTTCTTTTAACAAATCACTAACCGGCAAAGCATTAGCGCCAACCCCTTTGCTTTTCACGTCGATCTGGCGCAAGTTGCCTACGATACCGCTGACTTTTTTCATCGGGTAATTGCGCAGTGCCACATCGTAATCCTTTATAAAAAACGGGTTCACCTTAAGCACGGCGGCTACATTCTTAGGATTTTTGTCCTTAAGCCCGTGATACAACAACAGGTTCGAGAAAAAACTAAACACCTGTCCGGTGGTAAGCACCATCGGGTTGTCTTTGGGGTTGTCGGCAAAATACTGGATAATCTTGTACGCTTTGAGTTCATCGCGCTCGCCAATCGCCTTGCGCAGCTCGAATACATTGTAATCTTTGCTGAAACCGATGTTTTCCTCGATGTGTTTGGCCGATATCGAACTTCCTTTTGGCAAAATGATCTGGAGTTTCTCCAGCTCGTTGTTGATTTTACTCAAATCGGTTCCCAGGAATTCAACGAGCATCGCCGACGCCTTGGGCTCGATCGCGTAGCCTTTGCCTTGAAGCACGCGTTTGATCCACTCGCCTACCTGGTTTTCGTAGAGTTTTTTGCTTTCGTAAACCAGCCCGTTCTTTTCAAGTTGTTTGGTGACTTTCTTGCGTTTGTCGAGCGTTTTGTATTTGTAACAGAACACGAGCACGGTGCTGGGCATCGGGTTTTCGGCGTAGCTTTCGAGTTTGTCGATGCTTTTGGTGAGATCCTGTGCTTCCTTGATGATGATGACTTGCCGTTCTGCCATCATCGGGTAGCGTTTGGCCGACGAAACGATGTCTTCCATGCTCACATCACGGCCATACAACACCGTTTGGTTGAAGCCTTTTTCTTCTTCCGACAACACGTTCTGCTCAATATAATCCGACAGCCGATCAATATAGTACGGCTCCTCACCCATCAAAAAATAAATGGGTTTGATGTTTTGGGCTTTGATGTCGTTTACGATTTTGGCTACTTCATCCACAGTGAAAAGGTTTGAATTCTGGAATCCAAAAATAGCATTAATTCAAAAGACACCATACGATTACGGCAAGGAGTTATTCACTATCCGAAACATTTCTTCGCACAACCCAATCGATGGAACAATCCGATTTAAATTTTGTTTCTTTGCGGCATGCAGCCACTCGAGTTCAATACGTATGATTTTCGCTTTCGGGAAACCGACGGGAAAGTGAGCATCTTTGATGAAATCCGGCGCAAGTTCATCATCCTCACGCCCGAGGAATGGGTACGTCAACACGTGGTGCAGTATTTTTTGAAGGAGAAAAATTACCCCAAATCGCTCATCAACGTCGAAAAATTGCTCAAAATCAATGGGCTTACCAAACGGTACGATGTGGTGGTTTTCAATCCCGATGGTAGCATTTTTATTTTGGTAGAATGCAAGGCGCCCGAAGTCAAAGTCTCTCAAGCCACGTTTGACCAGATCGCACGCTACAACCTCACAATGAAAGCCCAATACCTCATGGTAACCAACGGCCGTAATCATTACTTTTGCCAAATGGATTTTATAAACGAAAAATACAACTTCCTACACGAACTCCCGGGTTACAAAGCCTTAAACCCTGAACCTTGAACCCTGCACCTATGAAACTAGCAGTCGTCATACTCAACTGGAACGGAAAAAACTTATTGGAGCAATTCCTGCCTTCGGTCGTTGCCTTTTCTGGCGGAGCCGATATTTACGTGGCAGACAATGCTTCTACCGATGACTCGATTGCTTTTGTAACGGCAAACTTCCCCTCGGTTAAAGTCATTTCCAACAAACAGAATTTTGGTTTTGCGCAAGGTTACAATGAGGCGTTGCAGTTCGTGGACGCCGATATTTTTGCATTGGTCAATTCAGATATTGAAGTTACCGAAAACTGGCTCAATCCCATCATCGACACTTTTCAAAACGAACCCGAAACTGCCATCATCCAACCTAAAATACGCGACTACAAAAACAAGGAGTACTATGAATATGCCGGTGCTGCCGGAGGTTTTATAGACCGATACGGATATCCATTTTGCCGTGGACGGATTTTTGACACCATAGAAAAAGATTCGGGCCAATACGATGATGGTTGTGAAATTTTCTGGGCGTCGGGCGCGTGCTTTTTTATCCGGAGTTCCACTTATCGCGAACTAGCTGGTTTCGATGCCGACTTTTTTGCGCACCAGGAAGAAATCGATTTGTGCTGGCGTGCATTCAATAAGGGGCATCGTGCAAAATATATCGGCAGTTCTACCGTGTATCATGTAGGCGGCGCAACGCTTGAGCAGGGAAATCCACGCAAAACCTTTTTGAACTTTCGCAATTCGTTGCTGATGCTCACCAAAAACCTTCCTAAATCGTTGCTGTTTCAGGTCATTTTCATGCGCGTCTGCCTCGACGGAATTGCCGGAATCCAATTTCTATTGAAAGGAAAACCCGCCCATTGCTTGGCCATCGTCAAAGCCCATTTTTCTTTTTACGCCAAGTTTTCGGGAGCTTATAAAAAAAGAGCAGCATACCAATCGGGGAAATATTATCGCGTAAATAGCATCGTCTATTCTTATTTCATCAAGAAAGCCCACACCTACCGCGGGCTTTTTTAACAATAGTTTAAGTTGGGCTCATGGCGCGATAGCAGTTTAAAGCCCTAAATTTGTAATTCAACTAAATATTATCCTCCTATGAAAAGAATCCTTTTAGCACTATCTGTAGTTGCATTGCTGGCCACATCGGCTTGTGGAACCAAGAAAAAACTTGCCGAATGCGAGTCTAAAAACAAAGAGATCCAGGATCTGCTCAACACCGCGACCGTAAAACTCAACACTTGCCTTTCTGAAAAAGAGACACTTTTGGGACAAATGGATTATCTCAAGAAGAACAATTCCGACCTGATCAACAACATGGGCAACATGACCACGCTTTCTACAAAAGGCGCCCAGAATATTGAAAAAGCGCTCGAGTCGATGAAAGAAAAAGACCTTAAGATTACACGCTTACAAGACGCGCTTACCAAAAAAGACAGTGTCACGTTGGCTTTGGTGACGAGCCTCAAAAAAGAAGTGGGTATTTCAGACCCCGATATCCAGGTCAATGTTGAAAAAGGGGTCGTGTTCATCTCCATCGCCGACAAATTGCTTTTCAAAAGCGGCAGTTATATGGTGAGCGACCGTGCTAAAGAAGTCTTGGCCAAAGTAGCCAAAGTAGTCAACAGCAAACCAACGTTTGAATGTATGGTAGAAGGCCACACCGACAATGTTCCCTACAAATCAAACGGCGTATTGCTAGACAACTGGGATTTGAGTGTAAAACGTTCTACCTCCATCGTGCGTGTACTCACAGAATTGGGCGTACAACCCAAACAACTTATTGCAGCCGGACGTGGCGAATACGTACCATTGGTTGACAACAACTCTTCAGACAACCGCCAAACCAACCGCAGGACGAGGATTGTCGTGATGCCTAAGATTGATGAATTTTATGAGATGATTGAGAAGGAAATGAAAAACCTGACTGGGAAATAATTGACCAAAAAACAATTGATAATGAAGCGCTTCGAAAGGAGCGCTTTTTATTTGATACCATAATTTAGCGGCAATTGGTTCCCCACGCGTTTACTACCGAATTCACCGAGAAAAAAAATGCGTTCAAGGCTCGAATAGTTGCCCAGATAATCAATAAAAAATTGGTCGGTCTTAAAAGTAAGGCGAGAACGTTCCCGATCATTGTAAAGAATATTGTAAAATATCTCGGTATCCTTTGCTGTCACTTTGTTGACTTTAATGTTTTTCATGCCTTCGCTATCTGTAATTACAAAACAATCGGCCGGATTTCGGGCAAGCCCTTCCTTATATAACACAAATTTATTTTCGAAAAGTGAGCCGCGGGCAAGACTTCTGAAAAAGTGAAGCGTAGAACCCAAATAGCTTTCTTCACGCCGCTGCAGTATTTCCTTATCCGAGCCTGTTTCTTCAAATCTTGAATAACCAGAATAAAAAATGCTGCTGATATCAGACGACGATATACTTGTCTTTTTGAAAGCCAACTCGAATCGAACCAGCTCGTAGGTGACCTTGTAACCCAAATAGGGGTTCTCTATAATTAGTGGTTTATCGGCAAAGGCTTGTAATGTATTCGAGCTTTTGTCGTAGATAAAGTTGATATCGTCTTCATTGGCAATGTCGACTTTCCTGGCGGCTTTAGAAACCCCTAAAAACTGTTCCCTAAAAATCTTAAGTTTTTCCTTCCGGCTGAAAAGCTGGTTGCCTATTACGGTTACCTCTTTCAGTTTGTTCTGTTCCTCTTCAAGCACTACAATGAGTTTCTTACCCAAATCATAGTCTTGGATGTATTGCGTTTTGTAACCAATGTAACTCACCACCAATGATAGGTTTAATTTTGTGTTCATGACAAACCTAAAATTGCCTTCGTTGTCGGTAATCGTGGCAATGGATGAATTGTCAAAGTAAACATTCGCACCCGGAAGTGGCGTATTGTCAGTGTCAAGAACAACACCTTGAAGGTTTTGTGCAAAGCCGACAGCGGCAAACAAAAATGCTAAAAACGCGTTGAGGACTTTCATGCTCAAAAAATATCCGGGTCGCCCTTCCCTTCCCTAACCACAACCGGTTCGTGGCCAGACAAATCGATAATTGTTGAACCGATATTGTCGCCATAACCACCATCAATAACCACATCCACCAGATTCTGCCATTTCTCAAAGATCAGTTCGGGATCGGTCGAGTATTCTAATACTTCATCATCGTCGTGGATTGAAGTCGACACAATCGGATTGCCCAGCATCTTCACGATTTCTAAAGCAATGTTGTTGGCCGGAACGCGAATCCCGACTGTTGTCTTTTTCTTGAATTCTTTTGGCAGGCTGTTGTTTCCCGGTAAAATGAACGTATAAGGACCAGGCAATGCGCGTTTGAGCAATTTAAAAGTCGATGTGTCTATTTGCCGCACATAATCCGAGAGGTTGCTCAAATCATAACAAACAAATGAAAAGTTCGCTTTCTCGAGCTTGATCCCCTTAATCCTGGCGATACGCTCCAAAGCCTTGGTATTGGTGATATCACAACCCAATCCGTAAACGGTATCTGTCGGGTAAATGACAAGCCCGCCGTTGCGCAACACCTCAACCACCTTTTTGATCGCGGCTTCGTTGGGTTTGTCTTCGTATATTTTGATGAATTGGCTCATGTGAAAGGGTTCAAGGTAAAAGGTTCAAGGTTCAGGGTTCAGGGTTCAGGGTTCAGAAAACCGCTTGTAACCTGAATCTAATTTATGCGAAATTGGGTTATAAAATGTTATGTTTTACCGTTTTCTCGGTATAGTTTTCAACGAACAGTCGATTGAATTGTAATGGCGGTCTTTTGAATCGTC
Source organism: Flavobacterium sp. UBA7665 (assembly GCA_002483285.1). GTDB lineage: Bacteria > Bacteroidota > Bacteroidia > Flavobacteriales > Flavobacteriaceae > Flavobacterium. Next base: position 125,429 of record DLHP01000008.1, read on the forward strand.
CAAGTATTCAATTAACCTGAACCCTGAACCCTCTACCCTGAACCTTGCACCCTATCCAATCACGTCCAGCTTCGCAAACCGCAACAACAACTTCTTAATCCCGCCCACTTCAAACCTGATCTCGGCTTTCTTGTCGGCACCCACACCTTCCAGGTTCATGACCTCGCCTTTGCCAAAGCGTTCGTGCATCACTACATTGCCAACGGTAAGTGTACTGTCGAATAAATTCGCGCTCGACGGTGCGTTGCCCGATACGGGTTTGAGCTTGCGAATGCCCAAATCGGGTTTCGGGTCGTTGTCGGTGATGTATTTGGGCGGCGTGCCCGCAACGGGTTTCGACAACCGCAACTTCGATTTGTCTACATCGCCAAAAATATCGGTATCAATCATGGGTTTGTAGCGGTAGTTGTTTTCCTCACCCGACAAATATTCGAGATACTGTCCATCGATTTCATTGATGAAACGCGACGGTTCGCTGTCGGTGAGTTTTCCCCAACGGTAACGCGATTGCGCATACGTGAGATACGCCTGTTTCTCGGCACGCGTGAGGGCCACATAAAACAAGCGGCGTTCTTCCTCGAGTTCGCTTCTCGTGCTCATACTCATCGCGCTTGGGAACAGGTCTTCCTCCATCCCAACAATAAAAACGTACGGGAATTCGAGACCTTTGGCGAGGTGAATCGTCATGAGCGCCACACGGTCGTCATCACCGGTATCGTTGTCGGCATCGGTGGCCAGGGCAACATCTTCCATGAACTCTGATAAGGCTCCGCGCGCACCGTCTACTTCTTTCTGGCCTTCGGTAAAATCTTTGATTCCGTTGAGTAATTCTTCTATATTTTCGATTTTGGCAACGCCTTCGGGCGTACCATCTTTCTTAAGCTCCTGCACCAATCCGGTTTTTTTAGCGACGTGGTCGGCCATGAAAAATGCATCGTGGTTTTGGTTGAGTACCTGGAAACTCTGGATCATCGTTACAAAATCCTGCAGCCTGTTTTTGGTTCCCGAATTGAGTTTGAGGTCGATCTTATCGATGTTCTGCATCACCTCAAAAATAGAGCGCTTGTAATGGTTGGCCGCAATCGTGAGTTTTTCAACGGTCGTATCGCCGATGCCTCGCGCCGGATAATTGATCACGCGCACCAATGCTTCCTCGTCTTTCGGGTTGAGCACCAAACGCAAATAACACAACACATCTTTGATCTCCTTGCGCTGGTAAAACGACAAGCCGCCGTAAATGCGGTAGGGAATGTCGCGTTTGCGCAGTGCATCCTCCATGGCACGCGATTGGGCGTTGGTTCGGTATAAAATCGCAAATTTATTGTTGGGCAAATGCTCACGGATTTTTTCCTCCCAGATCGTACTGGCTACAAAACGGCCTTCCTCTCCATCGGTAACGCTGCGGTTGACCTTGATGCGGTTGCCCGAATCGTTGGCGGTCCAGACGATTTTATCGAGTTTGACTTTGTTTTTATCAATGATTGAATTGGCCGCCTCCACGATATTCTTGGTCGATCGATAGTTCTGTTCCAATCGGTACATTTTGACATTCTCATAATCCTTCTGGAAATTGAGGATGTTGTTGATATTGGCGCCGCGGAAAGCGTAAATACTCTGCGCATCGTCGCCCACGACACAAATGTTTTGGAAACGATCAGACAACGCCCGTACAATCAGGTATTGCGAATGGTTCGTATCCTGGTACTCATCCACCAAAATATAGCGAAAACGATCTTGGTATTTGGCCAAAACATCGGGGAAACGGTTGAGCAATTCGTTGGTCTTGAGCAGCAAATCGTCAAAATCCATGGCACCGGCCTTGAAACAACGTTCTACGTATTGCTCGTAGATTTCACCGAGTCGCGGCTTTTTAGACATGGCGTCGGCTTCCTGCAATTCGGGATTGTTGAAATACGCCTTGACGGTAATCAGGCTGTTTTTGTACGATGAGATGCGGCCGAGAACTTGTTTGGGTTTGTAAATGTCGCGGTCGAGTTGCATTTCCTTGATAATGGCCGAAATCAACCGCACGCTGTCCTGAGTGTCGTAAATGGTAAAATTCGATGGATAACCGAGCTTGTCGGATTCAGACCGCAATATCCTTGCAAACACCGAGTGGAACGTTCCCATCCACAAGTTCTTGGCTTCGGAGGCACCCACAATCTGCGCGATTCGGCTTTTCATTTCGCGCGCCGCCTTATTGGTAAAAGTAAGCGCTAAAATAGAGAACGCGTCTACGCCCTGGCTCATGAGGTAAGCAATCCTAACGGTAAGCACGCGGGTTTTCCCCGACCCGGCACCCGCAATGATAATCATGGGTCCGTCTTTTTGGAGTACAGGCTGCTGTTGGGCTTCGTTGAGTTGGCTTATAATCTGTTGCATAGTCGTTTTGAAACCTCAAAAGTAAACATTTCAGGGCGAATTGTGAAACCGATTATTGTTAATCAGGAAAGTAAAAATTGGATTGCAGTTGCGTTTATTTTGTTGCGGCATTTTCGGCTTTCTCGAGCGCATCGATGATTTTTTCCTCTTCGGCCGTGAGTACGATGGCGTTGTTTTTTTGCCAGAATTTGCCAATCATGTGAGTAGGTTTGGTATACAGGTATTTCTTTTTGTAGACCTCCTTTTTACTGTAAGTCATGTCGTCTTTTTCAAAATTGGTCACAATGAGGTCACTCCTGGATTCGGTGATTTCCTGGAACTTTTTGCTCCACATTTTATACTTTACGAATCTGTTATTGTAAGAGAGCTCATAATTGCTATTGGTCATTTTGTAAACCGCTTTAAACCGCGTATCGAGAGCAGCCACATGCAAACCAAAAAGACTGATGGTTCTTGGGAATTGTTTGTGCGACTGCGCAAAATGCAAATCATACTCGTAAATCAATTTGGTTTTGGGATCGTAAATAACCGCGCCTTCAAACAAAGTTTTTTCGATTTCTGCTTTAGGTTCGATGATAATAACAAACCATTCACTGCCGTCGGCATTCTTGCGGGATTTTAAAGTGAGGTCGTAATTCTTGACATTCTTATCCCTTAAGATGTTCTTTTCCAAAAATTCAAAACTGTAACTGTTGGAAATGCCATACTGCACATTGAGCGTTGGACTGAGCTGATCGTCCTCGTCCTCATTGGTTGGCGTCAGGGAAAAGGAACGGTTCTGTTTTACGATGAGATCGGATTTGGTCTTTTTGGCGTCACCGCTCGCATGATAGTCCAGCAAGGCGTCAGAGAACTTCTTGTATTGTCCGTCGACTTTCACAAATTCACGATAGTAGGTATGCAGCACAACCGGCTTGTTGAACCGGGCTTTAGAAGCGGTAATGACATCCTGCAAAACCTGAGTCAACGGTATCTTGGTCACCATGACTTCCTCGAGTACTTCTTCGCTGGGTTCTAGTGCGATGGCTTTGGTGGCGTCGCCAAAATCGGAAGCCGGCAGTTTGTGCGTCTTATAACCGATGCAACTGATAATAACCGTTTGCGATTTGGAGACCGAAAGCTGGAAAATGCCATCTTCGTTGGTAATGGTTCCCATTCCCGAATTTTCGATGCCCACCGACGCGGCAATAACCGGCTCGTGGGTTACGGCATCGGCAACCAGTCCGCGCACTGCAAGCTGTTGCGAGAAAGAAGCATGACTTAACACTAAAAAAAAGAGGGTGTAAAAATATTTCATCGATGTTGGTTTTGGCTAATTTAACTATTCTGTCAAATACAGGCTAAACTTCACAAAGATTTTGTTTCGATTACTGACTAAAATCTTATTTTTGCGCACACCAGGCCATAAGGCCAACTCACGAATTAAATCAAATTTTCAAATGGATACGACCAAAATCATCGAATTACTTTTTTACACCTTGCCTGCGCTAATCACCGGAGGCGTAGCCTATTATTTCTTCCAGATGCACACCAAAAATGAGGAAGGCCGCCGCCGTTTCCTGCTCCAGAAAGAACTGCAGAAAGATGCCTTGCCTTTACGCTTGCAGGCTTATGAACGCATGGTTTTATTCCTGGAGCGCATCAACCCTACCAAACTCCTCATTAGGATTACACCGATTTCAGAAAATAAAAACGATTACGAGAACTACGTCATCGCACAGATTGAGCAGGAATTCGAGCACAACCTCACCCAACAAATCTACATGTCAGACGACTGCTGGACGATCATCATGACCGCCAAAAACGCCACGATACAAATGATCCGCAAGGCTGCGATGAGCGAACGCGTAGACAGCGCCGATAAATTGCGCGAAGTGATTTTAAGCGACCTTATGGAAAAATCCACACCGAGCAGCGCGGCGTTGAGTTATATGAAGAATGAGTTGAAAGAGTTTTTGTAGACTAAGGAGCTTAAGGTGCTAAGGTGCTAAGGTGCTGAGGTAAAATTAAAAAAGCCGCCGATTTGCATTCACCGCGGCTTTTTTATTGTAGGTGTTTTATTGATCCCGCAATACATGTGCATATCCGATTGTTTCAACTACTGTATTGATGCCACTGATTCCGTTGCCGCGAAAGCTAATGTCGATGTATTCGCCAACGCCTCCCATTTGGTTTAAGGTGAGTGCAAGCACGCTGCCCGGAGAACCTTCCTGTCGAAAAGCCCAAGTTTCACTAGAGTTGCCAACCGAGTGAAGGACATCCACTTCAAATTGGCCGCTTGTCCCACTATAGAATCCCGGTACAAATGTCAGGCAAATAATAAAACAGTAATTAGACTGATTGGAAGACCGTCCTTCGATGAACATTGGAAAACCCGCATCCGGAGCTGCCGAAATGCCGTCGAAGATATACTTGGTCGGATACGTTACTCCGTTTTTCTTGGTTTGGTAAACGATATATTCTGTTACGCTATTGCAGGTAATCAGGTTTCCAAGGTCGGTTATGGGGGATTGTATCGTGAAATTCAGGGATCCTGTCGTCTGGAAATTCTCGAAATCATCGCCTTTGATTGAAAAATTGGGATTGTTCGCACAAATCGGCATTGCAAAATCAAAAACACCGTTGCTCGATTGCGACAAGAAAACTGCGTTTCCGTAATGCATCTGGACGTAGCCGCTCGTTACCGGAGTATTCAGGTCGCATTTCATTAATTTGCCTTTGATGTTTACTGTCTGGTTCAGGATGAAATCGCCGATGTCTGAAGGAGTTGCCAACGGACCGATGCTGCGGGTTTGCAATACATTGCCGCAAGCGTCATAGGCTTTCAATTCCATGGCCTGATTCAGCGGAACGAGAAAACAAAAACCGCCGTCGGATTGGGTATTGTAAATAATCTCAGGGCTTCCGGGACTGGTAAGGCTTAAGCCTACATATTGCAGCGGCCGGCCGTTCGCATCCGTCGCGTGTACCCTGGATACGAAAACATTGGTGGCCATGTCTACGTTCCACCATGAAAAATGCGAGACGTTGCCAATGTATTTATTGCCTTGCTTGACCGCCTGGCCTTCTTCTTTCCAATAACCACCTTGCTCATCAAAATGCCAAAGCGGAATAATCGCAGGCGCAGTGGCTACTTGTGAACCGTTGATGGCCAGGGTTATTTGTGCTGTATGGCCGGCCGCCGGTTGTAATTTCTGGCCACCGCTTCCGGTCAATTCTACATGCAGCATCCCGAAAGTTTCCAATCCCACCGCACTTCCCGACGCATTTTGGGCGTACAACATTCCCGGCATGAGGCTGGCTATATTTTCGTTCGAAGTCTCGAGATGGTACATCGTTACGTTTACATTACCCGAATAAGTGTTGCCGCTTTCGTCCTGGAATGCGCCGTCAAAAACAACTTTACTTCCGTTAGGCAGATTCACCGTACTGCTTGCTCCCGATGAAACGGTAAGTGTAGTGTTTGCGGGAATCAACATTATTTTCACGTCATTCTTTCCTTCGATAGGAACAAGCGATCTGGAGCCGCTGATATAACCTGTTTTTTCCACGGATATGTGCGCAAATTTTTCATACACTTCAGCGCCGTCAATTACAAAAACTCCGTTGCTGTCGGTGATCGCTGTTGAATTGCCAATTTTAATATTCGCACCTGAAATAGGAAAGTTATCCGAGGTCACGACTTGTCCGATAAAATCCCGAGTGGCGGTGGCGCCAAAATTCTTGGAAAAATCGCCTTTTGGATTATTGCTAATGACGAGGTCGTCGTCTTTCGGGTCACAACTCAAAAAAGAAAGGACAATCAATGCGGATAATAGCTTGAGGATTTTCATATATCTGTGTTATAGGTCATTGCACTATGCCATCCAAATGTATCTATTTTTTGCTACAATTAACGCTTTATCTAGAATTTGCAAGTTGTGGATTAGAATTCGATGTACCGCAAATAAAAAAGCCATCAATAAAGATGGCTTTTTTATGGGTTTGGAATTTACCGCGAATAGTTGGGTGCTTCCTTAGTAATGGTCACATTGTGCGGATGGCTTTCTGTAATTCCGCTTGACGTAATGCGGACAAAACGGGCGCTTTCCTGTAAGGTTGGGATGTCTTTCGATCCGCAATACCCCATTCCGGCGCGCAATCCGCCGATGAATTGCTGCATGCTTTCGTTGAGTTCGCCTTTGTAAGGCACACGCCCAACGATGCCTTCGGGGACAAGTTTTTTGATATCGTCCTCCACATCCTGGAAATACCGGTCTTTAGAACCTTCCTGCATCGCCTCTACCGAGCCCATGCCCCTATAGGATTTGAATTTACGGCCTTCAAAAATGATGGTTTCGCCAGGCGATTCCTTGGTTCCTGCAAGCAATGAACCCATCATGACGCTATCGGCTCCGGCGGCAATCGCTTTGGGAATGTCGCCCGTATAACGGATTCCGCCATCGGCAATTACGGGAACACCGCTGCCTTTGATTGCGGCTGCGACTTCCAAAACGGCAGAAAACTGCGGGAACCCAACACCGGCAACCACACGTGTGGTACAAATCGAGCCTGGCCCGATGCCCACTTTTACGCCATCGGCACCATTGGCGACTAGGAATTTAGCAGCTTCGGCTGTGGCAATATTCCCTACAATCACATCGATTTGTGGGAATTTCGATTTGACTTCCTTGAGTACGTTGACGACGCCTTCGGTGTGTCCGTGCGCGGTATCGATGATGATGGCGTCGACACCTGCGGTTACTAATGCTTCGGCACGTTTTACGGCATCGGCAGTAACACCAATGGCAGCAGCTACGCGCAAACGCCCAAAAATATCTTTGTTAGCAATGGGTTTTTGGGTGAGTTTGGTAATGTCGCGGAAAGTGATGAGTCCGACTAATTTGTATGCTGAATTGACGACGGGCAATTTTTCAATCTTGTAACCTTGCAACACCACTTCGGCTTGTTCGAGCGAGGTGCCTTCTGAAACCGTGACGATATTTTCACTGGTCATCACCTCAACGATCGGACGCGTGTTGTTTTTCTCGAAACGCAAATCGCGGTTGGTCACAATACCTTTGAGTTTACGGTCTTCATCGACGATTGGGATACCGCCGATACCAAACTCCTTCATGGCGTTCTTGGCGTCGGCAACGGTTGCGGTGAGCGGTAAAGTGACCGGATCGATGATCATGCCCGATTCGGCGCGTTTCACCTTTCTCACTTTCGCGGCCTGCTGCTCGATGGTCATGTTTTTGTGCAACACGCCGATGCCGCCTTCCTGTGCCATGGCAATCGCCATCGAGCTTTCGGTGACGGTGTCCATAGCCGCCGAAACAATGGGGACATTGAGCGTGATGTTTCTGGAGAATTTGGATTGGATGCTGACTTCGCGCGGAAGTACGTTGGAGTAATTGGGAACTAACAGTACGTCATCGTATGTTAAACCTTCGCCGATAATCTTGGAGTTGTGTGCGATCATTGCAATTTGTCGTTGTAGTTAAATTGCATGCAAATGTAGTTAATTAACAATTAATAATGAACAATTAATTGGGCGAATTGGCAAAGATTTAGGAACGAGAAAATGGCCTTATGGATTACTTTATTTCGAGCAACCAAATTGGATTTCCTTTCCATTGGTCAATCTTGCGCGGTATAGCTAAAATACTCGCTGCGGCCCTACCGCGAATTGACGCGTTAGCCGAATTGGCGCCTACTTACTTTTAGATTTAACACCGATAATTAGCAGCCACAAACAAATCCCTATTTCACCAATGCTCGCAGGCAAGCTAACGAATTTAGAAATTCCTAGTGCTGCGTAATCCTGAATAAGGATGTTGCCGGTAAGATTGGTTAGATAGCCCAAACAGCCAAGCATCAGCAATATCCCCAAACTTTTAGGCAGAAAACCCGATTGGTACACGAGATAGCCAAACGGAAAGAGCCAAAGTCCCCAAAATAGCGTGGCAATCAGGATGCCGTTGTCGTACTGATTGAGGTAAAACATGACTTGGCTTTCTAATACCGGAGTGGTATAATGTTGGTGTTGATTACCAGGGTTAATCAGGGAAAGCACGGCCAGTTTGTGCTGTAGGTTCATGAAAGCTATAGGAACGCTGGCCATGGCCAAAACCACCATAAGCCTGGCCTGAAATTCGTTGACCTGACGCAGCAATCTGTACAAGAAAATAGGCAAAAACAGGAAAGCGGTATAGCAAACCATGCTGCTCAAGATGCCCGAGCGGAACACTGTTTCTGAAGCGGTGATGTTCTTAAAAGTCAAAGCCGCATCATCCCACACAAAAAGCGCTTTCGGGACGTAGGCCAAACTGTAGATTCCTGTGAGTACGACCACCAAATACAGCAGTCCCGATGCGCGCGCGGTTGTTTTATCTGACATCATCATTTGGATTTTAGATGGAGACGATGCGACTAAGTCATTGTTACAAAGCCAATGATTTAGTGGTATTCCCCGAATAACTTTGTCGCCTCGTTATAAGCGCTTTCAAAACTCATCGCGTGGAGGTTGGAGTCGTCTTTTGCAGCCGTGAAATAAGACAATAACTTTTCGGTAGGCATGTTGCCTGTGAGCTGGTCGGTGGCCATCGGGCAACCGCCGAAACCTTGTATCGCACCATCATAGCGGCGGCAACCGGCTTTATAAGCGGCGTCTATTTTCTCATGCCATTTGTTGGGCGTGGTGTGCAAATGGGCACCAAATTCAATCTGCGGGTATTTGGGGATCAGGTTGGAAAACAAATAAGTGATTACGTCTGGCGTAGAACTGCCTACGGTATCAGAAAGCGACAGTATTTTGACACCCATATTGGAGAGCTTTTCGGTCCACTCGCCTACAATTTCTACATTCCAGGGATCGCCGTACGGATTGCCGAAACCCATAGACAAATAGGCAACGACTTCCTTGTTTTTGCTATCAGCGATGTCGAGGATCTCTGCGAGGGTCACTAGCGATTCGGCGATGGTTTTGTGGGTGTTGCGCATCTGGAAGTTCTCAGAAATTGAAAACGGGAAGCCCAAATATTGGATTTCGGGATGCGTGGCCGCAGTTGCCGCGCCTTGTGTATTGGCAATGATGGCCAGCAGCTTACTTTGCGTTTGAGACAAGTCGAGCCGAGCAAGGACCTCAGCAGTATCCTGCATCTGCGGAATGGCTTTGGGTGAAACAAAACTCCCAAAATCTATGGTATCAAAACCGACGCGCAACAGCGACTGGATGTAGTCTACCTTGCGCTGCGTGGGAATAAACGGCTTGATGCCTTGCATGGCGTCGCGCGGACATTCGATTATTTTGATTGGCTTCATAGGTGCCCAAAGATAACAAAGAATTGGATTTTACCATAAATACGTTAGTGATTTGATGAAATAAATTGCACTTTTGTGTAGCGTCAAAAATTTAGTTTATTACACAATTAAGGAATAATTTAAAATATTACATAAAATGGTAATAATCAAAAATATTACGTAATATTGTAATATAATAAATTTTATTGTACATTTGAATATGACCAGTATTATCACAGGAGACATTATCGATTCGCGCAAGCAGCCTACCAAAAATTGGATCGACGGGCTCAAGCAATTATTGGGAACAATCGGGCAAAATCCCCAACAATGGGAAATTTACCGCGGCGACGAATTCCAGCTTGAAGTGGCCAACCCCGAGCAAGCACTGCTCATGGCATTCAGGATCAAGGCTTACCTGCGCACGCTACAACTCGACGCGCGCATGAGCATCGGATTTGGAGACAAAACCTATGACTCGGGAAAAATATCAGAAAGCAACGGGAGCGCTTTTGTGCGCTCGGGCGAACTTTTTGAATTGCTGAAGAAACAGAAAATCACGCTCGCCATCCACAGCGCCAATCCGGATTTTGATGCCGAGATCAACCTGATGCTACGGCTTGGGCTGATTTTCATGAACCACTGGCTCGTGCAATCGGCCGAATTTGTGGTTGCGGCACTTGAATATCCTAGTGACTCGCAGGAAGAAATCGGGCAAAAACTGGGCATCAACCAAGCCGCCGTAAGCAGACGACGCAAACGCGCACAATTTGACCTGCTTCTCGAACTGGATGCTCATTTCAGGAAAAAAATCAAACACCTCACGCCATGATCTTATTTGTAAAATTGCTGCTGGCCCATTTGCTGGGCGATTTTGTATTACAGCCCAATTCGTGGGTTGGCGACAAGGAGGACAAAAAAGGAAAAAGTATTTACCTCTACAAGCACATTGCCATCCATGGGCTTTTGGTCTTTTTAATCGTCGCACAACTCGATTTTTGGTGGTGTGCATTGATGTTGGCCGCCTTACACGGCGCCATTGACGCACTCAAGTTATATTTGCAAAATCCAAAGACCAAACGCATTTGGTTTATCCTGGATCAGCTTATGCATTTGGCGGTCATTGGCGGGATTTGCCTGCTGTGGCGTCGGGTAGATTTTACAAAATATGAAATAGACAACCGCTTTTGGATTTACGCAACTGCGGTTTTGTTGCTTACCACGCCGGCTTCTATCGTAATTAAAAATGTAATCTCGATCTGGACACCCGATGAAAACGGGGCCAAGGAGGCAGATTTGCAAAACGCCGGCAAATACATCGGTATCCTCGAAAGACTGTTTGTATTCTTCTTTGTAGCCACGGGAAATCTTACCTCTATTGGTTTTCTGATGGCGGCCAAATCGATTTTCCGTTTTGGCGACCTCACGCAATCCAAAGATCGCAAGCTAACCGAATACGTACTGATTGGTACCTTAATTAGTTTCGGGACAGCAATCGCCACGGGTTTTTTGGTCAAATACGCCTTAACGCTTCTGCTCTAGGATCGCCTTATTAATCGCTTTGATCAAAGCCGGCCCTTCATAAATAAATCCGGTGTAGAGTTGTACAAGGCTTGCTCCAGCCTGGAGTTTTTCGATCGCATCTTGGGCGGTATGGATGCCTCCTACCCCAATAATCGGGAACGCTTTGTTGCTTTTCTCAGACAGGAAACGGATTACCTCAGTGGCGCGTTGGGTTAATGGTTTGCCCGATAATCCGCCCGCTTCGCTTTGGTGCTCAGATTGCAAACCTTCACGCGACAGTGTTGTATTGGTTGCGATGACACCCGCAATTTTTGTGATTTTGACAATGTCGATAATATCCAACAATTGATCGTTGGTCAAATCGGGGGCAATTTTGAGCAGGATCGGCTTGGGTTTTGGTTTGGTGTTGTTCTTGTCCTGAAGGATTTGCAGCAGCTGCGTGAGTGGTTCCTTATCCTGCAAAGCCCTTAGGTTTGGGGTGTTGGGCGAACTCACATTGACCACAAAATAATCGACCACATCGTATAAAGCGTCGAAGCAAATTTCGTAATCGGAAGCCGCTTGTTCATTGGGCGTATTTTTATTTTTGCCGATGTTGCCTCCAATCAATACGTTTTTGTTTGGCCTGAGTCGATCGGCCGCAGCCTGCACACCGCCATTGTTAAAACCCATACGGTTAATAATCGCCGAATCGGCTCGCAGCCTGAACAAACGCTTCTTTGGATTGCCTTCCTGCGGTTTGGGCGTCAAGGTCCCGATTTCTATAAACCCGAATCCAAATTGGGCGAGTTCGTTGTAAAGCTTGGCATCCTTGTCAAATCCTGCTGCAAGTCCTACCGGATTTTTGAATTTGAGCCCGAAAACTTCGGTTTCCAACCGTTTGTCCTCTACGGTATAAATCATTTGGACTACCCGTGAAAAACCCTGAATTCGGGATAGGAAACGAATGCAGGAAAAAGTGAAGTGGTGTACTTTTTCGGGGTCGAACCAAAAAAGCAGCGGGCGGATAAGCAGTTTGTACATGTTGGTGTTGTTGTGCTGCAAAATTAAAAATTAGTGAACAGTATCGCCGTTTTGTTTCCTGTTTTTTTTATCTTTCGTCTTTAAATTTACACGCCATGAAATGGGAAACCAAAATTATACGCCACAACGGTATGAAGCGGATTGCTGTAATATTTGCCTACAATGAAGTGCTGGACCAGGAGGTGCGGCAGATTAACGATGCGCGTTGGAGCAGTAGTAAGCTTTGCTGGCACATTCCTTTTACACAAGAGAACATTGACTTATTGGGGATAGACCTAGTCCAACAGCGATTGCCAAACAGCGAAGGGATGCTGGCCGTGGAGCGTTTTTCGCGTTGGATGCATTCTAAACGCTACAGCACCAATACCATCAAGACCTACACTGATTCGTTGAAGTCTTTCCTGAGTCATTTCAATGAGAAACCTTTTAGCGAAATTAGCAACGAAGACGTTATTTCGTATAATAATGACTACATTCTTGCCAATGACCTATCGCCTTCTTTCCAAAACCAAATTGTCAGTGCCATCAAGCTTTTCTTCAGCGCCTGCCAAGATACGAGCATTGAGATTGATAAAATACACCGCCCCAAACGCTTTAAACTGCTTCCCAATGTTTTGAGCAAACAAGAAGTCAAGCGCATTTTGAACGCGCATGGCAACATCAAACATCGCGCGATGCTAAGCCTCATATACAGTTGCGGACTGAGAAGCAGCGAGCTTTTGTCACTTACGCCACAGGACATCGATTCTCAAAGAAATCTGGTGTTCATTCGCCAAGCCAAAGGCCACAAAGACCGGATTGTTCCGTTGAGCCCCAAAATCCTCGAACTACTCAGGGAATATTACCAATTTTATAAACCTAAAAAATACCTTTTTGAAGGGAATGGCGACGGCAAACAATACGACGCACGAAGCTTGCAGTTTGTAATAAAGTTTGCGGCCAATAAGGCGGGTATTGGTAAACCGGTGACCCTACACTGGCTCCGGCACAGCTACGCCACGCATTTGCTTGAAAGCGGAACAGATTTGCGCTACATTCAAGAACTACTTGGCCACAACAGTAGCAAAACCACCGAAATATACACCCACGTAAGCACCAAAAATCTCCAGCAAATTAGAAGCCCGTTTGATGATTTATGACAACAAAATCATATATTTGGTAGCAGTTGCATATTCCGACTTAATTTCGCATGTCTGTTTGTTTTTTGGGGCGATGGGGAAATTTTGGTTCGGGTATATGTGAGTTATGAGCAAACAATAACAAAAATGAATAGTGACAACAACTAAACTTTTAATAACTGGAATTATTTCACTAGCAATCAGTTTATACGTTTATAAAGGTGGAGAAAAACGAGAGAATCTTGAAACTCATGAATTCGATGGACGAGCGAAATTAAATAGTAAGATTGCGGCCATTGGAGTTTGTGCATTTATCTTTGGCGCGTTTTGTATCATTGCATTTATTAATCGATTAATTAGCTAGTGAATTTTGTCAGCTCATAACAGCGCACAAGCGATCATTGCTGGTTTTCAGTAGCTTCAGCTCTATTTTCACGAATAAATTCTATCTTAGCGGAAACAACTCAGTTCGCTGGCTTCGCAACGTCGCCTGTGCGCGGGACGTTATAAGCCATTTTATGAAAGCACTTGAAATAGATTTGATATTTCGTAAATCAGACTTTGAAGAACTATTTTTCAGAAATGGAAATGAAAAACTATTTTTTTCGCCAACTGCAAAAAATCAAACACATGTTTCTATTATTGCAGGAATAATATTTTTTCTCTCTGTCTTAAATTTTATAATTTTTCATAACTCACAAGAGCTCGTTTTATTCTTTTTTGTTCTTTGGTGTGTGAGTTTAATTCCACTTGGAGAAAAAATTTATGCAATTCTGAAATGGAGAAAATCGATAAAAGTCTTCTTAGAAAAAACAGCGAAATATAAAGTCAATAAAATCATACTAACTGAGAATACATTTTCAATAATTCAAGATGACGAAGAAATAATTCAAAAATGGTCAGATTTCAAAAAGGTCGAGATAAATCTAGAATTCGTCAGATTGTATTCTGATATACATTACTTATTTCCAAGCAAATCAATGACTTCGGAAGAATTTAATTTATTTAAAGAAAAAGTTAGTGAGGAAATAAAAACGGCTTATAACAGCCGCCATGACTAATTGCTGTATTCGTGTCGCCGGAAACTCCATTTTCATTAACTTCGTTCACACTAGCGGAGAATACTCTGCTATCTTGGCCGNNCGCAACTAGACATGGCGGCGAAACGTTAGCTGTCAGTTTTGTAAAACTAAACCGAATAATCAATGAATAAGGATAAAGAACCAGTAATAGTTTTCGAAAACGTATCCGATACGGTTCAAATTGACGATATTTATCAGTTTCCCGCATATTTGACTTTAGGCTTATCGTCTGGAAATGATTTTTATTTAAATATCGATTTCAAAAATTTAGCTAAGGAAGAGTATGAAACATTAGCTAAGTTATCTCAACTTCCTAGAAGCTTAAAATTCAGTTCAAAATTGATAGAAAAAGAAAACTACAATATAACTCATATCGTAGTTGTACAATTTAAAATGAATAATTTGCTTGAAATGAATTGGGAATGTTTGTCGGATAATCCTGAAAAATATAATTTAATTATTGGTCAGTAAATTTATATTAAACCGAACAGCTAACAGCGCATAAGCGACCATTGCTGGCTTCGCGTCACCGGAACTAATTTTTCACGAATAAATTCTATCTTAGCGGAAAATACTCGTTTTCGCTTTCGCCGCAACGGCGCCTATGCGCGAAACGTTAGCAGTAATGCTAAAAAAACTGAGAGTAAATGAATTTCAATTTTATAAAGCCAACTATTATTTTCTGCGCCGTTGGAATATTTATTCCTGGCTTCACGGCAATTTTATTTTTATTATTTCAAACATTACTCGCAGAAGTTGGAATCGGTTGTGAATTATATTGGAAATCAACTTTTATAGTAATGGGAATTCTATCAATTGTTTCGCCATTAGTATATGTTAAGTATTTGACGAATAATAAGCCTACTCAAACGAATTTATTGCTATTCAATTTTATTGAATACAATGCGTTACAAATTGGATTGTCTCAATTATTAATAACTCCAAATATGACGTGCTTTGGTCAAAGTGACGGTGCAATGGTATTTATTTTAACTGCTTGGATTGCGTTGCCAATATTAGTTTGCTTAAGTTTTATTTTTAGAAAACGATTTAAGAGTTTAGAATCAAGCACAACTGCTAACAGCGCATAGAACTTATGGCTGGTTTTCAGTTGCTTGAACTCTATTCTTCACGAAAAACATTATCTTAGCCGAGACAACTCAGCTCGCTTCGCCGCCACAAGGTCTATGCGCGAAACGTTATCACTGGGTCGC
>DLHP01000040.1:0-34214 GCA_002483285.1 Flavobacterium sp. UBA7665
CGGCAGCGATAGCCCCGATTGTAGAGGAAATCCTTTTTGTTTTTTCTTTAAAAACAAAAAGAT
This sequence comes from Flavobacterium sp. UBA7665, assembly GCA_002483285.1. Taxonomy (GTDB): domain Bacteria; phylum Bacteroidota; class Bacteroidia; order Flavobacteriales; family Flavobacteriaceae; genus Flavobacterium. The sequence goes on from DLHP01000040.1 coordinate 64, forward strand.
TGAAACGGAAAGCGGGAAACAGCTTCTAAAAAAATCGAAAAATACTATATTTGATAAAAATACATCATTTTGAAACGCCACTACATCAAACTCCTCCTATCGCTATTTTGCGTTATTACCACTTACGCCCAGGAATTGCTGCCGTTTACAGAAAATTACAGCAAGTCTGATTACCAAGGTGACAACCAGATTTGGAACGTGGTGCAAGGACAGGACAAGGCGATGTATTTTGCCAATAACCATTACTTTTTACGCTACGACGGCGTGAAATGGGAAAAGAACACGCTACCCAACCGCACCATCATCCGGTCGGTGCTTGCCGTACACGATAGGGTATATTGCGGTTCTTACAAGGAGTTTGGCTACTGGTATCGCAAGGACGGCCGGATGCATTACGTGTCTATTTCTAAAGACAGGAAGTTGTTCAGCGACAATGGCAATGAAGAAATCTGGAAGATATTATTGGTGGGGAACAAAGTGTATTTCCAGTCGTTCAACGAGGTTTACATTTACGAGCAGGGAATGATTGCCAAGGTCAAGCTGCCTTTCCAGATTTCGTATTGTTTTGAGGTTGGCGGCAAGCTGCTTTTTGCTTCCATCCGTGACGGCATCTACAAAATGCAGGGCAAACGGTTTGTCAAGATAGACGCTTGGGCCGGCATAGCCGACAACGTAGTGCACGCCATAGAACGCAACAAACAAAAGACCTTCATTTTCACCCAGAAGAACGGCGTTTTCGTTGCCGATGGGAAGTCTGTCACACCTTGGGCACATCCGCTCAACGCGCTACTCAAGACCTCGATCATCAATACAGCAAAATTCATCAACGACCACAAACTCATTATTGGCACGGCGAGCAAAGGGGTTTTTAGTATTGACCTGCGCGATAGCTCGTACCTCAATATCAACCGTGACAATGTGCTCATGAATAACTCCATCCTGAGTATCGGGTTTGACGACGAGAATGATTTGTGGTTGGGGTTGGACAATGGTATCGCGCACATCGAAATCAATTCACCGATTGCATTGTTCTCTGACAATTCGGGGGTATTGGGATCGGTGTACTCTGTAGCGATGACGCCTGGCGGTTATCTGTTGGCGTCTAACCACGGCATCTTTAAATATAAGGACAAGAACCTGTCTATGTTTGGCGGTTCGCAAGGGCAGGCCTGGAACATCAGCAAAGTGGGCAGCCGTTATCTGGTGGGGCACAATGAAGGTACTTTCTTGTTCGATAACGCCTCGTTGTCTAAAATAAATAACGTAAGCGGCGGCTGGAACCTGAGCAAAAGCAACCTTGATGAAACGTTCTTACAGGCGACTTACAGTGGTGTCGTGGTGTACGATGGAAAAAATTTGTCACAACATAGACAGATTCGGGATTTCTATAAGCCCATCAAATATGTCACACAGAACAAGCGCCATGAGGTTTGGGCGGCCGATAATTACCGTGGCTTGTATCGGGTGCTTTATGACGACAATTTCAAGGCGGTCAAGATTGAAAATGTGAGCCAGCAAAACAGGCTTACCAATGATTTTGGGGTAAAGATTTTTGAGTTCCGCAATGAAGTACTGTTCTTGATAGACCATGGCTGGTACACCTATAATTCGATTACCGGACAGCTCGAAAAGAATGCGCTTTTTGAAGCCAATTTCAAGAACATCACCGATATTGTCGCCATTGATGAGAATAATTTCCTGATTCTACAGTCGGGACTTTTGTACCTGATCCAATCGGTGAACCAAAAGTTCGTCTGGAATTTCATCCAGGAAAAATACTACCGCGGCAAAATCATCAATGACAACCTGACCGTTTTTCGCGAAAAGGATCGTTACCTGCTCAATCTCGATGACGGCTTCATTTCTTTAAAGCTCAATAAGAGACGAAACGAATTGCACGCGATAAAAACGGAGGCTTTCAGCCAGGGAAATTTAATTGGCAATGGAGACAAAATCCCTTACAACACTGAGTTGGAACTGCACGTGATTTCTGGTTTGTATGGCTCATCAAAACCCAACTTGTTTTGCCGGGTAGACGATTCCGGGATCAGCCCGGTGAAAGACGGTGCGATTGTACTCAATAACCTGGGTAGCGGCCGCCACAAGGCAAGGATTTACTACAACGATGGCATGAAGTTCAAGGAAATACTGAACTACGAATTCAGAGTGGCCAAGCCATGGTACTTTTCTATTTGGATGATTTTGGTGTACTTATTTGTGATCGCCTTTATATGGGTACTTTATTACCGCTGGAGTAAGATCAGGTACAACCAAAGACTGGAGCTGCGCGAGGAAGAATTGCGGCACCAAAAGAAAATACTTGAAATTGAACTCAAGGCCGAGAATGAGCTCAACATCCAGGAATATGAAAAACACATCCTGGAACTCGAAATCCAGAGTAAGTCGTCGGAAGTGGCCGGCAAGTCGCTGTCTATTGCCAAACAGAGTGAGATGATTGAAAACATCCAGCAAATCCTGGAGAGTGAATCGGATATCAATCGTTTGAAAAGTGAAATCCGCAAGGCCATTAAAATCAATGCGGTCAATAAACATGAATGGCAGATTTTTGAGAACAATCTCAACCAGATTCACAATGAATTCATCGTTAGCCTTTCAAAGAAGTATCCCAACCTTACTTCAAAAGACATCAAGCTTTGCGTTTACCTAAAGATGAATTTGTCATCAAAAGAAATTGCGCCACTCATGAATATCTCGTTTAGAGGTGTTGAGTTACACCGCTACCGTTTGAGGAAAAAGCTAGGTCTCAGCCAAGATGAAAACCTCAATAAGTTTATGCTTTTAGTATGAAAAATCATAAACTACTACGTTTTCGTATAGATGTTGGCTACATCAATACTACATCATCTGGTTTTGATAACCTGTAAAAAATCCTTTGATACATTGGTATGGGAGGTTTTCTGAGTTGCGAATGGGTTGATGTATTAATGTTGTAATACCTAAACCGCCACTACATCGTTGTAATTGTTTAGATTTGAGTAGCAAAATTTTAACATACACTTATGAAAAGCTACATCCGATTAACAGTTTTATTACTTTTTTCTTCCTTATTGTCGCAATTACATGCCCAGGGAATAGCAGGAAAAGTGTCTGACGAAGATAGTCTGCCAATGCCTGGTGTAAATGTTACGGTTCCAAACTCCAATGTATCGTCGGTAACCGATTTCGATGGTAATTTTTCTATTGACGTCGCTGCCGGAACTCCGCTTAAGTTTTCAATGGTTGGTTACGAAACGGTAACCGCGCCCGCCTCACCGGCCATGCAGGTCAAACTCAAGGCAGCGAACAAAACACTTGAAGAGGTGGTAGTGATTGGTTATGGTACCAGGAAGAAAGGCGCGATCACGGGATCGGTCTCGCAAATTAAGTCAGAGGAGATTTTGAAACAACCCGCGCGCTCGGCCATACAAGGAATCCAAGGAAAAGCTGCGGGTATTAACGTCATAACAAACGATGAACCGGGTGCCAACCCGACAGTTTATATCCGTGGAATTGGAACGCTGCTCGATGGAAGGGGTGCCTTGTACGTGATTGACGGCGTTGAATCGGGTGGTCTTAACGGGTTAAGTTCTAATGATATCGCTACAATTGATGTGCTTAAAGATGGGGCGTCTTTGGCCATATACGGACAAAAAGGTTCCAACGGTGTCATATTGATTACTACCAAAAAAGGGAAGAAAGGTGATGTGAAAATTACTTATGACTCGTTTTTTGGAGAAAAACAAATCCTTAACAAAGTGAAAATGGCCGATTCGTATCGCTACGCTTACTACAACAATACGGCTTTGGGTTCTTCTACCTATTATAACTTTAACCAGCCCGTAAATACTGACTGGCTTGCGGCGATTACCAGGAAAGGTGAAGTAACCAACAACGCAGTGTCTATTTCTGGCGGAGGTGAAAATGTCAATTTCTACCTCGGCCTGTCGCACTACACCGAGAAAGGAATTCTTGATGGTACGCAATATAAAAGAACTAACGTCATCAGCAAAAACGACTATCAGTTTTCAAGCCGTTTGAAGGTAACACAATCTATAAATGTTTCGGTGTCAAATAATACTCCCAAGCCGTTGGGCGCCTTTACCAGTGCATACAAGCAATCTCCAATAATCCCGGTTCGATACCCCAATGGCCAGTTTGGTGTGCCATTTGTAAACCCAACGACCGGTTTGAATGACATCACCGGGAACGTGATGAATAACGTAGGGAACCCGGTTGCACAACTATACTACAACAACGAAAAAAACAGGAATGTAACAATATTTGGAGCGATTGGTGCAGAGCTAGAGCTATTCAAGAGCCTGAAGTTTAATACCAATTTTGGAGCAACCGCGGATTGGGGCAAAGGGTACACCTTTACACCAAATCGCCAGATTGGCCTGTCGCAGAATCCCTCGCTGACCGAACAGCAGTATATCGCAAATAATCCCAATGAGCCCATCAATACACTTGAACAGCGAAGAAGCGATTTCTTTGACTGGAACTGGGACAACTATTTCACCTACAAAAAAAGCATCGGCGACCACAATTTGACTGTCGTGGCCGGTATATCCAGGACGACAAAAAACACCTTTGAAGAGTTAAAGGCGACACGCTATAACGTTCCGGCACAATCTAATTATTGGTATCTTAATCTATCCGAAAATAATGAGGAAGTGCTCCCTGAGCGGGTAATCTATAATCTTCACAATACACCTATAGTGTCGCTCGCTTATTTCGGAAGGTTAGAATACAGTTTTATGGATAAATACCTATTATCGGGGTCGGTTAGAAGGGAAGGCATCAGCGTATTCCAATCAAATAAAACCTGGGCTTTCTTTCCCGCGGTATCCGTTGGATGGGTAGTTAGCAAAGAAAATTTCATGAAGGATGTTAGCTTTATCAACCAATTGAAGTTGCGTGGAGGTTATGGCGAAGTGGGCAACGGTGCCGGCGCAGCATATAACTATACTTCTTTTAACTCGAGTAATTATCCAACAGGAAATGTTTCGCAGCCGGGTTCGAATGTAGCAGCGAAAGTAGACCCGAATTTAACTTGGGAAACTGTTGCAGAGACAGACTTCGGTCTCGACTTTATCATTGCCAACAACCATCTTTCTGGTAGTTTCGACGTTTACAACAGGAGATCAGAAGATGTTAAACTTTTTGTGCAACTTCCTTTTGTATATTCTGATGGTGAAACCCTCGCTAATGCTGGGCTGATCACAAATAAAGGAATCGAGGCCACTTTGAGATGGGATGGTTCGATTGGTGGCAATTTCAAATATTGGATTGGCGGGAATTATTCCCGTAATAAAAATGAACTTGCCGAGTCGCGAAATCAGTTCTTAGTAAACAAGACCGGAGGCGACACAGGAAATGGCAAGTACACCAAAATCGTTAAAGTCGGCGACCCTATCGGATCATTTTATGTCTTCCAGCAAATGGGCTACGATGCAGACGGCGCGCCGCTTTACAATGATATGGTAGATGGTGTTGCCGGACTCACAGACAACGACCGTGTCAATGCCGGATCTTACCTGCCAGAGTACACCTACGGTCTCAATGTAGGGTTCAATTATAGAAACATTGATTTTTCGGTAGACACCTACGCAGTTGGAGGCAACAAAGTCTACAACGGAAAAAAGGCGCAGCGGTTTGGTGGGGAGAATGTAGAATACGACATCCTTGACAGTTTCTGGACGCCTTCAACGCCCAATGCCGAGAATCCAAAACCGTCGAATGAAATCCCACAACCTTCTACTTACTATATAGAGGATGGTTCGTTTTTCAGGATTAATAATATTACCTTGGGGTACACTTTCTCAAAAATGATCAAGGCGGTAGATAAGGTCAGGATTTATGCCACCGCAGTCAATCCGTTTATTTTTACCAATTACTCTGGTTATTCTCCCGAGCTGGTGGGCGGAGACAACGGAAATCCATTGCAAAGGGCCGGTATCGAAGTCGATGCGTATCCAACCAACAAAACTTTTTTAGTAGGCGCAAGTGTTACTTTCTAATCATAAATTAAGATGAAAAAAATACTCACATACAGATCATTATTAGGCGTTTTCTTAGTTGCTTCTGCATTTATTTCTTGCGAGGACGATTTGAACGTAGATCCAAACGAGAAAATAAGCGAAACCGATTTGCTCAACAATCCGGCTAAAGCCACACAGCTCGTTATCGGTGTATACGACAAAATGCTCGATTATGATATGAACTCCTTTTCTTGGATTGGTATTACAAGTATTACTTCCGATGATGCCGACAAAGGATCCACCGCAGGCGATTCGGGTGCCGATAAAAACAAGCTCGACAACTTAACTTTCGCCTCGTCGGATGTATCGTTCAATGACGTGTGGAAAGCCCGTTATACCGGTATCGGTCGCGCCAACGCCACCTTGTTTTACCTCGAGAAACTCAATATTGATCCTACTCTCAAAAGTCGTCTGATTGGCGAAGTAAAGTTTCTACGGGCGCTTTGGTATTTTGACCTTGTACGTTGTTTTGGCGGCGTGCCGATTGTGGTGAACTACGATGTAGACATCAGCGACACAGAAACCATACTCAATACCGCGTACACCCGTAAAAGCAAACAGGAAACCTACGCCCAGATTGAACTCGATTTGCTCGATGCCATCAACCGACTGCCAATGAAAGGCCAATATGCGCCTACAGAAATGGGCCGCGCTACCAAAGGCGCTGCACAAGGATTGTTGGCCAAAGTATACCTTTATGAGGAAAAATACGTCCAGTCATTTGACATGGCGGGGCAGGTAATGGGTTCAGGACAATACGGTCTTTTAACCGATTATGCCCAGGTATGGCGTGAAGCTGGCGAGAACGGACAAGAATCTATCTTTGAAGTACAAGCCATTTCAGGAAATGGTATCCAAAGTTATTCGTATGTACAGGAACCACGTGGTACGCCCGATTTGGGTTGGGGATTCAACACACCGTCGTTGAGCCTTACCAATTCATATGAGCCAGGCGATTTACGGAAAGACGCCACAATCATGTTCATCCCATCTACCTTGTGGGACGGTTTTGTGGCTCCGGCAACGCTAAACAATCCGCGTTACAACTACAAAGCGTACCAAAGCAGGATTGCCGAATCACCGTTTACCGACCGTGAGCAAAGCGCCAAGAACCTAAGGATACTCAAATACAGCGATATTTTATTGATTCGTGCCGAAGCCGCGTATCGCATAGGGAACACCTCAGAAGCTTTGGCGCAGGTCAATGTTATCCGCACCCGTGCCGGTTTACCGCAAGCCGTTACAGTTACCTTGCAATCTATATGGAACGAAAGGCGCTGGGAAATGGCCATGGAGCACGACCGCTGGTTTGATTTGGTCAGGACCGGACAGGCTTTGTCTGCAATGGCGGCCAATGGCAAAACCTTTATTCCGGGAACCCATGAAGTTTTCCCGATTCCGCAACAACAGATTACTGCCAGCAGCAACAGGTTGCAGCAGAATCCAGGCTACTAACTTTACTAACTTTTTTAATATTAACTTAATTCAAATTTAAATTTTAAACATTATGAAAACAATGAAATTAACGGGTTTCACCTTAGCGATCGCTGTAGGTCTTGGTGTATTTGCAGGTTGTAGTTCAGACGACAACAACAACAATTTTACCTTGCCTCCAATCGGTGGTTACAACAATTCAAACGAGGTTGGTGCTGCCGATTTGGTTGCTTATTGGCCATTGAACGGTTCTGGTGTAGAGACCAAATCAAACACTTCACCTTCAAATTCAGTAAATGCTACTTACGAAGCAGGTGCAAAAGGGCAAGGTGTGAAGCTCAATGCCGGCTACCTTGCTTACCCTGAAATCGCTGCTTTGGGAACCTCTACAGGGAACATGACCGTAAGTTTGTGGGCAAAAGTGACCAACAATGGAGGACCAGGTGCGGTAAATGCGCACCCATCAATGTTGTTCAGCATGTCAAGACCAGCAGAATGGGCAGGAAACTTTAACCTCTTTGCAGAAACAGGACAAGGTAGGGATGCTGCCAATGACACACTGGTTATGAAAGCGTTGATCGTGACTAAAATGGCCGACAACTCTCCAAACTTCCAGGACGTCATCAATTCACCAAACCCAAGCGCGGAAGACATCGCGAATGGACACGTTGGTAACGCCAACAAAAATGGTGGCAAATGGGCACACTACGTAGCAGTTTGGGACGGTACAGCAGGAACATTCAAATTGTATGCTAACGGCCAGAAAATTTCTAACCCGGCTTACGAGGTAAGAAACGGCGGAAACGCATTGCCATTGAATTTCTTCACACCAACAAAACCAATCATCGGAACATTCCAAACAGTTATTGACGGTAGCCCAGATTCTTGGCAACAAGCAGTTACTGCCAACATCGATGAGATCCGTGTATGGAAAAAAGTGTTGTCTGCAGCAGACATCAACTCATTGTATGAGCTAGAAAAAGCAGGTAGATAATTTACCGCTATTAAACCAAATATCCGGTGGTGAAACGCCGCCGGATATTTTTTCTTACCACATTTACAATAATTCCTCAAACCTTTCAAGTGAAAATCATTCGTTTATTTTTCCTGCTTTCATTGCTGGCCTCGTGCTCCTGTAATGACAACAACGCGTCTGCTGACCCTGTTGTTCCTACTCCTCCGGTTACGGTTGATCCCAAACCCGAGGCAGAATTACTAGACCAGGTACAACAAGACGCACTCAAGTATTTCGTCCAATACGCGCATCCGGTTTCAAAATTGGCCCGGGAACGCTACCATACCGACGATCCTTCAAACGATGCCAACATCGTCACCACTGGAGGTTCTGGTTTTGGATTGATGACACTTTTGGCAGGAATCGAACGTGGATTTTTACCGCGCGCCGATGGCGTTGCAAGACTCACTACCGCACTCAACTTCCTGGAGACTGCCGACCGTTTTCACGGAGCCTGGCCGCACTGGATGGATGGTACCACCGGAAACGTAATCCCATTTGGGACGAAAGATAATGGTGGCGATTTGGTAGAAACCTCTTTCATTTGCCAAGGATTGATTTGTGTGAGGGAATATTTTAAAAACGGAACCACAGAAGAACAAGCACTCGCTGCCAAAGCCGATTTGCTTTGGAAAGGCGTAGAGTGGGACTGGTACACCCAAGGCGGGCAAAACGTCCTTTATTGGCACTGGTCGCCCAATTACAATTGGGATATGAATTTCAAACTCGAAGGTTATAATGAATGTTTGATTACCTACATCATGGCCAAATGTTCGCCTACGCATCCCATATCTAACGCTTGTTACACACAAGGTTGGGCAAGGAACGGTGGCATCGTAAGCGCAGCAAGCCGATACGGTATTCCGGTGGTATTCAATTACAATGGAGCCAACGGCAATGTAGGTCCAATGTTTTGGTCGCATTATTCCTTCCTCGGACTCGATCCGCGCGGGCTTTCAGACCAATACGCCAATTACTGGGCACTGACCCAAAACCATGCAAAAATCCAACTGGCTTATTGTGTAGCCAATCCGTTGGGTTATAAAGATTACAGTGACAAATGCTGGGGACTCACCGCAAGCTATACCAGAAATCCCGATGGATCTACCGGTTACGCCGCGCACCAACCCAACAGCGATCGTGGCGTGATTTCGCCTACGGCAGCACTGTCTAATTATCCGTATACACCTGTTGAGTCGCTAAAATTCCTACGCTATTTGTACGAAGAACACAAAGCAAAATATGTAGGTTCGGCTGGGCCTTTCGACGCCTTTTCACCGCGGTACAACAATTGGGTCACCAAACGTTACCTCGCAATAGACCAAGGCACGATTGTTCCGATGATTGAAAACCACAGGACCGGACTGTTGTGGAATTTATTCATGAATGCACCCGAAGTAAGGACAGGCCTTACCGGACTCGGATTCCATTCCACGCAACACGGATTCTAAATGCACATGGCCAGTCGAATGATTCGCATCCTGATGCTGACGGCCATGGCCTTAACGCCGCGATTTTCGCAGGCACAAACCGAGTTGACCGGCAGTATCAATGCCCAGGTCATCCAAAAGCAACAACTGGGTTATGCGCTGCATGTTCCCAAAAACACAAAGGAGAAAAAGCCTTTGATTATTTTTCTACACGGCGACGGTGAAAAAGGAACCAATATAGAAAAAGTAAAAATACACGGCCCGTTCAAGTACCTCAAAACGCACTCGATTGATGCGTATGTACTGGCACCGCAATGCCCCGAACAAGATCTCTGGAATGCTGAAATGATTTACCAGCTGGTGGTTAAAATCCAGCAGGAATATCCAATCGACGCCAATCGAATTTATCTCACCGGACTCAGTTCTGGCGGTTGGGCTACCTGGAATCTCGCGCTTGCACATCCCGATCTGTTTGCTGCAATCGTAGCGATTTCGAGTTTCGTCGACCTGATCCAGATGGATGACATCTGTAAAATAAAAGCCATACCTACGCGCATTTACCACGGCCTGCTCGACGATGTCGTGCCCTTGGATTATGCCGGATCAATTTATAAGAATTTAAAAAACTGTAACCCAAATATCAGTCTCACCATATTTGACGACGCCGGACACGACAGTTGGACCCGCGTCTACGACAGCGCTGAAATCTATAATTGGATGTTGGCCCAAATCAAAAAAAAGAATTAAAATGAGAAAACAGTACGCCATACTTTTAACCTTATTGAGTATTTGTTGCGTTGCCCAAAAAAGCACTAAGCCTGCTCCATCAGCCAAAGACGCTTTCGTCTCGTCGCTCATGGCCAAAATGACTCTGGAGGAAAAACTCGGGCAGCTCAATTTGCCCACCTCGGGTGACATTACCACCGGACAGGCCAACAGTTCCGACGTGGCCAAAAAAATCGAACAGGGAAAAGTAGGCGGTTTGTTCAACATCAAAACCGTTGCAAAAATCAAAGAAGTACAGAGAGTCGCCGTTGAAAAAAGCAGGCTAAGAATCCCGCTTCTTTTTGGAATGGACGTCATCCACGGTTACGAAACTACTTTCCCGATTCCACTGGGTCTGTCGTGTACCTGGGACATGCCACTGATTGAACGTAGCGCACAAATCGCCGCCAAGGAAGCCAGCGCCGACGGCATCAACTGGACGTTTTCACCCATGGTAGACATTGCGCGTGACCCGCGTTGGGGACGGGTTTCTGAAGGTTCGGGCGAAGACGCTTACCTCGGCAGCCAAATTGCAAAAGCCATGGTGAACGGTTACCAGGGCAAAGATTTTTCAAGCAATACTTCAATACTTTCCTGCGTCAAACATTTTGCGCTTTATGGTGCGCCTGAGGGTGGACGCGATTACAACACGGTCGACATGAGCCGCATCCGGATGTACAACGACTATTTCCCGCCTTATAAAGCTGCGGTCGATGCCGGTGTTACTTCGGTGATGGCCTCGTTCAATGAAATCGATGGCATTCCCGCTACCGGAAACAAATGGCTCATGACCGATGTCTTGCGCAAACAATGGGGTTTCAAAGGCTTTGTCGTGACCGATTACACCGGAATCAGCGAAATGATAGACCATGGCATGGGCGACCTGCAACAGGTTTCGGCACTCGCGCTCAAAGCCGGGATTGAAATGGATATGGTGAGCGAAGGTTTCCTCACGACACTTAAAAAATCCTACGACGAAAAGAAAATCACGATGGCGCAAATCGACCATGCGGTGCGCCTGATACTGAATGCCAAATACGATTTGGGATTGTTCAAAGATCCGTACAAATATTGCGATGAGTCGCGCGCCAAATCAGAAATCTTCACGCAAAGCCACCGTAGCGAAGCTAGAAAAATTGCTGCTCAATCGTTGGTGTTGCTCAAAAACAAAGGGCAAGTATTGCCACTCAAGAAATCAGGAACGATTGCTGTGATTGGTCCGCTCGCCGATGCCAAGGAAAATATGGCAGGCACCTGGAGCGTTGCCACCAAGCAAGAAAACTCGATTTCTTTACTGGCTGGAATTAAGGAAGTCGCAGGGCCATCGGCCAAAATCCTTTACGCCAAAGGCAGCAACCTCGACGATGATGCGGCCTATGAGGAACGCGGCACCATGTTTGGCAAAACGCTGCACCGCGACAACCGTACCAAGGAAGCGCTCCAAACCGAAGCGATTAATATTGCCAAACAAGCCGACGTGATTGTTTGTGCTATGGGCGAATCGGCAGAAATGAGCGGCGAATCGAGCAGCCGTACCGAGCTTGAGATTCCAGCCACGCAGCAACAATTGTTACAGGAATTGCTCAAGTTGGGTAAACCCGTCGTTTTGGTATTGTTTAACGGCCGTCCGCTGGTTTTGAATCGGGAAAGTGAAACGGTTCCCGCGATCCTTGACGTTTGGTTTCCCGGTAGCGAAGCCGGTTATGCGATTGCCGACGTACTATTTGGTGATGAAAATCCGTCGGGAAAACTCACCACGACTTTTCCAAGAAGCGTAGGGCAAATCCCAATCTATTACAGCCACAAAAATACCGGAAGACCGCTGGCCAACAAGGAAGGCAAGTTTGAGAAGTTCCGCTCCAACTATCTTGACCAGCGCAATGAGCCTTTGTTTCCATTTGGTTTCGGCCTCAGTTACACCACTTTTGAATACAGCAACCTCAAGCTTTCTGCGCAAAAAATCAACAGCAAGCAAAACTTAAAGGTAACCGTAGACGTCGCCAATACAGGGAATTACGACGGAAAAGAAGTCGTGCAACTCTACATTCGCGACCTCGTGGGTTCGGTTACGCGGCCGGTCAAAGAGCTCAAAGGATTCCAGAAAATCAATATTAAAAAAGGTGAAAAGCAAACCGTTACTTTCGATATTTCAATACAGGATTTGAAGTTTTATAATGCAGAACTGCAGTTTGTGGCAGAACCCGGTGCATTCGAGATTTTTGTCGGAACAAACTCCGACACCGATATAAAAGAGAAATTTGAATTAGTTAATTAAGTTGTTTTGAGTACATCGGGGAAAACCCTTCAGTTTTTGCTGGAGGGTTTTTTTAAAACAAAAAAACTGGAGGGTTTTTTTAAAACAAAAAAGCTGGAGGGTTTTTTTAAAACAAAAAAGCTGGAGGGTTTTTTTAAAACAAAAAAACTGGAGGTTTTTTTTAAAACAAAAAACTTGGAGGTTTTTTTTAAAACAGAAAACTTGGAGGGTTTAAGTTATTTCGCAAAGATGCGCGAAGAAGACGCGAAGATGCGCGAAAGTTATTCGGAGTTTTGAATAACCGACAACGTAATAGTTGAAAAATAGGCGAGGCGGAGGCTGGCATTTTTAAGTTCCTTCAACTGCAAAATTTCATTTTAAATTATCTTTAGCAAAAAATATAACATGAATAGAATTCTCATCTTAGCTGCACTGTTGGTGGTTTTTGCCGGCAACGCGCAAACGCTCCAATCACCGTCTAAAGAAGTGTCGGTGGTGTTCACGATTGCCGAAAAAGGCAGTCCATCGTATGCGGTAAATTACAAAGGCAACCCCGTCATATTACCGAGTTTAATGGGCGTTTACCTCAAGGGCGAAAGTGATCTCGCGTCTGGCTTTACTGTCGACGGTGTACAGCAAACATCGGTTAATGAAAGCTGGAAACCGGTACTCGGCGAACAATCGACAATCAAGAACCAATACAACCAAATGACGGTGGCGCTCGTACAGGCCAAAACGGGTAGGAAGATGAACATCATTTTCAAGGCGTATGATGAAGGTATCGCGTTTAGATATGACTTCCCAAAGCAAGAGAAGCTCAATTATTTTGTCATCTCAGACGAGCGTACCGAGTTTCAACTTATTGCCAACCACAAGGTATTCTGGCTTCCGGGCGATTACGACAGCCAGGAATATCCGTACACCGAAACCAAATTTTCAGACATCAATACCGATAAGGTCGACAAAAACAATGGGATTGCGCTCAAATCCATCGGCAGTAAAACCCGCATCCAGACGCCGCTGATGATGAAAACCTTCGATAAACTGTACCTCAATATTTTCGAGGCCGCGGTGGTGAATTATCCGGTGATGCACCTTGATGCGATTCCGTCAGAGAACGAACTGATATCCAACCTTGTCCCAAATGCCATCGGCGACAAAGCTTATATGCAAACCCCGTGCGTTTCGCCTTGGCGCACGATTATGGTGAGCGACGATGCCCGTGATATTGTCGGTTCGAAAATGATTTTGAATCTCAACGAACCTTCCAGAATCGACGATACTTCCTGGATCAAACCCATGAAATATGTGGGCATCTGGTGGGAAATGCACGTGGGCAAATCGACCTGGGATTACGCGGGTTCGCAGAATGCTCAGAATGCCGCAACCAAAGAGTTGATTCCGTCTGGGAAACACGGCGCGACGACTGCCAATACCAAACGATACATTGATTTTGCCGCAAAAAACGGTTTTGACGGGGTACTCGTAGAAGGCTGGAACACCGGTTGGGAAGACTGGTTTGGCAACTGGAAAGAAAACGTATTCGATTTTACGACGCCTTATCCCGATTTCAACCTCGACGAAGTCAACGCCTATGCCAAATCAAAAGGTGTGAAGATGATCATGCACCACGAAACTTCGGGTTCGGTGGGCAATTATGAAAGACATTTAGACCGAGCGTTCGACCTCATGAAAAAATACGGTTATCCGGCAGTAAAGTCGGGTTATGTGGGCAAGATCATACCGCGTGGCGAATTCCATGATGGGCAGGCGATGGTAAACCATTTCAATTTTGTCGCGCAGCGCGCCGCCGATTACAAACTCATGGTCAACTCGCACGAAAGTTCGCGACCAACTGGTTACAGCAGGACTTACCCGAATTATATCGCCGCCGAAGCCGCGCGTGGTAACGAGTTCAACGCTTGGAGTACAGGGAATCCGCCGATGCACGAAACCATTTTGCCGTTTACCCGATTGCTCGGTGGCCCGATGGATTACACGCCCGGTATTTTCGAGATCAAAATGAGTTTCTACGACAAGTCCAAAAAAGAGCAGGTACATACTACGTTGGCCAAGCAGCTCGCGCTATATGTTACGATGTATTCGCCGTTACAAATGGCTGCCGATTTACCCGAGAATTACGAGAAATACCCCGACGCATTTCAGTTCATCAAGGACGTGGCTGTAGATTGGGACGACTCGAAATACCTTGAAGCCGAACCCGGCGATTACCTAACTGTAGCGCGCAAAGCCAAAGGTTCCGAGAAATGGTTTTTGGGTGCAATCACCGATGAAAACCCGCGAAATACAGAAATTAAACTCGATTTCCTGACGCCCGGTAAAAAGTACAAAGCCACGATTTACCAGGACAGCAAAACCGCACACTGGGAAACCAACCCGATTAGTTATGAGATCAAGACGATTGAAGTGACGTCGAAAAGCAAGTTGGCTTTGGTGTTGGCGGCTGGCGGCGGCACTGCGGTGAGTATTTTGCCAATCAATTAAAATTATTTTTTATGAGCTTATTCCCGCTATACATTGCAATCTTTTTGCTTTCTACACTGGTTTTCATCGACCGATATTTTGTCAAGGCAAAAAGGATTTCCATTGCTATCGGGGCTATGGCATCAATACTTTTATCGGCCAACCAACAAATCTTGGCACAGCAAAAAACCTATTGCAACCCAATCAACATCGATTACGGGTATTGCCCGATTCCCGATTTTGTCAAACAAGGCAAGCACCGCGCGACTGCCGATCCTGTGATTACGTTCTTTAAGGGCGAATATTATTTGTTTTCGACGAACCAGTGGGGTTATTGGCATTCTAAAGATATGCTCGATTGGAAATTTATCCCGCGCAAATTCCTGCGTCCCGAGCATAAGGTGTATGATGAATTGTGCGCGCCGTCGCTGTCGTTTGTCAACGATACGCTGCTCGTGGTGGGTTCTACGCATGGCAAGGAATTCCCGATTTGGATGAGCACCAACCCGTCAACAGACGACTGGAAAGAACTCGTACACAAATCCGAAGCGGCAGCCTGGGATCCGCAGATTTTCTGGGACAAGGAAAAAGATGAAGTCTATGAGTATTACGGTTCGAGCAATTTGTATCCGTTGTACGGCGTGAAACTCAACCGAAAGACCTTCCAGCCAGAAGGCGAGCGCATCCCGGTTTTGGCATTGAATGACGACGAACATGGCTGGGAACGTTTTGGCGAACACAACGACAATACGTTTTTGCAGCCGTTTACCGAAGGCGCGTTCATGACCAAATACAACAGCAAATACTACCTGCAATACGGCGCGCCCGGCACCGAATTTAGCGGTTATGCCGATGGGGTTTACGTAGGGAACAACCCGCTTGGGCCGTTTGAATACCAATCGCACAACCCGTTTTCATACAAACCCGGCGGATTTGCAAGAGGAGCAGGGCATGGCGCAACGTACACCGACGACAAAAACCAGTATTGGCATGTTTCGACGATTGGAATTTGCACCAAAAACAACTTTGAACGCCGCATCGGGATTTGGCCAGCGGGATTTGACCAAGACGGAATTTTGTACAGTAATACCGCTTACGGCGATTATCCGACGTTTTTACCTTCGCAAAACAAAAACCACCTGAACCAGAATTTTTCGGGATGGATGCTGTTGAACTATAACAAACCAGTACAGGTTTCGTCGACACTCGGCGGTTTCCAGTCCAATTTGGCCGTAGACGAAGACATCAAGACGTATTGGTCGGCCAAAACTGCGAACAAAGGCGAATTTTTGATTTCTGATTTGGGTGAGAGAAGCACTATTAACGCGATTCAGATCAATTACGCCGACCAAGATGTGGAGCTTATGGGAAAACCGGCAACAACGTCGGGACACCAATACATTATCTATGCTTCGGATGATGGGAAAAGTTGGAAAATCCTCATCGATAAAAGCAAAAACACCAAAGACGTGCCGCACGATTATATCGAATTGCAAAATCCGACAAGCGCGCGTTTCCTTAAACTCGAGAACATCCAAATGCCGACGGGAAAATTCGCAATTAGCGGGTTTAGGGTTTTTGGAAAAGGCTCGGGAGCCAAACCGGCTGCGGTGCAAAACTTTGTGCCGTTGCGTTCAGGGCCACGAGTCAAAGGCGAAAGACGCAATGTATGGTTCAAATGGCAACAGGAAACGAGTGCCGACGGTTATGTGATTTACTTTGGCAAATCGCCTGATAAATTATACGGATCAATCATGGTGTATGGCAAAACAGAGTATTATTTCAACGGGCTTGATCGGTCGGATGCGTATTATTTCCAGATTGAGGCATTCAACAACAGCGGCATCGGCCCGAAGTCGGAAATCAAAAAATCAGAATAATATTACAGCGCAAACGTTGTATTTAGGAAGGACTTGCAGTTATGAAATCGATTTCGTTAATAAGTTCCTGACGGCATGATTGCAGTTTCGCGCTTTAAGCGTGTATATTTAGCCAGATTAATTAACCAACCACTAACCCGAGGCGCAGCCGAACTGTATGGAGCGTCGCGGAATAAAACCAAATAATTATGAGTTCAACAAATGTGCAAACCAAATGGGGACAATTCATTCCCTTAGTCACGGTCTTCTTCTTTTGGGGATTTGTCGCCGCGAGCAATGACATCTTAATTCCCGTTTTCAAAAAAGCGTTCGACCTTTCACAAGGGCAGAGCCAATTGGTTTCGGTGGCTTTTTACGTCGCCTATACCGTAGGTTCGTTATTGTATATGCTGATTTCGCACCTGACCAAAGGCGACATCATCAACCGCATCGGTTATAAAAACAGTTTGGCATTGGGGTTGTCGATTTCGGCATTGGGCACATTGTTGTTTTATCCGGCGGCCAACACGGGTTCATTCCCGTTGATGTTGTCGGGCTTGTTCATTGTGGGCCTCGGATTTTCGCTGCAGCAAACCGTTGCCAATCCGTTGGCGATTGCACTTGGGCCGATTGCTACTGGATCACAGCGTTTGATTACGGCTGGTGGAATCAACAACCTCGGAACCACCATCGGGCCGTTGATTGTAAGTTTTGCGATTTTCGGATCGGCGTCATCATCCAACACTGATGCGAGTATTGAAAGCGTAAAGATTCCCTACCTGATTTTGGGCGTGGCCTTTTTGGCCGTTGCCTTATTGCTCAAAATGTCTTCGCTGCCAGACCGCGTTGCCACCGATGATATTGTGGTAGAAGACATCACCAAACCAACCAAAAGTGCGTTGCAATACCCGCAACTTGTCATGGGGATGATTGCCATTTTCGTTTATGTGGGCGTTGAAGTGTCTACGGCGAGTAACCTTCCGGCGTATCTTGAAAATGATTTGGGTTTCATCACCAAAGATGTGGCACCTTACATTTCACTGTATTGGGCGAGTTTGATGATTGGCCGTTGGACGGGCGCCGTAGGTGCATTTACCGACAACAAGTCGACCCAAATGATCTTGCGTTTCATCCTACCTTATGCGGCATTTGGAATTTTCCTTGGCGTGAATGCGTTTATGGGACATGACCTGGCACCATTTTATATTTATGCGTTTATCATCCTCATTTTGATTGCCGCCGATATTTTGAGCAAAGGCAACCCGGCACGTATGCTGTTGCTGTTCTCCGGAATCGGGATACTGGCGCTGTTCATTGGGATGTTTACCAAAGGAATGGTTAGCGTGTATGCGTTTACGAGTGTTGGTTTGTTCTGTAGTACTTTGTGGCCATGCATCTTTACACTCGCCATTGCCGGACTCGGGAAAAGCACCAACCAAGGCAGTAATTTTTTGATCATGATGATTATGGGTGGCGGTATCATCAGCTGGTTGCAAGGCGTGGTTGCCGATAGCATCAACATCCATTACAGTTATATCGTTGGCGTATTGTGTTTTGCTTACCTCGCGTTTTATGCGTGGAAGGTGAGCGGAATTCTAAGAAAACAAGGAATTTCTTTTGATACACCTGCTGCTGGCGGACATTAAAGAATTAAGATCGCTGTGTCGCAAGAGCCAAGGCAGCTTCGCTGCAGGACAAATCGAGAAAAATAATAAAGAAGCCCGGTTGTTAGCCGGGCTTTTTTTATTCACTGTCATAAATTGATGCTGGAATTTGAAAGCATTTAATTTAACAAAGTATGCGGATTTTCTAGATTTAGATATCGTTTTAGTTTATTAGGGAATGCATTGACCCCTTCCCTGAAGGTAATTTACAACTTTTTCAATCCACCGTCTTATTGAAAAACTGCATATATTGTTAAATAAAAGCGGAATTCCTTGTAAACAAATTTTTAAAACAACGTTTTTTTATTTGCTCCAATCAATTTTCCTCGAGAAATACATCACGGCGCCAAGGATCACAAACAACCCAATACTACCCACAAGCAACGCATAATTTTCAAGCTGGATGATCACGTAAATGAAGCTGTACAAAGCCGTTAGCGCCAACGAAATGAACAACGGAAATTTTTTGTTCTTTAGGATTGAGATTGAATACAAACCAATCATCGCAATCACCGCGCCGGCAGAAATGAGGTAAGCGTGTGTAAAACTACTGTGCTCGGTAATCGAGATGAGCAGCGTGTAGAACATGATCAGCGCGAGCCCTATCATCGAATACTGGAAAATGTGGATGTTGATTTTGCTGATGGATTGTATCAGGAAGAAAATCAAAAACGTAAGCCCAATAACAAGAAAGCCGTATTTGGATGCGCGCTCGTTTTGTTGGTATTGGTCTACAGGGATTACGAAATCGACGCCAAACGCATATCGGCTCAAATCGGGCAAGGTGTCAAAGAATTGCTGTGGGAATGCACGGTTGATGTGCAGCACTTTCCAGTTGGCGGTAAAACCTGTGGCAGTGATTTGTTTTTCGGGAAGGAAATTGCCCGTGAAACTTGGGGATTTCCAATTGGATTGCATTTGCAGCTGCGTGGTTTTCCCAATGGGCACCATCTTGATTTGCTGGCTGCCGTTGTAGGCGATATTGAATTTGAAATCGGCTTGACCGTTGGCGAGGAATTTAGACAGGTCAAAATAGCCCGTTTCGAGACGGTCGGTGATGGCTTCGTCTTTGGCCTCGGCTGTTTGGGGCGTTGCGACAGTGCCTTCGGATTCATAAACCGGTTGGAAAGCCAACGCCGTTGCGCCAAGGTTGATTTTCATCTCATTGCGGATGCTCTTGAGATTGGTGGTCTGGATGACAATCGTGGCCTTGTCCCATTGGATGTTCTCGTTTGGAATCGCCCTGCTGCTAAAGTCTGGCCGAATGTAGTTCCCGCTGAATTGCATGTCAGCACTAAACACCGCCGATTCGTAGTTGTTTCTGTTGAGCGTTTTGGTGGTCACTTTTGAGGTGGCTTTGAGTTGTTCAGGGAAAAAATAAGCGTAGTTGGTAATCGCGGTTTTTTGAGTGACCGCAAGCTTGGTTTTGGCGTCAACGGCCACTGTTTCCTCGTAATCGGTGTAAGGAACCTTGAGAATTGGTCCGTAAAGGAAGACCTGTTCGCCCCATTTGTCGTTGATTTCAGAAATGACTTCGCTTTGCCGTTGCGAGCGTTCGAGGATCAGGTTCTTGACAAATTCAAGCGGAATCAGCAAGGCGAGCGTGAGCAATCCCACGAGGATCATTTTGGCCGTAGTGGATTGGAAAAAGGACGTGGTTTGGTTGTCAGGTGTTTGCATTGTAATGATTTTAAATTAGGTGAATAATATTAAAAGATAGCTGTAAAGAATGATGACAGGAATGTTGATGAGCAACACCATTGTATTGCCAATGATTTGATTTTGGTGCGAACGGTAAAAAAAGGAACTAACCATTAAGCCCACAAAGGCAACGGCGTTGATGCAGAAAGAGCAGCCGACGTAATAAAAACACAACTCATAATAATTGGATTCTTGGTTTGCAACCAGGCACAGCAGCAGCAACACGGTTCCTATGGCAAATGAAGCACCGGCAAGGAACAAAGGCGCCAAAGCGAGTATTTCGGCCGTTTGATAGTCGCTTTTCATCTCAAAAGTTTAAGGGTACGGTGAATGTAGCCGTTTTTGCTACAAAACTGAAATAGACGAAAGTGACGGGAATGTTACTCAACAACAACAGTAGTTTGATGGCAATCACCTCGCGCTGTTCGGGGTAAATGAACAGCAGGAAAAGCAGGTTAACGAGCATGAGCAAATTGACAAATGCCGCCAAAATCACGAACAAAAGTCCGTAAGTCAGTAAATCGAACGAATCGGGATTGCATTGGAATAGCACGAACAAAAGGGTTCCAATGCCAAAGGAAACCAATGCCAATGGCGTGGCGTATTTTGCTTCTTGCGGCGGCTGTAATTGTTGGACGTCCATGGTTATGATATTTTAAAGGTTTGCCGGATGGTGGACACGGGAACCGTAAGCATCGATGAAAAATCCAAATAATGGAAGTAATGCGCGGCTTTTCCTTTCTGGTATTGCGCAAGGAAATAATCGAATTGCATGGGACGTAAAAGTGTTCCAACAACCAGTGAGAAAAACAATTGCGGGTTTCGGCTGCCGTTTCCCAATAGGTAGTATTGCAACCCGATTTCTTCTGTTGTAGAAGTGCCGGTGTTGGTGAGTACATGAACCGCGTCGTGGTTTTCTGGCGGCGCATCGATTTGCTGGGTGACCAGGAAACTGCCCAGCGCAAAGCCGAGTGTGTTTTCTGGTAACGATAACAGTTCAAATTTGGCCATCGGAGACCAACGGTTGTTTGAGAAAAAGTTGCGTATTCTGTCGTGTGTAGAAAGACGGTTTGTGGATTCTGTTTTCATAAATTAGTAGTTTAAAAGTACTTTGAAATTCAAAGTTTATGTATAAAAAAATAGCTAGCTTTTCTGGATTAGTTTTTCAAGCGCCTCAATGTGCTGTTGGAACGCTTTTCGACCCTCTTGGGTAGCGACATAACGCGTGTTTGGCTTTTTGCCGATGAATCGCTTTTCAATCTGTATGTAGTGCTCGGCCTCCAATGCTTTAGAATGCGAGGCAAGGTTACCATCGGTCACGCCGAGGAGTTCCTTGAGTGTATTGAAGTCGGCACTTTCGTTCACCATAAGCACCGACATGATTCCCAACCGGATCCTGTGGTCAAACGCCTTGTTGATATTTTGGATGATATTTTTCACGGCTTACTTGCTGTCGTATTTGAAATACATTACCGCTCCATAGACAATGTGGCAAAGCCCAAAACCGATGCTAAAGAACAGCAGGTCGTGATTGGTAAACGCTGTCGCCAAAAGCCCGAGCGCCATCAGGGTGAGCCCTAAGTAACGCACGTCGCGAAAAGTAAATTTACTCGCGTTCACGCAGGCCATTCCGTAAAAAATTAACAATATGGGAACAATGAGTTCGTAATATCTTTTATCGAGTAACAAAAGACCAAAGATGCCGCCAACTACGAGTGGGATCGAAAAATTGACCACCAACCTTTTTGAGGTGCTATTCCACAAGGTATTGCCTTGGCGTTTGGCTTTGGCCGAACTCAATAGAAACCCAGTGACCACAGAAAGCGCAATGATGCCTAAGGCGATTCCTACCAAAGGCGTCGTGAGTGTTTGAGCATCAGCAGTAGGTAGTACGCTTTCGTCATAACGTGAACCGTCTGCTGGCAAAATCGTGCTGGCGAGGTAAGCACCTAGGAGTGCGTAGATGCCTGCGAGTATGCCCGACAATCCGCTCAGCGAAATGAACTGCGTAGACTGTGCCATCATTTCCTTGATGTCGCGGATGTCTTTAAGATAATCTTTCGTTTCCATATAAAAGCACTTTGAAAAACAAAGTAAAGTTATTTCTATCGAACAAAAAAATAAAATTTGATTTTTTTTACAACCAATTGTGGTTAATTTTATGCGGTAAATCCAAACTATGAAAAAATTAGCGCTATTACTGTTGCTCAATGCTTTTGCGCTACAGGCACAAACCGATAAGGAACAGCAGCTCAGGAAAATCTACGATGCAGCACTCACCAAATCCAAATGTTATGGTTGGCTGGATGACTTGTCTAATAAAATCGGGTCGCGTTTATCGGGATCAGAAGGAGCGGCAAAAGCAGTGGCGTATACCAAGGCGCAAATGGAAACCATGCCGTTCGACCGGGTGTTCCTACAGGAAGTCATGGTACCCAAGTGGGTACGGGGTGAAAAGGAAACCGCATACATCCGCGACGGAAAAACCAAGCTCAATGTGCCCATTTGTGCCTTAGGCGGATCTATAGCCACGTCCAAGAATGGCATTACGGCCGAAGTCATAGAGGTACATACCATTGCCGAACTCGAGACTTTGGGCAGCGCCAAACTAAAAGGTAAAATCGTGTTTTTTAATCGCCCGATGCAGCCCGAAAACATCGATACTTTTACTTCATACGGCGGTTGTGTTGACCAACGCGGTAAGGGCGCCCGCGAAGCTGCCAAGTATGGAGCGGTGGGTGCTATCGTTCGTTCCATGAATTTGCGATTGGATGATTTTCCGCATACGGGCTGGATGGGTTACGGCGAATTGCCAAATGATCAATGGATTCCTGCGGCGGCTATCAGTACGAACGGCGCCGAACTGTTGAGTAAAATGTTAAAACAGAACCCAAAGCTACAATTCTATTTCAAACAATCTTGTTATGCGACAGACGATGTGCTGTCGTACAACGTAATCGGTGAAATCAAAGGTACCGAGCATCCCGAAAATATAATGGTCGTTGGCGGACACCTCGATTCATGGGATCTCGCCGACGGTTCGCATGATGATGGCGCCGGTGTGGTACAAAGTATGGAAGTGGCCAACATTTTTAACAACATAGGTTATAAACCCAAGAATACAGTACGCATGGTGCTTTTCATGAATGAAGAAAACGGCGGAAGAGGCGGAGCCAAATACAATGAACTTGCGCAAGCCAATAACGAGCAACATATTTTTGCGCTCGAAAGCGATTGTGGCGGGTTTACGCCAAGGGGTTTTACATTTGAAGGCAGTGAGGCCAATGTTGCCATGGCACAAAGCTTTGCGCCCGTTTTTGAACCCTACCTGATTCATATTTTTAGGAAAGGGCACACCGGATCAGACATTGAGCCGCTCAAATCCCGCAACATTCTCAAGGCGGGATTACGTCCGGATACGCAACGCTATTTTGATATCCACCATGCGGCAACCGACACTTTTGACCAGATTGTCAAACGCGAGCTCGAACTGGGTGCCGCAACCATGGCGGCTTTGGTTTACCTGGTTGACCAAACGGGTGTCCAACCTTAATAAAAGTAAAAGAGCCACCGTTTAGGTGGCTCTTTGTTATTTGTTCTCTTTGTAACGCTTGTCTGGTGTTCCGTCTTTTTTGAGTACGGTCGTCTTGGTAGTTTTGTAACGTTTGTCTGGCGTGCCATCTTTTTTAAGGACTACTTTCTCCTCTGTTTTTTTCGTGACCTTACCATTTTCTTTCTTAACGGTCTTGGTCTCGGTTTGCGTTTTCTTGACGGTTTTTGCTTTTTCCTGTGCAGGTGCGGCGAAAGCAAAACCTAAGACAGCAATGGCTGCAAAAATTAACTTTTTCATATTGGATATCTTTTAGTTTGTTGCGCTAATTTACAAAATAGGTGAATGTCGTGGCCCAAAATAAGGCGAAAATCAAACTTAAAATCTGCTTAAAATAGGGGTAATGGTTTACATTTTAGAAACATACCATTTACATTCGCCTAACAATTAACCCCATTTGCAATGAAATCAACGATTAAAAATTTGGCTATGCTATTGGCTTTCGTAGCTTTTGCCGGATGCAATCTGGCCAACGGCGAGGTAAAATCCGAGGCCGAAACCAAAGAAGCACTACACTCACACCAGCCTAAAAAAGTAGCGACACACACCAATATCATAAGCGGGAAAATACAATCGGTAGAGAACGAAAATGACGGCTACGCTGCCGAATTACTCACTGAGGGCGGCGACACCTATTACCTCATTGTGAGCCAGGGCAGCTTGATTACCCCTACACAATACCGCGAGTTCAAGACCGGCGAGTCTGTCACCGTTGTTGGTGAACACTGGGAAATGAAAGGTATGAAACATCTAACGGTACACATCATTCAATAAAAAAAAGCCACTTTCTACAGTGGCTTTTTAATTTAATAGTTTTTTCTAGTCTTAGGTTTTCGTCATTAAATCCTGAAAATCGCTCCAAACGCGATAATTTTTTGGAAAAAATAAAACTCCTGCGAAGCCCTATCCTCAGTGCTTTCGGTGGTTCGGATATCTGGCATATTGATGTAACCGCCCTTTAGTTCACCCTGCAAATAAAAGTACTTAAAGAACGTAATGTTCAAACCCGCTTTAGCCGAAACCCCGTAACCCGAAATATGAAAATCGTCATGCCTATCCTTACCCAACAATTTGGTGTTGGACTTTGGATATAGGATTCCCGCGCCCAGGCCTTCGGTAAGGTTGAGTTGTACTTTGTCGGGGTTGCCCAGATTCAATTTGGTGAGCTTGGCGATGTCGTCGTGACGTGAAACCTCGGCATTTACGTAGTTTAATCCGTCGGTGTGCTCAAAGGTTAAGAAATCCTCGGTGAGCCATACCTTGCCGCCGGGTTGTGTTTCTGAATAGGTGCCCGGATTGGGATAATAGCCTTTAAGGTCAACCGTCTTGTACTGGTACATCACGTATTTCATATGGTCCCAGCCGATAGCCACGCTGTAATGGTCATTGACGAAATAACCGGCCCTGAAATTGGTCTGTGGGATCGTCATTCGCGCCGGATTGATATAATCGATGTTCCAGCCTTTTGGTTTGTCATGCGCCTGGATGTCATAAATGGTAAAGTTGTAGTCCTTACCGGTGAAAGTCACATCCGAAGTAGAATAGGTATCACGGTTTCCACCCCAGGAAATAAAGAACTTTCCCTTGTTGTGCGCCGTGTATTTTTCATTTCTGTATTTTTCATTGCGCTGTGCCCGCGTGGTTTTCTGCGCACTCATGTTCAACGAGAACAACGTCAACAAGACGTATAAATGGGAAGTTTTCACACTGATAAAATTAAAAGGAGTTAACGGTTTTCCTGATGGCGACAAGTTTGGTCATTAAGGGTTCAAACAAATCAAGGTGCAACATATTGGCGCCGTCGCTTTTGGCATTAGCCGGATCAAAATGGGTTTCGATGAAAATTCCATCTACACCAACGGCAATCCCAGCCTTGGCAATCGTTTCAATCATCTCCGGTCTTCCGCCGGTCACACCCGCCATTTGGTTGGGTTGTTGCAACGAATGCGTGACATCCAAAACGGTTGTGGCAAATGACTGCATTGTAGGAATGCCGCGGTAATCCACAATCATGTCCTGGTAGCCAAACATGGTTCCGCGATCGGTGACCATGACGTTCTGGTTGTTGCAATCGAGCACCTTTTGTACCGCGTGCTTCATGCTTTCAGGACTCATAAATTGCCCCTTTTTGAGGTTTACGGTTCTCCCAGTATTGGCGGCGGCTACGACCAAATCGGTCTGACGCACCAAAAACGCAGGAATCTGCAGCACGTCTACATATTGCGCGGCCATGTCGGCATCTTCATTGGTGTGGATATCGGTCACGGTAGGTACGTGGAAAGTCTCAGAAACCTTGCGCAAAATTTTAAGCGCCTTTTCGTCGCCAATCCCACTAAAACTGTCAATCCTGGAACGGTTGGCTTTCTTGAAAGATCCTTTGAAAACGTATGGAATCTGTAATTTGTCTGTAATCCCGATGAGTTTCTCGGCAATACGCATCGCCATTTCCTCACCTTCAATGGCACAAGGTCCTGCAAGCAAAAAGAAATTGCCACTGTCGGTGTGCTTGATTTGTGGTATGTTATGTAAATTCATAGTTGTCTGTTTGTTGGCCGCAAAGGTAACTATGAATTGTGAATTTTGGGTGAAGATTTAGGAATTTTTAAGACGGCTGAGCATCAACAAAAAGTCTAGCGGACTTTTTCGCGATAGTGCCAGCTGGCACGTTGCCTTAACTGGATTCTACAACCCTAGCCCGGATGGCAGCGGAAATCCTTTTTACGGTTTTTAAAGTAGAAATAAGTGTAACGGTTAGCGTTGGTTTTTTGTGCATGCAGACGCCAATTGAAACGCCGTAAAAAGATTGCAGCGTACAGCCGGATTGGCTTCAAAAACAACAAAGCCAACACCTAAAAACGCGAACTATCGTTTTAACGTCAACCCAACCGGAACCATCAGTACGCTTTTCTCGTAAAGGTTGAGATACAACTTTAAAGGTTTGGTGTTGCCTTCCCAGGTGACTTCGTAAACGTCGAGGAATCCGGCGCCAATTTCAGTGCGTTTGGTGGGGAAAGGACAGCAGGTTTCTATTTTTTTATAGGAGATTGGCTCGCCTTTGGGACCGGCAAGCGCGTTTAGGAAGCGCTCGATGTTCAGGGTTTCGCTTTTGGTATCCCTGAAAAAAACGTTTACGGGATAATCCTTGTCATAACCGTATTTCTTATCGGTACTGTTGACATTGATGACAAAAGTGTTGTCGGCCTTGAGCCTGGGTGCCGGCGCATTGTCATCCACATTTTTCAAGGTAGATTTGGTGCTCACACACGAAACCATTGCTACGCAAAGCATCGCCATCAAGAATAATTTACTTTTCATTGGGTTTGTTTTTGGTTTGAACAAATAACGCGATTACCGCCGAAGTTAGTATGCCACGCGACAGCGTATCAAAAATGCCCAGCAGGATATAGTTGCGCAGGTTGAAATACACTTGTGCTTTCTCTAATGTCTGGTATTGATGCGCCACGCGATAGTCAATCATGCGGTCAAAAAAACCAGGGGTAATCCAGCTGTAGATAATAGTGTTCATCGCCGGGCTCAAAATGGCAATCGCAACGGTCATGATGGTTCCCGAAAGAAACGCCTGTTTCCAGGTGATGGCATTGTGGTAAAAGTTTTTCTTTTTGTCACGGATGGCCAAAATGTAAAGTACAACGGCCGCCACGCCAAAAAGATTGGTGTAGAAAGGTTGTTTCCCAATCTGGGCATCGTGCCAACCCAATGATTTTTCAAGGATCATCCATACGATAGAGACGATACTGAATTGGATTGCCCAACGGATTTCTATGGCAAATTTTTTCATGCGTACTAGTTTAACAGCTGGCCAAAATTAGTCGAATTTGATTTATTTCACCGCATAAATCATCCGAATTGTTATTTTTGTAGCCGAGGCCAAAAAAGCCAAAGCGAACGCAGTTAAAAAAACACAATATGGAAGTCTTATTTCAGACCTGGCCTTGGTATGTTTCG
This sequence comes from Flavobacterium sp. UBA7665, assembly GCA_002483285.1. Lineage (GTDB taxonomy): Bacteria > Bacteroidota > Bacteroidia > Flavobacteriales > Flavobacteriaceae > Flavobacterium. The sequence goes on from DLHP01000040.1 coordinate 28,287, forward strand.
GGATTCTTAATCGCCGCAATCATGCTGACGCTGAACTATTTCGGGAAAGTTTTTGGCATGTCTTCTAACCTGCGTACGCTTTGTACGATTGCGGGTGCAGACAAATGTGCCGATTTTTTTAAGTTCGATTGGAAAACCCAAGGTTGGAATTTGGTGGTATTGCTCGGCGCGATGATTGGCGGTTATGTTGCGGTTCACTTTATGAGCGATCCATCCAACGTAAGCCTCAATCCGCAAACCGTAGAACAACTCGCCAGGATGGGAATCGATGCGCCAAACGGCAAGTTATTGCCCACCGCGCTTTTTGGTAATGACGTCTTTACGTCTCCAAAAATCATTGCCATATTGCTTATTGGTGGCGTCCTTATTGGATTTGGGTCGCGCTACGCCGGAGGTTGTACGTCTGGCCACGCCATTGCCGGGATGAGCAACCTGCAGAAGCAATCGCTTAAGGCGGTGATTGGCTTTTTCGTTGGCGGACTCGTGATGTCTTATTTCATTTTACCCTTAATCTTCTAATATGCGCGCCATCAAGTATCTTATTGTGGGTTTTGTCTTTGGGATTGTACTCACCAAATCCGAAGCGGTTTCCTGGTACCGCATCTATGAAATGTTCCAGTTCCAATCGTTCCATATGTATGGCATCATCATGGTGGCTATCGCTACGGGAATCGTGGGTTTGCAGATCATCAAACGCAAACAATTTAAAACCAATAAAGGCGAGTTGATCCAAATTGCCGACAAGGAGAAAGGTTCGTTTCGCTATTGGATTGGCGGATTGCTTTTTGGATTGGGTTGGGCGCTCGTTGGCGCTTGTCCGGGGCCGATATTTATTTTGATTGGTGCTGGCTTCCTTCCGGTTGTTTTGGTGTTGATCGGCGCGTTGCTCGGTACTTTCCTTTACGGATTGATCAAAGACAAACTACCGCATTAATGGCGACTTTCCATTATTTTTTCCGATTTCTTTGAGTAAATCAACTCCGGTGTAGTCTTTTTATAAAGTTGTAGGCGGGCTAGTTTTTTTCTGGTTGATGCCAAGCATACCCAAAACCAGACAGAACTGGGCCAGCAGGTAAGTGGCCATAATCAGCAAAGAAGCGTAGGGCAACGGCGAATGGAATTTGTTGATGGCCAACAAACTATCCGACACCACAAATGAAACGGCACCCAACAGCACCAAATACCGCGCTTGGCTCTTTGAGCTGAAGTATACTTTGAAAGCAAGGACGAGCATCACCGAAATCGTAACGGCATAAACCGAAACCGGAATCTTAAGCTCGCCCAAATCAGGCCAAAGCAATTCAAGCATCGTTTTAAGGTAATAAACCACCACGCCACAACATGCCCAGAAAAACAAATTCTTAAGCGGGTTTTTATGGCGCCGTTGCTTGTAAAACAACTCGATATAAAATACATGGCTTATTAAAAACAACAGCAAGCCTACGATGAAGTACAGCTCGGCCTGTCCTGAAAACATCAATACCATATCGCCAAACCAGGAGAAAATCAACGCCACCAGGAGTATTCTGCGCGTCGAGAAGTATTCGTTCTTATAAACCGCGTAAATCAGGAACGGAAGCAATAGCGGTTTGAGGAACCAGGCCACGTTTTCAATCCCAATCAAAATACAAATCAAGTACAGTCCGCTAAAAGCGAGGTAACCGCGCAACGCCAGGTTTTCTTTCATAAATCAGGATTTGAGTAGCAGCGCATTGCTTTTTGTTTTAGGAAATTCGAACGTTACAAAGTAAACAGAAACCAGCAAAGACGCACCCAAATAGCCCACCACAATATAATTGGAGTAGGGCAGCAATGCGTCAAGGCCAAACCAGTCGCCAAAATACAAAATAATCCCGACGCCAAAGAAGAAACGGACGCTCTCCCAAAATACCGAGAACTTGCGCGTGTCCATGAGTTCGGTATAACTGTAAATCGTCACAAAAATAAAGAGCCCATAAATGAAAATGTTGGGTAGCCCAATCTTGGCGATATTGTCGAATAGGTAGGTGACAAAAAGCAAAGTAACGAGCATTTGTGCCACAGACCAATACACCAGTTTTGGAGAATTACCAATGCCATACTTGTCAAAGCGGTACACATCGGTAATTTTATGTACCGGATATTGCTCTTCAAAGTGCTCAGGCCGCCAACCCGTTGGTTTGAACCAGATCGTCAATCGGTCTTTCCAGTTTCTGGCACGCCAGGCATCGGTTGTCAGGAGCCACAAATGCTGGAAATTGATCCGAATCGGGTTCCAGGTCTGCGCCGGTCGCGTAATTCCAAACACTGGCGGCACGTCATCGCGTTCCTCCTGGAAAGTTCCAAACCATTTGTCCCAAAAGATAAAAATCTGAGAGTGGTTCTTGTCGAGGTATTCGGGATTGATGGCATGATGTACCCTATGGTGCGACGGCGTGACCAGGATTTTCTCTAAAAAACCCATCTTTTTGATGTATTTGGTATGGTACCAAAACTGCAGGAACAATTGAATCGGGAGTGTAATGGCGATCACCTTGGCCGGAACGCCAAAAACCGCTGCAGGGATAAGCAGGAATGTAAACAGGTTCACAAAACTTGAGATGCTTTGGCGCAGGGCACAGGTCAGATTGAATTCTTCGCTACTGTGGTGAATGGCGTGTTTGTTCCACAAAAAATTGATTTGGTGCGACCAGCGGTGTGTCCAGTAGCCGTAAAAATCAATCACGATAAAGGCAATGAGATAAGCAACCCAATTGGCTTGCATCTGGTACAACCCGATTTTTGAAACGAGCCATTCGTATGAAATCAGCGTCAGGCTAATACCCAAAACATCTTTGACGGCGTTGGTAATCCCAGAGCTAATACTTGAAACCGAATCCATGAGCGGTACCTGATCGTCGCCTTTTACAATTCCGTATATTTTCTCTATAATAATCAATAGCAGAAAAACGGGCATTGCGATAATCAGGATTTTGCCGTATTGTTCCATTGAAAAGAAATTTAGACGCGCTGCGCTTTAGACACGTTATCACTTTGGACGCGCTTCGCTTTGGATTTTCAGGTGAATTCACCGAAGTTCTTGCATTAAAAATTACATTATTTACGTACCAAATATAAAAAAAATTCCCACAAATCAACGAGTCAAGATTCTGTAGGCGCAGCCGTTTCTAAAGCGCAGCGTGTCCAAAGCCCAAAGGGCGTGTCCAAAGGCGTAGCCGCGTCAAAAGCGCAGCGTTTCTAAACAATCTCGGCGCTCAAACCCGCCTGCAACAAAGCCGTACACTGTGGTTCAAGCTCATCATAAGAGCCCGTCTTCACCGTACATTTCCCTTTGTAATGCACCAAAATCGCACACTGTTCGGCCTGTTCTGCCGTGTGGTTGCACACCAAAATCAGTGTATCTATGACGTGGTCAAAAGTATTCACGTCATCGTTGTACAGTACAATTTCATTATTGACACCAACGGCTTCTTTTGTTTCGGTCTGCCTTTTTGTTTTTTCTATGGTTGCCATTTTTCGAAGGTGTAATTAATATTTTTTTTGGCGTGTCCCTGTGGGCCGGGCTGTCCGCTATATCTTTTGTCCGCTAAAGAAGCGGGACAAAAGGATGCCGCTTCCATCCCTAACGCAAACCGGGAGCAGGTTTCCATTCAGCAGTTTATTAATTTACATATTTCAAAGACACCCAATTGTTTCGCTCGTGCTTTTTTACAAACGTCAATCCTTTTGCCGTACAGCAATCGTCGATTGCCGGAATGTCCTCGGTATAAAATCCGCTCAAGAGCAACACGCCGTTCGGGTTCAAACAATCTACATACGCTTGCATATCATTGAGCAAAATGTTGCGGTTGATGTTGGCGATGATCAAATCGTAATGCTTGCCTTTAAGCAAAGCCGCGTCTCCTTCATAAACGGAAATTTGTGTGCAATTGTTGCGCTGGGCGTTCTCAATAGAATTCAGGTAGCACCAATTGTCGATGTCGATCGCGTCAATCGGCCCGGCGCCTTTCATTTCGGCTAGGATGGCCAGGATTGCGGTACCGCAACCCATATCGAGCGTTTTCATCCCGCGCACATCCATTTCTAGCAAATGCTGGATCATCATGTGTGTGGTTTCGTGGTGGCCTGTACCGAAGCTCATCTTAGGCTCGATCACAATGTCAAACTCAGCATCGGTTTTGGGATGAAACGTCGCGCGTACGTGGCATTTGCCGTCCACGTCGATGGGCTCGAAATTCTTTTCCCATTCCTCGTTCCAGTTCACCTGTTCGATTTCCTCGATGGTGTATGAAATGGCAAATTCGGGCGATTGCAAAATGAACAGTTCGTCCAGCACATGCTCGTTCCACAATTGTTTTTGGATGTAGGCCGTGACGCCAAACTCGCTTTCTACAAAGCTCTCAAACGGCAGTTCGCCGAGTTCGGCAATCAGGATTTCACTGCCCAGTTCCTTGGGCTCAACTTTAAAATGGTAACCTAAATAAATATTCGACATGGTATTTTTGACTTGACTTTTGGTTGCGCCATATGGCTTTGCGGGGCAAAGGTAAGAATCCCATCGCATTGGTTTTTTATCGTACGGATTTATTTTACATTTGCGCAACAACACAACACTTCATGAAGAGACAACTACTCCTTTTGGCAATGCTGGCCACACTGGCTGCGCAGGCCCAGATTACAATCAAACAAACCAAAGAAGATAACGATTTGAAACTGTCGGCGTTGCCGTATTACAGTTTCGGTAAAGGCATTGGGATTACGTCTCCAGACAGTCTTTTTCAGCTCAACATCCGTTTCAGGATGCAGAATCGGGTGACTTATATTGACAATGACGGTGAACGTCCGGGTTACGATGGCCAAATCAGGCGGTTGCGTTTGCGCTTCGATGGTTACGTAGGCAACCCTAAATTCCTTTATGCAGTTCAATTGTCATTTGCGCCGGGCGATGTGGGCGAAGTAAGAGAAGGCGAGAACATCAACATCATTCGCGATGCGGTCATTTTTTATCGTCCCAATAAACGTTGGAATTTTAGCTTCGGACAAACCAAATTGCCTGGCAACCGCCAGCGTGTCAATTCGTCGGGGGGGTTGCAATTGACCGACCGAACCATTAACAACGCCAAGTTCACTATTGACCGCGATTTTGGTTTCCAGTTGCACCAAATCAATGAATTCCCAAACAAGTTTTCATACAATTTCAAGACAGCGGTTTCTACCGGCGAAGGCCGCAATATCACTGAAAAAGCAGACGATGGTGTGGCGGTGACCGGTAAGGTAGAACTGTTCCCTTTTGGGGCGTTCTCAAGAGACGGGACTTATTTTGAAGGCGACATCGTACGCGAGGCTAAACCCAAGCTGATGCTCTCGGGCGCGTTTCAGCAGAACAATCACGCGCGCCGTACACGAGGACAGCTCGGAGACAATTTATTTGAAAAACGCACATTGAAGTCGGTATTGCTCGATGCGATGTTGAAGTACAAGGGCTGGGCTGCAATGAGTAGTTACATGTCGCGTACCTCAAACCAATACGCGGTGACTTTGAATCCCGATGATGTTACGCAGACCAACTACGTCTATATTGGCGACGGGTTCGATTACCAATTGAGTTACAATTTCAGATCGAATTATGAAGTGATTGGGCGTTATTCTGTGCAGCATGCGGGTGCCGATATCCATGCGTTGACCCCAGACACCAAACAATACAGCCTGGGTGTTACCAAATACATCTGGGAACATACTTTCAAGCTACAAAGCGAACTCACCTTTGATACTTTGGATTATGCCAATGGGACTACGAAGAACAATTGGTACTTTAGGTTGCAGGTGGAGATTGGGATATAGTGCCTTAGCTTTCAGAGTTTGTGTGTAAAAAGAAATAAAAAAAACGTCCGATGAGGACGTTTTTTTTATTTTATAAATATTTTTGCACTCAGGCACTCAGGCACTCAG
>DLHP01000040.1:34320-34470 GCA_002483285.1 Flavobacterium sp. UBA7665
CTTGACGCTGCCGCCGTAGAGGATGCAGACATCTTCGGCCACATCGCTGCCAAATTTTTTACGGATGGTTTCACGGATGAAGTGGTGCATTTCCTGTGCTTGCTCGGGTGATGCGGTTTCGCCGGTTCCGATGGCCCAAACGGGTTCGTA
>DLHP01000025.1 GCA_002483285.1 Flavobacterium sp. UBA7665
GTGAAGCTCAACTGTAAGCAGCTCAACTTCGTTAGGATCAACACTGGTTCCCTGGTTGCTCATCACTGAGTTCATTAATCCGCCTCCAATGTAGTAACCCTGGATGAACATTTTCACGTTCAAGGCCAAGCTTGTGGTTGGAAAGTTCAAAGGAACCGAATAGGGCGATGCCGAATTATGGCTGAGAGCTAAAGTACCATCGGCGAACACAGTATTGGCAATCGGCGTGCTGGCCCCAAATGGAAACCAACCAATGATACAGTTCTGTCCGCCACCCTGAATCCCCGACTGGAAATACAAATGGGCGTTGCTGCTCGCCGTCCATGGCGTAGTGTTGGTAAAACGGAATGTACCTATGCGGTAAGTACCTGCAGGAAGGTCAGGAGCAAGAGCTCCTGCCTGGTTAATCTGTGTGATACGAAGAATTGTAGGGCTTGTTGTCCTTAAGGCAAGGGTATAACCCAAAAGGGCAGACAATTCCGGACTACGGGAACCGGCAACCAAAGACCACGATCCACAATTGTTGGTTGTACATGGCGTACCTCCATTAAGGATCGAAGTGTCGTAGAAGATTCCTGCCGAAACCGATGCCAGCCTTACAGGCGCATTGAGCGTAATCATTACATCTACATCAAAGGTAGTGCTCGTCGAGGTCTGGTTGGCCAAAGTCAGTGAAAAACTCTGGGCCGAACCTACCGCTGATAGCATTAATAAGAAGAGAAGTAAGACTCCTTTGCTTAACATGTTATTCATAATTTTCATCTATTTAATGTTTAAGTTGGTTATTAAAATGGATAAGATGCGAGAATAGCGTTCTCGGTATTGTTGATGTAAGTAGTCGTATCCGATCCGTCAACAACACCATCTCCGTTCAAATCAGTAGCTAGCTCCCCGAAGTTGGTATTCTCAATGTCTGTAACAAGGTCGGTATAATCTGGCCCGTTAACAGCATTGTCTTGGTTGATATCGCCAGAATAAAATGCAAATACCCCGGTCTCTACTTCCTTCATATTGTCACCATAAGCCTGTGAGGCCGAAGTGGTAAAATCATAAGTAAGTGGCGTAGTGCCAACGGTCTGTGGCGTAGCACTCCAGGTCTGAACAAAGTTACGTCCCAAAAGCACGATATAGAACGATCCGGTAGGAGCAGTATCAAAAGAGGCGCTCAACGTACCATCGGTATACAAGGTAGCTGTTGTGTTTGCAACAAGAGCATAGGTGGTAGCGTCATGCAACGATACAGTAACATCCTCAACCTCATCTGCCGGCGATACCAAATCCTGGTTTAATTTAACCGAATTCATCGTATTGGCTCCAATATAGTAGCCTTCAATGAACATGGTAAGGTTCACGATCGTTGGGCAATTGTTGGTAAGGGTTGGATTGGTATCGTCACAGTCGGTGCCGTCAGAGGTCAATGAGTATCCCGTGGGTACAGCAGCGCCGTAACAAACCGTTGCCTGTCCGGCATCCCATCCGTCACCATCGGCATCGATGAACAACAAGGCTGATTGCCAAACGGTGTTGTCATTGTCGTTGCAGTCTGTACCGTTGCTGGTCAATGAATAACCTGCAGGGATTGAGGCGCCATAACAAACCGTAGCTTGTCCAGCGTCATATCCGTCAGCATCCGAATCTATAGAGAAAAACCCACTCTGATAAATGGTACCGTCGGTATCATCGCAATCAGTACTGTTGGCGACGTAACCTTCCGGAGCGCCAAAACAAGAAACTATTGGACTGTTTAAATCTCCAAAGGTATCTTCGTCGGTGTCGGCGTAATAGGTGACGTTCGCGTTTACTGTCACGACAGCATTGCCCGATTGTGGATTGGAGCAGAAAGAAGAACTGCTGTCCTGTACACTAACCAGTGCATAATCGTAAACTCCGGGTAAATTAGTGTCTACTTCGATAGTTACGCTATCTCCAGAGACAGTAGTCACTGTTGTATCGGCGCCCGAGTTAATTCTATAGATAAAAGTATAAGGTGCTGTGCCGTTGGCTCCCGTAAAGGTAATCACTGGAGAACCGGCTCCTTCGCAAAGCGTTGCCGTTCCAGAAATGGAAGCCGTTGGCATTGGATTAATGACCATACTCTCTGTTGATGTGGCAGTTCCTCCAGGTGTGGTCACCGAAACTACGCCGCCAGCTCCAGCAGGAACAGTTACTGTGATAGCGCTATTGGTATTGGTTAAAATCGTAGCAACATCGGCACCGATGGTAACCGAACTTGCGTTGCCTACATTGACCCCGTTAATTACGATTGACGTCCCAACACAGGCCGTAGCTGGAAAGGAATCCAATACCGGAGGCAATAAAATAGGTACGATTTCTCCGGTAACCAATTGTGTGGCACCCGCAGAAAATCCGGTGAATTGGATCTTGGCCAATTGTGCCGGAGTCAGATCTGCGTCAGAAGCTCCGATGAAAATTTTAGGGTTGCTTCCTGTAACGCCAAAACCTGCATTACCCACCCAGTTGCTGATGGTAATAGCAGTAGCATCCCAGGTTTGTGCGCTGCTGCCTTTGAAATAATAACTAATGTTTCCTGTACCAAGGTTTACCGCAGTATTGACATCAAAATCCAACTGGCCTGCAGCGTCCGCTGCCGCCGTTGAAGTTCCCAAGTTAAAACTACCCAAGTTCAAAACCGGGGTTCCTGCAGTAAAACGCACATCACCAGCGCTCGCCGTTACGGGCAATGCATTGGCTCCACCTAAAGTAAGTGTTCCTGCTTCTACAGTTGTGGTTCCTGTGTAGGTGTTGGCTCCTGAAAGTGTGAGCGCACCACCGGCACCGGTTTTGGTTAAATTACGTCCGGTTCCGCTGATATTGGCGGTAATGGCAACACCTCCGGCGCCGTCAGTATTGACAATATTGTTGGTTGCATTACCAAGCACAAGCCCTAGTGGGTTGGCCGGAACCTGGTCTTTTCTTATCGTAAGCAAATTTGGTCCAGCATTCCTTACAACAGTATTAGCTACCGAATTTACTACTACTCCATTGAGTGTAAAATCGCCAGCAGTCCCACCTGAACTGTTACCGATAGTCCTTGCATTTCCAGCGGTCATTTCAATCGCACCGAGTGTTTTTTGCGCAATACTTGCACCGTTCATGTTGAATCCGATAATCGTAGCCGTACCAAGTGCATTGAATTGCGCAACTGTCGTAGCGGAAGGGATCACACCGCCACACCAGTTGGCTGCCGTCAACCATGTTTGCGAAGTACCGCCAACACAAGAGGCAGCACCACTCCATCCCACTGCAGGCGCGTTAGGAATCGTGATGACAATATTCACCGGATTGATTACCGTAGCAAGGCTTCCTGAAGATGCGCTGATGGTGTAAGTCCCGACTGCGTCGAATTTTGCTGTCGTGAAGGTGGCCACACCGTTTACTGTTGTTGCGGTTCCGGTTAAATTCCCCGGACCGGTTACTTTATCAATTGTAATAGCGGTTGTATACTCTGTATCGACTGAATTGTCGGGTCTTCTGGCCTGTACGGTAAACGAGGCAAGGTTTATCCCTACACTACCCGTGGCTGGTGGATCTACGCTAAAAAACAAATGATCTGCCACTGCCAAAGTGGTAAATTGCTCTATGGCACCGTAAGTATAATCGGTCCCGTCATATAGGTACGCCTTGTAATAATAAGTCGTGTTTGGGTTTAGTGCCGTCAGCGCCGATGCATAAGAACCCTCGGTCAACCCAGCTACTGGTGCTGTAGTGACATTGGCATCGCCGGCAATTGGATCGCCGTTCAGTGCCGAATCTGCATATACAAATCCTTTTTCTACAGTATTCAGGCAGACACCCAATGCGTTAACGGTCCCGGAAATGGTGGCTATGGTATTGGCTACCGCTGATGCGCTTCCGGTGGTGACCGATGGTGTTACCGGATCTACTCCATTTCCGTTTGCTGTGATTACATAAGCTGGGCTCAATCCCGCACCGGTAATATCGATATCTCCGGCGTAAAGCCCGGCGAATGAAGGCGTGAATTTTACCCAAACGGTTGTGCTCACACTATTTCCTATGTAAGAAATGTTATACACCGAATTATAGGTCCCATTCTGGGTATCGGAGAAAGTGAGCTCGCCGAAAGCCGAAGACACTTCAATGTCTGTTCCGTTCAGGTTGCTTCCGTTTAAGGTAAAGCTTGCCGTGGCGAATGAATTGGTACAAACAGTGCCAAAATCAGCAAGTGTACCCAAAGTCAATGATGGCTGGCTGGCCGATAAGGTAGTACCTGTCGCCGGATCGCCGGCAGCGGTAATCACATTATCGCCATTGCGGGCGTACAACCTAAAAGAATATAAGGTTTCTGCGGTTAGGCCTGTTACTGTGATGGCTCCCCAAGCCGAAGCCGTTTGCCAAACAGCAGCACCAGTAGCGGTACCGTCGGCTTGTACGTAATTGCCGCTGGCGTCCACTTCAATCGCGTATTCTGTACTGGATGGATTTCCCGCGAGGCTCGGAATAGATACCAACAAACTCGACGCCGTAGGGCTTCCTACTGCAGGCGAATCCGGTGTATTGGCTAAAGTGTAAAATGTAGCCACCGTTCCGTAAGCAGTTCCGGCACTATTGGTCGCGTAAGCATTATGGCTGTAACGCGTGTTTACGGCAAGTCCGCTGGCAGTTTCTGTAAAAGTGCCGGTTCCTGCATTTGGAGCGGCGGTTGCCAGATTGGTGACACCGATTCCCGCAAGCAAAGGATTAGCATTGGTTGCTGTAAGTGAATAGACAATTCCGGTAGCCGATATACTGCCACCGCCGGTAGCTGTCACATCACCTCCCAAAGAGGCACCAGTTGTAGTAACCGAAACGGCTGCAGTGGTACTTACGGTAGGCGTACTTACCGTAGGCAGTGCGTTAGAATATTCAATATCATCTATATAAAAGACTGCGGCATTACCCGCACTGCTTTCGGCAAAAAAGCAAAACCCCGAAAGATTGAGATTCGCTGCACCGGTACCTGCTTTTGCCCAACCGTTGGCTGGAGAAATTTTCGTACCGCCTATCCATAAATCCCAAGATTGTGCATTCAGGGTATAACTGCCTGCACCTTTAGAATAGTTAGTTGAAGTAGAAGCATTGTTTGCATAAATTTCAATCAAATTGTCGGTGTCTTTGGCGAGTCCTGATCCCGTAATGGCATTATCAGCACCCGAAGATCTTCTCGAAACCGTGGTGAGTGCTCCTGCAGAATAAACCATTCTCAGCGATGCCAAAGAGTTATTGTAATGACTCGTGTAACCTTGATTGTCGTTGGCCACAGTGTTCACTCCAAAAGAAATGTTTAAGTTTCCGGCGGCCGTTGATGTGGTCCTGATATTGGCTTTCAAATAACCCACAGTGGTAGGCGTAGTCCAATCATACACCCCAACCTTGTTACTTGAGGTCGACGTTGCAGCAGTAATTTGTGCTTCTGTAGCGCTTCCAAGGGAAGTTCCCGGATTGGCGAGTGTGACACCACCTCCGGCTGAACCAATTCTCACACGATACGTCCCGCCTCCACTGGGTGGAGAAGGAAAAAATGCAGTATTGGCACCAGAGGTAATTGTACCTGTGGTGGTTCCAAAGTCGTACGTCCACACTTGCCCCCACAAGTCAGACTGAACCCCAAAAAGCAACATGCACCACATCATAATTGGGAGCATGCGTTTTTTTACAAAATGGTTCTTTTGTAATTGTAATTTCATAGTTATAAATTGTTTTGATTTGAAACAAACTTATACATTTTTTTTGGGACTACTTGCAATTTGTTATTAACTAATCATTAACGTTTTTTATCGGGTTTTTGGATTTTCCCAAATTGCGTTTACCACAACCACAGCCCTTTATGTAAATTAAAATTTAACCTTCCGGTAACTTTACGATAACAGAGACTGCAATATTATCCGAATTAAAAAGCGTTGTTTTATTCCCGAAAAAACGGTTGTAAAAAATAACAGATTGCCGTTCGTCCCGACATTGTTCCCTTACATCGATTTGGGGCTCCAATCGGCAACAATTGAATAAAAATTAAATAATTTAGCAAAAAAATTAAAACAGTAGATTATGAAGACAAATTACAATGTATTAAAAACGATTGCCATTGCTTTACTATTTAGCACCGCTTCTTGGGGCCAGATAACAGTAGCACAATGGAATTTTAATGGCACTTCCGCAACTACGGTACCAGGAGGTGCAACCTCTCCTACGCCAGTAATCGGAAGCGGTTCGGCTGAACTTGTCGGAGGAACAACAGCTACCTTCAGCTCAGGAATAGCAAGCGGAGGAAGTTCTGACCCTGTCACCACGGTTCCCGAAAATTACGGATGGAACATTACCAACTTTGCAGCCTCCGGAACAGAAGACAAACAGCGCGGTACACAATATAACGTAAGTACAGCAGGATACCAAGGCATTACATTTCGTTTTGACCAGCGTTTAAGTAATACCGCAAACAACACTTACGTGGTGCAATACACGACCGATCGCACTGCAGGATCGCCAGTTTGGGTTGATGCCCAGACTTTTACTTTTACACCTGGCACTCCTACGCCTGGTCCTGCCACCGGCGACGTATGGTACAATCAACGCACAGTCGATCTTAACGGCGTAACTGCTTTGGATGATAATGCCAATGCGGCATTCAGAATTGTAAGCTCTTTTGATCCAGTTTCGGGAAATTATTTGGCAGCGACTGCTACATCGACTTATGCTGCAACCGGAACCAACCGTTATGATATGGTTACAGTCGTTGCATCAGGTCCGTTGGCAACCAGCCAATTCGCTTCAAAAAAGGCATTCGCTGTCTATCCAAACCCAACCAACAAAGGCATCGTAACCCTCAGTCAACCACAAGATGTTAACGTATACGATTTGACCGGAAAATTAATCTACACCGCTAAAAACGCCGAAACCATCAACACCCAATCGTTCAACGCCGGTGTTTATATGGTACAGACCGCTACTGGCGAAACCACGAAATTGGTTGTAAAATAAAACAAGTCGTTATTAAAAATAAGAAAGGCTTCCAGATGACGGAAGCCTTTTTTTATTGCAACAAATCCTTGACCACTTTGTAAAGCGTCTCGTTTTTGAGCGGCTTAGACAGGTAGTGGTTCATTCCGATTTCCTTTACGCGCAGTTTTGTGGTTTCCATTACGTCGGCTGTAACCGCGACAATTGGGATATTGGTGTAGTCGGCGCCGGCTTCGCCATTTCGGATGGCAATCGTCGCCTCATAACCGTCCATGACCGGCATCTGTAAATCCATGAGGATGATATCGAACTTTTCTTTGGCGAGCCAATCGAGCGCTTCCTGCCCGTTGTTCGCGTAAGAAACCGTGGTGTTGCGCCATTTTTTGGTAATCATCTTAATGACCATTTGGTTGATGGCGTTGTCTTCGGCCACCAGGATATTTTTACCGCCGAGGTCAAAAATGGTTTCGGCCGCCGCAGTATCCTCTACTTTCTTTTCGATGATGTCAAAGTCGAGCGCAATCGTACAAGTAGTTCCCTCGCCTATTTTACTTTCGAGTTTGATGGTGCCGTTTTGCATATCCACCAGGGTTTTCACGATGTACAAGCCCAATCCCAATCCGCCGAATTTGCGTTTGTTGTCAATATTGTCCTGCGTAAACGAATCGAAAATCGTAAGTAATTTGTCTTTGGCAATGCCGATTCCGGTATCCGCGATAATAAGCTTGAGTTGGGTGCGATTTCCGGGTTTGGGTTGCGATTCAATCCTGAACGACACCTTGCCTTCGGGCGTAAACTTGATGGCGTTGCTCAATACATTGTTTACGATTTGTACGAGTCGGGTCACATCGCCCGAGCACAATTCAGGAATGCCATCGGATTTAGAGTAGTCGAACTCAAGGCCTTGGTCTTTGGCACGGTTCACCGCATTATTTTTGAGATGTTCCAATACTTTTACGGGTTCGAAATCTAATTTTTCTAGTTTGAGTTCGCCTTTTTCAATCTTCGAGAAATCGAGGATGTCATTCACAGAACTCAGCAAACTGTGCGACGAATACTTGATTACCTGGCAGTCGTGCCTGATTTTATCGTCGTCGGTTTGTTTGGAAATAGAATCGATCAGGTTCATGATGGCGTTGAGCGGCGTACGCAATTCATGGCTGATGTTGGATAAGAAATAACTCTTGAGTTCGTTCATTTCCTCGGAGCGAACAAGCGCCAAACGGTTGAGTTCGTTCTTTTCATTCTTGAGGTTGCGGATCAAATTGCCCATCGACAGCGACAGGAAGATGATTTCAAGCCCGGTACCGAATTTTGAGCTGTTGAGCGCAAAAAAAGAATTGGGAATTTGGCCGAAATTGTTGAGGATGAAAATCCCAAAGCCCAAAATTAGAAACAAGATGCCAATGCTAAAGAAAATGTCGACGTGGATTTTTTTCCAATACATGTAGACGACTGCGCTGATGATGTTAACCAGGATCAGCAATCCCAACACGTTGGCCAGCGGATAACACAAGGCAAATGCAGATGGAACAAAAATCAGCGCGAGGGTTAGCACCAAGGCAAGCACATACAAGCCGTCGAAAATCCTACCGATTGTTTTATTGTGTTTTCTTATGCCGAGGAACACTTCGCTGTAACGGCCCAAAAGGAAACCGGCAATCATCGCAAAAATCAATACCGCATGCCTCGAAAACCAGCCGCCGCCGGGCGTAATGAGTTGGTAGAAATAGCCATCGAGCGCAAATTGCATGAGCCCAATGAAAACCACGTATAAGCTGTAATACAAGAAAGTGCGTTCCCGGAGCGCGAAGAAAAAGAACAGGTATATGATTGCAGCGGTAAGCAGGATTCCGTAAAATAGCCCGAATATCCACTGCTCCATCGCGGTAATTTTCACAAAGTTTTGGGCATCGCGGAGTATCAGCGGAATTTTGATGACCTCGCCGTCACTTTTGAGGTGCAGGAACAAACTCAGCTTGGCCTGCGCCAGAAGGTCGATCCTGAAAACCGTTCGTCGGTCGTCAAAACTGCGTTCGGCGTAAGGCATCGCGTCGCCGCTGACATGCTTCGCCAGGAGATGCGAATCGCTATCGAGTACATATAGTTCAACCAGATCGGTTATAGGTCGAGCGGTTTCAAGATAATAATGCAAGTCAGAATTGGTATCGTTGTGTAGGTCGGTTCTGGTCCAGAAATGGCCATCGGTAAACCCGAGGTCATCATTTTCGGATTTCAACTTCGCGGGACGCAACGAGTCAAAACCATTGACAACCGCATCAAACCCAAGCTCCTTTTGGCCTAGGTTAATTATTGAAGTGTAAGGATGAAGGGAGATTTTTTCCCGGATACTGTCTTGCTTGAAGACGTATTGCGAATAGGAATCCTGGCAAGAAAACAAGGAAAATAGGGCGCTAAGGACAGCCAACATTCTTGGCAGAAGTAGTTTTTGCTTCATATTAGTGGTATAATATGGTGCCTAAACTACACAAAAAACACAAAATTGGCGCGCCCACAAATGTTAATGTTTGCGGCAAAAAAAAGGAGACCCTTTTCGGGGTCTCCCAGTTATAGTAGATTTTGATTTATCATTATCAGCTTGGTATTCTTGTAATCAAATGGTAGTGCTGACTTCGGGCTATACTCTTCTGTATGTCGATTAGCATACCCGGTAATTAATCAAAACCGACAAGTAAATTTAGCTTTTATATCTCTACAATCAATTCAAAATAAGCGCTTTAACTTATAATTAACAACAGAGTATTTTTAACATTTTCTAAAACGTACTGGTGTCGGGACCTGCTCAGATTTCGACCAAAAATGCACTGTTAAAGTTTTCCTCCTCCGTTAAACGGATACCATTTCTGCCTAAATTTATAAAGTAACCTAATGGCAAAAGAATCCTAAAGTTACAATGGGTTAATTTCCAATGTTAACCCGATTCTTACCGGAAAGTACTGTCAACGTTAACCCCGGAAAGCCATTCAGGAAAACAAGAGAGCCGTTTCTAAATATAGGAACGGCTCTTTTTCATAAGTTAAAGACGAATCTTTTATTATTCTCCTTCTAAAGATTTTGTTTTGAGCGGCGCCGTTCGGTAGCCCGAATTAATCAGGTAAACACCATACAAAGTTGTGGCCAACGCCAGTACGGTGATCCAAGTAATTTTCTCGTTGAGGATGGCGACACCAAGTAATATCGCGATTACCGGATTCACATATGCATAGGTAGAAACCACCACAATCGGCAGATGTTCAATCGCGTACAAATAACTCATGTAGGCAAGCAGCGAACCCACCAATGTGAGGTACAATAACGCCCACAGGCTTTCTGGAGTAATAGAATCGAGCTTGGTAAAATCGTCAAAAATCAAAGAAAAGACAAAACAGCCAATGCCACCGCTGGTAAACTGTATCGCCGCATTAGAATAAGCACTGGTAGTAAAAGTATTGCTCTTGATATAAATGCTGCCGATGGCCCAGAAAAAACAAGCGGCAAACGAGGCCAGCACGCCCCAAAGGTATTCTGGTTTGCCCAAATCACCGAGGTTGTCTTTAAAAATCAGCACAATTCCCACGCAACCGAGTACAAACCCCGCAATCGTCTTGAAGTTGAAACGCTTTTGTTCTTTCCCCGAAATCAGGTTGAAGATGACGATGTAAATAGGCATAATGCAAACAATCAGCGCGGCCAAACCGCTGGGGATGTACATTTCTGCCCAACCGATGATGCCGTTACCCAAGGTAATCAATAGGATTCCCGGCAACGCTTGTCGCCTAATGTCCCTGAAACTGAGTTTCTCGAGCTTACCAAATACAGCCATCGCGGCAAACAACAACACACCTGCAGAAAATTGTCGGATACCCGAAAATAGAAACGGCGGAAAATGCTCGACACCCACACGCAAGGCGAGATAAGTGGTTCCCCAGAAAACACAGACGATAGCGAGCGCGATGTACGCTTTGGTTTTTACAGTCATTTCATTTTACCTACTGAATTCAAATAATCTTGAACCTTTTTACAGTGCAAATAACATGAAAATAAATGACAAGTCATTAGTCTATTCAATGCTGTTGGTTTCCAAAAATCAGCTTAGTAAGCGAAGCGATATAATAACTTAAGGTATTAAAACGTTAAAAAACACAAATTGGCCCGATGTTCAGATTCCATAAAGGTTATTTCTTGCTTGCCGTGACGCTTTTCTTGGTAGAAGTGGGCATCGCGTTATTTGTACACGACAATCTCATCCGACCTTATTTTGGAGACACATTGGTCGTCGTGCTCATTTATTGCTTCCTGAAATCCTTTCTCAAAACCGCGGTAGTTCCCGCAGCCATAGCAGTACTGTTGTTTTCGTATACGATTGAGGTGTTGCAATACTACGACCTGATTGGATTGTTGCACCTCGAAAACAACCGCTTGGCCAAATGCGTGCTTGGGAACTCCTTTGAGTGGGTTGATTTTATAGCGTATACTGTTGGAATCGTTTTGGTGATAGCGATTGAAAGCTTCATTTCGATAAACGATCGCAATCGACCCAATCCGACAAGGCCATAAAAAAAGCGGACCAAAAAGCCCGCTTCTCCAAAAAATATAGTTAGGTGTAGTAGTTTACAAAGTCATGTAACGGTCATTCTGCAACCAATCCCAAAACAGGCTATTCCCGGCAGTCGGGTCATTGATTGGGAGAATACCGTCTGATTTGCCTACGAGTATGTCTTCGAGCAACGCCACATCGCCTGCCGCTACTCCGGTAGCCGACATTTTTTTCACTTCGCCCAAAGTATCAATAAACAACTTAAGGTCCCTGAAACAATCACGAAACTGCTTGCACCTGAATTGTCTGATAATTTTGGTGCTGTCAAACTCATCAATCCTGGCCAACCAGGCTTCTCCCATATAGGAAGCGTCAGAAAGCACATACCAACCCTTGTGTTCTCCTTGCTGTATTGCTAAATTGATTTGTCCCATGATCATTTTCTTTTGTAGATATTACAAATTTAGCATCGAAAGCCAGCCACGCCTTACAAAATTTGATTCATAAATTACAGTATTTCAATGCGCTAAGTACCAAATTCGTTAAAATGGGAATCCTGTAAATTTTAATTTAAATTCTATAACAACCGCCTTTCGTTTTTATCCCAATTTCGCAAAGTCAGCAAAGGCGAACGTACAATGAGCCTTTAAAAAAAATTTGTTTGTTTGGAAAACCCCGTCTCTCTCCAAGTTAGGCGGGGTTTTTATTTGGATTAAATTCTATTCGTCTCCAAAAACCAACCAAAGTGAAATCCCGAAAAGTTTAGCCCGAATACTGTAACGTGTGTTACGGGCAAACTGATGAAATTTACACTGCTAAACCAAAAACAAATCTTTATGAATGTCAAAAGAATTTTCGGATCGATTCTTACCCTACTGGGGATTGTCGGATTAATTTATGCCGCTTACGTATTTGCCAATACCGGCGGACAAACCAAGGACATCAAATCACTCATCATTTACGGCATCCTCGGTATTGTTTTTTTCCTGTCGGGCATCAGTTTGGTACGCAATACGAAGGATGAATCCTAAGGTACCTAACTTCAGACAAAAGCGCAGCTGTTTTTTAACAATAGTGGCGCTTTTTTTGTGACTTCGGGATTGGCATTTTGACAATAAAGGCATAGCTTTGCAGCGTAAAATTTATTGCAATTATTTGCAAAACCCCACCGTATCGAGAGCTTATGAAACCTACAAAAGAACAGGTACTGGCACTACTCAATGAAGCCTATTCTGAGCACCAGAGCGATTTATCCCACAGCATTGAACTCGCTGCAAAAGCCCTCAGCAGGAGCAAGCAGCTCAAGGATAAGGCGCTCATCGCCCAAAGCCTCAACCAGCTCTCGTTGTCGTATTTGGCGATGGGCGATTTTGAACAGGCCACCGCCCATTCACAGGAAGCCGCCTCGTACTGCCAGGAACTCGAAGAAGAGAAGAAAATGGCCGATGCCAAGCGCGACGCCGATACCAAAGCCCAGGATTTGAGCCAACTCGCCGGCAAAAAAGTACTGCTCGCCGAAGACAACCAGCTCAACGCCGCAATGATCATCGAGCTGCTCAAACAATGGGGAATTACCACAGACCACGTCCTTGACGGCAAACTCGCCTACCACCAGAGCCGATTGAAAAAATACGATTTCATCCTTATGGACATCCACATGCCCGAAATGAATGGTGTCGAAGCGGCAAAACTCATCCGCAGCAAGTACAACCTCAACATGGACATCCCGATTTTTGCCCTCACGGCCGACATCATGGTTAATAACGACTCCGATTACCTGCCGCTGTTCAATGAGTTTTTGTACAAGCCTCTTGAAATTGAGAAATTGAATGCAGCCTTGTCAAGGGTTCCTTCTAAAAATTCCGACCCGTCGTAATGCAACTCGTCTTCGCCTCCAACAACAAAAACAAGATTGCCGAAATCCAGGCGATGTTGCCCCATAGTATCCAGATTTTAAGCCTTACCGACATTGGCTGCCACGAAGAAATCCCCGAAACCGCCAACACCATTGAAGGCAACGCCATCCTAAAAGCCAACTACGTCACCCAAAATTACGGCTACGATTGCTTTGCTGACGACAGCGGATTGGAAGTCGATGCGCTGAGTGGTGCGCCCGGCGTACATTCGGCACGATTTGCAGGCGAACAAAAAAACGATAGCGACAACATCAATAAATTATTGATGGAACTTGAAGGAATCGTGAATCGCAAAGCCAATTTCAAAACCGTCATCGCACTCAATTACAAAGGCGAACAACACCTTTTTACGGGCATTGCCGACGGGACAATCATCCATGAAAAAAGAGGTGATTTTGGGTTTGGCTACGATCCTGTCTTTGTGCCGGTTGGCTATGAAACTACGTTCGCGCAAATTTCACAGCAGGAAAAAGCAGCCATCAGCCACCGCGGAAAAGCCACTCGTCAATTGATAACTTTTCTCACAAAATAAACGTAACTTTCTACTGCGAGTCATCGCTGGGAACCGTTTTATCATTCACAACTCACCATCCATAATTCACCATTATTTTTAAATAGCTGATTTCTAGTTATTAATAAAAAGCCAAATCTAAATTTTGCATTAGGTTACTCTACTTATTAACTGTACTTTTGCACCAAATTTTAAAAACTTATATGAATAAATTTGAACAATTAGGATTGAAAGAATCGCTACAGCGTGCGATTATCGATCTAGGATTTGAAAATCCGACCGAAGTGCAGGAAAAAGCGATTCCACTCTTATTGGAACAAGACACTGATTTAGTTGCGTTGGCTCAGACAGGGACAGGGAAAACGGCAGCATTTGGCTTTCCACTGATCCATAAAATTGACGCCGACAACAGAAATACGCAGGCGCTGATTTTATCACCTACCCGCGAACTTTGCTTGCAGATTACAAACGAGATTAAGAATTACGCGAAGTACGAAAAGAACATCAATGTCGTAGCCGTTTACGGAGGTGCCAGCATCACCGAACAGGCGCGCGACATCAAACGTGGCGCACAGATTATCGTGGCTACACCGGGACGTATGCAGGACATGATCAACCGCAACTTGGTAAACATCAAAGCGATTGATTATTGTATTTTGGACGAAGCCGACGAAATGCTCAACATGGGATTCTACGAAGACATCGTTTCTATCCTTTCAGACACACCACAAGAAAAAAACACCTGGTTATTTTCTGCGACCATGCCTGCCGAAGTAGCGCGTATCTCCAAAAAATTCATGGCAGACCCGATTGAAATCACCGTAGGCGCCAAAAACTCAGGATCGGCTACCGTTTCGCACGAGTTTTACCTGGTGAACGCACGGGATCGTTACGAAGCCTTGAAAAGACTCGCCGATGCCAACCCAGACATTTTCTCGGTGGTTTTCTGTCGTACCAAAAGAGACACACAGGCCGTTGCCGAAAAATTAATTGAAGATGGCTACAACGCTGCCGCTTTGCACGGAGATTTATCTCAGGCGCAACGTGATTCTGTAATGAAATCGTTCCGCGGACGCCAGATCCAGATGTTGGTTGCTACCGACGTTGCTGCTCGTGGAATCGACGTAGACAACATCACCCACGTAGTGAACTACCAGTTGCCTGACGAAATCGAAACTTACAACCACCGTTCTGGTCGTACCGGACGTGCAGGGAAATTGGGAACTTCTATTGTGATTGTGACCAAAAGCGAAATCCGTAAGATATCTTCGATTGAGAAAATCATCAAACAGAAATTTGAGGAGAAAACCATCCCTAGCGGCATCGAAATCTGCGAAATCCAACTGCTTCACTTGGCCAACAAAATCAAGGATACCGAAGTAGACCACGAAATAGACAATTACCTTCCCGCCATCAACAGCGTACTCGAAGGCTTGTCTAAAGAAGAACTCATCAAGAAAATGGTGTCGGTAGAATTCAACCGTTTCATCAATTACTATAAAAAGACCCGCGATTTGTCGGCTGGATCATCTGACCGTCGTGAAGGACGTGAAGACCGCGAACCACGCGAGTTCAACAACTCAGGAAGCGCAGTTCGTTACTTCGTCAACATCGGTTCACGCGACAATTTCGACTGGATGCAACTCAAGGATTTCTTGAAAGAAACACTTGATTTGGGCCGTGACGACGTGTACAAAGTAGATGTTAAGGAAGGATTCTCTTTCTTCAACACCGATCCTGAGCACACCGATAAAGTAATGGAAGTGCTCAACAACATCCAACTCGAAGGACGCCGCATCAACGTTGAGATTTCTAAAAATGACGGTGGCGGCAGACGCGACCACAATGGCAGAAGTTCAGGCGGCGGATTTGGCGGTGAACGCAAAAGTTTTGGCGGCGGCGGCGGTGGTTTTAGAAGTGACCGCAATTCAGCGCCTCGCAGCGGTGGTTTTGGCGCCAGACCCGAAAGAAGCTCAGGCTTTGGAGGCAGAAGCGAAGCCAGAAGCTCGTCGGCACCCAAACGCGAAGGATTTTCTTCGGATCGCGCACCAAGGCGTTCAGAAAGTTCGGATGCGCCGAGGGAAAGACGCCCAAGGAGAAGCTAAAGCCTTTTAGTTAATTTTCTTATAAATAAAGGAAGACTACTTTATATCTTACTGTGTTTTATTACATTTAACCCATCAAAACACCCCTATGAGATATTCAATAGCCTTCCTTTTTTTATGGTTTTCATTCGCGGCATTTTCGCAGGAAACCATTCAAAAAGTCTCGGGAAGCATCGTCAACGACAACAATTCGCTTCCGATTCCCAATGTCAATATCATCAACCTCAACAAGGTTAAGGGAGCGGTTTCTAATGACAAAGGCTATTTTGAAATCGAGGCGAGTCTCAACGACACCTTGCACCTCACCTTCATCGGGTTTCAATCCTTGAAAATCCGCGTGACCAACGACTGGCTCAAGAACCAAACCACCAAAATACAGATGACCGAGAAAGCCATTGCGCTTGAGGAAGTCATCATCCAACCATACACCTTAACCGGTTATCTTGAGATCGATTCCAAACTGATTCCCGAACGCGAAAACTACCGTTACAGCATTTCGGGCTTGCAACAAGGTTATGAAACCGGCGAATACTCACCCAATGCTTTTGGTCGCGTCATGGGTTCTATCTTCAATCCCGCCGACATGCTCTACAACTTCTTCGGCAAACGATCCAAGGAACTCAACAGGCTCAAGAAAGCCAAGAAAGACGATACGGTACGCAACCTGCTCGAATCCAAATACGACCGCGAAACCGTCGCGCTCATGCTGGGCATAGACAAACGGGACATTCCTGAAATTTTACAGAAGTGCAACTACTCTGAAGTGTTTGTCAAAACCGCCAATGACCTGCAGATTCTGGATGCGATTACGCAGTGTTATGAAGAGTATCGGGTGTTGAAAAAGAAATAATTTCAAAAAAAGAAAATATTAAAATATCCCAAATTCCAAACTTTAACCGTTGGAGTTTGGGATTTTTTTATTGATCGTAAGACGTAGCCATCGACAGCACTCACCAACCACAACCTATTGGCTTTGAGATACAAATAAAGTAAGGCGCACTTTTTTTTTGTTAAAAATCCAAAAAAAATTGCTATTTTTAAGTCGCAATTCACTGGACACTTACCGATAAAACTACTGTTATGAAATCAAAAAAACTCCTTTTGGTGCTACTCACTTTATTTGGCAGCCTGACCTTTTACGCACAGGAAAAATTAGACAAGATCATCAAGAAAAACTACGACATCATTGAATGTAAAATCTCAAAAATGTCAGATCAGTCCGTCGAGTATTCGCTACCCAACGAAACCCTCGTCATTTCACTAGAAGTATCGCAAATCGCAAAAATAGATTTTGCCAGCGGTCGTTCGCAGGTATTCAATACTCAGCAGTCGAATGAAGCCGCCGCCGCAAGCTCTGAGCAGTCATCAGCAGTTGCCATCAAACCCAACACGATCGCCGTTTTGCCAGTGCCGTTTGTCAATTCAGAAAACCTGTCGAATTCTGAAGAAATGGCCAAATTCGCCCAAAACGACATTTACAACAAACTGCTCGACAAATCATCCAATATTCTACCGCTTACCGTACAGGATCTTAGGATTACCAATAGCCTGTTGCGCAAAGCCGGCATCGACTATAAAAACATCGACGAGACGCCCATAGAAGAATTGCACAAAATACTCGGTGCAGACCATATCATCGCCGCCAAGGTGTCGTATACCGAAACCCAAAACCAGACTTCGTCTACTTATAACACAGGAAATGCCAGGGTCAATAACAACAAAGTAAAAGGCAGTTCTGTTTCTACGTCCAATACCAACACGCAGTTGGTCTACAACTACCACATCTATTTTGACCTCTACAAATCGAACACTAAAATCTACACCAAATCAAGGGAACCCATTTTCAAAGAGAAAGACAGTTGGATGGATTCTGTGAGTTACCTACTCAAACGCAGCCCTATTTACGTGAAATAATAGCAAACAAAAATCCCAAATTCCAACGGTTCAAAATTGGAATTTGGGATTTCTATTATTTAAGTTTTACAACTTGAAGTTTTCACTATAATACCGCGCCTCAATCCGCTTAATGTCCTTAATCGAATTCCTGGCCCATTCCAGTCGCTTCTCCAAAATTTCACGCTCAGTCAACTGCCAATCCAAATCTGTTTTGCGCAGCCTTTCAGTCAAGTCCTGTATGATAATCGCCGCCGATACCGAGATATTCAGGCTTTCGGTAAAACCCACCATCGGGATTTTCAAAAACCCGTCTGCGCGGTCAATCACTTCTTGCGACAAGCCATCGCGTTCAGTCCCAAAAAACAAAGCGGCCGGCTCGGTAATGTCAAAATCGGCAAGCAGACAGTCGTTTTGGTGCGGCGTCGTAGCAATGATTCGGTAGCCTTTGGCTTTGACAGCATCCAGACAGTCCGAAATACTCTCAAACCGGTTCACATCTACCCATTTCTGCGCGCCCATCGCAATCTCCTTGTCAATGCGCTTGCCAAACTTCTCCTCCACCACATTGAGCTGCTGGATCCCAAAAACCTCACAGCTGCGCATCACCGCGCTCGTATTGTGCAACTGGAACACATCTTCCATGGCTACGGTAAAATGATTGGTACGCGTCTCGAGCACCTTTAAAAAGCGCTCCTTGCGGTTCTCGGTCAAAAATCCTTCGAGATAATTCAGGTAATCCAGGTCAACCATGGGTATAAATTTTTTATTTCATACAATTCGGCCTAAAGGCCTCGGGTGGTAAAAATAGTATTTTTTTGGGCGTGCCGGCGCTAGGGGCAACCCGTTTCGATATTTGACCGTGGCGCCGTCGGGCTGTACGCTGCAAGTCCTCGCCGCTCTTGCCCACGCACCATCTGGCTCCATGCTAAAACAGTTCACCGGACTGTTTCTTAACGCATGGCCCTGCGGCTGTGGGCTTTCCGCTGCCATCCCTCACGCGAGGGGACGCGCTACGCTTGAGACACGCCCTGCGGGCTTCAGACACGCTGCGCTTTGGACACGGCCGCGCCTTTACATTTAAGCCGTATCCATTTTAGCAGTTGCCTAAAATCCATGATTTGAAATCCATCCCTGTCGTCAGAACTGATCAGTCCAAAGCCCACAGGGCGCGTCCAAAGCGAAGCGTGTCCAAAGGCGCAGCCGTGTCTAAAGCGCAGCGCGTCTAAATCAAAGCGTATCCAAAATTCCCTATATTTATCCCATGAAAAAGAAGCTCGTAGTACTAACCGGCGCCGGCATCTCCGCCGAAAGCGGCATCAAAACCTTCCGCGACTCCGATGGTTTGTGGGAAGGCCACAACGTCATGGATGTCGCCACGCCCGAAGGCTGGAACAAAAACCCGCAGCTCGTCCTCGATTTCTACAATGCGCGCCGCCGCCAACTCCACGAAGTACAACCCAATGAAGGCCATCGCATCCTGGCCGAACTCGAAAAAGATTTCAACGTACACATCATCACCCAAAATGTAGACAATTTGCACGAAGCCGCCGGAAGCTCAAAGGTTTTGCACTTACACGGCGAACTTTTTAAAGTCAGGAGCGTCAGGAACCACAAAAACATCCTCGACTGGCAGCACGACTTGCATTGGGGCGACAAGGATGAGAACAGCCACCAATTGCGCCCGCATATCGTTTGGTTTGGCGAAGCGGTTCCCGCCTTAGAAGAAGCCATCGACCTTGCCGCGCAAGCAGACATTTTTGCCGTCGTGGGTACTTCCTTGCAGGTTTATCCGGCCGCCGGAATCATGCAATATACCAAGCAAAATGTCCCTATCTATTACATCGACCCCAAACCCGCTGCGATTCCACACCTAGGCAACCCGCTCCAAGTCATCCCAGAAATCGCTTCCACAGGCATGAAAATACTCCAGATGAAACTTTCGGCTTTGCGCTAGATACGTTATATTTGCGCTTCAACAACTACACAACATGACTACGCTGACCGAACTCAACGCTGTATCGCCAATCGATGGAAGATACCGCAGCAAGACCCTTTCCCTTTCCCCGTATTTTTCCGAAGAAGCGCTGATCCGCTACCGCGTTTTGATAGAAATCGAGTATTTCATTGCGCTCTGCGAATTGCCGCTACCGCAACTCAAAGGCGTCGATGTAAAGTTGTTTGACAGCCTGCGCGACATATACAAAAATTTCACTTCAGTCGATGCGCAAGCCATCAAGGATATCGAGAAAACCACGAACCACGACGTCAAGGCCGTTGAATATTTCATCAAAACCGCGTTCGACAATTTGGGATTGTCGGCTTATAAAGAGTTCATCCATTTCGGGCTGACCTCGCAAGACATCAACAATACCGCGATCCCGCTTTCGGCCAAGGAAGCGTTCGAGAACGTCTATATGAAATTGCTCATCGCGGTGATCTCTAAACTCAAGGACCTCAGCATTGAATGGAAGGACATCCCGATGCTCGCGCGTACACACGGACAACCCGCTTCGCCAACGCGTCTCGGCAAGGAAATCGGTGTCTTTGTAGAACGACTTGAAGAGCAGTTGCGCCTGTTGTTCAACATCCCGTTTGCGGCCAAATTTGGCGGCGCTACGGGGAATTACAACGCGCACCATGTGGCGTATCCTGGCACCGACTGGCAGAAATTCGGGTCGGATTTTGTAGAAGGCAAACTCGGCCTCCACCACTCGTTCCCCACGACACAGATAGAACATTACGACCATTTTGCCGCGTTTTTCGATGCGCTCAAACGCATCAACAACATCCTCATCGATTTAGACCGCGACGTCTGGACTTATGTCTCGATGGATTATTTCAAGCAGAAGATCAAAGCCGGAGAAATCGGTTCGTCGGCCATGCCGCACAAGGTCAACCCGATTGATTTTGAAAATTCAGAAGGAAACCTCGGGATTGCCAACGCCATTTTTGAACACCTATCGGCCAAGCTTCCCGTTTCGAGATTGCAGCGCGACCTCACCGACAGTACGGTTTTGCGCAACATCGGCGTACCGTTCGGGCACACTTTAATAGCGTTTGAAGCCACGTTGAAAGGCCTCGACAAACTGCTGCTCAACGAAGCCAAATTTGCCGAAGACCTCGAAAAAAACTGGGCCGTCGTAGCCGAAGCCATCCAAACCATCCTTCGCCGCGAAGGTTATCCCAATCCGTATGAAGCGCTCAAAGGCTTGACGCGTACCAATACCGTGATCGACAAAGCTGCGATACACAATTTTATTGCGACGCTGGCTGTTTCGGATGCTATCAAAGAAGAATTGTTGCGGATTACGCCTGCAAATTATTTGGGGATTTAAAGATTGCTATTTACCAACGAACCCCGATGTTTAAATTGCCTGTGTTAACTAGCATATTGTCTTTTATAGATACTCCCCATGCTGCGAAATATCCAGTCCCAACACCTCTTTCTCTTCACTCACGCGCAGCGGTGTAATCTTGTTGACCACATAAAACAAAACATACGACACCACAAAAGCAAAAACCGAAACGCAAACCAGTGCGAGGAGTTGGTTGCAGAACAATTTGGTTTCGCCAAACAAAAGCCCTTGGTCTACCACCGCGGGATTGATTTCCTTTGACGCAAATACACCCGTCAAAACCATGCCCAACATACCGCCTACGCCGTGGCATGAAAACACGTCGAGCGCGTCATCGATCTTATTTTTGGGAAACTTCTCAACCATGATGTTGCTTACGATCGCAGCAATAATTCCGATAAAAATCGCATGCGGAATGCTCACGTAACCCGCGGCAGGCGTGATCGCAACCAATCCCACAACGGCCCCAATACAAGCGCCCATCGCCGATAGTTTGCGCCCCATGATCTTATCGAAAAACACCCAAGCCATAGAAGCCGCAGCAGCCGCAACCGTCGTGGTGGCAAGTGCTTGCGCCGCCAAACCGTTGGCACCCATCGCCGAACCCGCGTTAAAACCAAACCAACCAAACCACAACAAACCCGTACCCAGCAACACATAAGTAATCCGCGCGGGATTGACCTGTTGTACCTTACGTCTGCCCAAGAACAAGGCGCCCGCGAGTGCTGCCCAGCCTGCGCTCATGTGAACGACGGTGCCGCCGGCAAAATCGAGGACGCCCATCTGAAAGAACAACCCATCGGGATGCCAGGTCGTATGGGCGAGCGGCGCGTAAACCACCAAGATAAACAATACCATGAACAACAGGTAGGCCCAGAACCGGATGCGCTCGGCAAAAGCGCCCGTAATGAGCGCGGGTGTGATGATGGCAAACTTGGCCTGAAACAAGGCAAAAAGCAGTAGCGGAATCGTTGGCGCGAGCGGCCATGCTTCATGCGCAGTCACGCCGTGAAAAAACAGATTGGGAATTGGGTTGGCAATCAATCCGCAAATCGATGGGCCAAATGCCAAACCATAACCCACCACGACCCAGAGAATAGAGACAATAACCATCGCCATAAAACTCTGGAGCATCGTGCTGATAACATTTTTCTTACCCACCATGCCACCGTAAAAAAAGCCAAGGCCGGGTGTCATGAGCAATACCAGTGCAGTAGCTACAATCATCCAAGCCGTGTCGCCAGAATCGAATACTACTTGGGGTTGTTTGACAGTTACGACAGGGAAAATAACGTTCGAAAAAAAGGTGAGTCCAAGGATCAGGACAAGAATGGCGGTTAGGGTCAATTTTCTCATATGGGGGAATTTTACCAAACGAAAATATTTAAAAAACAAAGATGCCCCTCAAATAAAATGTAGCTAAACAAAATTTTTACCGTATTACAAAAATATACCCCTAAAAATTATAGGGTCATCAAAAATATACCGATAAATTTCCATCACTACGTTGCATTTCCGTCAATTAAGTTATAATTTAGTTAAGGCTGTCTTTCTGCGTTTGAGAAGCTCCTCGATTTTTTATATCTTACAGCAATCCAAAATCCAATTCAATATTTATGAGCGCCGTTTCTGAAGCTACCACGCATTTGCATCCACTCATCAGCGACCTCGGTCTGATCCTGATGACTGCCGGAATTGCCGTCCTGATTTTTAAAAAAATCAAGCAGCCATTGGTGTTGGGGTATCTTATAGCCGGTTTCCTGGCGGGCAACCACTTCGATTTTTTCCCCTCCGTTAAGGACATCAAAAGTGTAGAGGTCTGGGCAGAAATCGGGATTATCTTTTTACTCTTCAGCCTCGGTCTCGAATTCAGTTTCAAGAAACTCATGAAAGTCGGCGGCACGGCATCGATTACCGCAATCACCCAAATTGTCAGTATGATTGCCATCGGTTACGGTGTAGGAATCGCGCTCGATTGGGGCAAAATGAACAGCTTGTTCCTTGGCGTAATCCTCTCGGTATCGTCTACCACCATCATCCTAAAAACCTTTGACGAACTCGGGGTCAAGTCGCAGAAATTTGCAGGAATCGTTATCGGCTCGCTGATTGTACAGGACATCGTGGCTATTTTAATGATGGTATTGCTCTCAACAATCGCCGTGAGTCAGCAATTTTCGGGCGGTGAATTATTTGCCTCGGTTTTGAAACTGGCTTTTTTCCTGACCTTGTGGTTTGTGGGTGGTATTTTTTTCATTCCCACGCTCTTGCGCAAAGCCAAAAGCCTGCTCACCGATGAGATGTTGCTCATCATATCCATCGCACTTTGCTTGGTCATGGTCACGCTTGCCGCCAACGTGGGCTTCTCGCCTGCCCTTGGCGCGTTCATCATGGGATCGGTCATTGCCGAAACCACGCAAGCCGAACATATAGAACACCTCGTTAAGCCGGTCAAGGATTTGTTTGGTGCGGTCTTTTTTGTATCGGTTGGGATGCTGATCAATCCCGGGACACTCTATGAGTATGCGCTGCCCGTGGCCGTATTGACTTTGGTTACGATTTTCGGACAGTCATTGAGTGCTACTATTGGTGCGCTGCTGTCGGGGCAACCGTTGAAGCAATCGGTACAAACAGGGATGAGCCTTTCGCAGATCGGGGAGTTTTCATTTATCATTGCCACATTGGGCGCCACGCTAAAGGTAACGAGCGATTTCCTGTATCCGATTGTCGTCGCTGTTTCGGCCGTCACTACGTTCACCACGCCGTTTATGGTGCGCTGGTCTACGCCTTTCTCCGAATACCTTTCGCACAAGTTGCCCCGCAAATGGACCAAACGCATCGAACGGTTCAGTGCCAATGCCCAATCGATCAAATCGGTGAGCAACTGGCAGATCGTGTTGCGCGCGTACCTTTTACAGATCGCCATCCATTCGATCATCATCATAGCCGCGATTTTGTTATCGTCTACCTACTTGCTGCCGTTTGTTTCGGGCAATCGTTTTGGGCACCTGCTTGGCGCAGTGATCACGCTGGTCATCATCTCGCCATTCCTATGGGCGTTGTCGCTGCGCAGGGTGGCCATCGAGCAGGTCATCATCCTGATGCAACAACGTAAATACCGCGGCCCGATTTTTATGATGATCCTGTTTAGGTTTGTGCTTTCGTTGTTCTTCCTGGGATTGCTACTCAATGTGTTCTTCTCGCCCAAGATTGCGCTCTTTGCGCTCGTGGTGGCCGTTGTAGCTTATATCATCTTCCCAAAAAAGCTCAACAAACTCTACCACAGGATTGAAGCGCGATTCATGAGCAACCTCAACGATCGCGAAATTACCAAGGCCAAAATCACACGTAGCGACCTGATTCCTTGGGATGAGCATATGGCGTTTTTTGACATTGCGCCTTCGTCGAATGTAGCTGGGAAAACACTACAGGAATTGCAGTTCCGAGAACAACTGGGTATCAATATCGCCTTCATCCGCCGTGGCGAAGTGATGATCAACATCCCAAGTCGCAATGAACGTTTATTTCCCGCCGATGAAATTTGTGTAATCGGGACCGACGCCCAACTCAAAGAATTCAAAAAGCACCTCGACCAGCATGAAGTGGCGCCATCGCCCGATAAAGTCAGCAGCAATATCGTTTTAGAGCAGCTTGAGCTCACCAACGAAGCCTTTATCGGCAAGAGCATCCGCGAGTCGCAATTGCGCGAAAAAACCAGAGGGCTTGTCGTGGGTATTGAGCGCCGCGGCAAAAGGATATTGAATCCCGAATCGCACCTGATTCTGGAGAAAGAAGATATTCTGTGGATTGTGGGCGACAAGAAATTACTCGCCAACCTCACCTCTTAACGCTTGACGAACTTAGCGCAATCGGTGGCATTTCCCGAGCTTACCTTGACCAGGTAATGCCCTGACGGAAAACCAGAAACATCCACCACGGCCAATTTTTCTGCACCAGATTTTGTGTAAAGCGATTGTCCCAGCGAATTGTATATCCCAATGGTGGCCCACTCGCTGGTGTTGCCGCGGTCTATTTGGAGAAAATCGGTGGCGGCGTTGGGGTAAATCCGCAGGTTTGGTTTGGGTGTTGCTTCGTTCAATCCTAAAATCCCCTGTCCTTCGACGATCGTGATGAATTGGTTTTCGTTGATATTGGAATAGGTTTCCTCCGCGCCCGACAACCACTTAACGATAATCGTTTCAATCTGGTCGGCATCGCCAAGCCCAAAATGCGCGCGCAAATCGTTTTGGCCGCAATACGACGACTGCGCCGAAATCTCGCGCATTTGCCAAACCACATTGCCGTTAATGGTTGCTTTCACTAGTATTTTAGTCCCTATGGCCGAACGGTTGGTAACGGTTCCCACGAGCTTTACCGCGAGCCAATGGTTGGCATTGCCGTCATTGTGGTAGAGAAAATCGTTGGTGTCATTGCCGCCAAAAGCTACCGTCGCAACCGCCAGGTCTTCAAAACCATCGTTATCATAGTCGCCAAAAGCGCAACCGTAAGACCAAGACAGGTCGGTGGCAGGAGCGCCGGTTTCTATTTTGGTAAACGTGGCGTCGCCGTTATTGCGATACAGCAGGTTATTGAGCTCGGCTGCGACCGAATTGTAAGCATTGGTCACAAATAAATCGAGGTCGCCATCATTGTCAATATCGCTCCAGGCCGAACTAAACGAATGCGAATTGGTCATCGTCACCGGATCTCCGGTAATCTTGGTAAAATTGAAATTGCCGTCATTGCGGAAAAGCGCATTATCGGAGCCATCGTTACACAAATAAACATCGAGGTCGCCGTCATTGTCATAGTCGGCCCAACTGCTGCTCATGGTGCTGCCGCCGTTGTTGACCAGGTCACCGGTAGTAATGGCCGTGAAGGTTCCGCCGCCGTCATTGCGGTACAGGTTTTCGTTGTTGGCGCTATTACCTTCATTGGTCACGAACAGGTCAAGGTCGCCGTCGCTGTCGATATCAGTCCAGTTGACACTACGAGACACAAACGCTTGTACGACTGGCGATCCCGCGGTAATCTTGGTAAATACGTTCCCGCCATCATTGTGGTAGAGTTGGTTGCGGCGCGATAAGGTCGTGGCGCCGCTGCGGGTGACATACAGGTCGAGCAAGCCGTCATTGTCGTAGTCGCCCCACGAAGCCGTTTCGCTATAGCCGCCCGAAGTGACAATCGGGACGCCGCCAATTGCCGTAAAGTTGCCAGCGCCATCGTTGGTATAGAACAGGTTGCTTTCGTTGTACCAGTTGGCTACAAATGCGTCGGGATCACCGTCGTTGTCTGTATCGGCGAAGGTGGCGCCATCGCTGGGTTTGCCATCGAGGACAATGGGGTCATTTGCAACAGCGGTAAAATTCCCTGCGCTGTTATTGAGGTAGAGCATGTTGTTTTGCCCGCCGGCCTTTCCGTTAGAAATAAATAAATCGAGAAGGTTATCGTTATTGATGTCAACCCAATTGACACTTCTCGAATCTCCGGCAGTGGTTACCACAGCACCTGTAGTTACTTTCGTAAAAGTCTGACCGTTCATCAAATTACTAGCGAGCAATATTCCTGAGAATAACGCCAAAATGAATGATTTGCTTTTTTTTGTTTTCATCTTATACCCATTTTTATTAGGTCTAAAATTAGACATCATTTTTGTGCTATTTTTTCTGATTCGATTGATAACTAATCGCAACACAGTTAAAACTAACACAAGAGTAAGTATGCCATTGAGGTGTAGAAACCTGTTGTTCGTAGTGATAAAAGATCTCTTTTATGCTTCTTTTATTTTCCAAAATAATAATACTTACTTTTGAATATGCAAAAGAGAATCCTGTACCATATTGCATTTTGGGTGACGTATATACTTTATAAAAGTTATCTAAATTTTGACTCAAGTTCATCGAAGTCCGATGATGAGAATGTCATTAGTTTATTCCTTGAGACGGTTTTGATTCAATTGGTTTTTGTCCTGGCAAAGATTCCGCTTGTTTATAGTTTATTCTATGCTACGGATCGATATTTATCAAAACAATGGTCAGTTTTTAAGACTATGTTAATTGTTGTAGTTCTTTTTACACTAGCTCTGTTTTCGTTTACATTAGCCAGTCAACTTATTGTAAACCGCTTGATTAAAGGTCAAAATCCTGAATTATGGACAAGTCTGACTTCACTACAGAGCATCAGCTACTGTTTTTTCATTTTAGCTTTTGTAAGCGGCATAGCGATTTCGATCAAACTGATTCGATTAAACATCAAGCAAAAAATAGCAGAACAAGAACTATTAAAAAAGAAACTAGAAATAGAACTGCAATTTTTAAAAGCACAATCCAATCCACATTTCCTTTTCAATACTTTGAATAACATTTACGGTTTGGCTAGAAAGAATTCCGATAAAACTGCCGATGTTGTATTGCGATTATCTGGTATGTTAAGATATATGTTGTATGAAACCGCCAATGAATCCATTGCGATTGAAAAAGAAATTCAGATGATCAATGACTATATCGAGTTAGAAAAGTTGCGATATACGAATCGACTGGAAGTAAATTTTAATCATTCTATCGATAATTATAAAGAAAAAATTGCGCCCTTAATACTGTTGCCTTTCGTTGAAAATGCCTTTAAACATGGAGCCGGCGAATCTAGATTTGAAAGCTATATAACAATTAATCTAACCCTTAAAGATTGGCAGTTGTTTTATGAAATCAAAAATTCAAAAGAAGAAGTATTGATAGCCGAAGAAGATAAAATTGGTTTGCGAAATATTAAGCGTCAACTTGAACTGCTCTATCCGAATCACCGATTATATATTGATCATAATGCCAATGAATTTATTGTAACACTCCAAATAAATCTCAAAGATGGAAAAATATAATTGCATCATAGTAGAAGACGAACCTTTGGCGGCTGAAATCTTAAAAGATTATGTACAACAAGTTCCGTTTTTAAATCTTATTGGGATTTGTGAAGACGCGATTTATGCTTTAGATATTTTGCAAAAAGAGAAAATTAATTTAATTTTTTTAGACATTAATCTTCCGAAATTAAAAGGATTTGACTTTATAAAAACAATAAAAAATCCACCGAACATCATCATAACAACAGCTTATCATGAGTTTGCCCTGCGAGGCTATGAGCATAATGTTATCGACTATTTAATGAAACCCGTTGCATTTACTCGGTTTCTAGTGGCTGTTAACAAATTAAAGCAGTCGCAAGAAATAATGCCACCAACGTTATCCATGAAAGAAAATGAAAGAGAATACCTTTTTTTCAATGTCAGCAAAAAGAAGATCAAAGTATATATAGATGAGATTCTTTACATTGAAAGTGTCAAGGAATATGTAAATGTTGTCACAGCCGATAAATCGATAACGGTTAAATTTCAGTTAAGTCAAGTAGAAGCACTTCTACCAAAAAACAACTTTATCCGGATTCACCGCTCTTATATGGTAGCCAAAAACAAAATACTCGCTTTCTCGGCAACCGATGTAGAAATAAACGATAAACAAATCCCAATTGGTAGAAGTTATAAAGAACTCGTATTGGCAATCATTGAAAAATAAATTTTACATTTTTAAAAACTTCACACTCGAACATCCTTTATCCGAATTGATTTTCATCAAATAATTTCCCGTTTTCAAACTCGAAACATCAACAGTTTTGGTTTGCTGCGTGTTCGGAATCACTAACACAATTTGCCCTAACGTATTGTAGATATTGATAGAAGTCACTGCAATAGTTTGCTTCGTTTCAATATTTAATCTGTTAAAAGAAACCTATTTTACAATGCCGCTATTTGCAATTCGAAGCGATTTTATACAGCACCGTTTTAACTTGCTCAATCTCGGCATCCAAAATACCGTCAAGCGCCTGGCTCCTGTTTGCCTGAATGACTGGATCTATTGCTATTAGAACGTCAAGCCCTTTTGGAGTGATTTCAAGGTTCGAGCGGCGGCGATCATCGGGATGGAAATGCCGTACGATGATTTGTTTCTGGACCAGGATTTCAATCATGCGCGTGATCGACGCGTAATCCTTGAACACCGCTTCGGCGATTTGTTGTTGGGTAGCGTCTGGGTTGTTTCTTAAGGTGGTCAGCAACAGCCATTGGTCGATGGTAATGTCGAGCCCATGCTTGTTGATATTTTTCTGTGCCATTTGCCGATAGGACTTGATGGCTTTGTCGATGGCATAAAAAACGACTTGGTTGAGTTTTTCCATAAGGCATTGTTTTACACAAATATAATTGATATATCAATTAATTACAATTAAACCTTAAAAAACTAAAAAGCCGGTGCATTAATTGGGCCGGACTTTCTTTATTTTTTGAGGAACTTGGTATGCGAAAACCCTTGATCGGTTTGTAGTTCGAGTACATAATTGCCCGCGGGAAGTTGCGAGACATCCAAAGTGTAGCGCTCGTCTTTAGCTTTATGGGCCAACACCAATTGACCGGACACGTTATATATCCGCGCCGACTGAATCGCAAGCGACCCCTTTGCCTCCACGTTCAAAACGGCTGCAGTGGGGTTTGGGTAAATCCTGAAATAGTGTCCAAAAACAAAATCCTGGCGGGTTAAGGTACCAATCGCGGTAATTGCCGGAGCCGTATCCACAGGCGCATTGAAGTCAAAATAAATGCTCGCGGCGTTGCTGAAACTATCGCCTTCGACCAAATTGGGCAGCGTCTTGATTTTGAATACTAGGAAACCGTCGTTGTTGGCATCATCAAAAGGAAGGTTGATGTCCTCAAAAATGAACTCGACCTTGTTGCCCGAAACGCGCGTCCTAAAATCATGGCTTCCCGTCATTGGGACCAGGCTGGCCACGTCAAATTTTGCGGTGTCGATGATGTCCTTCACCACTATATTCACCGCGCTCGCACTTCCGGTATTCTCAAAACGGATCATATAATGCACGTAATTGCCAATCATCTGGGTCGAGACATTATTGCCTTCCAGACAGGTCTTGTCGTTAGGATCAAACGAATTGAACGCGTATTGCGTGAGGGCAAAATTGTTGTCGGCAGGCGTTTCTTCTGTGGTGCCTGCAGAAATCGAAGCCGTAAAATTGAGCAAAAAACCATCGTTCACCGCAGGTATTTCTACAGGCGAATTGAGGTTGAGCCGCACATCGATCAAGCGGGTTTCAAACGGATGCAGGTCGGTAAAGCTCCAATTCAAATAATTCATGATCTGTGTAGTGTACAAGGGACTGCAACTCACAAAATCGAGCACAGCATCGTTGAAAGCAAAAGCCACATTGCCCGACTGGATTTGGTTGCCTTTGTTTTTGTATAGGATGCGATAGCTGCAGTCAAAACCCGGCCGCGCAAGCAACATGGGGACAATCACGATTTCAAGGTCGGGATGGGTGCCGTTGGCCGTTACACAAAAAGGCTGGTTGTACGGACTGCTATCCGAAGGGAACGAGAGCGCCAAGGTCTCGGGACTGATTGTAAAAAACTCCGAATTTTCGAACGAAGGCGCAAGCGTATAATCGCCAGCAGGCAAAGGAATACTGTAATCGCCCGATTGGTTAGCAATCGTCGTACCACTGGTGGTGCCATTGGTGACTGCGACTTTGAGGTGTGGGATGGCGATATCAGTAACCTCGCAACCGTCATTGTCCTGGTCATACGAATTGCTTCCGGCCACGGTGTAAAAAGTGCCGCCGGGCACGAAGGAACAATACGAATTCACTTCGGTGAGCGCGTTGAAATACAACATCACATTGGTCAGTTCGGAGTCATCGGCGCAGATGTAAGCGAGGTTGGGATTCGACGTCAATTCTACGGTATCATTTCGGCCGTTCTTGATAAACAAAGAACCCAGGTCATTGTCCTGGATATTGAGATAAGAAAATACGGTATTGTGGCTTAAATCGAGCGAGTTGATTTGGTTGTACCGCAGGTAAAGATGCGTAAGCAAAGGGTTTTGCGAGACGTCAAGCGCCGTAAGGAAATTGCCCGTCGCATTGAGATATTTAAAATTGGGCAGTGTAGTCAGGTTTATTGCCGTGAGCGCATTGTTGGAAATGTCTATTTTTTCGAGTAGGTCCAATCCCGTAACGTTGATTGCAGTCAAATCATTAAAATCGAAATTGATCGTTTTGAGATTGGGGAATCCCGTCAAATCGACACTGGTAAACAAGTTTTGGTCGAGCCGAAGGTATTCAATGTTGCCTGCACCACTTGTATTGATAGCGGCCAGCGATGCAATTTGGTTGTTCCCCGCGGTAATGCTTTTGAGGTTCGACAGACCGCTTACATTCAACGGATTGATACTATTGTTAGAACAAATGACCGTTTCCAGATTGACCAGCGCGGTGAGGTCTAAGCTCGTCAGCAAATTCATCTGGCACGACAAATATTTTAGGTTGGTGAAATTCGAGATACCCGTCAAATCCGAGATCATGTTGGGCTGGTCAAACTGGTTCCCCTGCACGATTAGGTAATAAACTGCCAAGGCTTCTGTGACTTCGATTTCGCCATTGCTGTTGGCATCTATGACCATGGCGTTGTTGGCAGCGTCGAAAGCGATAAAAGCACTCGTACTGGCCTGCAGCAATTTGGCCTTGAACTTCGCATCGGGAAAGTTGATTACCTGCGCCTGGGCCACGAGTGTAAAAAACACTGCGACGCCAAAGTAAATTCTTTTCATTTTGTTTGTTTTGGGACAATAAATATAATAATCCCAAGCAGAGTTGGTGCGAAATTCCGTTCAATTGTAGGGTAAAACCGATATAATGCAAAAGCCCCGCATCATCGCGGGGCTTGTTGGTTGTAATTACTGATTACTTTTTGATGAATTTGGTGTTAGAAGTACCCTTGTCTGAATCGATCTTTATAAAATAATTCCCAGTCTGCAAACCCGAAACATCAACCGTTTTAGTTCCTTTCGCGTTAGGAACAACCAAAACCAATTGCCCCAAAGTATTGTAAATACTAATCGATTGCACTTCTATATTTTGTTTGGATTCGATTTTTAAAACGTCGCTGGCCGGATTTGGGTAAATCCTGAAATAGCTTTCAAATGCAAAATCCTGCTTCCCTAGCACTGCCACAGTAGTAACAGCGGTATTCGTAACGATTGGAAAATTGTAGTCAAAGTAAATACTAGCGGAATTCCTGAAGGTGTTGCCCAAAACCAAATTGGGATCGGTCTTGATTTTGAAAGAGAGATGCCCGTCATTGTTGGCATCGTCAAAAGGCAGGTTGATATTCTCGAAAATGAATTCTACCTTATACATCGATTTGGAAGTTGGCACGCGCGTAATCCTGGTCTGGAATGGGTGGCTGCTTTGAAAAGGGATCAAAGTGCTGATGTCGAATTTCAGATTGTCAATCATGTCGGTCACCACGATATTTTCAGCAGGCGCCGATCCGGTATTTTCAAATCGGATCAGGTAGTGTACATATTCGCCCACGGCAGCAGGAGAAACGGTCGCCCCTTCAAGGCAGGTTTTGTCATTGGGATCGAAAGAGTTGACCACCGTTTCGCGCAAGACGAACGTATTGTCCGATGATTTTGAGTCGCCAATAATCGGGTTGATGATTGCCGTACAGGTCACCACGCTGCCACCAATGATCGGCGGAGTATCGGTCGGGGCATTCGTACGCATGTGCAATATAATCTCGCGTGATTCAAACGGTTGCAGATTCGTGAAGTCCCAATACAGTTCGTTTGTTGCGCTACCTGTGATCGGCGGGTTTGCAGACAACAGGTTTTGGACCGCATCATTGAATTGCAGGTGGACGTTACCCGACTGGATCTGGTTGCCTTTATTACGATAGACGAGCCTATAATAATTTGAAAAACCGGGTCTTGACGGCAAAACCGGAAGGATACCCACCTCAAGGTCAGGATGCACACCATTGGCGGTAACGCAGAAATTCTGGTTCACAGGCGAGGCTTGCGTTGGAAAATTGACATTGACCGATCCCGGCGAAATCGTAAAGTAAGTAGGGTTTTCGAGCTGCGGCACAAGCGTGTACGACCCTGCCGTGAGTGGGCAATTGAAAAGCCCTGAGGCTCCGGGCACGATGTAGTCGCTGGAGTTGAGCTTAATCTTAAACTTTGGAAAATCAATATCTGCCACGTCACAACCGTTAGCGTTCGCATCAAACTTCACACTGCCCGCAACGGTATAATAAATGCCCCCCGGAACAAAAGTGCAAAAGGTACTGGCGGTACAGAGCGTATTGCCGGACGAATTGATTGCTCCTTGTATCGTAGCCAATTGGCTCTCGTCGCAGCAAACATATCGTAACGATGGCGTACCCTCGAACCTGGGGAAAGTTCCCGCTTGCTCATCGATTCCGTTCTTAATGAATAATTGCGTGAGCTGCGTGTTGCCACTGAGTTCTAAAATAGACAACAACGGAAGATGATTTAGGTCTAGTGTAGTGAGCAGGTTAAACCTGCAAATTAGGCTCCCGATCTTATTACTATTGAGCACATTGATGGTCTGGAGTTCATTCGCATGACAATAAATCAATACCAGTTCAGGCAGGTTGCTCGCATCCAAACTCGAAAGGTTATTGTATTCGCAAAATATAGCCGTCAGCGCCGGGCAGTTTTGCACGTTCACAGCAGTAAGGTCATTGTGCGACACATCGAGCCGTTCTAAATGTGCCAAACCCGATACATCAATTGAAGTCAGGCTATTACCAGCTGCTTCCAACTCTTTGAGATTGGTGAGTGTACTAACATCTATTTGCGCCATGTGGTTGTTAGCATTCGGGGCACCAACTTCGCTTTGATCGCCGGTGCAATCCAAAATTTCAAGGTTGACCAATCCTGAAACGTTAAGCATAGTTAGTTCGTTGTTATTGCATTCGACTTTCTTGAGACTCGTCATGCCGCTCAAATCCAGGCTGGTCAGGTTGTGATAGTTTACTGCCAATTCGCCCAGGTTTTGGAAAGCGGTAATACCAACTAATGAGGTGATATAGCCACCTACACCTGAAAGGCTCAGCCTATACACATTGAGCGTCTCGCTTACCTCAATTTCGCCGTCGCCATTGGTGTCGATGGTAATAGAGTTGTAATTGACGTCCTTTGCCGTGGTATTGGAAGGTGAAGCCGCTACGAGTTTCGCCTTAAATATCGGATCTGGGAAATTAATAATCTGCGCATTCGCCGTTATCGACAGCAAAAGTACGAGGGCTGAAAAATAAATTTGTTTCATCATTTGTTTGTTTTGGTGGCTAAATATACTCAAATAGTCTCGCCTCAGTTATATACAACAAAAAAAGCCCCACATTACTGCACGCTTTTTATTGAATTAATCCTTCAGAAACTTCGCATTCGACGTTCCCTTATCCGAATCAATCTTTATAAAATAATTCCCCGTTTGCAAACCCGAAACATCAACTGCCTTCGTTGTTTTTGCGTTCGGGACGACTAGAACCAATTGCCCCAAAGTATTGTAAATGCTAATCGATTGCACTTCTATATTTTGTTTGGATTCGATTTTCAAAACGTCGTTGGCGGGATTCGGGTAAATCCTGAAATAGCTGTCAAACACAAAATCTTGTTTGGCCAAAACGGCAATCACAGTGACGGCCGGCTCGGTGACGATCGGGAAATTGTAATCGAAGTAAATGCTGGCGGTATTGCTAAAGGTGTCGCCCAAGACCAGCGTCGGTTTGGTTTTGATTTTGAAAGCTACATAACCGTCGTTGTTGGCGTCGTCAAACGGCAGATTGATGTTTTCGAAAATGAACTCAACTTTGTTTCCGTTGATTCTGGTGACAAATTCGTGGCTGCCATCAAGCGGAACCAAAGAATTGACATCGAATTTAGTGGCGTCAATCATATCTTTAACGACAATATTCTCGGCATTGGCGGTTCCGGTATTTTCAAAACGGATCATGTAGTGTACGTATTTGCCGACCATTTCGGGAGTGATTGTGGCGCCTTCGAGACAGGTTTTGTCGTTGGGATCCAACGAATTGATTACGGTTTGACGCAGAGTAAAAATGTTGTCATCGGGCGTTTCATCGGATGCTGCCGAAACAATCGATGCGGTAAAATTCAATAAATCGCCAACGTTGAGCGCAGGCGCTTCTGTTGGAGAATTGGCGTTGAAGGTAACGATGAAACTAGCAGTTTGGAATGGCGCAAGTCCATCGAAATCCAAAACCAACACGTTTGGTGATTGAGACGTTACGGGCGGACTTGAAGAAACAAAGTCAAGCACTGCATCGTCGTAATTCAAATGAATGCTACCCGATTGGGTTTGGTTGCCTTTGTTGTTGAGCATGACTTTGTAGGTGGCGTCGAAACCCGGTCTTGCTGGCGTATTGGGCAGCACAGTTACTTCTAAATCTGGGTGCACCCCATTTGCCGTAACGCAGAAATGCTGAGTGTAAGGGCTTGCATCAACCGGAAACGAAACGATGGATTGCGGTGGTGTGAAGTTGAAATATTCTGAATGCTCAAAAGAAGGCGTAAGTGTGTAATTTCCAGCCGTTATGGGAATGCTGTAATTGCCTGAATTGTTGGCTATGACGGCACCGCTCGTCGTTCCATTAGTGACTGTAACGCGAATGTGCGGGATCGAAATGTCGCCAGCTCCGCAGCCGTCATTACTGCTGTCATAAGAATTGCTCCCGGCAACCGTGTAAAAAGTACCGCCCGGCACGAATGAACAATACGAGTTTACTTGTGTTAATGGATTACTAAGTAACATTCCGTTCGTCAGATCAATCTCGTCGCCACATATGTATGCAAGATTGGGGTTGCCTGCGAGTTCAATGGTATCGCCATGTCCATTCTTTATGAACATTGAGCTCAGGTTGTTGTCGCGAATGTTGAGATAGAAAAAATTGGGGTTATGGCTCAAATCGATCGTGGTAAGCTGATTATACCTCAAGTACAGGTGCGTCAGTCTTGGATTTTGCGAAACATCCACATCGGTGAGCTGATTTGCAGTCGCCACCAAATATTTAAAATTCGAGAGGCTTGTCAGGTCAATCGAGGTCAGGTTGTTGTAGCTGATAGTCAGGTCTTCTAAATTAACGAGGCCGGTCATATCAATCGCGGTAATGCTATTGCCGCCAATACTGCAGAACTTTAGCTGGGTAAAACCTGTCAGGTCAACCGGTCCGCTGATAAGGCAATTTCCCAGGTTCAACCGCTCTATTTGCGTTGTGTTTTGCAGGTTTATCGCGTCTAGGGAAGGAATTTTATTGTATCCCAAAGATAACTCTTTTAGGTTCGGCACCTGCGATATATTAACCGATTCCAGTTCTGAGTAACTACAGCTCAGCGAGTTGAGTTGCAACAGCGCGGGAAGGTTCAAGGTCGTAAGGTTCGTATCTGAAATACGCAAGCTCTGGAGGTTGGTAAAATATTCGAGGCCAGTAGCATCAGTGATATAGTTCTGCTCATCTGTAGGATTTGATCCTAATGTGAGTCTCGACACAGCAAGCGCCTCATTGACTTCGATTTCACCGTCATTGTTCGCATCGATAAGAATTTCAACACCATTGATATCGTACACACCAGCGTTCCAGGAATAGGTTTGAAGTAATTTTGCTTTCAGAATGGCATCGGGAAAATTAATAATTTGCGCACCAGCGCCCGAAAAAATAAACATTGCGGCAATCAAAAAGTAAAAGTTTTTCATACGATTGATTTTAAAGTATTTGTAAATATATACAAATAACCCGACGGCTGTAGCCCAAAACAAAAAAGCCCCGCATTCTTGCAGGGCTTTTTACTAAAAATGAGTTTAGGATTTTATGAATTTCGCATTCGACGTTCCCTTATCCGAATCGATCTTAATCAAATAATTCCCCGGTTGCAAAGCCGAAACATCAACTGCTTTCGTTGTTTTTGCGTTCGGGACTACCAAAACCA
Organism: Flavobacterium sp. UBA7665; assembly: GCA_002483285.1. Classification (GTDB taxonomy): domain Bacteria; phylum Bacteroidota; class Bacteroidia; order Flavobacteriales; family Flavobacteriaceae; genus Flavobacterium. The sequence continues at coordinate 37,163 of DLHP01000025.1, forward strand.
TTTGCCCTAAAGTATTGTAAATGCTGATGGATTGCACTTCAATATTTTGTTTGGATTCGATTTTTAATACGTCGCTCGCCGGATTCGGATAAATCCTGAAATAGCTGTCAAACGCAAAATCTTGCTTGGCCAAAACGGCAATCGCAGTAACAGCCGGTTCGGTGACGATCGGGAAATTGTAATCGAAATAAATGCTGGCAGTGTTGCTGAAGGTGTCGCCCAAAACCAGTGTGGGTTTGGTTTTGATTTTGAAGGCTACGTAACCGTCGTTGTTGGCATCGTCAAATGGTAGGTTGATGTTTTCAAAAATGAACTCGACTTTGTTACCGCTCGTTCGGGTTAGAAATGGATGGCTGCCATCGAGCGGAACTAGTGAAGACAGGTCGAATTTAGCGGTGTCGATCATGTCTTTCACTACGATGTTCTGGGCATTCGCGGTTCCGGTATTTTCAAAACGAATCATGTAATGTACGTACTTGCCGACCATTTCTGGCGTGATCGTGGCGCCTTCGAGGCAGATTTTGTCGTTGGGGTCAAAGGAATTGACAACGGTTTGATGCAAGACAAATGTGTTGTCCAAAGGCGTTTCATCCGCGCTGATTGAACACGTTGCGCTGACACTCAAAATGTCGCCACCAACTACGGGATCGGATTGTGACGGACTGTGGATGATGAGCGTAACATCAAAATAGGTTTCTCCAAAAGGCTGTAAATTAGAAAATGAGAAAGTAAGCGCACCTGGGTTATTTGTTTCGGGCGTTTGAGAAGCATTGCTAAAATCTGCTTGCAGCGGATTAAAATTGAAAGCCACCGCACTCGAAATTACCTGGTTTCCTTTGTTTCGAACCAGTATCTTAAAATGACTGCTGAAACCGGGACGCGGCTGATCCAATGCCAGTACAATCGTTTCGATATCGGAATGGATCCCGAAGGGAGCGATGCAAAAATCCTGTTCTAACGGACTTCCTTGCGACGGAAAATCGACTGTAATGCTGGCGGGATTAGCTTGAAAATAAGTTGGGTTTTCAAGAACCGGCTGCACCACATGCGTTCCTACCGTCAATGGAATAAAATATTCATTGTTTGGAGTTCCGGGCGTATAAACCCTGGTTGGGAGAAAAATAAAATTACCATCAACATTGAATTTCAAGTCGTTTGCAAAAGCGTCTTCACTATCGCAACCATTATTATTGAGGTCGCTGGTCAGATTGCCGCGCAGGATATAATAAGTGCCGCCAGGGGTAAAAGTACAGTATGAATTTACGGTAACGCTATTTCCGGCTTCGGCTTGAATGGCGGCGACTTCTGACTCATCAGCGCAAATGTATTGCAAATTTGGCGCTGAATAAATGGAAATATTTTGTGTTTTTCCGTTTTTCATATAAATCGTTTGCAAAGCAGCGTCGTTGCCACATTGAAAATCAGTAAGGTTCGCCAAATTGGAAATGTTGATTGTGGCCAGTGGATTGGAATGGCAGTAGAATGTTGTCAGGTTGTAATTGGCCGACAGATCAATCGAGGTCAACTGGTTGCCCGCCACAAAAAGCCAAGCCAACTCAAGGTTATGCGTAACATCTAATGAAGTCAGGTCATTGCCTCGCATGTCCAGTTGAAACAAATGGGTAAGATTGCTCACATCGATCGCAGTAATATTGTTAGGCCAGCATTGCAATGATATGAGATTCGTGAGAGAGTTGACCTGCAATGAAGTAAGTTGGTTTCCGCCAACATGGATTTGGGTCAATTGCGACAAGTAATTGACATCTATACTCGTAAGATTGTTATCGCTAACGTCCAGTTCATTAAGGTTGGGATTTGAATAGAAGGAAATATTCGAAAGATTATTTTCGCTTGCCCATAGTTTTTCAAGTAACGGTAGCCCGGATAAGTCCAGAAACCCAATAGCGTTGGTACTGCAAATCAATGTGGTGAGCAAAGGATTCTGCAAATTGAGCGTGGTAATTTGGTTTCGCGAGCAACTCAGTTCTATCAAATTGGCCAAGCCCGACGCGTCAAGGAAAGTGAGCGCATTTTGATCGCAGCTTAAATATTGCAAGTTTGTAAACGCACTGATTCCGGTAAGGTCTGTGATATTTGAATTTGAAACATCCACTGCATACTGATTTGCAGCTTCTGAAACCGAGATTTGCGAGTCGTTATTGGCGTCAACTCCCAATGCTATGAGCTTTGCTTTGAAATTGGCATCGGGTATATTAACAATTTGCGCTGTGCCTGCAAATGAAATCAAACCAAAAATAAAAAAGTATATTTTTCTCATAATCAAAATGTTTGGGTAAATGTATCAATTAATCCCAAACTATCTAAAATAAAAAAAGCCCCGTATTTCTACGAGGCTTTTATTATTGAGTGAGAAAAAATTACTTCTTCTCGTTCTTCTCCATTTTAGCTTTCAAGCCGGCAAGGATGTCATTGTTGTCTCCCAAAGTCGCAGCAGGTGCGTTATTGTTGTTAGACGACGATGAGTTGTTGTCATTGTTAGAGCGTACGTTTTTCTCTTCTTCCTCACGGAAAATAGCCGTATGCGACGCCACTACTCTTTTGAACTCCTTGTTGAACTCGATTACTTTGAAATCAGCCACTTCGCCTTTTTTCAACTTTTTGCCGTCTTCTTTTTCAAGGTGACGGGTTGGGATGAAAGCAACGATATCGTCACCGAATTCTACTGTAGCGCCTTTGTCAACGATTTCAGCGATGGTTCCGTTGTGGATGGTTCCAACAGCGAAAGAATCTTCATACTGATCCCATGGGTTTGGCGTGGTTTGTTTGTGTCCGAGCGACAATTTGCGTCCGTCAACATCCAATTCCAATACTACAACATCCAATTTCTCACCAACGGCTACGAAATCTGATGGGTGTTTGATTTTCTTAGTCCATGACAAGTCAGAGATGTAAATCAATCCGTCGATTCCTTCTTCTAGTTCAACGAAAACGCCAAAGTTGGTGAAGTTTCTAACGATTCCTGTGTGTTTAGAACCAACAGGGTATTTGCTTGTGATATCAGTCCAAGGATCTTGTGACAATTGTTTGATACCCAAAGACATTTTACGGTCTTCACGATCCAAAGTAAGGATTTGTGCTTCTACAACATCACCTACTTTTACGAAATCCTGGGCAGAACGCAAGTGCGTAGACCATGACATTTCAGAAACGTGGATCAAACCTTCAACACCTTCAGCCACTTCGATAAATGCACCGTAATCAGCGATTACAACTACTTTACCTTTCACTTTGTCGCCAACCGCAAGGTTTTTGTCAAGTGCATCCCATGGGTGGGCATTCAATTGTTTCAATCCAAGTTGGATTCTTGTTTTCTCATCATCGAAATCAAGGATAACCACGTTCAATTTCTGATCCAATTCAAGAACTTCACTTGGGTGGTTGATACGTGACCAAGAAAGGTCTGTGATGTGGATCAATCCGTCAACACCTCCAAGGTCAATAAATACTCCGTAAGAAGTGATGTTTTTCACAACTCCTTCGAGTACTTGTCCTTTTTGCAATTGTCCGATGATCTCTTTTTTCTGTACTTCGATATCCGCTTCGATAAGCGCTTTGTGCGATACGACAACGTTTTTGAATTCGTGGTTGATTTTCACAACTTTAAATTCCATCATTTTGTTTACGTAAACATCGTAGTCACGGATAGGTTTCACGTCGATTTGTGAACCTGGCAAGAAAGCCTCGATTCCAAAAACGTCAACGATCATACCACCTTTAGTTCTGCATTTTACGAAACCTTGAACGATTTCTCCACTTTCATTGGCAGCGATAACGCGATCCCATGATTTGATGGTTCTTGCTTTTCTGTGTGACAATACCAATTGACCGGTTTTGTCCTCACGAACGTCGATCAATACTTCTACTTTGTCACCCACTTTTAAGTTTGGGTTGTAACGGAATTCGTTCAAAGAGATTACACCTTCCGATTTCGCGTTGATGTCTACAATAGCGTCACGGTCTGTGATGCGTACTACAGTTCCTTCAACTACTTCTTCCTGGTCAGTATCGATGAAGGTTTTAGAAACCAAATCCTCAAATTCTTTAAGGTTAGTTTCGTCTACCGCGTCAATTCCTTCCTGGAAATTGTGCCAATTGAAATTCTCTAAAAACTCCGTTTGTGATTTTAATAATTCAGACATGCTGATAAAAAATTTGTATTCTGTTTTCTTTGTGTTTCTCGCGCGGATAAAAAACAGAAGTTGTTACGTTTAATTATTTGAATACCTGATGGAAACGCTTCTCCGCCAAAAGGTGCGCAAAAGTACGAATTAATTTTTATTTACAAATTTTTATTTGGGAGAAATTTAAGGCTAAAGCTGTTCGTCTTCAGTGGTTTATTTTTTGGGAGCTAATCCCGCTTTGCGCTGTATCTTTTGTCCGCTAAAG
>DLHP01000038.1 GCA_002483285.1 Flavobacterium sp. UBA7665
TGCAGCGAGGCACGAGCGCAAAAGGATATCCGCTGCAATCGGGAAACAGCTCCTAAAAAAAAATGCTTCCATTAAGGAAGCACTTCAACTTTAGCATTAACATATTCCTGCAAATACCTAAACCGCTGGGTCAATTCACCATTTTCTGTAACCTTAGCTCTTGCCAGGATACCGTCTTTGTCACCGTTGAAGAACGCCGGAATAACGTGCTCCATAAACATTTCGCCGAAACCTTCGCTCGCGTCTTTGGGCAGCTCGCAGGGCAGGTTGTCTACAGACATCACCACGATTGCAGCGGGATGTGAATAAGGCACTTCCTTATCTTCTGTGGGCAGGTAGCCAAAAAATGGGTCGGCGATGGTTGAGGCTTTGATGGTACAGGCAATTGGGCCGTCGACGTCGCACGAAATATCGGCCACGACCTTGATCTTGTTGTCTGGTGCAAGGAGCATCTCACGCGTGAGGATTACCGGCGCGTCGTTGCCATAGAAATGACCGGCCATGAAAATGTCGGACACTTTGGTGAAACGGCCAAAGTCTGAAGTGTACTGGGTTGGATTCTGGTAGAAATCTTGTTTGGTGGATGGTTTGCCGTCTTTGCGTTTGTTGTAATCGAGTACATCGATCTGGGTGTATACCGGCTCTGAATAGATTTTGGTGAGGTAATTCTCTATAGAGACTTCCTTGATCTTCATGCCGTCGAGGATTTCCTTGGCGCCCATGCCTACTTTGCCGTGCCCGGTGAGTACGATTTTGATGGGCGGCAATGTTTGCCTTTTGAGTCGCGTGATGAGCTCATCCTTGCCCGACAGGGTTTCTGCCTTGGGCAACGTGAACAACTCGAACTTGATGCCGAAGGCGCGCATGCCGTTGTAGGCACCTACGATTCCGGCGTAACGGCCAAAGCCAATCAACCGCTTGTAGTTTTTGTCGACTATGGTTTCGTGGTCGTACAAATCAATTTTCTTATCGAGGATGGCGCGCAGCAACTTTTGGTTGTGCGGCTGCTTTTTGATGGTGTGTGAGAAAAAGAAATACTTCTTGTTGGGAATCAAAGCAACAACGGGAACTTCCTTGACGCCGAAAAACACATCGCAATCAGAAATGTCATCGGTTACTTCAATGCCGAGGTTGCTGTATTCCTCATCCTTAAAAAAACGGATGTCGGAACTTTCTACCTTAATAATGGCTTCTGGGTGTTCTTTCTGGAGGCGTTGAAGTTCTGTTGGGGTAAAAACCACCCTTCTGTCGGGCGGGTTCTTTCTTTCTTTGATGATGCCGAATTTCATTTTCTTTGGGGTTGCAATTTTTATTTTTCGCTGCCAAATGTACACCTTACGATAACGTTTTCAAAAACATTTAGCATAAAAATACGGCAATCGTTTAACGGCTGTAAACCAGTAATTTGGCAACAATGGTTAATAAAGTTTGTATAATCGTTAATAAATACGTGGTTTTCCCGTTTGGTTGTTTAATTATATTTGCTTTCAAAGATTCGCAAAATGACCTCCATGAAATACCACTATATCGTCGCGTTGCTTTTTTCTGTTGTTTTTTTGGGTTGCTCCAAACAGGACAAATCTGAGGAAATTGGTTTGACCGCAACGCCCGAAGGACCTTATCCGGTGATGCAACCCTCTAAGGTACGTTACCCCAAACTCAACCCCGCTTTTGTGGAAACCAAAAAGGCGCAGATTGAGCACTTCAGGGAAAGGCATTTCGGGTCTGAGAACAGCAACCTGAGCATGCTCGTAGCCAAGAACGGGCAAATCATTTTTGAGCGTTACCAAGGCATTGCGAACCGCGAAAACAATACGGCGGTTGCAGCCGATGTGCCATTGCACATTGCGTCGGTGAGTAAGGTGCTTACGGCATCGGCGGTGCTTTTGCTGGTGAACAAAAAGAAGATTGACCTGGACCAGAAAGTCAATACGATACTCGACAATTTCCCGTATCCTGAGATTACCGTACGGCATTTGCTGAGCCACCGCAGCGGGTTGCGCAACTACGCCTATTTTACCGAAGACAAAGGGGTTTGGGACCGCCATGTGACACTCACCAACCAGGATATCCTGAATTTGTTTGCCGAAAAGGACATCAAATTAGAATACCCAACCGATACGCATTTTGCGTATTGCAACACCAATTACGCGATGCTGGCGCTGATTGTTGAAAAAGTGACCGGAATGAAATTCCCCGAAGCGATGCGCGAAATGATCTTCAAACCGCTGGGCATGGACCACACTTATGTTTTTGAATACGACAAAGACTTGCCAACTGCGGTGCCCTCATACAAAGGCAACAATGTGCGTTTGGCCTGGGATTACCTCGATGCGGTATATGGCGACAAGAACATCTACTCTACCCCGCGCGATCTGCTCAAGTTTGACATGGCGCGCAAGGCACAGACTTTCCTGAAGCCCAAATTGCGCAACCAGATTTATACCGGGTATAGCAACGAGCACAAAGGCGAGAAGAACTATGGCCTGGGCATCAGGATGATCGAATGGTCTACGGGACAGAAATTTTACTTCCATAACGGTTGGTGGCACGGCAATACGTCTTCTTATATTTCTTTGGTTAAGGAGAATGTGACCATCATTGCGTTGTCTAATAAGTTTACGAGAAATACGTATGCGGTTAGGAAGTTGGCGCCTTTGTTTGGGGATTATCCGTTTAGGTTTGGGGATGAGGAGTAGATTTTAGACCGCTGCGCTGAAAGACCGCTGGCGCTGAAAGAAGCAAGACTGCTGCGCTGAAAGACTACAAGATTGTGGATATGGAAACTGGTGCTTTGCGTGAGCGATTGCAGTGGAAATCCTTTTTAGCTTGTTGAGATTGCTCCTATCGTTGGAATGACAGAAGTGCTGATATTAAGAGTAATTGGATTGAAGTCGCTAAAAAGATTGTAACGGAAAGCGCGACGGCAGGCCAAGTGTTCCTATTCCCATTAAATTTACTTCTGCCGGCACGCCCCAAAAAACTTTATATTGGGATTAACAACCAAAACTGAATTTTCGTATTATATTTGCACGCTTCAAAGCATACAGCTTACAGCAAAATTGGGGTCGACTGGTTTTGACAGCAAGTCGAATTGATGAGTAAGCACGCCGAGAACGGGGACAAATCTCGTAAATCCATGTCCCAAAACTTTACACGGCGAAGGAAACTACGCTCTTGCTGCTTAATCTGAATTCATAGTAAGATGAGCCTCGTCCTACAAGGTAGGAAAGCAGGATTTACCTCGAAAGCCTCGGTTCTTGGCGGTCGGTATAGGTAAATCGTAAATAGGAACCTAAGTGCCGCAATGCTTTTAAGCGGTGACGAAAATTAAAGAAGCTAAGCGTTTGGTGGTTGTTCCTGTCCTAGCCCAACGTCGAAAACCCAAACAGGGAATAAGCGTGTAGAAAGCTCTTTAGTTGCTTGTTTGGACCCGAGTTCGATTCTCGGCGACTCCACAACACTGGCCATTTGATGGCGGATGTAAAAAGAAAAAATCCATCAAGTTCACTTGAATGGATTTTTTCGTTTACAGACGTCTGTCTTTGTAAAAAACAACAAATGGCATTTGCAGGTATGGATTTTAAGGGTTGAGCGAAGCTATTCTCGGCGACTCCACTGAGGCGGGATAGTTTGACTTTTTGGTCGGATTGTCCCGTTTTTATTTGGTGTAACTTTATGACCCCGCGTTTTCTAATGCGTTAGAATGTCTTTCAATATCTTAGAATTTAACGACATACTTTTAAAAATACACCTATCCATAAACAATACTTCCATTGCTTAACCGCAATAAACCAAGCTTGTATCATATACGTTTGTCAAAATCTTTCTTTTGCTTGATGTTCCTTTTGATAATCCATAGCATCATGACAAATGCGATTGATAACAGGGCAACCAAACTTATTAAGTTCGTATCCATTTCTTTGTATTGTAAAATTAAATCCCTGAGTGGATTTGTTAGCAATTAATTCGTGAAAATTGTGTTTTTTAGCACCTACTATTTTTGATAAAAAATACCGCCCAAAGCCTGGCGGTATTTTCTCAAAACAGTATTAAAACTACAAAAAAACTACTTCTTTAAAACTTGAAAGATTTGGAGGGTTTGCGTAGACAAATATGAGGTTTCTGTGTTCTCTGTATTTTAAGTGTATATTTTATTTTTGTAAAAATCTTTAAAAACCCAAGAGCTTTAATGATAATTTAATCACGTTGGCTTAACGGCCTAATTAAGATTATTTGCAAGTTTTGGAACATGGGAAAACGAAATGTAGACCTAGTGGTTATTTCTGATGTGCATCTGGGCACTTACGGCTGCCACGCCAAGGAACTCCTCCTTTATTTGCAGAGCATCAAACCCAAAGCCATTGTCCTCAATGGTGACATCATTGATATCTGGCAATTCAGCAAATCGTATTGGCCGCAATCACACATGAAAGTGGTGCGGAAAATCATGAAATACATGGCCGAGAATGTGCCCGTATATTACCTTACCGGCAACCATGATGAAATGTTCAGGAAATTTACCGACCTCAATGTGGGCAGTTTCAAATTGCAAAACAAGTTGGTTTTGGATTTGGATGGCAAGAAAGCGTGGATTTTCCATGGGGATGTTTTTGATGTGACCATGCAGAACTCTAAATGGCTCGCCAAACTTGGAGCCGTAGGGTACGATACGCTGATCCTCATCAACCGATTTGCCAATTGGTGCCTCAACCTTTTAGGAAAAGAGAAAATGAGTTTCTCTAAGCGCATCAAGGCCCGTTTTAAGGATGCCATAAAATTCATCAACGATTTTGAAAATACTGCCGCCGGGCTCGCCATTGAGAACGGTTACAGTTATGTGATTTGCGGGCACATCCACCAGCCTGAAATCAGGACGATTGAAAACGACAAAGGCGCTGTAATTTACCTGAATTCGGGTGACTGGGTAGAAAACCTAACCGCCTTGGAATACCAAAATGGGAAATGGGAAATTTTTAGGTATGATGCCAACGATTTCAAAGGAGAGCCTGATGATGAAGTGGACAGTTCTGACCCCAAGGATCTCAACGCGCTGCTCGACATGAAGACGTTGCTTATTGAAGTTATCCAATCCAAGGACTGATTACTTGCCGTGTTTTTCTACAATCCTATCGACAATATCCTGCGTGATATCCGGATAGTTAACCGCAATACGTGGCCCGTTTTGCAGCCATCCCGATAGTATAGTATCCCATTTGGGTTTAAGACTCCTGATGACCGGCACATTCATTTGTTCTAAAGCGGCTGCATTGAGTTGTTGCTCGTACTGGTTTTTCATCGGGATGACCAATAACTTCTTGCCCAGGTACAATGCCTCGGCTGGTGTTTCAAAACCTGCGCCGCAAAGCACGCCCGACGATGAGGCCATGCTCGCCGTAAAAAGCAAGTTGTTTATGGGTTGTATCGTAATATTGCCCCTAACGATTTTTTTAGTATTGTGTTTCGAGAAAACGTCCCATTTGATTGCTGGAAATTCGAGTAGTTTCTCCATTAGTGTAGGATCGTCATAAGACGGCAGATATACGGTATAATGCCCGAGATCGGTAATTTCGTGGTTGCGCACCTGTTGGCGTATTACCGGCGTATAAATGCTGTCGCCGTTGCCCTTAAAGTGGAACCCGTATTTGAAATCGGCAGGGGCGTAATTTTGCAGGATCAATTTGCCAAACTTGTCCTTGGATTCTGGTTTGGGGAAATCGTCAGACAACACCGCCGCCTGGTGGCTCAGTGCAATGCAAGGCTTGTCTTTGACATAGCATGCCCATGAAGATACGGGCTCGAAATCGCTGATCACCAAATCGTAATTTTCTACCGGAAGCTGCTGGATGCTTTTGTATAATTTTCGCGGATGGCAGCGGGTAAAGGTTTTGAGCAAATCCACACCACCCTTTTTCCCGAAGATAAAGCTGAGTCCCTTCAATTGGTATTTGATGGGAAAAGGCAATGGCAGGTCGCCCTGAATACCACTTACCAGGATGTCTACTTCGCCATGGCGTTGCAGGCATGGGATAATATCTGCGGCACGACTTAGGTGACCGTTTCCTGTGCCTTGTATTGCGTATAATATTTTCATGTTATAGATTTAAAATGAATATCGCTTTAACTTAAAAATTGTTGGTACCACAAACCCGATTGCTTTATGATCCTTTGCTGGGTGTTGAAATTTACATGGACCAGGCCGAATCGCGGATGGAATCCTTCTGCCCATTCAAAATTATCGGTGAGTGTCCATACGAAATAGCCGTCGGTTTTAAAGCCCTGCTGTTTGGCTCTCAGGACTTGAACCAGATGGTCTTGCAAATAAGCTACGCGCATGGTATCGTTTACTTGGTTATTGTCTACCTTATCGGGAAATGCAGCCCCATTCTCTGTAATGATCAGTTTGCGAATTCCCTCATAAGAACTGAATCGTTTGATTAAATGATATATCGATTCGGGATAGACTTCCCAATCCATTTGCGTTAGCGTCACATTTCTTTTGGGCGCTTTGACGATGGATGCACCGATATAAGGTGTAAGTATTGATGAACGCACGATTTCACGTGTGTAACATTGGATACCGATGAAATCAAAATCGAAGGCCATCCTGGTTTCGTCCCCGCTGTGCATGTACTTCTCTATTTTCCTTAGCACGGGGAAATCGGAATGTGGATAACCGAGGCCCAAGATGGGTTCTATAAAAGTCCTGTTCAATAGCGTGTCGACGCGGTTGGCTGCGAGCCTATTTTTTTTAAGCTCGTCGACAGGTTCAATATGGGTACACGAAAATGTGGTTCCGATATTGGAACTAGGTATCAAATCCCTTAAAACCGTGGCGCCTGCAGTGGTGGCCAAAGTAGCATGGTGGATGGCCTTTAGGTAGTTCGTCAGTCCGCGTTTGCCTGGTGCGTGGATGCCCAGGAAATATCCGGCTCCGGTAAAAACCGAGGGCTCATTCATGACCATCCAATTGGAAACCCTATCTCCAAAATGTTTAGAACAAAGCGCTGAATATTCTGAAAACCAGGAAACGACGTCGCGGTTGGTCCAGCCGCCTTTGAGTTCGAGTGTATGTGGCAGGTCCCAGTGGTATAGTGTGACCCATGGTGTGATGCCGCATTCCAGCATAAAGTCGATTACACGATTATAGTAATCGATTCCCTTATGATTGCTGCTGCCTGTGCCCAAAGGCAATAATCTTGGCCAGCTCAATGAGAAACGAAAATTAGGAATGTTCAGTTCGCGGACTAACGCAATATCATCCTTAAAAGTGTTGTAGAAATCACAGGCATTGCCGGGTTGGTCGTTATTCCTGATCTTGCCTTTCCGGGCCGCAAAGACGTCCCAAATCGATAAACCTTTGCCATCAAGGTCATGTGAGCCTTCAACCTGGAATGCTGCGGTAGAAATGCCCCATTTAAAATCGGGCCCGAATTGCTGCCTGGTGAATCTGGCAGCTGGTCCTTTATCCATAGTGATTACGCACGCAGATCAGTGAATAAAAGTAGAATGCATGGCCCTTAGGAAAAGCCATTCCTTGGTTGCGGAAAATAAATTCCCAAACGATTTCAGATAAGTCAACATGAAATAGTTCATACTTTTTTATCAAAGTAAACCAAGCTACATGAATAAGACGCTAAGCAGCGGTTAAGAAATTGCTACTGCGTTTTGATCATCCAAAATAAGTACAGCCAATAGAAAATAATGAATTAAAAATTTCGTAACATTTTCAAAATCAGCAAACAAACAGGACTTACTAACTTTACAAAAAAAAGTTATGGTAACGAGTATTGTCATTTTAAGTACCCTTTTGTTGCTGGCCTCGGTGCTGCTCGTGTTGATTGTCAGGGAAAATATTGATTACCGGAAACGGAAAGCGGATTCGAACTTGGGATACAAGACGCGATTGGGAAGCGATTTCAATATTTACGACGATGAATACTAAAGAGAAAAGTGCGAATTGCTAATTATGATGGACTTTTAAGCGCAACGTCGCAATTATCAAAATCGCTATTGTATCTAAAAGCAATCTATTGGCTGTCGATTAAAGTTAACGCTTTAGAGGAAGCTTTACCTATTTTTTATAGGCAATAACATTTTTTACTACCGACAGGATTAATATTCATCCTCATAAATGTAGAACCCTCCTCCTAACCTGGTCTTGTACCTGATGTTTGAGTTCATTTCGGATTTCCAATATTTGATGTTTTCGCGGACGATAAGGATGAGCAAAGTGATGCCCAATAATAAGAGAACTCCAAAAATGATAAGATTTGTTGTCATAACTAAGCTTTTCGTAAAGCTATCGATTACGAATTTTCTGGTCATTTAGTAAGTGTTACCAAATGATTAATTTTGAGGAAGGTAAAGAAAATATCAGGATTTATAAAACGCCTTTCAAGAGTTGGGTTACCGCTTTATTTGCCAGTTTTCAAACCGGCAATCGTGTTTGTAACCCAGTTCACACATTTGGGTGGCCCATTTTTTCAACGTTTCATGCATCATTTTTACCGGGGCGGTCTGGCCTTTTATTACGATGGGGCGCTTAGATTCGATTACTTCATTGCCTTTCAATGAATTGATAGCGCTCAGTTCCTTTTGCAATTGCTTTGCTTTTTCTATGCTGTTACTGTGAAAAAAATATTCGATTTCAAATTCGTGGTCTTCTTCAATATCGAACTCGCGCAACGCAACAAGCATTTCAACAGCCAGGTGAGATTGCCTACCCAAATTGGTGATAAAATCAATTTCTGAGACAAACTGGACTTTCTTATGGCGCTTTAAGAAATCTAAAATTTTCATGGTGTGTTGGTTTTTTCGAGGTAAACTTAACTAAATATTTAGACCGTTTTAACAACGAACACAAAACTTAACATTGGAATTTAGAGTTTTGACATTGGTGGCCGATGTCGCTTTTACAGGTCCCGTTCCCTTCCGGTTACCTACCACTTTCCCTGTGGTAGCCGAGTCTTTTTGATATACTGCTGTAATCTATTTGTATACCGTTCAGTTATGATGGGATTTGTTGGCAAATTATTCTGAGCGTCTTACTCTTTGACGGTACGTTCTGCTGCTCAAAAACTTAACATTGGGATACGTCTTATTTGGTTACTTTTACTAAATCGTTAACCAATTGTCCATATATATGCAACAACCTCCAAAAAAGAAAACCGTAGCCACTCCGAAAGCCGAAACAGAGCAGGCTGCAACAACTAATACGGCAGCGCCGAAAGCGGCTGTCACTACACCAAAACCGGCAGTAAGAAAAACCCCGGTGCGAACAACCAGGACCGCGGTTGCTAAAAATCCGGTAGCGGCCGCTCCCAAACCTTCTGCTACTGCCAGTTCGAGAACTACTGCGGTACAAAAAAGAACGCCCAGGGTAACTAAAACAACCCCGGCAGCTGTTGTAGAGGCGCCCAAAGCAATTCCCGAAAATAAACCGGATGCTGTAGAGATAGCTATGAAGGATACGGATTTACAAACTCAAAAAAAACCGAAAGGCGAAAAGAAAACCAAGAAAATGAAGAAAGAAGACAAAGCCGACAAAAAAGAGCAAGAGAAAAAAGCCAAGGAAAAGAAAAGGGCTAAAGAAAAAGAAAAAAAGAAAAAAGCAAAGGAAAAAGAGAAAGAGAAGAAAAAGAAAGAAAAGGCAAAAGAAAAAGCCAAAAAAGAAAAAGCTAAGAAAAAAGAGAAATCTAAAAAGAAAAAGAAATAATAAAAAACCGGTGATCGCTCACCGGTTTTTTCATTCTTGGTAGTTTTTTTTAAATGGAAAAGGGCTGCCTATGAAAACAACCCTCTTCCGAATCAAAACAAAACTTTATTATCTCTTAATCACGCGAAGTG